>NZ_JACHXM010000072.1 GCF_014192055.1 Halomonas organivorans | reverse complement strand
GCCACCGACGAGGACGGCTCGACCGACAGCGGCGACCTGAATATCCAGATCGTCGACGACGCGCCGACCGCCGAGAACGATGCCAATAGCGTCACCGAGGATGCGGCGACCACCACGACCGGCAATGTGCTGGGCGATAGCGGTGCCTCCGCCGGCGATGTCGCCGATACCGAGGGCGCCGACGGTGCCACGGTCACCGATGTGACCAGCACCAATGTACCCGCCAATGATGCCGATGAGACCGGCGGCACCCTGACGATCGACGGTGAATACGGCACGCTGACGCTCGAGGCCGATGGTAGCTACACCTATCAATTGGATAACAGCAACCTCGACGTTCAGGGCCTGACCGACGGTGAGCAGCTGGAAGAAGTGTTCACCTACACCCTGACCGATGGCGATACCGATTCAGACGACGCTACGCTGACGATCACCATCGACGGCAGCGACGACGGTGTGACCGTCAATGTGCCCAACGACCATGACGCCACCACCCCGGACGGCAACATCGCCGACCAGGTGGTGTTCGAAAGTGGCCTGGCGGACGGCTCCGCGCCGAACGCCGACGACATCCGCGTCGAATCCAGCCTGACACTGACCGCCCTGGACGGTCTGCAGGAAGATGGCGCCGTCAGCCTGACCTACACCAATGAGGATGGGGACGAGGCCACCCTCGAACTGAGCCGGGCCGAGGTGGAAGCGCTGGGCGATACGCCGCAGAGCCTGACCACCGAGTACGGCGAGCTGACCCTCAACGGCTACAGCCAGGCCGCCGACGGCACCATCACCCTCGACTATGCCTACGAGCTGACCAACGCCCCGGGCGAGGATGTCGATGAGCTACTGGACAGCGTCACCGTGACGGCCACCGACGAGGATGGCTCGACCGACAGCGGCGACTTGAATATCCAGATCGTCGACGATGCGCCGACCGCGGCCGATGACACCAACAGCGTCACCGAAGGGGCCGACACCGCCAGCGATGTCGAAACCAGCGGCAATGTGATTGGCGGTGGCGATGCCTCAGCGGGCGATGTCGCCGATACCGAGGGCGCCGACGGTGCCACGGTGACGGCGGTGGAAAGCACCAATGTGCCCACCAA
>NZ_JACHXM010000071.1 GCF_014192055.1 Halomonas organivorans | reverse complement strand
CCTCCGAGGCGCCAGGGAGATGGGTCAGTGTTTATGCCGTGCCGAAGATGGACTGTCCATCAGAAGAACGAATGATTCGCCTAGCCCTGAACGGCTTTGAGGAGATTCGGGCGCTGTCCTTCGACTTGTCGAACCGCCGGCTGAAGGTCGTGCATGACGGCGAGGTCGAGCCCGTCACCTCGAAACTGAAGACCTTGGGGCTAGGCGCCTCGCTTCAGGAAACCGTCGCTGCAAATCCGGAGACCATCAAGGCCGCCGAGTTTTCGGCAGCTTCTGCTAAGCAAGAATCCGGGACCCTGCGCTGGTTGCTCGGCATCAATGCACTTCTGTTCGTGGTGGAAATGACTGCCGGTCTGATCGCCCAGTCCACCGGCCTGATTGGAGAATCCCTGGACAATTTTGCCGATGCGGCGGTGTACGGGCTTGCCCTTTATGCGGTTGGACATAGCGTGAAAATGCAGGTACGTGCCGCGCATCTTGCTGGTGTACTGCAACTGATCTTGGCTGTGGGCGTGCTCGTAGAGGTGGTGAGACGCTTTGTATTCGGTAGTGAGCCTGAATCGCTGGTGATGATGGCTATCGCATTCGTCGCATTGATTGCCAATACCAGTTGTCTGCTGCTCATATCCAAACATCGGGAAGGCGGGGCGCACATGAAGGCAAGCTGGATATTCTCGGCCAACGACGTGGTGATCAACCTGGGGGTCATCACCGCCGGCGCCCTGGTCGCGTGGACCGGTTCCAATTATCCGGATCTGATTATCGGCACCATCGCGGGGGGCATTGTACTTAACGGTGCCAGACGCATTTTGGCGTTGAAGGGTTAAATAATGCTCATTATTGGCAAAAAGCTCTCGCCGTATGCCCTATTGTCCATATCGGGCCTGCTGGCAGCGTCTGATCAGGCTGTAAAGTGGCTGGTGCAGCAATCAATGGCCTATGGCGAGTATGTTTCGGTGACCCCGTTCTTTAACTGGGTGCACCTATGGAACACCGGTGCCGCATTCAGTCTTTTTGCGAATGGTGGAGGCTGGCAGCGCTACTTTTTTATCGGAATCGCGGTAGTGGTCTCGATTTTTCTGATCAAGCTGATCCTTGAAAATCGTCATAAAGGAGAAGCCATCGCTTACAGTCTTATCCTCGGTGGCGCCATGGGCAACCTGATTGACCGGGTCTTTCGCGGCTATGTTGTGGATTCCTTTGATTTCTATTGGCGAGACTGGCATTGGCCGGCCTTCAACCTGGCTGATATTGCAATTGTCCTCGGTGCCTTACTTTTCGTTTCCAGCAGCTTGTTG
>NZ_JACHXM010000070.1 GCF_014192055.1 Halomonas organivorans | reverse complement strand
GAGTTATCGTCAAATCTGGTGGATGGCGGTCAGGCCGCATTCCTGTCTGATTGATCGGCTACCTGCTCTCCGTCCTGGAACTTGACGTTGCTGACGACCAACTCCAGCTTCTGGAAGTGCTTGATCCGCCTCCAGCGTTTCTGGGCGGACTGGAGCAGTTTGAAGACCATCGCCAGGGTCGTGTCCCGGGAGCCGCAGTTCCGGCTGCGCTTCGTCCTCAGGCGGACCGTGGCGAAGGTCGACTCGATCGGGTTGGTGGTGCGGATGTGCACCCAGTGCTCTGCCGGGAAGTCGTAGAACGCCAGCAGTTCGCCCCGATCCTTGGCCAGGCATTCCATCGCCTGGGGGTATTTGGCGCCGAAGCGCTTCAGCGTGCGGTCGAAGGCCTGATGGGCTGCCTCCCGCGTCTCGGCCATCCAAATCTCATGCAAGTCGGCCTTGACCTTGGGCTGCACCGACTTGGGCAGCTTGTTCAACACGTTGGCCGTCTTGTGGACCCAGCAACGCTGGTGCGCCGTGGTCGGGTAGACCTTGCTCAGCGCCTTCCAGAACCCCAGCGCACCGTCGCCGATCGCCAGCCTGGGGGCCTCGGTCAGGCCACGCTCTCGCAGGCCCGTGAGCAACTCTTTCCAACTGGCTTCCGACTCACGATGGCCATCCTCGACGGCGACCAGTTCCTTGCGGCCATGCGCCGTGACGCCGACGATCACCAGCAGACACAGGCGGTCATCCAGGCGCACATTGCTGTAGACGCCATCGGCCCACCAGTACACATAGCGGCGGTCCGCCAGATCCCGCTGACACCAGGCTTTGTGCTCGTCGAGCCACTGGGCCTTCAGTCGCGAGACCGTGTTGGGCGACAGGCCCTTGGCCTGGTCACCCAGCAGAGCCGACAGGGCCTCCTGATAGTCGCCGGTGGAGACGCCCTTGAGATAGAGCCAAGGAATCAACTCCTCGACGCTGCGGGCCCGCTTCAAATAGGGCGGCAACAGGGTGCTGTTGAAGCAAGCCTGGCCGCCACTTCGGTCCCGCACCTTGGGCACCTTGACGGTGACGTCACCGATGCCGGTCTGCACGGTGCGCTCCGGTAAGTGGCCGTTACGCACCACCGCCTGCCGACCGTCCGCCAGGGTCGTGTCGGCATACTGGGCCAGGAAGGTGGCCAGTTCGGCCTCCACGGCCTTGGCGATCAGGTCTCGTGCTCCTTGGCGCAACAACTCGTGCAACGGGTCCGAGGGCTCGGATTCTGGCTGTGATAGGGCTCGGAGGGTAGAATCGGTCATGGCGTATCCGCTCGTGTTGATTGAGATCTTGGTCGTGATCAATCAATAGGATACGCCACCCTTCCTACCTCCTCCCGTACACCAGAAATCACCATAGCTC
>NZ_JACHXM010000069.1 GCF_014192055.1 Halomonas organivorans | reverse complement strand
GGATCGCCGGCGGCGACGGTAGTCACCGCCGTCTGGTTCTCCGCCACGCTCGTCGCGGCCGTGGCGCCACCGCCGTTGCTGGTGATGGTCGGCGCCTCGTTGACGTCGCCGACGTCGATCGTGAAGGAGGCCGTTGCCGAGTCGCCGCCGTCGTCGTCGGAGGCCTGAACGGTGATCGCGTGCGAGGTGGCGCTCTCGAAGTCGAGCAGCGTGCCGTCGGCCACGCTCACGACACCGGTGACGGCGTCGATCTGGAAGCGCCCGCCGGCGTCGTCGGTGAGGGCATAGCTGACGTTGCCGCCGCCCGGGTCGCTGGCGGTGGCGGTGATGCCGACCGCGGTGCCGTTGGCGGCATTCTCGGCGACCGAGCCCCCGGTGGCGCCGTCGCCGTCGACCGGGGTGGACGGCGCGGCGTTGGTGACGTTGACGGTCACGCTGGTGGTCGGGGCGTTGGTGCCGTCATCGGCCTGGATATCGAGGCTGAACGTGGCGTCGGTGTCGAAATCCACGGCGCTGGCATCGGCCACGCTCAACACGCCCGTGGCCGCGTCGATGGCGAAGGCGCCGCCGGTGTTGCCGCCGACGATGGCGTAGGTCAGGTTGGCGTCGTTGGCGCCCCCGTCGCCGTCGGTGGCCTGGATGTCGCCCAGCGTCGTGCCATTGCCCGCCGCTTCGCTGACGCTGAACGGGCCGGTGGCAGAAAACACCGGAGTCTCGTCGACGTCGCTGACGGTGACGGCGATGTCCTGGGTGTCGGTGGTGCTGCCGTCGGAGACGCTGACCTGGACGTCGTAGACGCCGTCGCCGTCGTCGTCGGCCGGGGCCTCGAAGTCCGGTGCGCTGGCGAAGGCCAGTTCGCCGCTGGCGGAATCGATAGTGAACAGGCTGGCGTCGGCGCCGCCGCTGAGGCTGTAGGTGAGGGTATCGCCGTCGGGGTCGCCGGCGGCGACGGTGGTCACCGCCGTCTGGTTCTCCGCGACGCTGGTGGCGGCCGAGGCGCCGCCGCCGTTGCTGGTGATGGCCGGGGCCTCGTTGACGTCGCCGACGTCGATCGTGAAGGAGGCCGTTGCCGAGTCGCCGCCGTCGTCGTCGGAGGCCTGAACGGTAATCGCGTGGGATGTGGCGCTCTCGAAGTCGAGCAGCGTGCCGTCGGCCACGCTCACGACGCCGGTGATGGCGTCGATCTGGAAGCGCCCACCGGCGTCGTCGGTGAGGGCATAGCTGACGTTGCCGCCGCCCGGGTCGCTGGCGGTGGCGGTGATGCCGACCGCGGTGCCGTTGGCGGCATTCTCGGCGACCGAGCCCCCGGTGGCGCCGTCGCCGTCGACCGGGGTGGACGGCGCGGCGTTGGTGACGTTGACGGTCACGCTGGTGACGGGGGCGTTGGTGCCGTCATCGGCCTGGATATCGAGGCTGAACGTGGCGTCGGTGTCGAAATCCACGGCGCTGGCATCGGCCACGCTCAACACGCCCGTGGCCGCGTCGATGGCGAAGGCGCCGCCGGTGTTGCCGCCGACGATGGCGTAGGTCA
>NZ_JACHXM010000068.1 GCF_014192055.1 Halomonas organivorans | reverse complement strand
GTCACCGCCCAGGTCACCCTGGAAGACGGCACCGAGGTGGGCGATACCTTGGTAGTCACCGACAAAGACGGTAATGAACTGCTTAATCGTCCGGTTACCCAGGACGATCTGGACAACGGCGTTAGCGTCGAGGTCCCCGTCGAGCCGGGCGATCCCGACGTCAGCGTCACCGCCACGGTCACCGACCCGACCGGCAACACTGCCAGCGACGATGATCAGAAGCCGGTGGACAACGTGCCGCCCGCAGTGAGCGTCGAGCTGACCGGCAGCGGCGAAGACGGCACCTACAGCCAGGACGAGATCGGCGACGACGGCACGGTCACCGCCGAAGTCACCCTGGAAGACGGCACCGAAGTGGGCGACACCCTGACGGTGACCGATCAGGACGGCAACGTCCTCGACGAGCGCGAGATCACCCAGGACGACCTGGACAACGGCGTGACCGTCGAGGTCCCCGTCGAGCCGGGCGATCCCGACGTCAGCGTCACCGCCACGGTCACCGACCCGACCGGCAACACCGCCAGCGACGATGATCAGAAGCCGGTGGACAACGTGCCGCCGCAGGTCTCGGTCGAGCTGACCGGCAGCGGCGAGGACGGCACCTACAGCCAGGACGAGATCGGCGACGACGGCACGGTCACTGCCCAGGTCACCCTGGAAGACGGCACCGAAGTGGGCGACACCCTGACGGTGACCGATCAGGACGGCAACGTCCTCGACGAGCGCGAGATCACCCAGGACGACCTGGACAACGGCGTGACCGTCGAGGTCCCCGTCGAGCCGGGCGATCCCGACGTCAGCGTCACCGCCACGGTCACCGACCCGACCGGCAACACTGCCAGCGACGATGATCAGAAGCCGGTGGACAACGTGCCGCCCGCAGTGAGCGTCGAGCTGACCGGCAGCGGCGAAGACGGCACCTACAGCCAGGACGAGATCGGCGACGACGGCACGGTCACCGCCGAAGTCACCCTGGAAGACGGCACCGAAGTGGGCGATACCTTGGTAGTCACCGACAAAGACGGTAATGAACTGCTTAATCGTCCGGTTACCCAGGACGATCTGGACAACGGCGTGACCGTCGAGGTCCCCGTCGAGCCGGGCGATCCCGACGTCAGCGTCACCGCCACGGTCACCGACCCGACCGGCAACACCGCCAGCGACGACGATCAGAAGCCGGTGGATTGGGATGTCTCCGTCAATGTGCCCAACGACCATGACGCCACCACGCCGGACGGCAACATCGCCGACCAGGTGGTGTTCGAAAGTGGCCTGGCGGACGGCTCCGCGCCGAACGCCGACGACATCCGCGTCGAATCCAGCCTGACGCTGACTGCCCTGGACGGTCTGCAGGAAGATGGCGCCGTCAGCCTGACCTACGCCTATGAGGATGGGGACGAGGCCACCCTCGAACTGAGCCGGGCCGAGGTGGAAGCGCTGGGCGATACGCCGCAGAGCCTGACCACCGAGTACGGCGAGCTGACCCTCAACGGCTATAGCCAGGCCGATGATGGCACCATTACCCTCGACTATGACTATGTCCTGACCAATGCGCCGGATGCGAGCGTTGATCACCTGATAGACAGCGTCACCGTTACTGCCACCGACGAGGACGGCTCGACCGACAGCGGCGACCTGAATATCCAGATCGTCGACGACGCGCCGACCGCCGAGAACGATGCCAATAGCGTCAC
>NZ_JACHXM010000067.1 GCF_014192055.1 Halomonas organivorans | reverse complement strand
TGGAAGCTGGAAGACAGCATGAACCCCGCCATCATCGGGTCAAGGGTTTTCTTCCAGCTTCAAGCTTATGACTTCAAGCTCCGGGCGAAGCCCGGGCTTATTCCTCCTCGTCGCCCTCGCCTTCCAGGCGCAGGAAGGTCTGGCGGTAGTGCGCCAGTTCGGCGATCGATTCCTTGATGTCATCCATGGCCAGGTGGACGTTGCGCTTGCTGAAGCCGACCAGGGCGCCGGGATTCCAGCGCTTGGCCAGCTCCTTGAGGGTCGAGACGTCGAGGTTACGGTAATGGAAGAAGGCCAGCAGCTCGGGCATCTCGCGCTCGAGAAAGCGGCGATCCTGGTGGATGCTGTTGCCGCACATCGGCGAGCTGCCCGGCGCCACGTGCTCGTTCAAGAACGCCAGCGTCTCGCGCTCGGCCTTGGCGGTGTCGACGGTGCTGGCCTTCACCCGTGCGACCAGCCCCGAGTCGCCGTGAGTCTTCTGGTTCCAGTTGTCCATCGCCTCGAGCAGGGCATCGGGCTGATGCACGGCGATCACCGGCCCCTCGGCGACCACGTTGAGATCGGCATCGGTGACCAGGGTCGCCACCTCGATGATGCGCTCGCGGTTCGGATCGAGCCCGGTCATTTCCAGGTCGATCCACACCAGGCGCTGGGTACGGGGGTCTTGAGAGTCCTGGGCGTCTTGGTTTGCGGCCATGGGAGGGTCCTTGGTCGAGCGGCCGGCGACAGCCGGCCCCGTTGATGAGTACAATGCGGCCATTGTACCGACCTTCGGGCCACCATGAACAAGCGCAAGTTGAGCCGCCAGCAGCGCTGGCGCGTCGAAAAGATCCAGGCCGAACGCGCCAAGCGTGCCGAGAAGCGCGGCGAGCAGGATGCCGATAAGCTGGCCGCCGGCGAGTACGGCCCCGAACAACCCGGGAGAGTGATCGCTCACTTCGGCCGCACCCTGGACGTGCGCCCCGAGGGCGACTCGACCCCGGTGCGCTGCCACCTGCGTGCCAATCTGGAGGGCCTGGTCACCGGCGACCGCGTGATCTGGCGCGCCGGCCAGGACGGCAGCGGCGTGGTGGTGGCCCGCGGCGAGCGGGGAAGCGTGCTCGAACGCCCCGACGCCCGGGGCCAGCTCAAGCCGGTGGCCGCCAACATCGACCAGATCCTGATCGTCTTCGCCGTGGAGCCCGAGCCCCACGCCAACCTCATCGACCGCTACCTGGTGGCGGCCGAGGCCACCGGCATCGCCCCGGTACTGGTGCTCAACAAGGTCGACCTGCTGCCCGAGAACGGCGGCGAGCTTCGCGCGCTGCTGGATCGCTACGCGGCGCTGGGCTACCCGGTGGTGACCACCAGCACCGCCCGCGACGGCGGGCTGGACGCGCTCCACCAGCGTCTGGCCGACCGCACCTCGGTGTTCGTCGGCCAGAGCGGCGTGGGTAAGTCCTCACTCATCGACCGCCTGCTGCCTGACGAGGACCTGCGCATCGGCGCGCTGTCGGAAGACTCCCGCAAGGGCCGCCACACCACCACCACCGCCCGACTCTACCGCTTTGCGCCGAGCGACCGGGGCGACGCCGAGGCCGGCGAGCTGATCGATTCCCCCGGCATCCGCGAGTTCGGCCTGATCCACCTGGACGAAGTCCAGGTCGCCGAGGGTTTCATCGAGTTTCGCGACCTGCTCGGACGCTGCCGCTTCCGCGACTGCCGTCACCGCCAGGAGCCGGGCTGCGCCCTGCTGGCCGCCGTCGAGAGCGGCGAGATCCACGCCGACCGTTTTGCCAGCTATCGGCGCATCGTCGACAGTCTCGACGAGACTTGAGATAAAGACGACATACCCGAGCCGGAACGATGCCGGCCGGCGCGCGTCAGCCCGGGAAGATCAAGGAGAGCCCCATGAGTTCAGAAGCCAACCTGCTGCCGCTGATTGTCGAGCCCGAACAGCTCGCCGAGCAGTTGGATGCCCCTTCGCTGCTGATCATCGACGTGCCGCTCAAGGCCGAGAGCCATGAGCAGGGCCACGTGCCCGGCGCGGTCCTGCTGGACAACAAGCGGCTGCTGCGCGGCACCGGCGAAGTGCCCAACGAGGTGCCGGACGAGGAAGCGCTGTCGGCGCTGTTCTCGTCGCTGGGGCTGACCCGCGACACCCATGTCGTGGCCTACGACGACGAGGGCGGCGGCTGGGCCGGCCGGCTGCTGTGGACCCTGGAACTGATCGGCCACACCCGCTACTCCTACCTCAACGGCGGCATCCACGCCTGGCGCGCCGCCGGACTACCGGAATCCACCGAATCGAGCGCGCCGACGCCCAGCAACTACCAGGCCGAGATGCTCCACCCCGAAGTGGCCATCGACCGCATCGAACTGTCCGAGCGCCTGGGCGAGAAGGGCTTCGCGATCTGGGACGCCCGCACCCGCGCCGAATACGACGGCGAGAAAGGCGACAACAAACGGCTCGGCCACATCCCCGGCGCGGTGAACCTGGACTGGACCGATGCCATGGACAAGGATCGCGACCTGCGCATCCGCGACTACGCCGAGCTGGTCACCGAACTCGAGGCGCTGGGCCTGACGCCGGACATGGAAGTGGTCACCCACTGCCAGACCCACCACCGCAGCGGCTTCACCTGGCTGGTGGGCAAGGCGCTGGGCTTCGAGAAGATGCGCGCCTACGCCGGCTCCTGGAAGGAATGGGGCAACCGCGACGACACGCCGGTCGAGAAATAAGCTGGAAGCTGGAAGCTGGAAGCTGGAAGCTGGAAGCTGGAAGCTGGAAGCTGGAAGCTGGAAGCTGGAAGCTGGAAGCTGGAAGCTGGAA
>NZ_JACHXM010000066.1 GCF_014192055.1 Halomonas organivorans | reverse complement strand
TTCTACCTCAAGGGCGTGGCGCCGCCCGAGGTCAGCCTGAAGGACATCTTCGTCTCGCTGCTGCCGTTCATCGCCCTGCAGCTGTGCGTGCTGTTTGCGCTGCTGTTCTGGCCGAACCTGGCCATGTGGCTGGTTGGCTGACGACACCGGCAAGGCGACGGGGGTGTCGCCTTGCCCTTCCTCGACGCCCGACGGAGGCGTCTCCATCGATGACAAGGACAACATCATGGCGACACCAAGACTGACGTACCTGGAAAAGATCGGCTTCGGCAGCGGGGACATGGCCATCAACGTGGTCATCTCCTCGATGTTTCTGATCATTTCCTACTTCTACACCGACATCTTCGGTCTCAAGCCCTCCCACATGGGCATCCTGTTCCTGGTCGCCCGGCTGGTCGACGCGGTGACCGATCCGCTGATGGGCATGATCACCGACCGCATCAATACGCCCCGTGGACGCTATCGCCCCTACTTCCTGATCTTCGCGGTGCCCTTCGGCATCTCGGTGCTGCTGCTGTTCACCACTCCGGACTGGAGCTACAACGCCAAGCTGGTATGGGCCTATTCGACCTACCTGCTGGTCACGCTGCTGTTCACCGCCGTGACCATCCCCTACATCTCGCTGATCGGCGTGCTGACCGACGATCCCAAGGACAAGCTGTCCGCCAACGGCTATCGGCTGTTCTTCGCCAAGATCGCCGCCTTCCTGGTCACCATCATCGTGCCCAAGCTGGCCGAGTCCTTCGGCGAGGGCCGGCTCGAGCTGGGCTACCAGGTCGCCATGGGGCTGATGGGCGGCCTGGCGACCCTGCTGTTGCTGTTCTGCTACCGCACCACCACCGAGCGCGTCCAGCATCGCATCGACGACAAGCCCATCAAGCAGCAGTTCGCGCTGCTGCTCAAGAACGACCAGTGGCTGCTGCTGTGCGGCGCCTGCTTCACCGGCACCATGGGCTACGTATTGCGCAGCTCCGTGGCCGCCTACTACGCGAAGTACTACCTGGGCGCCGGCCCGGGGATGCTCTCGGCCTTCCTGACCGTCGGCGTCGGCGCCGCGATCCTGGCCATGGTCGCCTCCACCTGGATCACCAAGCGCTACTGCAAGGTGCAGCTGTTCCGCTGGAGCCAGGTCGCGGTTGGCGTGCTCAGCGTGCTGATGTTCGTGCTGGTCGACCCCGGCGAGGTGGTGCTCGCCTTCGTGCTCTACTTCCTGATCTCGTTCGTGGTGGACCTGCACGCCCCGGTGTTCTGGTCGGCCATTGCCGAGTCCGTGGACTACGGCCAGGCCAAGACCGGCCGGCGCGTCTCGGGGCTGGCCTTCGGCGGCATCTCCTTCTTCCAGAAGGCCGGCATGGGCGCCGCGGGCTTCCTGGTGGGCGTGCTGCTGACCTACTTCCACTACGAGCCCAACGTCGACCAGAGCGATTTCACGCTCACCGGCATCGCCCTGATGCTGTCCATCATCCCCGGTGTCTTCCACACCCTGATGGGCGGCTTCATGTTCCGCTACCGGATCACCGATGCCTACTACGCCTCGCTGGGCGACATCGGCGCCGGCCAGCGAGCCGCCGACCCAACCACCGACGACACCCTCGAGCCGGGCCGCGCCAGCTGATGGCCATGCTACGTCCACCCGCCCACGCCACGGAGTCCACCATGTCGCTATCTCCCGAGCCCCTGATCGAGCAGCGCGCCGACCCCTGGATCCTCGCGCACGCCGGGCGCTACTACTTCATCGCCTCGGTGCCCGAGTACGACCGCCTGGAGCTCCGGTGCGCCGACAGCGTCGCGGGGCTGGCCACGGCGCCGGCGACCACGGTATGGCGCAAGCCCGACACCGGGCCGCTGTGCGAGCTGATCTGGGCCCCCGAGCTGCACCGCGTCGACGGCGACTGGGTAATCTACTTCGCCGCCGCGCCGTCCCGCGAGATCGTCGACGGCCTCTTCCAGCACCGCATGTACGCCATCACCTGCACGGCGGACGACCCGCTGGCCGGCGAGTGGAGCGAGCCTGCGCAGATGGCGACGCCGCTGGACAGCTTCTGCCTGGACGCCACGACCTTCCATCTAAGCGGGCGCGACTATTACGTCTGGGCCCAGCAGGATCCGGAGATCCCCGGCAACTCGAACCTCTACATCGCCGAGCTGGCGGGACCGACCCGCCTGGCCGGGCCGCCGACGCGGCTCAGCGTGCCGGAATACGACTGGGAGACGCGCGGCTTCCTGGTCAACGAGGGGCCCGCGGTGCTCCAGCGCCACGGCCGGCTGCTGCTCACCTACTCGGCCAGCGCCACCGACGAGAACTACTGCGTGGGTCTGCTGTGGGCCGATGCCGACAGCGACCCGCTGGACGCGGCGAGCTGGTCGAAGTCGCCGATGCCGATCCTGGTCAGCGATCCGGCCAACGAGATCTTCGGCCCCGGCCACAACGGCTTCGTGGTCGGCGAGGACGGCACCGACCTGCTCGTCTACCACGCCCGGACCTACACCGACATCCAGGGCGACCCGCTGTGGGACCCGAACCGCCATACCTACGTCAAGCCGATCCGCTGGGACGAACGCGGCTTCCCGGATGTCGGCCGAGCCGGCGAGGACACCCTGCCGCCGGCCCGCTAGCGAAGCGGCTCTGGGCCATCGCTTTACCTCAACGACACACAATAAAATCAACATATAAAATTATATGTTGCACATACACCGGGAGCGGGGGCTATGATGGAGACCCTTCGGTGCCTCGCCGCCCCGACCCGACAGCCGAGGAAACACGCCATGCGCATCATCCAATGCCTTCATGACGGCGCGGCCCGCGCCGCCCTGGTCGAAGACGAGGCCACGGTCCGCCTGACCGAGGCCGATACCTACACCCTGGCCCGGCGCGCCATCGCCGCCGGCCGGCCGCTGGCAGAGATCGTCGAGGCCGCGCTGACCGAGACCCGCCTGGACTACCAGGCGCTGATCGACGAGCGCCGTCTGCTGCCGCCGCTGACCCACGACGACCCGGCTCACTGCCTGGTGACCGGCACCGGCCTGACCCACCTGGGCAGCG
>NZ_JACHXM010000065.1 GCF_014192055.1 Halomonas organivorans | reverse complement strand
GTCAGCAACGTCAAGTTCCAGGACGGAGAGCAGGTAGCCGATCAATCAGACAGGAATGCGGCCTGACCGCCATCCACCAGATTTGACGATAACTCATGCTTGCGGCCCCCGGGTCACCTGCTAATACCAAGGTCTAGCGCTGTCGAGGCGCCGGGGTTTGACATGCCCGTGGCCGGCGCATAGGGTGCGGCAACAGGTTTTTGTAAATTGGTTTTACCAATTATCCGGTCGGGTCGTCGCCACATGTCCTGGCCATCGCTTCAGGCCCCGAGGATTCCTGGCCCCATGATCCCGTCACACGCTATCCCGCCAGGCCCGCTGCCGTGACGCCTCTGCGGTTGCCCCATCCTTTCCCGAGAGTCTGTCTCGCCGTGCCTCCCTGGCCGGCCCTTATCAACAGCTCATTCATCGCACAGGGTTTGCCATGATCATTTCCGCCGCCACGGACTATCGCCAAGCTGCCAAGCGTCGTATTCCCCCCTTTCTCTTTCATTATGCCGACGGTGGCGCCTACGCCGAACACACGTTGCGGCGTAACGTCGAAGATCTTGCCGATATCGCCTTGCGCCAGCGCGTGCTGAAAGACATGTCCACGTTGTCGCTGGAGACAGAGCTGCTTGGCGAGTCGCTGGCCATGCCGGTCGCCCTGGCTCCCGTGGGGCTGGCGGGAATGTATGCCAGGCGGGGCGAGGTGCAGGCGGCGAGGGCCGCCGCCGGTAAGGGCATTCCCTTCACGCTGTCGACGGTGTCGGTATGTCCAATCCAGGAAGTGGCCTCGGCGGTGGATCGCCCGCTGTGGTTTCAGCTCTATGTGTTGAAGGACCGGGGATTCATGCGGCATGTCCTGGAGCGCGCCAAGGCGGCGGGCGTCAAGACGCTGGTCTTCACGGTCGACATGCCTGTGCCTGGGGCGCGCTATCGCGATGCCCATTCCGGCATGAGCGGCAAGCACGCGGCGCTTCGTCGAATGCTGCAGGCCGTGACCCATCCCTCCTGGGCCTGGGACGTGGGAGTGCATGGTCGTCCGCATGACCTGGGCAACGTGTCGGACTATCGCGGCCAGCCGACGGCGCTCGAGGATTACATCGCCTGGCTCGGTGACAATTTCGATCCCTCCATTTCCTGGCGGGACCTGGAGTGGATTCGCGAATTCTGGGACGGCCCGATGATCATCAAGGGCATTCTCGACCCCGAGGATGCCCGCGATGCCGTGCGCTTCGGGGCGGATGGTATCGTCGTCTCCAACCATGGCGGTCGCCAGCTCGATGGCGTGCTTTCCACCGCGCGGGCGCTGCCGGCCATCGCCGACGCGGTCAAGGGCGAACTGGCCATCCTGGCCGATTCCGGCGTGCGCAGCGGGCTCGATGTGGTGCGCATGATCGCCCAGGGGGCCGATACCGTGCTGCTGGGGCGTGCCTTCGTCTACGCTCTGGCCACCGCGGGGGAGTCGGGCGTGGCCCATCTGCTCGAGCTGTTCGACAAGGAGATGCGCGTGGCGATGACGCTCACCGGGGCGCGAACCATTGCCGATCTCGGGCCGGATTCCCTGGTGTCGGCGGCGAGTCGCGAGCGGCGCTGAGCGGCCCCGGTGCGATGAGAGGGAGGGGGAACCATCGCCGCGTCGGCCGCGCTGCCCGCGGGCCTGGGCGGCGCGTCACGAGGCGCCTCGAGGCGTCGTGTTTTCCGCTATAGTGCTGCAGCCTCGCCGCCACAGGACGGGGCGTCCTCATCATGTAGGGAGACATCACGTGGATCGCCAAGGAACCTGGAACACCCATGCCCCCTCGGGCCTCCTGCTGGCAGGCCTGGTCGGCTTCAGCCTGCTGGCCGGCTGCACCGAGGAAAACGAACGCTTCGTCTCGGCGCCGGAGGTGAGTGCCGGCGTCGGCATCGAGGGAGAGCTGACATCGAGCAGTCCGGTCAACCTCAACAACGGCGCTCGCTATTCGGCGCACTGGCTATGCGGAGGTGCGGATGCGGAGAGCTATCGCTATACCCTGGATGCGCCCTTCGCTGGTTCGCTGGCCGCGTTCGATGACAAGGGGCTCTGGCTGGGGGCCGCCGAGAGCGGCGACGACGGCCAGCCGGCCATCCTGCTGAGCGCCTCCGAGGCACAGCGTTGCACCCTGGTGGTGGTCAACGGTCGCGACGGCGGCGCCTTCGGCCCCTATTCGCTCGAGGCCGAGCCTGCCGATGACGGCGATGCCCTGGTCGCCGGCCAGCCAATGATCGGCCGATTGGACGATGGCGAGGCCGAATACTCGCTACACCTGGAGGCGCCGGCGTACCTGAATCTGGCGCTGTCCGGTAGGGACGGGATGGACATGCGGCTCACGGGCGAGGATGTGAGTCAGCGCGCGGAGTCCTGCGCGCCGGGCGAGCTGCGTCTCGACGCTTACCTGGAGGCCGGGGACTATCGAGTGCAGTTGGGGCGCGCGGCCAAGCCAAACGTGGCGGCGACGAGCTGTACCAGCCATCTGCTGAGCACCGGTGGGGCCTATCAATTGCTCGCCGAGCAGCGCGACCTTTCCGACGGGCGCCGCAACGGGGGGCCGTTGCGCGATGGCGACAACATCATCGGCAGCCTCGAGGGAGAGGCGCAGAACGCTTACCTCCTGCATCTCGACGAGCCCTCTGAAGTGGCCTTGACGCTGCGCTCTACGGCCTTCGACACCTTGCTGCGCGTGACAGGCGATGGCGCCGACATCAATGACGACGACGGCGGCGGCGGTACCGACTCGCGCATCGAGACGGTGCTCATGGCCGGCGACTATCGTGTCGAAGTGGGGAGCTATGGCGGTAACCGCGGTGACTATCGCCTGGAAGTGCGCCGCGGGGCGTTCGACGGGGAGTTTCGCAATGACGGTGCGATCGCAGGTGGAGAGGAAGTCCGCGGCCAATTGACCGGCGTGGGCGGCAATCGATATCGCTTCAGCGTCGAGGAAACCGCCGAGGTGAGCCTGGCACTCGACTCCCTGGACTTCGATCCCATGCTGCAGCTGCGGGGCAATGGCGTCGACCTCAGTGATGATGACAGCGGTGGCGATCGCAACGCCTTGATCAATACCGTGCTCGAGCCCGGTGACTACACTCTGGACGTCCAGAGTTACAGCGGCAGCGGGATCTACACCCTGCGTGCCGAGCAGTCGGCCTTCACGGGGCGAATGAGCGATGGTGGTCGGGTGAGTCCTGGCGAAACTCTTTATGGGCAACTGACCTCTGGCGGGCAGCTGGCCTATCAGCTGGTGGTGGAGGAGTCTCGGGACGTTGTTCTGGAGAGCACATCCAGCGCTCTGGATACGGTCATGCGGCTGACGGGCAATGGTGTCGATGTGCAGAACGACGATGCCCCCGATCTAGGGCTCGGCTCTCGCATCACGCAGCATCTGCTGCCGGGAACCTATGACATCGAGGTGAGTGCCTTCGGTAGCGGATCCGGTATGGTACGCCTGTCGGTCGGCGAGTAATGCCTGCGGGCGCCGCTTCGGCGGCGCCCCGGCATCCGGCCGACACGATTCGGTAAAAAAGTCCTTGCGCGGTGCCGGGAGAATCCGTAAAGTACGCATCCGCTGCCGGCGACGGGCAACGTTGCAGGCGGTGGTGAGTGGCAAAAGTGCTTGTTTTGCCGAGGGTTTTTCGAAAGACATCGAAAGCGCCCGGTTGACAAGCTCAGCGGATTCGGTAGAATGCGCCCCACTCGATCGGAGGTTGGCTCGGACAGCTTGAGCCGATGCCTCGGTCGCCCGGTTCGCTTCGAACGCAGCGAAACGCAGGGTTGACACGAAGCACCGATCACGTAGAATACGCCTTCCTTGCGAGGCGCCGGGGCAGCCGCCACGGCAACGCAAGACGCTCTCTCCAAGCGGAAGAGCTGCTCTTTAAC
>NZ_JACHXM010000064.1 GCF_014192055.1 Halomonas organivorans | reverse complement strand
ATCCGCTCGTGTTGATTGAGATCTTGGTCGTGATCAATCAATAGGATACGCCACCCTTCCTACCTCCTCCCGTACACCAGAAATCACCATAGCTCCCTTGCCAGCACCAGCCACTTCAGCACGTTGCAGGGCAGCGATGGTACGGCCGTCGACTACACCATCATTACCGCCCTGGGGGCGGAGGGCTCCAGTAGCGGCACGGATCTGCAGGGTGTTCTTGGCGACCTCTCGGGCAACTATGTGCTCGGCAGCGATATCGATGCCAGCGCCACGGCAACTTGGACAGAAGGCTTTGCGCCACTGGGCAGAGCGGCTTATGGCCGTACCTTTACCGGTCGGTTCGATGGTTTGGGGCATACCATCGACGGTTTGGTATCTACGCCATCCAGCGGCATCTTCGGCTCGGACAATGTCGCACTGTTTGGGGCGACAAACAGCGGCGCTGAGATTCGTAATATCGGGTTGGTCGACGTACAGATCACGGGCAGGAATCAAGTCGGCGCACTGGTGGGGGATGCTTATAACACCACCATTGATAACAGCTACGCGACTGGGCAAGTGAATGGTGAGCAAAATGTTGGCGGTTTGGTCGGTTACACCACCGGCGTCGACATCAGCAACAGCTTCACCGCTGCCGACGTTGAGTTGAGCGGTAACTTTGGCGGAGGCCTGATCGGCAACGCCTGGAACAGCGAGATTCGCAACAGTTATACCTCCAGCAGCGTAACAGGCGCATCGCAACTTGGCGGACTGATAGGAAGATCACAAACCACCACGATTGCAGATACCTACGCCGTCAGCACCGTCACCGGCACAGGTAACGACCTGGGAGGCCTGGTCGGTGAACTGAACGGTGGCACGGTCGACCGGAGCTACGCCGCCGGACGGGTAACCGGCACGAGTAATGGGGGCTTGATTGGCTATGGCTGGAACGGAGAGACCGTACAGAACAGCTTTTACAGCATTGACGGCACAGGGCAAACCTCATCCGCCGGAGGATCTGGCCTGTCCGGGGTCGAGATGCAGCAAACGGATGACTTCCTGGCAGCCAACTGGGACATCGACGCCCAGGGCGGTACCGGCAGCGTCTGGCGCCTCTATGAGGGCCATACTACCCCGCTGCTGCGCAGCTTCCTCACGCCGCTGACGGTGCTGCCGGAGTACGACGGCAGCGGCGCCCACCAGACGGATATCAGCGCCGCCGCGGGCGATGCACTGAGTGATCCGCGGATTTCCGGTAGCCAAACCAACATCGCACTGACCCTCACCGGCAGCGCCAACAGCGGCGAATACCTGGCCAGCCTGGACCTCGATGGCCTCTATTCCGGCCAGCAGGGGGTCGACCTGATTGGCGGTGAGCAAATCATCACCGACGGCAATGTGGCCAATGCCGGCGATATCGCCCTGACCAACGGCATCAGTTGGGACACCGGCACCCTGCGCATCGACACAACGGGCAATATCACCAACATCGGCGCCATTCAGGGCGGCGCAAACAGTGTCTTCCACCTGGTGGATGGCAACTGGCAACAGCACGCCGCCAGCCTGCCCACCTTCGCGGTGAACGACTTCCGGCTCAAGGAAGACACCGCCAGCTTCCTGCGCGCCTCTGGTGGTAACGGTACAGCAACTGACCCCTACCAGATCGGCGATGTGTACGGCTTGCAAGGCCTGGAATCCTACACGCTGCTGGGCAGCGATTTCACTCTGGCCAGCGATATCGGCGCCAGCGTCACGGTTAATTGGCATGCGGGAGCCGGGTTTGATCCTATTGGTACCCGCTCAAACCGCTTCAGCGGCAGCCTCGACGGCCAGGGTCATGTGATTGACGGTCTGACCATCGACCGGCCAGAAGAGGACAATGTGGGCTTGCTGGGGAGGTCGAACGGTGCCGAGCTGCATAATGTCGGGTTATCAGATGTCAGCCTGACGGGGGCCAGTGCTGTGGGATCTTTGGTAGGAAACACGACTAATACGTCTATCGAGAACAGCTATGCACACGGGGGGCAACTAACGGCGATAGAATCTGTGGCTGGCGGGCTGGTTGGGTCCGGGGGGGATGGTGTTATCCAAAACAGCTACGCGGATGTGGCGGTACTGGCGGAGGCAGATGGTTTCGGTTCCGGGTTTGCGGGTGGGCTTCTCGGCGCCGGAAATATAGATATCAGCAACAGCTATGCCCTTGGCGATGTCAGTAGCCCTGCAGCGGAGGTAGGGGGCCTGGTGGGCCAATATAATGCTGGCACCATCACCAACAGTTATGCCACCGGCCAGGTGAACGGCGGCAGCGCCGTCGGCGGCGCCGTTGGAAATCTGATAAGTTCGGCTGCGCTCAGCCAAGTGTTCTGGAATCAGGATACCAACACCGACCTCACTGGCGTGGGCAACGATGCGGCGGCAACCGGCGTAACCGGCAAGAGCCTGACCGACCTGCAAACCCTACAAACCTTCACCGACGCGGGCTGGGACATCGACGCCCAGGGCGGCACCAGCAGCGTGTGGCGTCTTTACGAAGGCCACACCACGCCGCTGCTGCGCAGCTTTCTCACACCGCTGACGGTGGCCGTCGATGATGCCAGTACCACCTACAATGGCACCGTGCAGACCGGCCCGGGGAGCTGGAGCGCAAGTGGTCCCCACGACAGCAGTCTGATCCTCGGCACCGCCAGCATCACCGGTGGCGGCAAGGACGCAGGCAACTATGCCATCAGCATCGATGGGCTCTACTCCAGCCAGCAGGGCTATGACTTGGTCGTTAACGACGGCGACTTGACTATCGACAAGGCGAACGCCACCGTCACCGCCAACAGCGATAGCGTGACCTACAACGGCACCACGCAGAACGTCAGCGGCTTTACCGCCAGCGGCCTGGTCGGCGGCGAAGACGAAAGCGTCCTCACCGGTGTCACCACCAGCGGCGGCAGCGGCAAAGACGCGGGCACTTATACGCACACCGCCAGCGGCAGCGACGGCAACTACCTGCTGACCTTTATCGACGGCGGCCTGACCATCAATAAGGCGCTGGCCACGGTCACCGCCAATAGCGACACCGTGACCTACAACGGCAGCGTCCAGAACGTGAGCGGCTTTACCGCCAGCGGCCTGGTGGGTGGCGAGGACGAAGGCGTACTCACCGGCGTCACCACCAGCGGTGGCACTGGCACCGATGCCGGCAGCTACGTGCATACCGCCAGTGGCACGGATGGCAACTATGCCCTCACCTTTATCGACGGCGGCCTGACCATCGATAAGGCGCTGGCCACCGTCACCGCCAATAGCGACACCGTGACCTATAACGGCAGCAACCAGAGCGTGACCGGCTTTACCGCCAGCGGCCTGGTGGGTGGCGAAGACGAAAGCGTGCTCAGCGGCGTGACCACCAGCGGCGGCAGCGGCAAAAACGCGGGCACTTACGCTCACACCGCCAGCGGCAGCGACGGTAACTACCTGCTGACCTTCGTCGACGGTGAGCTGACCATCGACAAGGCCGCCGCCACCGTCACCGCCAACAGCGATAGCGTGACCTACAACGGCACCACGCAGAACGTCAGCGGCTTTACCGCCAGCGGCCTGGTCGGCGGCGAAAACGAAAGCGTCCTCACCGGTGTCACCACCAGCGGCGGCAGCGGCAAAGACGCGGGCACTTATACGCACACCGCCAGCGGCAGCGACGGCAACTACCTGCTGACCTTCGTCGACGGTGAGCTGGCCATCGACAAGGCCGCCGCCACCGTCACCGCCAACAGCGATAGCGTGACCTACAACGGCGGCGTCCAGAACGTCAGCGGCTTCACCGCCAGCGGCCTGGTGGGTGGCGAAGACGAAAGCGTGCTCACCGGGGTCACCACCAGTGGCGGCAGCGGCAAAGACGCGGGCACTTACGCTCACACCGCCAGCGG
>NZ_JACHXM010000063.1 GCF_014192055.1 Halomonas organivorans | reverse complement strand
TCGGCCTGGCCGCCGGCGGGATAGGCCGGGGACAGGGTCTCGCCGGTGGCGGGGTCGACGGCGTGGATCGGCTTGCCGTCGCTGGTCACGGCCTGCTGACCGATCAGTTGCTTGCCTTCCAGGGTCATGAGGTCTCCTCTCGTCGTGACGCTGACTTTGGAATGAGATTGAACTAAGTGGTGGTATGTTCAATCTTTTTACTTACCCTGTAAGCGAGACCTTCGTCTAATCTCAGGTGCGCTCGGGGCCGTGCGCCCGGGCGGGCTAGGCGGTGGCGTGAATGGTATTGGCCAGCACCTCGGCGGCGGCGCCGCGGGCCGCGGTGAAGGTGCTGTCGTCGATGATGCGCAGCGGGCGCTGCTGGGTCGTGCCGAGCAGGCGGTTCTGGTTGGCCGTGAAGTATTCCAGGGCTGGCGTCAGCAGCGGCGTGCCGAGTCGCGTCAGGGAGCCGCCAAGCACGATTTCGGCGGGGTCGAGGGTGTGGTGCAGGTTGAGCAGCAGGGTGCCCAGCGCCTCGCCGGCGCGTTTCAGGGCCATGGCGACCTCTGGCTCCTGCAGGCGGTGCAGCAGGGTGTCGACCAGGTCTTCTTCCTCGCCGACCCCCAGGGCCGCGCGCAGCGCCCAGCCGCTGACGAGGGTCTCGGCGCAGCCGCGGTTGCCGCAGTGACAGTAGAGCCCGCCGGGCTGCAGGACGGTATGCCCGATCTCTCCGGCCAGGCCGTGGGTGCCGCGGGTGACCAACGGCCAGTGGCCGCCGCCGACGATGCCGCTGCCGATCCCGGTGCTGGCGCTGACATAGAGCAGCGACTCCGGAGTCTTGTCGGTGCGGAAGTACAGCTCGCCGAAGGCGGCCGCCTTGGCCTCATTGTCCAGCAGCCAGCGGCCGCCCAGGTCCGGCAGCTCCGCTCGCAGCAGATCAAGGAACCACACGTCGCGCCAGCCGAGGTTGGGCGCCAGGTGCAGCAGCGGGCGGTCGGGGGCGATGGGGCCGGGAAGGGCGACGCCGAGCCCCAGCAGCTGACGCTCGTTCAGTTCGGGATGGTCGATCACCTCGCGAATGAGACCGGCGAGCGCCTCGGCGGTGGTGTCGGGAGCATCCGGCGCCATGCGGATGTGGCGCTGGTGCAGCGTCTTGCCCGACAGGGTGCAGGCGATGACCTGCAGGCCGTGGACGCTGACCTCGGCGCCGAGCAGCACATGGCGATGGTCGTTGAGGTGCAGCGCCCGGCCCGGCCGGCCGCCGCTGCTCTTGAGCAGCTCTCCTTCGACGAGCCATCCCTGCTTCAGCAGCGTCTGAACGCCTCCCCCCACGGTGGCCTTGGTGAGCTGCGCCCGCGTGGCGATGTCGGCGCGTGTCATGCCGGGGGTGCGGCGCACCATTTCGAGAATGGCGCTGCGGTTGAGTCGCTTCAGGAAATGAAGGTCCCCCGCCTGGTGCTGATTGGAGGTGATGGTCATGGTGCGGCTTGGGATCGTCCGTCGTTGACGCAGGGCTTCGCCGGCTGTCGGCGGCGTGAAGGCCGATTATGACATCTGGGCGGTGGGGAGGCGATGTCGTGGCGGCGCCCTTGTCCGGGCCGCCATGGCCTGCCTGCTTGGTTCGGTGCCGAAACCAAGATGATGGTTCGGGGCGTGTCCCGGAGCGTTTCGGTGCCGGGAGTAGACCTTTGTCTCATGGAAAACGGCCCGGGAGAAGCGGAATACTTGCCGCTTAGTAAGAGGTCTTAACTAAAGGTGAGCGCTTCTCGACAGCGTCCTGCCGTCTTCGGCCTCGGGTATCCCGCCCCTGTCATCTCGGATCGACACCGGCACAGGGCACAGCAGAGAGAGGTTTCGCATGAATTCGGCTATCTATCCCAGCCTCACCGACAAGCGCGTGGTGATCACCGGCGGCGGCTCCGGCATCGGAGCGTCACTGGTCGAGGCCTTCGTCAACCAGCAGAGCGAGGTGCACTTCATCGACGTGGCCGAGGACGAGTCGCTAGCGCTGGTGGACCGGCTGGGCGGCAAGCCGACCTTTCACCGCTGCGACCTGACCGACCTCGAGGCGCTGTCGGCGGTCTTTCAGCGGATCGGGACCGTCGACGTCCTGGTCAATAACGCCGCCAACGATGACCGCCACTCCCTGAGCGACATCACGCCGAGCTACTGGGACGAACGGATCGCAGTGAACCTGCGCCACGTGATGTTCGCCATCCAGGCCGCGGCGCCGGGCATGAAAACGCGCGGTGGCGGCTCGGTGATCAACCTCGGTTCGATCAGCTGGCATCTCGGCCAGGAGAGTCTGGCGATCTACGAAACCGCCAAGGCGGGTATCGAGGGCATGACGCGTGCGATGGCCCAGGAGCTGGGTGGAGACAACATCCGCGTCAACTGTGTGGTTCCCGGCAACGTCAAGACGCCGCGTCAGTCGCGTTGGTACAGCCCCGAGGATGAGCAGCAGATCGTCGCGGAGCAGAAGCTCAAGGTTCGGATCCATCCGCATCATATCGCCAGCATGGTGCTGTTCCTGGCCTCCGATGACGGCGCTGCTTGCACCGCGCACAACTACTGGGTGGATGCCGGGTGGTGTTGAGCCATCCAGGACGCGATGACGAGATGTCATCCGCCACGTAGCCAGTCAATTCCCGACCATAACGCATAATGAAAGGGGGGTAGCATGCCTCAAGACAGGTCTCCGCAACGTACGGCTTACATCTTCATCATCTGCTGTGTGGCTGCCATCGGTGGCTTCCTGTTCGGCTTCGACAGCGGCGTGATCAACGGCACCGTCGATGGCCTTCAGGAATCCTTCAATTCGGACAGCGTCGGCACCGGCTTCAATGTCGCCTCGATGCTGCTGGGCTGCGCCGTGGGCGCCTTCTTCGCCGGTCGGCTGGCGGACCGCTATGGCCGTCGCACCCTGCTGATCGTCTCGGCGGTCTTCTTCCTGGTGAGCGCCTGGGGATCGGGCGTCGCCGACGGCTCCCTGGAGTTCGTCATCTATCGCGTGCTCGGGGGCATGGCCGTGGGTGCCGCCAGCGTCATGACGCCGGCCTATATCAGCGAGGTCGCGCCCTCGCGCTATCGCGGTCGTCTGGCGACGATCCAGCAGGTGGCGATCATCGGCGGTCTGTTCGTCTCCTTCCTGAGCAACTATTTCCTGTCCGGCATGGCGGGCTCCTCCCTGTCCGAACTGTGGCTGGGGCAGGCGGCCTGGCGCTGGATGTTCTGGATGGAGCTGCTGCCGGCCGCGGTCTTCCTGGTGGCCCTGATGTTCATCCCCGAGAGCCCGCGTTACCTGGTGAGCGTGGGCAAGACGGCGCGTGCCGAGCGCGTGCTGAGCCTGGTGTCCGCCAGCGATCGGGTCACCACCAAGCTGTCAAATATCGAAGCCTCGCTGGAGCGCGATCGCAAGCCGAGCCTGCGTGACGTGCTCGACCCCGTCAGCGGCAAGGTACGCAGCCTCATGTGGGTCGGCGTCGGGCTGGCGGTCTTCCAGCAGCTGGTCGGTATCAATGTGGTGTTCTACTACGGCGCCGTGCTGTGGCAGTCGGTCGGCTTCTCGGAAAGCGATGCCCTGCTGATCAACGTGATCAGCGGCGCGGTCAGCATCGGGGCCTGTCTGGTGGCCATTGCCCTGATCGACAAGATCGGCCGCAAGCCGCTGCTGTGGGGTGGCTCGGTCGGTATGGCCCTGACGCTGTCGATGATGGCGTATACCTTCGCCAGCGCCGACATGGTCGACGGTGGTCTCGAGATGTCGGATCACATGGGCACGATGGCGCTGCTGTCTGCCAACGCCTATGTGCTGTTCTTCAACGTCTCCTGGGGGCCGGTCATGTGGGTCATGCTGGGCGAGATGTTCCCCAACCAGATGCGCGGTTCCGGGCTCGCCATCTCGGGGCTCTGCCAGTGGATCGCGAACTTCGGCATCACGATGACCTTCCCGATCCTCCTGGCCTCCGTCGGCCTGGCCGGCGCCTACGGCTTCTATGCGCTGTGTGCGGCGCTGTCCATCCTGTTCGTGGTGAAGTTCGTCAGGGAGACCAATGGCAAGGAGCTGGAGGAGATGGCATACGAATAAGCCTGTTTTGCGCCGCCTGCCATCCGCGGCGGCGCGTCATGCCTCTTCAGCAACCGCTCTCCTCTATTGACGAGATAGTGTCATGAACGACCTTGGTCACAAGATCACCCCCGACCGGCTGCGCTCGCGCGACTGGTTCGACAACCCGGACCACCCCGGCACCACCGCGCTGTGCCTGGAGCGCTACATGAA
>NZ_JACHXM010000062.1 GCF_014192055.1 Halomonas organivorans | reverse complement strand
CGAAGGTCACCGTCTCCTGGGCACCTTCGGTGGCGTTCTTCGCGATCACCAGATTGCCGTCGGTATTGGACAGATCGACGGTGTCGCCCGGGGCGACGTTGGTGCCATCGGTGCCTTCGGCGGTCAGGTCCCAGCCGGCGCTGGCAGTCTGGTTGACCAGGTCCAGCTGTTCCTCGGTAGCCGCACGGCCCGCGGTAGCAAACGTCGGATCACTCAGGTCGGTGTTGGACAGCCCGCTGATGGTGTCGGTGGTGCCATCCAGGTTGACGTTGCCGCTGGTCACCCCGCCGGCGGCCAGCGCCGTGGTAGTGGTGCCGTCGTCCACCGTCAGGCCGCTGTCGTTCAGCACGCTGTTGCCGGTGGTGACGCTGTCCAGGTCGAGGTCGCGGTTGAGGGTGACCTCGATAGCACCGGCGTCATCGACGCCGGTTTGCGCCACGCCAAGGTTGCTGTCACCGGTAAAGGTGACCTCGCCATCGGGGCCGATGTTGGCGGCATTGGTGCCGTCGGTGACGTTCCAGCCGGCATTGGCGGCGGTGTTCACCGCGTCGATGGCGTCGTGCACCGTGTCTTCACCGGTGTTGCCGATGTCGCTGGTGGTGATGGTGCCGTCCGGATTGACGACCGCGTTGCCGCCGATGACGGTATTGACCGAGTCGGCCACGTCGAACAGCTGGCTGCCATTGACGGCGTCGGTGCTGGTGCTGCTGACCTCACCGGCCCCCACGTTGCTGATCACCTGGTCGTTCGCATCGATGCCGCCGCTGGCGGTCACGCTGGGGCCACCCGCCACGGTCAGGCCGTCGTTGGTCACGCTGGTGACGTTGCCGCTGCCGTCGTCGACGCTCAGGCCGCTGGTATCCAGCACGCTGTCGCCGGTGGTGACGCTGTCCACGGCGATGTCGCTGGCCAGGGCGAAGGTCACGTCTTCCTGGGTACCTTCGGTGGCGTTCTTGGCGATCACCAGGTTGCCGTCGGTATTGGACAGATCGACGGTGTCGCCCGGGGCGACGTTGGTGCCATCGGTGCCTTCGGCGGTCAGGTCCCAGCCGGCGCTGGCAGTCTGGTTGACCAGGTCCAGCTGTTCCTCGGTAGCCGCACGGCCCGCGGTAGCAAACGTCGGATCACTCAGGTCGGTGTTGGACAGCCCGCTGATGGTGTCGGTGGTGCCATCCAGGTTGACGTTGCCGCTGATCACCCCGCCGGCGGCCAGCGCCGTGGTAGTGGTGCCGTCGTCCACCGTCAGGCCGCTGTCGTCCAGGATGCTGTTGCCGGTGGTGACGCTGTCCAGGTCGAGGTCGCGGTTGAGGGTGACCTCGATAGCACCGGCGTCATCGACGCCGGTTTGCGCCACGCCAAGGTTGCTGTCACCGGTAAAGGTGACCTCGCCGTTGGGCCCGATGTTGGCGGCATTGGTGCCGTCGGTGACGTTCCAGCCGGCGTTGGCGGCGGTGTTCACCGCGTCGATGGCGTCGTGTACCGTGTCTTCACCGGTGTTGCCGATGTCGCTGGTGGTGATGGTGCCGTCCGGATTGACGACCGCGTTGCCGCCGATGACGGTATTCACCGAGTCCGCCACGTCGAACAGCTGGCTGCCGTTGATGCCGTCGGTGCTGGTGCTGCTGACCTCACCGGCCCCCACGTTGCTGATCACCTGGTCGTTGGCGTCGATGCCGCCGCTGGCGGTGATGCTGGGGCCACCGGCCACGGTCAACCCGTCGTTGGTCACGCTGGTGACGTTGCCGCCGCCATCGTCCACCGCCAGCCCGCTGTCGTCCAGCACGCTGTTGCCGGTGGTGACGCTGTCCAGGTCGAGGTCGCGGTTGAGGGTGATCTCGACTTCACCGGCATCATCGACGCCGGTCTGGGCCACGCTAAGGTTGCTGTCGCCGCTGAAGGTGACCTCGCCGTTGGGACCGATGTTGGCGGTGTTGGTACCGTCGGTGACGTTCCAGCCGGCGTTGGCGGCGGTGTTCACCGAGGCGATGGCGTCGTGCACCGTGTCTTCACCGGTGTTGCCGATGTCGCTGGTGGTGATGGTGCCGTCGGCGTTAACCACCGCGTTGCCGCCGATGACGGTATTCACCGAGTCCGCCACGTCGAACAGCTGGCTGCCGTTGATGCCGTCGGTGCTGGTGCTGCTGACCTCACCGGCCCCCACGTTGCTGATCACCTGGTCGTTCGCATCGATGCCGCCGCTGGCGGTCACGCTGGGACCACCCGCCACGGTCAGGCCATCGTTGGTCACGGTGGTGACGTTGCCGCTGCCGTCGTCGACCGCCAGCCCACCATCGTCCAGGGTGCTGTTACCAGTTGTGATGCTGCCGTTGGTACCCAGGTCGACGTCCTCGGCCAGTTGGATGGCCAGCGTGTCGGTGCCGTCGCCCACCACGCCGATATTGCCGCTGGTCAGCGTGCCGGAGGCGCCGCCGGTGACGTTGAGGGTATCACCGAGCTGACGGTCCACGTCGGTGCCGCTGTCGCCGGCGAAGGTCAGCGGCGTGGTGGCCAGGTCAGTGATCTGCCCCACGGTCGCCGCGTCATCGCTTGCCACGCCATCGGCCACGTTGGAGATAGTTTGGCCGCCGGCGTCGATGCCGCCGCTGCTGGTCACGCTGGGGCCACCCGCCACGATCAGGCCGTCGTTGGTCACGGTGGTGACGTTGCCGCCGCCGTCGTCCACCGCCAGCCCGCTGTCGTCCAGGGTGCTGTTGCCGGTGGTGACGCTGTCCAGGTCGAGATCACGGTTGAGGGTGACCTCGATAGCACCGGCATCATCGACGCCGGTCTGGGCCACGTCGATATTGGCGTCACCGGTAAAGGTGACCTCGCCGTTGGGGCCGATGTTGGCGGCGTTGGTGCCGTCGGTGACGTTCCAGCCGGCGTTGGCGGCGGTGTTCACCGAGGCGATGGCGTCGTGCACCGTGTCTTCACCGGTGTTGCCGATGTCGCTGGTGGTGATGGTGCCGTCGGCGTTAACCACCGCGTTGCCGCCGATGACGGTATTCACCGAGTCCGCCACGTCGAACAGCTGGCTGCCGTTGATGCCGTCGGTGCTGCCCGCCCCGACCGTCCCCGCGCCCAGATTGGTGATGGTATCGCCGCCCATGTCGATGCCGGTGTTGTCGATCGTGGTGTTGCCGATCGTCACGCTGTCGGACAGGTCGAAGGTCACCGTTTCCTGGGCGCCGTCGGTGGCGTTCTTGGTGATGACCAGGTTGCCGTCGGCGTTGGTCAGGTCCACCGCATCGCCCGGTGCCACGTTGGTGGTGTCGGCGCCCTGGGCGGTGAGATCCCAGCCCTGGCCGGCGGTGGCCGCCGCGTCTTCCACGGCCTGGTTGGTGGCGAACAGCTGGCTGCCGTTGATGGCGTCGGTGCTGCTGGCCGAAATGCGCCCGGCCGCCACATTGGTGATAGTGCGCTCGTTGCCCACGTCACCCACGCTCACCGTGCCGATCGGCGTACCGCCGGCGAAGGTGTAGTTGGTGCCGGCCAGGGTAATATCCGTGGTGCCCACCGCCGCGGCGGTCACCGAGTCGCTGCCCAGCGCCACGCTGTCGGCGTGGTCTGCCGATGCTGCGTTGCCCAGAGCGATGCCGTTGTCGACGCTGACATAGGCATCCGTGCCGATGGCGATGCCATCCAGTAGCCCAGTGTCGGTAGAGGCCCCGCTGCCCATGGCGATATTGCGCTGACCGCTGGCGGCGGCACCGGTGCCAATCGCCAGGTCGCTTGTCCCGAACGAGGAGGCGTTGCTGCCGATGGCGATCTGGTTGTCGCCGAACACATCGTTGGAAGCGCCATTCCCCAGGGCAATGGAGGCCCCTCCTAGGGAGGAAGCTCCCGTGCCGACGGCGATAGCATCGCTCTGCTGCACGCTGGCACCAAAGCCCATGGCGAGACTGCCATCCCCGACCGCCGAGGCATCCACCCCGGCGGCGATGGCGTTCACGCCTGCAGCGCCATCGTTGTCGTAGTTGCCGCCCGGGGTGCCATTGTCGTTGACGCTGTAGTAGTGGGCGCGGTTCTCGTCGAAGTAGTCGAGATTGACCGCATCGCCGCCGTTCACCGGCGCACCGACATTGGTAATGGTGCCACCATCCATGTCGATGCCGTTGTCGTTGAGCATCGGGCCGTTGTTGATGGTCAGGCTGTCAGCGGTCAGATCGTCGGCGGTGGCGATCGTCACGTCGGTGCCGCTGCGAGTGATCTCGATGTTCTGGCCATCGAGCAGCTGCACGGTATCGCCCGGTGCCACGTTGGTGACCACGTCGCCGTTGGCCTGCAGGTCCCAGCCGGCGCTGGCAGTCTGGTTGACCAGGTCCAGCTGCTCCTCGGTAGCCGCACGGCCCGCGGTAGCAAACGTCGGATCACTCAGGTCGGTGTTGGACAGCCCGCTGATGGTGTCGGTGGTGCCGTTCAGGTTGACGTTGCCGCTGGTCACCCCGCCGGCGGCCAGCGCCGTGGTAGTGCTGCCGTCGTCCACCGTCAGGCCGCTGTCGTCCAGGATGCTGTTGCCGGTGGTGACGCTGTCCAGGTCGAGGTCGCGGTTGAGGGTGACCTCGATAGCACCGGCGTCATCGACGCCGGTCTGGGCCACGTCGATATTGGCGTCACCGGTGAAGGTGACCTCGCCATCGGGGCCGATGTTGGCGGCATTGGTGCCGTCGGTGACGTTCCAGCCGGCATTGGCGGCGGTGTTCACCGCGTCGATGGCGTCGTGCACCGTGTCTTCACCGGTGTTGCCGATGTCGCTGGTGGTGATGGTGCCGTCCGGATTGACGACCGCGTTGCCGCCGATGACGGTATTGACCGAGTCGGCCACGTCGAACAGCTGGCTGCCGTTGATGCCGTCGGTGCTGGTGCTGCTGACCTCACCGGCCCCCACGTTGCTGATCACCTGGTCGTTCGCATC
>NZ_JACHXM010000061.1:3508-5277 GCF_014192055.1 Halomonas organivorans | reverse complement strand
CGCCTTCCTTGCGAGGCGCCGGGGCAGCCGCCACGGCAACGCAAGACGCTCTCTCCAAGCGGAAGAGCTGCTCTTTAACAATCGATCAGGTAATTCATGTGGGCGCTTGTCGGGATGTCGGTGACCAGTCACTGAATATCAAGACAAGCGACTCGTCAAGAGACGTTTGAATCTTGAACCAAGTTTGGTGCACTCAATGCACTATCAAGCTTTGAAACTGAAGAGTTTGATCATGGCTCAGATTGAACGCTGGCGGCAGGCCTAACACATGCAAGTCGAGCGGAAACGATGGAAGCTTGCTTCCAGGCGTCGAGCGGCGGACGGGTGAGTAATGCATAGGAATCTGCCCGGTAGTGGGGGATAACTTGGGGAAACCCAAGCTAATACCGCATACGCCCTACGGGGGAAAGCAGGGGATCTTCGGACCTTGCGCTATCGGATGAGCCTATGTCGGATTAGCTAGTTGGTGAGGTAATGGCTCACCAAGGCCGCGATCCGTAGCTGGTCTGAGAGGATGATCAGCCACATCGGGACTGAGACACGGCCCGAACTCCTACGGGAGGCAGCAGTGGGGAATATTGGACAATGGGCGAAAGCCTGATCCAGCCATGCCGCGTGTGTGAAGAAGGCCCTCGGGTTGTAAAGCACTTTCAGTGAGGAAGAACGCTTGTGGGTTAATACCCTGCAAGGAAGACATCACTCACAGAAGAAGCACCGGCTAACTCCGTGCCAGCAGCCGCGGTAATACGGAGGGTGCGAGCGTTAATCGGAATTACTGGGCGTAAAGCGCGCGTAGGCGGCTTGATAAGCCGGTTGTGAAAGCCCCGGGCTCAACCTGGGAACGGCATCCGGAACTGTCAGGCTAGAGTGCAGGAGAGGAAGGTAGAATTCCCGGTGTAGCGGTGAAATGCGTAGAGATCGGGAGGAATACCAGTGGCGAAGGCGGCCTTCTGGACTGACACTGACGCTGAGGTGCGAAAGCGTGGGTAGCAAACAGGATTAGATACCCTGGTAGTCCACGCCGTAAACGATGTCGACTAGCCGTTGGGGTCCTCGAGACCTTTGTGGCGCAGTTAACGCGATAAGTCGACCGCCTGGGGAGTACGGCCGCAAGGTTAAAACTCAAATGAATTGACGGGGGCCCGCACAAGCGGTGGAGCATGTGGTTTAATTCGATGCAACGCGAAGAACCTTACCTACTCTTGACATCGAGCGAACTTTCCAGAGATGGATTGGTGCCTTCGGGAACGCTCAGACAGGTGCTGCATGGCCGTCGTCAGCTCGTGTTGTGAAATGTTGGGTTAAGTCCCGTAACGAGCGCAACCCTTGTCCCTATTTGCCAGCGATTCGGTCGGGAACTCTAGGGAGACTGCCGGTGACAAACCGGAGGAAGGTGGGGACGACGTCAGGTCATCATGGCCCTTACGAGTAGGGCTACACACGTGCTACAATGGCCGGTACAGAGGGTGGCAATACCGCGAGGTGGAGCTAATCTCATAAAGCCGGTCTCAGTCCGGATCGGAGTCTGCAACTCGACTCCGTGAAGTCGGAATCGCTAGTAATCGTGAATCAGAATGTCACGGTGAATACGTTCCCGGGCCTTGTACACACCGCCCGTCACACCATGGGAGTGGACTGCACCAGAAGTGGTTAGCCTAACTTCGGAGGGCGATCACCACGGTGTGGTTCATGACTGGGGTGAAGTCGTAACAAGGTAGCCGTAGGGGAACCTGCGGCTGGATCACCTCCTTAATCGACGACGTCGCCGG
>NZ_JACHXM010000061.1:1609-3411 GCF_014192055.1 Halomonas organivorans | reverse complement strand
TGTCAGAGGGGCCTTAGCTCAGCTGGGAGAGCGCCTGCCTTGCACGCAGGAGGTCAGCGGTTCGATCCCGCTAGGCTCCACCACTCTCGAGCTTGAAGCTCAAAGCTTGAAGCTGGAAGACAGCCCGCAGTCGATGAAGTTTTAAGCTAGACGCTTGGTAAGAGGGTTTTCCTCTTCAAGCTTCCAGCTTAAAGCTTCTAGCTTTAAATGCTCTTTAACAATGTAAATCATGCTGACAAAGTCCCTTTCCTACCCGGGAAAGGGCATGAGATACGTCTCAAGCGTATCCGGCAATTGTCGTTGTTGTCATCGCGGATCAGACCCCTTGGGGTTATATGGTCAAGCGATGAAGCGCATACGGTGGATGCCTTGGCAGCCAGAGGCGATGAAGGACGTGGAAGCCTGCGATAAGGCTCGGCGAGGTGGCAAACAACCTGCGACCCGGGCATTTCCGAATGGGGAAACCCACTCAGGGTAACCTGAGTATCCTGTACTGAATCCATAGGTGCAGGAGGCGAACCGGGGGAACTGAAACATCTAAGTACCCCGAGGAAAAGAAATCAACCGAGATTCCCCCAGTAGCGGCGAGCGAACGGGGACTAGCCCTTAAGCGGGTGACAGGTTAGGCGAATGAGTTGGGAAACTCAGCGATACAGGGTGATAGCCCCGTAGTCGAAAGCCTGATCCCGTGAAATCGAGTAGGTCGGGGCACGTGAAACCTTGACTGAAGACGGGGGGACCATCCTCCAAGGCTAAATACTCCTGGCTGACCGATAGTGAACCAGTACCGTGAGGGAAAGGCGAAAAGAACCCCGGAGAGGGGAGTGAAATAGATCCTGAAACCGTATGCGTACAAGCAGTGGGAGCCCCTTCGTGGGGTGACCGCGTACCTTTTGTATAATGGGTCAGCGACTTATTTTCAGTGGCGAGCTTAACCGTATAGGGGAGGCGTAGGGAAACCGAGTCTTAACTGGGCGACCAGTCGCTGGAAATAGACCCGAAACCGGGCGATCTATCCATGAGCAGGTTGAAGGTTGAGTAACATCAACTGGAGGACCGAACCAGGATCTGTTGAAAAAGATTTGGATGACTTGTGGATCGGAGTGAAAGGCTAATCAAGCCCGGAGATAGCTGGTTCTCCTCGAAAGCTATTTAGGTAGCGCCTCACGTATCACCGCCGGGGGTAGAGCACTGTTTCGGCTAGGGGGTCATCCCGACTTACCAACCCGAGGCAAACTCCGAATACCGGTGAGTGCAGCGTGGGAGACACACAGCGGGTGCTAACGTCCGTTGTGAAAAGGGAAACAACCCAGACCGTCAGCTAAGGTCCCGAAATCCTGGTTAAGTGGGAAACGATGTGGGAAGGCTTAGACAGCTAGGAGGTTGGCTTAGAAGCAGCCATCCTTTAAAGAAAGCGTAATAGCTCACTAGTCGAGTCGGCCTGCGCGGAAGATGTAACGGGGCTCAAACCAGGTACCGAAGCTACGGGTGTGTCGAATGACACGCGGTAGAGGAGCGTCGTGTACGCCGACGAAGGTGTGTCGAGAGGCATGCTGGAGGTATCACGAGTGCGAATGCTGACATGAGTAACGATAAGGGGAGTGAAAAACTCCCCCGCCGGAAGACCAAGGGTTTCTGTTCGACGCTAATCGGAGCAGAGTGAGTCGGCCCCTAAGGCGAGGCCGAAAGGCGTAGTCGATGGGAAACGGGTCAATATTCCCGTACCTCACTGTATTGCGATGGGGGGACGAAGAAGGCTAGGTGAGCCAGGCGTTGGTTGTCCTGGTGAAAGTCAGTAGGCT
>NZ_JACHXM010000061.1:0-1511 GCF_014192055.1 Halomonas organivorans | reverse complement strand
CGCCGAGAGACGAGACGAACAGACTACGGTCTGGAAGTCATCGATGCCACGCTTCCAGGAAAAGCCTCTAAGCTTCAGATACAGTGGGACCGTACCCCAAACCGACACAGGTGGTCAGGTAGAGAATACCCAGGCGCTTGAGAGAACTCGGGTGAAGGAACTAGGCAAAATGGTGCCGTAACTTCGGGAGAAGGCACGCCGCACTAGGGTGACAGGACTTGCTCCTCGAGCCCGACGCGGTCGAAGATACCAGGTGGCTGCAACTGTTTATTAAAAACACAGTACTCTGCAAACGCGTAAGCGGACGTATAGGGTATGACGCCTGCCCGGTGCCGGAAGGTTAATTGATGGTGTTAGCTCACGCGAAGCTCCTGATCGAAGCCCCGGTAAACGGCGGCCGTAACTATAACGGTCCTAAGGTAGCGAAATTCCTTGTCGGGTAAGTTCCGACCTGCACGAATGGCGTAATGATGGCCACGCTGTCTCCACCCGAGACTCAGTGAAATTGAAATCGCAGTGAAGATGCTGTGTACCCGCGGCTAGACGGAAAGACCCCGTGAACCTTTACTACAGCTTCACACTGGACGCTGATGTTGCTTGTGTAGGATAGCTGGGAGGCTTGGAAACCCGGTCGCCAGATCGAGTGGAGCCAACCTTGAAATACCAGCCTGGCATCATTGGCGTTCTAACTCAGGTCCGTGATCCGGATCGAGGACCGTGTGTGGTGGGTAGTTTGACTGGGGCGGTCTCCTCCCAAAGCGTAACGGAGGAGCACGAAGGTACCCTCAGCACGGTTGGAAATCGTGCAATGAGTGCAAGAGCATAAGGGTGCTTAACTGCGAGACAGACACGTCGAGCAGGTACGAAAGTAGGTTCTAGTGATCCGGTGGTTCTGTATGGAAGGGCCATCGCTCAACGGATAAAAGGTACTCCGGGGATAACAGGCTGATACCGCCCAAGAGTTCACATCGACGGCGGTGTTTGGCACCTCGATGTCGGCTCATCACATCCTGGGGCTGAAGTCGGTCCCAAGGGTATGGCTGTTCGCCATTTAAAGTGGTACGCGAGCTGGGTTTAGAACGTCGTGAGACAGTTCGGTCCCTATCTGCCGTGGGCGTTGGAGATTTGAGAAGCGCTGCTCCTAGTACGAGAGGACCGGAGTGGACGTACCTCTGGTGTTCCGGTTGTCACGCCAGTGGCATCGCCGGGTAGCTATGTACGGACGGGATAACCGCTGAAAGCATCTAAGCGGGAAGCCCCCTTCAAGATGAGATCTCCCTGAGGCCTCGAGCCTCCTGAAGGACCCAGCAAGACCAGCTGGTTGATAGGTCGGATGTGGAAGCGCTGCAAGGCGTTGAGCTAACCGATACTAATTGTCCGTGAGGCTTGACCATATAACACCCAAGTGGTCTGTCGATGACAACAGACGACGCCGGATACGCGAGACGCATCTCGTCAGCATGATTTGCATTGCCCTTTTTCGCCTGACGACCATAGCGTGCGGGAACCAC
>NZ_JACHXM010000060.1 GCF_014192055.1 Halomonas organivorans | reverse complement strand
GCGATCAGCCCGTAGATGATCAGCACGATCGACGGCGGCATCATGGTGCCCAGCGCGCCGCCGGCACAGACCACGCCGATCGACAGGTGCTTGTCGTAGCCCAGGCGTAGCATCTGCGGCAGCGCCAGGATGCCCAGCAGCACGATCTCGCCGCCGATGATCCCCGACAGCGCGGCCAGGAAGAAGGCCACCACGATGGTCTGCACCGCCACGCCGCCGGGCAGGCGACCGGCGAACACGCGCATGGCGTTGAACAGGTCCCTGGCGATCCCCGATCGGTCGAGTAGCGAGGCCATCAACACGAACATCGGCACCGCCACCAGCGAATATTCGGTGACGAAGCCGTAGACGCGGCTGGTGACCAGCGGCAGGGCGTTGGGCCCGAACCAGCCGAAGGTGAAGGAGAGCGCGACCAGGCCGGTGATGAAGGCCAGCGGCAGGCCGGTGACCAGCAGGGCGAAGATCAGCCCCACCAGCAGCAGTGTTCCGTCGGCAATGCTCATGATGCTGTCTCTTTGGATACGGTATCGGGCCGGCGACGCAGCGAGCGGCTCAGGTGCAGCAGCGCCTGGATGCACATGATGGCCAGTGCCAGCAGGATCACGCCCTTCACCAGGGCCGGGAACGGCGGGTTCCAGGAGGTGCCGGAACGCTCCAGCTGCCACTCGCCGAGCGGGTTGTGGGAGGCCGCCCAGAACATGGTGTAGGCGGCGTAGGTCATGCCCAGGCAGAAGCCGAAGGTCACCAGGTCGTTGAAGCGGTCGAGCCACAGGCGGAAGCGTGGGCCGACGGCGTCGTAGAGCACCTTGACGCGAATGTGGCGATCGCTGGCCAGCGCCGCCGGGCCGCCAAGGGCGAAGCCGACTGCCACCAGCATCACCACGCTCTCGTGAACCCAGGAAGTGGGCGAGTCGAAGCCGTAGCGCATGATGACCTCGTAGACGCTGATGGCCATGGCGATGAACACCAGCCAGGCGGCGCCTCGGGCGGCCAGGACCACGCCGCGGTCGAAGGCGCCGCGGGCCTCGCTGGCGGTCTCCGGCTCGCTGGCGACCGCGGTCTCGCGAGTGGCGGCAGGTTCGTCGCCCAGCGCGAGGCGATCGTCGGGAAGGGGGGAAGACATGACTCCTCCGGGGTGGCGCGCGGAGCGCCGTCATGAACGTCGGGAAAGGCGGCGGTGCCGGAGCACCGCCGCCCGGGGGCAGTCGATCGGGGATTACAGCTGGCCGCGAGCCTTGAGGAAGGCGGTGGCCTGGTCGTAGATCTTCTGCGTCATCTCGTTGCGGCCGGCCCACTCGGCCCACTCCTGCTCGGCGGCCTGGCGGAACTTCTTGCGCTCCGCGACGGGCAGGTCGACGGGGTGCACGTCCGGGTTCTCGTTGAGCGCCTGCAGGGTCTCGATGTCCTGCTCCTTGAGACGGGCGATCAGGTCATAGGCCATGTCGTCGAAGGCGGTCTCGAGGGTGACCTGCAGGTCCTCGGGCAGGCCGTCCCAGATCTCCTTGTTGAGCGACACGGCGATCATCGGCATGGAGTGGAAGCCCGGGTAGAGCGGGTAGGGCGCGAACTCGTGGATGCCCATGGCGTCGTTGTTGGACAGTACCGTGGAATCGGCGGCGTCGATCACGCCCTTCTCCAGGCCGGTGTAGACCTCGGAGCCCGGCAGGTTGACCGGGGTGGCGCCGATGCGCTCGAAGATGTTGTAGACCATGCCCTGGGGCGCGCGGATCTTGAGGCCCTGGAAATCGTCGATGGAATCGATCTCGACGGTGGAGGGGATCGACTCCAGCGGGAAGGTCGCGGCGCTGATCAGGTGCGTGCCGTAGGGGGCGGCCAGCTCGTTGTAGAGCTCCTCGCCGCCGGCATGCTTCATGAATTCCAGGAAGTCGTAGGGGTTGCTCCAGGCGCCGACCAGGTTACCGATCATGCCGAAGGCCGGATCCTGACCGGAGAAGTAGCTCGGGTCGGTCATGTGGCCCTGGAGGATACCGGAGGACACCGCCTGCAGGGTCTCGGTGGGGCCGACCACCGAATTGATCGGCAGGATCTCGATGTGCACGCGGCCATCGGTCATGGTCTCGATCTTGTCGGCCCACTCCTGCTTGATCTTGAAGCTGGGCTCGCCGGCGGTCTCGGAGGCCTGGAACTTCCACTCGTACTCCGCCGCCTGGGCGGTGGAAAGGCCGAGCATCAGCGCCGTGCCGGTGAGCAGCAGGCTGGGCTTGAGGTTGGGCATCTGAACTCTCCATCGAAGCTGTTGTTGTGTTGCGGCGTCGCATCTGGCGGTGCGTCGCGGGCCTTAAATGTTGTACATACACGATATTTGTTCAACATATACTTTCGTATGTGTCGACTACGCGTCGACTTCAGGCTACCGTCATGCCAAGGCCTCGCCGCATACCGGCGATGAATTCGAGGCGATGCCCTCGACACGAGACAGGCCGCGAGACGCGATTAAGGAGAGACTTCCATGACCGACAACAAGCGCCGGTTGCGCAGCGCCGAGTGGTTCGGCAGTGCCGACAAGAATGGCTTCATGTATCGCAGCTGGATGAAGAACCAGGGCATTCCCGATCACGAGTTCCAGGGCAAGCCGATCATCGGCATCTGCAACACCTGGTCGGAGCTGACGCCCTGCAACGCGCACTTCCGCAAGATCGCCGAACACGTCAAGAAGGGCATCCTCGAGGCCGGCGGCTTCCCGGTGGAGTTCCCGGTGTTCTCCAATGGCGAGTCCAACCTGCGGCCTACGGCGATGTTCACCCGCAACCTGGCCAGCATGGACGTCGAGGAAGCGATTCGCGGCAACCCGCTGGACGCGGTGGTGCTGCTGGTGGGCTGCGACAAGACCACGCCGGCGTTGCTGATGGGCGCGGCGAGCTGCGATCTGCCGACCATCGTGGTGACCGGCGGGCCGATGCTCAACGGCAAGCACGAGGGCAAGGATATCGGCTCCGGTACCGTGGTCTGGCAGCTCTCCGAACAGGTCAAGGCGGGCAAGATCTCGATCCACGACTTCATGGCCGCAGAAGCTGGCATGTCGCGCTCGGCGGGCACCTGCAACACCATGGGTACCGCCTCGACCATGGCCTGCATGGCGGAGTCGCTCGGCACCTCGCTGCCGCACAATGCGGCGATCCCGGCGGTCGACTCGCGGCGCTACGTGCTGGCTCACCTGTCCGGCAACCGCATCGTCGAGATGGTCGACGAGGACCTCAAGCTGTCCAAGGTGCTGACCCGCGAAGCCTTCGAGAACGCCATCCGCACCAACGCGGCGATCGGCGGCTCGACCAATGCGGTGATCCACCTCAAGGCCATCGCCGGGCGCATCGGCGTCGACCTGGCACTGGACGACTGGACGCGTATCGGTCGTGGCACGCCGACCATCGTCGACCTGCAGCCCTCGGGGCGCTTCCTGATGGAGGAGTTCTACTACGCCGGCGGCCTGCCCGCGGTGCTCAAGCGCCTCGGCGAAGCCGACCGCCTGCCACACAAGGACGCCCTGACCGTCAACGGCAAGACGCTGTGGGAGAACGTCTGTGACGCGCCGCTCTACAACGACGAGGTGATCCGCCCGCTGGATAGCCCGTTGCGCGAGGACGGCGGCATGTGCGTGCTGCGCGGCAACCTGGCGCCGGGCGGTGCGGTGCTCAAGCCGTCGGCGGCGAGCCCCGAGCTGATGCAGCATCGCGGTCGCGCCGTGGTGTTCGAGAACTTCGACGACTACAAGGCGCGTATCAACGATCCCGACCTGGAGGTCGATGCCGACAGCATCCTGGTGATGAAGAACTGCGGGCCGCGCGGTTATCACGGCATGGCCGAGGTCGGCAACATGGGCCTGCCGTCCAAGCTGCTGGAGCAGGGCGTCACCGACATGGTGCGCATCTCCGACGCCCGCATGAGCGGCACCGCCTACGGCACGGTGGTGCTGCACGTGGCCCCGGAAGCGGCGGCCGGCGGCCCGCTGGCGGCGGTGCGCAACGGCGACTGGATCGAGCTCGACTGCGACACCGGCCGGCTGCACCTGGAGGTCGACGAGGCCGAACTCGCCTCGCGCCTGGCCGAGGGCGATCCGACGGCGGAATCAAAGGAGATCGCCCGCAGCGGCGGCTACCGCCAGCTTTACATCGAGCACGTGCTGCAGGCCGACGAAGGCTGCGACTTCGATTTCCTGGTCGGCATGCGCGGCGCCGACGTGCCGCGGCATTCGCACTGATGCCCTGTCGAGAGGAGAGGCGACATGGTGGCGGAAGCAGAAGGCCCGCGGGGCGCCGAGGTCGGTGGCAGCCGGTCGCGTGCCCCGTGCCGGGAGCCTGAGACATGACAGGTCGACTGGTCGACAAGCGCATCCTGGTGACCGGCGCCGCCGCCGGCATCGGGCGCGCCATCGCCGAAGCCTGTGTCCGCGAGGGCGCCGCGGTGGCCCTGCTGGATCGGGACGAAGCGGGCATCGAACGACTGGCTGCCCGGTTCCGACATCAGGGCCACGAGGCGCTGGCCATGGCGGCTGACATTGCCGACCGCGACGAGGTGGAGGCCGCCGTGTCGCGGGCCCGCGAGGCACTGGGGCCGTTGACCACGCTGATCAACAATGCCGGCATGAACGTCTTCCACGCGCCATTGACCATGCCGGACGAGGCCTGGCGGCGCTGCCTGGAGGTCGACCTGGAAGGCGCCTGGCACTGTAGCCGGGCCGCGCTGCCGGACCTGCTCGAGCAAGGCGGTGGAGCCATCATCAACATCGCCTCCACCCATGCCTTCTCGATCATTCCCGGCTGTTTTCCCTACCCGGTGGCCAAGCATGGGCTGATCGGCATGACACGAGCCCTCGGCATCGAATATGCCCAGCGCGGTGTGCGGGTGAACGCCATTGCGCCGGGCTACATCGCCACCCCCGCCGTCGAGGCGCATTGGCAGACGTTCGATGATCCGGATGCCGCACGGGCGAGCATCGAGGCGTTGCTGCCACCCGGGCGCCTGGGACGCCCCGAGGAAGTGGCCATGACGGCCGTCTTCCTGGCCTCGGACGAGGCTCCCTTCATCAATGCGGCCTGCCTGACGATCGATGGCGGTCGCAGCGTGGTGTACCACGACTGACGAGTCGCCTGGCCAATCGCTGGGAAGCCGCGTGTTTCCCGAATACACGGTGCTGATCCCATGGTCGAGATCAGCGACTGACGAGACCTTCGATGACTGCCCACAAGATCACCCCCGACCGGCTGCGCTCGCGCGACTGGTTCGACAACCCGGACCACCCCGGCACCACCGCGCTGTGCCTGGAGCGCTACATGAACCAGGGCATCACCCTGGAGGAGCTGACCAGCGGCCGCCCGATCATCGGCATCTGCCAGTCGGGCTCGGACCTCACGCCCTGCAACCGCCACCACATCGAGCTGGTGAAGCGGGTCAAGGACGGCATTC
>NZ_JACHXM010000059.1 GCF_014192055.1 Halomonas organivorans | reverse complement strand
AAGACCTGCATCCTGGAGATCATGTGCACCCGCGAGCTGGGCGACCCCTTCCGCCGCGACGCCCTGAAGAAGCCGGTGCGGCTGCTGGAGAAGTATCAGGACTACGTCTGAGTCCAGCGTGTCGCAGTGTGTTGCCCCCGACCGTGTCGGGGGCTTTTTTGACTGCCGCGCCGCGCGGCAGAGACGGGAGGTCATATCATGAAAGCCTTGAATCGGATCCTCGAGCGCGCCCGCCGCTCGCCCCGGCGCATCGTGCTCTGCGAAGGCGAGGATGAACGGGTGCTGCGCGCCGCGGTCAGGGCGGCTGAGGATGGGATCGCCCACGTCATCCTGGTGGGCAACCGTGATGCCATGGCCGCGGTGGCACGGACCGAGGGGCTCGGCCTGTCGGACGTCGAACTGATCGATCCGGCCACCTCGCCGCTGGTCGAGCCCCTGGGCGAGGCGCTGTTCGCGCTGCGCGAGAAGAAGGGCATGACCCGCGAGCAGGCCGAGGCGGCGGTGCGCGAGCCGCTGTGCTTCGCCAACCTGCTGGTACGCGAGGGGCACGCCGATGGCAGTGTGGCGGGGGCAGTGAACACTACCGCCGACGTGGTGCGAAGCGCCATCCAGCTGCTCGGCCTGGCGCCGGGTAGCCGGCTGGTCTCGAGCTTCTTCCTGATGATGCTGTGCCAGCCCTTCCACAGTCTCAAGGGCGGGATGATCTTCTCCGACTGCGGCCTGGTCATCGACCCCGACGCCGAGCAGCTGGCCCAGATTGCCATGGCCGCGGCGGACAGCGCCGAGGCCCTGCTGGGCGAGGAGGCTAGGGTAGCGATGCTGTCGTTTTCCACCAGCGGCAGCGCCCGGCACGGCAACGTGGAAAAGGTGGTCCAGGCGGCGCGCAGCGTGAAGGCCGCCCGTCCGGGGCTGGCCATCGACGAGGATGTCCAGCTCGATGCGGCCATCGTGGCGGAAATCGCCGAGCGAAAGCTGCCCGACTCCAAGGTCAAGGGCAATGCCAACGTGCTGATCTTCCCGGATCTCGAGGCCGGCAATATCGGCTACAAGCTGGCCGAGCGGATCGGCGGCGCCGAGGCCATCGGCCCGCTGCTGCAGGGGCTTGCCAGGCCAGCCAACGACCTGTCCCGGGGCTGCAGCGTCGACGACATCTATCACGTCATCGCCGTGACTACGGTACAGGCCCAGGCCGCCGAGGCCCGGGATGCCGCTGTGGCCGGTTGATCCGTCATGGACCTCGAGATTCCCCTGGCCTTCCTGGCCATCGCCGCCCTGGCCGGCTACTTCCAGACGGTGACCGGCTTCGGGCTGGGCATGATCGTGATGGGGGCCACCAGCGGGTTGGCCATCGCGCCGGTGGCGTCGGTGGCCGCGGTGGTCAGCCTGATGACCCTGGCCAACAGCGCGGTGGCCCTGCCGGGCAAGCTGGGTCACCTCGACCGGCGGGTGACCCTGGCCACCATCGCGGGCATCCTGCCGGCGATCGTGCTCGGCGTGGTGCTGCTCGACGCGCTCAGCAGCAGCGCCGCCAGCCTGGTGCGCATCGCCTTGGGTCTGGTGGTGTGCTATGGAGGTTTGAGCCTGGTGCTGCGCCCCCGCCAGCGGGCGACCCTATCCTCGCCGGCCAGTTTCTTCGTCAGCGGCGCGCTGTCGGGACTGTGCGGCGGGCTGTTCGGCATCGCCGGGCCGCCGGTGATCTACCAGTGCTATCGCCAGCCGATGCCGCTGGTGGCGATCCGTAACATGCTGATCCTGCTGTTCGCGGTCACCTCGGGGATGCGCACCCTGTTCGTCGCCCTGCGCGGGCAGCTGGATCTCGAGATCCTCACCCTCACCGCCTGGGCCATTCCCGTGGTGGCCCTGGCCACCTACGCGGGCCGCCGCTGGCCGCCGCAGCTCTCCGCCCTGGCCATGCGCCGCCTGGCCTTCGTCACCCTGATGCTGATCGGGAGCGGACTGATCCTTTCCGAGCTGAGCTGAGCGCGCCCCTCATCGGTGACAAGGCGCGCAAGGTGGTCAGACGGCGGGCTTGCACAGTCGCCAGCCGTCGGGCTCGATCGGCAGGAGGGCGGCGATCGCCGCGGTGGCGATGACGTGGGTGGTGGTCTGTTCGGGATCGTGGACGTTCAGGCCGCCGTGCACCACGCTCACTTCGGCGCGGCCGCGGGGCAGCTCGGCCGCCACCACCGCGACGTCGACCTTCTCTGGCTCCTGCACGCCGATGGTCACCTGGACCCGCATCTGGCGGTGATCGATGCCCAGCGACTTGAACAGCACGATGGACGAGTGGTGCAGGGCGTCCTGCACGGCGCGGCAGGCGGCCTTGGTGTAGTCCTCGCCGTAGAGGTCGTTGCCGGTGCCCATCTCCAGAATGATGCGTCGTTCAGTCATGTGCAGGCTCCATGTCGAAGGAGACGATGACGGCGGCGTTGGCGATCACACTGGTGCCGCTGCCGTCGGGCTTGTCCACGTCCAGCCCGCCCTTGACCAGGCGTACCGACGGCTGGCCGTAGGGGAAGATGCCGAGCAGGGCTGCGGGGTCGACGGCGGAAGGGTCCTGCACCCCGACCTCCACGTCGATCAGCATGGCCTCCTTGGGAAAGCCGAAGGCGTCGGCCACGTTGAGCGAGTTGTGCCACAGGGCATCGCGGATCGCCCTTGCCGCGGCCTCGGTGTAGTTGCGGCTGCGGATCGAGGTACCCATGCCGAACTGGGTCACCATGCGGGTCTTGGCCATTACGGTTTCCTCGGTCGTGACACGAATGCCGTGTCGGGTTGTGCGATCGTCAGCGCCGGTGGCGGCCGCCGATCAGCTCGACGATCTCGTCGAACAGGTGAGTGTCCAGTGCCTGGGACATGTCGGTGGCCAGGCAGCGGCGATAGAAGGGACTGAGGTCCAGGCCCACGCCAAGGCCCAGCACCTCCACCTGGCCCTCCCGGCTGCGCCGGGCGACCACCTCCTTGAGGTGGTTGTCCAGGTAGTAGGCGTCGTTGGCCAGGTTGGTGGCGCTGTCCGCGGGGCAGCCGTCGGAGATCACGATCAGCAGCCGCCGGCGCTCGGGGCGGGCCAGCAGCCGCTCGCAGGCCCAGTCCACCGCCTCGCCGTCGATCCCCTCGCGGAACAGGTCGGGCTTGAGCAGGGCGGCAATGTCGGTGCGGGCGCGCCGCCAGCTGCGATCGGCATCCTTGAAGACCAGGTGGCAGACCTCGTTGAGGCGCCCCGGTCCGTGGGGGCGTCCGCGGCTCATCCACGCCTGGTAGGCTCGCCCGCCGTTCCAGGCGCCGGTGGTGAAGCCGAGTAGCTCGGTGCCGGCTCCGATCATCTCCAGGGCGCGGATCAGGCTCTCGACCATCATCGCCACGGGCATGATGTGGTGCTTCATGGAGCCCGAGCAGTCGATCAGCAGGCTGACGGCGCAGTCGGCGCCCAGCTTGACCTGCTCGCGGTAGAACAGCCGCCGCTCGGTGGGCGAGCTGACCAGTTGGGCGAGTCGACGTCCGTCGATGCGGCCTTCCTCCTCGCCGTAGGCCCAGCCGTCGGGGCGCGGCTCCCAGAGCACGCTGCCCAGCCGACGGGCCAGGCGGGGCAGGTTGATGCCCTGCTCGGTAGTGGCCTGGTCCAGCCGCTCGCGGTTCTCACGCAGCAGGGCGCGGCGCACCAGGCTGCCGGCGGCGACCTCACGGTCGAAGCGGGTGGTATAGACCCGGTAGGTCTGGGCGGCGTCCTCGAACACCTTGCTGCGGCCAGTGGCCGCAGCGTCGATGGCGATGTCGTCGCCGTCGCCTTCCTCGAGGTCGAGCAGCAGGGCGAAGGCGCCGGTGGCTCCCTCTTCCGGGTCCCCGGCCTCGTCGTCGTCCCCGGCCCGGGCCTGTTCGGCGCGTACCCGCTCGCCGACGATCCGGGCGATCGCCAGGGCGTGCTTGGCGTAGGTCGCCTGGTCGTGGCGATGCCGGCGCAGGCCGCGAAGGGCCGTGCCCATCTCGCCCACCAGGGAGGCGCGGGTGCCCTCGATGGTGTCCTCGGTCTCCTCCAGCACCGGTTTTGCCTGCAGGCGCGACCAGCACATCTGGGCCACGGTGTATAGCAGCATGCCGATGCTGCCCTCGGTCAGCCCGGAACGGTAGAAGTCGCGGGACCAGTGCTCGAAGCGCCGCAGGAGGTTGTCGGCCATGCCCGGCATGTCGTCGGGGGCGCGGGTCTCCACGCGAAGCTGTTCGAGCAGTTCGAAGACCAGCCGTTCGACCGCGTCCTCAGGGCAGTGATCGTGGTGGCAGGCGGGGTTGGAGTGCAGCAGGCGCAGGGCCATGCCGTCGGCCGCGGCCCGGCAATCGGCGAAGTCATCCTGCGCGGGATCGATGCGCAGATGGGGCGCACGGGTCGGCAGACGCGACTCTCCGCGGTAGAGGCGTCGCCCTCGATAGTGCAGGTCGGCCTGGCCGGTCATCGCACGCAGACTGGCCGCGCACAGCTCCTCGATCCGCTGCTGGCGGCGCGCCTGCTGCTGGGCGCTTTCGGTCATGACGGCGTCGCCTCCCGCATCCAGGACTCGTCGAGTTCCTCGCCGAAGCAGCGCTGGTAGTACTCGGCGACGATGGGGCGCTCGGCCTCGTCGCACTTGTTGAGGAAGGACAGGCGGAAGGCCAGGGCAGGGTTGCGGAAGATCTCGCAGTTCTCCGCCCAGGTGATCACGGTGCGCGGCGACATCAGCGTAGACAGGTCGCCGGCGGCGAAGCCCTGGCGCGTCAGGTTGGCGACCGCGACCATGGCGGCGATCAATGTCCTGCCCTTGTCGGTGTTCTTGCTGGGCACTCGACCGAGCACGATGGCCGCCTCTTCTTCCCTGGGCAGATAGTCGAGCTTGGCGACGATGTTCCAGCGGTCGATCTGGGCGTGGTTGAGCACCTGGGTGCCCTGGTACAGGCCGCTGAGGTTGCCCAGCCCCACGGTGTTGGCGGTGGCGAACAGCCGGAAGTGGGGGTGGGGGTGGATGACCCGGTTCTGGTCGAGCAGCGTGAAGTGGCCGTCCCGCTCGAGGATGCGCTGGATCACGAACATCACGTCCGGGCGGCCGGCATCGTACTCGTCGAAGATCAGCGCCACCGGCCGCTGCAGCGACCAGGGCACGATGCCCTCCTGGAACTCGGTGACTTGCATCCCGTCGCGCACCACGATGGCGTCCTTGCCCACCAGGTCCAGACGGCTGATATGACCGTCCAGGTTGACCCTCAGGCAGGGCCAGTTGAGGCGTGCGGCAACCTGCTCGATATGGGTCGACTTGCCGGTGCCGTGCAGCCCCTGAACCATCACTCGGCGGTTGCGAGTGAAGCCGGCCAGGATCGCCAGGGTCACGTCGGGGTTGAAGCGATAAGCCTCGTCGATCTCGGGCACGTACTCATCGCGCTCGCTGAAGACGGGCACCTGCAGGTCGCTGTCGATGCCGAACAACTCGCGTGCCGAGCGTAGCGTGTCGGGCTGGGCGTTCATCGGGTCGATCATCTTCGTCTCCTCGGCCCGTCAGGGGACCTGTCGCATGGGATGCCGTGTCTCGTGCTCGAGCGGGTTCAGCGAGCATAGCTAGTCTCATAAAAAGAATCAAATTGTACCGTTTTATGAGATTTTGTCTTGACGCCGGTGAAGACAACCTCCTAGAGTCTCAATTGTTCCGGATATCGGAATAATTGGTTCCATAAAATAATCATGAATATCTTCAACCGGCTCGGAGGACTCCCATGAGCACCGACAACACCGCAGATACCCGCCAGGTCGTGCAGGGCAAGCAGACGATGACGCCCTCGGAGGCCTTCGTGGAGACCCTGGTGGCCAACGGCGTCACCGATATGTTCGGCATCATGGGCTCGGCCTTCATGGACGCCATGGATATCTTCGCCCCGGCCGGCATCCGGCTGATCCCGGTGGTCCACGAGCAGGGCGC
>NZ_JACHXM010000058.1 GCF_014192055.1 Halomonas organivorans | reverse complement strand
CTTCCAGCTTCCAGCTTCCAGCTTCCAGCTTCCAGCTTCCAGCTTCCAGCTTCCAGCTTCCAGCTTCCAGCTTCCAGCTTCCAGCTTCCAGCTGACGCTTGATCCACATCAATCCCCCTCCGCTTCCTCCGTCGGCCGACTTGAAAGCCGGCCACCCTGACGCCATCTAGGATGTCAAGATCCATGATACCGGGACAGGCGGCGCGTCCGATTCGTGCCGCCCTCCCGACGGAGGAAAGCGAATGCGATTCGACAAGTTCACCGCCAAGCTGCAGAACGCCGTGGCCGATGCCCAGTCCCTGGCGGTGGGGCATGGCCACAACCAGCTCGAGCCTGGCCACCTGCTGCTGGCACTGCTGGATGCCACCGATACCGGCGTCAAGGCGCTGGTGCAGAAGGCCGGCGGCGACGCCGCTCGGCTGCGCGATGGCCTGGTGGGGCACCTGGACGACCTGCCGCGGGTCGCCGACTTCGACGGCGAGGTGCAGCCGTCTCGAGACCTGGTCAAGCTGTTCAACCTCACCGATCGCGAGGCCCAGAAGCGCGGCGACCAGTTCATCGCAAGCGAATTGGTGCTGCTGGCGGCGCTGGAGATGCGTCATGCGGTGAGCAAGCTTCTCGGACAGGCCGGACTGACGCGCAAGGCGCTCGAGACCGCCATCGACAGCGTGCGCGGCGGCGAGAAGGTCAGCGACCCTAACGCCGAGGAGAGCCGCGAGGCGCTGGACAAGTACACCCTGGACCTCACCGAGCGGGCGTCCAGCGGCAAGCTCGACCCGGTGATCGGCCGCGACGACGAGATTCGCCGCACCATCCAGGTGCTGCAGCGGCGCACCAAGAACAACCCAGTACTGATCGGCGAGCCCGGCGTCGGCAAGACCGCCATCGTCGAGGGCCTGGCCCAGCGCATCGTCGACGGTGAGGTGCCGGAGGGGCTCAAGGACAAGCGCGTGCTGTCGCTGGACATGGGCGCGTTGCTGGCCGGGGCCAAGTTCCGCGGCGAGTTCGAGGAGCGTCTCAAGTCGGTGCTCAAGGAGCTGGCCCAGGAAGAGGGCCGGATCATCCTGTTCATCGACGAGCTGCACACCATGGTCGGTGCCGGCAAGGCCGAGGGCGCCATGGACGCCGGCAACATGCTCAAGCCGGCCCTGGCGCGCGGCGAGCTGCACTGCGTGGGTGCCACGACGCTCGACGAGTATCGCCAGCACATCGAGAAGGACGCCGCCCTGGAACGCCGCTTCCAGAAGGTGCTGGTCGACGAGCCCTCCGAGGAGGATACCGTGGCCATCCTGCGCGGGCTCAAGGAGCGCTATGAGGTGCACCACGGCGTCGACATCACCGACGGCGCGATCATCGCCGCCGCCAAGCTGTCGACCCGCTATATCACCGACCGCCAGCTGCCCGACAAGGCGATCGACCTGATCGACGAGGCCTGCTCGCGGATCCGCATGGAGCTCGACTCCAAGCCGGAGGAGATGGACCGTCTCGATCGCCGGCTGATTCAGCTCAAGATGGAACGCGAGCACCTCAAGAAGGAGACCGACGAGGCGTCCAAGAAGCGTCTCGGCACCCTCGAGGAGCAGATCGGCGAGTTCGAGCGCGAGTACGCCGACCTCGACGAGATCTGGAAGGCCGAGAAGGCGAGCATCCAGGGCGCGGCCCAGTTCAGAGACGAACTCGACAAGGCGCGTATCGATCTCGAGCAGGCGAAGCGCCAGAATGATTATGGACGCATGTCGGAACTCAAATATGGGGTGATCCCGGAGCTCGAGAAGAAGATCGCCGAGTCCAGCGCGGCCGAGACCGATACCTCTCAGCATAAGCTGCTACGCTCCAACGTCACCGAGGAGGAGATTGCCGAAGTGGTGTCGCGCTGGACCGGTATCCCGGTGGCCAAGATGCTCGAGGGCGAGCGCGACAAGCTGCTGCGCATGGAGGAGGCGCTGCACGAGCGCGTGATCGGCCAGGACGAGGCGGTCACCGCGGTGTCGAACGCCGTGCGTCGCTCCCGGGCCGGGCTCGCCGATCCGCATCGCCCCAACGGCTCCTTCCTGTTCCTCGGCCCGACCGGGGTCGGCAAGACCGAGCTGTGCAAGGCGTTGGCCGGTTTCCTGTTCGATACCGAGGAAGCCATGGTGCGTATCGACATGTCCGAGTTCATGGAAAAGCACTCCGTGGCGAGGCTGATCGGCGCGCCTCCGGGTTACGTCGGCTATGAAGAGGGCGGCTATCTGACCGAAGCGGTGCGCCGCAAGCCCTACTCGGTGCTGCTGCTCGATGAGGTGGAGAAGGCCCACCACGATGTCTTCAACATCCTGCTGCAGGTGCTCGAGGATGGCCGCCTGACCGACGGCCAGGGTCGCACGGTAGACTTCCGTAATACCGTGATCGTGATGACGTCCAACCTGGGCTCGGAGATCATCCAGCGCATGGGCGGTGACGACAGCGACTACGCGCAGATGAAGTCGGCGGTGATGGACGTGGTGGGTAGCCACTTCCGCCCCGAGCTGATCAACCGCATTGATGAAGTGGTGGTGTTCCATGCCCTGGGGCAGGAGCAGATTCAGGCCATCGCCAGCATCCAGCTCGACCGCCTGCGTGCTCGACTCGCCGAGCACGATCTGGGGCTCGAGGTGTCCGACGAGGCCATGGCCCAGTTGGCGGTGGTGGGCTTCGATCCGGTGTTCGGCGCGCGGCCGCTCAAGCGGGCGATCCAGAATCGCCTCGAGAATCCGCTGGCCCAGGACCTGCTGGCCGGGCACTTCTCGCCGGGCGACGTGATTCGCGTCGAGGTCGACGACGGCCGCCTGGTCTTTCATCACTGAAAACGAGACCGCCCGCGCCGAGAGGCGCGGGCGGTTCGGGGCTTCGAGGCCCGCCGGCACGCTCGATGCGTTGCGTGTCGGCGGGCTTTTTCGTGCGAGAGAGTCAGGAGCGCTGTGCCGCGGGGGACACGGCGACGCGCTTGCCGCGGGGCTCGCGCACCAGACGCTTCTGCAGTTCCTCGAGGGAGACGCCCTTGGTTTCTGGCATCAGGAACATCACGAACAGCAGCTGCAGCGCCATCATCACGGCGAAGAAGGCGAATACAGGGCCGCCGCTGAAGGTGCCGAGTACCCAGGGCATCACCAGGGTGATCAGCGCCGCACACACCCAGTGCACCGAGCTGCCGAACGACTGGCCGCGGGCGCGCACGTGGTTGGGGAATACCTCGGCGATGAACACCCAGATGATGGCGCCCTGGCTGATTGCATGGGCGGCGATGAACAGGCCGAGCAGCAGTGGCACGTCCAGCCCGCCCAGGTCGCCCTGGAAGAAAGCGCGCGATATCAGCACCAGCGAGGCCAGGTAGCCGGCCGAGCCGATGTAGAGCAGAGTGCGACGCCCCAGGCGGTCGATCAGCGCCATGCCGAGCATGGTGAACACCAGGTTGACCAGGCCGATGCCGGCGGTGGAGAGCAGGGCGGTGCTGGCGCCCAGTTCCGCGGCCTCGAGTACCCGCGGCGCGTAGTAGATGATGAAGTTGATGCCCGACAGCTGGTTGAAGAAGGCGATCAGGAAGGCCAGCAAAATCGGCAGCCGGTAGCGGCCGGAAAAGAAGCCGGCATGGGCGCGCTGCTCGCTGTCCTCGGCGGCGCGGATCTCGGCGATCTGGGCGTCGACGTCGGCCTCCGGCGCCAGACGGCGCAGTACCTCGGTGGCGCCGGCGATGTCGTTGCGATGCAGGATCAGCCAGCGCGGGCTGCGTGGTACCCGGCTGATCAGCAGGGTGTAGAGCAGGGCGGGCACGGCCTCGATGCCGAGCATCCAGCGCCAGGCGTTGTCGTCGAGCAGCGCGCCCAGCGCATAGTTGGAAACGAAGGCCATCAGGATGCCGAACACGATGTTGAACTGGTAGAGCCCGACCAGCACCCCGCGATACTTGGGCGGGGCGATCTCGGAGATGTAGGTCGGGGCGGCGACCGAGGAGATGCCGACGCCGATGCCGCCCAGCAGGCGGAACAGCGAGAACCAGTAGGGATCGGTGGCCAGCGCCGATCCGACGGCGGACACCAGATAGAGGATGCCGATCAACAGCAGGGTGGCGCGGCGGCCCAGCCGGTCGGTCGGCCAGTTGCCGGTGATGGCACCAAGCACGGTGCCCCACAGGGCCATGGACATGACCAGCAGGCCATGCTGGAGGTCGTTGAGCCCCCAGAGTGTCTGGATGGGCTGGTCGGCGCCCGAGATGACCGCGGTATCGAAGCCGAACAGGAAGCCGGCCAGCGCCACGGTGATGGACCATTGCACGATGCGTGACATGGTGCGTCTCCTCTGGTGAGGCGGTGTCTGGATATTGTTGATTTAGGTGAATCGATTCATCTTGCGAGCGAAACGCGAGGCACTCTGGGCATGGACGCGGATGTCTGGCTGTCACTCGGAAGGTGAATCGTGTCACCTGCGTCATTAAAGCAGTATCCCCACGCGGTCGCGAGCCAATCGGTATAGACTTTCGTCGCAACAAGGGGCGCGAAAGGGGCGAGCACGCCGGCAAATTCGCCGATTGATGGCTTGTCCCCCGGGAGGCGGTTGACACTTTTCGGGCGCTATTGGAATCTTGACCCTTCCTGATAATCGGGCGCGGACTCCAGCGGGCGATCCCCCATTACCGCGCGAAGGGTAGGCCAAGGGGCCTTTACTCGCCGAAGGACTTCCGGGTCCGGGCCAACCGCCCGACCTGGCCAACGCCCCGACGCGGCGATCCGCCGTGATAGGGAGACGTCGATGGATGTCGCGCGACGAAAGCTCGAGCGCGGCCATGCATCAGCGTTCCCGACGAGAGTGCTGGCCCTAACCGGGCCTAGATAAGCCAGGGTTTGGCATCAGGTGCCGGCGAGACCGGCAGCGGCATACCGCCGCACTCGACCCCGTGCCCGACAGGGGCGCGGATCGCACTCGAGACCTCCAGGGGAGAAACATCTGTGGAATTGCTTTCCGGCGCGGACATGATCGCCCGCTTCCTCCAGGATGAGGGCGTCGAATACATCTATGGCTATCCAGGCGGTGCGGCGCTGCACATCTACGACGCCCTGTTCCGCCAGGACAAGGTCAAGCACATCCTGGTGCGCCATGAACAGGCGGCGACCCACGCCGCCGACGGCTATGCCCGGGCTTCCGGCAAGCCGGGCACGGTGCTGGTGACCTCCGGCCCCGGTGCCACCAATGCCGTCACCGGCATTGCCACCGCCTACATGGACTCGATTCCCATGGTGGTGCTGTGCGGCCAGGTGATGAGTCACCTGATCGGTGACGACGCCTTCCAGGAAACCGATATCGTCGGCGTGACCCGGCCGATCGTGAAGCACAGCTTCTCGATCAAGCACCCGACCGAGATTCCGGAAGTTCTCAAGAAGGCCTACTACCTGGCCTCTACCGGACGTCCCGGTCCGGTGGTCGTGGACATTCCCAAGGACATGACCACTCCCACCGAACGCTACGAATACGTCTATCCGAAGAAGGTCAAGCTGCGCTCCTATAACCCGGTGGCGCGCGGCCATACCGGTCAGATCAAGAAGGCCGTCGACCTGATGCTCAAGGCCCGCCGGCCGATCTTCTATACCGGCGGCGGCGTGGTGACCGGCGATGCCAGCGAAGGCCTGACCGATCTGGTCAAGCGGCTCGGCTTCCCGATCACCACCACGCTGATGGGCATCGGCGCCTTCCCGCAGAGCGACGAACAGTGCCTCGGCTGGCTGGGCATGCACGGCTCCTACGAGTCCAACATGGCCATGCACCATGCCGACCTGATCGTTGCCATCGGCGCACGCTTCGATGACCGGGTGACCAACAACACCTCCAAGTTCTGCCCCACCGCCAAGATCGTCCATGTCGACATCGACCCCAGTTCGATCTCCAAGACGGTGCGTGCCGACGTGCCCATCGTGGGGCCGGCCGGCAGCGTGATCAACGAGATGATCAGCCTGCTCCAGGGGCGTGAGGTCGCCAATCCCGAGGCGCTCACCGAGTGGTGGCAGACCATCGACGGCTGGCGGGAGGAGCGACGCGGCAAGCTCTACGAGCCGTCGAAGGACGGCGAGGTGCTCAAGCCCCAGGAGGTCATCGAGGCGATCTGCCGGGCGACCCGTGGCCAGGCCTACGTGACCACCGACGTGGGTCAGCACCAGATGTTCGCGGCCCAGTACTACAAGTTCGACAAGCCCAACCGCTTCATCACCTCCGGGGGGCTCGGCACCATGGGCTTCGGTTTCCCGGCGGCCATGGGCATCAAGCAGAACTTCCCCGACGAGCAGGTGGTCTGCGTGACCGGCGAGGGCAGTTTTCAGATGATGATGCAGGAGCTCTCGACCTGTAAGCAGTTCGGTGGGGGCGTCAAGATCGTCAATCTCAACAATGCCTCGCTCGGCATGGTGCGCCAGTGGCAGGACCTCAACTACAAGTCCCGCCATGCGCACTCCTACATGGAGTCGCTGCCCGATTTCCAGAAACTGATCGAGTCATATGGCTTTACCGCCCTGAAGGTGCAGACGAAAGAGGAACTCGAATCGGCGCTGGAGAAGACCTTCGCCGACAACGACGAGCTGGTGTTCCTCGACGTCGCCGTGGACCCCCACGAGCACGTCTATCCGATGCAGGTGCCTCTGGGCTCCATGCGTGACATGCTGCTTTCCAAGACGGAGCGGACCTGATGCGCCATATCATCTCGATTCTGATGGAAAACGAACCGGGCGCCCTGTCTCGCGTGGTGGGGCTGTTTTCCCAGCGCAACTTCAACATCGAAACCCTCAACGTGGCGCCCACCGACGACGAAACGCTGTCGCGGCTGACCGTCACTACCATCGGTGATGACCGGGTGATCGAGCAGATCACCAAGCACCTCAACAAGCTGATCGACGTGGTCAAGCTGGTCGACCTGACCGAGGGCAGCCACATCGAGCGCGAGCTGATGCTGGTCAAGGTCAAGGCGTTGGGCGCGGCCCGCGATGAGGTCAAGCGCACGGTGGATATCTTCCGCGCGCAGATCGTCGACGTGACGCCGAGCCAGTACACCGTGCAGATCACCGGTGATGCCGGCAAGCTCGATGCCTTCCTGGAGGCGATGTCTCCGGTGGGGCTACTCGAGGTGGCGCGCACGGGGGTGTCGGGGATTGCTCGCGGCGACAAGGTGCTGTCGCTGTAATTGACGACTGTGCTCGTGACGTGAATCCGCATCCGCGCGATTCATTGCAAGCCGCCCTACGGGGCGGCTTTTTCGTGCGAGAAGCGTTACCGCGTTAGCCGCGCTCCTCGACCTCCGCCCACAGGGCGTCGATCAGCGGACTCTTCAGGCGGCGGTTGAGCACGCACAGGCCAACATCATAGTGGGGCAGCTCCGGTTTCACCGGCAGCACCCTGACCCGCTCTGCCAGCGGGCTCGCCTCCAGCACGATGCGCGGGACCACGCCGACGCCGAAGCCCAGGCTGACCATGCTGACGATCGCCTCGTGACCGGCCACCTGGGCATAGATGCGCGGCTTGACGCCCAGCGCCTTGAACCAGGTGTCGCTGACCTCCCGCGAGAGACCCGATTCCGAGAGCACCATGGGTACGTCTTGCCACTGCGCGGCGCTTGGTGACTCGGGCGAGCCTGGTATCCAGGGCTGGGGCGTCCCGGGCGCGATGAACACCAGCGGCGAACGGGTCAGCGACTTGAAGGCCAGCGCCTCGGGGAGGCGGCGCGGGCGTGAGGTGATCGCCATGTCCTCGTTGCCGGCCAGCACCCGGGACATCGATTGGGCCGGGTCACCGGTATGTAGCTTGAGTTCGATGCCGGGATGGCGGGTGCGAAACTCGCTGAGCAGGTCGTAGAGGAAGCTGTAGCTGGCGGTCACGGAGCAGTAGATGCTGATCTCGCCGGTGAGGGACAGCGCTTCGCTCATCAGTGACTGACGCAGCCGCTCCCACTCTTCGAGGGTATCTCGGGCATAGTCCTGAAAGTGGTGGCCTTGTCGGGTCAGGGTCACATGGCGATTGTCGCGCTCGAACAGGGCGACGCCCAGTGTGTCCTCGAGCTGACGGATCGAGCGGGAGAGGGTGGAAGGACTGACGTGGCATGCCTCGCTGGCACGTCCGAAGTGCAGGGTGTCGGCCAGGGCCAGGAAGTGCCTGAGGGGGCGCATGTCCATACGGCATTGTTTCACTTTGTGGGATATGGCATTGCAAATATAGCGTTTTACGCAATGAGGTGCCTGGCGTAAAGTTTCCCCATCGACTCGAGCCATGGGCCCGGGTGCCGACTCCCAGCGCCGCGGCAAGACGGCGCGGGTGGCCATCGACGCTGACACCGACACCGACTTCATTCTCGTTTCCAGGAGCATCCACATGCGCGTTTATTACGATAAGGACTGCGATCTTTCGCTCATCCAGGGCAAGCAGGTAGCCATCGTGGGCTACGGCTCCCAGGGCCACGCCCACGCCAACAACCTCAAGGAATCCGGTGTCGACGTGACCGTCGCGCTGCGTCAGGGGTCCTCCTCCGCGGCCAAGGCCGAGGCCGCCGGCCTCAAGGTCGCCTCCGTGGAAGAAGCCGCCAAGATTGCCGACGTGGTGATGGTGCTGGCGCCCGACGAGAACCAGAAGGCCATCTACGAGCAGCAGATCGAGCCGAACCTGAAGCAGGGCGCGACCCTGGCCTTCGCCCACGGCTTCAACATCCACTATAACCAGATCGAGCCGCGCAGCGATCTGGACGTGCTGATGATCGCGCCCAAGGCGCCGGGCCACACCGTGCGCTCCGAGTTTACTCGTGGTGGCGGCATTCCCGATCTGATCGCCATCCATCAGGATGCCTCCGGCACCGCCAAGGAGCTGGCCCTGTCCTACGCCGCGGCAATCGGCGGCGGTCGTAGCGGCATCATCGAGACGACTTTCAAGGACGAGACCGAAACCGACCTGTTCGGCGAACAGGCCGTGCTGTGCGGTGGCGCGGTTGAGCTGGTGAAGGCCGGCTTCGAGACCCTGACCGAAGCGGGCTATGCGCCGGAAATGGCCTACTTCGAGTGCCTGCACGAGCTCAAGCTGATCGTTGACCTGATGTACGAAGGCGGCATCGCCAACATGAACTACTCCATCTCCAACAACGCGGAGTATGGCGAGTACGTCACCGGTGGCGAGGTCATCAACGACCAGTCCCGCGAGGCGATGCGCAATGCGCTCAAGCGCATCCAGACCGGCGAGTACGCCAAGATGTTCATCAACGAGGGCAATACCAACTATCCCTCGATGACCGCGCGTCGCCGTCTCAACGCCGAGCACCCCATCGAGCAGGTGGGCGAGAAACTGCGTGCCATGATGCCGTGGATCGCCGCCAACCAGCTGGTCGACAAGTCCAAGAACTGATCGGACTCGACCGGCGGCAGTCGACGAAAGGGCGCGGAGATCCGCGCCCTTTTTGCGTGCGTGGACGATGAGTCATGCGCGGCTCTATGTGTAGAATGGGGCCAACCCAAGCCGCAATGGATGACACCGATGAGCCAGGACCCCAGCAACCGCGAGCAGGAAACGTCGCCATCGCACGATGACGAAGACCTGGCCCAGACGTTCCTGCGCGAATCGGAGGTGGTCGAGGAGGCCGTAGAGGACGGCAAGAAGGTTCGCCGCAAAGGGATCTACCTGCTGCCGAACCTGTTCACCACCTCTGCGCTGTTCTCCGGCTTCTTCGCCGTGATCGCCGCCATCAACGGCGATTTCACCGCGGCGTCCATCGCCATCTTCATCGCCATGGTGCTCGACGGCCTGGATGGCCGAGTGGCACGGCTGACCAACACCCAGAGCGCCTTCGGGGCCGAGTTCGACTCGCTTTCCGACATGCTCTCGTTCGGCGTCGCCCCGGGGCTGGTGGCCTTCACCTGGATTCTTCAGGATGTGGGCAAGACCGGCTGGGTGGTGGCCTTCCTATACGTGGCCTGCGCCGCCCTGCGACTGGCCCGCTTCAACGTTCAGATCGGCAGCGTCGACAAGAAGTGGTTCATCGGCTTGCCGAGTCCCTCTGCGGCGGCGGTGGTCGCCGCCAGCGTCTGGACCTTCCACAGCTTCGATGCCGATGCCTTCGGCTTCAAGCTGTTGATGCTGTTTGTGGTGGGGGCCGCCGGTGTGCTGATGGTCAGCAACATCCGCTACTACAGCTTCAAGGATGTCGATCTCAAGGGGCCCGTGCCCTTCGTCATGCTGCTGGCTATCGTCCTGGGCTTCGTGGTCATCTCCATCGAGCCCTCCGTCATGTTGCTGCTACTGTTCGGTAGCTATGTCGCATCCGGTCCGATCCTCGCCCTGCTGCGCAAGATGAGGGGCGGCGTCCGAGACTGAATCGCGGTACCCTATCCGTGCTTCAACGCCCGCCTCGTGCGGGCGTTCGCGTCTCCGGCCGGAGCATACGATTATCCACAGCCGGTTCGTTGTCGGGGTGGTTGTGGATAGCCAGGGCGGGGCCGTGTCACCGGCTTCTCATGCTTTCGACACGATTCGGT
>NZ_JACHXM010000057.1 GCF_014192055.1 Halomonas organivorans | reverse complement strand
GCTTCCAGCTTCCAGCTTCCAGCTTCCAGCTTCCAGCTTCCAGCTTCCAGCTTCCAGCTTCCAGCTTCCAGCTTCCAGCTTCCAGCTTCCAGCTGCCGGCCCAGGCGGCGGTGTGATACCTTGTCGCGATCGTCTGTCCCGGATTGCCAAGGATTACATGGACGCACAAGCCAAGATCATCGATCGTCTCGCCGAGGAACTCGGCGTTCGCGGGCCCCAGGTGGCGGCCACCGTGGAGCTGCTCGACGGCGGGGCCACCGTGCCTTTCATCGCCCGCTATCGCAAGGAAGTCACCGGCGGGCTGGACGACACCCAACTGCGCCAGCTGCACGAGCGGCTGGGCTACCTGCGCGAGCTGGAGGAGCGCCGCGAGGCGGTGCTGGCGAGCATCGACGAGCAGGGCAAGCTGACGCCCGAGCTGACCGCCAGCATCCACGCCGCCGACACCAAGCAGCGCCTGGAAGACCTCTACCTGCCGTATCGCAAGAAGCGCCGCACCAAGGCCCAGATCGCCCGGGAGGCCGGTCTCGAGCCGCTGGCCGATGCGCTGCTGGCCGATCCCTCGCTGGATCCCGAGGTCGAGGCGGCGAAGTATTTCCGCGCCGCGGAGGAGGACATTCCGGCCATCGAGGACGCCAAGTCGGCCCTGGACGGCGCCAAGCAGATCCTCATGGAGCGCTTCGCCGAGGAGGCCGAGCTGGTCGGCCGGCTGCGCGAGCGGCTGTGGAGCGACGGCGAGCTGTCGTCGCGGCTGATCGCCGGCAAGGAGCAGGAGGGCGCCAAGTTCTCCGACTACTTCGAGCACGACGAGCCGCTGGCCAAGGTGCCTTCACACCGCGCGCTGGCGATGTTCCGCGGCCGCAACGAAGGCGTGCTGGCGCTGACCCTGCGCCTGCCCGGCGAGGACGAAGCCCTTCTTCACCCGGCTCAGGTGGCGATCGCCAAGCACTTCGAGATCGCCGACCACGGCCGTCCCGCCGACCGCTGGCTCGCCGAAGTGGTGCGCTGGACCTGGCGGGTCAAGCTCTACACGCATCTGGAGACCGAGCTGATGGGTCGGCTGCGCGATCGCGCAGAACTCGATGCCATCGAAGTGTTCGCTGCCAACCTCAAGGACCTGCTGCTGGCCGCACCGGCCGGCCAGAAGGCGACGCTGGCCATCGACCCGGGGCTGCGCACCGGCTGCAAGGTGGCGGTGGTCGACGCCACCGGCCGCTTCCTCGAGCACGCCACCATCTTCCCCCATGCGCCGCGTAATCAATGGGACGAGTCGCTGGCCGTGCTGGCGCGGCTGGTGAACAAGCACGACGTGGCCCTGGTGGCGGTGGGCAACGGCACCGCCAGTCGCGAGACCGACAAGCTGGCAGGCGAGCTGGTCAAGGCCCTTTCTTCAAGGACCGGGGCAGGAAAGGGGCCGCTGTCCAAGGTGATGGTCAGCGAGGCCGGCGCCTCGGTGTACTCGGCCTCGGAATACGCTGCGCGCGAACTTCCCGATCTCGACGTGACCATCCGCGGTGCGGTGTCGATCGCCCGTCGGCTGCAGGACCCGCTGGCCGAGCTGGTCAAGATCGAGCCCAAGTCGATCGGCGTCGGCCAGTACCAGCACGATGTCTCCCAGGTGCAGCTGTCACGCAGCCTGGAAGCGGTCATCGAGGACTGCGTCAACGCCGTGGGTGTCGATCTCAACACCGCCTCGAGCGCGCTGCTGTCGCGGGTCGCCGGGCTGAACGCGGGGCTGGCCGAGAACATCGTCGCCCGCCGCGACGCCGAGGGCGCCTTCGCCAGCCGCAAGCAGCTGCTCGACGTCAGCCGCTTGGGGCCCAAGACCTTCGAGCAGTGCGCCGGCTTCCTGCGCATCATGGGCGGCGACAATCCGCTGGATGCCAGTGCCGTGCACCCGGAGGCCTATCCGCTGGTCGAGCGCATCGCCAAGCAGAGCCAGCGTGAGCTCGGCGGACTGATCGGCGACAGCGCCACGCTCAAGGCCTTGAAACCCGCCGACTTCGCCGACGAGCGCTTCGGCGTGCCCACCGTCAGCGATATCCTCAAGGAGCTCGACAAGCCGGGCCGCGACCCGCGCCCCGAGTTCAAGGCGGCCGAGTTCCGCGAGGGCGTCGAGACCCTCAAGGACCTGGAGCCCGGCATGGTGCTGGAGGGCAGCGTCACCAACGTCACCCACTTCGGTGCCTTCGTCGATATCGGCGTGCACCAGGACGGCCTGGTGCATATCTCGGCACTGTCCGACAAGTTCGTCGAGGACCCGCGCTCGGTGGTCAAGGCCGGCGACATTGTCAAGGTCAAGGTGATGAGCGTGGATCTGGAACGTGCGCGCATCGGCCTGTCCATGCGCCTCGACGACCAGCCCGGCGAAGACGGCGAGCCGGCCAGGCGTGGCGGCGGTGGCCCTCGCGGCCGCCAGGGCAAGGCCGCGCGCAAGGGCGGTGGAGCGCAGAAGGGCAAGGAGCAGGGCGGCCAGGGCGATGGTCAGCTCGGCGCCCTGGGGGCGGCGCTGCTGAAGGCCAAGCGAAAGGGGTAGCATGGGGCTACGGGCTACGGGCTACGGGCTACGGGCTACGGGCTACGGGCTACGGGCTACGGGCTACGGGGCATGGTCTACGAGATATAATGCTGTCGAAGCTCGAAGCTCGAAGCTCGAAGCTCGAAGCTCGAAGCTCGAAGCTCGAAGCTCGAAGCTCGAAGCTCGAAGCTCGAAGCTCGAAGCTCGAAGCAATTAGCCGGCTTACCTTGAATCGCCGTTTTCCGTCGCCATAATCAGAGGTCTTGCGGGTGCCGCGGCGCCCGAACCGTCCACCGGGACGCCGGGCGTCGGCGTCCCCGACATGGGGTGACCACCTTGTCCGAAACGCTTTCCCCTCACATCGAACGCCTCGGTCGGCTGGCCGACCAGGGGCGCTTCGGTCGACTGCGCCGCGGCATCGAGAAGGAAGGGCTGCGGGTCGACGCCGCGGGGCGCATCGCCCAGACCCGGCACCCTCGGGCGCTGGGCTCCAAGCTGACCCATCCGCATATCACCACCGACTACTCCGAGGCGCTGCTGGAGTACATCACGCCGGTCTACAGCCGCCCCGAAGATGCCCTCGCGTTCCTTGCCGACCTGCATCGCTTCAGCTATCGGCGACTGGGCGAGGAACTGATCTGGCCGGCCAGCATGCCGGCCCGGCTCGATGGCAACGACAGCGTGCCGATCGCCGACTATGGCGAGTCCAATGTAGGGCGCATGAAGCACGTCTACCGCAAGGGGCTGGATGTGCGCTACGGGCGCATCATGCAGGCGATTGCCGGTGTGCACTACAACGTATCGTTGCCCGATGAGCTGTTCGCGCTGCTGCGCGAGCTCGACGGCGAGGGCGAGACGGCCATGCAGGACTATCGCTCGGCCCGCTACTTCGGTCTGATCCGCAATTTCCGCCGCCACAGCTGGCTGCTGCTCTATCTGTTCGGTGCCTCGCCGGCGATCGATCGCAGCTTCCTGCCTGACGGGAAGATACCGGAGGGGCTCGAGGCACATGGCGACGAGACGCTGGTCTCGCCGTTCGCCACCAGCCTGCGCATGTCCGATCTGGGCTACCAGAACAAGGTGCAATCGCAGCTCAAGATCTGTTTCAACTCGCTGTCCAACTATGTCAACACCCTGCGCCATGCCATCTCCACTCCCTGGCCGGACTACCAGGCGAGTGGCGTGCGCGAGGGCGACGATTGGTGCCAGCTCAACGCCAACATCCTGCAGATCGAGAACGAGTACTACAGCGATATCCGTCCGAAGCGGGTGGCGCGCCATGACGAGACGCCCAGCCAGGCGCTCGAGGCCCGCGGTGTCGAATACATCGAGGTGCGCTGCCTCGACCTGAACCCCTTCGACCCGCTGGGCATCGACGCCGTGCAGAGTCGTTTCCTCGATACCTTCCTGATGTGGTGCCTGCTCACCGAGAGTCCCTGGATTTCCGACGAGGAGTGTGAGCACCTGGACGACAATCGGCGCCTGGTGGTGTCGCGGGGGCGCGATCCCGCGCTGCGGCTGGATCATCATGGGCGCAAGCGCTCCATCGCCGACTGGGGCGGCGATATCTTCGCCGGGCTCGGCGAGGTCGCCGCGCTGCTGGATCGGCTGGAAGAGGGCTCGCCCCATGGCGACGCCCTGGCGGCACTGTCGGCAAGGCTCGAGGATCCCGCGCGAACGCCATCCGGCCAGCTGCTGGCGCGGTTGATGTCGCGCGATGAGGGCTTCGTCGAGGCGGTTCTGGCGCTGGCGCGGGAACAGGGCGCACGCCTGGGCGAGGAGCCCATCGAGCGCGCCCGTGCGGCATTGTTCGACGAGCTGGTGGAAACGTCCCACCAGCAGCAGGGCGACATCGAGGCCGCCGACGTCGACACCTTCGCCGATTTTCTGGCTGCCTATTTCGAACGCGCCCGGGAATCCCGGGCTTTGACGCCGCTGCGAGCGGGAGGTCAGGGATGATCGAGGGACTGCGTGAGGCGGGCGTGAGGGGCTGGAGCCTGCTGGGGCTGGGTGGCTGCGTGCTGATGATGGCGGTGGCCCTGGGGCTCGAACACCTGGGGGGGCTCGAGCCCTGTCCGCTGTGTATCTTCCAGCGGGTGGCGGTGATGGCCGCCGGCGTGGTGTTTGCCGTTGCGGCCCTGCACGATCCCAAGGGGCGGCTCGGCGGGGCAGTCTACGCGCTGCTGTCGCTGCTGGCCGTGGCCGCCGGTATCGGCCTGGCCTGGCGCCACCTGTGGCTGCAGTCGCTGCCCGCCGACCAGGTGCCGAGCTGTGGGCCCGGGCTCGACTACATGCTGGAGGTCCTGCCGCTGCAGCAGGTGTTGAGCATGGTGCTCAACGCCTCGGGAGAGTGCGCAGAGATCAGCGCACGCTTCCTGGGGCTGTCGCTGCCGGGCTGGACGCTGATCGGCTTCGTGGTGCTGGCGTTGGTGCCGCTGGGCCTGCTTTGGCGGTCCCTGCGGCGGCGTAACGGCTATCGTTGGCCGGGGGTGACGCCGCAGGATTGACAGCGCCTTCCCCAGGGGGGACGCTGTGGCTCCAGGCCGGGGCGGTTGGGTGTCCGAGGTCGGGTCCATCGAGCGAGGGGAGCACCATGCTGGAAGACTGCAAGAGCGCACAGGAACGCTGGGGGGGCGTCCACCGGCTGATCGACCGCTGGCTCGACCAGCGACGCACGCTGCTCGTTCGCTTCGACGAGCTCAAGGAAGTGTGCGACGCCGAGCTTGAGGCGGTGACCAAGCCGCGTATCGACGCCTTCAGTGAACTGCTGATGGACTACATCAGTGCCGGGCACTTCGAGATCTATCCCCAGCTCAGGGCCGAGGCCGAGGCGTTCGAGGACGACGATGCCCTGGGGCTCGCCGACCGCCTGCTGACACGCCTCGAGATGTCCACCGAACTGGTGCTGGCCTTCGACGAGGACTACGCCAGTCCGGTGCGCTGTCAGCACTACCTTTCCCGCCTGCCCGCCTGGCTGGATCGACTAGCCAAGGGCCTCACCGAGCGTTTCTCGCTCGAGGACCGTCTGATCGCGCGGCTGCATGCGGCTCATGCGCCCGAGGCGAGGGCCTCCAGCGGCGCCTGATCTGCCCCGTCCGGCGGCCTATTCGCAGGTCGAATTGAGTTTTGTGCACTGCAGGCATACCATTTCTCCGGTTTTGATCCCGGCCGGGGAGGCATCATCGCTCCGGCCGATCCTCACGGCGACAACCGAAGGAGCCACGATGAAAGACCCCGTCCGTATTGCCATTACCGGCGCCGCCGGCCAGATCAGTTACTCCCTGGCCTTCCGTATCGCCTCCGGCGACATGCTCGGCAAGGATCAGCCGGTCATCCTGCAGCTGCTCGAGATTCCGCCGGCCATGGATGCGCTCAACGGCGTGGTCATGGAGCTCAACGACTGTGCCTTCCCGCTGGTGCAGGACATCGTCGCCTCCGACGACCCCAACGTCGCCTTCAAGGATGCCGATTTCGCCCTGCTGGTCGGCGCGCGTCCGCGCGGTCCGGGCATGGAGCGCAAGGACCTGCTCGAGGCCAACGCCGCCATCTTCTCCGTCCAGGGCAAGGCACTGAACGATCACGCCAGCCGTGACGTGCGCGTGCTGGTGGTGGGCAACCCGGCCAACACCAACGCCCTGATCGCCTCCTGCAACGCGCCGGATCTCGACGCCGGCCAGTTCACTGCGATGATGCGTCTGGACCATAACCGGGCCAAGACCCAGCTGGCCCAGAAAGCCGGCAAGCACGTCACCGACGTCGAGTCGATGATCGTGTGGGGCAACCACAGCGCGACCCAGTACCCGGACCTGGCCCACTGCAAGGTAGACGGCAAGCCGGCCCTGGAGCTGGTCGAGCGTGACTGGTACGAGAACGACTTCATCCCCACCGTGCAGCAGCGCGGTGCCGCCATCATCAAGGCTCGCGGTGCGTCTTCCGCCGCCTCCGCCGCCTCTGCCGCCATCGACCACATGCGTGACTGGGCGCTCGGCAGCGACGGCATCGTCAGCATGGGCATTCCGGCCGACGGCAGCTACGGCATCGAGCCGGGCGTGATGTACTCCTACCCGGTGGTGTGCAAGGGCGGCAAGTACGAGATCGTCCAGGGCCTGGAGATCGACGACTTCAGCCGTGATCGCATGACCGCCACCGAGACCGAGCTGCGCGAAGAACGCGCCGCGGTGGAGCATCTGCTCGGCTAAGCTCTAAGCCTGAAGCTTGAAGAGCGGCGCTGCGCGCCTGGAAGGAAAAACAGAAAACCCCGCTCAGGCGACTCCTGGCGGGGTTTTCTTATGGCTTCGAGCTTCGAGCTCCCGGCGAAGCCGGGCCGGCTCAGCCGCGCAGGCTGATGACCCGCCAGCCGCGCGCCTCGGCGGCCTGGCGCAGGGTGGCGTCGGGGTCCACCGCTACCGGGTGGTCGACCTGCTCCAGCAGCGGCAGGTCGTTGTGAGAGTCGCTGTAGAACCAGGCGTCGTGCAGGGTGTGGTCGCGGTCCGTGAGCCATGCTTCCAGGCGCGTCACCTTGCCCTCCCGATAGCTGGGCACGCCGCTGACGCGGCCGGTGTAGCGGCCCTCGACCATCTCCGGCTCCACGGCGATCAGGTCATCCACGCCGAGGCGTTCGGCGATCGGGCCGGTGATGAAACGGTTGGTGGCGGTGATGATCAGCAGGGTGTCGCCGCGGGCCCGGTGGCGGGCGATCAGCTCTTCGCCGCGGGGCAGGATGTGCGGCTCGATCTTGCTGGCCATGAACTGCTGATGCCAGGCTGCCAGCTGTTCGGGCGAGTTGTCGGCCAGCGGCTTGAGGGCTACCGACAGGAACTCCTTCATGTCGAGAGTGCCGGCTTCGTAGTCGGCCATGAAGCGATCGTTGGCTTCCTTGTAGGCCACCGGGTCCACGGCGCCCTGCTCGAGCAGAAACTCGCCCCAGGCATGGTCGCTGTCGATGGAGAGCAGGGTGTTGTCCAGGTCGAAGATGGCGAGGCTCACGGATTTCCTCTGGTTGTCGTTGGCATGTCGAGCCCGCGATTATGGCAGATGCGGGCGACCCCTTCGAGCGGGCCGCGAACGGCGTATTGATACGTTTCACGGCCTTGTGGAAGAATGAATCCAATACTGGATTCATAAGGTGAAGTCCGTGATCGACGCAGACGGCTTTCGCCCCAACGTTGGCATCATCCTCGCCAACGACCAGGGGCAGCTGCTTTGGGCGCGTCGGGTTGGGCAGAATGCGTGGCAGTTTCCCCAGGGAGGCATCAAGGCGAACGAGACACCGCAACAGGCACTGTTTCGCGAACTCTACGAGGAGGTCGGCCTGAGCGCCGATGACGTCGAGGTGCTTGCCTGTACCCGGGGCTGGTTGCGCTATCGCCTGCCGCGACGCATGGTGCGAACACACGCCCGGCCTGTGTGTATCGGCCAGAAGCAGAAGTGGTTCCTGCTCAGGATCCGCTGTGGAGAGACCCGCATCAGCATGGACGGCGGTGCGGCCAAACCGGAATTCGACGGCTGGCGCTGGGTCAGTTACTGGTATCCGCTGGGACAGGTGGTGCCCTTCAAGCGCGAGGTCTATCGACGCGCGCTGCGCGAGCTGTCGCCGCGCGCCCAGCGTCTGGCCCTCGGGCATGGCTGACGCCGCGATACATGCCGGGGCGTGCCCCGGCGATACCCTCAGCGAGGCATAACGACAATGGACAGCAAGACGCCGATGCTCGAGGTGTTGCGACGCATCATCCTGGAGGTCAACGGGGCGCGCAATCTTGATGCCGCCCTGTCGACCATGGTGCGACGTATTCGCAAGGCCATGCGTACTGACGTGTGTTCCTTCTACCTCTTCGATGCCGAACTCGATCGCCTGGTGCTGATGGAAACCATCGGCCTGAGGACCCAGGCCGTGGGACACGTATCGCTGTCGGTCGGGGAGGGCCTGGTGGGCCTGGTGGCCCAGCGCGAGGAGCCCATCAACCTGGAAGACGCGCGCGCCCATCCCTACTTTCGTTACTTCGAGGCCACCGGCGAGGAGCGCTACTTCAGCTTCCTCGGCGTGCCGATCATCCATCAGCGGCGCATGCTCGGCGTGCTGGTCGTGCAGCAATCCGACAAGCGTCGCTACGATGAGGCCGACGAGGCCTTCCTGGTCACCATGGCCGCACAGCTGGCAGGCGTCCTGGCCCATGCCCTGGCGACCGGTAGCCTGACCCGGCCGTCCTTGCCCGGCGGCCAGGCCACCTTCACCGGGGTGGCGGCCTCGCCGGGCATGGCCATCGGCGAGGCGGTGGTGATCGCGCCGCCGGCCGATCTCGACAGCGTGCCGGACCTGATCCCGACCGACGAGGAATATGAGATCGCACGCCTCAAGGAGGCCATTGGCAAGGCGCGTGACGAGATCCGTGCGGCGGGCGAGCGCCTGGCCAACCGGATCTCCGCCCAGGAGCTGGCGCTGTTCGACGTCTATCAGCAGATGCTGGGCGAGGCGGCGCTGTCCCAGGAGGTGGTCAAGCGCATCCGCGAGGGGCAATGGGCGCCGGGGGCATTGGCCGACGTGGTGCGACGCCATGTGCAGTACCTGGAGCGGGTGGACGACGATTATCTTCGCGAGCGGGCGGCCGACGTGCGCGACCTGGGGCGTCGGGTGCTCGCCCATTTGCAGGAGGAGACCGCCTCGACGCCGGCCGTCTACCCGGAGAATACCGTGCTGGTCAGCGATGAGATCAGCGTGGCGATGCTCGGCGAGGTGCCGCGCGATCGCCTGGCGGGGATCGTCTCGGTGCGCGGCTCCAGTACCTCCCACGTGGCCATCGTGGCCCGGGCCATGGGCATTCCCACCGTGCTGGGCATGGTCGACTTGCCCTTGCCGCGGCTCAACGGGGCCCGGGTGGTGCTCGATGGCCACCGCGGCCGGCTGTTCGTGCGCCCGAGCCCCGACCTGGAGAACCACTACCAGGGCTTGATCGAGGAGGAGCGTGCGCTGGCCGAGGTCCTCGAGCACGAACAGGACCTGCCCAGCCGCACCCCGGATGGCCACGACATGCCGCTGATGGTCAATACCGGGTTGGCGGTGGATGCGGTGGCTTCGCTCAAGTCTCGTATCGGCGGCGTGGGGCTGTATCGCACCGAAGTGCCGTTCATGATCACCGAGCGTTTCCCCGGAGAGCAGGAGCAGACCCGGCTGTATCGTGAGCAGCTGGAGGGGTTTGCCCCGCTGCCGGTGGTGATGCGGACCCTGGACATCGGTGGCGACAAGGACCTGCCCTATTTTCCCATCGAGGAAGCCAACCCGTTCCTGGGCTGGCGGGGGATTCGCGTCACCCTGGATCATCCCGAAGTGTTGATGGTCCAGCTGCGGGCGATGCTGCGCGCCTCGCAGGGGCTCGACAACCTTCAGGTCCTGCTGCCGATGATCACCAACGTCGACGAGGTCGACGACGCCCTGCGCCTGCTCGAACGGGCCATTCGCGAACTGGGAGAAGACGGCATCGAGGTGGCGCGCCCCAAGGTGGGCGTGATGCTGGAGGTGCCGGCGACGCTCTATCAGCTCGGAGCGCTGGCCGAGCGGGTCGATTTCTTCTCGGTGGGCAGCAACGACCTCACCCAGTACCTGCTGGCGGTGGATCGCAACAACCCACGCGTGGCGGATCTCTACGATGCCTGCCATCCGGCGGTGCTGTCGGCCATGGCGCGCCTGGCTCGGGAGACCAGGGCCCTGGGCGTTCCCACCTCGGTGTGCGGGGAGTTGGCCGGGGATCCGGCCGGTGCGCTGCTGCTGATGGGGATGGGCTTCAATGCCTTGTCGATGAACGCCCCCAGCCTGCCCAAGGTGCGTGCCGCCATTCGCCGCGTCAGCCTGGCGTCGGCCGAGGCGCTGGTCGACGAGACCCTGACCCAGTCGTCGCCGGTGGGCGTGCGGCGGCACCTGGAGGCGCGGATGAACGAGTGGCAGCTGGCCCATCTGTTGCCGCCCAAGGACACCTGATCCGTTTCAGCCCAGATGTCTTTGGGCCTTGGCTGTCGAGGCTTAGGTCGTCAGGCCAGGGCTGGCGTGGCCAGCGTCAAGTGTCGGGCGCCGAGCGGGGCACCGTTGGGCCCGAAGCGTCGCTCGCCGATGGTCAGATGTCCATCGGCCCGCCACTCCAGCCAGGTGGTGGCCCGTGTACCGTAGTCTTCGCCCAGGATGAACGCCGCCGACAGGCGGCGTTCGAGCTCCAGCCCTATGCCCGTCGACGGAAGGCGGTCGTCCTCTGCCTCGTGGCTATCCCCCAGTGCAGCCAGTGCAGCGTCCGGCCAGTGGCCGCGGTGCAGGCCAGCAGCGAGCCCCTGTCGCGCGGCGATCAGCTTGGGCCAGGGGGTATCCAGTTCAGCGTTGGAGAGGCCGTGCAGGCCGGCGGAGACCTGCTGCAGGACGATTCGCTCGCGTCCGCGATGCAGGTACCACAGGTGTCGGCCATCGCCGGCCAGCAGGTTGAAACCGGCGTAGCGTCGCGCATCGTCGTCGGCCAGTCGCGTCAGCCACTCGCCCAGATCGTCGCACTCCAGGGCTGAACGGACCAGTTTGCCGCGGCTGGGGGCATGGTCGGGGACGCCGAGGCCGGGATCCCGAACGTTGGTCACCGCGGCGAAGCGGCCGCGGCGGTGCACGCTGAGCCAGGAACCGCCGGCCTCGAGATCTCGGCCGCCGACGATGTCCGGGGCATCCTGCCAGGCGCCCAGCGGGGCCGTGGGGCGGGCGTGGAACTCGTCACGATTGGCCACCAGGCGAAGCACGAAGGACGCGCCGGGGCGATGGTCGAAGGCGATCAGGCACATGGGGCTAGCCTAACCCGCCCATCGGGCTCGGGAAACCCGGCGCCATGACATGGCACCTCTGGCATCGTACACTCGGAGGCTTTCAAGCGACCCGTGACAGGGATGACGATGAGTGTCGAGACCGACAAGGAGCGTGCCTGGTCGCGCCTGGTCAAGCCTATCCTGTGGCCGGCCCTGGCCATCCAGCTGGCCCTGGTGGGGCTGTGCCTGGCCGTAGGCCTGAGCGGCCGTTGGCTGGCGCTCTCGCCGGTGTCCTGGAGTGGCACCTTCTGGCTGCTGGTCGCGCTGATGGTCGGCAGCGGCCTCAACGTCGCCGCCTTTCTGATGCTGCTGCGCCAGCGCATCCGTGCCATGGAAGCGAGGGTCGAATCGGCGCTGGGCCGTCTCGGGCAGCGCTTGAAGGCCGAGGGGGGAGACGATGCTTTTGGAGCCGGTCGCTTCGATGATCCCGAATTGCCGCTCGACCAGCGCCTGGATGCCCTGGGAAGCATGTGCGACGCCTGGGCCTCACGCTGGGCGGCCGAGCTGGATACCGCTCGTGGCGCCGAACAGCGGCTCTTCGACGATCTCGAGGTCCAGCAGGAACGCCTGGTGCGTCTCGAGACCGGACGAGTGCGCGCCCAGGAGGAATCGCGTCTGAAGTCCGGCTACCTGAGCCATCTGCAGCAGATGCTCAAGCCGCTGATGGCCGCGGTGTCCGAGGTCTTGAGCAGCGACTCGTGCCGGCGTGCCGGTAGCGAGAGTGGTCGTACCGCCATCGAAGGGCTGCAGGAACGGTTGGCCGAGACGGCCGTGCTGCTGGAAAACCTCGGCGAGCCGGCGGCGTCGGAAACGGTGCCGGGGCGTGTGCTGGTGGTCGACGATGGTCCGGTGAACCTGATGCTGGCTCAGAAGGTGCTCGAGCGGCAGGGCCTGCAGGTGGCGACTGCCACCAGCGGCAGCGAGGCGCTCGAGTGTCTGGAGCAGACCCCCTTCGACCTGGTGTTCATGGATATCTACATGGCGGATATGGACGGCGTGGAGACCTGCCGCGCATGGCGAGCTCGGGAGGTCGAACAGCCTGATCGGCCTCGGTGCGTCATGGTGGCGCTGACCGCCAATGCCGGCGATGCCGACCGCCAACGCTTCCGTGAGGCCGGCATGGACGACTACCTGGCCAAGCCGTACCGGCCCCAGGATCTGCTGGATCGGGTGCGCCACTGGCTGCCCGGACTACTCGTGGCCGGGGAGGGTGGGGCATGAGCTCGGTCTCGCTGATGGTCGGCTATCTGCTGCTGGGCAGCCTGGCCGGCACCCTGGCTGGGCTGTTCGGCATCGGCGGTGGGTTGATCATCGTGCCGGCGCTGGTCTTCGCCTTCGACCTGCAGGGGGTCGCACCGGAGGTGATCATGCACCTGGCGGTGGGAACCTCGCTGTCGACCATCGTGGTCACCGGGGCGTCCTCCGCCTGGGCGCACTATCGTCGGGGCAGCGTGCACCGTGCCTGGTTTCTGGCGCTGTTGCCCGGCCTGGTGCTGGGGGCGGTTGCCGGCGTCTTCGTTGCCGGGAGCCTGTCCGGCGGTGCGCTGGGTGGGCTGTTCGGCGTCTTCCTGCTGGCGGTGGCCGCGAAGATGGCCCTGGCTCGCGGGACACGTTCCAGGCGGCTCGCTCCGGGGCGAGCCGCCATGGGGCTGGCCGGCGCGGTGATTGGTGGCGTCTCGGCGCTGTTCGGGATCGGTGGGGGCACCCTGAGCGTGCCGTGGCTGACCCGCTGTGGGGCGCCCATGACCCAGGCGGTAGGGACCTCTTCGGCCTGTGGGCTGCCTATCGCCGCCTTTGGTGCCGCTACCTTCATCGTCGTTGGCTGGGGGCAGCCTCAGCTACCTGCCGGTGCCGTGGGCTATGTCATGTGGCCTGCGTTCCTGGGCATCGTGCTCGCCAGCGTGCCTTTCGCGCGGGTCGGCGTGAAGCTGGCGCATCGCCTTCCCGCGCGGCTGCTGCGTCTCTCCTTCGCTGGCCTTTTGGCCCTGGTGGGGCTCAAGTTCCTGATTTGACGCTTCAAGGAGGAAGCGTGGAGCTTGACGATAGGCCTTGACCCCGCTGCGGCGGATGGGGAATCTTTGGCTTCCAGCTTCCAGCTTCCAGCTTCCAGCTTCCAGCTTCCAGCTCTCCATTTTCCGAGGATTCCATGCTGCGCTACCCCGATATCGATCCCGTGGCCATCTCGCTCGGCCCGCTACAGGTTCATTGGTATGGCCTGATGTACGTCATCGGCTTCATTGCCGCCTGGTGGTTGGGGCGCCGCCGCGCTCCACGGATCGGCCTGAACGGCGACGACGTGGGCGACATGATCTTCTATGCAGCGCTTGGCGTGGTGTTGGGCGGCCGTCTGGGCTATGCGCTGTTCTATGGCCTCGAGCAATGGCTGGCCGATCCGCTGTGGATCTTCCGGGTCTGGGATGGCGGCATGAGTTTCCACGGGGGCCTGATCGGGGTACTGCTGGCCTCGCTTTACTTCGCTCGCAAGAAGCAGCTGGCCTTCTTCACGCTCACCGACTTCGTCGCGCCGCTGGTGCCGATCGGCCTGGGCGCGGGGCGGATCGGCAACTTCATCAACCACGAGCTGCCAGGGCGCGTCACCGACCTGCCCTGGGGGCTGGTCTTCCCCGGCCTGGGGCCGCAGCCGCGCCATCCGTCGTCGCTCTACGAGGCGGCGCTGGAGGGTGCGGTACTGTTCACGGTGCTATGGTGGGTGTCGTCGACGCCGCGTCGGCGCGGTCTGGTCTCCGGCCTGTTTCTGCTGCTCTATGGTGCCTTCCGTATCAGCGTGGAGTTCGTGCGTCGTCCCGACCCGCAGCTCGGCTTCATCGCCTTCGGCTGGGTGACCCAGGGCATGCTGCTGTCGCTGCCGATGATCATCGCCGGCGGGCTGCTGATTCTCTGGTCACGGCGGCAGCCGATTCCCTGACCCGGGCTTCGCCCGGGAGCTGGAAGAACGCCCGCTTCGCGGGCTTAAGCTTGAAGAGCGGTGCTTCGCACCTGGAAGAGCCGGGCTTCGCCCGGAGCTTGAAGTCATAAGCTTGAAGCTTGAAGAAAACCCGGCCGGGCTACGCCCGGAGCTTGAAGTCATCAGCTTGAAGCTGGAAGAAAACCCGGCCGGGCTTCGCCCGGAGCTTGAAGTCATAAGCTTGAAGCTTGAAGAAAACCCTTGACCCGATGATGGCGGGGTTCATGCTGTCTTCCAGCTTCCAGCTTCCAGCTTCCAGCTTCCAGCTTCCAGCTTCCAGCTTCC
>NZ_JACHXM010000056.1 GCF_014192055.1 Halomonas organivorans | reverse complement strand
CGCTTCCTGCGCCCGGTGTGCTACCAGAACCTGCCCCAGGGCCTGTTGCCCGAGGCCATCCGCGACGGCAACCCGGCCGGCGTCAGCCGCCTGGTCGACGGCCGGCGCGAGGCCTGATCCGCCGACACGCCAAGGCGTCACGCCGGGAGCGGCCCACGAGGCCGCTCCCGGCGCATGGCGCTCCGCCACCGGCGAGGCCAACGCGCCTCTCATCTTCCCGAGTCATATCGTGCATGGCGGTGACTCGCCGCCATGACGTTTCCCGCGATGTTCCTTCTCCACGCGAGGACCCTCTCGACATGAAACTGCTTCGCTTCGGTCCGTCCGGCCACGAGAGCCCCGGCCTGCTGGGCCCGGATGGCGTGATTCGTGACCTCTCGGCACATGTTTCCGACCTCGACGGCGAGCGTCTGGGTCGCGACGCCCTGGCGGCGCTGGCGGCTATCGATCCCGCCACGCTGCCTGCGGTCGACGCCGCCACCCGCCTGGGCCCGTGCGTGGGACGCGTCGGCAAGTTCATCTGCATCGGCCTCAACTATGCCGATCATGCCGCCGAGACCGGCGCCGAGGTGCCCTCCGAGCCGGTGGTGTTCAACAAGTGGACCAGCGCCATCTGCGGCCCCCACGACGACGTGATCATCCCCCGCGGCTCGCACAAGACCGACTGGGAAGTCGAGCTGGGCGTGGTGATCGGGAAGACCGGCCGCGATATCGACGAGGCCGACGCCATGTCACACGTCGCGGGCTTCTGCGTGGTCAACGACGTCTCGGAGCGGGAATTCCAGCTCGAGCGCTGCGGCAGCTGGGACAAGGGCAAGGGCTGCGACACCTTCGGCCCGCTGGGCCCCTGGCTGGTCACGCCCGACGAGGTCGCCGACCCGCATGACCTGGCGATGTGGCTCGAGGTCGACGGCCACCGCTACCAGGACGGCAGCACCCGCACCATGATCTACCGGGTGCCCTACCTGATCAGCTATCTCAGCCGCTTCATGAGCCTGCAGCCGGGAGACGTCATCGCCACCGGTACTCCGCCGGGCGTGGGAATGGGGCAGCAGCCACCGGTGTTCCTGGAGCCGGGCCAGCGCATGCGGCTGGGCATCGAGGGCCTCGGCGAACAGCACCAGACCCTGGTCGCGGCGGAACACGCTTGAGACCGATACACGCCGGCGGCCAATGCCCCGCGTCCCGGCGAGTCTTCTTTCACAGGAGCACCACGCATGTCCCCCGATATCACTGACTTTCTTCCCGAGGACGCCGACCAGGCGCTGCTGGTCGGCCGTGTCTGGCGCGATGCGCCCCACCCGGGCCCGGCCCTGGTCGTCGTCCGCGACGGCCGGGTGATCGACATCAGCGCGAACATCGCCTGCATGGCCGACCTGCTCGAGCGCGACGATGCCGCCGAGCTCTTGGCCACGGCCGAGGGCGAGGACCTCGGCCCGGTCGAGGAACTGCTGGCGCGTTCGCTGGCCGAGACGCCCGAGTCGCCCTACCTGCTCGCGCCCTGCGACATCCAGGCGATCAAGGCCTGCGGCGTTACCTTCGCGGTCAGCCTGATGGAGCGGGTGATCGAGGAGCAGGCCGGCGGCGATCCGGCCCGCGCCAGCGAGCTGCGCGAGGAGCTCAGGCGGGTGATCGGCGGCGACCTGTCGAAGATCGTGCCCGGCTCCGAGGCGGCCATGGCGCTCAAGGCCGAGCTCCAGGCCCGCGGGGCCTGGTCCCAGTACATGGAGGTCGGCATCGGCCCGGACGCCGAGGTGTTCACCAAGGCGCAGCCGCTGTCGGCGGTGGGCTTCGGCCGCGGCGTGGGCCTGCATCCGGCCTCCGAGTGGAACAACCCGGAGCCGGAGATCGTGCTGGCGGTGGACGCCGCCGGCCGGGCCCGCGGGGCGACGCTCGGCAACGACGTCAACCTGCGCGACGTGGAAGGGCGCAGCGCCCTGCTGCTGGGCAAGGCCAAGGACAACAACGCGTCCTGCGCCATCGGCCCCTTCATCCGCCTGTTCGACGACGGCTTCACCCTGGACACGGTGCGCGAGGCCACGGTGTCGCTGCGCATCGAGGGCGCCGACGACGACTTCGTGCTGGACGATTCGAGCGACATGCGCCAGATCAGCCGCGACCCGCTGGACCTGGTGCGCCAGACCCTCGGCGCGCACCACCAGTATCCGGACGGCTTCATGCTGTTCCTCGGCACCATGTTCTCGCCGATCCAGGACCGCGACGGCGCCGGTCAGGGCTTCACCCACCATCTGGGCGACGTGGTGACCATCGCCATGCCCTCGCTCGGCGCGCTGGTCAACCGCGTCGACCGCTCGGACCGACTGCCGCCCTGGACCTACGGCATCCGCCAGTGGATGGCGGATATGGCGAAACGTCGGTAAGCCAATGAGAGGCTCCACCGGGGGACAAGGTGAAGCGAGGGGTTTTTGGCCATGGATGGCCAAAGTAGCGCCCAAGGACGGGTTCATAGCGCCCTCGCGCAAGCTTGTCCCCCGACTTCTCTTAACATGCAAAAGGGGCGGCCCGTTCGGGCCGCCCCTTTCTTCTTTCCTCTTGTCGTTTCCTGACCTTTTACTACCCGCTCTCTAGCCACGCCTCTGATTCTCGATCGGCCTCCACGCGGAACGGCGTGGCCGCCAGCCCCCGCACGCCGGGATCGACCCGGAACAGCCCGCCGGCCAGCCCCTCGGCGTCACGGTCCTCGGCCGCGGTGGTGATATAGAGCGTATCGAGCCCGGGCCCGCCGAAGGCGCAGGAGGTGACCCGCGAGGCCGGCAGCGGCAGCGTCTCGTCGAGGCGGCCATCAGGGGCAAAGCGGCTGACGCGCCCGCCCTCCCAGTGGGCCACCCAGAGCCCGCCTTCGGCATCGCAGGCCATGCCGTCGGGGAAACCCTGGGTCTCACCGAAGCGGATATGCTCGCGCTTGTTCGAAAGCCGACCGTCGGGCGCGAGATCGAAGGCATGGATCAACCGCCGCGGCGTATCGCTGTGATAGAGAATGGTTCCGCCGGGGGCGATCGCCGGGCCGTTGGCGACCCGATAGCCGCTATCGAGTCGCCGCAGCGTCCGGCCCTCCAGGCAGTAGAGCGACCCGCTGGACTGCTCGGCGGCGTCGTCCATGGAGCCGAACCACAGCCGGCCCGCCGGATCCACCTTGGCATCGTTGAAGCGATTGCCGGCGGGCTCGTCCTCCGGCATGGGCCAGGCGGCGGCGATGCGAGGGCCATCGGCGTCGAGACGCAGGTGAACCAGCCGCGAGCGCAGCCCGGCGATGAAGCCATCGCCGTCGTCGCGGGGCGCCAGCCAGCAGCAGGCCTCGTCCAGCGGCCAATCGCGGGTCTCGCCGGAGGCCGCATCGAAGGCCAGCAGGCGGGCGCCGAGGATGTCGACGAACATCAGCTGGCCGGCGTCGCCGCGCTCGGGGCACCACAGCGGCCCCTCACCGAGGCGGGCACGACCGGCCCACACGCATTCCAGTGTCGAGGCATCGATCATGGGAGTCTCCGTACTCGAGAGTCAGCGCATCGCGGCCCCGCCGGACGGCGAGGCCGCGGCGCCTCAGGCGCGCTGTCGGCGGGTCTGCTTCCAGCGGTCGAACATCACCGCCAGCAGCAGGATGGCCCCGCGCACCAGGTACTGGTAGAAGGTCGGCACGTTGAGCAGGCCCATGGCGTTCTGCACACAGCCCATGATCATCACGCCCACCAGCACCCCGGTGATCGAGGCGATGCCGCCGGACAGCGCCACGCCGCCCAGCACGCAGGCCGAGATCACGGCAAGCTCCAGCCCCTGGGAGGTGTTGGGATCGCCGAGCCCCATGCGCGAGGTCAAGAGCACCCCGGCGATGCCGGCGACCACGCCCTGCAGGCCGAAGACGATGATCTTCAGGCGCCGCACGTTGACCCCGGCCAGGGCTGCCGCCTCGGGGTTGCCGCCGGTGGCCAGCACGTTGCGGCCGAAGGCGGTCATGTTGAGCAGCACGCCGAAGATCACGAAGCAGGCGATCATGGTCCACACCGGCAGGGTCAGCCCGAGGAAGGAGGCGCTGCCCAACTCGAAGAAGGCCGGCACGGTGATCATCACCGCGTCGCCGCCGGAGGTGATGTAGGCCAGGCCGCGCACGAACTCCATGGCCGCGAGGGTGGCGATCAGCGAGTTGATGCCGAATCGGGCCACCACGAAGCCGTTGAAGGCCCCCACCGCCCCGCCGGCGACCACGCCGCCAAGCACGCCGATGAGTACGCTGCCGGAGGCCGAGGTGGCCACCGCGGCGACCACCCCGGCGAAGGCCACGATGGAGGCCACAGAGAGGTCGACCTCGCCGAGCGCCAGCACCAGCATCATGGTGGTGGCGATGGTGCCGATCAGCGTCACCGACAGCAGCAGGCCGACCATGTTGCGGCCGGTCAGGAAGTCGGGAATGAACACCGACAGCGCCACGAACAGCACGGCGAAGATGGCGATCAGCCCCGAGGTGTCGAGCAGGGTGCGCAGCGGCTTGGTCAGCCCCCGGCGACCTTCCGGACGGGCCGGAGCACCGCCCTCGCCCTGCGCAATCTTTTGCGTCGTCATAGCGATTACTCTCGCGATTGTCGTGATTTCAGAAGGCGCTCGTTCAGGCCGGCAGCGCCAGGCCCAGCAGTCGCTCCGGAGTGGCGTCGTCGCGTGCTACCACGTCGACCAGGGCACCGTCGCGCATCACCCCGATGCGGTCGCAGATCGAGCTGACCTCGGCCAGGTCGCTGGAGATCACCACCACGCTCTTGCCCTGGTCGGCCAGGTCATAGAGCAGGGTATAGATATCGCGCCGGGCGCCGACGTCGATGCCGCGGGTCGGCTCGTCCATGACGAACAGCTCGATCTCCTCGGACAGCCAGCGGGCCAGGATCACCTTCTGCTGGTTGCCGCCGGACAGGGTGCTGATGCGCGTGCGCGGCCCCGGGGTCTTGATGCTCAGCCGCTCGATGTACTCCCGGGTGTTGGCCAACTCCCGCGACGACTGTCGGAACAGTCCCCAGCGCTTGTAGAAGCGCCGGCAGCTGACGTTGAGGTTGTCGGTCACGCTGGCGGTCGGAAAGATGCCCTGGGACTTGCGGTCCTCCGGGCACATGGCGATGCCGGCGCGAATGGCCTCGCCGGGCGTGCGGAAACGCCGTGGCTCGCCGGCGAAGCGCACGTCGCCGGACCTCGGCCGCTCCACGCCGCAGACCAGGCGCATCAGCTCGCTGCGCCCGGCGCCGACCAGGCCGAACAGCCCGAATACCTCACCGCGCCGGACGCTGAAGCTGACCGGCTCGCTCAGCCCCTTGCCATCGATGGCATCGATGGCCACCAGCTCCTCGCCGGCTTCGCGGGCGCGATAGCCGTAGACGTCGTCGATGTCGCGCCCGACCATCTCGCTGACCAGGGTGTCATGATCCAGCGAGGCAAGGCTCTCGTGGGTACGGATATGCTGGCCGTCGCGGAACACCGTGACCGCATCGCACATCTCGAACACCTCCTCCATGCGATGGGTCACATAGAGCACCACCCGCCCCTCGTCGCGCAGGCGCTGGACGATGCGCTTGAGCTGGCGGGTCTCCTGCACCGACAGCGAGCTGGTCGGCTCGTCGAAGGCGATCACCTTGGCATCGCGCAGCAGGGCACGGCCGATCTCGATCATCTGCTGCTGGCCGATGGACAGGTCGCGGACCTTGGTCGACGGGTGGATGGCATCCTCGCCGAGGTCACGCAGGATGCGCAGCGCCTCCTCGCGCATCCGGCGGCGATCGACGAAGCCGCGCCGGGCCGGCAGCTGGCCGAGCAGCAGGTTCTCGGCCACCGACAGATTCGGCGACAGCGTCAGCTCCTGGTAAATGATGGCGATCCCGTTGGCCAGGGCCTCGCGGGCGTTAGCGAAGACGTGGCGCTCGCCGCCCAGCCACAGGGCGCCCTCGGTGACGCGATTGACGCCGCTGAGCACCTTGAGCAGGGTCGACTTGCCGGCGCCGTTCTCGCCCATCAGGGCATGCACCTGGCCGGCCCGGGCGGCGAAGCTCACCCCGTCCAGCGCACGCACCCCGGGGAACTCGACGCTGATGCCATCGAAGCGCAGATAGGGATCAGACATGGCAGCCGTCTCCACAGCGGGCCAAGGGCCCGGCCCCTGGAGGTCCGGGCGGGCGGGATCAGAGGCCGAGGTCATCGCGCACTTCCTGCCAGTTGTCGCGAGTCATCAGGGTGCCGGTGGTCTCGGTATTGGCCGGCGGCTCGTCGCCCTCGGTGACCCAGGCGTAGAGGTTCTCCGCGGTCTGGCGACCATGCATGGTGGAGCTCACCGCCACGGTGCCGTGGAAACCGGTGGGATTCTCGCGAGAGAACTCGGCGAAGGCCGCGCCGGAGCCGTTGATGCCCACGCCGATCACGTCCTCGGCGCCCAGGCCATACTGCTCGCTGGCGCGCACGCCGCCCAGCACGCTCTCCTCGTTGAGGGCATAGATCACCCAGTGCTCGAAGTCGCCACGCTTGGCGAACACCGGCGAGGCGGCCGAGAAGGCGCTGCTGGTGTCGGTGTTCTGCTGGGGCGCGTCGAAGATGTTGTCCTCCTGGAACCCGGCATCGAGCAGCGCGTCGGTGGCGCCGTCGGTGCGCTCCTTGGCGGTGGGCAGCTCGTAGTTGGTGATGCGCAGCGCGGCGACCTCATCGGGATTCCAGCCGCGCTCCTCCATCTCGGCGGCGATGGCATCGCCCACTTGGCGCCCGATCTTGTAGCCGGACATGCCGAGGTGCGGTACCGCCTCCATGGGCTCGCCGTCAGGGCCGACGAAACGGTCATCCACGGTGACCACCTTCATGCCGTACTGCTCGGCGCGATTCATGATCGCCGGGCCCAGGCGCACGTCCGGCGGGCAAATCACGAAGCCCTGGGCGCCCTGGGAGTTGAGGTTGTCGATGGCGCTGAGCACCTGCTGGCCGTCCTCGCCGGCCAGGCGCACCACCTCGAAGCCCTGCTCCTCGCCCAGGGCCGTGGCGGCCTCCTGCTCGTTGATGAACCAGGCCTGCTCGGGCTTCTTGACGATGAAGCCCAGGGTGACGTCGTCCTGCGCCTGGGCGCCGGTGAACGAAGCCAGGGCGATGGCGCCGCCAAGCGCCAGGCGGGCGAAGCGAGACGTGAGGGTCATGCCGTACTCTCCTGTAGCCCCTCTCGGGGGTCGTTGTTGTCGTCAGTAACGGTTGTCGTGGGTAAGCGTCGTCGCGGCGAACGCACCCCTTTGCGCAGATGACAGCCTTACCCTAGTCAGCTTCCGGCATAACCTTCTAATACGTATCGGCGTTCAAACTGATATACGTTTCGTTATATGGACGCTACGGGGCACGAGCACAGGGGGCTTGCACCGGCCTGCACCGATCATGCCTCGCGACTAAAGTCGCTGCCCTGCCTGCGCCCGAACGCAAGAAGCCGCCCGGAGGCGGCTTCGATGAGCGGAGGAACGGCTCGACGTTCAGTCGGTCGTGGAAAAGCGATAGACGGTGAGCGAATGGTAAGTATCGCCGGGCTCGAGGATCGTCGAGGGAAAGGTCGGCTGGTTGGGCGAGTCGGGAAAGTGCTGTGTTTCCAGCGCGAAACCGGAGCGCTTGACGTAGGGAGCTCCCGCCTTGCCCGTCACGCTGCCGTCGAGGAAATTCCCCGAATAGAACTGCAGGCCGGGTTCGGTGGTGGCGATCTCGAGCACGCGCCCGCTGTCGGGGTCGACGATGCGTGCCGCGGGCCGCGGCGAATCCAGGGGTGCGCTCTCCCTGGCCAGCACGAAGTTATGATCGTAACCGCCGCCGCGGACGAGCTGGCGGTTGTCGTCGCCGATACGCTCGCCGATCGGTACCGGTTCGCGGAAGTCGAAGGGCGTGCCCGCCACGTCACGGATCTCGCCGGTAGGGATCAGCGTCTCGTCGATCGGCGTGAAGGCATCGCCGTGGATGGTCAGCACCTGATCGAGGATGGTCGGATCCCCCTCGCCGGAGAGATTGAAGTAGCTGTGCTGGGTCAGGTTGACCGGCGTCGCCTTGTCGGTCTCGGCGCGATAGCGAACCTCCAGGGTGTCGGCGTCGGTCAGGGTATAGGTCACCGTTGTCTCGAGCCGGCCGGGATAGCCTTCCTCGCCGTCTGCGCTGGCATAGCTCAACCGTACGCCCTCACCGTCGGCCGTGCTGAACGGCTCGGCCTGCCACAGCCGGCGGTCGAAGCCCCGATCGCCGCCGTGCAGGTGGTTGTCGCCATCGTTGGTAGCCAACTGGTAGGTCGTGCCATCCAGCGTGAAGCGCCCCTGGTCGATGCGGTTTCCGTAGCGGCCGATCAAGGCGCCGAAATAGGGGTTCAGCCGGCGATAGGCATCGGACAGGTAGCTCTCCAGATCATCGAAGCCGAGCACGATATCCTCGACATGGCCCGCGCGATCCGGGGCCCGCAGCGACACGATGATGCCGCCGTAATTCATGACCTCGACCGTCAGGCCGTTGTCGTTGTTGAGGCGATAGAGGGTGACCTCCCGTCCGTCGGGTAGCTCGCCGAACGGCGAGGCCTCGACGCCCTTTCCGCCCCCGGTCGATGGGGAATTCTCTTTCGCCATTGGCGAGTGGTCTTCGTCAGCCATTGCGACTCCACAGCTCAACATGATCAGGCCGGCAGCCAGGTAGCCGCGTCGGCATTGTGTCGTTCCATCCATAGCAAAAGGTCCACTTTGTTGTCGTTGGCACGTTGCTGTAGAACAATTTTGATAAAGCAACGGGAGAAAACGCGGGAGGCGTTTCCCCTCGGCAACCTAGGCAACGACACCAGGCAAGGACCAATAATGTTCGCCATGTATCTCGATATACAAAGTGTTATCGCCCCATGAAGGCCACCCATCCGCCCGACGCCCTTGCCCCGGACTGGTTCCTGCGCGTGCGACTAAAGTTTCGCCACCTGCAGCTGTTCATCGCCCTCGACGAGCAGCGCAACCTGCATCGCGCCGCTGAACGACTGGGCATGAGCCAACCCGCGGCGTCGAAGCTGCTCGGCGACCTCGAGGCGCAACTCGGCGTGTCCCTGTTCGAGCGACACTCTCGCGGCGTGACCCCCAACTGGTACGGCGAATGCCTGATCCGCCATGCCCATGGCATCCTGTCGCAGCTTCAGCATGCCGGTGAGGAACTCAATGCCCTGGAGTCCGGCAGCGCCGGCGTGGTGGCGGTAGGCACGGTGATGGCCCCCGCCGTGACGCTGCTGACCAGCGCCATCGAGCGCGTCCATCGGGATCGGCCCGGCCTCAAGATCGGCGTCGACGTCGGGGTCAGCCGCGACCTGATCCTGCGCCTGTTGGAGGGCGAGCTGGATTTCGCCATCACCCGCATCCCCGCCGGCTTCCCCGCCGAGCGCTTCGTATTCGAGGAGATCGGCGAAGAGGCGCTGTGCTTCGTGTGCCGCGAGGGCCACCCGTTGACCGGCCAGACGCCGCTGACCCTGGAGGCGATGGCGGCCTATCCCTGGGCGCTGCAGCCGCCGGGGGCGCTGATGCGCCAGCGCGTCGACGGCCTGTTCCTGCAGCACGGCGTCACCCCTCCGCGGCAGATCGTCGATACCGCCGACCTGCTGGTGGCCCTGGCACTGGTCGACAAGTCCGATACCCTCACCGTGACCACTCGTGAGGCCGCCGACCTGCTGTGCGCCCCGCAGCGCTTCCGGCGGCTGCCGTTCGAGGAAGCGCTGAGCGTGCAGCCCTACGGCCTGGTAAGCCTGCGCGACCAGCGCCTGTCGCCGGGTGCCGCGGCGCTGATGACCACCCTGCGCGAACTGGTCGCCCATCGGAAGCGCCTTGCCGACTGAGGCTCGGGCCTCACGGCTCGAACGGTTCGACGCTCTCACGACGCCCATAGAGGAAGGCGTCCGCCACCTGGCGCAGGGGGGCGACGTCGACCTCGGAGCGGCCGGCGGCGGCCAGCTCGGCGAAGCGCGCGTAGAGCCCGGCATATTCCTGGCCGACCATGGCGGCCAGCCGCGCCGGCTCGTCGCCCCCCTCGCCGGCGGGGGCATCCACCACCACGTCGTCATCGATGAGCAGGCGATTACCACCATGGCTCAGCCGCAGCCGGCCGGCATCGGTCTCGATCCGCACCTCCCAGGTCACCTCGCCGGTCTGGCGGAAGTCGAAGGCCGCGGCGATCGGCGTCTCGTCGGCATCCATGAAGGCCAGCTCGGCGGCGATCGGCGTCTGACAGTTGGCGGGAACGTCGAGGGTTGCCTGGCGCAGGAAGAACGGCCGCGGCAGCACACGGGTGGCCACCGAGAGGGCGTTGATGCCGGGATCGAAGACGCCCATGCCGCCGGGCTCCCAGAGCCAGGCCTGGCCGGGGTGCCAGACACGCACGTCCTCTTTCCACTCGATCTCGACGGCACGAATCTCGCGAGCCGCCAGCCACTCACGCGCCGCCTCTACCCCACCGGCCTGCTGGGAGTGCCAGGCGGCGAACAGCGTGCCGGGACAGCCCTCGGCCAGTTCGACCAGCGCCTCGACTTCGCTGAGCGTCGCGCCCGGCGGCTTCTCCAGCAACACATGCTTGCCGGCCTCCAGGGCCTGGCGCGCCTGAGCATAGCGCAGGCGGGTCGGAGTGCAGATGGCGACGGCGTCGAGGTCGGGCTCGGCGGAGAGCATCGCCTCGAGCGAGGGGTAATGCGCCAGGCCCTCGACACCACCCTGCGGGTCGGCGCCGGCCACCAGGCGATAGCCAGGATTGGCCTGGATGGCCGGCAGATGCTGATCTCGGGCGATCTTGCCCAGGCCGACGAGTCCGATGGAAATGGGGGGCATGGCGCTTCCTGTCGTTTGAAGGGAGTGGCTGGAAAGGAGTGGTTGGCAGAGAGTCGCTGGCGAACCAATAAGTGGACCTTACCAGAGCAAATGTCACACATATAGCCCAGCCATGCCGCGCCGTTCAGCGCGTGTCTGAGACCGCCGACGGCGGCTATCCGCCTCTCTCGGCTTTCCCGCTCACGCCTTTCATGCCCTCCTCGTCACCGGCCTCATCCTCGGCGGCGCGTTCGATCAATTGCCGCGAGTCCGGGGCGCCGGCAGCGGCCTTGCGACGCTGGCGGCGCAGATCGCGCAGCGTGCCGACCAGCATGGCGGCGACGATCATGCCACCGCCGACGAAGGCCGCCTGGGTCGGCATCTCTCCGACCCAGGCCCATACCAGCAGGGTGCCCACCAGGGTCTCGAGCAGCATCACCAGACTGACCTCGGCGCCCGGCAGGTAGCGGGGCCCGGTCTGGATCAGGAAGTAGGCCACCGGCAGCAGCAGGCCCATGGCCCCCAGCAGCTGCATGTCCTCCGCCGGCGGCACCCGGGCGCCGCCCAGCAGCGCCCCGGGCAACAGCATGGCCAGGCAGCCCAGCGGCAGGATCACCGTGGTATCGACGCCGCGCCGGCGATCGCCCTTCTGCGCGCTGGCCACGGTGGTGTTCACGGCGATGGAGAGCGGCACGCCGAGCGCCACCACCAGCCCCAGCAGGCTGCCGCCGCCGGCTTCCCCGGTGGCCATCAGGCAGGCCCCCGCGACGCACACCGCGATCACCACCCAGGTCTGGCGGCGCAGTCGTTCACGAAAGACCAGCAGGCCGATCAGCGCGGCGACCAGCGGCGCCAGGTTCATCATCACCAGGACATTACCGGCCGCGGTGAGGCGATTGCCGATGACGAAGGCCCAGGCGCTGCCGGCGAAAGCCAGCGGACACCACCAGGCCGCGGGACCACAGGCCCTGATCGCCGCCGGCAGCTCGCGCCCGTAGCGCACGAGCGCGACCGCCAGCAGCACGACCCCGAGCAGCAAACCCCGCCAGAACATGAAGGTAGCCACGTCCACCGTGGTGGCCTTGACCAGCAGCGCATCCGGCGACAGGAACAGCACACCGGTCATGGTGATCAGATAGCCCCGCAGGCGAAACGGCAATCGCGCCCACATTCTCGCTCCCCCCTCGGCACGCATGCCGACGATACGGTGATGAACAGACGACAGGCCGGGTCGGAAGAGACGACGCAAGAAAGCACGCTTCGGACATGGCCCGGTAAAAACGACGAGCAGGCCGGGGGCTTCCCCGACCTGCTCGGTCCTGACGACTGCCGAGGCGCCCCGCGGGGCGCCTCGGTTCAGCTAGCCCTGCTCAGGCACGCTCGCGACGCGGCACCGGGCCGTCGTCGTCGCGACGGCGGCGCGGTGCCCGCTCGGGCGCACGGTCCTCGCTGATCTCCAGCGGACGACCGGCCACCCGGGCCCGCGCCATCTTGGCGAGGATGCTCGACGGCAGCCCATTCGGCAACTCGACGACGGAAAATGCATTGCGGATGTCGATCCGGCCGATGCGATTGCCCTCGATACCGCCCTCGTTGGCCAGCGCGCCGACCAGCTGGCCGGGCTTGACGCCGTCCTTGTGGCCGACGGAGACGCGATAGCGGGTCATGCCCTCGCGGGGCGCCCGGTCGCGGGGACCGCCCTCGCGGCGCGACGGCTTGCCGTCACGGGGGGTGCGCTCCTTGCGCGGCGCCTGCAGGCGGCCAATCGGCGCTTCATCGGCGCGGGCCAGGCCGGCGAAGGCACAGGCCAGCTCGATGGGGTCGTAGCCTTCTTCGACCAGTTGCTCGACCAGGGCACGCTGCTCCTCGGCACCCTTGGTGACGGCGGCGATGGCGCGCTGATGGAAGACCTGATCGCGATGGGCGCGGATGGCAGCCTCGTCCGGCAGCGCCATCTCGCTCATCTTCTGGCCGGTGGCCTGCTCCAGCCAGCCGACCTTGCGACCTTCGCGGTTGCCGGCGAAGGTGATCGCCACGCCGTCGCGCCCGGCCCGGCCGGTACGACCGATACGGTGGGTGTAGGCCTCGGCATCCTGGGGCAGGTCGTAGTTGACGACATGGGTGATGCGCGGCACGTCGAGACCGCGGGCGGCCACGTCGGTAGCGATCAGCACATCGACCTTGCCGCGCTTGAGGCGGGTGATGGTGCGCTCGCGCAGGCTCTGATCCAGGTCCCCTGACAGGCTGGCGACGTTGACGCCGCGGGCGGAGAGCTGCTCCATCAACGTGGTGCAGGCGGCCCGGGTGCGCACGAAGACGATGGCGGCGTCCACCGGTTCGACCTCGATGATGCGCGCCAGCGCTTCCAGCTTGGCCCCGCCCTCGACGCGCACGCGGCGCTGCTCGATGTTCTCGCCGGTGGTGGTGCGCGACTCGATGGCCACCTTGACCGGCTCGACCAGGTAGCGGTTGACGATGCGCTCGATCTCGGTCGGCAGGGTCGCGGAGAAGAACACCCGCTGGGCGTCGGTGGGCGTGTCGGCCACCACGCGCTTGACGTCATCGATGAAGCCCATGCGCAGCATCTCGTCGGCCTCGTCGAGCACCAGCGCGGACAGGCCATCGAGCTTGAGGCTGCCACGATCCAGGTGGTCGATGATGCGACCGGGCGTACCGACCACCACCTGGGCACCGCGACGCAGCGCCTGCAGCTGGTCGCGATATTCCATGCCGCCGCACAGGGTGGCGACTTCCAGACCCTTGAGGTTCTGGCCGTACTTGGAGAAGGAGACGGCCACCTGCTGGGCCAGCTCACGGGTCGGCGCCATCACCAGCACCTGGGGCGCGCGCCGCTCGAGGTCGAGGCGCGAGAGCAGCGGCAGGGCGAAGGCGGCGGTCTTGCCGGTACCGGTCTGGGCCTGGCCCAGCATGTCGCGGCCTTCCAGCAGTGCCGGAATGGTCTGTGCCTGGATCGGCGACGGGGTCTCGTAGCCGAGGGTCTCGATGGCAGAGAGAACAGCAGGCAGCAGGGCCAGATCGCCAAAGCTCGGCGAAGCGACGGAAGTCGAGGTCATGAATCACACCTTGGTAGGCCGGCATCGCCGGCAAGAAACATCGTGGCGCCCCCGACGCGGTCACACGGTCGGAGTCCCTGCTCGGGGCAGGTCGTCAACATCGGAGTCGGAGACGCCGGTCGCACCTGGCATCCGGTCGGCTCTGCAGTGGCAGGCAAACCGTCGTGGCGACCGTCTGCGCCGAATCCGCCCGGGTGGCGAATTCTCGTCGGCGCTCCATCTACACAGTTCGAACGCTTTGGGCTTCGGGCCCGGCGTCTTCGCGAGCGTCGCATCCACGGTTCGTGGACCGGCGCTGAGTCATGATGGTGGGGTCAGCACATGCGAGGAGCGCGCATGCTACCATCGTCGCCCCAAGCTGGCCAGCCTTTTCCGCCCCACGTCCAGGAGCCCTGCATGCCGAACCTTTGGGTCGACGCCGATGCCTGCCCGCGGATCGCCCGCGATATCATCGTTCGTGCCGCCGAGCGTACCACCACGCCCACCACCTTCGTCGCCAACCACCAGGTTCCGCTACCGCCGTCGAAGTGGGTGAAGGGCATGGCGGTGAGCCACGGCTTCGACGCCGCCGACGACGAGATCGTCGACCGCCTCGCCGCGGGCGATCTGGTAATCACCTCGGACCTGCCGCTGGCCATGGCCGCCATCGAACGCGGCGCCGCGGTCATGACCACCCGCGGCGAGGCCCTGAACGAGAGCAATATCCGTGCGCGGGTGCAGATGCGGGACTTCATGGAAACCATGAGGGCCAGCGGCGAACACACCGGCGGCCCCAAGGGCTACTCGGACGTCGACCGCCGGGAATTCGCCAATGCGCTGGACAGGTGGTTGGCGAAGAACGCCTGACGCTGCGGGCTGCGGGCTGCGGGCTGCGGGCTGCGGGCTGCGGGCTGCGGGCTGCGGGCTGCGGGCTGCGGGCTGCGGGCTGCGGGCTGCGGGCTG
>NZ_JACHXM010000055.1 GCF_014192055.1 Halomonas organivorans | reverse complement strand
AGCTGGAAGCTGGAAGCTGGAAGCTGGAAGCTGGAAGCTGGAAGCTGGAAGCTGGAAGACAGCATGAACCCCGCCATCATCGGGTCAAGGGTTTTGTTCCAGCTTCAAGCTTATGACTTCAAGCTCCGGGCGAAGCCCGGCGGGGTTTTCTTCAAGCTTCCAGCTTATGACTTCAAGCTCCGGGCGAAGCCCGGCCGGGTTTTCTTCAAGCTTCCAGCTTAAGCCCGCGAAGCGGGCGCTCTTCCAGGTGCGAAGCACCGATCTTCAAGCTTAAGCCCGCGAAGCGGGCGTTCTTCCAGCTCCGGGCGAAGCCCGGCTCTTCCAGCTCCCGGCGAAGCCGGGAATTCGCGTGGCGCCGCTCTTCCCTCTTCGAGCGACACCATCGCGCGCTTGCGGGCGCAGCCCGGTCAAGCGTTAACGATTTCGACCCCGCCCAGATAAGGCCGCAGCGCCTCGGGCACGGTGATCGAGCCGTCGGCGTTCTGGTGGTTCTCCATCACGGCGATCAGGCAGCGCCCCACGGCCAGGCCGGAGCCGTTGAGAGTGTGCAGCAGCCGCGGCTTCTTCTCGTCGGGATGACGGAAGCGTGCCTGCATCCGGCGAGCCTGGAAGTCCTCGCAGTTGGAGACCGAAGAGATCTCGCGATAGGTCTCCTGACTCGGCAGCCAGACTTCCAGGTCGTAGGTCTTGGCGGCACCGAAGCCCATGTCGCCGCTGCACAGGGTGACCACACGGTACGGCAGGTCGAGCGCCTGGAGGATCGCCTCGGCGTGGCCACGCATCTCCTCCAGCGTATCGTAGCTGGTCTCGGGATCGACCAGTTGCACCATCTCGACCTTGTCGAACTGGTGCTGGCGGATCATGCCCCGAGTGTCGCGGCCGTGGGAGCCGGCCTCGCTGCGGAAGCACGGCGTATGCGCGGTGAGGCGCATCGGCAGCTGCCGGTGCTCGAGGATCTCGCCGCGGGCGAAGTTGGTCAGCGGCACCTCGGCGGTGGGGATCAGGCGATAGCCGCGCTCGTCCTCCAGGCGGAACAGGTCCTCGCCGAACTTGGGCAACTGGCCGGTCCCGTACAGCGAGTCGTCGTTGACCATGTAGGGGACGTAGCACTCCTCGTAGCCGTGCTCGAGGGTCTGCTTGTCGAGCATGAACTGGGTCAGCGCACGGTGCAGCCGGGCGATGGTGCCGCGCATCACCGCGAAGCGGGCGCCGGTCAGCTTGGCGGCCAGGTCGAAGTCGAGCTGGCCGGTGTGGGCGCCCAGGTCGACGTGGTCGCGGACATCGAAGTCGAAGGTCCGCGGCGTGCCCCAGCGGTGCAGCTCGACGTTGTCGTCCTCGCTCTCGCCCTGGGGCACGCTCTCGTGGGGCAGGTTCGGCAGGCCGCTGATCTGGTCGTCCCACTCGGCCTGCAGCTCGGCCAGGCGCGACTTGGCGGCGTCCAGGCGCTCGCCCAGGTCGCTGACCTCGTCGAGCAGCGGCTGGATGTCCTCGCCGGCGGCCTTGGCCTTGCCGATCGCCTTGGACCGGGTGTTGCGCTCGTTCTGCAGGCGCTCGGTCTCGGCCTGGAGCTCCCGGCGCCGGGATTCGAGGTCGGCGAGACGAGCGGTGTCGAGGGCGAAGCCTCGGGTGGCCAATCGTTGGGCGACCATCTCGAGGTCGCCGCGCAGCAGTTTGGGATCGAGCATGGAATCCGGTCCGTCGCAGTCGGTGAAATCAACAAACGCAAGGCGGCCATTGTAGGCAAAAGCCCGCCCCGGCGCCACGCGCCCGGGTGCGTGACGCGGCCCGTCGCGGTACAGTAGTGGTTCCTTCTCTCCCCTGCCCGCACGGCAGCGACAGCGACCCCAAAAAACGCCATGATCGCCAGACTGGACACCGGGCGCCTCAGCGCCTCCGACCGCGCCGACGCGCCCTACCTGCACTTCCTCGAAGCCCTCGCGGACGCCGGCTTCGAGGGCGAGATCGCCCCGGACTACGCCAACCGCACCGTGCTGGCCACCGACAACTCGATCTACCAGCGCCTGCCCCAGGCGGTAATCTATCCCAGGAACGCCACCGACCTCGAGCGCCTGGCCCGGCTCGCCGCCCGCGACGAGTTCCGCCGGGTCGCGCTGGCCCCCCGCGGCGGCGGCACCGGCACCAACGGCCAGTCGCTGACCGACGGCCTGATGGTCGACGTCTCCAAGCACATGAACGCCATCCTCGACATCGACGTCGAGGCCCGACGGGTGCGCGTCCAGGCCGGCGTGGTCAAGGACCAGCTCAACGCCGCGCTCAAGCCCCACGGGCTGTTCTTCGCCCCCGAGCTCTCGACCTCCAACCGCGCCACCATCGGCGGCATGATCGCCACCGACGCCAGCGGCCAGGGCAGCTGCGAGTACGGCAAGACCCGCGACCACGTGCTCGAGCTCGACAGCGTGCTGCTCGGCGGCGAGCGCCTGGTTACCCGCCCGGTGGACGAAGACGAGCTCGAGGCGCTGTGCCAGCGCGACGACGCCGTGGGCCGGGTGCATCGCATGGCCCGCGAGATCATCGACACCGAGCGCCAGCGCATCCGCGAGACCTTCCCGCCGCTCAACCGCTGCCTGACCGGCTACGATCTCGCCCACTTGAGAACGGCGGAAGGAAAGTTCGATCTCAACAGCGTGCTGTGCGGCGCCGAGGGCTCGCTGGCGTTCACCAGCGAGGCGGTGCTCAGCGTGCTGCCGATCCCCAGGCACTCGACCCTGGTCAACGTGCGCTACGCCGGCTTCATGGACGCCCTGCGCGACGCCAAGGCTCTCATGGCAAGCTCCGCCTCTCCCACCTCCATCGAGACGGTGGACGACAAGGTGCTGGGCCTGGCCCAGCAGGACTTCGTGTGGGACAGCGTCGGCGAGTTCTTTCCAGAAACCGGCGACACGCCGACCCACGGCATCAACCTGGTCGAGTTCAACGACGACGACCCCGAGCGGCTGAGCGAGCGGGTCGCGGCCTTCTGCGAACATCTCGCAAAGGACGACAGCGTCACCCGGCTGGGCTACACCCAGGCCGTGGGCCGGGAAGCGATCACCCGGGTCTACGGCATGCGCAAGCGCGCCGTGGGCCTGCTCGGCAACGTCCAGGGCGAGAAGCGCCCGCTGCCCTTCGTCGAGGACACCGCGGTGCCGCCGGAGCAGCTGGCCGACTACATCGCCGAGTTCCGCGCCCTGCTCGACGCCCGCGGCCTGGCCTACGGCATGTTCGGCCACGTCGACGCCGGGGTGCTCCACGTGCGCCCGGCGCTGGACATGAAGGACCCGGCCCAGGAGGCGATGATCCGCGAGATCTCCGACGCGGTCGCCGCGCTGACCCGGAAGTACGGCGGCCTGCTGTGGGGCGAGCACGGCAAGGGCGTGCGCTCGGAGTACGCCCCGGCCTTCTTCGGCCCGCTCTACCCGAGCCTGCAGCGGCTCAAGGGCGCCTTCGATCCGCATAACCAGTTGAATCCGGGCAAGATCGCCACGCCTTTCTCTTCATTTCCCCCGCCCGAACACGCGGGTAGGGCTCCGTCGGTCGAAAATGACGCCCAGTCCCGCCCAGAAGGGGGCGAAGACGAGCAGGCCGTGAAGTGGGTCGACCCGGGGCTGCTGGCCATCGACGGGGTGCCGACCCGCGGCCAGCTGGATCGCCGTATCGACGAGCGGGTCTGGCAGGCCCACGGCGATGCCGTCTACTGCAACGGCAACGGTGCCTGCTACAACTACGATCCCGACGACGCCATGTGCCCGTCGTGGAAGGCTACCCGCCAGCGCATCCACTCGCCCAAGGGCCGCGCCAGCCTGATGCGCGAATGGCTGCGCCTGCAGGGCGAGGCCGGTGTCGACGTGCTCGAGGCCTCGCGTGAGGTGCGCAGCGGCGGCGCCTGGGGCGCGCTCAAGGCCTTCCCCGGCAAGCTCAGGAACACCCTGGCCAAGCGCCGCGGCGAGGACGACTTCTCCCACCAGGTCTACGACGCCATGGCCGGCTGCCTGGCCTGCAAGTCCTGCGCCGGCCAGTGCCCGGTCAAGGTCAACGTGCCGACCTTCCGCTCGCAGTTCCTCGAGGTCTACCACGGCCGCTACCTGCGTCCGCCGCGCGACTACCTGATCGGCGGGCTGGAGTTCATGGTGCCGACGCTCGCCCGCGTCGCGCCGCTCTACAACGCCGCCCTGGACAATCGCTGGGTCAGCCGCCTGCTGGCCGGCCCGGTGGGCATGGTCGACAGCCCCCGGCTGTCACGGGCGCGCCTCGACCAGCAGCTCAAGGCCTGGGGCGTGCCCGAAGCCACGCCGACATCGCTGGGCCGGCTCACCGAGGCCCAGCGCGCCAACAGCGTGGTGCTGGTGCAGGACGCCTTCACCAGCCACTTCGAATCCAAGCTGGTGATGGACGTGGTCGAGCTGCTCGAGCGCCTCGACGTGCGGGTGTTCGTCGCGCCCTTCGCCCCCAACGGCAAGCCGCTGCACGTGCAGGGCTTCCTCGGCGCCTTCGCGCGCACCGCCGAGAAGCAGGCCGAACGGCTGCGGACGCTGGCCGAGGCCGGCGTGCCGCTGGTCGGCATCGACCCGGCGATGACCCTGACCTATCGCCAGGAGTACGTGAAGGCGCTGGGCCCCGACGCCGTGCCCGAGGTGCAGCTGCTGCCGGAATGGCTGAGTGAGCGGCTGAGCGAGCGCGCGCCCGAGCTGGCACCGGAGGGCTCGAGCCTCGACGATCCCGGCTACCGGCTGCTCGCCCACTGCACCGAGAAGACCAACGCCCCGGGCACGCCCAAGGCCTGGCAGCGGCTGTTCGCCGCCTTCGGCCTGGAGCTCGAGGTAGTGGCCAGCGGCTGCTGCGGCATGTCCGGCACCTACGGTCACGAGGCACGCAACCTCGAGACCTCGAAGACCATCTACGCCCAGTCCTGGCAGCCCAAGGTCGAGGACCCGGCCAACGCCGGCCGGCTGCTGGCCAGCGGCTACTCCTGCCGCAGCCAGGCCAGGCGGCTCTCGGACGCCGCGCTGCGCCACCCGCTGCAGGCGCTGCTGGAAGCGCTCAAGCGGGGCGCCTGAGCGGCGGCCCTCACCTCCCGCGGCCCGGAGGAGACACCATGTCACGCACGCTGATCGTTATCGGCCTGCTGCTGGTCGCCGCCGGGCTGCTGTGGCCCTGGCTCGGCAGGCTGCCCCTGGGGCAGCTGCCAGGCGACATCCTGATTCGCCGCGGCCAAACCACCTTCTATTTCCCCCTCACGACCATGCTGCTGATCAGCGTCGTGCTGTCGCTGCTGCTATGGCTGTTCCGCCGCTGAGACGACATCGGCCACATGCATCGCGCCGATGGATTGCATGTCGAGCCCGGCAACGCTAGGCTGCGCGCCCTTTATCCCATCCATAAAGAGCGAGCGATCATGGAGCATGCCGGCTTCGACCTGGCGATGATCGGCCTGATGGCGCTGATCTGCCAATGGATCGCCTGGCAGTTGAAACTGCCGGCGATCCTCATGCTGCTGGTGGCCGGCATCACTGCCGGTCCCATTACCGGGCTACTCGATCCCGATGCCCTGTTCGGCGAGCTGCTGTTCCCGCTGGTGTCGCTGGCGGTGGCGGTGATCCTGTTCGAGGGCAGCCTGACCCTCAATTTCCGTGAGCTGGGCGGCCACGGTCGCACGGTGCGCCGCCTGGTGACCTGGGGAGCGTTGATCACCGGCGTCATCGCCACCATCGCCGCACGGCTGCTGCTGGATCTCTCCTGGGAGATGGCCAGCGTGCTGGGCGCGCTGCTGGTGGTCACCGGCCCGACGGTAATCCTGCCGATGCTGCAGACGCTGCGCGCCCGCGAGCACCTGACCCAGATCCTGCGCTGGGAAGGCATCCTGATCGACCCCATGGGCGCCATCGGCGCGGTGCTGGTCTACGAGTTCGTGGCGCTGGGCTCCGGCGGCGCGGCGGCCACCCATACCCTGGCATTGTTCGGCCAGACGGCGCTGATCGGCTTCGGCCTGGGCATCGCCGGCGGCTACAGCTGGGGCCTCATGCTGCGCCACCACTGGCTACCCCACCAGTTGCACAGCTTCGGCACCCTGATGCTGATGCTGACGCTGTTCACCGTGTCCAACCAGCTGTTCCACGAGTCGGGGCTGCTCACGGTGACGGTAATGGGGGTGTGGATGGCCAACATGCGCGGTGTGCCCACTCGCCCCATCATCGAGTTCAAGGAAACCCTCTCGGTGCTGCTGATCTCGGGGCTCTTCCTGCTGCTCGCCGCGCGACTCACCGTGGAACAGCTGGCCCTGCTGGGCTGGCCGGCCTGGGTCTTCCTGATCATGCTGGTGGGCGTCGCCAGGCCGCTGGCCGTGTGGCTATGCACCCTGGGCAGCGGTCTGGAGTGGCGCGAGAAGGCCCTGCTGGCCTTCATCTCGCCGCGCGGCATCGTGGCCGCCGCCGTGGCTTCCCTGTTCGCCCTGCGCCTCGAGGACGCCGGCATGCCCGGCGCCGAAATGCTGGTGCCGGTGACCTTCCTGGTGATCATCAGCACCGTGGTCAGCCAGAGCCTGCTGTCGCGACCGCTTGCCCACTGGCTGGGCGTTCAGCGTCCCTCGCCCAACGGCGTGCTGATCATCGGGGCCAACGCCGTGGCACGCCAGCTGGCCTGCACCCTGCGCGATGCCGGCGTCAGCGTGGTACTGGCCGACAGCAGCTGGGACGCCATCCAGCTGGCCCGCAACGAGGGCCTGACCACCTACTACGGCGACCCGCTCTCCGAGCACGCTGCCCAGCACCTGGAGCTCAGCGGCATCGGCTACCTGCTGCCGCTGTCTCCCTACCGGGAGCTCAACGACCTGGCGGCGCTGCACTTCGAGCATCTGCTGGGCCGCGACCGTGTCTTCCGCCTGGCGGTGGACGAAGGTCGGCGCGGCAATCGCCCCCAGGGCCAGGCGCTGGACCACCTGCCGCTGCTGTTCGGCCGCGACGTGACCTATGCCAAGCTATCGCGCCTGGTGGCGGAAGGCGGAGAAGTTCGCCTGGAGCGCTGCGGCGAAAAATTCCGCATGGAGCCGCTGCGCCAGGCCCACGCCGGTCGCTGGCTGCCGATGCTGTGCATTGGCCCCTCCGGACGCCTCCGGATAGCGACCGGCGAGACCGGGCTCTCGCCCAAGCGCGGCGACACCCTGATCAGCCTGGTCCATGCCGACTCGCCCAAGCACTCGCTGCAGACGGTGGCGAGTCCGATCTAGGCGCTGTCGTTCATTCTGCCCACCACGCAACGGGGCCGCCCATCTGGGCGGCCCCGTTGCGTTAGCGGCAGGTCCTCACGCTCAGTTGGCAGGGCTGGCCTCGAGGCTCTCCTCGGCGTCTGCCACCAGGGCGAACTCCTCGTCGGCGGTCTTCGCCACCAGGGTATTCTTGCTGTACAGGAAGAAGTAGGCCGCGCCGACCGCGAACAGCCCCAGGGTATAGAGGAAGGCCCGCGGATCGAAGGCGTACACGCCGGACAGGGCGACCAGCGACAGCACCAGCGCCACGCCTGAGGTCAGGATGCCGCCGGGCGTGCGGTAGGGGCGCGCCAGCTCGGGGCGCTTCACGCGCAGCAGGATGTGGCTCAGCGCCATCAGCGCGTAGGACACGGTGGCCCCGACCACGGCCATGCCCAGGATCAGGTCGCCCTCGCCGCTCAGCGAGACCAGGAAACCGAACACGCCGGGCACCACCAGCGCCCAGGTCGGCGCCTTGCGGCGGCTGGTCAGCGACAGCCTCTTCGGCAGGTAGCCGGCCCGCGACAGGGCAAACACCAGGCGGCTGTAGCCGTAGATGATCGAGAAAAAGGAAGCGATCAACCCGGCCAGGCCCAACACGTTGACCAGGGTGGCCAGCGTCGGATGATCGGCGGCCTTGAGCGCGTCGACCAGCGGCACGCCGCTTGCGCCGATGGCGCCGGCTCCGGCCGCCCCGGCCAGCAGCACCACCACCAGCACCGCCGTGACCAGCAGGAACAGCATGGCGCCGATGATCCCGCGCGGCACGTCACGGGCGGGGTTCTTGGCTTCCTCGGCGGCCAGTGGCACGCCCTCCACGGCCAGGAACAGCCACATGCCGAACGGCAGCGCGGCCCACACCCCGGCCCAGCCGAAGGGCAGGAAGGCACTGGCGCCGGCGGCGTCGGTAGGCGCAATGTCGAACAACCGGCCGGTATCGAACACGCCGAACAGCGCCAGGGCGGTGGCCAGGATCGCGAACACCGCCAGGCCGCTGATCACCATCATCACCTTGAGCGCCTCGCCGGCGCCGGTCAGGTGGATGCCGATGAACACCGCGTAGAACAGCGCATAGACCGCGGGGCCGTTGATCCCCAGCAGTTCCTCCACCGCGGCGCCGATGAAGATGACGATGGCCGCCGGCGCCAGGGCGTATTCGATCAGCACCGCCAGGCCGGTCAGGTAGCCGCCGGCCGGGCCCATGGCCTGGCGGGCGAAGCTGTAACCGCCTCCGGCGGCGGGAATCGCCGCCGACATCTCGGCCAGCGACAGCACCAGGGCGAAGTACATCAGCCCCATCAGGCCGGCGGCGATCACGAAGCCGCCCCAGCCCGCCTCGGCGATGCCGAAGTTCCAGCCGGCGAAATCGCCGGAGATCACGTAGGACACGCCGAGGCCGGCCAGCAGCAGCCAGCCGGCACTGCCCCTCTTCAGCTGTCGTTTGGCCAGGTAATCCTGGTCCAGAGTCGCATCGTTCATCGGGTCACCTTTGCGCTGTTGTTGTGAAATCACGTTGTGAAATCGCGTTGTGAGGTCGTGTCATGAGATCGCGATGGAGGATGACGGGCGCAGACCCGCCGGTTTGGGGAGTCGTGCCCGGAGACCGGAAGTCGAGGCGTTCAAGAAGTCAGGAAGTTCCGGACGCCGCCCGAGGACTCGATGACGTCGTCCTGGGTGCGATCCTTGAGCTGCACGCCGGAGAGGCCCCTGGCCCGGGCCTCCCGCAGCAGGTACATCTGACGTCGGCTGGCCTCCTCGAAGACGAAGCCCGCCGGACGCACGTTGGAGATGCAGTTGCGGGCGGCATCGTTCAGCCCGACCCTCGGCCCCCAGGTCAGATAGAGTCCGAGACTGTCCGGCGAGCTGAGCCCCGGCCGCTCGCCGATCAGCACCAGCACGGCCCGGGCGTTGAGGCATTCGCCGATCTCGTCGCCGATCGCCACCCGTCCCTGCTCGACCACCGTCAGCGGCGCCAGCGACCAGTCCTGGTCGTCTTCGGCCAACCGCCGCATCAGCCCCTCGAGGAAGGGCGGCGCGTTCTGCTGCACGGCCAGCGACGACAGCCCGTCGACCACGGCGATGGCCAGATCCACGGGGGGACGCGGCGCGTCGTCGGCTAGCCGCTCACGGGAGGCGGCGTCAAGCCGCCGCCCCCAGTCCGGACGCTGCAGGTAGGTCTCGCGATCGGCCGCCCGGCTGTGCAGGCGATGGATCGGCTGGCCGGTTTCCAGGCCGTCGAGAGCGCAGCGCAGCGCCTCGACGTCCAGCGGCAGGTGCACGGCGTCTTGGGCCCGGGCATGGGCGAGCTGGAACTCCAGCGAACGCCGGGTGGGCAGGCTGGTGCCGGCGCGGCCGAGGCCGATGCGCGCGTCGGTGAACTCGCGCAACCGATGCCAGGGGTTATCGGTGACGCCGTGAGTGGGAGTCGCATCGCTCATCGGACACCTCCCTCGGGGAGGCGGCTCAGCGGGCGGGCGAAGGCCTCGGGCAGCCTGCCGCTGGGGCGATGGCGAGCCACATCCTCGAAGATCGCCATCTCGTCGAGCCACTTCTCGAACTCCGGCGACGGCGACAGGTCGAGCACCCGGCGCGCATAGAGCGCGTCGTGGAAGGAGGTGGTCTGGTAGTTGAGCATGATGTCGTCGGAGCCGGGGATGCCCATGATGAAGGTGCAGCCCGCCGCGCCCAGCAGGGTCAGCAGGTTGTCCATGTCGTTCTGGTCGGCATCGGCGTGGTTGGTGTAGCAGATGTCGCAGCCCATGGGCACGCCGAGCAGCTTGGCGCAGAAGTGATCCTCGAGGCCGGCGCGGATGATCTGCTTGCCGTCGAACAGGTACTCGGGGCCGATGAAGCCGACCACGGTGTTGACCAGCAGCGGCTCGAAGTGGCGGGCCACGGCATAGGCACGGGCCTCGCAGGTCTGCTGGTCGAGACCATGATGGGCGTTGGCGGACAGCGAGCTGCCCTGCCCGGTCTCGAAGTACATGACGTTGTCGCCCACGGTGCCGCGCTTGAGGCTGCGAGCGGCGTCCCGCGCCTCACCGAGGGTGGCGAGATCGAAGCCGAAGCTCTCGTTGGTCGCCTGGGTGCCGCCGATGGACTGGAACACCAGGTCCACCGGGGCGCCCTGCTCGATCGCCTCCAGGGTGTTGGTGACGTGGGTCAGCACGCAGGACTGGGTGGGAATCCGATACGTCTGGATCACCTCGTCCATCAGCGTCATCAGCTTGATGCTCTGGGCGACGTTGTCGGTGGCCGGGTTGATGCCGATCACCGCATCGCCGTTGCCGTAGAGCAGGCCGTCGAGGATGCTGGCGGCGATCCCGGTGACGTCGTCGGTGGGGTGATTGGGCTGCAGCCGCGTGGAGAGCCGCCCCGGCAGGCCGATGGTGTTGCGAAAGGCAGTGGTCACACGGCACTTGCGGGCGACGAGAATGAGGTCCTGGTTACGCATGATCTTGCTGACCGCGGCGGCCATCTCCGGAGTGATCCCGGCGCGCACCCGGGTGATCGTCTCGGGGGTGGCGAGATCGCTGAGCAGCCAGTTGCGGAAGTCGCCGACCGTCAGATGACGAATCGGTGCGAAGGCAGCGGCGTCGTGGCTATCGATGATCAGCCGGGTGATCTCGTCCTCGCCGTAGGGCACCAGATGGTCCTCGAGGAAGGTCGTGAGCGGCAGCTCCGCCAGCGCCATCTGGGCCACCACTCGCTGCTCGGCGGAGTCGGCGATGACACCGGCCAGCCGGTCGCCGGAGCGGGCCGGCGTGGCCTTGGCCATCAGCTCGGCGAGACTCGCGAAGTGATAGCGCCGGTTTCCCAGCGTATGGTGGTATGCCTTGGCCATGAGCGTCTCCATGTCGAGCGTTCGGGCTGCGGCGAGGCCCCGGAACGGAACGAATGTTGCTTCATGAAAGGGTAACGAGGGCGTCCCAGCCGGCGTTATCGTTTTCCGGCAAAATACGATTGTTCAATGCCAACAACAACTTACCCCATAGAGCCCGGTGAAGGGCCGGGGAAGAAGGAGTGACATCGCATGTCACAGACGATTCGAACCGCCGAGAGTGCACCAAGGAAGTGCAAGTGGGAGGCATGGGACGCCAACGAGCACGCCCACAACCTCACCGACTGGTCCCAGGAATACGACCAGTTCGGCCAGGGCGGCTTCTACGGCCGCATCGACGAGGTCCATCTGCCGGCGATGCAAGTGTTCAAGGAATACACCAGCCATGCGCTGGGCCAGCAGTGCAACGTCTGGCCCGACTCGCTGTGGATGGGCATCCCCGCCGGTCCCGGGGACTGCCGCATCAACGGCCACCGAGTCGGCGAGCGGGAGATCATGTGCCAGCCCGGTGGCCACGACTTCGAGCTGGTCACGCCCGATGGCTTCGACATCTACGGACTGGTGGTCGGCCGCGACTGGCTGACACGGGTGGCCGGCGAGGCGGCCTGCCCGCTGCTGGAGGCCGACCCCGAGCGACTGATGCGCCTGCGGCTACCCCAGCGGACGCGACGGGCCACGACCTTCCTGATCGAGCGCCTGCTGGGCATGCAGGACGAGAGGCTCGAGATTCCGGTCCATCAGGACATCCTCGGCCTGGCGCTACAGGAGATCCTGAATGAGGAAACGCCCAACACCGAACGCCCGCCCAGCTACCGCCACCGCCGCCAGGTCGTGGATCGCGTCCGCACCCACCTGGAGAGCGGCGCGACACCCCCGGTCAGCCTCGACGAGCTATGCAGGATCGCCCACGTCAGCCAGCGCACCCTGCGCTACAGCTTCACCAGCATCCTCGGCGTGAGCCCCATCCAGTTCCTGCGCCTGACCCGGCTCAACCGGGTGCGCCGGCGCCTGTGCGAACCGGATGCCAGCACCACGGTGGGCCAGGTGGCCAGCGACTGGGGCTTCTATCACCTGGGGCAGTTTTCCCGTGACTACCGCCGACTGTTCGGCGAATCCCCCTCGGCCACCCTGGCCCGGCACCGCCACTGAGTCGATGTCGAGCGAGCGTCCCCCAGAACGACACCACCCCCGGAGAGCGATCTCCGGGGGTGGTATGTCATGCCACAGCGCCTAGGCAGGTACCGTGACGCGCGACATCTAGAAGAACAGTTCGCGCAGAGCCTCTCCAGGGGCTTCGCGACGCATGAAGGCCTCGCCCACCAGGAAGCCGTGGACGTCGTGCTCGCGCATGCGCAGGACATCGCCACGGGTGTGGATGCCGGACTCGGTGACCACGGTGACGCCGGCGGGAATGCGCGGCAGCAGGTCGAGAGTGGTCTCGAGCCGGGTCTCGAAGGTATGCAGGTCGCGATTGTTGATGCCGACCAGCGAGAGGTCCAGCGCCAGGGCACGCTCCAACTCGGCGGCGTCATGGACCTCGACCAGCACGTCCATGCCGAGCTCGGTGGCCTGACGATGCAGATCGGCCAGCCGAGCGTCGTCCAGGGCGGCGGCGATCAGCAGGATACAGTCGGCGCCGATGGCGCGCGCCTCGCTGACCTGATAGCCGTGAGTGATGAAGTCCTTGCGGATCACCGGCAGCGAGCAGGCCTCGCGGGCCTCGACCAGGAAGTCCTCGTGGCCCTGGAAGAAGTCGGCGTCGGTGAGTACCGACAGGCAGGCCGCTCCGCCCTCGGCGTAGCTGGCGGCGATCTCGCCCGGGCGGAAGTCCTCGCGGATCACGCCCTTGGAGGGTGAGGCCTTCTTGACCTCGGCGATCACCGCCGGGTCCCCGTCGCGCATGCGTTCGTCCAGGGCGGCCACGAAGCCACGCGGAGTGGATTGATGGCCGGCCAGGGCCAGCAATTCGGCCTCGGAAACGGCTCGGCGGCGTTCGGCCACCTCCTCGTCCTTGCGGGCCAGGATGCGCGTCAGGATGGTCGGGGTATCGGAAGCTGCGGGCATATCGGCAATCCTTGTCGGGCGGCTACTGGGCGAAGACGCGGGTGAAGTTGGCCAGTTCCTTGAGCTTCTCGCGGGCCAGCTGGCTGTCCTGGGCATCCTGCGCCAGGGCCACGCCTTCCTTGAGCGTGTCGGCGACATCGGCGGCATACAGCGCCGCACCGGCGTTGAGCGCCACGATGTCCGCCGCCGGCCCCTCACCGGTCAACGCCTGCTCCACCAGCCGCAGGCTGTCCTCGGCGGTCTTCACCTTGAGCGCGTCGAGGTCGTGGCGAGCGATGCCGAAGTCCTCTGGGGCGATGGTGTACTCGGTGATCTCGCCGTCCTTGAGCTCGGCAACACGGGTCGGTGCGGCCAGCGATATCTCGTCGAGGCCATCCTCGGCGCATACCACCAGCACATGGTGGCTGCCCAGGCGCTTGAGCACCTCGGCCATCAGCGGCACCAGCTCGAGCGCGTAGACGCCAAGTAGCTGGTTGCGGGCACCGGCCGGGTTGGTCAGCGGTCCGAGGATATTGAACAGCGTGCGCACGCCCATCTCGCGACGTGCGGTGATCGCGTGGCGCATGGCGGGGTGGTGGTTGGGGGCGAACATGAAGCCGACGCCCACTTCCTCGATGCAGCGCGCCACCTGATCGGCCTCCAGGTCGAGGCCGATACCGGCCACGGCGAACAGGTCGGCGCTGCCCGAGGAAGAAGACACCCCACGGTTGCCGTGCTTGGCCACGTGCGCCCCGGCAGCGGCGGCCACGAAGCTCGAGGCGGTAGACACGTTGAACAGGTTGGCGCCGTCGCCGCCGGTGCCGACGATGTCGACCACGTTCTCGGCGTTCAGCGTCACCGGTTTCATCAGCTCGCGCATCACCTGGGCGGCGGCACTGATCTCCTCGGCGGACTCCCCCTTCATGGCCATGCCCATCAGGAAGGCGGCGATCTGGGCATCGCTGGCCTCGCCGGTCATGATCGTGGTCATCAGCGCATGGGTCTGATCGAAGTTCAGGTTCTCATGGCGCATCAGTGCGCCGAGGGCTTCCCGCATCTGCATGGCCGTCTTCTCCTTTGGCAGTGGCAGCATTCAGCGACGCTCGAGAAAGTTGGCCAGGAGCTCGTGGCCCTGGCGCGTGAGGATGGATTCGGGGTGGAACTGGACGCCTTCGATGTCGAGCTCGCGGTGGCGCATGCCCATGATCAGCCCCGGCGTCACGTCGTCCTCGTCGGTCCAGGCGGTGACTTCCAGACACGCCGGCAGGCTCTCGCGGTCCACCACCAGCGAATGATAGCGGGTGACCTCCAGCGGATCCTCCAGGCCGGCGAACACGCCCTGCCCCCGATGGCGAATCCGCGAGGTCTTGCCGTGCATCACCTCGGGAGCCCGCCGCACCTCGCCGCCGAACACCTGACCGATGGCCTGGTGGCCAAGGCAGATGCCGAGGATCGGCAGGCGTCCGGCGAAGTGCCGGATCGCGGCCATGGAAATGCCGGCCTCGTTCGGCGTGCAGGGGCCCGGAGAGACCACCAGGTGGCTCGGCGCCAGGGCTTCGATCTGCTCCAGGGTGATGGCGTCGTTGCGATGGGTCACCACCTCGGCACCGAGCTCGCCCAGGTATTGCACGACGTTGAAGGTGAAACTGTCGTAGTTATCGATCATCAGCACGGACATGGCGATAGGGTCCTTGATTTTGCAGTGGTTTCTATTTTCGGGCTCTGTTTGTTACCCAGGATCTTAC
>NZ_JACHXM010000054.1 GCF_014192055.1 Halomonas organivorans | reverse complement strand
CTTCCAGCTTCCAGCTTCCAGCTTCCAGCTTCCAGCTTCCAGCTTCCAGCTTCCAGCTTCCAGCTTCCAGCTTCCAGCTTCCAGCTTCCAGCTTTACACCTTACTCCTCACCCTTTGGCCCCTCGATCTCCCAGCCGACGCTGACCGCGGCGTCGATGGAGAGGGTGCCGGGGCGGTACTCGGTAGCGCCGCCGCTCTCCTTGGCGTCGGCGCTCATTGCCATCATCCGCGGCTGGAAGACCGGCGCCTGATTCTCGCTGACCGACAGCACGTCACCCAGTTCGACGTTCAGGTTCTCGGCCATCAGCTCTGCCTTGTGCTTCGCGCGTTGCAGGGCCTGGCTCAGGGCTTCGTCGCTTGCCGCGTCGCGGTCGGCGAGGTCGTAGGTGACGCCGTCCAGGGCGTCGACGCCGGCCTCGGTCAGCGCATCGAGCACCGTCGGCAGGCGATCGAGGTCGGTGAGCTCTATGTCGAAGGGGCGCTCGAGACGAGTCCGTACCAGCGGGGTCGGCTCGTCATCATTGCGGCTCCGATCGTGCAGGACCTCCGGCTGGACCCGTAGCGAGCCGGCTCGAATGGCATCGCGCTCGAGGCCAGCCGATTCCATGGCCTGGATCAGGGTGGCGGCCCGCTCCTCCAGGCGACCGCGGGCCTCGGCCAGAGCCTCGGCATCGCCGCCGCTGGCGTCGCGCTGGGCGATGGCCGGGGTGAGTTCCCACAGGCGGGCGCTGAGCGTGGCCTGGTCCGGCACCACGTCAAGCTCGGCCCGGGCCTGCACGTCCAGGCGGTTCGGCGTGGGAGTACCGTCGGCGACGGCGGCCAGCGGCAGGGTGGCGAGCATCACGGCGAGCAGGCTGCCGGGCAGCCGGGGGCGAAGTCGATCGAGGGTCATGGCGCTTTCCTTTTCGCGATGGATACGCCCGCTTGGAGCGCTGCTCGCCGGCAGGGTTCCCTCGTGTCGACAGCTTGCACCAAGCTTGCACGCTTATCACCCGCCCGGCGCGTTGTACCCGGCGCCGGCAGCCTTCATGATGACGGTCCCTGTATCGGTGGAGTGGGCGTCATGGCACGACCCGAGGACGATAACCAGAGCAGCATCCCCCTCAACCTGACGCTGGCGCTGGCTGCCCTGGTGGTCATCGTCGCCGGGATGCGGGTCGGTTCCAGCCTGCTGGTGCCGCTGCTGCTGTCGCTGTTCATCGCCGTAGTCTGTACCTCGCCGGTGCATTGGCTGCATCGCCTGGGGGTGGGATTGCGACTATCGGTGTGGCTGACCCTGGTGGTGATCGGGGGATTGCTATCGCTGTTGGGACTATTGCTGGTCAACAGCTTCGGTACCTTCATCGATGCCCTGCCGGGCATCGAGGAGAAGCTCTACCAGTATTATCTGGGACTGCTCGATCGTCTCTCCAGCCTGGGGCTGGCCATCGATACCAATCGCCTGGCCGAGCTGCTGGATGCCGAGCAGTTCGGTAACTGGATCCCGGCACTGCTGGGTCAGGTCGGTAACCTGATGATGCAGAGCGTGGTGGTGGCCCTGTTGGTGATGTTCCTGCTGTTCGAGACGCTGAACTTTCGCGACAAGCTGTCCCGGGCATTGGCGAACCCGGCGCCCAGCCTGCGTCGCTTCCGCGAGTTCAGCCTCACGCTGAAGCGTTACCTGGCGGTGAAGACGGTGATCAGCCTCGCCACCGGGGCGCTGATCTGGCTGGCCTGCAAGCTGATCGGCGTCGAGTTCCCGCTGCTATGGGCGGTGCTGGCCTTCGCCCTCAACTATATTCCCAACATCGGCTCGGCCATCGCCGCGGTGCCGCCGGTACTGCTGCTGCTGGTGTCCCCGGACGGTGGGCTGTTCAAGGCCGTGGCGCTCAGCGGTGCCTACCTGGGCGTGAACTTCGTGCTCGGTAACCTGATCGAGCCGCGGGTCATGGGGAAGGCCCTGGGGCTCTCCACCTGCGTCGCCTTCCTGTCGCTGGTGGTGTGGGGCTGGATCTTCGGGGTCGTGGGCATGCTGCTGTCGGTGGTGTTGACCATGACGCTGAAGATCGCCCTCGATAGCCATCCACAGACTCGCTGGATCGCCCATCTGCTGGGTCCGGGCACGGCGCCTATCGCGACCGCCGACCAGCCGCCTTCCGAGCGTCGCGGGGAGGAGGTCGACTGATCCCAAACGACGACGCCCCGGTGAATCACCGGGGCGCCGCGGAGTCGTCGGCCGTCGATCAGGCGTTCTGATCGATGAACTGCGTCAGCTGTGACTTGGACTGGGCGCCGACCAGAGAGGCGACCTTGGCGCCTGACTTGAACAGCATCACGGTCGGGACGCCACGCACGCCCTGCTCGGCGGCGATTTCCGGGGCGTCATCCACGTTGATGCTGACGATCTTGAGGTTGCCTTCGCGTTCCTCGGCGACCTCGTCGACCACCGGTGCCATGACCTTGCAGGGGCCGCACCAGGGGGCCCAGAACTTCAGCAGCACCGGCGTATCGGCGTTGAGGACTTCCTGCTCGAAGTTGGCATTGGTGACATCGACGTTGTTGGCCATGGGATTCTCCAGTTACTGCGGTGCGCATCTTGCGCGGATGGTCGTACATGCCGTCATGCATGCTTGGTCGCTCGATGTTAGCGGTCGGTTAGGATGCTGGCAAATCCCGTGCCGTGGAATGCCGTCTCCCGTGGGGGAGTGTGTCGCCTGAGTTGCTATGCTATAAAGTAATTATGGATGATATTCTTATTTCACAATGGTCTTTTGACAGTGCGGCAGCCGGCAGGGAGGGGCGAGCATGAAGCTCCAGCAGTTGAGGTATATCTGGGAAGTCTCGCGACACAACCTCAATGTCTCGGCTACCGCCCAGAGTCTTTACACGTCCCAGCCGGGTATCTCCAAGCAGATTCGCCTGCTCGAAGACGAACTGGGGGTGGAGATCTTCGCCCGCAGCGGCAAGCACTTGACTCGTGTGACGCCGGCCGGCCAGGCGATCATCGACCTGGCCGGCCAGGTGCTGCGCCTCACCGAGAATATCAAGCATGTTGCCCAGGAGCATAGCGACGAGCGCCGCGGCAGCCTGTCCATCGCCACCACTCATACCCAGGCGCGCTACGCGCTGCCGCCGGTGATTCGCGAGTTTACCCGCAAGTATCCCGATGTCGCCCTGCACATGCAGCAGGGCACGCCCAAGCAGATCGCCCAGATGGTCAGCGAAGGCCAGGCGGATTTCGCCATCTGCACCGAGTCCCTGGAGCTGTTCAACGACCTGGTGCTGCTGCCCTGCTACCGCTGGAACCGCTGCGTGCTGGTGCCCCAGGGGCATCCCCTGGCGGCACTGGAGTCGTTGACGCTGGAGGCCCTGGCCGAGTATCCGCTGGTGACCTATGTGTTCGGCTTCACCGGCCGCTCGCAGCTCGACGATGCCTTCCGCGGCAAGGGGCTTACGCCCAACGTGGTGCTGACGGCCGCCGATGCCGACGTCATCAAGACCTACGTGCGCCTCGGCATGGGCGTGGGAATCGTCGCCCACATGGCGGTGGACCCGGAGCTGGATACCGACCTGGTGGCACTCGACGCCGGGCATCTGTTCGAGAGTTCCACCACCAAGATCGCCATCCGGCGAGGCACCTTCATGCGCAGCTTCATGTACGACTTCCTGCAGGGCTTCGCCGGCCACCTGGAGCGCGACCTGGTGGATGCCGCCCTGGCCGCCGGGCCGCGACACGAGCAGGTGCTGTTCGAGGACATCGAGCTGCCGATGCGCTGATCGTTTTTCGCGCCATTACCCCCATCACAACGCCAGCGCCCGTCCGGATGGACGGGCGCTGGCGTTCAGGGGCAGGGTCGACTCAGTGCTGCAGGTGCAGGCCGCACTCGCGCTTCTCTTCCACCTTGGTGGGGTCGAAGTAGTCGAACTCGTTGGGCAGCCCGTGGGCCTGCAGGTACTGGTACATGTCGCGGGCGCTCCAGTGCAGCAGCGGCGCGACCTTCAGCAGGCCGTCGGCGTTCAGGCTGACCGGGTCCATCTTGGCGCGCTCCGGGGTGTCCTCGGCGCGCAGCGCGGTGAACCAGACATCCGGCGCCATCTCGCTCAGGGCGCGATTGAACGGCTCGAGCTTGACCTCTTCGGTGAAGGCCGCATGGCGCGGATCGTCGATACCCGGCATGGGGCCCTCGATGGCCTCGCGGTGGGCTCGGGTGCGGCGCGGGATGTAGCTGACCAGGTGGAGACCGAGCTGCTTCACCACGGCATCGGCGAAGCGGTAGGTAGCCTCTGTGTTGTAGCCGTGATCCATCCACACCACCGGAATGTCCGGGCGCACCTGGCTGACCATGTGCAGGATCACCGCCTCGAAGGGGCGGAAGTTGGTGGTCACGATCGGCCGGCTGCCCTGTTCCAGTGCCCAGCGAACGAGGGCTTCAGGGTCCTGGCCCAGGTCGCGATTGATGACGTCGAGTTGCGGCTCCATGAGCGCCTCCCAGAAAGATGGTGTTCTCGATGAGGCTACCCTAGCAGAGCCGCCATGAGCGGCCCCAATACCGATTGATTGGATGTTTATTCCGCTAAGGATTAAAAGGTGGTCCTTTTTATTCCTGGGAGGCTTATTGGCCAGGTCGGTCCCTTGCCGGTGCCTCGCATCAGCGGGGCGTTCGCCTTCCTAGTGCGGGTCGCTCAGCGCCGCCATCAGGTGGCGGATCTTGTCCAGGGTCTCGGTGTATTCTGCCTCGCCCTCGGAATCCGCCACCAGGCCGCCGCCGCCCCACAGGTGCAGCCGGCCGCGGTCGGCCACGGCGGTGCGAATGGCAATGGAGGTATCCATGTGACCGCGTACGTCGACATAGCCGAGGCTGCCGCAGTAGGCGCTGCGCGCCGAGGGTTCGAGTTCGTCGATGATCTGCATGGCGCGCACCTTGGGCGCGCCGGTGATCGAGCCGCCGGGAAAGGCGGCGGCCAGCAGTTCCAGGGGCGAGCGCTCGTCGGCCAGCTCGCCGGTCACCACGCTGACCAGGTGATGGACGTTGGCGTAGCTCTCAAGACCACACAGCTGCGGTACCCGCACCGTACCCGGTCGGCACACCCGGCCGAGGTCGTTGCGCAGCAGGTCGACGATCATCACGTTTTCGGCACGGTCCTTGACGCTGGCGGTGAGTTCCTCGGCCAGCCGGCGGTCTTCCTCCGAGGTGGCGCCGCGTGGGCGGGTGCCCTTGATCGGTCGGGTCTCGACCCGGCCATCGGCGCAGTGCAGGAAGCGCTCCGGCGACATCGACAGGATCGCCTGATCGCCCCAGGCGAGAAAGCCCGAGAAGGGCGTGGGCGTGGCACGGCGCAGGCGGCGATAGGCCGTCCATAGATCGCCTTCGTAGTGGGCGCTGAAGCGCTGGGCCAGGTTGATCTGGTAGCAGTCGCCGGCACGGATATAGCGCTGTACGGCGTCGAAGCGCGCCAGGTAATCGTCACGGCTCATCTCCGCCGCGAAGTCGTCGGTCAGGCGGAAGTCCTCGTCGGTGTCTCCATCGTCTTCGTCATTGGAGGCCTCCAACCAGCCCAGCACCTGGGCGCGACGCTCCGGGCTGGCGACCAGCCAGGCTTCCCGGCGCTCATGATCCAGGATCAGCGCCCAGTCATAGAGGCCGACCCGGGCCGCCGGCAGGCCTGCCGCGGGCCTCGCCCGGCCGGGGATCGGCTCCAGGCAGCGGCCCAGGTCGTAGCTCCAGTAGCCAATCAGACCGCCAAGGAAGGGCAGGTCGCTGTCGGGCACGTCGCGCGGCAGGCGTTCGAGCAGCACTCGCTGGGCGGCGAAGGGAGGGATATCTGCGGGCAGGGCATCATCGCCGTGACAGTGGCCCGCGGCGTCGATTTCCAGCACGCTCAGTGGATCACTGGAGAGGATATCGTAGCGACCGCCCGGGGCGGCCGGCCGGCCGCTGTCGAGCAACACGGCGTCCGGGCGTCGGCGCAGGGCGGCAAAAAGGGCCAGGGGAGAGTCCCGATAGGGCAGGGGGGTGATCTCGAGTGGTGATGTCATCGATAGCGTTTCCCTCAACAGGCGGCACATTCTAGGCCTCATGGCGGGCTTTGTCCCGTCGCCTCGACGCCTGACGACGACGCCGCGTCAACGCAGCCGGAATAGCGGAAGCGTTCGGCCTACCGATCGCTTGGTTGTTTACAACCAAAGGGGGAGAAATGCGATCATGGTGCGTATTGACCCCATGAGCGGCACTGGCTACAGTGCTTACACCACTTAATTGTCGACAATATCCATGACCAACGCCCTGACCCCATCGGCTACCGTCCCCGAGGTCCGCACCCTGGCGGAGCGGGTCTTCCAGCAGTTGCAGGACGCCATCGTGCGCGGCGAGCTGGCGCCCGGCAGCAAGATCACCGAGCCCGGCCTGTCACGCACCTACGGCATTTCTCGAGGGCCGCTGCGCGAGGCGATGCGGCGTCTCGAGGCACACCGACTGATCGAGCGGGTGCCCCACGTGGGCGCGCGGGTGGTGAAGCTGTCGATCAAGGAACTGCTCGAGCTGTTCGACGTCCGCGAGGCCCTGGAGAGCATGGCGGCGCGGATTGCCGCCGAGCACATGACCGCCGAGGAGATCACCGGGTTGCGCGAGGTGCTGGCGCTCCACGAGCGGCAGAGCGACCTGAGCCGCGGCGAGGCCTACTACCAGCGCGAGGGCGATCTGGACTTCCACTACCGCATCGTCCAGGGCAGCCACAACAAGATGCTGATGGGCATGCTGTGCGATGACCTCTACTACCTGGTGCGGCTGTATCGCACCCAGTTCAGTGCCAGCGGCTCGCGTCCCCAGCGGGCCTTCGTCGAGCACCATCGCATCGTCGATGCCATCGAGGCCGGTGATGCCGAGCTCGCCGAACTGCTGATGCGGCGTCACGTCAGTGCCTCGCGAGAGAACGTCGTCGAGCGCTATGCGGCCGTCCTCGATCAGGAACAGACGGCGACCCCTTGACGGGCCCCGTCGACACAGACCGGAGAATTCCATGACTCAAGCGACTCCCGGCGCTCGCTTTCGCGCCGCCCTCGAGGCCCACCGGGCGCTGCCGATCGTCGGCACCATCAATGCCTACACCGCGATGATGGCGGAGCGCGTCGGCCATCCGGCGATCTACCTGTCCGGCGGCGGCGTGGCCAACGCCTCCTTCGGCCTGCCGGATCTGGGCATGACCACCATGAACGACGTGGTCGAGGATGCCCACCGCATCTGCGGCGCCACCGACCTGCCGCTGCTGGTCGACATCGACACCGGTTGGGGTGGCGCCTTCAACATCGCGCGTACGGTGAAGGAGATGCAGCGTGCCGGTGTGGCCGCCGTGCACCTGGAGGACCAGGTGGCCCAGAAGCGCTGCGGGCATCGACCCAACAAGGCGATCGTCTCCCAGCAGGAGATGGTCGACCGCATCAAGGCCGCCGCCGACGCGCGCCTCGATCCGGACTTCTATCTGATCGCCCGCACCGACGCCTTCCAGAAGGAAGGGCTGGAGGCCGCCATCGAGCGTGCCAACGCCTGCCTGGAGGCCGGTGCCGACGCCATCTTCGCCGAGGCCGTGCATACCCTGGACGACTACCGCGCCTTCTGCGAGCGCCTCGACGCGCCGATACTTGCCAACATCACCGAGTTCGGCGCCACCCCGCTGTTCACCCAGCAGGAGCTCGCCGAGGTCGGCTGCCGCATGGTGCTCTATCCGCTGTCCGCTTTCCGTGCCATGAACGCCGCGGCGCTCAAGGTCTATCAGAGCATTCATGACCAGGGTCACCAGCGCGACGTGGTCGAGCTGATGCAGACCCGCGAGGAGCTCTACGACTTCCTCAACTATCACGACTTCGAGCGCAAGCTCGATGCGCTCTTTGCCGACAAGGGCGAGGACGCCTGAGCGCGTCCCGAACTGCATTCCAACAACAACACCACGCCAAGCCCACGTATTAAGGAGAGACATCATGGCAGACAAACCCATCGGCGGCGCCGGCCTGCGCGGCCAGAGTGCCGGCTCCACCGCCCTGTGCACCGTCGGCAAGAGCGGTGCCGGCCTGACCTATCGTGGCTTCGACATCGCCGAGCTGGCCGACAAGGCGCGCTTCGAGGAGGTGGCCTATCTGCTGCTCAAGGGCAAGCTGCCGAACCGGGCCGAGCTCGACGCCTACGTCACCAAGCTCAAGGGCCTGCGCGGCCTGCCGCCGGCGCTGAAGACCGTGCTCGAGCAGATCCCGGCGGATGCCCACCCCATGGACGTGATGCGCACCGGCGCCTCGATGCTCGGCAACCTCGAGACCGAGGAGAGCTTCGATCAGCAACAGGACGTCTCCGACCGACTGCTGGCGGCGCTGCCCTCGATCATCTGCTACTGGTATCGCTACAGCCACGACGGCGTACGCATCGACACCGAGACCGATGACGACTCGGTGGGCGGCCACTTCCTGCACCTGCTGCGCGGCGCGCCGGCCTCCGAACTCCATGCCCGGGTGATGAACGTCTCGCTGATCCTCTACGCCGAGCACGAGTTCAACGCCTCGACCTTCACCGCCCGGGTCTGCGCCTCGACCCTCTCCGACATGCATTCCTGCGTGACCGGCGCCATCGGCTCGCTGCGCGGTCCGCTGCACGGCGGCGCCAACGAGGCGGCCATGGCGATGATCGAGAACTGGCAGTCCCCCGAGGAGGCCGAGCGCGAGATCCTCGGCATGCTCGAGCGGAAAGACAAGATCATGGGCTTCGGGCATGCCATCTACCGCGAGTCCGACCCGCGCAACGCCATCATCAAGAAGTGGTCGCAGCGGCTGTCCGAGGACGTGGGCGACAGCGTGCTCTATCCGGTCTCCGAGCGCGTCGAGGCGGTGATGTGGCGAGAGAAGAAGCTGTTCTGCAACGCCGACTTCTTCCACGCCAGCGCCTATCACTTCATGGACATTCCCACCAAGCTGTTCACCCCGATCTTCGTCTGCTCACGGGTCACCGGCTGGTGTGCCCACGTCTTCGAGCAGCGCGAGAACAACCGCATCATCCGCCCGAGCGCCGACTACACCGGGCCGGAGCACAGCGAGTGGGTGCCGCTGGAAGAGCGCTCTTAGACTTTCCTGAAAACTGGCTGCGCTCGCCCATACGGCGTTAAAAATCGGCTCAAAGGCCTCATTTACAAGCTCGTAAACTCCGTCTTCTCGCCGATTTTTGCCTTGTCTGGCCTTCGCTCGCCGAGTTTTCAGGCAAAGCCCCCGAAGTGACGATCCCCGGGGAGACTTCCCCGGGCCCCCACTGAGATGCTTGCTAGATACGCTTTTCTCCAGCCCACGGATGCCAGATGCCATGAATACCGATTACCGCAAGCCCCTGCCCGGCACCGGGCTGGACTACTTCGATACCCGCGAGGCGGTCGAGGCGATTCGCCCCGGCGCCTACGACACCCTGACCTACACCGCCCGGGTGCTGGCCGAGCAGCTGGTGCGCCGCTGTGAGCCGGGCCTGCGCGACGCCGCCCTCGAGCAGATCATCGACGGCAAGCGCGACCTGGACTTCCCCTGGTATCCGGCCCGGGTGGTCTGTCATGACATCCTCGGCCAGACGGCACTCGTCGACCTGGCCGGCCTGCGCGATGCCATCGCCGAGCGCGGCGGCGACCCGGCCAAGGTCAATCCGGTGGTGCCGACTCAACTGATCGTCGACCACTCCCTGGCCGTGGAGCACGCCGGCTTCGAGCAGGACGCCTTCGAGCAGAACCGGGCGGTGGAGGATCGTCGCAACGAGGACCGTTTCCACTTCATCGACTGGACGCGCACCGCCTTTGAGAACGTCGACGTGATTCCCGCCGGCAACGGCATCATGCACCAGATCAACCTGGAGAAGATGTCGCCGGTGGTGCAGGCCCGCGACGGTGTGGCATTTCCCGATACCTGCGTGGGCACCGACAGCCACACTCCGCATATCGACAGCCTGGGGGTGATCGCCATCGGCGTCGGCGGCCTCGAGGCCGAGACCGTGATGCTGGGCCGCCCCTCCATGATGCGTCTGCCCGACATCGTCGGCGTCCGGCTGACCGGCAAGCGCAAGCCCGGCATCACCGCCACCGATATCGTGCTGGCGATCACCGAGTTCCTGCGCCAGGAGCGGGTGGTGGGCGCCTACCTGGAGTTCTTCGGCGAGGGCGCGGCAAGCCTGACCATCGGCGACCGCGCGACCATCTCCAACATGACGCCGGAATACGGGGCCTCGGCGGGGATGTTCTACATCGACGACCAGACCCTCGACTACCTCCGGCTGACCGGCCGCGAGCCGGAGCAGGTGGCGTTGGTCGAGCAGTACGCCAAGACCGTCGGTCTGTGGGCCGATGACCTGTCCGGCGCCGAGTACGCCCGGGTGCTGGAGTTCGATCTCTCCACCGTGGAGCGCAACCTGGCCGGGCCGTCCAACCCCCATCGTCGGCTGCCGACCCGCGCACTGCACGAGCGCGGCATCGCTATCGATCATGACAAGGCGCTGGTAGAGGAGAGCGAGGGGCGGATGCCCGATGGCGCGGTGATCATCGCCGCCATCACCAGCTGCACCAACACCTCCAATCCGCGCAACGTGGTGGCCGCCGGCCTGCTGGCCAGGAAGGCCAACGCGCTGGGCCTCATCCGCAAGCCTTGGGTGAAGTCCTCCTTCGCGCCGGGATCGAAGGTCGCGCGCCTCTACCTGGAGGAGGCCGGCCTGCTGCCGGAGTTGGAGAAGCTCGGCTTCGGCATCGTCGCCTACGCATGCACCACCTGCAATGGCATGTCCGGCGCCCTGGACCCGAAGATCCAGCAGGAGATCATCGATCGCGACCTCTACAGCACGGCGGTGCTGTCCGGCAATCGCAACTTCGATGGTCGCATCCACCCCTATGCCAAGCAGGCCTTCCTGGCTTCGCCGCCGCTGGTGGTGGCCTACGCCATCGCCGGCACTGTGCGCTTCGACATCGAGCAGGACGCGCTGGGCTTTGATCCCGACGGCAAGCCGATCACCCTCAAGGACCTGTGGCCCACGGACGAGGAGATCGACGCCATCGTCGGCGAGTACGTCAAGCCGGAGCAGTTCCGGGAGGTCTATATCCCGATGTTCGATCTCGACGCCGTGGAACCCGCCGAGAGCCCGCTCTACGACTGGCGAGCGCAGAGTACCTATATTCGCCGGCCGCCTTACTGGGAGGGCACCATGGCCGGCGAGCGCCAACTCAGGGGCATGCGGCCGCTGGCGATCCTGCCGGACAACATCACCACCGATCATCTGTCGCCGTCCAACGCCATCATGGCCGACAGCGCCGCCGGCGAGTACCTGGCGAAGATGGGCCTGCCGGAAGAGGACTTCAACTCCTACGCCACCCATCGAGGCGACCACCTGACCGCCCAGCGCGCGACCCTGGCCAATCCCAAGCTGTTCAACGAGATGGTGCGCGACGAAGCCGGCGAGGTGATCCAGGGCTCGCTGGCGCGGATCGAGCCGGAAGGGCAGGTCACCCGCATGTGGGAGGCCATCGAGACTTATATGGCGCGTCGCCAGCCGCTGATCATCATCGCCGGGGCCGACTATGGCCAGGGGTCGTCGCGGGACTGGGCGGCCAAGGGCGTGGCGCTCGCCGGGGTGGAGGCGATCGTCGCCGAGGGCTTCGAGCGCATCCACCGCACCAACCTGATCGGCATGGGTGTGATGCCGCTCCAGTTCGAGCCCGGTACGACCCGACATACGCTGGCGCTCGATGGCACCGAGACCTACGACGTGGAGGGCGCGCCGGCGCCGGGCGCGACGCTGACGCTGGTGATTCACCGCTCCGCTGGCGCGAGCACGAGTGAGGGTGAGCGCGTGCCGGTGATCTGCCGGCTGGATACCGCCGAGGAGGTCTCCATCTACAAGGCGGGGGGTGTGCTGCAGCGCTTCGCCGAGGACTTCCTGGAAGGCAAGGAACGCGAGGAGGCGACCGGCGCATGACCCAGATTCGTATTCCCGCGACCTATATGCGTGGCGGTACCAGCAAGGGCGTGTTCTTCCGCCTCGATGATCTGCCCGAGGCCGCCCGCGTGCCCGGGCCAGCCCGCGATGCGCTGCTGCTGCGCGTGATCGGCAGCCCCGATCCTTACCAGAAGCAGATCGACGGCATGGGCGGGGCGACCTCGAGCACCAGCAAGACGGTGATCCTGTCGAAGAGCGAACGCCCCGGCCACGACGTCGACTATCTGTTCGGCCAGGTGTCCATCGACACGCCGTTCGTCGACTGGAGCGGCAACTGCGGCAACCTCTCTGCGGCAGTCGGGCCTTTTGCCATTGCCAGCGGCCTGGTCGACCCGGAGCGCCTGCCGCGAGATGGCATCGCCGAGGTGCGCATCTGGCAGGCCAACATCGGCAAGACCATCGTCGGCCATGTGCCGATGCGTGACGGCGAGGTCCAGGAGACCGGCGACTTCGCGCTCGACGGCGTCACCTTCCCGGCCGCCGAGGTGGCGGTGGACTTCATGGATCCCGCGGACGGAGAGGGCGCCATGTTCCCCACCGGTAGCGTGGTCGACGAGCTCGAGGTGCCCGGCGTCGGTACGCTGCGGGCGACGCTGATCGATGCCGGCATCCCCACGGTGTTCGTCGAGGCCGAAGCCCTTGGCTACATCGGCACCGAGAAGCAGGAAACGATCAACGGCGATCCCGAAGCGCTGGTGCGTCTGGAGGCGATCCGCACCCAGGGTGCGCTGCGCATGGGGCTGATCACCCGGCCCGAGGAGGCGGCCCAGCGGCAGCACACGCCCAAGGTGGCTTTCGTGGCACCGCCGTCCGACTATGTCGCCTCCAGCGGCAAGACCGTGGCCGCCGATGAGATTGACCTGCTGGTGCGAGCGATGTCCATGGGCAAGCTGCATCACGCCATGATGGGGACCGCCGCGGTAGCCATCGCCAGTGCGGCGGCGGTACCGGGCACCCTGGTGAATCTCGCCGCCGGCGGCGGCGAGCGCACTTCGGTGTGCTTTGGCCATCCCTCCGGGACCCTGCGGGTCGGCGCCGAGGCCAGCAACAGCGGCTGCGGTTGGACCGCTCTCAAGGCCACCATGAGCCGCAGCGCCCGGGTACTGATGGAGGGCTGGGTGCGCGTGCCCAAGGACAGTTTCTGACCCCGCAGTGCCCGACTCGCGCGCCCCGGACCTCCCCGGGACGCGTTCCTATATAGTGAGGAGAGGCCATCCGACGTCGCGACAGGAGAGCAGCATGAGCGCTACCGTGGAAGCCAATATCCGGCCGGACTACGACGACGAGCTGCAGCGGGTTGCCGACTATGTGCTCGAGCAGCGCCTCGACAGCGACGAGGCATTCGACACCGCCCGCTATTGCCTGATGGATAGCCTGGGCTGCGGCCTGCTGGCGCTGCGCTTTCCCGAATGCACCAAGCATCTCGGGCCGCTGGTGGAGGGAACCCAGGTTCCTCATGGTGCAAGGGTGCCGGGCACCGCCTTCCGTCTCGATCCGGTCAAGGCAGCCTGGGACATCGGTGCCCTGGTGCGCTGGCTCGACTACAACGACACCTGGCTGGCCGCCGAGTGGGGGCATCCCTCCGACAACCTCGGGGCCATCCTGGCAGTGGCCGATCACCTCTCCCAGGTGCGCCTGGCGCGAGGCGAGGTGCCGCTGACCATGCGCGACGTGCTCGAGGCGATGATCCAGGCCCACGAGATCCAGGGCGTGCTGGCGCTCGAGAACGCCTTCAATCGGGTCGGCCTCGATCACGTGGTGCTGGTCAAGGTCGCCTCCACCGCCGTGGCTGCCAGGCTGATGGGCGCCGATCGCGAGCAGCTGCTCTCTGCCCTGTCCCATGCCTTCGCCGATGGCCAGAGCCTGCGTACCTACCGCCATGCCCCCAATGCCGGCTCGCGCAAGAGCTGGGCCGCCGGGGATGCGACCTCTCGCGGCGTGCGCCTGGCGGATATCGCCATGCGCGGCGAGATGGGCATACCCGGCGTGCTCAGCTCTCCCCAATGGGGGTTCTATGACGTCTCGTACAGCCACACCAATCGTGATCTGGCCATCAAGCCCGAGAGCGAGCGGCGCTTCCGCTTCCAGCGTGAGTTCGGCAGCTACGTGATGGAGAACGTCCTGTTCAAGGTCGCCTTTCCCGCGGAGTTTCACGCCCAGACCGCTTGCGAGGCGGCGGTGGCGCTTCACCCTCAGGTCAAGGATCGCCTTGGTGAGATCGAGCGCATCGTGATCACCACCCATGAGTCGGCGATCCGCATCATCTCCAAGGAAGGCGCATTGGCCAATCCGGCCGATCGCGACCACTGCCTTCAATACATGACCGCCGTGCCCCTGGCCTTCGGCGATCTGACCGCCGAGCATTACGAGGACGATTTTCACGCCGCCCATCCTGTCATCGACGCGCTGCGCGGAAAGATGGAGGTGATCGAGGAGCCACGCTATTCGCGTGACTATCTCGATCCGGACAAGCGTGCCATCGCCAATGCCGTTCAGGTGATTTTCACCGATGGCAGCGCCACCGAGAGGATCGAGGTCGAGTATCCGCTCGGCCATCGGCGCCGGCGGAGCGAGGGAATCCCGCTGCTCGAAGCGAAGTTTCGCCGCCACTTGGCCACGCGATTCCCGCCCGCGCGCTGTGCACGGATCCTCGAGCTGTGCCGGGACCGGCCACGGCTGGAGGCGATGCCCGTCAATCGCTTTCTCGATATGGTGACCTAGCCCCTGTCGCGGCAGGAGAGATGCTGAAACGGCATAGCGATAAATAGTCTTGGTAAGCGTCGTGTTCCTGGACTATATTTTTTTGATGCGAGGGGCTTGCACTGTGCCGGGAGAATCCGTAAAGTACGCATCCGCTGCCGGCGACGGGCAACGTTGCAGGCGGTGATGAGTGGCAAAAGTGCTTGTTTTGCCGAGGGT
>NZ_JACHXM010000053.1 GCF_014192055.1 Halomonas organivorans | reverse complement strand
GGCCATCTTGACGTTGGTCAGGTCGACGTCGGAGTGATCCGGCTTGACCCGGATCTTGACGTTGTAGTCGATGACGCGTTTGACCGCGACGAGGATTTTCATGGGACGGTGTTCTCCTTCAAAAGTCATAGGGTCATAGCGGCCTTGAGACCGTCGTAGACCGCCTCTTCGGCGGTGCGTGGAGCCAGGCAGTCGCCGATCAGGGTAACCGGCAGGTCGTGCCAGCGATCCTCGTCGTCGGGGGAGACGTTGGGCACCCCGCCGCACGCCAGCACCAGATGATCGACGCCTTCGACAACCATCGGCTGGGCCCCTCCGGTGTGATAGAGATAAACCGTGTCGTCGTCGACGCCGAACACCCGGGCGTAGGTCATCACGCCGATACCGAGGTCGTGGAGTCGTGCCGCCGTACTATCGCGCACATAGCTCTGCAGCGACTCGCCCACGTGCAGGCCGTTGACGGCGAGTGTCACCCGCGCACCGGCCCGGGCCAGCATCTCGGCGATGCCGACGCCGACCCAGTCGCCTTGGCTGTCGTAGACCAACACATGGCCTCCGGGCAGCGCGGCGGCGGTCAGCAGCTCGGTCGCCTGGCTCACCGGTAAGTCGCCCATGCGCTCCAGCGGTGGCGTAAAGGGCGCAGCACCGGTGGCGACCACTACGTGTTCGTAACCTGCTGAGAGCAGATCCTCCGGCGTGGCAGGGTGTCGGGTCACTACTTCGACACCACTGCGTTTGACCTCTTCGAGCAGGTTAGTGACCAAGCCGCCGAACTCGGCGCGTTGCGGCAACAGCTGCGCCTGGTTGGCCTGCCCACCGAGGCGCGACCTAGCCTCGTACAGCGTCACCCGGTGGCCGCGAGTCGCCGCCGCCACCGCTGCCTTCATGCCGGCCGGCCCACCGCCGATCACCGCAACGCGGCGGGGACGATCAGCCATGCCAAGGTCATCGTAGGCGAGCTCGCGCCCGGATTCCGGGTACTGGATGCAGGAGATAGGCAGCCCCCGGTGAAAGTGGCCGATGCAGGCCTGGTTGCAGCCGATACAGGCGCGGATGCCGTCGGCATCGTCGTCCATCGCCTTACTTGGCATCGCCGGGTCGCAGATCAGCGCGCGGGTCATGCCGCACAGGTCGGCGGCACCGGAGGCGATCACCGACTCCGCCTCGTGGGGCTGATTGATGCGCCCGGTGAGGATCAATGGCAACGACAAGCCGCCCCGCAATGTCAGGGCCTCGTCCTGCAGATAGGCGTTCTCGACGGACATTGGCGGCACGATATGCACCGACCCGCCCAGCGACGCCGAGGTGCCGGCGACGACACTGACATAATCCAGCTTGTGCTGGAGATGCCTGAGTGTCTCGATGGCGACCGTCTGGCCCATGCCGTCCTCGTCTCGCTCGTCGCTGGAGAGTCGCAATCCAATCGCCAGCTCATTCCCGACCTGGTGACGGATCTCGTCGATGATCTCCTCGAGGAAGCGCACGCGGTTGGCGAAGCTGCCGCCGTAGTCATCGTCACGGGTATTCACCCTGGGGTTGAGGAACTGCGCGGGCAGGTAGCCATGGCTGGCGAGAATCTCCACACCCTGGATGCCGGCCTCGCGCATGCGCCGGGCGGCAGCGCCAAAGCCATCGACGATCTCGCGGATCATGCCTTGGCTGAGCGCGCGCGGCATGACATGGAAACGCTCCTGGGGCATGCCGGAGGCCGAATAGGCCACCGGCTTCAAGCCATCGGCGGACTCCATGATCTCGCGTCCCGGATGAAACAGCTGGGCGAAGAGCACGCTGCCATGCCGCTGGCAGGCCTCGGCCAGGCGCCGGTAGCCGGGGATGCAGTCATCGCCGTTGGCCATCAGCAGGTGCGAGGTGTAGCGCGCCGTCTCGTGCACCCCCGACACCTGCAACACAATCAACCCAGTGCCCTGGCGAGCGCGCTTCTCCAAATACGCCACCAGCGCCTCGTTGACCACGCCCTCTTCCGGCAGGCAGGTATCGTGGCCGGTAAAGACGATCCGGTTGGGAATGGTGCACTGTCCAATGCGAAACGGCGAGAACAGGTGTGGAAAGAGCCCTTGGGCGCTCATGAACGGGCCTCCGAATGCTGAGTGGATGGGTTACGAGGTGCGGCCCGGTGCCCATAGACTCGCCGTACCTGCCAGAAAGCCAGTGCACCGACGCAGAACACCGAGAGGCCATAGCCGATCGACAGCAGGCTCTCGCCGCTAAACAGGCTGAACTCGCGCCCCAGCGCCGCAGCATAGGGAACCGCATAGAACACGCCGAGCAGCCCAGCGATTACCAGCCCCGATACCATCACCACCACCGGCCAGATCAAGGTCTTCCGGACCTCAACAGGATCGAGCTCGTCCTTCGGGGTCTCGCGAATGGCCTCGAAGTACGCTAGGGCGGCGGCAGTCGGACGGGTGAAACGCGAGATCGCGACGATGCACACGACGTTGCTGATGAAGCCCAGGATGAAGGGATCCAGGTAGACGGGTAACGACACCAGACCGGCGTTGTCGAGAAGTTTGGCGCCGATATTGACCGTGAAGCCCACTAGCATGCCGACGAAGGCAGCGGGTGCGCTGATGCGACGGCTCCACACGCTCATAAAGGCCACCGGCCCCCAGGACGAGGCAAACAGGGTGCCGGCGAAATAGGTGATCCACATCACCGCCGGCGGCTGGAAATACGCCAGCGTCAAGCTGATCAGGGCCGCGACGAACATGATGTAGCGGCTCATGCGCAGGGACTTCCGCTCGCTCGAGACGCGGGACTGGACGATATCGTTGGAGACGCTGAAGCCGATCAGCGAGAGGAATGTCGAGCAGGAGGACAGCGCGGCGGCCATGATGCCGGAGATCAGCAAGGTGCCGATAAATGTCGGCATCATGTTCATGCCCGCCCAAACCATGACCCGCTCGGAGGGAGAGATAGCCGGGTTGGCGAGGTTGACGGCGGCGCCGCCAAACATCAACACCACGTAGAGCACCGCGAGCACCAACCCCGAGATGCACGCCGAACGCACTACCACGTGCTCGCTGCGGGCCATCAGGTAGCGGCTGGTCTGCCAGGGGCTGACCGCCAGCACCAGCGACCAAGATAGCCCGAGCACCAGCGCCCAGATCAACGCATCCTTACCTGATGCCCAGAAGGCGCCCGCCCCGGTCAGGCCATGCCAGGCGACGATGCCCGGCTTGGCCTCAGAAGTAGCCAGGGCGGTCAGCGTGGCGTGCAAGCCGCCTCCCTCACCCAGCAAGTACGGCAAGGCAACAATCGAAACTAGGGTGAACAGCAAAAACATGATGGTATCGGTCAGCACCACACCGCTGGACCCCGAATACAGGGTAAACAGCATGTAGCCCAGCCAAACCATGATCAGCGCCACGCCATAGGGAATCCCCACCACGTCAGCAATGAGGATCGATCCGCCCTGGGTGACGGCGAGCAGATAGGCGGTCAGGCCGATCACGGTGGTACAACCGGCCAGCACCTGCATGGCGCGGGAGTCGAAGCGCTTGGCGAAGAACTCGGGAATGGTCAATGATCGACTGCGTCGCACGAAGCGGCCGAAGAATAGCGCACCGATCACGTAGCCACTCGTGTTGACCGCCACCAGTGCCAACATCAGGAAGGCGTAGCCGTCGTAGGCAAAGCCGGTTTCGGCGAGAAAGGCGTTGGTGCTCAGGAAGCTGGCGACCAGGGTGCCGACGATCAGCAGCGTGGGCGCCTTGCGCCCTGCCACATAGTAGTCGTCGAGCCCCTTAACCTTGCGGCCTGCGTAGTTGCCGACCACCAGATAGATGATGATGCTGAGCAGCAAGCCCCAGAAGTAGATGCTCATGGGGTGGATCCTTTGTCGTTGGAATTGTCGTGTGTATCGGTTTCAGGTCACGCCGATGTGAAAATATTAGTCAATAATTTCACTATTAGTGATAATACGATGGTATAAAGTTACTTTTAAGGAGGCTTATGTCACTCTGTGCAACAATGGCAAAAATTCATCGCCGCACAGGATCACCATGCCATCGGCCACCCAACTTCAAGGATCTCGAATCCGCAGTCTGCGCAAGCTCAAGGGAATGACGCTGATACAGCTCGCCAAGAAGACGGGCTTGTCGCATGGCTACTTGAGCCAGATCGAGCGCGGCCTCAGCCAACCGTCCATCGCCTCGCTGGTGGATATCGCTCAGGCATTGGGCGTCACCATGCAATGGCTGTTTTCTGAGTCACAGGAAGGTTCCAGCGCGGACCAGGGCGAGCGCAGCGATATGCTAGTCAGGAAGCATCAACGCGTGGAAATTCAATATCAGGACGGTATCGTTGACCAGCTATTGACTCCCCGCAGCAACAACAACTTGGAAGTCATCTATTCGACCTATCCGTCTGGCACTAGGAGCGAACCCTATTCCCACAAGGGACACGAGGCCGTACTGGTGTTACAGGGGTCCCTAGAGATCGACGTCGCAGACGAGCGTTACGTGCTCGAAGAGGGTGACTGCCTGTCGTTCACCAGTAGCGAACCTCATGCCCACCGCAACCTGAGTAACGGAGAAGCGATTGCAGTGTGGTTTGTCACCCCAGCCTCATTCTGAAACGCCAAGCTGCAAGAGACATGATCGCTTCTTATGACCGCCATCCTGCTGGTCGGCATGATCCACCGCGAGCGCCTGGGGCCGGGCCGCATCGGCTTCGAGAGCCTGGCCATCGCCGGCTGCTACCTGGCCGGCGCGGCGATGCTGGTGGCAACGTCACGGTGACCGCTGAGCCCTCGCTGGGCCACTGCACGCAATGTGCACCAAAAGTTGAATTGAAGAACACTGTTCACAAAATGGCGAAAATGGTCTTAAACTAAAGGTGAAGTCTGCCGATGTGACACACTAACGTCATAGCTGATTGATACGCCCGCGAGGTCCCGGTGATGGCACGCCCACTCTGCCTGCTCTTCGATTGCGACGGCACCCTGGTCGACAGCGAGCCGCTGTTGGCCTCGGAGATGGAAACCAGCCTTACCGCGGTGGGCCTGCCCTTTCGGGCCAGCGACTATATCGGGGAATTCCGCGGCGCCCGTTTCCGGCACATCGTCGCCGAGCTGGAGCGCCGTCACGGCGCCGTCGACGCCGACCGCCTCGAGGTGCTGGAGCGCGACATGCGCGCCAACCTCAATCGTCGCCTGGCGACCGATCTCACCCCCATCACCGGTGCCACCGAGGCCCTGGCGGCTCTCGCCGGCCACCCGATGGGCGTGGTCTCCAACGGCCCGGTCAACAAGATCCGCACCTCGCTGATCGCTACCGACCTCGAAGCCCTGTTCGGCGATTACCTGTTCAGCGCCTACGAGGCGCAATGCTGGAAACCCGACCCCTGCCTGTACCGTCACGCCGCCGCGCTGATGGGCTATGCGCCCGAGGACTGCGTGGCCATCGACGATGCCCTGGTCGGCGTGCAGGCCGCGCTGGATGCCGGCATGACGGTCATTCACCTCAATCGCTTCCCCGACGCCGAACAGACGCCGGAAGGGGCGATCATGATCACCAGCATGTTCCAGCTGCCCACGGTGATATCGAATCTAGAGAAGAACCGCAGCGTCGCCGTCTCTCGGGCCTGATCCTCCCGGATGAACAGCTTGCCGGGGTCCACGACGCCTGGCACTCCCCCGACGTTTGTCTAGTACCGGGCAACTTGCTCGCAACGCCTCGTCGAGACTAGGATGGGAACGTTCCCATTTCAGCGATTCGACCCATGGCAGATTCTCCCCGTCGCGCCACCATTCTCGAGGTCGCCCGCGATGCCGGCGTCTCCAAGACCAGTGTCTCGCGCTATTTCAGCGGCGAGCGCGACCGGCTATCCCCCGACATGCAGCGACGCATCGCCTCCAGCGCCGGGCGCCTGGGCTATCGCCCCAACCAGATGGCGCGCGGCCTCAAGGCCGGTCGCTCGCGACTGATCGGCATGCTGGTGGCCGACATCCGCAACCCCTTCTCGGTGGCGGTGATGCACGGCGTGGAGCAGGCCTGCCGGGCGCATGGCTTCTCGCTGATGGTCTGCAACACCGACAACGACCCGGCCCAGGAGCGCGACCACCTGGCGCTGCTCACCGCTTATCGCGTCGAAGGCCTGGTCGTCAACGTCACTGGCCGCCCCGGCCACGAGCTCGAGGCCCTGGCCGCCCAGGACACGCCGCTGGTGCTGCTCGACCGCGCGCTGGGCGACGTGGAAGCCGACATGGTGGGCCTCGACAACGACCAGGCCATCGACACCGCCCTCGACCATCTCCGGGCGCAGGGATACGGCGAGCTGCTCTGTGTCAGCGAGCCGACGGAACAGGCCAGTTCGCGCCAGCAGCGGCTGGGCCGCTTCCGCGAGCGCCTCGATGCCGACGGGCTGCAGGGCGAAGCCTGCTGCCTGGCACTGGATGATGCCCCGGCACTGGAGCGGGCCATCGCCGGCTTCCTCGACCGCCCATCGCACGCCCCCAAGGCCTTGCTGTGCGCCAACGGCAACGTCACCCTGGCCGTGACCCGGGCGCTGCAGGCACTGGACGTGACGCTCGGCGAGACCGGGCTGCTGGGCATCGACGAGCTCGACTGGTGCGCGCTGGTCGCACCGGGCATCACCACCCTGGCCCAGCCCACCGAAGCGATCGGCCGAGCCGCGGTCGACAGCCTGCTCCAGCGCCTGGCCGCCCCCGAACGGCCCGCCCCATCCCGGCAGATCCTCTTTACGCCCGAACTCAACGCCCGCGGCTCGACGCGACGCTGATATCTCTGTCCCAAGGAACGCTATCGTGACCACCACTTCGCTCAAGCCCCTTCAAGACCATATGGTAACGTTCCCAAAGATTCTGCGGACGACACCCGAGGCACCGGCTGTGCTGGTGGCCACCTCGGCCTATGGCCAGGAATTGATCGCCGCCCACGGCCAGGCTGCGGTGCTTCCCTGGCTGGCCGCGGCCGACGCTGACGGCGTAGAGATCCGGCGCGAGCTGCTGCCCGAGGGTTTCGAGGATTACACCGGTCTGGGTCAGGCCTGCCGCGACAATGGCCTGGGCATCGTCTACTCGGCGGCCGATGCACTCTGGGCTGACGACAGGCTCGCAGCAGGCCTGACCCAGCGCCTCGAGGAAGCCGAGCGCCTGGGCGCCGCGGCAATCAAGCTATCACTGGGCCAGTACACCGGCGCATCCCCCGCCACTTGGCAACGGCTCGTCAAGCTTGTCGCCGCCAGCCCCGTCGACCGGGTCATGATAGAGAATGACCAGACTCGTGAGGGCGGAACCTTGGCTCCACTGGCCGCTTGCCTCGAGGATGCCGAGGCAGCGGATTGCCCGCTGGCCATGACCTTCGACATCGGCAACTGGCACTGGACCGGCGAAGACCCGATCCAGGCTGCCGAGCACCTGGGACGGTTCGTGGCCTATGTCCACTGCAAGGGTGTCGTCCAGGGGCAGGGGCAACCCCATGCGAGTGTCCCCGATCTCTGCGAGCTGACGGATTGGAGGGTACTGATGGCGCACTTTCCCAGCGGAGTGCCACGGGCGATCGAATACCCCTTGCAAGCCCCCGATCTGACGGCCTTCACCCGCGAGCAGCTTCACCGGCTGCGTACGCTCTGACACTTTCCTCGATCGAACGGAGACACCATCATGCCAGCCCCCACCGCTCCCCCCGAGATCCTCGCCTTCGGCGAGGCCATGACGCTGTTCGTCGCCGATGCTCCCGGCGACCTCGACGAGATCGAACACTTCCAGCGCCGCATCGCCGGCGCCGACACCAACGTCGCCATCGGCCTGGCACGACTGGGATTCCATGTCGGCTGGCTGAGCCGAGTCGGCGACGACGCCTTCGGCCGCTATATCCGCCGCACCCTGGCGACCGAGGGGCTGGACTGCCGCCACCTGATCACCGATCCCGCCGCCTCCACCGGCCTGGTGTTCAAGGAACGCGCCGAGGGCGGTGCAGATCCCCGCGTCGAGTACTTCCGCCGCGGCAGCGCCGCCAGCCGGCTGTCGCCGGGCGATGCCGAAGCGGTGGATTTCGCCGCCGCCCGCCATCTACATGCCACCGGCATCCCACCGGCGGTCTCCGCGAGCTGCCGCGAACTGTCCTGGCACATGCTCGACCGGGCCCGGCAAGCCGGCGCCAGCATCTCCTTCGACCCGAACCTGCGCCCCAGCCTGTGGGCCAGCGAGAGCGAGATGCGCGACACCCTCAACGCCATGGCCGCCAAGGCCGACTGGGTACTGCCCGGCCTCGCCGAGGGCCGCCGCTTGACCGGCCTGGAGACGCCTCACGACATCGCCGGCTTCTACCTGGAGCGTGGCGCCAGGGCAGTCATCATCAAGCTCGGCCCGGAGGGCAGCTACTACCGTGGTACCCTCGAGGGCCGGGACACGAGCTTCACCGTGCCCGGCGTGGCGGTGTCCGAGGTCGTCGATACGGTGGGCGCCGGCGACGGCTTCGCGGTCGGTGCGGTCAGCGCCCTGCTCGACGGCCGTGCGCCGCGCGAAGCGCTCGAGCGCGGCAATCTGATCGGCGCCCTGGCGGTGCAGGTACTCGGCGACATGGAGGGCCTCCCCACCCGCGCCCGTCTCGCCGAGTTCGAAGCCAGTCTCCCCACCCCGCAATGAGGATCTTTGCATGACCAAGCGAATCGTCGTCTACCGCCGTCTCCCAGAAGACCTGCTGGCCCAGTTGAAGCGTGACTTCCACGTCGACGACTTCGGCCATCTGGAAGATCTCGACGACCCGACCTTCCGCGCCGCCTTGGCCGAGGCCCATGGCCTGGTCGGTGCCGGTCAGCCGATCACCCCGGCGCTGCTCGACGCGGCCCCGCAGCTGGAGGCCATCTCCAGCGTCTCGGTGGGCGTCGACGCCTATCCGGTCGAGGAACTGACGCGGCGCGGCATCCAGCTGTGCAATACGCCGGACGTGCTCACCGAGACCACCGCCGACACCGGCTTCCTGCTGATCATGGCCACCGCACGCCGGGCCGTGGAGCTGGCCGACTTCATCCGTCGCGGCGACTGGCAGGCCTCACTCGGCGAGATGCATTTCGGCAGCGACGTCCACGGCAAGACCCTGGGGATGATCGGCATGGGCCGCATCGGCGCGGCCATCGCCCGCCGCGGCGCGCTGGGGTTCGGCATGCGCATTCTCTACTCCAACGCCTCGCCCAAGCCGGCACTGGAAGAAGAGCTGGGCGCCCAGCGCCGCGAGCTCGACGCCCTGCTCGGCGAGGCCGACTTCGTGTGCGTGACGGTGCCGCTGAGCGCCGAGACCGAGCGGCTGATCGGTGCGCGTGAGTTCGCCCTGATGCGTCCCTCCACGATCTTCGTCAACATCGCCCGCGGCAAGGTGGTCGACGAGGCTGCGCTGATCGAGGCCCTCGAAGCCGGCCGCATCCGCGCCGCCGGCCTGGATGTCTTCGAGCGCGAGCCGCTGCCGGCGGATTCGCCGCTGCCGCACATGGCCAACGTCGTGGCCCTGCCCCACATCGGCTCGGCGACCCACGAGACACGCCGCGCCATGAGCCAGCGTGCAGTGGACAACATTCGCCTGTCCCTGTCGGGCGAGCGGCCGCTCAGCCCGGTCAACGAACCGGCCACGGCTCGCGCCTAGCCAAGGGCCTCCTTCGACTAAAGACGGGTTGGTCACAGACCACCCGTCCTCTAGATTTAGATCAATCCAAAAACATCGCGCCAGCGGATTCACCATGTCTCAAGACAACTCTCGCTCTTCAAGCACTCGCGACGCCGGCAGCATCACGTTGCAGGACATTGCCCTGCATGCCGGGGTATCGAGGTCCACGGTGTCTCTGGTGCTGCGCGAGAGCCCGCTGGTCGCCGAACGTACCCGCCACAAGGTCCAACGCTCGATCAAGGCGTTGGGCTACGTCTACAACCGCGGAGCCGCGGCACTGCGAGGCAACCGCACCGCCACCCTCGGCGTGGTGGTCTATGACATCGCCAACCCCTTCTTCGGGGCCATGGTGGCCGGTATCGATGCGGCACTCAGTCGCGAAGGGTATGTCTCCTTCCTGGCCAACAGCGCGGACTCACCCGACCGCCAGCAACGCTTTCTCGAGCGCATGCGCGAGCACGCCGTCGATGGCATCCTGCTATGCCCCGCCGAGGGAACCGATCCCACGCTGATCGACACCCTGGCCACCTGGGGCATGCCCTGCGTGCAGGTGCTACGCCATGTCGGGGCGCCCCCCTTCGACTATGCCGGCACCGATTTCCGCCTCGGCGTCTGTCAGGCCGTCGATCACCTGGTGGGCCGGGGACACGAACGCATCGCCTTTCTCGGCGGCCATGCCGAGCATTCGGCGACCCGTGAACGCTGGGAGGGCTATCGCGAGTCCCTGGCCCGCCACGGGCTGAATTATCAGCGCCTGCTTCGGGCCACCGTGACCCGTCGCGACGGCTTCGCGCTCATTCAGCAGTTGATGGCCGAGGCGACTCCCCCCACGGCGGTAATCTGCCACAACGATATGGTCGCCTTCGGCGCCATGCTGGGCCTCAAGCGCCTGGGCCTGACACCCGGCACCGATTGCGCGGTGGTCGGTATCGATGATGTCGAGGAAGCCGAACTGGGTGACCCCGCCTTGACCAGCGTCGCCACCTATCCCTATGCCATCGGCGAGGAAGCGGCGCGACTCGCACTGCGTCGCATCGCCGATCCCGACGGAACGCGGGAGCAGGTCGTGCTTGCTCCCCGCCTCCAGGTGCGTGCCTCCAGTGAGGCAGCCATCGAACCTTCATCCTCCACCCTGGCCCTGTCCAGCCAGCACCCATAGCGCCACTCACCAACCGCCGATACCGGCGACAACAACAAGAGACTCATCATGATTAAAAAATGGATCGATCCAAAAAACGTATCCCGCAACCTGTTCATCGGCACCATCTTCACCGTCGGCCTGGGAGTCGCCGGCACGGCACAGGCCATCGATCTGCGTTTCGGCCACGGCGGCACGGAAGATACCGCCTATCAGCTGGGCGCCGAGAAATTCCAGGAACTGCTCACCGAGAAGACCGACGGCGAACTGGGCGTACAGATCATGGGCAACTCGGTGCTCGGTCACGAGACCGAAATGTTCGAGCAACAGATGGCCGGTGCCCTGGACCTGTCGATCATCAACCCGGGACTGATCACCGACTTCTCGCCCACCGCCAACGTCTTCTCGATCCCCTTCCTGTATCGCGACGTGGAGCACTGGCAGGCCGTGCTGGACGGCGAGGTGGGGCGTGAGATCGCCGACCGGATCACCGACGAGACCGGGGTCAGGGTGCTGGCCTTCTTCGGCGGCGGCAAGCGCCAGATCGTCAGCAGCAAACCGTTGGAAAGCCTCGACGACCTGGAAGGCATGAAGCTGCGCACCAACCCGACCAAGCCGCTGATCACCGCCTGGTCGGCACTGGGCGCCGAGCCCACGGTGATGGCCTGGAAAGAGATCTATACGGGCCTGCAGCTAGGCGCCATCGACGGCCTGCTCAACGAGGCCGAATGGATTCTTCGCATGCGCTTCCATGAGGTCGCCCCCCATATCGGCCTCTCACAGCACGACATCACCGTACGCCTGCTGACCATGTCACAGCCGTCCTGGGAGCGTCTCGATGGCGACCAGCAGCAGGCGGTGATGGCCGCGGCCCAGGAGGCTGCCGGCTACGCCCGCCAGGTCCAGCTTGAGCAAGACGCCGCGGCGCTCGACCAACTGGTCGAGGAAGGCGCCACTCTGCATGAGCTCGACCGCGAGCGCATGCAGGCCATCGTCGAGGCACCGCTATCCGAGGTGATCGAGGAGATGGGCCTGACCGAGCTGCACGACAAGATCATCAACGTCGGCAAGTCCTGATTGCATCGCGGGGCGTCGAAGCCGACGCCCCTGCCACCCTCAAGCTCGCCACCACGAGGACGACGCCATGACCTGTCTCCTGCACGGCCTGTCACGGCTGAACCGAATGCTGGAGCGCCTCCTGCACCTGGTGCTGCTGGCGCTGCTGCTGAGCTTCATCGCCCTGATCATCTACCAGATCGTCAGCCGCAACCTGCCGCTTCTTCCGCGCCTGTACTGGACCGAGGAATTCAGCCGCTTCGCCTTCCAGTGGATGATCATGCTGGGTACCGCGGTGGGCGTCCTGCATGCCGATCATTTCGTGCTAGAAGCCTTCCCCCGCGGTTCGCGCGCCGACCGGATGACGCGCTGGATCCGCGACCTGGCCTGCTTGGCGATCGGCGTGATCTTCGTCGTCCACGGCAAGGATTTCGCCCTCTCCGGGCTACGGCGCAGCGCTACCGCTTCGGGGCTGTCGATGGTCTACGTCTACTCGGCCTTCACCGTCTGCGGTGGCTTCATCGTGCTGTTCAGCACCCAGCGCCTGCTGCACGCCCTGCTGCATGGCATGCCCAGAATGGAAGCCGCTCTCGATACCCCCAACGAAGTCGAGGAAGCCCTCGAGACCGGCGACCACCATGACGTCTCGCTGGGCGAGCTGGCGCCCACTCATCCGGTCGACAAGAGGACCACGCCATGATGCCCATGGACTGGATCAGCATCCTGCCCTGGCTGCTGTTCGCCCTGCTCGGAGTGCTGATCGTGGTTGGTGTACCGATCGCCATGGCCCTGGTACTCACCGCCTTCGGCATGATCCTGCTCGACCCGCGCCTCACCTACTGGGTGATGTTCCAGCGCATGTACAACGGCATGGACTCCTTCGTCCTGCTCGCCGTGCCACTGTTCCTGCTGGCCGGCAACCTGATGAACGAGGCACGCATCACCGACCGTCTGATCACCCTGTGCATGCGCCTGGTCGGCCACTTCAGGGGCGCGTTGGCCCACGTCAACGTACTGGTCAGCATGCTGTTCGCCGGTGTTTCCGGGTCCTCCACTGCTGACAGCGCCGGCGTCGGCACCGTGCTGATCCCGGCCATGAAGCGAGAGGGTTATCCGGTCAACTTCGCCGTGGCGGTGACCGCCGCCTCCTCGGTAATGGGCATCATCATCCCGCCATCGATCAACATGATCGTCTGGGGGGCGCTGACCAACACCTCCATCGCCGGGCTGTTCCTCGGCGGCATCCTTCCCGGGGTGATGATCGGGGTCGCCCAACTGGCCCTCAACATGGGTTACGTGCGCCGCTACCAGGTGCCGGTACGCCGACGCGCCTCGTTGGCCGAGCTGATGCGCTCCGGCAAGGACGGCCTGCTGGCAGCGGGTATCCCGGTGGTGATCATCGGCGGCATTACCCTGGGCCTGGTGACCCCCACCGAAGCCGCAGTGATCGCGGTGCTCTACGCCCTGGCGCTGGGCTTCCTCGTCTATCGCGAGCTCGACCTGCGTCAGGTGCTCGACGCCTCCACCGACACCGTGCGGCTATGCTCACTGTCGCTGTTCAGCCTGGTCGGCGCGGCGATCTTCGGCTACCTGATCAGCTTCTACCAGATCCCGCCCAAGCTGATGGCCGGCGTCAACATCAGCGATCCGATGGTTCTACTGCTGATCATGACCGTGGTCATGCTGGTCATCGGCACCTTCATGGATTCCCTGCCGGCCATGGCGATCATGGCACCGATCTTCCAGCCATTGGCCATGCAGGCGGGTGTTCACCCCGTCCAGTTCGGCGTCATCGGCGTGATGGCGCTGGGCCTGGGGCTGATCACTCCGCCCTACGGCCTGTGCCTGATGATCTCGGCGAAGATCGGCGGTATCCCGCTACTCAAGGCATTGGCCACCACCCTGCTCTACCTGGCCGTCATGCTCGGCGTGATCGTGCTGTTGATCGTCTATCCCGAGCTGGTACTGGCAATCCCGAGGCTGATCGCTCCGGACTTCGTGTGAACCATGCCGCGGGCCTTCGGGCCCGTGGCACCGACGCCTGATAGACTGTGCCATTCGGCCGATTCATCTACCCTCGCGAGGTCCGCATGACATCTCCCCTCTGCCTGCTCTTCGACTCCGACGGCACCCTGGTCGACAGCGAGATCCTGCTGGCCGACGTGATGGCCGAAACGCTGACGCGCCACGGCCTGCCGTTCACCGCTCGTCAGTACATGGACGAGTACCGCGGCGTACGCTTCCTGGCCATCGTCCAGGCCCTGGAGGCCCGTCACGGTGCCCTCGACGAGGATCAACGCCAGTCGGCGGAAGACGAGATGCGCAGGCGGATGGAAGCGCGCATGCGTGAGGAGCTCGAGGCGATCGACGGCATGCCGGCAGCCCTCGAGGCGCTGGCCGCCTACCCGCGTGCGGTGGTTTCCAACGGCCCCGAGCGCAAGATCCGCTGCGCCATGGAAAGCACCGGGCTGGGCCACCACTTCGGCGACCGTCTGTTCAGCGCCTACACCCTGGGGGTGTGGAAACCCGATCCGGCGCTCTACCTCAAGGCCGCCGAGGCGATGGGCCATCCGCCCGAGCGCTGCGTGGTGATCGACGACGCCGCGGTGGGCGTGGCGGCCGGGCTCGATGCCGGCATGCAGGTGGTCCACCTGAATCGCTTCCCCGAGGAGGAAACGACGCCAGAGGGCGCCATCGCCATCGGCCATGCCAGCGAGCTGCCGGCCGTGATCGCCGAACTGGCCACAGAGGTGGCGCCGGCTTCCTGAGCCGCCGGTGGAGGGTACCTCGACGCGTCAGGTCGCGCCGGCGAGTGGCGCGCTCGAGACGCACTCCGGTTCGGGCTGTCCTGGGGTGGAAGCCGCCATGCTGAAGAGGCTGCCCGCCAGGGGCCAGCGTTTCCGCTCCTCATCATCGAGGTGCTGGGTCGCGGTCGTGATATAGAGCGTGCGCAGATCCGCCCCGCCGAAGGCCACCATGGTCGGGTGCTGGCACGGCAGCGCGTGGCTGGAGAGTAATCGCCCCCGCGGCGAGAAGCAGACGACATGCCCGCCGCCATAGAGTGCACTCCAATAGTTGCCGTCGCTGTCGACCGCGGCCCCGTCGGGCACCCCGGGCAGCCCGTGCGCTTCCAGGTCCACCCAGGTCTCGGGCGAGCCCATGTCACCGCTCTCGACGTCGAAGGGGTAGCGCTGGATACGCCGCGTCAGCGAATCGGTGTGATAGAGCCAGCGTCGATCCGGGCTGAAGGCCAGGCCATTGGCGATGCCGATCCCGGAGCGACGTGGATGCAGCGCTCCGCCTTCCAGGTGGTAGAGTGCCGCCGTCGCATGCGTCTCGTCGGCGTCGATGGTGCCCACCCAGAAACGCCCGGAGGCATCGCAGCGGCCGTCGTTGAAGCGATTACCGCGTGCCTGCCACTCGGGGTTGTCGACCAGCCGCTCATGCCGACCGCCCAGGGGCAGCGCCAGCCGATCGATACCGGATGCCTTCGCCGCCAGTAGCCCGTCCCGGTGCAGGGCGATGCATCCCACCTTCTCGCCCAGCTCCACCACGGTCGGCGCGTCGCCGCTCTGCGGCCGCCAGGCATAGAGGTGGCCGCGATTGATGTCCACCCAGTACAGCGTCTGATGCCGCACCGACCAGAGCGGGCTCTCTCCCAGGCTCATGTCCAGGTCGAGCGCGACCCGGATCGTCGATTCCGTCACTGCTTCCTCTCCCGACTCACCTCAGTGATTGTCCCGCGGCGGGCTGACCCGGGCCACGTCGCGATACTTCGTCGCCGGCGCCAGGGTCATGCCGCGATCCAGCGGCTCGACCATCGAG
>NZ_JACHXM010000052.1 GCF_014192055.1 Halomonas organivorans | reverse complement strand
TGGCGTAGCCGACGCGCCAGGGCCGGCCGTCGTCGCCGATCACGTAGAGCCCGGCGAGCTCCGGCTCCTCGCCGGCGTCCTCGGCGAAGGCCGGCACCGGCATCGGCGCCTCGGGGGCCACCACGCAGTCGCCGTCGCCCTTGTAGAACCACTCCGGCTGGGCGCCGGCCGCGCCGGCGGTGGGCTTGCCGCCCTCCACGCCGAGCTTGAACATGCGCATGGAGTCGGTCAGCTCGGACTCGTCGGCCTGGGCATGCATGGAGGCGCGGGTGTCGGCGCTGCCCAGGTGGGTCAGGCCGGTGCCGGTCACCAGGCAGTGAGCCGGGTCGTCGTGGGTCAGCGGCGGCAGCAGACGGCGCTCGTCGATCAGCTGTTGATAGTCGATCAGGTCATCGTCGAGCCGCACGTCGATCACCGCCGACAAGGACTGCCGGCTGGCGATGGCCAGCCGCGCCAGGGCGTAAGTGCCGCCGGCGAGGCGAATCGGCCTCACCGCGTCGTCGCTCTCCACCAGGGCCGCTCGCGGCTGCCCTTCCTCGAGATACTGGATCAGTCGCATGGCCGGCCTCACTCGGTGATATGGAACTGGTCGAAGTAACGCTCGTTGAGCGTGAGGCCGAGGCCCGGGGTCTCGTCGTCCAGGTCGAGGAAGCCGTCGACCGGCTCAGGGTCGCCCTCGAACAGGTAGTAGAACAGCTCGTTGCCGATCTCGACGTCGTGGACCGGGAAGAATTCGGCCATCGGCGAGGCCAGGGTCGCCATGGTCAGGTGATAGTTGTGCATCTGGCCGGCGTGGGGGATCACCGGCACGCTGAACGACTCGGCGATGGCGTTGATCTTGCGCGCCGCGGTGATGCCGCCGACCCGGTTGGTGTCGTACTGCACCACCGAGACGGCACGCTTCTCGAGCAGTTGGCGGAAGCCGTAGTGGGTGAACTCGTGCTCGCCGCCGGAAATGGGGATGCTGGTCAGCCGGTTGAGCTCGGCATAGCCGTCGATGTCGTCGGCCAGCACCGGCTCCTCCAGCCAGCGCGGCTGGAAACGCTCCAGCTTCGGCAGCATGCGCTTGGTGTACTCCAGGTTCCAGCCCATGTAGCACTCGAGCATCAGGTCGACGTCCTCGCCGATCACCTCACGCACCGCGGCGACGCTGTCCAGATTGGCGCGCATGCCGGTGGGGCCATCCTTGGGGCCATAGCCGAAGCGCATCTTCATCGCCGTGAAGCCCTGGTCGAGGTAGGACTGGGCCTCCTCCTGCATCGACTTCAGGTCGGTGCGATAGAGCTTGGAGGCATAGCAGGGAATCTTCTCCTTGGTGCGCCCGCCGAGCAGCTTGAACACCGGCTGGCCGACGGCCTTGCCCATGATGTCCCAGATGGCGATGTCGACGCCGGAGATCGCCGCCATGCCAATGCCCTTGCGCCCCCAGGCATGGGTGGAACGGTACATGCGCTGCCACAGGTACTCATAGTCGAACGGATCCTGGCCGATCACCAGCGGCGCCAGGTACTGGTCGATGATCGCCTTGGCGATGCGCGGCGCCAGGGCCACGTTGCCGAGCCCCACCAGGCCGGTATCGGTCTCGATCTCGACGGTGGTCCAGCCGTGGAAGCGGAAGGTGCCCATGGAATCGCCCTTGTCCCACAGCTCGTCCATGGCATTGGAGCAGAAGTGGGCGGTGGGGGGGACGGTGTGCCCCTTCCATTCGAAGACGCGGGTGCGGACGTTGCTGATCTTCATGTGCGGTGTTCCTTGTACGGGGAGGTTCAGGCGTGGGTGGCGGCGTCGGCGAGACGCTGGCGGCGCAGATTGGCGCCCATTCGGCAGGCGATCTCGAAGGCGTTGCGAGTCGGCCCCACGTCGGCCTTGCCCAACCCGGCGATGTCGAAGGCGGTGCCATGGGCCGGCGTGGCGATGGGAATCGGCAGGCCGCCCTGGACGGTGACGCCCTGCTTGAAGCCCAGCAGCTTGATCGCGATCTGCCCCTGGTCGTGATACATGGTGACGATGGCGTCGTACTCGCCGTCACGGGCCTTGAGGAAGATGGTGTCGGCAGGAAAAGGTCCCTCGATGGGGTAGCCCTGGGCCCGGCACGCTTCGACGGCAGGCGCAATGACGTCGATCTCCTCGCGACCGCAGGTGCCGCCCTCGCCGCCATGGGGGTTGAACGCCGCCACGGCGATCCGCGGGGCATCGAAGCCGGCCAGCGTCAGGGAGTCATGGATCAGCCGGCTGGCGGCGACGATGCGCTCCTTGGTGACGTACCGGGCGGCGTCCTTGAGCGGAATATGCGAAGAGATCCGCGAGGTCCACAGGCTGCCCAGGGTGTTGAACTCGCAGAAGTACCCCTCCACACCCAGCCGCTCGGCGAAGAAGTGCAGCTCATCCTCGTGCTGCAGGCCGCCCTTCTTCATCGACAGCTTGTTGAGCGGCGCAAAGCAGATGGCATCCACCTCGCCGGCCTGGGCGGCCGCCAGGCAACGATCGAGGATCGCCAGCACCGAGGCGCCGCCGGCGGCGGTCTCCTCGGCATAGCCGACCTCGCCCTCGGCGACGCTGTCGACCGGCAGGAAGACCGGCCCGGCATGATCGCGGGCGGCGGCGAAGCCCGAGACCTCGGGTAACGGATGAGAGAGGCCGGCGACGCGTTGCCCCTCCTGCCACAGCCAGCGATCACCCACCAGCACGCTATGCACGTCGGCGAACAGGGAGGACTCGGCGAACAGCCTGGCGATCAGCTCCGGGCCGATGCCGGCCGGGTCGCCCAGGGTGACGGCGATGACGGGACGTGTGCTTGTCATGAACGGACTCCGGTTCAGTAGAAGAGATTAACGAGCGTCATGGGAATGGCCGGCACGTAGGTGACCAGCATCAGCACGATGAAAAGCACCAGGATCATCGGCAGGTTGACGCGGGTGGTGTTCCAGATATCGGTCTTGGCAATGGAGCAGGACGTCGCGAGCACCGAGGCGACCGGCGGCGTCTGCTGGCCGATGGCCAGGTTGAGGGTCAGGATCAGGCCGAAGTGGATCGGGTCGATGCCGATCTGCTGGACCAGCGGCATGACGATGGGCACCACCAGGATGATGGCGGCGGCGCCGTGCAGGAACATGCCGAGCAGCAGCAGCAACACGTTGAGCAGCGCCAGTACCAGCACCGGATCCTGAGTGATGGCCGTGATCTGCTGGGCCAGCTGCTGAGGCAGCTGCATCTCGGTGAGGAACAGCCCCAGTACCGCCGAGGTCGCCACCAGCAGCATCACCACGGCGGTCTGGACCACGCCTTCGATCACCGCACGATAGAGGATCTTGAGGTTCAGCTCGCGATAGACCAGTCCGCCGATCAGCAGGGCGGCGAGCACGGCGATGCCGGCGCCCTCGGTGGCGGTGACGAAGCCGCCGAAGATGCCGCCGAGGATGATCACCGGCAGCAGCAGGGCCCAGAAGGCCTCGCGGAACGCCTTGCCCAGGGTGGCCAGCGAGAAGGCCGCTTCGCGGGGCAGGTCGTACTTCACTGCGTAGTAGTAGCAGGCACCGGCCAGCCCCAGGGCACCGAGCAGCCCCGGCACGATACCCGCCACGAACAGCTTGACGATGGAGGTGTCGGCGATGGCGCCGTAGAGGATCATCGACAGCGACGGCGGGATGATGATCGCCAGCGACGCCGAAGAGGAGGTGATGGCGGCGGTGAAGTCGGGATGGTACTTGCGGCGCTTCATCTCTGGGATCAGCACCGAGCCGGTGGCGGCCACGTCGGCCACCGCCGAGCCAGAGATCTCGGCAAAGAACAGCGACACGCCGACGTTGACCATCGCCAGTCCACCGCGCACGAAACCGACCATGGCGGTCACCAGGTTGATCAGGCGCAAGGAGATGCCGGAGGTGTTCATCAGCGCCCCGGCGAAGATGAACAGCGGGATCGCGATCAGCGGAAACTTGGTGGCGCCGTTGAACAGCGTCAGCGGCAGGTTGACCAGTGCGTCGGCCCCCATGTTGAAGTAGACGCCTACGACACCGACCACGCCGATGGCCACGGCAATGGGGACGTTGATCAGCACCAAGGCGAACAGGGCGGCAATGATGATCAGCAGAATCATGCGCGGTGCTCCTTGAGGTCGTCCTCGGCCTGACGGATGGCGGCCTCGATCTCTTCTTCCTCGCTGTTCACGCCGCTGCGCATCTTGCGCCAGGCCATGGGCAGGCTAAGCAGTTCGCAGAGGATGAACAGCGCGGCGCTGATGGGAATCACCGATTGGGTGACATTGAGGTGGACGGCGGGCAGCGCTACCAGGGTGTCCCAGGCCAGCACATCGAGAACCCGATAGCCGTAGAAGCCTACGACCAGGAAGAAGCCGATCACGATGACTTCAGAGACCAGAAACAGAGTGGTACGCACCGGAGGCGGCGCCTTGGAAACCAGCCCGGGGAAGCCCATGTGGGCTCGCTTGAGGGCCGCCAGGTTGGCACCGTAGAAGCTCAGCCAGGCCAGTCCCACCGATGCGACCTCGTCGTACCAGGGGATCGAGCTACCCACCGTACGAAAGACCACGGCACCCAGCACGATGGCGGTCAGGGCCAGCAACAGGGCCACGGTGAACGCTTCCAGCAGACGCTCCAGACCGAGTCGGCAACGATCCAGCAAGAGCATGGGTGGACTCTCCTCAGTGTGGGATGGGAAGGGCGCCCGCTGGGCGCCCGATGTCATCGGCATGGCGACTTACTCCTCGGCCAGCGCCATGGCCCGGTCGATCAGTGCCTGACCGCCATCGACTCGGTCGGCATAGGCCTGGTAGACAGGGGCGCTGGCCTCGACGAAGGCATCGCGATCGACCCGATTGATCTCCATGCCGGCCTCGCGCATGGTGCCGATCAGGTTGCCGTCGAGTTCCGCGCCCTTGGCCAGGGCCCAATCCTGTGTCTCGGCCGCGACTTCGGTGATGGCGGCGCGTACATCCTCGGGCAGCTTCTCCCAGTTACCCTGGCCGGCGGTCAGCCAGATCGGCGAGTAGACGTGGTTGGAAAGCGACAGGTAGTCCTGCACTTCCTGGAACTTGGCGCCGTTGATATTGCTGAGCGGGTTCTCCTGTCCATCGACCACGCCGGTCTGCAGCGCCACGAATACCTCCGAGAAGGCCATCGGCGTGGGGTTTGCGCCCCAGGTGTCGAACATCATGGTCCGCCACTCGCTCTGGGGCGTGCGCAGCTTCAACCCATCCAGATCCTCGGGCGTCTCGATCGGATGCTCGTTGTTGGTGATGTGCCGGAAGCCGTTTTCCCAGGTAGAAACGATATGCAGCCCCTTGGATTCGGCGCTGTCGGCCAGGTCCTGCATGATGATGTTCTGATCGATACGCTTGAGATGGTTGCGATCCTTGACCAGGAACGGCATGTCAAAGAGGGCGAACTTGGCGTCGATCGAAGACATGATCGAAGAGATGGCGGCCAGGTCGACGGTGCCCAGACGCAGCTTCTGCACCAGCTGCTGCTCGTTGCCGAGCTGGGCGCTGTCATAGAGTTCTACCTGATGCTCGTCGCCGAGTCGTTCCTGGAGGCGACGCGTGAACTCCTGGGCGGTCTGCCCCTGGAGACTCTGCGGCGTCCCCCCGATAGCGAAGACGATCTCGTCGGCCTGCACCTGAGACGAGGCGAGCGCGAGGCCGAGTGCGGAAAGACCGAGTAGCTTCTTGTACATGACGACTCCTGTGAGCTTGCGGTTTGTCGTTGGCATTATTCGAACCACCTGGTTTGCTGGTACGTCCAGCAGACCAGATAACGCTCTAGAAGTTAGACAGCCCCCGCTGACCGGTCAAGCGTGCATCATGCCGGCTATGACCAAAGTCGCAGGCAGGGTATGCGACCAACGCACAATCCGGATCATGGCGCCAGGATCGTATAAATTGGTATATACTCCATACCAGTTGTATGGCTGCTGATGAGGATGGACCCATGACGCTACGGGCCTTTGCCGACGAACAGGCACTGAAAAGCCGGACCAAGAAGGAAATCCTGGCCGACAAGCTAACCGACATGGTGCTGACAGGACTGCTGAGAGATGGGGACGAGCTGCCCAGCGAGCGGGAACTGGCTCAGCTGTTCGGGGTGAGCAGGGAAACCGTGAGAGGGGCGCTGGCCCAGTTGACGGCACATGGCCTGGCCAAAGTTTCTCACGGCAGCAAGTCGCGCATCTGTGCCAACGAGGCGGTCATCGAACGTTTCCAGCATCATCCCGGCCATCGACAGGAAGCCGACGTCAATCGCCACGACGTGGACAGTGTCTTCGAGAGCCGTCTTGTGATCGAGGCAGCGATCGCCCGGCGTGCCGCCCGCTACATCGACGACGACGGCCTGAAAGAGCTTGATCGGCTACTGGAAGCCCAAAGCCAACTGTTCGACTCCCCGGTGCATTTCCAGCTCTCGGACCAGAACTTCCACAAGCTGATCTCGGAATATGCCCACAACGACATCCTGCTGCGCTACTCGGAAGAGCTGTACGCCTATGGGTTGAACATTCGCCGCCAGGTGATGGTGGAGACAGGCTCGATCGAGCAGAGCTTTCGGGAGCACGGCCGGATCGTCGAGGCGCTGCGCGCCGGCGACCCGGATGCCGCGGAACGCGCCATGCTGTCACACCTCGACAGCGTCTACCGCACGACCCGCGAGAAGTTGGATGTCATCGGCTGAGCCTTCACAGATCACCGAAGCGACCCCGCTCAGCGTCAGAGCGACCAACACCGAGCGCTCGGCGCAGGCCAAGGCAAGGGAGAGGGGGAAGATAGCCCGAGTCCGGCCCGATTGACGCCCCCTCGAACGGCCACCTGCAAGCATTCGGCAAGGACGCCGACTCATGAAGGCCTGGCCTCACAAGACGTTACCCTGACGGGCACCAATGACCGTCTACGCCGAATACAGAAGAAAACGTCCCTCCCCTAACTCACGTCGACAACAATGCATCCAACACTGGGGATTGCCACATTTAACACTGGTTCACAATTCCCACATTAACACGACTGCACTTTATAAATTATCATTGTATATGTCATGAGTCCTACCCCCCTTGGACCATGACTCCCTGCTTTAGCCTGGCACACGCCAGGCTTTTTTTATCCAGGACACGCAGAAATACCTCTCCAGCACCTCATCTTCAGGAGGAAGGTCTTGCATCACAAATCAACAGAAACTCGAACCTCAAGGAACCTAAAACTTCTCTCACTACCAAGCTGTAATCCAGAAAAGCCAAGCGGCTGTTCAACCAGGCCTTATTTCACATCACCACCCCGGCCTAACAAACATTCCTTGACTTCAGCTTCAAAAAACGACCGCTCATAGAGAAACCCTGCTCAACACCTCACTTCCACTCTTGACGCTGGCAACACAAGAAAAAGGCTTGCAACACTGAAACGAAGAAAGCACTCTCCCCATAAAACATCAATAAACCTTATAAAGAAGTACAGACCCACCAAATCGACCAATGGCAGAATACCGAGCCCCGACCCTGCCCGGCATCGACAACACGGATGTCACGTGTAAAGAAGGTTCTCCTTCCTCCAAAACCTTACGGCTAGCAAACAAGGAGCCAACGGTTCAGCTGCTCAGAGCGAGCGACCGCCGTTTATCGGGAAGAGAGCTCGACACAATACGAAATGCCCCGAGAAGCCCCGGCACAACCGATCTTTGTCATTTTCGAACTCTTGCATGCGAGAACCTGATCACTCATCAAGGCACTCGCCCTGCATCAGGACGACACTTCTTCTTCAGTGCGTTGAAGACGATATCCGTAACGATACACAGATGAAAGATTCCATCCATTTTCCTTATTGAAACCAAGCTTTCTTCTGAGCCGATAAATATGCACATCCAACGTCCTGGTCATCGGACTGTCTTCCTGCCCCCACACCATTTCATAAAGATAAGAACGACTCAAGGGATGGTTCAAGTTACGCAACAAGAGTAAAGCCAGGCGATACTCCTGATTGGTCAGCTTGACGAACTCCCCCTCGACAGATATGGACTCATCCTTCGGGTATATAGTGAGATTACCCTGATGAAATGGCTCATGGCGATGCTTGTCGCTCACATGAAAGCGCCTTAGCGTCGTCAGCACTCGCGCAACAAGCTCCCCTCCACGGTATGGCTTGCTGACGAAGTCTTCCGCGCCCGCCATCAAGGCCTCGACGACATCTTTTTCCGCATCCCGGCTGGTCACCATTATCACGGGAGGGGGGAACTGGAAATACTCACGCACCCAGTTCAGGACCTCGATACCTGTAATATCCGGCAGCATCCAGTCGAGCAGCACAAGATCATAGGTGTTGCGCTTGGCACCACGCATGAAGTCCCTGGCATTTCGGTAGCTGTCGATTTGCCACCCTCGTTCGCTTCCCCCAGCGACCCGGTGCTTTTGACTCTGCTCAGACGCCACAAGCAGCAAGCTGGACAGCTGTTGGAGACACACAGGATCGTCCTCGAGGATAGCAATGAACATCGGGGTGAAGCTCCTAATGTGAGAATCCCGCTATCATGGGGGCATTTATATCCATAATTCAACCCGGGTGTGCCACTCCGGCGAGAGTCGGGGGCACTTGTGCAGCCCTCAGGCACACTTTCCCGGAGCCCGCGATACGAATCGCTTCCCCGAATGAGCATTCTGCGTCCCGACGACCGCCTGCACCTCGGTGCTCGTCGGCCTCAGTAAAACCCGATCCTCGCAAGATAATATGCTGGTCCTGGACTCGCGCATGCCGTTGCCGCCTGATCCGGCTCTCCTGCGCTGCCCATCGGTACGTCACAGTTGTTCATGCCTGGTGGCTTGAGGTCATCCTCCATCACAGATAAAGAAGGAGTATGCTCTTTTATTCCCTCGACAGGCCTGCGAAGGATATCGGATGTCCTCGACGCCCCATCTCTTTTACCAGCCTAGAGTGCGACTCCTCGGAAGGGCATTTCAACTCATCGGGTATGAAGGCCTGTTTCGCTCCGTCACTCTATCCGGCGAGGCCCTGCCCCCCGCACGTCTACCCACGATGCAGCGCGCGCAGCTGGCGTCATGCGAACATTTCATGTGGTCGCTGGATACCGCAACACGGTTCATGCGGGAACTGGGCAATCCTGCTTCGTTGACGATCAGCCTCAACTTGCCCGGACACCTGCTCGAACACCGCGCATTTTACGAATGCATGCTGAACTGGATTCTCGATGATGAAGACCGCGCTCGTGGCATTGAAATCGAGATTCTGGAGAGTTCGGTCATACACGACTTGAGTCGAGTGGCCGAACGGCTCGGCCGGCTCAGACGCGCGGGTATCCGGTTCTCACTGGATGACTTCGCGAGTGGCTATGCAGGACTCTCCTACCTAAGAACACTTCCTATCGATATCGTCAAGATCAACCCCGCGCTCGTCATGTCTGCCACTGTCGAGAAGGCCGATCGGAGATTCCTGGAAGGCGTACTGGTCTTGCTCAATGGGTTAGGCAAGAAGATCGTGCTCGAAGGTATCGAATCGGCAGCCTCATTGGCGCTGATCCGGAACTTTGACATTCACGGCCTGCAAGGATATTACTTCGGAAGACCCATGCCCGCCCATCAGGCCATTCGCTATCCGCACACCCAGACGCTAACGGTCTCCTGATGCATCGGGGCCGACGATCATGTGGCCGGCACGCGCACTCTCTCGACGCCCGGTCTCTTGCGTCACTGCCTTTCCCCAAGGGGCGATGTTGACACGCCATAACGCAGCCCCGGCACTCGCGGGGCCGCGCCACGGGCGATCAAAGCGTCGACCGTTCCGTCACCTCCACCTCGACTCGACGATTCGGTCTCAAGCAGGCCTTGACCTGTGGCGTGACGCGGGAAGCCGGACAGTCGACGACGGGATGCCCTTCCCCGAGCCCCATGCTACGCACCGCACCGGGAGAGACACTCTGGTTGATCAACGCTCGGCGTACTGCAGCGGCCCGCTGCTCGGAAAGCGTCAGGTTATAGGCCTCGCTACCGATTCGATCGGTGTATCCGATCACCACGATGTCCGGAGAGGCGAAGGTCTCGCGTATCCGCTCGGCTAACGCGGCGACCTCCTGCTGCCCCTCATGGGTCAACCCACTGCTGTCGAAGTCGAACAGCGTATCTGCCGCCAGCGTCATGCGTTGCGGCTCAGACGATGCCTCAAGCGATGGAGGCTCGAGCAATGCTGCGCACTCTCCATCCCGCCAATGCAGCCCCTCGGCCAGCATGTCGTCATCGAATCCCACCTGGTACTGGCAAACGCGATAAGAGCCACCCCCCTGGGGCAGGTGGAAGATATAGTTCCACTCGTGAACACCGATCAACCCCTCAGAAAAGTGTGGGCTTCCCAGCAGGCCGCGGACCTGGTCCTTGGAGATGCCCACCCGCATCTTGCGCAAGTTCTCGAGATTGACGTAGGTGCCACCCTCGACCCAGGCATCGCCGGGGTCCGGGAAGGCATTGCCTTCCCGTGCGTTCTCCGTTGCGCACCCCTGCAGGCCGAGCACCGTCAAGCCGGCAATGCCGAGGGCTCGAACCATGTTGCGTCGAATACTGTTATGCATGTTCGATATCCCTTTGCTTACCAGTGGAAACCAGCACCGACACCGGCACCGAAGTTGCCCTGCGAGTCCCCGGTGAAGTTGAGCTTGACCGCCCAGCGACCGTTGTCGGAGAGGCGCGAGGCCCCCACCGAGACCGCCGATTCACCGTTATAGGTACCCGCACCGGCAGAAATCATGCTCTTGCCTGGCAGATACGCCTGGGGCACGGAAGCCGCCGCAATAGCACTCGCCGTGCCGGCGTTGGCTTGATCATGGACTTCCTCGATGCGACTCCCGAGCCCGCCGATCTGCTGCTGGAACTGCTGGTTCAACGCCTGCAGCTGCCCCACGTTGGCGGCATCCGTCGGCGCTTCACCCGCTGCCACGTTGTGAATCTGCGTTGGCGTGCCTTCCTGGCCCAGCGTGACCGAGCCATAGTCCAGGCTGCCGTCCTCGTTGCGGTCGTAGTTCACCGCGCCGGCCTGGACCGATTCCAACTGGCGAACGTTGACCGCATCCGTGGCTTCGGTGCCGCCGGCCACATTCGTGATCTGGCGTTCACCGCCTTCGCTACCGACAGAGACCGCGCCCTGAGTCGATGCCACGGACTCGCCCGAGAAGGCTTCCTGTGCACCATCCATGCCCTCGCGGGTCGCCTGCGAACCGGCCCCCAAGGCCACGCTGCCTTCGCTTTCGGCCACAGCGCCATCACCGGCCGCTACGCTGTGGTCACCTTGAGCCACGCTTTCCGGCCCCATGGCGACGCTCTCCGCCCCTTCCGCCTGGGCCGCGGCCGCCTCGGAGTTGGCCTTGAAGTACTTGCTGCCCCCCTCGTTGAGGTCAGTGAGTTGCTCCTGCACTTCCCACAGCTGGCTACCGTTGACGGCGTCACTGCTGTCCTCGGAGACGTTACCGTCCGCCACGTTGGTGATGGTGGTACCGCCATCACCCGCCAGGGTGATCGAGCTGTAGTCGACCGTTCCCCCTGAGCTGTCGTACTTCACGGCACGGTCATCCAACTCTGCGAGATCATTGCCGATGTTGGTGATATCACCCTCGACATTGGTGACCCGATCATCCAGTTGAGTGACATCGCCTTCGACCGTGGTCACGCGGCCGTCGAGGTTGGTGATATCCCCCTCGACGTTGGTCACGCGATCCTCGACACCTCCTACCGCCTGGTTGGTGGCATACAACTGGCTGCCATTGATGGCATCCGTGCTGTCTGCCGTCACACGTCCCGCAGCCACATGGGTGATGGTACGTTCGGCGCCCGCAGAGCCGACGCTGAAGGTGCCAATCGGCGAGATACCGGCAAAGACATAGGTCTGACCACCGATCGTGATATTGGCCGTGCCAACCGCCGCCTCGGTGGTCGCGCCCGCGCCAATCGCCACGCTATTCACCTCACTGGCCATGGCGCCGGCACCCATGGCAATACTGCCCTCCGCCGTGGCTACAGCATCCACCCCGGCTGCGATGGCATTATTGCCGGTAGCACCGTCGTTATCGTAGTTGCCGCCCTGAGTCCCGCCATCGTTGACGCTGTAGTAGTGCGACTGCCCCGCCTCGAGCGCCTGCTGGGCCTCCCACAGCTGACTGCCATTGACCACATCGGTGCTGGTCTCATTGACATCACCATCGGCCACACCGGAGATCTTGCCGCTGTCGTCCTCGTTGATCGTCACGTCGCCGAACTTCGGCGCATCGGCCATCTGCAGCACCAGCTCGCCGGTCGCCGGATCGGTCACCGTCTTCAGGTTGGTACCGCTGTAGGTGCCGGCCGCCGTGGCGTCACCGGTGATCGCCAGGGTCTGCCCCAGGTCGCGGTGGACATCGCCGCCTTCGTTGCCCGAGAAGTTCAGGCCCTGGGCCACCACGTCGTCGCCGGCATCGTCGACGTACTGCTTGTTGACGATGCTGGTATCACCGGTGATCGGGCCGTCGTAGTGCGCCTCGTTGTTGACCACCTCGAAGTTGTCGCCCAGATAGGTGTCGCCATTGACGGTGGTATCGCCCTCGACGGTCAGGCTGTCGCCGATGGTCACGTTGTCGGCCAGGTCGAAGGTCACTTCCTGGCGACCATCGTTGAGCGCCTGCCCGATCGTCAGATTACCGTCCGCATTACGCAGGTTGACCTCTCCTCCCGGCGCCACGTTGCTGGCCGTATCGTCCTGGGCACTGAGGTCCCAACCCTGGTTGGCCACGTCGCTGACATCGTCGAGCTGCGCTACGTTCACCGCGTCGGTGTCGTCGATGCCCGCCGTCACGCCGGTGATCCTGCCACTGTCGCCCTCGTTGATGGTCACGGCGCCGAACTCGGGCGAGTCGCTCATCTGCAGCGCCAGCTCGCCGGTCGTCGGATCGGTCACCGTCTTCAGGTTGGTACCGCTGTAGGTGCCGGCCGCCGTGGCGTCACCGGTGATCGCCAGGGTCTGCCCCAGGTCGCGGTGGACATCGCCGCCTTCGTTGCCCGAGAAGTTCAGGCCCTGGGCCACCACGTCGTCGCCGGCATCGTCGACGTACTGCTTGTTGACGATGCTGGTATCACCGGTGATCGGGCCGTCGTAGTGCGCCTCGTTGTTGACCACCTCGAAGTTGTCGCCCAGATAGGTGTCGCCATTGACGGTGGTATCGCCCTCGACGGTCAGGCTATCGCCGATGGTCACGTTGTCGGCCAGGTCGAAGGTCACTTCCTCGCGCCCGTTCGCGGTCGCCCTGCTGATCGACAGGTTATTATCCTCGTTACGCAGGTTGACCTCGCCACTCGGCGCCACGTTGATGGCCGCCGCGTCTTCGGTGCTGAGGTTCCAGCCGGCACTGGCCGTTGCGTCAATTGCCTTGAGCTGCGAGACGTTCACCGCATCGGTATCCTCGCTGCCCGCCGCGACACCGGTGATCTGACGCTCGCCCGGCTCCGTCAGTTGGGTGCCGCTCTCGTCGAAGACCGCGACCTGGCCGATGGCCAGTTCACCCTTGGAGGTCTGCGGCGCCACCAGGCCGTACGCCACATAGTCGTCCTGCGGTCCTCTGACCGTCTGGGAAGCGCCACCCAGGGCGATGCTCTGCTCATGCATCGCCGTGGAACGTGCACCGATCGCCATGCTCCCGAAGGCCTGGGCATCGGCATTCGAGCCGAGCGCCGAGGAGCCCTGCCCGGACGCGATGCTGTAATTGCCGATGGCCGTGCTGCGCAGCCCGCTGGCCTCGGCCTCTGTCCCCACCGACAGGGCATCTTCCGCCGAGGCCAGGGCTTCAAGCCCGATCGCCGCAGCGCGCAGCCCCGATGCCGTCGCGACCTGGCCGACCGCCATGGCGCCGTCGCCCGACGCGACGGAGGTATTGCCGGCCGCGAAGGCACCGTAACCGGAAGCGTCCGAGTTATTGCCCAGCGCCATGGCGTGCTGCGAGGTGGCCGAGGCCTGGGTCCCCAACGCCAGGGTATCGAGCGCCCCGCTGGTAGCGTTGTTGCCCACCGCGAAGGCCCCGTCGCCGCTCACCATGTTGTCGTTGCCCAGAGCCACGGCACCGTCGCCAGTGGCCTGGTTGTTGACCCCCATGGTGATGGCACCATTGCCTGTCGCGGTGTTGGTGTCACCGATCGACAGGGCACCGTCGCCTTCGGAGGTGTTGTTGTTGCCCACGGCCACTGCCCCGGTGCCTTCGGCATAGTTGTCCTTGCCCAGGGCCAGGGCACCATCGCCGATGGCGGTGCTCGGGTCACCGATCGCCACCGCGCCATCGCCCGTGGCGGTGTTGCCGTAGCCGATGGAGACCGCCTGGCCCCCGTTGGCGGTGGCATCGCGTCCGATGGCCACGGACCCGCCCGACTCGGCGCTGGCATACTGGCCGATGGCCACGCTGTCCACGCCGGTGGCGCTGGTACTGAAGCCCAGTGCCAGGGCACGCTCGGCGCTCCCCCCGGTAAAGGTCGCCACCCCGGCCGCCAGGGAATCCACGCCCTCGGCACCATCGTTGGCGTAGTTGTCCCGCTGGATGCCGCCATCGTTGACACTGTAGTAATGGGTCTCTAGCCCATCGACATACTGCTTGTTGACGACGCTGGTATCACCGGTGATCGGGCCGTCGTAGTGCGCCTCGTTGTTGACCACCTCGAAGTTGTCGCCCAGATAGGTGTCGCCGTTGACTGTGGTGTCACCCTCTACGGTCAGGCTGTCGCCGATGGTCACGTTGTCGGCCAGGTCGAAGGTCACATCGTCGCTGCCGGCCGTCTTGCTGATCACGAGGTTGCCATCGCTGTTGTTCAGGTCGACGCTATCCCCCGGCGCCACGTTGGTCGCGGTGGTGGCATCACCCTGGGCACTCAGGTCCCAGCCGGTGTTGGCCACGTCGCTGACGTCATTGAGCTGCGCGACGTTCACTGCGTCGGTGTCGTCGGTGCCCGCCGTCACGCCGGTGATCTTGCCACTGTCACCCTCGTTGAGGGTCACGTTGCCGAACTGCGGTGCATCGGCCAGCTGAATTTCGATGCCGCCGTCCTGGGTCGCCACGGTCCGGATGTTATCCGAGGAGTAGCCGCCCACCGTTTGTTCACCGCCGATGATCGGCATCTCTTCGTTCAGATGACGTGTCACGTAGCCGTCGGTGGTACCACTGTTGTCGTTGCCCGAGAAGCGCAGACCGTCGTCTTCCAGGGTCGCCACGGAGTGGCTGTCGCCGTTGCCGTCTTCATAGCTCAGACGCGTCACGTCGGAGTCATCCGCCACCACATCGCCCGGCTCGATGGTCGGACGCATGGTCAGCTCGGGGCTAACGCCGTCGGCACCCGCCGGCCCGGTCAGGCCGATGGAGCCATCGGCACCGTTGATGCCTACGCCGGCCACGCCGTCGGCGCCATCGACGCCGATGTAACCGTCTTCGCCAGGCGCACCGTCAGCCCCCGGGCCACCGACGCTCAGGTCGCTGGACAGGCCCAACAGCAGTTCGCCGTTGGCGTCGTCAGCCGTGGTGGTGATGTCACCGTTCGGATCATAGACCTTGATGGTCTCGCCCAGGTCTTGCTTAACCTCCGTGTCACCGGCATCGGCCAAGCCAAAGCCACCACCTGCGCTGGCATCACCCTGGTTATCGACGTACTCCTTGTTGACCAGGCTCTTGTCGCCGGTCGAGTCATCGATCGTGACGTCGTAGTTCGTGGTGCCGTCCTGATTGATCGTGAAGTGGTCGCCCAGTTGGGTATCGCCCTCTACGGTCAGACTGTCACCGATGGTCACGTTGTCGGCCAGATCGAAGGTCACCGTCTCCTGGGCACCTTCGGTGGCGTTCTTCGCGATCACCAGATTGCCGTCGGTATTGGACAGATCGACGGTGTCGCCCGGGGCG
>NZ_JACHXM010000051.1 GCF_014192055.1 Halomonas organivorans | reverse complement strand
TTTCGCAGCGTGGACTTCGCCTGGCTGAAGTCGCGACTGACGCTGCCGGTGATCGTCGACGGGCGCAATCTCTTCGAGCCGGAGGCAGTCAAGGCGAAAGGGCTACTCTACTATGCAGTTGGGCGTGGTGACTCTTTACAATAATTGAGTTTAGAAAAACATATATAGGATGATGCTGTATCATGAGATGCTGAGCCCCATATGGTTTTTTCTATATTTCTCGCGTTGCTCTGTTTGTGGCTGGAGAGAATTTTATGAAAGTTTATCTACATGTCGGCATGCCAAAATGTGCATCGTCAACCCTTCAACGTTTTTTTCGCGACAACCACGAACAGCATGTCAAATGTGGCTTTTGCTACCCAGAGGCATATCGTGAGAAGGGGGGGTATTTTAGTCATCGGCCTCTGCACAAGCTTTCTCCCGAGAAAATAGGTTTTGCAATTAGAGAAATAAAGAATGAAGCTGAGTCAAAAGGTTGTGATAAAATCTTTATTTCTTCTGAAGAGTTTACCAACTCTTTATGGGGCAATGATGTTGCTGTTGCTATAATAAGAGAGCTCAACCATTTATTTGGTGTTGGCAGCGTGTCAGTAATCATGGTTGTTAGAAATCATCTTCCTTTTGTTGAGTCTGTCTTTGCCCAATTTGTTAAAGGGGGGATGTTCAGGGTTCACATGGGTAAGTTTTTTCAAGAAACTGACGGCGATCTTCTAGGGTTTATAGATTTTTTTAAAAAGAAAAACGGGTTTGACTTTTTTGTTTATTCTAACTTTGTAGATTTATATAAGTCTATTGCGCCTAGAAATAGAGTGACCTTGGTGTCAATGGAGCGTGAAGATAATGGTGGAAGAGATATTGTAGATGTCATGTGTGATTGGTTTTCTTTGCCTTTGCCTGATAAGGAGGGTGGCAAAGTTAACTCTAGGTTTAGTGAGAAAACACTATTGGCAATGCGTTATGCGAGAATGCATTTTGGCGGGGAAGATTTTATAGATAAAAGGAAAAAGATTAACAAGGTTTTTGAAAGGCGGGGTGATGGGAGATCAAAAGAATTCAGCCTTTCGGGAACGGCTTACGGTCGAGTGAAAGAAGGTGCGCTCAAAGATTTGGAATACTTTGAGAAAAACGCTTATGATATCCCTAGGAAAGCTTTTAGTGATCTTGATGCCTTCCCTAGAGAATTGGATAACATCTCATTGAGTGGTGAAGAGATGTGTGCGATTAAGTATTTGATGGAGGAAGAAGTTCCTGATATTGGACGAGCGCATATGTTGGCAGATTTTGCTCTCCCATACATTATGGATATGGTTAATAGGCACGAAAGAAAATTGAACCAACTTGATAGAGGTTTTTTAAAAAAGAACCAATAGGGCGTTATAAGAATTTTGCTATTTCGGGTGGTGTGAGTAGCGGTGTTGGTTAAGTGCGCATGGTTTCTGCTGAGATTTTTTCTTAGGCATGAAGAGGTTCTACGCGTTAAGCTTTATCGTGAGCTCTTTTGATGTTAACAGGAAGTGAGATATATCAAATTTTTTTGTCAGGCGATGTTCTAGAGTCATGTCCACCTGTTATCGATATGGAAGACGTGAGTCAGATTTTTGAAGCGGATGCAAACAGGAAAGCTCTAGTGCTGATGGATGTGACATGACGTCTATCAAAGCGTCTGGAAAACTCCAGGAGAAGTGTGAGGGAAGCTTTTAGGCGTAAGTGATTTTTAAAGCATGGCTTTGGCGGGGCTGTGTTGACTTGGCTGCTATTTAATTTATTTTTATTTAATTGAGAGGGGTTTATGAGGGGAGGCGGCGGGGAACATCACTATGTTGCTCTTGATGGGTTAAGGGGAATCGCGGCGCTGCTGGTGGTGGTGACACATATCTCCACAAGAACGGAGTTGCAAGATTTATTTCGAATATATGGTCTTGGGCAAGTCGGGGTCATGTTATTCTTTGCCCTGTCTGGTTTCCTCATGATGCATGTTACAAACGGAAGATCGTGTCGCTATCATTTGAGGAATTTTCTTGTACGGCGCATTTCAAGAGTTTTTCCGCTGTATGCTTTTGTGGTTGTGCTGGCTTTTTGTACTAGCTTTGTGCTTGTGGATGGCCGAAGCTTATCAGTATTCGGTATTCGTGGTTTTGGGGATGTGGTCGAACACCTTGCTCTTTTGAAGGGGAATGGTGTTCTGTGGACTATTTCGATAGAAATCTTTTTTTATTTCTTGTTCCCACTGTTTTGGTGGGCTAAAGATAAAAGCTGGGCGCATTTTTATGTGCTGCTGATTTCCGTTTTCGTGATCCAGCAAATGGCCTATTTCGTAGGTGGTTGGGGAGAGATGGATCTGGCCTTTTTGGGTATTATACCACGGGGGCACATGTTCCTCCTTGGTATGGCAGTTTATCCACTTGTCGGGCTTATTACAGAGAAGCACGTAGTGTTCGATGTCCTCTTTGTCTTGTCCATCATCTTGGTTGCTCTTAACTTGGAAGATGTGTCTGGCGCGCTTTTTGGATATAGCATTTATATTTGGAAAAATCCTGTAGTTCTAGTTCTTCTTTGTGTGATTTTGGCGCTGTGCGTAAGTGTCAAGAAAGTTGGTGTTATTCTTGATAATAGAGCCTCTGTTTTTATTGGGAAGATTTCTTACTCGCTTTATTTGATGCATATTTTTATTCTGCAAGTCTTAAAGTGGTATACCGATTGGGAGGTGGATGATCGTCTGTTGTATTGGGCTGCTTGTCTGGTGTTGTCTCTTGCAGTTTCATGCTTGACCTACCGCTTCATAGAGAGACCATTTCGTTCTGCGCTAAACTCACGTTTCTGCACTCCGTATCAGACTGCGCCTGTGTAGAGTTGTAATGACCATAGCTAGTGTTGATTTCTATAATAGGGGGGGTCTATGAAGTTTATGTTGGTTGGTGCTGGCTTTTCCGGTGCTGTAATCGGCCGTGAACTCGCCGAAGCGGGCCATGAGGTCACTATCGTAGATGCGCGTTCGCATATCGCCGGCAATTGCCACACCGAGCGCGATGACGAGACCGGGGTGATGGTGCATGCCTACGGGCCGCACATCTTTCATACCGATGACCAGGAGGTATGGGAATACGTCAACCGATTCATGACGTTCAAACCCTACGTGAACCGGGTGAAGACGACCTCGAAGGGGCAGGTGTTCTCGCTGCCGATCAACCTGCATACCATCAACCAGTTCTTCGGCAAGACCATGCGACCTGATGAGGCACGCGAGTTCATCGAGGCCCAGGCCGATACCTCGATCGAGAATCCCCAGACCTTCGAGGAGCAGGCGCTGCGTTTCGTTGGCCGGGATCTCTACGAAGCCTTCTTCAAGGGCTATACCCAGAAGCAGTGGGGGTGCCATCCCCGGGAGTTGCCGGCCAGCATCCTCAAGCGGCTGCCGGTGCGCTTCAACTACAATGACAACTACTTCTTCCACCGCTTCCAGGGTATGCCCGAGGCGGGTTACACCAAGCTGGTGGAGGGCATCCTCGATCATCCCAACATCAGCGTGCATTTGAATACCCGCTTCGAACGAGTGCAGGCTGCCCATTACGACCATGTGTTCTACTCGGGGCCGCTGGATGGCTTCTTCGATTTCGAACTGGGCCGGCTTGGCTATCGCACCCTGGATTTCGAGCGCTTTACCTACCAGGGCGACTATCAAGGCTGTGCGGTGATGAATTACGGCGAAGAGTCGGTGCCCCATACTCGCATTACCGAGCACAAGCACTTCTCGCCCTGGGAAGAGCACGAAGGCAGCGTCTGCTATCGGGAGTACAGTAGGGCCTGTGAGCCACAAGACGTTCCCTATTACCCTATACGCCTGGTGAACGAAAAGGCGCTCCTCGCTCGTTACGTGGAAATGGCGAAGCAGCAAGACAAGGTCACCTTCGTGGGACGTCTTGGCACTTATCGCTATCTCGATATGGACGTGACCATTCGCGAGGCGCTGGATACCGCCCAAGGCTTTCTTGAGTGCTTGAAGAAAGACGAACCGGTTCCGGCTTTCTTTGTCGAAACCTGATAAAAGCTGCTTGCATCATTGGCGATAAATGACGAAAAAGTGACTATTACCCGGAATGTCTGATCATCAGCTTTTTGCCTCTTCCTCGACTGCTGCTTCCACGCTGGTGGCGGTCATCGTTTCCTTCAATCGTCTAGAACATCTCAAACAGGGGGTAGCGGCGGTACTCGATGAGCCCGTGGCCGGGCTGGTAGTGGTCGACAACGGCTCCACCGATGGCAGCCGCGATTGGCTTGCCGACCAGCAAGACCCGCGGCTGCATGTGTTGATGCCTGACCGCAACCTGGGGGGAGCCGGAGGGTTCGAGCTCGGTTTTGGCGAGGCCCTGAAGGTCTTCGATCCCGACTGGCTGGTGTGCTTCGATGACGATGCCCGCCCGGCTCCCGGTGCATTGCAATGCTTTCTGGAGCAGGATCTCGAAGGCATCGATGGTGCGGCGGCGGCCGTCTATTATCCGAATGGGGACATCTGCGAGATGAACCGCCCCAGCTGGAATCCGTTCTGGCACGGCAGGCTGCTGTGGCGCACCGCCTGCGGCGTGATGACGGGGCGGTCCCGAGAAGGCTTCCATCTTGCCGACAGGCACTATCGGGAAAATCGTCGTGTCGAGATCGACTCTTCGTCCTTCGTCGGGTGCTTCATGCGGGCCAATGCCGTGCGGCAGATCGGCCTGCCTCGCGGTGAGCTGTTCATCTACGGCGACGACGTGATCTATACCTTGAGCCTGCGCAAGAGCGGTGGTCGCCATGTCTTCCTTCCGGATGTCCGCTTCGTACATGATTGTTCGGCCGACTTGAGAGGAGGGGCCCGCATAAGACCGCTCTGGAAAGCATTCTATGCCTATCGAAATGGCTTGCTGATGTATCGCATCGCCGCAGGCAAATGGTTTCCGCTGGTTCTTCCCGTCAAGCTGTTCAGCTGGCTGCTCGCCGTTCGGCACTACCCTGAGAAACGTCGTTATCTGAGCCTGTGCTGGCTGGCACTGAGCGATGCGTTGCGAAACCGATCGTATCGTGCCCACGATGAACTTGCCCGGCGGTACCCCTGATATGTCGCGAATCGCCAAGACTCTCTCGGGATTCGAAGTCTACTCGCACGTGGCGGCGCGCTTCGCGGATGCCGCTTCACTACTCATGGGCGGTTTTCTGGCCTATTGGCTGCGCTTCGGCTCGCTCGAGTACATGATCGAGCGATATCAGTGGATGATGCTGTCCGGGATGCTGCTGGGCATGGTGATCTTCGGTGCTTGCGGTATCTACCGCTCCTGGCGCGGGGCCGTACGGGTCGAGCTGGTCGTGCGCATCGTGCATGCCTTCGTCATCCTGGGCGGCATCGTGTTCACCTATCTCTACTTCACCAAGACCGGTGCGGAGTTCTCGCGGCTGTGGCTGGGGATGTGGCTGTGCAGTGCCTTCATATTCAGCGTCGGGGCCCGTACCGTGGCCTATCCGGTGCTCAACCGGCTGCGCCGGCAGGGGCGCAATCGCAAGGGCGTCATCCTTGTCGGAGAGGTCGATTCCTGCCTGATCGCCGCCCGGCGCATCGCCGCCCAGCCTTCGGCGGGGTTCGATGTGACCTCGGTGCGTCTGCTGGACGCCAGCGATTGTGCGCGTTTCGGCCTCGAGGATTGTCGTGCCTTCGACAGTGAATACGATGCCAACCTGGTGAGCGATGAGATCTGGGTTTGCCTGCCGCTCGCGCGGGGGAACCTGGTAGAGAAGATCTTGCGCGACCTGGATTACTGCATCGGCAATATTCGTTACATGCCGGACATGCACGGGCTGCGGTTGTTGAACCATGACATTTCGACCGTGGCGGGGCTGTATCTGCTCGACATGAGCTGTACCCCGATGAGCGGCACGGCGCGTTTCGTCAAGGCCGCCGAGGACAAGATCCTGGCTGGCCTGGCCTTGCTGCTGCTGTCGCCACTGATGCTGGTGATCGCGCTGGCAGTGAAGCTGACATCTCGGGGCCCGGTGCTCTATCGCCAGGAGCGCATGAGCTGGAACGGCGAAAGCTTCCAGATGCTCAAGTTCCGAAGCATGCCAGTCGATAGTGAGGCCGCTGGCGTGTGCTGGGGAGGCGCCAGCGGCAAGCGTGTCACCCTGGTGGGGCGCTTCCTGCGCCGTTCCAGCCTTGATGAGCTGCCGCAATTGATCAACGTGGTCAAGGGCGAGATGTCGCTGGTCGGCCCGCGTCCGGAGCGCACGGTGTTCGTCGAGCGGTTCAAGCACGAGATTCCCGGATACATGCAGAAGCACATGGTGCGTGCCGGCATCACGGGATGGGCACAGATCCATGGCTGGCGGGGCGACACGGACCTCAAGGCGCGCATCGAACATGATCTCTGGTACATCGATAACTGGTCCGTCTGGCTGGATCTGAAGATCCTGTTCCTGACGGTATGGCGTGGGTTCTTCCACCCCCATGCCCAGTAACACTCATTGAAAGGTGCATCATGAAGGTATTGGTAACCGGCGGCGCAGGCTATATCGGTTCTCATACGGTTGTCGAACTGCTGGAGGCCGGCCACAAGGTGGTGGTGGCCGACAACCTGTGCAATGGCTCCGAGGTGGCGCTACAGCGCGCCGAGGAGATCACCGGCGCTGGCGTGGAGTTTGTGCGGGGGGATATTCGTGACCGCAGCGCCATGGATGCGGTGTTCGCCCAGCATGATATCGATGCCGTCATCCACTTCGCCGGCCTGAAAGCGGTGGGCGAGAGCGTTGGCAAGCCGCTGACCTATTACGAGAACAACGTGCACGGCACCCTGGTGCTATGCCAGGCCATGGAGGCGGCGGGGGTTCGGCGTATCGTGTTCAGTTCCTCGGCGACGGTATACGGCAGCGAGGCCCCTGTGCCCTATGTCGAGACCACGCCGCGCGGCACGACCTCCAACCCCTACGGAACGTCCAAGGCGATGGTGGAAAAGCTGCTGGAGGATCTGGTGATCGCCGATGAGCGCTGGTCCGTGGTGCTGTTACGCTACTTCAATCCCATCGGTGCCCATCCCTCCGGGCGTATCGGCGAGGACCCTCAGGGCATTCCCAACAACCTGATGCCGTTCATCGCCCAGGTGGCCGTGGGGCGACGTGACGAGCTGACGATCTTTGGCGATGACTACGAGACGGCAGACGGAACCTGCGAGCGTGACTATCTGCATGTGGTGGATCTGGCCGTCGGTCACCTCAAGGCCTTGAAGGCGGTCAGCCATCCGGGTGTTTCGGTCTATAACCTGGGCACTGGCCAGGGGGTGTCGGTACTGGAGATGGTCAACAGCTTTACCCGGGTGACCGGCGTTGGCGTGCCGTATCGACTCGGTGCGCGTCGCGCCGGTGATCTACCGGCCTTCTGGGCGAATGCCGACAAGGCACGCATGGAGCTTGGATGGTCGGCGGAGAAGACGCTGGATGACATGATGGCGGATACCTGGCGCTGGCAGTCTGGAAACCCCAGGGGGTATGACGCCTGAACTCGGCGTTAGAAAGCGTGGTATGATGGCCGGCCTTTGTGCCGGCCTTTTTCGTTTGTATCGTCGTTTGCATCGCCCTCCTGTCTCTGATGTTGACCCTGGATCCAAGATGAATCCCGCCTCTTCCATGTCGATGCCGGTAACGCATCGCTATACCAGCATTGCCGTTTTTCTGTTGGGCGCCTTGTCGCTCATCGTGTCCAGCGGCTACTCGATTGGTGCCGCCCTGTTGCTCGGCGGCGGCTTGTTGCTGTTGGTCCGCCGGCAGTGCCCTCGGCTGGGGGGGCGAGACTGGGCGCTGGTCGCCGTCATGGCGGCGTTTTCGCTGTTCTGGATGTTGCATGCCTGGTTCGACGGGCAGGGCACCAGCGGGCTGGACAAGCCTTCCCGATTCCTGCTGGCCGTGCCGGCCTTGCTGTGGGTCATGGCTCGTCCCCCTCGTCTTGCCTATCTATGGGCGGGATTGTCCTGTGGCGCCATCGGCGCCGGCAGCTGGGCGGCCTGGCAGAAGCTGGTGCAGGGTGCCGGGCGCGCCGACGGTTTCACCTTCGTGATCCAGTTCGGCAATATCAGCATGCTGTTGGGCGTGCTGTGCCTTGCCGGCCTTGGATGGGCCACGCGGCAGCCTCGACGTCGCGGCTGGGCCGGATTCCTGTTGCTTGGCGCCCTGATGGGCATCCTCGGTTCGTTGTTTTCCGGCAGTCGTGGCGGCTGGGTCGGCTTTCCCTTCATCCTGCTGGTGCTGTACCGCGGCTATGGGGAGTTTCTCTCGGTACGGCTGAAGATTGCGGTGCTGGCCGTTGTGCTGACGGGAGCGGGGCTGGTATATGCCTTACCGCAGACCGGGGTGCAGTCGCGCGTCCACCAGGCCGTGGAGGACGTGCAGGGCTATGTCGCCGAGGGTAACTCGCACAGTTCCGTCGGGGCCCGTTTCGAGATGTGGCGAGGCGCTTCGTTGCTGATTCTGGATCGTCCCCTGCTGGGCTGGGGGGAGAATGGCTATGTGCGAGGTATGAAGGCCTTGGCCGACGCGGGCACCATTGATGCCTTCGTGACCCGCTATGGACATGCACACAATGAATTCATCGATGCCTTTGCCAAGCGCGGCATCATCGGGTTCGGATTGCTGTTGGCTCTCTATCTACTGCCGTTGAGATGGTTTGCCCGTCGCCTCTCGGAGCCCAATCTGGACGTTCGTTCCATCGCGGTGGCAGGCGTTCTGTTACCGGTGGCGTATATGGATTTCGGTCTGTCCCAGACTTTTTTGGCACACAATAGCGGCGTCATGGTGTTCGCCTTCTGGTTGGCCGTCTTCTACGGCAGCTTGCGTGCCTATGAGCGCCCGGAGTGGCAAGAACGAGCGTAGAACCGAATGAGGCAAGCGATGTGATGGCCGCGCCCCCAGGCAAGATCCCCAAGGTGCCCATGGCGCCGGCGGGCGATCCGGTGTTTGCTGCTCTGTATGACGACCGCATGCGTTGGCCGATTCGGCGCGCCAGGCTGCAAGCGGCGGTGCGGGAGGGGTTTCAGGCCGCCGTTGACGTGTTGATGGAACGGCGTCTGCTGAACTGGTGGATGGCAGGCTATCCTGGTGCCGGCATCATCGAGAAGCAGGGGCTGCCCGGGCGTGCCGTGGCACAATGGTTCGGCGATTCACTGACGCTGTATGTCGATCCACGCGAGCTGATCCGCGGTACCGACTGGCGCGGTTATCCCCATCGACTGAGGCCGTCCTCATCGGCATTCCTGTGGGATGGTGAGTGGGATCTACGGCGTAGCGATCTGCGCTTTGGCTCCCGCTATCGCTTTATCAGCGAGATCGATGAATGCCGTGACGATTTGACTCGTACAGAGCGCTATACCCGTTACATGGCGCACCTCAAGAGCGGGCGTCCCTGGCGGTCTCATCAGCAGGGCGTGCTGCTGGATTCCGAGGCGCGAATTCAGCTGTACCTGCAGGCTTACCTGGGGTTTCTCGATCACATGGCGTCCAACGGCTTCGATGGGGCGCGCGGCAAGGATCGTCTGGGAGTTGCCGTGACGCGTGAGGGCCGACTGCTCAAGATAAACCGTGGCCTGCACCGGTTGGCCATGGCTCAGCGCCTGGGGCTGCCTTTGGTACCGGTCAGAGTGAAGGCGGTGCACCGTGAGTGGTGGTGTCGGGTGGTCGGCAGTGCCGAGGGACAGGATGCCCTCGAGCGCGTTCGCCTGGCCTTGTCGGCTTGCGTCCCTGAAGAGGCGCCAGGCTCCCTGGATCCGGCGGTGTTTGCCGATGATGTCATCTGGCCAGAGCCGCGTGCGGGATTGCCCATCGCGTCTCGCGGGAGCACACCGTGACCCGCAGCAGGCAGGGCAAGTCGAGCGCGTCCGGGTCGCATCGTCGCCGGAAGATCCTCGTTGACCGCTGCGCCCGATAAGGCGCTGAGCGAACGCTCAAGGGCCGTTTGACTCGATCTCGAACGGATCGTCGAGCGCTCGACGAAGCTCCCTGCGGCTGTGGAGGTGTCGCCACGCTGGGAAGCCGGCAGTCGTGGTGACCGGCCTCATGGTGCCATGAGCGCCCGGTATCTGGCGGCGATGGCGGCTGGCTTGTAGGCGTCGACCACGTTGTCTGGAATGTGCGGGGGGTGTTCCACGCTGGCACGGATGGCGCGAGCAAAGGCTTGAATGTCGTCCAGGGGGACCAAGCCGTCGGCGAGTTCGCCGGTCAGGATGTCGCGCGGCCCCGAGAGACAATCGGTACTCACGACCGGCGTGCCGCAGGCCAATGCCTCGAGCAACACGTTGGGCAGCCCCTCATAGTCGGAAGCCAGCAGCAAAGCCTTGGCCTGATGCATGTAGGGATAGGGGTTGTCACGTGCTCCCAGCATCCATACCCGTTCTTGCAGACCCCACTTGGCGATCTCCTGTTCCACGGCCAGATGATCGCCATTGCCGATCAACACCAGTGGAAGCGATAGCTCGCTGGCCCGATAGGCTTGCAGGAGCCTGTCCAGCCTTTTCTGTCGCATGTTGAGCCGGCCCACATAGACACAGTAGTCCGTGCCCTCCAGTGCCTTGTCGTTGTGGGGTTGTCCCATCAGTTCGTGAATCCTGGCGACATCGAGCACGTTGGGAATGACCTCCGCCTGGCGCGGGCGGCTGCCGATTCTGGCCAGTGACTCCAGGTTGGTTCTCGTCAGGGCGATGACGCGCCGATCGTCATACAGGCGCCGTACCTTGATCCTTTTGATTATTCGGCGCCAGCCGTGCTTGTTCGACAGCAGCTCCTGCCACGGGTCGGATCGAATGCACAGCCAGGCTTGCTCGGCCAAGCATGAGCGTCTTGTCACCTGATGCGCATGGTGGAGATTCGAGACCACCAGGTCGTAGGTGTTCCCCTGCGTTTTCAGAAAGTCATCCAGGTGCTTGGCGTGCAGCCGATACCGATGCAGCTTCTGCCATCGTCCTTTCGGGGTGAATGCCACCACATGGACCTCTGCCCCTTCGGGGACTGGCAGGCCCAGACGGTCGGACAGTGCCACCAGGGTTACCCGCACGCCGCTGGCTACCAGCGCGCGTGTCACCTTGAGCACCGAGCGCGGGGCGCCGCCACTGGCGAGCTGGTCGACGAGGAAGAGAGCGTGAGGCATGCAGGCATGGCTCCAGTGAGGATGAGGTATCGCGTGGCTAGGTCGGTCTGGTGAGCCGGCTGGTCGGCATGTGCATCGTACCATGGCGCCCTGGTCGGGCTGTGCCCAGGCAAGCCTTCATGGTCATTGGCTGGCGTGCCAGAGCTCGTATAGCCGTTGTTCGACGAAGGCTCGATGATCCTCTCCGCGAAGCTTGTTGACCGTTAACGTTGCGGCGATGGCCGGCCATTGATCGACGTTACGATGCGGCAAGCGGCGAATGTGGGTGTCGACCCAGACGAGCTGGTCGTCATCGGTGACCAACAGGTTGTTGTAGTGCAAGTCGCGATGGATGTAGCCAGCATTGGCGAGGGTCGCGACTTCGGCACAGAAGCGTTCGAGGAAGTGGCGTTGCCCGGCTGCGTCGAGGGCATCGAACACTTCGCCACCCGGCCGGGCCCGCTGCTTGTGCTCCATCAGCAGCAGGGAAGCATTGCGGTTGACCGGGTTGAGCGAGAGTCCCCAGCCATAGCAATGCGGTGTCGTCAGCCCGGCTCGGTTCAATATGCGCAGGCTGAGAAACTCCTTGCGGGCATCCGACTGCAGCAGCCAGCGTTTCTCCAGGTAGTCGCGACTCAGCCAGCTCAGCGGTGCTTGGCGCTTGGCGAACTTGTCGGGCACCACCTTGGCGAGAATATGGCCGTCCTCCGAGAGATAGAAGCGGCTGCTGCCCACCGCTTCGAAAGCCGCCGTGGTGGTGGTACTGGCCAGGCGCAGCTTCGAAGGCAGGCCGTCGGCATGGAACACCAGATAGCGTCGGCGCCGGTCGTTGAAAGGGATATCGAGCAGCTTCACCGTTAAAGGGCCTCGAACTGGGGCAGTACGGTTTCCTTGAGGAACTGCCGATAGTGGCGTGGCTCGATGGCAACGGGAGACCGGTCCATGCGCCGCAGTGCATCGGCAAGGCCGGGTTCGTCATCCGGGGCGACCAGATATTCGGCCAGCTCCTGGGTAAGGATCTCGCGCGGGCCGCTGGGGCAATCGACGCTGACCACGGGGGTCTGAAGCAGCAGCGCCTCGATCAGCACTCGGGGCAGGCCCTCGGCATCTGAGGTCAGGACCATGGCCTTGGCTTGCCGGATGAACGGGTAGGGGTTGTGGTGATAGCCCAGCCAGAGTACGCGATCCTCGAGCCCGAGTGCCTCGATCTGCTCGCGCACAGAGGCCTCGTGCTCGGGCTTGCCCTTGCCCATGATGGCAAGCGGCGTCGTCACGCCGCTCTCGGCATAGGCGCGCAATAGCCGATCGTGGCGCTTGCGGGGTTCGATGGCCGCCACGCACAGGAAGAAGTCGCCGTCCGGAACGGGCGCATCTTCTTCGGCCATGGCCACGAACGGCTCGCGCTCATAAGGGTTGTAGATGGGTACGATGCGCTCGGCTTCGAGCCCGACCACTCGTTCCAGGTTGTCCTTCACGCCTTTCGACACGGCGATGACCTGTCGGCCTCGGTAGAAGCGGCGAACCTTGGCGAAGGCACGCTCGCGCTGCTGCGGGTCGCTGAACTTGGCCGAGACATCCGACTTGACCCAGAAGTAGAGGTTGGGGAAGTCGAGATGGCGGGTGATCTTGTCGCAGGAGCAGGAAATCACCACGTCGGGCTGCCATGGTGCCAGGGCCCGCTTGATCCGCGAGGCCTGCCATTTTTCGGTCAACACCGTGCTGGTCGCCTTGGTGAGGCGCGTGACGACGGCCAGGTTCTCGATCTCCAGCCCCTCGGGCAGACGGTGTTCGACGCGCTCGCGCAGCGTGAAGACCTTGACCGCATGGCCGCGTTGGCGGAGCTGATCGGCGGTATAGAGCAGCGATTTCTGGGCGCCGCCGCCGTACAGGTCCTCGATGACGAAGGCGAAGCGTTTGGCGGGAACTTGGTTCATGGCTCGGCTCCGGAGGCGAGAGAGGATGGGGCATCCTGATGGCGCGCCTCCCGTGCGAACGCCGATGTGGTGCCGTCGAAGAGATGACGTTGGGCCTGCTGGGTCAACGCATAGGCGTTGCGGACTCCTTGAGCGGCTCGTTCGTCGCAGGGCTGCTCGGCGCCAGGGCTGGCTGGCGGTTGCCAGGCGAAGCAGCGACGCTGTGTCGGGTCGAGCAGCGAGAATTCCACCACCTGATCGCCCATGACCCAGCCCAGCGTGCCGGCCTGGTGATACTCGGCCAGTTGGGGGGCATCTGGATCGAGCAGCGAGTGGCCCATGGCCGCCGGCAGCGGCATATTCATGATGTCGGCCAGCGTAGGTGAGACATCGCGCTGGTGGCCGGTGCGTGGCAGGCGTCCGGGCTTGACGATGCCAGGGGCATACAACAGAAATGGCAGGCGTGAACGTTCCAGGATGGTACCTTCGACACGGGAGGTATGATCGGCGACCAGCACGATCAGCCAGGGATGCTGCCAGTCGCGAGACTCGATGGCGTCGACGAAGTTGCCGACCGACTCGTCGGCCATGTGCAGGGTATTGCGAATCCCGGCGGCCCGGGAGTCGCTGTCGATCAGCGGCGTGATGCCGGGAGGCACTTGGGTGTCGTGGGTCGTGTTGGTGTTGATGCCGATCAGCATTGGCTCCTGCATGTCGCTCATCCTGTCGAGCGCGAAGCGATAGAGGTCGCGATCGTAGACCCCCCAGTAGTTCTCGGGAAGGGTGTGGCGCTCGATGTCTTCCTTGCCGAAGCTGTCCCGGAAACCCAGGGATTGGGCAAAGGCCCCCGTGCCGCTGGTGTTCTCGTGGGAACCCTGGAAAAAGGCCGTCTGCCAGCCGGCATGCGCCAGGCGCGATGGCAGGCAGTCATAGTCGTAGCGGGCCAGGTCGGTCTGGGCGATGGTCTGGCCAGGCGGGTTCTGGTAGCTGCAGAACAGGCTGAACATGCCCTCGGTGGTGCGCCTGCCGCCGGCAATCAGGTCATGGCTGTGCAGCGACTGCTCGGCCAGGGCGTCGAAGCGCGGCGTCACGGCGCGGCCGTCGTCGAGCGGTTCCATGAAGACGCTGGCCCAGCTTTCCAGCAGCACGACAGCCACGTTCATTTCCCGGGGGGCACCAGTGGTGAGGCGCCTATCGGGATACAGCCGGTCGACGCGGGCCTTGGCTTCGGTGTCGCTCATCCAGCCTAGCGTGGTGCGCTCCAAGGCATATTTATGCCCGCGCTGCAGGCCGTGAAGCGCGGCATAGGCGCCATTGAGGGCCGCGGTAGCGGCGTCGGCCTCGCCAAGACGCTGGGCGTCGTCAGGGCTTTGGGGTACACCGTTCACGCCTCCGCGTACGATGGGCACCGTGGCGACGATGACCGCCAACATCGCCAGCTCGGGAGCCAGGCGCAGCTGTCGGCGGGCACTGGCGACGGGAATTCGCCCAATCAGGACCAGCAGAGCCAGAATGCCCGCCAGGTAGGGCCATCGGGCGAATAACATGCCGCCCAGGCTGCCGGCGGAGTTGACGAGCTCTGCCGCTTCATAGCCCACATGGCGTCCGGTTTCCCTCCAGTAAAGCCAGTCACCTAGCTGGGCGAACAGCAGGATGGCGGCGGCGGGCACCAGCCAGCCGCGGCGGGGCAGTCGTTGGAACAGGCGTGACGCCGGCCACAGTGCCAGGATGGTCAGGCCGGCCAGCAGCGCCGAGATGGCCAGGTCGAAGCGCAGGCCCCACCACCAGGCGGTGGGCCACAGTCCGCTGGGTGTCAACACCATGGCCGAAATGAGACGAAGCCCCCAGGTGACAAGCGTCAGTACGACGAGAAAACGCAGCCAGGTCAAAAAGAGCTGGGGACGGTGGCATCGAGTGGTGGGCATTGCAGCAACGGTCCGATGTCGGGCACATGATGATGAAGGCGTGGATTCTATCATGGCTCGGCCTGCTGTCGGCGCTGGGGTACAATGCGCCCGGACGCCGCCGCCAGCGACGTTCGGGGACAGCCAGCAGGAGAGCGCGGGAAAGCATGAAGTTACTGATCACGGGCATCGCCGGATTCATCGGTCACGCCGTTGCCAAGCGCCTTGCGGGGCAGGGACACGAGATCGTCGGCATCGACAATCTCAACGACTACTACGATGTGGCGCTCAAGCAAGCGCGGCTGGACGATCTGGCCGATTGCCAGGACGTGCGCTTCGAGCGGCTCGATCTGGCCGAGCGCGCGGCCGTGGCCGGCCTGTTCGAGGCCGAGGGCTTCGATCGCGTCATCCACCTGGCGGCCCAGGCCGGCGTGCGATATTCGCTGGAAAACCCCCATGCCTACGCCGATGCCAACCTGGTGGGGCATCTCAACGTGCTGGAGGGATGTCGCCATGGCCGGGTGGGGCACCTGGTCTATGCATCCTCGAGCTCGGTCTACGGGGCCAACGACAAGGTGCCTTTCGCCACCTCGGACAACGTCGATCATCCCATCAGCCTCTACGCGGCCACCAAGAAGGCCAACGAGCTGATGGCACATACGTATTCTCACCTCTACGACCTGCCGACCACCGGCCTGCGGTTCTTCACGGTCTATGGCCCCTGGGGGCGGCCCGACATGGCCATGTTCAAGTTCACGCGTGCCGTGTTGGCCGGCGAGCCACTCCCCGTGTTCAACCATGGGGACATGTCGCGGGACTTCACCTACATCGACGATATTGTCGAAGGCATCGTGCGGATCCTGGACGTCGTGCCCGAGCGCCGTCCTCGGGCAGCGGTCGAGGCGGGATCACCGGACACCGGCACGGCCCCTTACGCGCTCTACAACATCGGCCATGGTAGCCCGGTGGCGCTGATGGACTTTGTGCGGGCGGTGGAGAACGCCACCGGCCGCGAGGCGGTCTGCGACTTCCAGCCGATGCAGCCGGGGGACGTGCCCCGCACCTGGGCGGACACCGAGGCCCTGTTCGAAGCGACGGGCTATCGGCCCCGCATCGGAGTGGAAGAAGGCGTGCATCGCTTCGTCGAGTGGTATCGGGAGTATTACAAGGTGTGAGGTTCGAACCTCGCCGCTGGACCTCACAAGGAGTTGCTATGCGAATCACAATCTTCGGCACCGGTTACGTGGGCCTGGTGACCGGCACCTGCCTGGCCGATGTGGGCCACGACGTGTTGTGCATGGACGTCGACGCGGC
>NZ_JACHXM010000050.1 GCF_014192055.1 Halomonas organivorans | reverse complement strand
GCGGGGCTTTCAATACTGGATATACATCCATATTCACATCTATGCAGGGCTGCCGTAGTTATCGATCATCAGCACGGACATGGCGATAGGGTCCTGATTTCCTTGGCTTGGATTCGTGATCCGGTGATTGTTACCCAGCATCTTGCCCGGGTCGGCGCGTCGGGCCTGCCAGCCGTGCAGGGATCAATAGACACAAAAATGCCGCCCTGACGGCGGCATTTTCTTCGGTCGCAAGCGTGCCGCCCCTACGCTCAGGAGCGCCACCACGCCATCGGGCCGAATGTCTGATCTGGTACGTTCATGGTCGTCATAGTGCTCGTCGGCGGCCGATCCTGTCAAGATGCCCGGGCCCCGCGGTGACGGGGCCCAGCGCTCATTCGAGATACCCTTGCGCGTGAAGACCTCATTCGAGGTTGTCCAGGCCGCGTTCGGCCATGGCCACGGCGCGAAACAGGGCGCGACGCTTGTTGATGGTCTCCTGCCACTCGTCTTCGGGATCGGAGTCGGCGACGATGCCGCCGCCGGCCTGGACGTGCAGCTCGCCGTCCTTGATCACCGCCGTGCGAATGGCGATGGCGGTATCCATGTTGCCATGCCAGGAGAGGTAGCCCACCGCACCGGAATAGACGCCGCGCTTGACCGGCTCCAGTTCGTCGATGATCTCCATGGCCCGTACCTTGGAGGCCCCCGATAGAGTGCCCGCCGGGAAGGTGGCGCGCAGCACGTCCATGGCGGTCATGCCCGGGCGCAGCCGACCGGTGACCTGGGAGACGATATGCATCACGTGCGAGTAGCGCTCGACGGTCATGTTGTCGGTGACCGTCACCGACCCGGGCTCGCTGATGCGTCCCACGTCGTTACGCCCCAGGTCGATCAGCATGACGTGCTCGGCGATCTCCTTGGGATCGCCCAGCAGGTCGGCTTCCAGGGCGCGATCCTCCTCTTCGGTGGCGCCCCGGTGGCGCGTGCCGGCGATGGGCCTCACCGTCACCTCGCCCTCCTCGAGGCGGGTGAGGATCTCCGGCGAGGAACCCACCACATGGTGATCGTCGAGGTTGAGGAAGAACATGTAGGGCGAAGGATTCAGGCTGCGCAGCGCCCGGTAGAGATCGAGCGGCGGCGCCTGGTAGGGAATCGACATGCGCTGCGACGGCACGCACTGCATCACGTCGCCGGCCTTGACGTACTCCTTGATGCGCTCGACCGCATCCTTGTAGCCCTGTTCGCTGAAGCTGGCATGGAAGTCATCCTCGGACACGTCGAGGCGGCCGGTGCCGGGGCTGCGGGTTTCCACCACCTTACCGCGCAGCTGGGCCTCCAGCGCCTCCAGGCGCGCGCTGGCCCGGGCATGGGCTTCCGCCCCGGAAGGATCGACGTGGGTCCACAGCGTCAGGCGGCCCGACAGGTTGTCGAACACTACCAGGTCGTCGCTGACCATCAGCAGGATATCGGGCACGCCGATGGGATCGGGCTTTTCCACCCCGCGCAGGCGCGGCTCGATGTAGCGAATGGTGTCATAGCCGAAGTAGCCTACCAGGCCGCCGTCGAAACGCGGCTGGTCGTCGAGACGCGGCACCTTGAAGCGCGCCTGGAAGGCTTCGATCCAGGCCAGCGGATCCTCGACCTCGGTGACGCCTTGCGTTTGGCCATCGACGATGTGCGAGACCTGGAAGCCTCGCACTTCGATGCGCTCGCGGCATGGCAGGCCGATGATCGAATAGCGGCCCCACTTCTCGCCGCCCTGCACGGACTCCAGCAGGAAGGTCCAGGGCGCGTCGGCAAGCTTGAGATAGGTCGACAGCGGCGTGTCGAGATCGGCCAGCACCTCGCGGGTGACCGGGATGCGGTTGTAGCCGGCGTCGGCCAGCGCCTGAAAGCGTTCGGGGGTCATCATGGGCCCGTTTCCTCGGGGTGTTAGACGTGGATAGCGCGAAGAGAGACGGTCGACGCCGACTCAAGACTCGAGCGTCACCATCGCCAACCGCCGAGCATGCCGGTGACACGAAGAAGGCGGACGGCGGTCGAGGAGGCGGAAAAAGCCAGCATGATGCGGGTTCCATCAGGCGATCGAGGGATCGCATATAACAAAAAATTATCAACAGCTGCGATATTATAGCGCAACTCGATTTACACTAAACGAGTTCCGCCAGCGATTCAACTACCTCATCCGGCCGGCTCGCCGCCACCGGTTCGCCATGATTGTAGCCGTAGGGCACCGCCAGGGTGCGAAAGCCCGCCGCCCGCCCCGCGGCAATATCATGACGCGAGTCACCGACCATCAGGCAGTGCGCCGGCGCGACGTCGAAATGCTTGGCGACATGCATCAGCGGCAGCGGATCGGGCTTGCGGCGCGGCAGGCTGTCGCCGCCCAGGCACATCCCGAAATATCGCTCGATCCCGGTGGCACGCAGGATCGGCGCGATAAAGGCCGCAGGCTTGTTGGTCACCAGCGCCAGCCGACGACCGCTCGCCGCCAGGCCGGCCAAGGCCTCGCCTACCCCGGAATAAAGCCGGGTCCGTTCGCAGGGCGCCTCGCCGTAGCGAGACAGGAAGCGCTCGTGGGCAGTGTCCAGGAATGCTGCCGCCGGCGCCTCGCCCAAGGCGTCCTCGAGGGCACGTTCCATCAATATCCGTGAGCCGTTGCCCACCCAGTCGCGCACTTTCGCTTCACCGGGCATCGGCAACGCCAGGTCCGCCAGGGCGGTATCCACCGCCGCCGCCAGGTCGGGCACCGAATCGACCAGGGTGCCATCGAGATCGAAAACCACCAGACGGATATCGGACAACAGTGCATGCATGACAGGCTCCCGAGGACATGAGTAGAGGCGGCTGGCGCAGCGCCGGCGGCCAAGGCATGTAATATTACGAAAAAAAATTACCAGATACCCGTTTTGGGGCATAGGCAGCGACGCAGCATAGGCATATGCTAGGAACAGACGTCGCCGCTACCGGGCCGTGAGCCCTCCCGGCGCCATGGCCGCTCCAGGCGTGCCGTGACGCCATTCGAGACGCCCGCCCCGACCCTGGCGACCTACATTGCATGTGTCTTTTTCCACTTTCACGTCAGGAGTCTCGCATGACGCTACCACGCATCGTGGTGGTCGGCGGAGGCGCGGGCGGACTCGAGCTGGTCACCCGGCTCGGCCGCAAACTCGGCAAGCGCCAGCGCGCCGAGATCGTGCTCGTCGATCGCAACCCCACTCACATCTGGAAACCGCTGCTGCATGAGGTCGCCACCGGGGCGCTGGACTCGGGGCTGGACGAGATTTCCTACCAGGGCCATGCACGAGCCCACGGCTATCAGTTCCAGCTCGGCACGCTCACCCATCTCGACCGAGACGCCCGAACCCTGACGCTGGCTCCGGTGCTGGACGACGACGACCAGGAAATCTTGCCCGCCCGCACCGTGCCCTACGATGAGCTGGTGCTGTCACTGGGCAGCGTCAGCAACGATTTCGGCACCCCCGGGGTCGCCGATCACTGCCATTTCCTCGACAGCCCCCGCCAGGCGGAGCTGTTCCGTCAGGCCATGCTCAACGCCTTCCTGCGCTACAACGCTCCTCACGAGCCCTCCGCGAAGATGGTGGTCGGCATCGTCGGCGCCGGCGCCACCGGCGTGGAGCTGGCCGCGGAGCTCTATGGCGCCTCCCAGATGCTCAACAGCTACGGCTTCACGACCCTGGACAGCGCCCACCTGGAGGTACATCTGATCGAGGCGGCGCCCAAGGTGCTGCCAGCCCTGCCGAAACGCATCAGCGATGCGGTCCACGACGAGCTGGAACGTCTGGGCGTCCGGGTACACGTCGATACTCGCGTCACCGAGGTCACCGATAACGCCATCGTCACCGCCGACGGCGAGCGCATCGACATCGATCTCGGTGTCTGGGCGGCCGGCATCAAGGCGCCGGCGCTGCTCTCGGAGCTGGGCCTTTCCACCGAGCGAAACCACCGCCTCAAGGTCGAGGCGACCCTGCAGAGCCTGGATGACGAGCATATCTTCGCCTTTGGCGACTGTGCCAGTTGCCCGCAGGCGGACGGATCCACCGTGCCTCCCCGGGCCCAGGCGGCCCATCAGCAGGCCGACCGGCTCTACAAGAACCTGCTGGCCCGCCTGGAGGACAAACCGCTCAAGCCGTTCGTGTTCCGCGACCGCGGTTCGCTGATCTCGCTGGCCCACTTCGATGCCATCGGCAGCCTGATGCGCGGTGCCTCGGCGCGCAGCCTGTTCATCGAGGGCCATCTGGCCAAGTTCTTCTACGCCTCGCTCTACCGCATGCACCAGCGGGCGATTCACGGCGTGCTGAAGACCGGCCTGATGGTCATCGTCGACGGCCTGAACCGGTTCCTCAAGCCGCGCCTGAAGCTGCACTGAGGGGAAGCACCGATTGATTGCTACGCTCGATATCTCGGCCGCCGGCGCTGTCGATGCGTCGAACCGTCGCCATCCTCATGTAGCAGGCTACACTCCGGTGGTTGCGCTTCGGCGGCGGCCGACCTCCCATCGCTCGCGACATCAATCAGCGCTTCCCTGAAACGGCGGGATTTCTTTCCAGCCAAACGACGCGGGCCCCGGCATTTGCCGGGGCCCGCGTCGTTGACGGAAGAGAGACTCAGCGCTCGAGGCTCGCCTCGTCCGCCCTTTCCGGATGGTGGTAGACGTGCACGTCGCGCTGCGGGAAGGGAATGCTGATGCCCTCGGCGTCGAAGCGACGCTTGATCTCCTCGGTCATCTCCCAGAACACGTCCCAGTAGTCCGCCGCCTTGACCCAGGGGCGCACGATCCAGTTGACGCTGGAGTCGCCCATGGCGGACATGCGAATGTTGGGCGCGGGATCGGCCAGCACCCGCGGGTCGTCGGCCACCACGCTCTCCAATACCCGGCGCACGGTATCGATGTCATCGTCATAGCCGACACCGACCACCAGATCCACCCGCCGGGTGTCATGGCTGGAATAGTTGGTGATGGCCCCGCTCATCATCTGGCCGTTGGGCACGATGACCTTGCGGTTGTCCGGTGTCCTGAGTTCGGTGGTGAAGATCTGCACGTCGTCGATGGTGCCGGAGGTTCCGCCAGCCTCCACGTAGTCACCGATCTTGTAGGGGCGGAAGATGATCACCAGCACCCCCGCGGCGAAGTTGGCCAGCGAGCCCTGCAGCGCCAGCCCCACCGCCAGGCCGGCGGCACCCAGCACGGCGATCAGCGAGGTGGTCTGGATGCCGATCTGACTGATCGCCGCCAGCACCACGAAGATCATCATCAGGGCATAGAGGATGTTGCCCAGGAACTTGATCAGCAGCGGGTCGAGCCTGCCGCGCTGCATGGCCTTGATGCTGAGGCCGTGCAGCAATTTCACTATCCAGCGACCAACCACGAAGATGGCCAGCGCCGCCACCAGGTTGATGACGAAGCTCGCCCCCTGCACTTGCACGAAGTCGGTGATCCATTGCGTGTCCATTTGCTCTCCCTGTCACGTTAGGCAGACACTGGACCAGTGCCTGCACGGGCAAATCGCTACGTTGCGCGATATGCGAAGCCGTCGCTTATACTTCCGGGCTCCGTTCGTCTCGCGCCTTACTTCGCTCGCCGATCTATTCAGCGCTTCCAGAAGGGGAAAACGTCCCCGCTTCCTCGTCGGTCCGACGCTCCGCCAGCCAGCGTCGCTTGGCCGCGGCGGTGAGGCGCTTGAGCGCCGCCTCGCGTCGCAGCGCCTCGCCGTGAACTCCCACACATTCGTGATATACCAGATGCAGAGGGCCCTTGCCACGCAGGGCCTTGGCGCCGCGACCGGCGCGATGCTCGTCCAGCCGGCGCGTCACGTCGGTGGTGATGCCAGTATAGAGGGCTCCGGCAGCCGTCTCGATCACGTAGAGATGCCAGCGGCTCGCCTCCGCCACGTTCAGGCCTCGGCCAGGGCGCGGCGAAAGTCGCCGATGACGCTGTCATAGCGGTGCGGGTCGGCTTCGTTGCGCGCCTTGAACACCGCCGAGCCAGCGACGAAGGTATCGGCGCCGGCGCGGGCGATGTCGGCGACGTTGTCGACCTTGACCCCGCCATCGATCTCCAGGCGGATCGGTCGACCAGAGGCATCGATGCGCCGGCGCGCCTCGCGCAGCTTGTCCAGGGTGGCCGGTATGAAGGACTGACCACCGAAGCCGGGATTGACGCTCATCAACAGCACCATGTCGACCTTGTCCATCACATGATCGAGAAACGACAGCGGCGTGGCGGGATTGAACACCAGACCAGGCTTGCAGCCGCCATCGCGGATCAACTGCAGTGAGCGATCGATATGGTCGGAGGCCTCGGGGTGGAAGGTGATGTAGGTGGCGCCGGCGTCGATGAAGTCGCCGATCAGGCGATCGACCGGCTTGACCATGAGGTGCGCATCGATAGGCGCGGTGACGCCATGCTTGCGCAACGCCTCGCAGACCATCGGGCCGATGGTCAGGTTCGGCACGTAATGGTTGTCCATGACATCGAAGTGGACGATGTCGGCACCGGAGGCGAGGACGTCGTCCACCTCCTCGCCGAGACGGGCGAAGTCGGCGGAAAGAATCGAGGGAGCCAGCTGGTAATCGGGCGTCGAGTCGCTCATGAAACGGGGTCCTGTCGAGTCGCGGTCTGGATGGGCGGCATTCTAACAGGAACGCGCCCGGTCGCCTTGCACCATTGGCCATCGCCGACAATAGTGAAGGTTCCCGCGATCCATGACTAAGGAGAGGTCAATGCACATGTCTCTGCTGCGCCGCACCCTCGGTGCCGGCGTGCTATCCGCCACCCTGCTGGCCCCGTCGCTCGCCGTGGCCCAGTCGGCCATCCTCGAGGGCGAGCGCTTCCACCCCGAGGTCGGCACCCAAGGCATGGTGGCCACCAGCCACTTCCTGGCTTCCCAGGTCGCCCATGACGTGCTCGCCGACGGCGGCAACGCCGTGGATGCAGCGGTCACTGCGGGCTTCGCGCTGGCGGTGACCCAACCCCGCTCCGGCAACATCGGCGGCGGCGGCTTCATGCTGATCTCCGACGAGGACAGCGGCGAGGTGGTTGCCATCGATTACCGGGAAACCGCCCCCGCCGCCGCCACCGAGACCATGTTCCAGGACGAGGACGGCAATGCCGTGGCCGAATGGTCGCGCTTTACCCACCGCGCCGCCGGGGTGCCCGGCACCGTGGCCGGCCTGTCACTGGCGCTCGAGAAGTACGGCACCCTGAGCCTGGCCGAGGCGCTGGCGCCGGCGATTCGCCTGGCCGAGGACGGCTTCGTGGTGCCCCAGCGTTTCGTCGATGGCGTGGCCGAGGCCGGCGAGCGCCTGACCAAGTGGGACGCCACCAAGTCGATGTTCTACAAGGAGGATGGCAGCCCCTACGCCGTGGGCGAGACGTTCCGCCAGCCGGACCTGGCGGCGACGCTCAAGCGCATCGCCGAGCAGGGCGCCAGGGAATTCTACGAAGGCGAGACCGCCGAGCTGATCGCCGCCGAGATGGAGCGCCACGACGGCCTGATCACCCGCGAAGACCTGGCCGGCTACCAGCCGGTGATTCGCGAACCCAGCCATGGCACCTACCGCGGCTACGACGTCTACGCCATGAGCCCGCCCTCCTCCGGCGGCGCCCACATCGTGCAGATCCTCAATATTCTCGAGGCCTACGACATCGGCGAGATGGGCTTCGGCGCAGCCGACACCATGCACCTGATGGCCGAAGCCATGAAACGCGCCTACGCCGATCGGGCTGAGTACCTGGGCGACACCGACTTCGTCGACGTTCCGCTCGATGGCATCACCTCCAAGGCCTATGCCGACGAGCTGCGCTCGCAGATTGCCATCGACCGCGCCACGCCCAGCGACGAGATTTCCGCCGGCGACCCAACGCCCTATGAGTCCAACGAGACCACCCACTTCTCGATCGCCGACGGCGACGGACTGGCAGTCTCCAACACCTACACCATCAACTTCAGCTATGGCTCGGGCATCGCCGTCGAAGGCGCCGGGTTCCTGCTCAACAACGAGATGGACGACTTCTCCGCCAAGCCCGGCGTACCCAACGCCTACGGCCTGATCGGCGGCGAGGCCAACAAGATCGAGCCCGGCAAGCGCATGCTGTCGTCGATGACCCCGACCATCGTCAAGCGCGACGGCGAGAACTTCCTGATCACCGGCAGCCCCGGCGGCTCGCGGATCATCACCACCACCCTGCAGGTGCTGATGAACGTCATCGACCACGGCATGAACATCCAGTCGGCGGTCAGCGCCCCGCGCCTGCACCACCAGTGGCTGCCCGACGAGCTGCGCGTCGAGGCAGGCTTCAGCCCCGACACCCTCTCGCTGCTGGAGGCCCGGGGCCACACCATCAGTCAGCAGTCGGCCATGGGCGCCGCCCAGTCGATCGTGATCGAAGACGGGCAGTTCTACGGCGGCGCCGATCCCCGGCGCTCCACCTCCTCGGCGATGGGGCTGTAGCGTCCCGTACCCGCGATTGACGAGTGTCTTCTGGCGGCCCCCGGGGCCGCCATTTCATGACGCCCCCGGCATAGTGCGCCTGGCAAGGGCCAAAGGCCCGCCAGCGACAGCTACGGGCCTCGGCGTGATCCATCGAGGCGGGAGTCGCTATACTCGAGCCTTCACGAACGGCAAAGGAGATCGCCATGACCACGCGACGCCTACTCGGCCTCGGTATCCTGCTGCTGGCCACGAGCTGGCTCGCCGGCTGTGCCGGCCCCCATTATCTGCAACCGGACCCCAAGCGCAGCGCCAAGGTGCCGGCCGTCGGGACCGGGCAGGAGGTCAGCGTGACCGCCCGCGACACCCGCGAGGAAGCCGTGATCGGCACCCGTTCCGGCAGCGCCGGCTCGACGGCGGTGATCATCGTCGACCCGGGCGAGCTGGCGCCGCGGCTGCAGGCTGAGGCAGAACGCGCCGTGCGTGACATGGGCTTTCGGCCCACTCGCGACAGCGCGCCGGGACGACCGAACCTGACGCTGACCCTCAAGCGCCTCGACTACGGCCGTGGCGATGCCCCACCGCTGGTCGGCAGCGCGAGCCTGGTCGCCGTGATGGAAGCCGAAGCCCGGAACGATGGCACCACCTATACCGGCACCTACACGGCACGCCACACCCAGCAGTACGCGGTGCGCCCCGACCGCGAGGCCAATCAGGCCATGGTCGAGGAGCTGTTGTCCGACGCCCTGGACCGCGCCTTCCGCGATCCGGAGCTGGCGAGCCTGCTGGCGCGCTGAGACTTCGTCGACCCGCCGCTCAGGTTCGCGGACCGCGGCGGGTCAACGCCCAGACGCTCTCGCGAAAGCCGCTACCCGACTCCGGCTCGCCCTCTTCCAGGTGTACCAGCTCGAAGTTGGCCGCAAACAGCGTTCGAATCTCCTCGGCATCCACGCTGAAGGGTGGCCCCCCCTCGTCGCCGGGCGCCCGGGTAAGCGCGATCAGCAGCCCGCGACTGCCCGGCGGGATTAGCTGGGCGAGATGGAAGGCATAGCGCTGGCGGGTCGCCTCGGGCAGCGCGATCAGCGCCGCCCGATCATAGAAGGCCCCGACCTCGGCGGCCGCTTCGATATGCAGGTGGAAAAAGTCGCCGCGCCACAGCTCCACGTTGCCCTGGCGACTGATGTCGAAGCTATCGCCGTGGTAGCGGGAGATCTCCCCCTCGCCCTCGGCCAGGAACTGCTCGATGGCTTCGCCGGCCAGTTCGATGCCCAGCACGGGGTGGCCCCGCTGGGCCAGCCAGCGCATGTCCAGGCTCTTGCCGCACAGCGGCACCAATACCTTGCTGCCGGGGGCGACCCCCAGGTTCGGCCAGTGACGAGCGAGTGCGGCGTGCACCTCGTCACGATGAAAGCCGATGCGTCCCTCGCGCCAGCGATCGAGCCATTCGTTGCTCATGACTCGCCCTCAGAACCAGCGATCGCGCTTGCGACGGCGGCGCGGCAGGTGCGGCACGATCAGGCCTACCAGCAGGCCGGCCCCGGCTACCCCGCCGCCATACATGAAGTAGCGCATCAGCAGATCCTCCTCCTGGGTGTCGAGCCGCGCCTGCAGCTCGCGAACCGTGGAACGGGACGCCTCGCTTTCCGATTCCAGGGCCTGGTTGCGCTGTTCCAGGTCGGCGATGCGCCGCTCGCGCACATCGAGCGTCTCGGTGAGCGACGCCATGCGGCTCTCCCAGGTCTCATTGATGCCCGACAGCTCCTCGGAAAGCTCCTGGACCCGGGTCTCGAGTTCGGGAAGCTGCACCCGAGCGCTGGGCGCGTCCTGGATATTGCTGGACGGCACCCAGACCACGTCGCCGCTCTGGCTGCGCACGCGGCTATAGTCGCCCTGGGTCTCGAGCAGCTCGACCGGATCACCGGCCGTCAGGGTACCGACGATGCGATAGCCGTCCGTCGGCCCGCTGCGCACGTAAGTGGTGAGATCGTCGGACACCCAGCGAGAGGCGTCGTCCTGGGCATCGTCCTGCTGGGCCTGTGCCGGCAGGGCCAGGGCCCCGAGCACCATGCCCAGCGTCATCAGTGTCTTGTAGCGTTGCATCGTCATGCCATCGTCCTGGCTGTCCAAGGCTCTATGTGCGTCGCTCGCGGCGATGGCGGCCATGACCGGGCCATCCTGGCCCGGTCATGGCCGCAATGAGAATGGGGCTCAGGGTCATCCACAGCATCTGTGGACAAGTGCCGGGAAAACCGCTGGAAACCCTCGGCCAGCCGGCATGGCTATCGACACGACAACGCTTCGATCATTTACTGACCAGCCGCCGACCCGACCGAAGTCGCCAAGGGTACCACAGACCCGGGCGTCACCGACTCGCCACCCTGGCCCCATCTCGCGTGGCCGCGTATAATCTTCTCCCTCATCAGACGGCCAAGCCGGCCGCCTTCCTGCGAACGATCATTCACCGGTGCAACCCGTCGGGCCCAGGCGCCACGACCTATTCTTATGGCGAAGAAACTCTTCATCAAGACGCATGGCTGCCAGATGAACGAGTACGATTCCGCACGCATGGCGGATCTGCTCGGCGAATCCCATCAGCTCGAGCTCACCGACGACGAGCGCGACGCCGACGTCATCCTGCTCAACACCTGCTCGATCCGCGAGAAGGCCCAGGAGAAGGTCTTCCACCAGCTCGGCCGCTGGAAGAAGCTCAAGGAGGCCAATCCGGATCTGGTGATCGGCGTAGGCGGCTGCGTCGCCAGCCAGGAAGGCGAGGCACTGCGCAAGCGCGCGCCACAGGTCGACCTGGTGTTCGGCCCCCAGACCCTGCACCGGGTGCCGTCGATGCTCGACGCCCGCCAGGACAACCAGATCTCGATGGTCGACGTGACCTTCCCCGAGGTGGAGAAGTTCGACCATCTGCCCAAGCCCAGTTCGGATGGCGCCACCGCCTTCGTCTCGGTGATGGAGGGCTGCTCCAAGTACTGCACCTTCTGCGTGGTGCCCTACACCCGCGGCGAGGAGGTCTCGCGACCCTTCGAAGCGGTGATGGACGAGGTCATCCACCTCGCCGACCAGGGCGTGCGCGAGATCAACCTGCTGGGCCAGAACGTCAACGCCTACCGCGGCGAGAACCAGCTGGGCGAGGAGATCGACCTGGCCGAGCTGATCGCCTGCGTGGCGGCGGTGGAAGGCATCGACCGCATCCGCTTCACTACCTCGCATCCGGTAGAGTTCTCCGACAGCCTGATCGAGGCCTACGGCGAGATTCCCGAACTGGTCAGCCACCTGCACCTGCCGGTACAGGCCGGCTCCGACCGCATCCTCGCGGCCATGAAGCGCGGCCATACCGTCGAGGAATATGTGGACAAGATGGAGCGCATCCGCGCGCTGCGCCCGGACATCAGCTTCTCCTCGGATTTCATCATCGGCTTCCCCGGCGAGACCGAGGAAGACTTCGCCAACACCATGGACCTGATCGGTCGCATCGGCTTCGACGTCTCCTTCAGTTTCGTCTACTCGGCGCGTCCCGGCACCCCGGCCGCCGGCCTCGCCGATGACACCCCGGAAGCGATCAAGAAGCAGCGCCTGGCGATTCTCCAGGAGCGCATCAACCAGCAGGCCATGCAGATCAGCCGGCGCATGGTGGGTACCACCCAGCGCATTCTGGTCACCGGTTTCTCGCCCAAGGACCCGGGCCAGCTGTCCGGTCGCACCGAGAACAACCGGGTCGTCAACTTCCGCGCACCGAATCCCACCGAGCTGATCGGCTACTTCGTCGACGTGGAGATTACCGAGGCGCTGCCCAACTCGCTGCGCGGTGACCTGGCCTCTCCGCAACGCTTCTGACACGATGCGCCCCACGCGCTGCCGGTGCTGGGGCCGGGCCATGCCAGGTGGACCGGCGGGACAAACCGCCGGCGCATTCGCCACGGTACTGTCGCCATGGCAGCGGCGCTGCCTGCCCGGTCTGCCAAAGGCGCTCAACCGCTGGCTTACCCGGCCGGAACGGCTCGGCCAGCAGGACGATTCCTGATCTGGCGGACTCGGCCCAGGCAAGGCGACATCGTGAAAAGACGCGCCGCTCGGTGCGCTACATCCGCCTCCTGATCAGGCTTTCAACGCTCAATGGCCGACGCGTAGCCGATCAGAGAACGTGCACGCACATTGCCCCGGCAGCCGCCGGGGCAATAAACTGACCCTGACATCCATCAACCCATGGACCAGCCCGTCTTGAGCCAGCCAGCCTCCGCGGCCAACCGCGTCATCACCCTGAACCTCGAGCCTAACGATCCCCAGCGCCTGGCCAACCTCTGCGGCCAGCGCGACGAGCACCTCAAGCTGATCGAGGAGCGCCTCGGCGTGACCCTGCGCAACCGTGGCAATGTCTTCCAGCTGGCCGGCCCCGGCCCACGCGTCAAGGCCGCGTCCAACGTCGTCGAACACCTCTATCGCGAGGCAGAAGCCAGCGAACTGACGCCCGATACCGTCCACCTGTTCCTGCAGGAATCCGGTCTCGAGGCCCTGGAGGAGGAAGAAGGCAGCCACGGCGACGACGAGGTGCTGCTGCGGACGCCCAAGACGCTGATAAAGCCTCGCGGGCTCAACCAGCAGGGCTACGTCTCGAGTATCCGCGCGCACGACATCAACTTCGGGATCGGCCCCGCCGGCACCGGCAAGACCTACCTGGCGGTGGCCGCTGCGGTGGAGGCACTGAACCAGCAGGAAGTCCGCCGTATCCTGCTGGTACGACCGGCGGTGGAGGCCGGCGAGAAGCTCGGCTTCCTGCCCGGCGACCTGGCCCAGAAGATCGACCCCTACCTGCGCCCGCTCTACGACGCCCTCTACGAGATGATCGGCTTCGAACAGGTGGCCAAGCTGATCGAGCGCCAGATCATCGAGATCGCGCCGTTGGCCTACATGCGCGGGCGAACCCTGAACAACGCCTTCATCATCCTCGACGAGAGCCAGAACACCACGCGCGAACAGATGAAAATGTTCCTGACGCGCATCGGCTTCGGCTCCACGGCGGTGATCACCGGCGACATCACCCAGGTGGACCTGCCGCGCGGCCAGGCCTCGGGCCTGATTCAGGTGCTCGACGTGCTCAAGGACACCCCGGGGATCGGCGTCACCCACTTCGCCGCCAAGGACGTGGTGCGCCATCCGCTGGTACAGCGCATCATCGAGGCCTACGATCACTTCGAAGCCGAGGAAGAAGCGAAGGCCCGCGCCAAGCGCGAGGCCCGCGAACAGGAGCGCGAAGCCCTTCGCCAGGAGCGTCTCGAGCGCCAGAACGGCCGAGAGGAAGACTCATGAACCGCGCCGTGGTCGATCGCCAGGTGGCCCTCGACGCACAGGGGCTGCCCGACCAGGCCGAGCTCGAGACCTGGGTGCAGGCCGTGCTGGCCCTGCATCCCGACGAGCCGCGCGGCGAGCTCACGGTACGCTTCGTCGACAGCGCCGAAAGCCAGGCGCTCAATCGCGACTATCGTGATCGAGACAAGCCCACCAACGTGCTGTCCTTCCCCTTCGAGTGCCCGCCCGGCGTGCCGCTGCCGCTGCTCGGCGACCTGGTGATCTGCCATTCGGTGGTGATCGCCGAAGCTCGGGCTCAGGACAAGACGGTCGGCGATCACTACGCTCATATGGTAGTTCACGGCACCCTGCATCTGCTGGGCCATGACCACATCGAGGACGACGAGGCCGAGGCCATGGAGGCGCTGGAAAGGGACATCCTCGCCGGCCTGGGCATCGCCGATCCCTACCTCACCCCCAGTCCACCGCATCGCGATTCCGACACCGAGGACGAGAGAGCCGACGCATGAACGAAGACCGATCGACCGGCCAGGGCAGCAAGTCCTGGTTCGACAAGTTGTTCAGCGCCCTATCCAGCGACAGCGACGAACCAAGCTCCCGGGACGAACTGCTCGAGTTTCTGCGTCAGGCGGCAACCCGGCTCAAGCTCGAGCAGGACGCCATGATGATCATCGAGGGGGCACTGAACATCAGCGACCAGCAGGTTCGCGAGGTGCTGATCCCGCGCTCCCAGATCACCGCCATCGGCCTCGACCAGCCGCTGGAGGAGTACCTGCCGGTAATCCTCGAGACCGGACACTCACGCTACCCGGTGGTCGGCGAGAACCTCGATGAGGTGAAGGGCATCCTGCTGGTGAAGGATCTGCTTCCGCTGCTGCGTCAGGGGCAGGAGAACGGCCACCCCTTCCAGCTCGAGGAAGTGCTGCGACCGGCGATGTTCGTACCGGAGTCCAAGCGGCTCAACAGCCTGCTCAAGGAGTTCCGCGACACCCATAACCACATGGCCGTGGTGGTGGACGAGTACGGCGGCACTGCCGGTATCGTGACCATCGAGGATATCCTCGAGGAGATTGTCGGCGATATCGAGGACGAACACGATACCGACGAGGAAGAGGACATCCGTCAATTGGGGGAATCGCGCTACGCCATCCGCGCCCTGACCCCCATCGAGGACTTCAACGAGCGCTTCGGCACGCGCTTCTCCGACGAGGAGTTCGACACCCTGGGCGGACTGGTCATGCAGCGCTTCGGACATCTCCCCGGCCGCGGCGAGCATACCGAGATCGGCGGTTGGCGCTTCACCGTACTCAACGCCGACAACCGCCGCATCCGACTGCTGGAGGCCGAACCGGCCTCAGAGGTCGCCGAGGACTGATCCTCTCATCCACCAGGCCCTCTTCACCAAGGACGGTGCCATGCCCCCTTCTCGACTCCACCGGCTCCTCGGGCCCCTGGCGGCGATCGCCGCCGGCGTGCTCACCACGCTATCCGCCGCGCCCTTCCATCTGTGGTGGCTAGCCCCGGTGGCCGCCGGCCTGCTCTATGCCGGCCTGCCCTCGCTCAACGCTCGCCAGGCCGCCTGGCGCGGCTGGTGCTATGGACTCGGCCTGTTCGGAACCGGCGCTTCCTGGGTCTATGTATCGATCCACGACTACGGCTACACCGGCGTGCCCCTGGCACTGGGCCTGACCGCGCTGTTCGTCGCCGCCCTGGCGCTGTTCTTCGCCGTCACCCTGGGTCTCTACCGGCGCCTCTGCGGCCCCCGTCTGTCCGTGCTGACCTTCGCCGGCGCCTGGGTGCTCGGCGAGGCACTGCGCACCTGGCTGTTCACCGGCTTCCCCTGGCTGCTGCTGGGCAGCGGCCAAGTGGATTCACCGCTGGCCGCCTGGGCGCCGATCGGCGGCGTCTACCTGCTGTCGCTGCTGGTGGCACTCAGCGGCGCCTTGGGTGTCGCGCTGCTGCGTCGTCGCTGGTGGAGCGCCCTGCCACTGGCGGCACTATGGCTGATTCCCCTCGCCCTGCCCGGCCAGTGGACGACGCCCGCCGGCGAGCCGCTGCGTGTCGCCCTGCTCCAGGGCAACCTGCCGCAGCTGATCAAGTGGACGCCGGAGGGCCAGCGCCAGGCCGCCAACACCTACCTGTCGCTGACCGCCGAGCTCGACCACGAACCGGATCTGGTGATCTGGCCGGAGGCGGCGCTGCCGATGTTCGCCGACCAGGCCCGGCCGATCCTCGAGCGAGCCCAGACCCTGCTGCCCCCGGAAACCGCCCTGCTCACCGGCATCCTGACCCGCGACGAGGCCGGCCGCTTCTACAACGGAGTTGTCGAGGTCGGCGACGAGGATACCTACCTCAAGCGCCACCTGGTGCCCTTCGGCGAATACCTGCCGCTGGAATCTCTGCTGCGCGGCGCCATTGCCTTCTTCGACCTGCCGCTGCCGGCCATGACGCCGGGCCCGGACGACCAGGCACCATTGGAGGTGGCCGGCACCCGCATCGGCAATGCCATCTGCTACGAGATCATCTATGCGGACCTGGTCGCCGCACAGGCCCGGCACTCGAACGTGATCCTGACGGTGTCCAACGACACCTGGTTCGGCGCCTCCATCGGCCCGCTGCAGCATCTGCAGATGGCCCGCCTGCGCGCCCTGGAGAACGGCCGACCGGTGATCCGCGCCACCAGCAACGGCGTCACCGCACTGATCGACGCCCAGGGCCAGGTCACCGATCGGGCCCCGCAGTTCGAGATCGCCACCCTCACCGGCGAGGTCACGCCGATGGAAGGCCTCACGCCGTTCTCGCGCACCGGCAGCTGGCCGGTATGGCTGCTCGGCGCCCTGCTGGTGCTGCCCGGACTGCGGCTTCGCCGCCGTAAGCCGTAGAAGCTGGAAGCTGGAAGCTGGAAGCTGGAAGCTGGAAGCTGGAAGCTGGAAGCTGGAAGCTGGAAGCTGGAAGCTGGAAGCTGGAAGCTGGA
>NZ_JACHXM010000049.1 GCF_014192055.1 Halomonas organivorans | reverse complement strand
TGTCTTCCAGCTTCCAGCTTCCAGCTTCCAGCTTCCAGCTTCCAGCTTCCAGCTTCCAGCTTCCAGCTTCCAGCTTCCAGCTTCCAGCTTCCAGCGAAGCTGGGGCTTACGGCTCGCCCAGCGGGTCCAGTCCGGCCTCGCGCAGCAGCTGGCACAGCCGGATCAGCGGCAGTCCGATCAGCGCGTTGGGGTCGTCACCCTCGAGGCGTTCGAAGAGGGTGATGCCAAGGCCTTCCATGCGGAAGCTGCCGGCGCTGTCCAGCGGGCGTTCCCTGGCCACGTAGCGGGCGATCTCGGCCTCGCTCAGCCGGCGGAACACCACGTCGTAGCGCTCGTGGCAGACGCGGTGGCCGGCGTTTCGGGTGTCGATCAGCGCCAGGCCGGTCAAGAAGCTGACCCTGTGGCCCGAGAAACGGGCGAGCTGGTGCCGGGCGGAGGCCTCGTCGGATGGCTTGCCCAGCGTTTCACCCTCGAACACTGCCACCTGGTCGGAGCCGATGATCAGGTGGTCCGGCCAGTCGGTGGCCAGTCTTTCGGCCTTGGCCAGCGATAGCCGGTGCACCAGCGCCTGGGGCGACTCGCCGGGATGGGGCGTCTCGTCGATATCCGGGCTCTCCCAGGCGTAGGGAATCTCCAGGCGATCGAGCAGCTGGCGGCGAAAGCGGGAGCTCGAGGCGAGCACCAGACGTGGCATGGCAAGGTCCTCCGGAAGGGTGAAGCGAGGCATGATGGCAGGCATTGTACCCTCGATGCGAGCGGGCTTTGACAGGGGGGGAGGGAGTGCCTATCATTGCGCGCCTATGTTGACCTCACGACTCCCTGGCAGGGTCGAGCCTTACAAGCTCGCCGCGCATGCCGAACATCTCGAAGGCCTGGTAGCGCTGGGCGACCTGCCGCGACTCGTTGAAGAGGCCGGCGAACAGCACGGCGATGCCCGGGTATGGCTGGACTTCGCCATCGATGCCCAGGGGCGTCGGGAAATCCGTGGCCGCCTGGAAGCCGAGCTGCAGCTGCTTTGCCGGCGCTGTCTCACGCCCATGCCGCAGGCGGTGGCAAGCGAATTCCTGCTGGGAATGGTCACCAGCGACGCCCTGGCGGCCGACCTGCCAAGTACCCATGAGCCGGTGCTGGTAGAAGACGAACAGCTGAACCTGCTGGCGGTGGTCGAGGATGAGCTCATCCTCAGCCTGCCCCAGGTGGTTTACCACGACGAGGCCGATTGTGCGGTCTCGCGCGACCAGCTGAGCAGTGGGGCGGGCTCCGAAATGCCGGATGCCCCCTCCGACAATCCCTTCGAGGTGCTCAAGCGCCTCAAGGGCAAAACCTGATATCTCATCGATTCACTCTGGAGTGATATCCCATGGCAGTTCAACAGAACCGCAAGACTCGTTCCAAGCGTGGCATGCGTCGCAGCCACGATGCCCTGACCGGTCAGGCGCTGTCCCAGGACAAGGAAACCGGCACCACTCACCTGCGTCATCACGTCTCTCCGGACGGCTTCTACAAGGGTCGCAAGGTCGTCGACGCCTGAGGCCGAACGTCCTTGAGGGTGCCGTGATGCCTGCTGGCCGCTGACATGCGGATTGCCGTAGATGCCATGGGAGGGGACCTCGGTCCTCGAGCTACCGTGGTTGGCGCGGCCAGCGCCGTCATGGCCGACCCCGGGCTCGAGATACGGCTGTTCGGTCCCGCCGCGCAGCTGGAAGACGAGCTTTCCCGGCTGCCGCGGCCTCTCGCCGCGGCGTCGTCGCATCTGGGCATCGTGAACGCCGACGGGGTGATTCGTCAGGATCAGCGCCCGGCCCAGGCGCTGCGTCACGGACATGACTCCAGCATGGCCGCCATGCTGGACTGCCTGGCGCGTGGCGAGGCCGACGCTGGCGTCTGTGCGGGCAACACCGGTGCACTGCTGGCGCTCTCCCGGCGCGCCCTGGGCACCGTGGCCGACGTGGCACGCCCGGCGATCAGTACTGCCATTCCCACCGCTCGAGAAGGTCGCTGCTATCTGCTCGACCTGGGGGCCAACGTCGACGTCGAGTCGTCTCGACTAGTGGACTTTGCCTTGATGGGCGAGGTGATGGCGCGTCACGTGGACGGTCTCGAACGGCCCCGGGTGGCCCTGCTCAACGTGGGCGTCGAGGGCACCAAGGGGCCGGCCAGCGTGCAGCAGGCCGATCGGATGCTGTGTCGCTTGCCGGGGATCAACTATGTCGGCTTCATCGAAGGCGACGGGATATTCGCCGGTGAGGCCGATGTGGTCGTCTGCGACGGCTTCGTCGGCAATGCCGTGCTCAAGGCCAGTGAGGGTCTGGCGCGGATGCTGGTGCGTCGCGTCCAGGCGACCTTCGAGGCGCACTGGACCAGTCGCCTGGTGGGCGTGCTGGCACGTCCAGCGTTGGCTCGTCTGCGTCGAGAGCTCGACCCGGTGCGCTACAATGGCGCGAGCCTGTTGGGCCTGGGTGGCATCGTCATCAAGAGCCATGGCAGCGCTGATGCCACGGGGTTTCACTTTGCCGTGGCTCGAGCGGTTCAGGAGGTGCACCACGGTCTGCCCGAGAGGTTGGCCGCCGAGCTGCATCTGCGACGGTCCGCTGTCGATCCGGTCGTCTCCGACGACGGCCGGGTCGACAGCGGATCCAGTGGTCGCGACGCCGCCGTCACGGATACGGGCGGGGCCGCGACCAGTCAACAAGAGCAAAGGTGATCGACATGACACAACCCCTTGCCCTCATCTTCCCCGGGCAGGGCTCCCAGCAGATCGGCATGCTGCGCGAGCTGGCCGAGCGCTACAGCGTGGTGCGCACGACCTTCGAGGAAGCCGCCGACGCGCTGGGGTACGATCTCTGGCAGGTGGTCCAGGAGGGGCCCGCCGAGGCGCTCAATGCGACCGCCTGCACTCAGCCGGCGCTGCTGGCGGCCAGCGTGGCCATCTGGCGCGTCTGGCAGGAGCTGGAGGGGCCTCGCCCCGCCGCCATGGCGGGTCATAGCCTCGGCGAGTACAGCGCCATGGTGTGTGCCGGCGCGCTGTCGTTTGCCGACGGCATTCGGCTGGTCAAGCTGCGCGGCGAGGCGATGCAGGACGCCGTGCCCATGGGGCAGGGCGCCATGGCCGCGATCCTCGGCCTGGACGATGAGGCGGTCGAGAAGGCCTGTGCCCAGGCTGCCGATGGCGAGGTGGTCGCCGCGGTGAACTACAATGCTCCCGGTCAGGTGGTCATCGCCGGCGGCAAGGCGGCCGTCGAGCGGGCCATTGCTGCCTGCCAGGAGGCCGGTGCCAAGCGCGCCATGCCGCTGCCGGTATCGGTGCCGTCGCACTGCGACCTGATGCGTCCGGCCGCCGAGCGTCTGGCTGCCGCGATGGACGAGATCGCGCTGCGGCCGCCGCGCTATACCGTGGTCCAGAACGTCGATGCCCAGGCGCATGCCGATGTCGAGACGCTGCGCACGCGCCTGATCGAACAGCTCTACCAGCCGGTACGCTGGACCGCCTGCATCGAGACCATGGTCGGCCAGGGAGCCGAGGTGTTCATCGAATGCGGTCCAGGCAAGGTGCTCACCGGCCTGAACAAACGAATCGCCCGGGGCAGTCGCGGGCTGGCGGTCAACGACCCCGACAGCCTCTCGGCGGCCCTCGAGCTGGCCCGCGAGGCGGTCGGCCAATCGCCGGCCAACGGTTGACCCACCTCCAGGACGAGAACGGAAGAGACCATGACAAGCGAGTCTAGAGTCGCCCTGATCACCGGGGCCAGTCGCGGCATCGGCCGCGCCATCGCCCACGAGCTCGGTCGTCAGGGCCGGATCGTGATCGGTACCGCCACCAGCGATGCCGGTGCCGAGCGCATCGACGCCGACCTCAAGGCCCAGGGCTTCGAGGGGGCGGGGCGCCGCCTCGACGTCACCGATCAGGCCAGCGTCGATGGCCTGGTCAAGGCGATCGGCGAGGAGTTCGGTGCGCCGACCATCCTGGTCAACAATGCCGGCATCACCCGCGACAATTTGCTCATGCGCATGAAAGAGGACGAGTGGGATGCGGTCATCGATGCCAACCTCAAGTCCGTTTATCGCGTCAGCAAGGCTTGCCTGCGCGGCATGACCAAGGCTCGCTTCGGGCGTATCGTGTCGGTCAGCTCGGTGGTTGCCACCATGGGCAACCTCGGTCAGACCAACTACGCTGCCGCCAAGGCCGGCATGGAAGGTTTTACCCGGGCCCTGGCCCGCGAGGTGGCGACCCGTGCCATCACCGTCAATGCCGTGGCCCCGGGCTTCATTGCGACCGACATGACCGAGGCTCTGCCCGAGGCGCAGAAGGAGGCCCTGCTCGGCCAGATTCCCCTGGCGAGGCTCGGCCAGCCCGAGGAAATCGCGGCCGCGGTAGGCTTTCTGACCGGCGAATCGGCGGGCTATATCACCGGCGAGACACTGCACGTCAACGGTGGCATGAACATGCGCTGAAGCCGCGGCATACGGCGGTTGCGTTGACCCTGAGCGGTCTATAAACTACCCCGCAGCTTATTGGCTTGCGGATCTGAAACGGCTGGTTAGCAGTCGGCTTAACGTGAACGACTGGAGTACGTCATAATGAGCACCATCGAAGAGCGCGTGAAGAAGGTTGTGGCCGAGCGCCTGAACGTCAAGGAAGAGGACATCCAGAACTCTTCTTCTTTCACCGAAGACCTCGGCGCGGATTCCCTGGATACCGTCGAGCTGGTGATGGCGCTCGAAGAGGAATTCGACACCGAGATTCCCGACGAGGAAGCCGAGAAGATCACCACCGTTCAGGAAGCCATCGACTACGTCAACGCCCACCAGTAAGGGTGTTGGTCACCGCTTGCTGAGGTGTGTCCAGGGCAGCGAGCCCTGGTGAGAGCCGTCCTGCCATGCAGGGCGGCTCTCGTGCTTTCTGGGGATGGCGCTGGGGCCACAGTGGACGCAGACTCGGGTATAATGCGCTCAAAGACGGCCCTTCGGGGCCGTGTCACCATCTGGATCTGGAGGAAAGCTGATGGCTCGTAGAAGGGTTGTGGTGACGGGGCTCGGCCTGGTCACGCCAGTAGGAAATACCGTGCAGGAAAGCTGGGGCAACATCCTGGCCGGCAAGAGCGGTATCGCCCCCATCGAGCACTTCGATGCCAGCGGCTTCAATACGCGGTTCGGCGGGTCGGTCAAGGACTTCGACATCAGCCCCTACCTGAACCCCAAGGACGCCCGCAAGATGGACCTGTTCATCCAGTACGGCGTGGCCGCGGGCGGCCAGGCGATCAGCGACGCGGGTATCGAATGTACCGATGACAACGCCCATCGCATCGGCGTGGCGATCGGTTCGGGCATCGGCGGGTTGCCGATGATCGAACACAACCACAACGCTTTGCAGAAGGGTGGGGCGCGGCGCATCTCACCGTTCTTCGTGCCGGGCTCGATCATCAACATGATCTCGGGCAACCTGGCCATCCAGCACGGCTTTCGTGGCCCCAACATCGCCATCACCACCGCCTGCACTACCGGTACCCACAACATCGGCTACAGTGCTCGCACCATCGCCTATGGCGATGCCGACGTGATGGTCTGCGGCGGTGCCGAAATGGCTACCACGCCGCTGGGACTGGGCGGTTTCTCCGCGGCCCGGGCGCTGTCGACGCGCAACGACGACCCGGCAGCAGCCAGCCGCCCCTGGGATCGTGATCGCGACGGCTTCGTGCTCTCCGACGGCGCCGGGGTGATGGTGCTCGAGGAGTACGAACACGCCAAGGCACGCGGCGCAACCATCTATGCCGAGCTCACCGGCTTCGGCATGAGCGACGATGCCCATCACATGACCGCGCCGCCGGAAGACGGCAGCGGCGCCGCGCTGTCGATGGCGAACGCCATCCACGATGCCGGCATCGATCCCGCCGCGGTGGACTACATCAACGCCCATGGCACTTCCACCCCGGCCGGTGACCTGGCCGAGAGTCGCGCCGTCCAGCGCGTGCTTGGCGAGGCCTCCAAGGACGTGGCGGTCAGTTCCACCAAGTCGATGATCGGCCACCTGCTGGGCGCGGCTGGCGCCGTCGAGGCGGTATTCTCGGTGCTGGCGATTCGCGACCAGGTGGCGCCGCCCACGATCAACCTCGACAACCCCCAGGAAGGCTGCGTGCTTGACTACGTGCCCCATACCGCCCGGGAGATGAAGATCGACGTCAGCCTGTCGAACTCCTTCGGCTTCGGCGGCACCAACGGCACCCTGGTCTTCTCCAAGGTGTGAGCGGCTCGGCAGGCGAGGGTGATGCCGGCCGGCTGAGTCCGGGGGAAGGCGTGCCCTTCGACGATCGCGGCCTGGCCTATGGCGATGGCCTGTTCGAGACCGTGCTGGTGCGAGATGGCGAGCCGCTGCTGTGGGACGAGCATATGGCACGGCTGGCCCGCGGGGCGGCCGTTCTGGGCATCCCGATGCCGACAAGGGCGACGCTGGAGGCCTTGCCGGCCCGGGCCGGCAAGGGCCTGGCGGTGCTCAAGCTGATGCTGACTCGCGGCAGTGGCGGTCGAGGCTACCTGGCACCCGAGGCCCCCGAGCCGCGGTTACGCTGGCAGGCCGCTCCCTTTGCACCGAACGAGGCGCGCTGGAGGCAAGGCGTGGCGGTGCGGCACTGCCGGTTGAGGCTGGGCATCCAGCCGGTGCTGGCTGGTCTCAAGCACCTCAACCGCCTGGAGAACGTCCTTGCCCGGGCCGAGTGGTCCGATCCCGAGATCGCCGAAGGCCTGCTCTGCGACGTCGAGGGTCGGCTGGTCGAGGCCACGTGCATGAATCTCTTCTGGTGGCGAGGTGGTGCCTGGCACACGCCGAGCCTCGAACGCTGTGGCGTGGCAGGCACCCTGCGCGAGGCACTGCTCGCCCGCCTGGACATTCGCGTGGTGGCTGCCGAGCCCGGCGCCCTGGCCGACGCCGAGGCCGTGTGTCTGGCCAATTCCGTGCAGGGCCTGTGGCCGGTGGTTCGGCTCGACGACGCGGAGGGACGTTGCCTGTCGCGCTGGGCGGTGAACGACCGCCATCGAGCACTGCAGGCCGAGGCTCACGCGCTGCTCGGCCATCCCCGCCATCCCCACGATTGAACGAGGACTTCCCATGAGGCGAGGGCTCAAACTGTTGCCGCTGCTGGTCATCCTGGCGGCGCTGGCCCTGGGCGCCGGTTACCGCTATTGGCAGACCCGGCTCGAGGCGCCGTTGGTGCTGGAAGCGCCGACGCTTTACGAAGTGCCGGCCGGCGCCGGCTTCCACCGGGTGATCAATGAGCTCGGCGAGCGCGGTATCCTGGCCGACGGCTGGGCCTTTCGCCTGATGACTCGGCTCGAGCCCGAGGCCGTGCCCGATCTGCGTCCTGGCGAATATCGGCTGACGCCCGGCATGAGCGGTCGCGAGCTGCTCGGCATGCTGGACCGTCACGAGGTGGTCACCTATCCGCTGACCGTCCCCGAGGGCTGGACCTTCGCCCAGATGCGCCAGGCGCTGAATGCCGCCCCCAAACTCGAGCATCGCACCGCGGCGTGGTCCGACGCCGAAATCATGGCGCGCCTCGATCGCCAGGGAGAGCATCCCGAGGGACGCTTCTTCCCCGATACCTATCGCTATCGCAAGGGCATCAGCGACCTGGAGATCTTGCGCCAGTCCATGCAGCGCATGGACGAACTGCTCGCCGAGGCCTGGGCCGAGCGCGACGACGCCCTTCCGCTGGAGACGCCCTATCAGGCGCTGATCCTGGCGTCGCTGGTGGAGCGGGAGACCGGCGCGCCGGAAGAGCGCGGGCGTATCGCCGGTGTCTTCGTGCGGCGGCTGGAGCGCGGCATGCGCCTGCAGACGGACCCCACCGTGATCTACGGCATGGGCGACGACTATGACGGCAACATCACTCGCGCCGATCTGCGTGAAGCGACGCCCTACAACACCTACGTGATCGATGGCCTGCCGCCCACGCCCATTGCCCTGCCGGGGCAGGCGGCGCTCGAGGCGGCGGTGCATCCCGATGAGGGCGAGACGCTCTACTTCGTGGCCCGGGGCGATGGCACCCATCATTTCTCGCGTTCGCTGCGCGAGCATAACAACGCCGTCAACCGTTACATTCGCAATCGTTGAATCATTCACCAACCATCGAGACGCCATGATGCCGAGGCGCGGACGCTTTATCACCCTGGAAGGCGGTGAAGGAGTGGGAAAATCCACCAATCTGGCGTGGGTCGCCGATCACTTGCGGGCCCGCGGGCTCGAGGTGGTGTGTACTCGGGAGCCGGGTGGCACGCCGCGGGCCGAGGCGATCCGCGGGCTGCTGCTCGACCCCGCCGGCGACGAGCCGCTGGACGACGATGCCGAATTGCTGCTGGTGTTCGCCGCCCGCGCTCAGCACCTGGCCCGGGTGGTGCGTCCGGCGCTCGAGCGCGGCGCCTGGGTGGTCTGCGATCGATTCACCGACGCCACTTTCGCCTACCAGGGCGGCGGTCGCGGTATTCCGGCCGCGCGCATTGCCGAGCTGGAGGCGTTCGTCCAGCGAGGTCTGCAGCCCGACCTGACGCTGCTGCTCGACATGCCGATGGAAGCGGCTCAGCGCCGGCTGGAAGGGCGCCTCGAACGCCAGGGTGGCCAGCGCGACCGCTTCGAGCGCGAGCGAATCGAGTTCTTCGAGGCGGTGCGGCGCGCCTACCTGGCGCGGGCTGCCGGGGCACCCGAGCGTATCGCCGTGGTCGACGCCGACCGTCCCCTTGAGGCGGTGCAGGCCGAGCTGGGGCAGCGGCTGGATGCCCATCTGGAGGTGTCATGAGCGATCCCGTTCGGCCGCTGCCTTGGCTCGAGCCGCGCTGGCAAGAGCTGGTCGCGCTCGCCGACGCCGGGCGCCTGCCCCACGCACTGCTGTTCTCTGGCCCGCATGGTATCGGTAAGCCGTCGCTGGCCGAGGCGTTGATCGCCCGTACCCTGTGCCAGGCCCCAGGCGAGGTTGCCTGTGGACACTGTCATGCCTGTCGGATGCTGGCCGCCGGCTACCATCCGGACCTGATGCGGGTGTCCCCCGACGAGGGCAAGCGACAGATCCGTATCGATGCCATCCGCGAGATCAATGGCTTCGTTTCCCAGACCGCCCAGCAGGGCGGGTATCGTGTCATCGTCATCAGCCCCGCCGAGGCCATGAACGTTGCCGCCTCCAATGCCCTGCTCAAGAGCCTGGAAGAACCCGGCGGCCGGACGTTGTTCCTGCTGCTCTCCGATATTCCCTCGCACCTGCTGCCGACCATTCGCTCACGCTGCCAGCACTGGAGCCTGGCGGTGCCAGGCGAGGCCGAGTGCCTGGATTGGCTGACCGAGCGGCTCGGCGGTCGCGAGGAGGCGCGTTTCTGGTGGCAGGCCGCCGGTGGACTGCCGCTGCGAGCCCTCGAACTCGCCGAGCCCGATTCCCGTGCGCTTCGCCAGCAGCTACACGAGACCTTTGACGCCCTGGTGCGCGGTGCCGAGCCGGTGGCCGAGGCCGCGCGGCTGGACCGCCAGGCCCTCGATGCCATCCTGTGGTACGGTATCGCCTGGCTCGAGGACCTGATTCGCCTGGGGCTGTCGGGCGAATCCGAGGCGCTGCGCAATCCCGACCTGTTGCCGCTGTATCGCCAGGCGGTGAAGAATGGTCGCGTGCGCGACTGGTTCCGCCTGTTGGACTATGCTCGCGAACAACGGCGCCTGCTGAGCGCAGGGGGCAATCCCAATCCGCAGCTGGCACTGGAGGCCTGGCTGGTTCGCTGGTCCGCTTTGCTGCGTTCTTGACGGAGGAGATCCGTGTGACCGCACAGAAAGCTCTCTCCCTGACCATTCGGGACATTCCCACACTGCTGTCGGCCTATATGCCGGCGCTGGAGCGGGGCGGTATCTTCGTGCCCACCCAGGAGCGCTACGAGCTCGGTCAGGAGGTCTTCGTGCTGTTGACCCTGCCCGACGAGAGCGAGCGACATCCGGTGACCGGCCAGGTGGTCTGGATCTCGCCCGAGGGCGTTTCCGGTCGTCGGGTCCCGGGCATCGGTATTCACTTCGGTGTCGGGGACCATGGCGTGCGTGACCATATCGAGAACCTGCTGGCGGGCCAGTTGGACAAGGGCGCGCCGAGCTACACGCTCTGAAGAGGGAAGAGGGAAGAGGGAAGAGAAGATAGGCTGTTGTTTTTTCTTCCCTCTTATTTCTTCCTTCTGAATTACGTCTAGTCATCTACTGCCGAAGATTTTCATGTTCATTGACTCCCACTGCCATCTCGATCGCCTCGATCCCCGTACCCATGACGGTGACGTCGCCGCCGCCCTCGAGGCCGCCCGTGCCCGCGACGTGCGCCAGTTCCTCGCCATCGCCGTCACCCTGGAGGAGGTGCCGGGCATCGCCGCCATCGCTCGCGAGCACGACGATGTGGTGATCTCCGCCGGCGTGCATCCCCTGCACGAAGTGCCCGAGGAGCCGAGCGTCTCGGCCATCAAGGAGTGCGCCGAGCGCTTCGGTGCGGTGGCGATCGGCGAGACCGGCCTCGACTATCATTACGACGGTGTCTCTCGCGAGGTTCAGCACGAGCGCTTCCGTCGCCACCTGATCGCGGCGACCGAGCTCGAACTGCCGGTGATCATCCATACGCGTGAGGCTCGGGAAGACACCCTGGCGCTGATCCGCGAGTACGTCGATCCGTCCATCGGTGGCGTACTGCACTGCTTCACCGAGGACCTGGACATGGCCCGGGAAGCGGTGGCACACGGCTTTCACATCTCGCTGTCGGGCATCGTCACCTTCCGCAATGCGACCTCGATTCGAGAGCTGGCCCGGCGGTTGCCGCTGGATCGCATGCTGATCGAGACCGACAGTCCCTACCTGGCCCCGGTCCCGCACCGGGGCAAGCCCAACGAGCCGGCCTGGGTAGTGGAAGTCGCCGAGTGCATCGCCGCCGAGCGCGGCATCAGCGTCGAGGAAGTGGCCATGCAGACGACCGCCAACTTCTACCGCCTGTTCCGTGCGGCGGCCCCCGAGGCGACCCCGGAGGTCCGCGAGGCGCTGGCACGCTCGGGTCTGGTGGTCTAGGTCACGACTCGGACCACGATGGGGGAGGAGGCGCCATGAATCTGGAGACCTTGCTGGCCGGTGTCGAACCGCAGGGCGAGATCCCGCCGGTGGACCGCTGGCATCCCGAGCGCCGGGGCGAGATGGATCTGACCATTGCCGCCGACGGTCGCTGGATCCACGAGGGTGGAGTGATCCGCCGACCGCGGCTGGTAAGGCTGCTGTCGACCATCCTGCGCCGCGAGGACGACGGCGAGCACTATCTGGTGACGCCTGCCGAGAAACAGCATATCAGGGTCGAGGACCGTGCCTTCATGATCGTCGATGCCGATCAGGATGCCGCCGGGGACTGGTGGTTGACCACCAACGTCGGCGACCGCGTCCGGCTCGATGAGCCCCATCGGTTGACGGTCAGCGCCACGCCGCTGGGCGAGGACGTGCCTGAAGTGCCGGTGCGTTTCGGGCTCGCCGCGCGACTCTCGCGCAACGTCTTCTATCGGCTGGTCGAGTCCGCCGAGCAGCGCGGCGCCGAGCTGGGGCTGGAGAGCGGCGGCGTCTGGCAGTCGCTGGGTCGCTGGGACGACGCGACGTCATGAGGTTGACGCCGGAACAGCATGCCGTGGTCGGGCATCTCTCGGGCCATGCCCGGGTCGCCGCGGTGGCCGGGGCGGGCAAGACCACGACCATGGTGGCGCGAGTGCTGCACCTGCTGGAACGGGGTGTGGCGCCCGGTCGCATCCTGGTGCTGATGTTCAACCGCTCGGCCCGCGAGGACTTCCAGTCCCGGCTCGCCGCCACGGCGCCTGCCGGGCAGGCGCTGCCCGACGTGCGCACCTTTCACTCGCTTGGCCATCGCCTCAGCCAGAGCCTCAACCGCTGGGGCGTGCTGGCTCCCCGCCGGCTGTTGACCGCGGACTGGCAGCTGGAGCGCCTGCTGCGTCAGGCCACCCAGCAGGCGCTGGAGGCGATCCCCGAGGCCGGCGAACGGGCGCTCGAGGCCGAGAAGCTCGAGGCCCTGGCGCATTTCTGTGGCCTGGTGAAGGCCGAGATGGCCGAGCCGGCCGAGCTCTATGCGCGGCTCGACTTCGGCGAGGACACCGAGCACTTCGCCGTCGCCTTCGAGCACGCCGAGACGCTGCTTGCCGACCAGGGGCTGATGACCTATGCCGATCTGCTGTATCGGCCGCTCAAGGCCCTGGAGGGGGATCCGGCCCTGCGCGCTCGGGTTCAGGGATTCCTGGACCACGTGATCATCGACGAGTATCAGGACATCAACCCCGCCCAGCAGCGCCTGCTGGCAGTACTGGCCGGCCGCGAGGCGGCAGTGATGGCGGTGGGCGATGCCAACCAGTGCATCTACGAGTGGCGTGGCGCCCATCCCGACACCATGCTCGAGGACTTCACCGCCACCTTCGGGGCGGCGAAGGACTATCCGCTGTCCACGACCTTTCGCCACGGCCATGCCCTGGCGCTGGCCGCCAACCACGCCATCGACGCCAATCGCCGTCGCCCGGACCAGCTGTGCCTGGCGGCTGCGGACAATCCCGATACCCGGCTGGCGGTGGGGCAGGGCGGCCAGGCGCTGCTCGACGAGCTCGTCGCCTGGCAGCGTGGTGGCCGTCGTCTCGATGAAGCTTGCCTGATGGTGCGTAGCTGGGCGTTGTCGGTGCCCATGCAGCTGGCGCTGCTGCGACAGGGCATTCCCTTCCGGCTGTCGCGGGAGGATCGCTTCGTGTTTCGCCTGCCGTTGGTAGAGGCCCTGGCCGGCTACCTGATGCTGGCCCTGGACGCGAGCCTGCTGCGCGATCCCGGTCACCTGCTGGTCCTGCTCTCCCAGCCCACGCCCTTCGTGCCCCGCGAGCGGCTGGCGTCGCTCGCCGCCCGGCTGGCCGAGAGCCAGCGCTGGCCGGAGCGCCACGACCCGCTGATCGCCGCCCTCAAGCCCCACCAGCGGCGTACCCTCAAGCGTCGCTGGGCGCTGCTGTGCGAACTGCCACGGCGCGGCGGCTGGTCGCCGGCGCGGTTGCTCGAGTACGTCAGTGAGGAAGTCGAGGCCGAGAAGGTGCTCAAGCGTGCCGCCGCGCGGCGCGACAAGGGCGAGGAGGACGTGCGGCTTCTCGACGTGCTGGTGGAGCAGGCTCGCGAAGCCCCGGGACTGGCAGCCTTTATCGAGCTGCTGCGGCGTCCGGTGGAGAATCGCGACGACGGCGTGCTGATCACCACCGTGCACGGTGCCAAGGGGCTGGAGTGGCCGCTGGTGGTGCTGGGCGGCGTCAACGAGGAAGACTTCCCCCACTATACCCGCGACAACCCCTTGACCCCGCCGCGCCTCGAGGAGGAGCGGCGACTGTTCTACGTGGCGATCACCCGGGCCCGCGAGCGCCTGGTGATGCTCCACGACGGTGGCGATCACCGCCCCAGCCGTTTCCTCGCCGAGACCGCCTGGCAGGATGGCGTAAAGGTGGCCGAACGGCTGGTTGCCGGCGCCTCCGACGCATCGGTAGCGCCACTGCGCGTCGCTCGCCCTGCCCTGGTGCAGCGCTATCTCGAACGGCTGGGGCGACCGCTCTCCATCGAGGCCGCCGAGCCGACGGCCGAGGTCGCCGAGTCCTCGGTCGACTATCGCGTTGGCCGTCGCCTGAGCCATGCCGTCTTCGGCGAGGGCGAGATCAGCGTGGTGGAGGGCGACCCGGACAACCCGGTGATCGAAGTGCGTTTCCATCAGGCCGGTCGTCGACGGCTGATCGCCCGACGGGCGCCGATCGAATTTCTGGAGGGAGAAGGCGCATGAGTGACGTACTGATCGAGGCCACCGAGCTGGCCCGCGCGCTGTCCGACACCCGGGCGCCCCTGATGCTGGACTGCCGGGCGCGGCTCGGCGATCCCGGGGCCGGCGAGCGCCTGTGGCGCGAGGGTCATTTGCCGGGCAGTCATCACCTGGATCTGGACCGCGACCTGGCGGCGCCGGCCGGGGAGAGTGGCCGTCACCCGCTGCCGGCCGAGGCGGACTTCACGGCGGTGGTCCGTCGTCTGGGCATCGCCCCCGAGCGGCCGGTAGTGGTCTACGACGACCTGGGCGGCCAACTGGCCGCGGCGCGTGCCTGGTGGATGCTGGCCTGCTGGGCCGGCCACCCGGACGTGCGCGTGCTCGATGGTGGCCTCGCCGCCTGGCAGAACGCCGGCGGCGAGCTGCCGCTGGGACGCGAGCCGGCGCCCGCGCCGAGCGATTGGACGCCGGACTATCGCGACGACGTGCTGGTCGGCGCCGACGAGGTGTTCTCCGGCAGGTCGCTGAAGGTGGATGCCCGTGCCAGGGAACGCTTTCGCGGCGAGGCCGAGCCAGTGGATCCGGTGGCCGGCCATATCCCCGGTGCGGTGTGTCGACCGAGCGGTGGCAATCTCGACCCGCACGGGCGCTTTCTGGCGCCCGAAGCGCTTGACGCCGAGCTGCCGCGCGGCGAGGACGTGATCGCCTACTGCGGTTCCGGCGTCACCGCCTGCCACGACATCCTCGCCTACGCGATCGCCGGCCGACCGCTGCCGCGGCTCTATGCCGGCTCCTGGAGCGAATGGATCCGCGACCCCGACCGACCCATCGCCACCGGTGACTGAGCCCGGACGTCGCCCGGGAGCCGCCAGCTGTAAGCCGTAAGCTTGAAGAGCGGCGCTGCGCGCCTGGAAGCTTGAAGCTGGAAGACAAAACGCCCCGCAGGCCTCAGCCTGCGGGGCGTTTCTATTTATGCTGGCTTCGAGCTTCGAGCTTCGAGCTTCGAGCTTCGAGCTTCGAGCTTCGAGCTTCGAGCTAAGCTTGCTGCCGTAGCCCGTAGCCCGTAGCCCGTAGCCCGTAGCCCGTAGCCCGTAGCCCGTAGCCCGTAGCCCGTAGCCCGTAGCCCGAGCCTACATATTGGGGTAGTTCGGTCCCCCACCCCCTTCCGGTGCCACCCAGGTGATGTTCTGCGCCGGGTCCTTGATGTCGCAGGTCTTGCAGTGGATGCAGTTCTGGAAGTTGATCTGGAACTTCGGCTTGCCGGCGTCGTCCTCGACCACTTCGTAGACCCCCACCGGGCAGTAGCGCTGGGCCGGCTCGGCATACTCGGGCAGGTTATCGCGGATCGGCAGTTCTGGATCGGCCAGCCGCAGGTGGCAGGGCTGGTCTTCCTCGTGGTTGGTGTTGGAGAGGAACACCGAGGAGGGCTTGTCGAAGGACAGTACGCCGTCCGGCTTGGGATAGTCGATCTTCTCGCAGTCGGCCGCCTTCTTGAGGGTGGCGTGATCCGGCACGGTGTCGTGCAGCGTCGGCAGCTTGCCGCCGATGAGCTGGTCGAGGAAGTTGTAGGCGCCGCCGCCCACGGTGCCGTACTTGTGGATCGCCGGACCGAAGCTGCGGGTCTCGTCGAGCTCGCGGTAGGCCCAGCTGGCCTGCCATTTGTCCTCGAAGGCGCTCAGCTCCTGGCCGCCTTCGTCGCCGGCCGCGATGGCCTCGAAGACGCTTTCGGCGGCTACCATGCCCGACTTCATGGCGGTGTGCAGGCCCTTGATCTTGGCGAAATTGAGGGTGCCGGCGTCGCAGCCGATCAGCAGGCCGCCGGGGAAGGTCATCCTGGGCAGGCAATTGAGGCCGCCCTTGGCGATGGCACGGGCGCCGTAGGCCACACGCGAGCCGCCCTTGAGATGCTTGGCGAGCACCGGATGGTGCTTCATGCGCTGGAACTCGTCGAAGGGCGACAGCCAGGGGTTCTGGTAGGAGAGGTCGAGGATCAGGCCGACCACCACCTGAGAGTTCTCGGCGTGGTAGAGGAACCAGCCGCCCTGGGTCGACTTGTCCAGCGGCCAGCCGGAGCCGTGCAGCACCAGGCCGGGCTCGTGCTGCTCGGCGGGCACGTCCCACAGCTCCTTGAGGCCGATGCCGTAGTGCTGTGGGTCCTTGCCCTCGTCGAGGCGGAAACGCTCGATCAGCCGCTTGCCCAGATGGCCGCGGGCGCCCTCGGCGAACAGGGTGTACCTGGCGCGCAGTTCCATGCCCGGCATGTGGCCGTCCTTGGGCTGGCCGTCCGCGCCCACGCCCATGTCACCGACGATGATGCCCTTGACCACGTCATCCTCGACAATCGTTTCCTGGGCGGCGAAGCCGGGGAACACCTCGACGCCGAGCGCCTCGGCCTGCTCGGCCAGCCAGCGGCACAGGTTGCCGGCGCTGATCACGTAGCGGGTGAGGTCGCCGCCGGTATTATGCATGGTCTTGGGCACCAGGGCGTTGGGCAGCTTCTGGGCCCTTTCGGCATCCTTGAGCAGGTAGACTTCGTCGCGCACGGCCGGGGTGGTCAGCGGCGCGCCGCGCTCCTCCCAGTCGGGGAACAGTTCCTGCAGGGCACGGGGCTCGAAGACGGCGCCGGAGAGCGTATGGGCGCCCACCTCGGAGCCCTTCTCGACGACGCACACGGTCAGTTCCTGCTCGGCCTCGCCCGCCTGCTGCATCAGACGGCAGGCGGCGGCCAACCCGGAAGGCCCGGCGCCGACGATGACCACGTCGAATTCCATGGCGTCGCGTTCGATCTGTTCTGTCATTGGATTTTTCTCCTTCCTTGCCGGTCACGCCCGGGGCCTGGATCCTGTACGAAAACCGTCTGCGCTCGTCCCTGCGGAGTTTGACATCGGCTCGTGCGCGAGCCCGGTCCGTCTTTTGACTCGTGACATCCTGTCACTTGCTATGCGAGCGGCGGGACTGCCCAAAGCGACAATCCCTGGCGATCCCTTGCCGATGCTTGCCTTGCGGCCCACACGGATGCGGGGAGTGCGCCGGTTCGTCGGGAACGGGCCTGGCCATCGTTCGCCGACTTTTTCGTACAAAACCTGGGTACCACTCACGACGGCAGGTTTTAAAACGGTCGTTTGCTTCTAGGTGTGTCCCATGATAGGCATAATAGCCGCAAAGGGGCACCCCTTACGATGGCAGGGGCTCGAGAAGCCGGAATCTCGGCATAATCGGGGATTGTTGCCACAGCCCGGGCTGTGGCACATTTAGGGGGTTTTTCGGTATGGCGCCTATCAAACGCTTGCATGAAACGCATAAGAGCATGCCGGACGGTTCTATGCGGCCCGGTGTCGCGTTCCGTCAGCGTGTCGCCGACCTCCGTCACCCAAGGTTCCGATACTGAACCAAGCGAGGGCATTATGAAGGTACTCGTCGCGGTCAAACGCGTCATCGACTACAACGTCAAGATCCGGGTCAAGCCGGATCACTCCGACGTCGACCTGACCAACGTCAAGATGGCCAT
>NZ_JACHXM010000048.1 GCF_014192055.1 Halomonas organivorans | reverse complement strand
TCCGCTCGTGTTGATTGAGATCTTGGTCGTGATCAATCAATAGGATACGCCACCCTTCCTACCTCCTCCCGTACACCAGAAATCACCATAGCTCTCGGGCGAGGGCAATACTATGAAACCGCTGACCCGTTTCTTATCCAGTGCGCCGTTCGCGAGCTGGCCATCGCTATCGTTCGGCGACACAAGATTGTGTGGGGCGGCCATCCTGCAATTACCCCTATGATTTGGAGTATCTGCGAAGATCTAGGGGCAGACTACACAGACTCAGTGATCCTATATCAAAGCCGATTCTTTGAGGGTGACTATCCGGAAGAGAACCAACGGTTTGACAATGTAGTTTACACTGATTATGTGCCCGGAGATGTCAAGGGTAGCTTACAACTGATGCGAGAACAGATGCTCTCTAGGGAAGATCTGATCGGAGCCGTATTCATTGGCGGGATGGATGGCGTTGAAGTTGAATACGACATTTTCAGGCGCTTCAATCCTGAGGCTTTCATTCTTCCAGTTGCCGCACCAGGTGGTGCAGCGCTTAATCTCGCTCGGAATAACGGCTATTTCACTGGGCGGGAGCTCGAAGACATAGATTTCGCCGCGCTATTTAGCCGTTATTTTCCTGACAAATGTTCGTAACTTTAGGTCCGGTATGTTTTTGACCTGGTTGTGAGTTGGCTCGGGTTTCTTGCGTCAAAATTGAAGAAATAGAGCTATACTTCGGTAAGCGCTACCAATATGGGGGAATACGGTTGGATTGCTAAGCGCCTTCCAAATGCAGTTGAAGAAGCAATCCGCCTCCGTACATCAAACTCATAGTGAAGTAATGTCACCAAATGCCTGTATCATATCGTTTCCCTGTGGGCGAATAGGATGCTAAGTTTAGACGAGAAGAAGAATGGCTATAATTCGTAAATCTGAGATACTCCGTCGCTACAACGCCGCACAAACAACATTGTTAGAAGAGGCCAGTGAACGGCGATGGGCAGCAGATAGCCTGAAAAAGGCATTTGAATCATTCTCTTTTTCTGAGCAATACGATATTTTCCTCTCTCATGCATATTCGGATGCACGAATAGTAAAGCAAATTAGAAGCATGCTGATGGAAAAAGGTTATTCTGTATACGTCGACTGGATTGAGGATGAGCAGTTAGATAGAGGAGAAGTAAGCAAAAATACAGCGATGGTGCTGAGAAATAGAATGAATAACTGCTCATCTTTAATCTATTTGACTTCAAATTCAGCAGAAAATTCGGTTTGGATGCCATGGGAGCTAGGGTATATGGATGCGCGGACTGGAAGGGTATCAGTTGCGCCAATAATCGAAGATGATGAAGAGTTTGAAGGAAGAGAATATCTTGGATTATACCCTTATTTAGATCTGACTGGAGATGGTTTTTATATACATAGAGGAGTCAGCTCCTGGGTTACGTTTAGAGGTTGGATGCAAGGGGAAAAACCGAAGTGAAGCAGAAGATACCTTATAAGCGTATGCACAGAAAGCCAACTGCGCGCTGCAAATTGTGGTGTGCTACGCGCACTTTACCACTATTGGCTTTGCTTCATTGTCTCCTGTGACGCGGGTGTTATATCGGCTCTGACTGAGCGTCTGCTTCTGGCCGAGGCTGTGTGAAAACTCCTGGGCTTTCCTGAAGAAGGCGCTCGTACGCGAAATCTGGAGTGGTTTTTCCATGCAACCTCCTCAGAATTTGCGAGAGATCACCGGTTTTGATCGAATTTTAACCTATGCGAGACGCTTCAAACGTTTTCACACAGCCTCGGCCTCTTCCAGCAACCGCTGGATATTGGCCTCGAAGTCGCGCACGAAGTCGTCCGCCGTCTGGCCATCGATCCCGACGGCGCCATCGCGACGCGTCATCAGGTAGGCCGTCTTCAGCCACTGGGCGTCAATGTTGTGCGCCAGTGACGTGAAGGCACGCTGCGGGAAACGCTCTGCCAGCGCTGCTATCCGCAATTGTTTCGTGTACATGACACCAGGTTCCTGTGCACCTGCCATGTTTCCCTCTTGCGGTTCTGATGATTGGCCGCCCCTTCCCTCCAACGGGTCCCGTCGAGCCGGTTCCCCGCCTTCCTCGGTACTATGAACGACTCCGACTCCCGCCTTTCCATCCGGCTGGCTTCTTGTGGTCGCCTGACCGTACCCCCTGAGTGCCTGTGGTTCGCTTCCGGTACCGTCAGGCACGACAGCACCGGACCGGGAGCCTTCGGGACAGGTGGCTCCGACGCCTGAGCTTTCACCTTTCGGGGGAGAAAGGCGGGCCTCCCAGGTTCCTGGGAAACCCCTGTATGGACATGCCCTGCTCTATGACACCGACGGCCCTCTCCCGCCAAGCCAGTACAGCGGGTTCGTATTGCCTTCCAGATCCATAACGCTGTCGGCGACCGTAATGCGAGGATTTCGATGCTCAATCACACGGCCTATCCACTCGCTGCGTACGCTTCGCAGTGGCGGTTACCCGGCACCACGCAACACTCGCTACCGGCTGGTGGCTAACCTTGGCCGGATGGGACTTTCACCCACTGGGTTTCAATTCGTCCTTTCCGTCGCGCGTTCGCGCGACTTCCCGGACGACCAGGCTTCGCCTGGCGCACTATGGAGTCCTCCCCGTTTGCCAGCATGAGGCGCGATGATCGGTCGGTACGACTGCACACGTATATCCGGTCTCGTAAATGACGCCAATGGCATCGGACCCTGATGGGCTATCCGCACGTCAGCTCCCATTCGCTTACACGAGCTCTATGGCTCAGCGCTCCACAGGGGTTTTCTGACGTCGGTTCGACCTGTTCGCCATCTAGCAGCATGCTCAGCAATCGTGGTGGTGGATCACCTCTGTGAACAAAATCGTGAAATACAGAGTGCTACTATTTTTACGCAGCCTGCGAAGCCAAGGTGGGATCGTAGGCTACACCCCGGCGCGTTATCGCCCAGGCAATACGTGCCGTCTTGTTGGCGAGGGCGACGATAGCTACGTTGACATGCTTCCGCTCGGACAACCGCTGAACCCAGTCGCTCAACCCATCGTCCTTGCCCACGGCATGACGCAGAACGGCTCGGGCACCGTGCACCAATAGTTTGCGAAGATAGCTGTCACCACGTTTGCTGATGCCCAGCAGGCGGTCTCGTCCACCGGTGCTATGCTGGCGAGGTGTTAGGCCCAGCGAGGCGGCAAAGTCCCGGCCGCGACTAAATGCCTGACCATCCCCCAGGGCGCCGGATAGCGCGCTTGCCGTCAGCGGGCCAACACCCCGCAATGTCATCAAGCGCTTCGCCACCGGGTCAGTCTGCACCTGATTTTCGATATTCGCCGTGACCGTATCAATGCGATCATCCAGGTGACGGAGATCCTCGGCAAGACCGGCCAGCAGCATACGGAAGGCATCGGTCAGCCCATTCTCGGCATCTTCCAGCCAACGGGGCAGCGCAGCCCGAAGCTTGCCGATACCGACGGGCGCCACTATCCCGTATTCGCCAACCAGGCCGCGGATTTGATTGGCCTTGGCCGTCCGTTGATGAACCAGCTCTTCACGGATCCGATGTGCCGCCTGGACATCCTGCTGGTCTACCGTCTTGACCGCCACGAAGCGCATGTTCGGCCGGCTCATGGCTTCACAGATGGCTTCGGCATCGACACGGTCATTCTTGTTGCTCTTGACGTAGGGCTTGACGAACTGGACAGCAATCAGCCTGACGTGATAGCCGCGCGCCTGCAGCTCACGCGCCCAGTGGTGGGCGGAGGCACACGCCTCCATGCCGATCTCGGCACTGACAGGGACGCGATTGGCAATGGCGTTCAGCCACTTGTCCCGTGAGTACTTGCCTCGCCATTGCACCTGGTCATGGCGATCCACGCCGTGGACGTGAAAAACTGACTTTGCGATATCGACGCCGACCCGACTAATGTTCATGGGGAGTTCTCCTCACTCTCAAGCTGGTCTGTGATGCACTCACCCACCAGTGTGGCGCAACGACGCCGGAGTAGGGTGGGGAGGACTCCATCCCATTGCTTACATAGAAATGACCCACCAGCGGTCAACAAAATTGACCCACCCGTGACCGTCAGCTGAGCGTCTTCTGCTTCAGCCGGTAGCTCTCGCCCCCGAGCGGCATCTTCCCGCGCGCGGTGTGGCGTCGGTATCTCTCTGACGATGTCCACCAGCAGGTCCGTACGCTCAGCTCCCAGCACTCCGTACAGTTGGTGAACATCAGCTAGTGTGAACGAGCGCTCTACCCCTGCCGCCTCGAATAGGCGGCTCAGCCAGAAGCCATCGTATTCCCACGCATCGCAGTAGACGGTCTCGACACCCAGCATCTCATTCAACCGATGAGCGGCCTCAGCCACGGGAATACCTTCCTCCAGTAGCTGGCTACGCGTGTTGCCATGCAAGGCCTCGGCATGTCTGTCCCAGTAGGGCCAGGTATCGAATGGACGGATCAGGAAAGAATCGCTGTTGCCCAGCGTATCGGCCCAGCCGATCTCGATGGGATAGCTATCCTGCTGCAGGAGCCCTGATGCCTCAACATCAAGGAAGGTGATGAGGGGAAGCCTGATTGTGGCTTGATTGTCCATAGAAGCCATCATCAGACCTCTCGACCTACCGCCGACATCCCCTGCCAGGCTAGCAACTCTTCCAGCTCAGGAGCGCATTCAGCCAACAACTCGAGCTTGTGTCGCTTTTCTTGTGCACCGTCTTGTCTCGCTAGCAGAGCCCGCACCATCTGGCAGTGCTGGCACGACTCCGAGCTGTCAGGGCTGCTTACAGCTCTTGCTCCCGTAACGGAAGCTGAGCTGCCCTCAGCTTCTATGGTCTGCTGCGACAGACCAACGGCAGTCCTCTTTCATCACTGCATGACTTCCAGGCGCCTCGTGGCGCTCTGCATCCCTGTTCACACCTGGTTCACCGCCGTGACATGGTAGGTCGTGGCCACCTCATAAAAACGTGCACCGATATCGATGGCCGCTGCGTCAGGGTGCACTACCTGTACCTTGCTGCGACTGGCGGCGGGGAGAAGGCTGACGAGCCATGGCGTAGACTCCTCAACGACCCAGTGAGAGGGAGTGGGCCCAGAGGTGGCGGCGCTAAATATGTCTCGGGAGACCAACCATTGGCCTCTTTCCCAGGGCATCCGGCAGTCAGCGACCCTCAGCACGTGCCTCCTTGCGCCACTTGTAGACGGTGCCCAGTGAGATCCCTTCCTGCTCCACCACTTCTTGCAGGGTCAGCTGTGAGGTGGGCAGATTGGAAACCACGGCTTGTTAGCGTTCCTCGGAGTAGCGGGCATGAGCATCCCCTTCCGTCCCTTTGGTCGGTTTCTAAGAACCCGATATCAGAGAGCTCAACACTCATCCTGACACCGGGGACTACAGGCTTTCGGAAATAGTGTTAACAGTCTCGCGTATCGCGTTCTGAAAAAGCGAGGTGTCGATGGCAGCATAGCGATACTTGGGAACGCTGACGCTGACGCAGCCCACCGGCTGGCCATCACGATCGAGAATCGCCGCGCCAAAGCAATGAATATCCAGTTCGTTTTCTTCCTGATCGATCGAGAAGCCTCGCCGACGGGTCTCATCCAACTCGGCCTTCAGACGCTCGGGATCGGTGATCGAATGCTTAGTCTGCCGGATCAATTGGATTCGTGAGAGGATATCGTCGCGCACGGCAGAATCGAGCGCTGCAAGATAGGCTTTTCCGACTGAGGTCGAGTGCAGCGTGACCCGCGTGCCAATGCGCGAAACCATGCGTACGGTCTGTGGACTTTCGAGCTTATCGATATAGGCCATTTCCAGTCCGCTGGGAACGGCGAGATGTACGGTCTCGCCGGTGATGTCGCGAAGCTCGGCGATATGGCGGTGCGCGATACTGCTCAAGTCGTGTCCCTCCCTGGCGCGCATGGCAAGACTGATCAGCCGAGTACCCAGTTTGAAGGTACCGCGGTCCTTGTCCTCAACCACCAGGTCTTCCGCAATCAGCGCGGACACCAGACGATAGATCGTCGGACGTGGGTAAGGCACCATCTTGCACAATTGTGCGATGTCGGCGTCGGATGAATCGGCGATCGCCTGCAACACATTCATGAACTTGGAGAACGATGCGGTGCCTTGAACATGGGGCTTGGTTCTGTGGGTAGCTTGCGACATTTTCACTCCGTACGTTATAGATTGTTTACAAACTCAAGCCGTTCCAGTTAATCGGCTGAGCAACTGACGGCCAGCCGCCAGCCATATCTAGGCTTCGGAAACATCGATACGTCGATCATGATGCATCACCAGTCGGCGGGCCTTCTCGATCCAGGCATGGGTTTGCTCAACGACCCACCGCTTCGGAAGCATCACAAAACCAACGACTTCGACCTAAATCCCGTGCAGTTGGTTGATCGTCTGAGCGAAGCGCTCTGTATAGCCCGTATCGGAAAAAGTCGTTGATATTACAGCATGTTTTTCCATTCCGTTCGTCATGACAGAGTGAACAACGTCTCGGCCCTGCACATTGGCTGCCGTCACACTCACGGCAAGCACCATCCCCAAGGGGGCGACGAGGACATGACGTTTGCGACCTTTGACCTTCTGTCCGGCATCGTATCCACTCGTTCCCCTGTGCGGTGAATGCCGTGTCGTTTGGTCATCCAGAACGGCTGCACTGGGCATCGGGTCACGCCCCTCACGTTCCCGCCATTGAGCGCGTGACCGCCCGTGCGTCTGCTTAAACTTGCCACGTTCGCTCCATCGACGAAAGGTGCGATACACGTTCTGCCATGGAGGAAAGGCCTTCGGCAGCATGCGCCAGGAGCATTCGCTACGGACCACATAGCAGCAGGGATCGACCAACAGGCGCCGGGAGTAACGATGGGGCGTGCCGCGATAGCCATCGACATCAGAAATGCCGGCAACCACATCTCATTCATCATCTGTCAGGCAGCTGGGGTAGCGCTGTTCTTGCGGCGGCGGCCCTGATAGCCATACCGTGCGGGAGGCTCACCCTCTGCATCCGAAAGCGTTGCATCGTCATCATACGACCCACCGGCAGGCCCTTTGTGACGCGTGAATCCGGCTTCCGTAAGTGCCTTGCTCAGGTGCTACGCCTGCCGTGCATTCGTTATTGCTGAAGCTAGCGTTTACTGCAATCACCACCTTGATCCAGGCTGGCGCTTGCCTGGCCTGAATGCTTTGGACGATTCGCTGTACGCCGAAAGTCTAACGCAGTTTTGTTGACTCCCGCTGAATCGTGATGCTTAACTCCAAGCTTTCCATATTATGGCATTAAAACCACATTGTGGTCAAGTCGGAAAGCAGAGCTCCGCCAATCTCGTGAAAAGGCGATGCACCGACGCTGACCGATATTGTGCCTATCAATTTCAATCACAAGCACGGTGTATCGAGGGAGAGAGCCCATGGCTATCAGCATCTATCCAGTCAATGAAAACTTCGTTGCCGAGGTGGGCGACGTCGATCTGTCGCAGCCCCTGTCGGACGAGGACCGGGAAGCGATCAAGGCGGCCTTCTGGAAATACGCGGTGTTGGTCTTCCCCGATCAGCACTTGACCACTGACCAGCATGTCAACTTCGCCCGCGAATTCGGGTCGCTGGAAGGAGAGAACCCGACGATCGCCTCCTATCGTAACCGCGATGGCGGGGGCAAGCCGGAGCGCTCCGAACTCGCCGACGTCTCCAACCTCAATCAGCAGAACGAAGTCTGGGGCAAGGGGAGCCGCGCGCGGATGTTCCACCTCGGCAACCAATTGTGGCACACCGACAGTTCCTTTCATCATGTGCCAGCGCGGGCCTCGCTGCTGTATGCCCGCGAGATCGCCCCGATCGGCGGACAGACCGAGTTCGCCGACGAGCGCGCGGCCTATGATGCCCTGCCAGAGTCTACCCGTGAGCGTCTCGAGGGCTACATTGTTGAACATTCGATCTTCCACTCGCGAGCCAAGATCGGTTACACCGAATTCTCCGATGAGGAACGCCAGGCACTGCCACCCGCACGGCAGGTCCTGGTGCGCACGATTCCCGAGAGCGGGCGCAAGTCGCTTTACCTGGCTGCGCATGCGGCACGCATCGTTGACATGCCTGATTCCGAGGGCCAGGCGTTGCTGGCTGAGTTGATCGAACACGCAACCCAGCGTCAGTTCGTCTACACCCACCGCTGGCGCAAGCACGATCTGGTGATGTGGGACAACCGCTGCACGATGCATCGCGGCCGGGATTTCGACGATCTGCGCTGGAAGCGCAACCTCAAGAGGGCCACCGTCTCGGATCCCGCCAACTCGATCGAAATAGCCAAAGCCCGGCCCCCTCTTTGAGCACCGGGCTGCAGTGGAGAGAACCGTGTCTAACACTATGAGAATACTCGGCGCCCCCAACCTCTATTTGCAGGGCCCTGGGGCGATCGAACGTATCGCTGACATTGTGGCAAACCTGGGAAAGTGCGCCCTGCTGGTCGCGGACCCCACCGTCGAACGCATGCTCACGCCGCAACTTACCAAACTGCTGACGAGCGTGGGGGTGGCGTTCGCCTCGGCACCTCTCGTCGGCGAGGTGACCCCCGCCAACGTCGCAAGGCTGGCCGGCGATCACCGTGCGGACGTAGTCATCGCGGCGGGCGGCGGCAAGGGTATCGACGCCGGTAAGGCGGTCAGCCGCGCAATGAGTGCGAGGCTGGTGACGCTGCCGACGGCGGCGTCGAACGACGGCCCCACCAGCCGGATATTCATCTTCTACGACGACGATCACAAACTACTCTCCGCCGAGCGTGTGCCGCGCAATCCCGACGCAGTGATCGTCGACACCCAGATTCTCGCCGGCGCTCCGCGCCACCTGCTGGTTTCAGGGATCGGCGATGCCTTGGTCAAGCGCTACGAGGCCGCACAGTGTGTCGGGGCGGGAAGACCGAACATGTTCGGCGGACGTGCCACCCTAGCCGCGGTCAGCCTGGCGAACGTTTGCGAGCAGGTGCTGCGCGAGCATGCCGTCGATGCCTTGGCCGTCGCCGGCAGTGGCAAGCCCGACGAGTCCTTCGAGAAGGTGATCGAGGCCTGCATCCTGCTCGCCGGGCTGGGCTTTGAGGGCAGCGGATTGTCAATCGCGCATGCCATGACTCGTGGACTGAGCGCGCTGCCGGCCACCGCGGAGGCGTTACACGGCCGCCAAGTAGCCTATGCGCTACTGGTCCAGTTCGTCCTGGAGAACCGCTCGGCGGCCTTCATGGCCGATCAGTTCGCCTTCTATGCGGCGGTAGGACTGCCAACCAGTCTCGCCGAGTTAGGCCTGCCCAAGCCCAGTGCCGACGATCTGCGCACCATCTCGTCCCTGACCCACAAGGCGCCGCATACACGCAATTTCGAACGCCCGCTATCCGAGGACGAGCTTACCGAGGCCATGCTCCAGCTCGAGCAGATGCGTCAACACTCTGCTGGCTAGGCTTCAGTTGCGTAAGCGACACATGAACCAACCAAGCCGTATTGACTTTCCCATAAGTCGGATGCTAGCTTGGCCACATTATGGATAAATGTTCACATCATGGTCGACATGTTGGCAGTAACTCTCGTGACGGCGACCGATGCTTATGCCGCCAGTTTCCTCACCAACAAAGACAATTCTTAGCGAAAAATGGAAGGAACACACAATGCACCATGAAATTAAGAAACCGTTCGCAGCCCTGGGCATCGCCGCTAGCCTCGCTATCACCTCGGGGGGTGTCCAAGCTGAAGAAGTGAGCTGGAAGATGGCCACGCCGTGGAGCGGCGGCCCGTGGCTGGAGCGTGACGTCGAGAATTACGCCAAGCGGGTTGAACAGCTCACCGACGGCCGCGTCGACATCAGTGTCTATCCCGCAGGTACACTTTACAGCGCGTTGAAGGTCACTGAGGGGGTGAGCCGGGGTGCCGCCGAGATCAGCAACAACTGGATGGGTTACGACTGGGGCATCGACACCACCGGTGTGCTCTTCGCAGGCTATGCCGGTGGTTTGACACCGGAAGGCTACATGCTATGGATCTATGAAGGTGGCGGTCTCGAGCTGTGGCAGCAATGGCGCGAAGAGGAGTTTGGCGTCGTCTCCTATCCCTGCGCGGTGCTGGGCACGGATATCTTCCTGCACTCGACAAAGAAGGTAGAGACCCTCGAGGATTTTCAGGGCCTCAAGCTACGCACGGCCGGCGCCTGGGGCGAAATAGCCTCGCGCCTCGGTGCCTCTACGGTAGTGATGCCGGGCAGCGAAGTCTACAGCGCCCTGGAACGAGGCGTGATCGACGCCGCGGAGTGGGGTACGCCGGAAATCAACAGGCCCACCGGCCTGCAGGACGTCGCCAAGTACGTGATCGTACCGGGAATCCAGAACCCCGGCGGCTTCCTCGAATGCCAGGTCAACCAAGACGCTTGGAACGAACTCTCCGAATACGATCAGCAGATGCTGGTGATGGCAGGCAAGCTCAGTGTCTACGAAAGCTGGCTGAGCAGCTCGGCCGCCGATCTGGAGGCCTTCCGCGAGCTTGAGGAGGGGCCCAATGAAATCGTCGATCTGGACCCGGCATTCATTGAAAAGGCGCTCTCAGTGACCCGTGAGTGGGAAAATGAGCAGGCGGCCGAGAATCCCTGGTTCGATAAGGTGCTCACTTCAATGCGTGACTTCAAGCAGGAACTTGCTTCTTGGGACAAGTACCGCCTACCCATTGGTCGCCTTGCCAAGTAACCCAGCGAGCCGTGTCGGCGTATCGGCACGGCATTCAACCTGCGCTACGACGCCAAGGGCACGTTTGTGCATAACCCAAGTCAACGGTGTGGAACAGAATCATGCTTTTCATACGGATGTTGGAACGCCTATCGAAACTTACCGGGATGGTTGCGTCGGTCCTGACGATCCCGCTGATCGCCGCCCTGGTATACGAGGTATTTAGCCGTTACGTGCTGGGGAGCCCGACCTTCTGGGCTTACGAAATCAGCTACATGTTGATGGGCTCCATCTTTACGCTGGCCATGGCCTATGCGTTGCAGATGAGACAGCACGTCAGTGTCGACCTAATTTATGCCAAGCTCCCGCAGCGCGGCAAGGCGGTGGTCGACGTGATCGGCTATTGCCTATTTGGTATTGCCGTGTGGTGGATGACCTTGGAACTCTTCGAAAGCGTCATTGATGCCTACCACAGTGGTGAAGTCACCGGCAAGTCGGCATGGAGCCCGGTAGTCTGGCCGGTCTATACAGCCTGGTTCGTGGGCTTTCTTGTCTTGGCATTGCAGGTGCTGGTCGAGATCGTCAAGTCGGCGATAAGTCTATTTACGGGAAGACCGTTCGGAGAGCATGCATGAGCGATTATCTCGGCTTTGCGATGTTCCCGGCATTGATGTTGTTGTTGCTCACCGGCTTTCCGATCGCCTTTTCGATGATCACAGTCGCATTGGTAGCCGGCTTCTTCCAGTTCGGCGACAGCGTCATCTTTCAACTGCTGTCCAAGGTCGATGACGTGGCCACACATTCGGTGCTCGCCGCGGTGCCGCTGTTCATCTTCATTGGCGCTATGCTGGAACGCTCCGGTATCGCCGAGCGCCTGTTTGCCGTGGTGCATATATGGACGCGCCGGGTACCGGGCGGCTTGGCTCTCAGCGCCATCCTGCTGGGTACGATCTTTGCTGCATCGAGTGGCGTGGTTGGGGCGACTGAGACAGTGATTGGCATGCTTGCGGTACCGGTCATGCTCAAGCACGCCTACGACAAGAGCCTGATATCGGGAACGATCTGTGCCAGTGGCTCGCTGGGGACGGTGATTCCGCCGTCGATCACCGTAGTCGTGCTGGGCCCGGTGGCCGGCGTGTCGGTCGGTGACCTATTCGCTGGGTTGCTGTTCCCTGGACTGATCATGGCCGTGCTGTTCATGCTCTATGTGGTCGGCATTGCGTTATTCAGGCCTCAGGTGGCGCCGCGTGAGGAAGAAGAAGGTCCTGACCTGAGCTTAGGCAAGAAGTTGCGCATGACGATCATCGCGTTGGCCCCGACTATGGCGCTGATCTTCACCGTGCTTGGTACCATTCTGCTGGGCCTGGCGACGCCTACCGAAGCGGCGGCCTGCGGTGCAGCGGGTACGATCATTCTCGCCCTCATTTACCGTAAACTCTCTTGGGGGATCCTATGGAGTTCCATGCAGCGTACGGCCTCGATTACCGCGATGATCCTGCTGATCGTGCTCGGTGGCAACATGTTTGCCGGTGTGTTCTTCGCCTCCGGGGGCATGACCGGGGTGCAGTCGCTGTTGGCCGATCTGGGACTCTCCGGTTCCGGTGCGGTGGCGGTGATCCTGATCCTGGCGTTCATCGCCGGCTTCCTGCTCGATCTTATTTCCGTGGTGCTGATCCTGATTCCGCTGGCGATGCCGATCGTCACTAGCTTCGGCGTGGATCCGATCTGGTTCTCGGTGGCCTTCCTGGTGGTGCTGCAGACTAGCTACCTAACGCCGCCGATGGCGCCTTCGATCTTCTATTTGCGTGCCATCGCGCCCCCGGATATCACGCTGAAACACATGTATCGCGGCGTATTGCCGTTCATCGTCATGCAATTGGTCACTCTGCTTCTGGTTATCCTGTATCCCGATCTGGTGCTATGGCTACCCGATCAGATGAGCGGACCGAGCTGGTAGCAGACCCCAAATGGGCCGGACAGAACGCCGTCGTCGGCGCTTGCTCGGCTCACTTCCACGAATAGCCCACGAGACGCGATAGCTTGCTTGACAAGTGCGTAGGCTGTCGCTAGAAGTATCTACATAATGGATTAATGTCTATATAGTGGACAGGATTCAATCCGCTTCGGACGCTGCGGATGTCGCTCCGAACAATAGCCAACTGCGTTTAGGACATACTTTCAAAGAAGGAGAATCGTCATGGCAACTCAAGATCTGCAAGCAGCTCAAGAATTCATCGTAAATCCGCTGACGCCCACGTTCGGTGCCGAGGTCATCGGTGTCGATCTCTCCAAGCCACTTTCGGACGCGACGTTCGCGGCGATTGAGCAGGTCTTCCACAAGTACCACGTGGTCTGTTTTCGCGACCAAGTACTGGACGAAGAGGCGCACCTGGCCTTTACTCGGCTCTGGGGCGAACTGGAGATATTCCCCGAGGAGGACAAGACCAAGTCAGCAAAGACTTTCTACAATGTTGCCAACACCTCTGTCGAGGGCGAGCACCTGCCCGAAGAGGACCCCAAAGTACTATTCCAGAAGGTCAATGCGCGCTGGCATACAGACAGCTCCTATCGCTACATCCCGTCCTTCGCCTCAGTGATGTACAGCACCGAAGTGTTGCCCGACGAGGCCGAAGGCGGCGAGACCGAATTCTCGAACATGTTGGCCGCGTATGACGCCCTGTCCAAGGCCGAAAAGCGCCGCTTCGAACCATTGCACATGGTCCATTACTACGAGTTCGGCCGCCGGCTATTTCCCGCCTTGCCCCCCATTACCGCCTTCGAACGCGACGCCGTGCCACCGGTTTCGCACCCGCTGGTCCGCGTACACCCCGATCGCGGCTACCGGCGCTCGCTGTTCTTCACTGTCAACGCTGGCAACGAGATCAGCGGCATGGGCCTCGAAGACGGCCAAGCGCTGCACCAGTGGCTCAACGAGTATGCCTCTCGCCCCGAGTTCACCTACAGCCACCGCTGGCGCGAGAACGATCTGGTGATGTGGGACAACCGCGTGTTGCTGCATCGTGCGACACGCTACGACATGGCTAAGTACCGGCGCGCCTTTCGACGGACTACGGTGGCCGGCAGCGGCCCGGCGTTAGGACCATTTTCAGTGGACGTGTGCGATGCCCCGAGCGACGACGAGAGCGTCGAATGACCAAAGCTACGCGCCCTGGAGACGAGACAGAGAGAACAGCGGATGAAATATGCATTGGTTACAGGTGGCACCCGCGGCATCGGTGCGGGAGTCGCGAGATCGCTGGCACGGGGCGGCTACAATGTCGTCGCCACCGGTGTGAACGAGGAGGAGGTCGGCGATTTCTTGGCGTTCGAGGGCATCACGCCCCGGCAACTAGACGTGACCTCCCAGGAGCAGGTGGACGCCCTGATTGCCTCCTTCGAGCGCCTGGACGCCGTGGTCAACTGCGCCGGTATCATCCAGCGCGGTGGCAGCGAGTTCGAACCTGGCAATTTCGCGCGGACCGTCGAGGTGAACCTCACCGGCACGCTGCGCATCTGTCACGCGGCCGAGGCCAAGCTGACCGAAGCCGGTGGTGCCATAGTCAACACCGCCTCAATGCTTTCGTACTTCGGTTCCGCCACCGCACCCGGCTATGCCGCATCCAAGGGGGGGATAGCGCAGTTGACTCGGAGCCTGGCGGCAGCCTGGGCGGTACAGGGCATTCGCGTCAACGCCGTGGCACCGGGGTGGATTGCCACCGAGCTCACCCGACCACTGATGGAGAGTGACGAGCGCTCGGGCGCGATTCTCGCGCGTACGCCGATGGGGCGTTGGGGCGAACCCGACGAGATCGGCGACGTCGTCCTGTTCCTGCTATCTGACCAAGCCCGTTTCGTCACCGGGGCTATCCTGCCCGTCGACGGCGGCTATTCTAGCGTATAAATCAAAAGGAGACCGAACCATGAGCCATTCACAGCAAGCGCCGGCGACCCCGGCAAACGACAAGTGGCAGCCCTATCGCCACGCGCAGCCGGCCGAGGCGTCGATGGAACTGGTTATTCCCCAGGCTATCCCCGAAGATGAGCGGGTATGGGTTCCGGTGGAGGAGAACGTTTGGTTCCGCCCGCTGTGCCTGTCGGCCTCGAGCGGTTACTGGATGAACCTGCTGCGCGTGCGCAAGTCCGGCGTGCTGTCGCGCCATCGCCATCCCCAGGCCGTGCACGGCTTCGTGCTCAAGGGCGAATGGCGCTATCTTGAGCATAACTGGGTCGCCACCGAAGGTGGCTACGTCTACGAAGCGCCCGGCGAGACCCATACGCTGGTCGTCGATCCCCACGTGGATGAGATGATTACCATGTTCCAGGTCAACGGTGCGATGATTTACGTAGACCCGGACGGCAACAATGTCGGCTACGACGACGTATTCACGCGTATCGCTAAGTGTCGCGCGCACTACGAGGAGAACGGGCTCGGCGGCAACTTCGTCGACCAGTTTATCCGCTAGCATATGCCGCCAGTGAATCCGCCTGGCCGATGGCCGGGCGTTGCCGTTGTGGGTGCCGCGACCGGCGTAGGTGATCTTCACCGTTATTTTGATGAGCAATATTTCGGGTATCCAGATTGAATGGTTGAAATGGCCATCCAACCCTGAGGGATCCCCAAGAAATAGATAAGAAAATCAGCATGATATGATTGAAAAGGCCTGCATGGGCCGGCATGTTGTAAGTCGCCAAACCAACAATATGCCAAAGGAGACCCATGCAGGCCCCTCGATTCTTGCATACTCTGCTGACGTCATCACTCCCCTCGATCCATGCCACACGCCTGCAGGCACTGCTCGACATGGTCGGGGCCTTGTTAGGTGAGCGCCGCCTTGGCTTGACCGCCCTGGGGCGTGCCTTACCGGGGCCCGCCGACACCAAGCACACCATCAAGCGGGCCGATCGGTTGCTGGGCAACCCTCATCTGCACCAGGAGCGGCCGCTGTTCTATTGGCTCGTGGCGACGCTGCTGATCGGCCACACCACGCGCCCGCTGATTCTGGGACTGGTCGCCGATCGATGATCGTGGCCGGCAATTCCTGCTACGCGCCGCCGTGCCGTTTGCCGGGCGATCGCTGCCGATCTTCGAGAAGGTCCATCACAAGGACAGCTGTCCCCGCTGTGAAACATACCTGTTGGACGCCCTTGCCGAGATCCTGCCCGATGGCGCCACGCCAATCCTGGTCACCGATGCCGGCTTCCGTAACCCGTGGTTCCGGGCGGTCGAGGCGCGCGGCTGGTACTACGTCGGCCGGGTTCGCTGTCCCACCCGCTACCAAGCACCGGGGCAAGCATGGCAGGCCGTGGAGACGCTGTTTCGGCAAGCGACATCGGTACCGCGTTCCCTGGGGCTCGTCCAGATTGCCGAAAGCAATCCGCTCACCACCCGGATGGTGCTCTATCATCGGCCGCCGCAGGGGCGCAAGCATCGCAACAAGCGTGGACAGGTTTCCCAGGACAGCGGCAGTCGGGCGATCGCCCGGCGGCAGAAGGAACCCTGGGTGCTGGTCAGTAATCTGCCGGACCGCTCAGCGCTGGCGGACAAGCTGGTGGCCATCTACCGACAGCGCATGCAGATCGAGGAAGGCTTCCGCGACGTCAAGAGTCCCCTGTTCGGGCTGGGCTTCGGTATGCACCAGTCCCGCCAGGGCAAGCGCATCGAGATCCTGCTGCTGATCGCGATGCTGGCCAATGTCGCCGTGATGGTGGCCGGCCTGCATGTCCGTGACAGCGGCCAACAGCGGCGCTATCAGAGCAACAGCATCCGGCACCGAAACGTGCTGTCCGTGTGGCGGTTGGGCCTGGAATGGCTACGACGTCATCGTGTCGGTGCTGCCCCTTGGCCCTCCTGGAAAGCGCTTCAGGCAAGCCTACGGGGGGAGGTCAGGGAGCAGGCCTTATGCGACAGATAGCCGAAGTTCGTGGGGATTCCTCAGGTCTTAAGGACCGCTTCTGGCCGAGGCCGTGTAAAACGAGGCTCCCGCTATACTCTACCCGTGACAGCTCGTGGAGGTGCTGATGAAGCGTTTCGTTTCAGGGGAGTCCCGTTCTCAAGCCACGTTGTTCCCTGAGCTTCTGGATGATTTCGTCTCAGAGGACAACCCGGTCCGAGCCATCGAGGCCTTCGTCGAGGCGCTCGACCTCAGACAACTCGGCTTCAAAGGTATCGATCCCCATGCCACCGGCCGGCCCGCCTACCACCCCGCTGTACTCCTGAAAATCTATCTCTACGGCTACCTCAATCGTGTCCAATCCAGCCGCCGCCTGGAGCGCGAGGCGCAGCGCAATGTCGAGCTGATGTGGCTGACAGAGCGCTTGGCACCGGACTTCAAGACGATTGCCGATTTCCGTAAGCACAACGGCAAGGCGATCCACGCCACCTGCCGAGATTTTGTCGTGCTATGCCGGCGTCTGGGGCTCTTCTCACAAGCGATCGTGGCCATCGATGGGAGCAAGTTCAAGGCGGTCAACAACCGAGACCGCAACTTTACGTTTGCCAAGATGAAACGGCGCGCCGAGGAAATCGAGAAGAGCATCGAGCGATACCTACGCCAACTCGACTCAGCTGACCAAAGTACCCCCGCTGTCACAGAAGCGCAGACGGCGCAGGTGAAGGAAAAGATCGCCGCCCTAACCGAGGAAGTTCGGCGGCTACAAGCCATTGAAATACAAAGAACCCAGGCGCCTGATCAGCAGGTCTCATTGACCGATCCCGATGCTCGCTCCATGACGACGCGAGGCACTGGAGTTATCGTCAAATCTGGTGGATGGCGGTCAGGCCGCATTCCTGTCTGATTGATCGGCTACCTGCTCTCCGTCCTGGAACTTGACGTTGCTGA
>NZ_JACHXM010000047.1 GCF_014192055.1 Halomonas organivorans | reverse complement strand
CAGCTTCCAGCTTCCAGCTTCCAGCTTCCAGCTTCCAGCTTCCAGCTTCCAGCTTCCAGCTTCCAGCTTCCAGCTTCCAGCTTCCAGCTTCCAGCGACACGGGATCGTCACCCTGGCGCCACAGCGTCGTCATGGCGGTATAGCAGGCTGGTGGGGCATCGTCAGGAGACCATCCCATGCCGACCCCCACCGCCCGCACCCTCTTCGTGTCCGATATTCACCTCGGCACCCGGGACTGCCAGGCCGCGTTGCTGGCCAGCCTGCTGCGCCGAGTGCGCCCCGAGCGCCTCTATCTGGTCGGCGACATCGTCGACCTGATCGCCATGCAGAAGCGGGCGGTGCTGCCGCCCGACCAGCAGCGCCTGGCGGCGCGGCTGTTGCGGCTGGCCCGCGGCGGCTGCGAGATCATCTACATTCCCGGCAACCATGACGCCGCCCTGCGCCGGCTATGCGGCCTGCGCGTCCATCGAGTGCGCATCGAGCGACGCGCCATCCACGTCACCGCCGATGGCCGGCGGCTGCTGGTCAGCCACGGCGACGAGTTCGACACCCACGTGCGCATCGCGCCCTGGATGCTGGCGCTGGGCGACGGCATGCACCAGTTCGTGCTGGCGCTCAATCGCTGGTGCAATCGAGCCCGTGGCCTGTTCGGGCTGCCCTACTGGTCGCTGGCCAGTGCGCTGAAGCGCCGAGTCGGTGCGGCACAGCGCTACGTCGCCCAGTTCGAGCAGGCCGCCCTGCATCAGGCGGCGCGGGAAGGGCTCGATGGCTATGTCGGCGGCCATATCCACAAGGCCGGCTTCCGCGAGCGCAACGGTGTGCTCTACTGCAACGATGGCGACTGGGTGGAGCACTGCACGGCGCTGCTGGAAACGCCGGACGGCCGATTGCAGCTGATCGACTGGCGTGGCGCGGTGATTGCCCGCGAACCCGTCGTCGAGCGAGTTGCCCGGCCCGACGAGGTCGTGCCGGCTACGGCCGAGCCGGCCGCCCGCGGCTGCTGAGCCGCGGGGTGTCAGTCGCTCGCGGCCCCGGCCAGGTCGCGGCAGGCGTCGAGGACCTCTTCGGCAAGGGCGTCGTCACTGAGAGTGCGCGCGATGGCCATGCCGCCGATCATGGTGACCGCACGCTGCAGGGATCGCCGGCGGTCCTCGCCGGCGGGCTGGCAATGGGCCACGAAGCCCGCGAACAGCCGGGTATAGGCGGCGCGCACCCGCTCGTCCTGTTGCGCCACGTCGCTGACCAGGCAGGCCAGCGGACAGTTGACGTCGTCGCCGCGTCGATGGCCTTCGCTCAGATAGCCGAGCACGCGCTCATGAGGCTCGGCGTCATTCAGACGCGTCACGCTGCTACGGGCGGCGTGGCCCAGCGCTTCGGCATAGAGTTCGCCCTTGGAGGCAAAGTGGGCGTAGAAGGCGCCGCGGGTCAGGCCGGCCTGACACATCACGTCGTCGATGCTGGCGCCCTCGAAGCCGTGGCGGGTGAACAGGGTGGCGGCGGCGTCGAGGATCTGGCGTCGAGTACGGGGCTTCTGGTCGGCGCTCCATGGCATGGGGAAACCTCCTTCGCTGATGGTGGGGCCGGGGCTCTATGGTCAGGGCTTCCAGAGTGGCACAGGGGCACCGTATGTTCTTGAACATATGGTGTGGCGAACTAGCCTGCGATCATTCCCACAACAAGGAGTGACGCAGAATGACCGCTTCCGTACATATCGTCGGCCCCCAGTTCAGCAGTTTCGTACGCAGCGTGCAGCTTTGCTGCGAGGAAAAGGGCATCGACTATACCCTGGGCGCCGAGGTCGATGGCCGGCCCCTGGCCATGCATTCGCCCGAGCATTTTGCCCTGCACCCCTTCGGCAAGGTGCCGATCCTGCTGCACGATGACCGCCGCCTGATCGAGACGCCGAGCATCTGCCGCTATCTGGATGCGGCCTTCGACGGCCCCGCCCTTCAGCCCGCGGATCCTTGGGCCCGGGCGCGAGTCGATCAGTGGACCGGCATCCTCGCCGGCTACGTGGACCAGGCCCTGGTTCGGCGCTACCTGCTGGAGTTCGTGTTTCCCAAGGGCGAGGGCGGGGCCGTGCGCGAGGAGGCCGTGGCCGCGGCCCGGCCTCAGGTGGCCCGGGCGCTGGAGGTGCTGGAGGCGCAGTTGGCCGAGGGCGACTACCTGGTCGGCGATGACTTCACCATTGCCGATGCCATTGCTGCGCCAATGCTCGACTACCTCGCCGGTCTGCCCGCTGCTGAGGGCCTTGTCGCCGAGACCCCGCGCCTGGTGGCCTACGTGGAGCGGCTGAGGGCTCGGCCCGCCGCGGCGCGCGTACTGGTGGCGCCGGACCTGGGGCGTGGCTAGCCGCTTACCAGCGGCAGCATCCACCCCAGATAGAGCGGAATCAGCAGCGGTGCCGCGAGGGTAGTCAGCAGCACCGCCAGGGCACCCTTCTCCGGGGCGATGCCGAGCTCCATGGCCACCACCACCACGTTGGCGGCCATGGGCACCACGCCGACCAGCAGCAGCGCCATGGCAAGCTCCGGCGCGAGGCCCATCGTGGCCTGGAGCCCGAGCACCGCCCCCAGGGCGAGCAGCGGCCAGAGCGCGTAGCGCACCGCCACGCAGGCGCCGATGAATCGCCAGTCGAATTGCCGCACCGTGACCCGGCCGAGGGTCATGCCGATGATCATCATGCCGAGCAGGGTATAGGTGGGAGGGAAGACGTCCATGCCTTCCAGGATCGTTGCCGGTATCTCCAGGCCGGCGGCCTCGACCAGCAGGGCGGCCAGAAAAGCGTAGATCATCGGCAGGCGCAGGATCTTGGCCAGGCTGTCGCGCATCGAGAAACGTCCCCGGGCACTAAGGTAGAAGCCAAGGGTGAACTCGTAGAGGGTCACGCCGAGCACCCCGAACAGGTACAGCGTCACCCCGGACGGGGGCAACAGTACCAGCGCCACCGGCAGGCCGAAGTAGCCGGTGTTGCCGGTGCCCGCGGAGAAGGCGAGTACGGCGCCCTCCTCACCGGGCAGGGCCCGGTGCGCCAGACGGCTGACCCCCAGTGCCACCAGGCAGGCAGTGGCGAACAGGGCCGCCGTGACCAGCAGGTAGGTCGGCGTCGGGCCGCCGAGGATCAGCCCGCGGAAGAAGGTCAGCGGGGCGATCAGGTAGATCAGCAGGGTGGCGATGGGACGAGGGTCGACGGCCAGGCGTCGAGCGGCCAGCCAGCCCAGGCCGACGAAGGCCAGCAGTGTCCACAGCGGACCCATCAGGGTGGAGGGATCGAGGGTCATGCGTCGTCGTCTTCCTTGTCGAACGGGGCCTCATGATGCCCGCTCGAGGCGGGGATGTCAGGCGCCTGGGGCGGGCAACTGGAGTCCCAGTCATGTGGGTCCCGGCCGCTACATGAAAGAAATCGATACAGGACCGACGAAACTTTCATTGGTCGGCGCGCCGTTGGCTGGTCACAATACGGCCATTCATCAGCCGCCCGCCATTGGTGCGGCTCCTTCACCGCTCCATCAAGAGGACTGGATCGATGAGCGCACAAGAGCACCCGCTGGGTATCAGCTTCGAATTCTTTCCGCCCAACACCGATGCCGGGCGCGAAAAGCTGATGCATGCCCGCGATGCCTTGGCCAGCCGTCGGCCGCGGTTCTTTTCGGTGACCTATGGCGCCGGTGGCTCCACTCAGCACCGGACCCTGAACACCGTGCGAGCGGTGCGCGAGTCCGGCTTCAACACCGCGCCGCACCTGTCCTGCATCGGCAGCGAGAAGGCGGCGCTGCGCGACCTGCTCGCCCAGTATCGCGAGGAAGGCATCGACAGCCTGGTGGCCCTGCGCGGCGACCTGCCCTCCGGCATGGGCGGAGTCGGCGAACTGCGCTACGCCAACGAGCTGGTCGAGTTCATTCGCGAGGAGACCGGCGACCATTTCGAGATCGCCGTGGCCGCCTATCCGGAATCTCATCCACAGGCGCCGAGCTTCGATCGCGATGTGGAAAACTTCGCCCGCAAGATGAAGGCCGGCGCGGATCTCGCCATCACCCAGTATTTCTTCACCGCCGACGCCTATTTCCACTTCGTCGAACGAGCTCGTGCCCTGGGCGTCGAGGCGCCGATCGTGCCCGGTATCATGCCGATCACCAACTACACCAAGCTGGCCCGCTTCTCCGACGCCTGCGGCGCCGAGATCCCGCGCTGGATCCGCAAGCAGCTCGAGGCCTACGGCGATGACAGTGCCGCGATCGCGGCCTTCGGCGAAGAGGTGATCTCGCGGCTGTGCCAGCGGCTGCTCGACGGCGGGGCGCCGGGGCTGCATTTCTATACCTTGAATCAAGCCGAGCCGACCCTGAAGGTGCTGGACAACGTCTGCGGCTGATCCTTCGAGTCCAAGGGGCCTGTCAGAGCCCCTTCCCGTGCCGTCCATCATCGAAAAGGGCCCGCCGAAATGGCGGGCCCTCTGCGTTGGCAGACACGGTCGGCGTCAGTTCGAGGTTGCCGTGTGCGGCGTGCCGCCGCCGTGGCGACCTCGCTGGTACAGCACCAGCGCGGCGCCGATGGCGAGTCCCGCCACATCGGTGGCGATGCCGCCATAGATCATGCACAGCGCGCCGACCAGCATTACCAGCCGCTGCCACGACTTCACCGGGCCGAAGAACCAGGCCTGGACGGCGGCCGAGAGCAGCACGATGCCGAGGGTGGCGGTCACGCCGACCCGCAGGATCTGCAGCCAGGAGCCTTCCATCAGCATCGCCGGACTGTAGAAGAACATGAACGGCACGATGAACGCGGCCAGGCCGATCTTGAACGAGGCCACCGAGGTGCCCATGGCATTGTCGCCGGAGATGCCGGCCGCCGCGTAGGAAGCCAGCGCCACCGGCGGGGTGATCGCCGAGACTACCGCAAAGTAGAACACGAAGAAGTGCGCCACCAGCGGCTGGATACCGATCTCGATCAGGCCAGGGGCGACCACCGAGGCGGCCACCGCATAGGCGGCCGTGGTCGGCATGCCCATGCCCAGCAGGATCGAGATACACATGGCGAAGAACAGCGCCAGCAGCTGGCTGACGCCGGCCAGGCCGAGCAGCAGCGAGGAGAAGCGCGCGCCCACACCGGTCAGGGCGATGACGCCGACGATCAGGCCGGCGCAGGCGCACACGGCGATGATCTGGATCGCCATGGTGCCGGCCAGCTGAAGGGCCCGCAGGATGGCCATCGGGCCCATCTTGTTGGGCGAGATCCAGCTCACCACGGCGGCCGAGGCGGTGGCCAGGGTGCCGGCACGGATCACCGAATAGCCCATGAACAGCGCGGCGATCAGGATGATGATCGGCGCGAACAGATAGACCTGCTTGACCAGCTTCGAGAACAGCGGGATCTCGTCCTTGCGCATGCCTCGCATGCCCTTGCGGGCGGCCTCGAAGTCGACCATGCAGTAGATCGACAGGAAGTAGAGGATGGCCGGAATCAGCGCCGCCACGGCAATCTCGGTGTAGGGGATGCCGGTGACCTCGGCCATGATAAAGGCGCCCGCGCCCATGATCGGCGGCATGATCTGCCCGCCGGTGGAGGCGGCGGCCTCGATGGCGCCGGCGCTGCGGCCGGGGTAGCCCACCTTCTTCATCAGCGGGATGGTCAGCGAGCCGGTGGAGACCACGTTGCCGGCGCTGGTGCCGTTGATCATGCCCATCAGGCCGGAAGCGAAGATCGACACCTTGGCCGGGCCTCCGCGGGCACGGCCGGCGGCGGCGAAAGCGAAGTTGACGAAGTAGTCGCCGACCTTCGAGGCCTGGAGGAAGGCGGCGAAGATGATGAACAGGATGATGTAGGTCGAGGAGACCGCGGTGGTCGGGCCGAGCACGCCGGCGTCGGTGTAGACCTGGCTGAAGAAGCGGCCCACCGAGAGGCCCGGATAGCCGAGGAAGCCCGGCAGGTAGGGGCCGGCGAATACGTAGGCCAGGAACACGGCGGCGATGACCACCAGTGCCAGGCCGGCGACGCGGCGTGTCAGCTCGAGGATCAGCGCCGCGCCGGCGATCGCCGCGTAGGAGATGCCCATCGGCGCGAAGGGCGTGCCGGTGGACGCGCGCAGCGGGCTGTTGAACATCACCAACAGGTAGCCGGCGCTGGCGACGGCGCAGACCATCAGCACCAGATCGGCCGGCGACAGGCGGTGGCGATACTGGCGGAAGCTCCACGACAGCACGATGGCGGCAGCGGTGGCCAGCATCAGCGGGTAGCCGTAGTGGAAGGCCTCGATCTCGGGGGCGATGCGCATGGCGCCACCGTTCATGGCGCTTTGCATCATGAACACCTGGAACAGTGCGTAGCCCGCGGGAATCAGCAGCGCATAGCTCAGCCAGCCGAGCCAGGCGGGCGAGCGGGCACGGCCGTCTTCGGCGAAGCGGGTGCCGGCGTAGAGGCCGTAGCCGAGAATCAGCGCACCGCAGATGTGCACGATGCGGAATGACCAGGTCTCCATCGGATAGAGGTTGAGCGATATCAGATGGAAGCTGGAGTAGGCGATGGCAATGGCGGCGAACAGCAGCCACTGCCAGCCGGTGTAGAGGCGGCGGTTGGATTCCACCGCGTCGTCGTCGACGCCCTCGGCGACGACGGGAGTGACCTCCTCGTCGTCACGTGCGTCGTGACGGGGATCGGGATGCTGGGACATGGGAGTCACCCTCGGGGAACAGGCGATGAGGCAGCGGGCGAACCCGCGCCAGGGCGGCGCGGGGTCGCGGAACGGTCAGAGGATCAGAGCTTCTGGTCTTCCGGGATCTCGTAGCCGTTTTCTTCGTACCAGCGCACGGCGCCCGGGTGGAACGGCAGTACGGTGTTGTACTTGATGTTCTCTGGCACGCTGAACTGGGCGCTGCGGTGGATGTCGCGCATGCGGTCGTTGTTCTCCATGCTCAGCTTGGTGATCTCGTAGACGAAGTCCTCCGGCAAGTCGCAGCCGCCGATGGTGAAGTTCCACATGGAGACCGCGCGGGCGTCTTCCTCGAGAGTCTGGTAGGTGCTGGCCGGGATCTGGAACGCCGACACCGGGAAGGCGTCGATGATCTGCTGCTGTTCAGCCTCGGTGAACTCGATGATATTGACGTCGGTTTGCACCTCGAGTTGGCTGACCGCCGGCACCGGGATGCCCGCGGCGAAGGCGATGACGTCGATCAGGCCGTCCTGCAGCTGGCCGCCCAGGTCGTTCCAGCCGCCGTTGCGGCGCTCGAAGTCCACGCCCAACTCCTCGAGGATCTTGGGAAAGTAGGTGTCGGACGTGGAGGCCGCCGGGCCGAAGCCGATGGTGGCGCCGTCGGGGATGTCGGAGATCGACTCGATGCCGCTGTCGGCCAGGGTGGTGATGGAGAACGGCGTCTCGTACATCGGGAACAGCGCGCAGACGTTGTCCATCGGCACGCCGGGCGCCAGCGGGCTCTGGCCGGCCAGCGCTTCGGCAGCCGGACCCATGGTGGTCAGGCCCAGTGCCAGCTCACCGGTGTGCACCAGGGCCAGGTTCTGGTTGGGGCCGCCGGTGACCTCGCCGCCGCCGGACACGCCCAGCTCGTCGGCGATCAAGTTGGCCCAGCCGGAGCCGTAGACGAAGTAGGTGCCGCCTTGGCTGGCGGTGCCCACGGTGAAGCTTTCCGGCCATTCGCTGCGATCGGCCTGGGCGCTGCCGGCGACCAGCATGGCGCCTGCCAGGGTGCCGGTGAGGATCCGGGTGGTGGTGGACATGGCGTCTCTCCGTTGCGTTGTTGGTTGTGGTCGGTCCGGCGACGCTCGCGCGGACCTTCTTGCGACACTCATGGTTCAGCAAGAGGTGTTCCACAACGGAGAAAATCCAGGTGGGTTAACGAGTTATCGGAAATTGATTCGACCAAGGTCGAAAGCGGACGGCGCGGATGATTCCGGAAATCCGCACGCCACCATGATCGAGGCGTGCGGATTTCCGCACAGCGGCCTGGCGGCCGGTGGGATATCGGGTGGCGGCTAGAACGTTGGCCGGGATCAGCCCTTGGGGTCGAGGATCTTCACGGCCTGCAGGTCGTCGGCCTGCGGCTCGCTCGGCTCGCGATTGACGCGGGTTTCGAGCTCTTGCACCGCTTCGTCCTCGATGGGCAACTGCTCGAAGAAGTCGCAGCTGACGCACTCGCGGTAGCGAATGCCGTGCTGCTCCCAGCTTCGGATGCGATCCATCTCCGCACAGCGCGGGCAGATGGCGCCGGCGATAAAGCGTTTCTGAACGGCCATATGGGGCTCCTGAACGGCAAGGCCGCCGGCATGCCGGCGGCCTGGGGTGTAGGTCTCTGGCGTCACGCGGCGCGAATGCCGCTGTGGCGCAGCAGTGGCTCGACGCTCGGCTCGCGGCCGCGGAAGGCCCGGAACAGCTCGGCGGCGTCACGGGAGCCGCCGCGCTCGAGGATCTCGGTGCGGAAGCGCCGCCCGGTATCGGGGTCGAAGATACCGGCCTCCTCGAAGGCGCTCCAGGCGTCGGCGGACAGCACCTCGGCCCACTTGTAACTGTAGTAGCCGGCCGCATAGCCGCCGGCGAAGATATGGCCGAAGCCATTCTGGAAACGGTTGAACTCGACCCGAGGCACCACCGAGACGGCGTCGCGCACTTCGTCGAGCAGCGCCTGAATGTCGGCGGCGGTGGGGGCTGCGGCTTCCTGATGCAGGCGGAAGTCGAACAGCGAGAACTCGAGCTGGCGCACCATGCCCATCGCCGACTGGAAGTTCTTGGCCGCCAGCAGCTTGGCGAAGAGGTCCTCGGGCAGCGGCTCGCCGCTGTCGACGTGGCCGGCGATCAGGTCCAGGCCCTCGCGCTCCCAGCAGTAGTTCTCCATGAACTGGCTGGGCAGCTCCACCGCGTCCCAGGCCACGCCGTTGATGCCGGAGATGTCGGCGACGGTCTGGCGCGTCAGCATGTGGTGCAGGCCGTGGCCGAACTCGTGGAACAGCGTGGTGACCTCGTCATGGGTCAGCAGCGCCGGCTTGTCGCCCACCGGGCGGGTGAAGTTGCAGGTCAGGTAGGCCACCGGCAGCTGCAGCGCGCCGGCCTCGAGGCGACGCACTCGGCATTCGTCCATCCAGGCTCCGCCGCGCTTGCCCTCGCGGGCATAGAGGTCCAGATAGAAGCCGGCGATCGGCTCGCCGCCCTCAAGGATCCGGAAGTAGCGCACGTCGGCATGGTAGCGGGGCGCGCGCTCGTCCTCTTCGACGGTGACCCCGTAGAGGCGCTCGACCACCCGGAACAGGCCGTCGACCACGCGCGGGGCGGGGAAGTAGGGGCGCAGCTGCTCCTGGGAGATGGCGAAACGTGCTTCGCGCAGCTTCTCGCTGGCATAGCCGATGTCCCAGGGGTCGAGGGCGGGCAGGCCCAGCTCGTCGCGGGCGAAGGCGGCGAGCTCGGCGAACTCCTCGCGGGCCTGGGGCACGGCGCGCACGGCCAGATCCTCGAGAAAGCCGATCACCTGCTCGGGGGATTCGGCCATCTTGGTCGCCAGCGAGTAGTCGGCGTAGGTGGCGAAGCCCAGCAGCTCGGCGAGTTCACGACGCAGCGCCAGGGTCTCTTCCATCACCGGGGCATTGTCGAACTCGCCGGCGCTGGGCCCCTGGTCGGAGGCGCGGGTGACGAAGGCGGTGTAGACCTCGCGGCGCAGCTCGCGGTCGTCGGCGTGGGTCATCACCGGCAGGAAGCTGGGGAAGTCCAGGGTGATGCGGTAGCCCTCGTGTCCCTTGGCCTCGGCGTTGGCCTTGAGCGTGGCCAGGGCGCTCTCGGGCAGCCCGGCCAGTCGCGCGTCGTCCGCCAGGTCCAGGTGCCAGGCCTGGGTGGCGTCGAGCAGCTGGTTGGAGAAGGTGTTGGCCAGGCTCGACAGCCGTGCCTGAATCTCGCCGTAGCGGCGCTTCTGCTCGACGGGCAGGTCGACGCCGGCGAGGCGGAAGTCGCGCAGGGCGTTGTCGACGGTACGCCGTTGGCCCTCGTCGAGCTCGGCCCAGGCAGGGCCGTTCTTGAGCGCCTGCCAGGCGCGGAACAGCCCCTCGTGCTGGCCGATCCAGGTGCTGTAGTCGGAAAGCAGGCCGAGGCTGGTTTCGTAGGCCTGGCGCAGGGGCTCGTTGTTCATGGTGCCGTTGAGGTGCGAGACCGGCGACCAGGCTCGCGACAGGCGGTCGTTGAGGGCCTCCAGTGGCGCGGCCAGGGTCTCCCAGGTGGGCGCTTCGCGCTCGGCCCGGGCCACCAGTGCCTCGATGGCCTCGCGATTCTCGGCCAGCAGGGTCTCGATGGCCGGCACCACATGCTCGGGCTTGATCTCGGCGAAGGGCGGCAACGTGTGGGCGTCGAGCAGCGGATTCGTGGACATGCACACCTCGGATCGAAAAGGAGAGTCACGCCTTAGATGCGGGCAACGGGGCCGGGTTTCAATGTGCTAGGCTTGGCGCCTTTTGAATCACAGGCCGGAGACGAGGCGATGAACGAAACCCTGGAGCGCTGGAGCAGCCGTCGCGCCTTCATCCTGGCGGTGACCGGGGCCGCCGTGGGGCTGGGCAATATCTGGCGCTTTCCCTATATCACTGGCGAGAACGGCGGTGCCGTCTTCCTGCTGCTCTACGTGGCCTTCGTGGCGCTGCTGGGATTGCCGGTGATGATGGCCGAGATCCTGATCGGGCGCGCCGGACGGCGCAGCCCCATGCAGTCGCTGGGCCACCTGGCCGCTCGTGCCGGCCACAGTCGCCACTGGCGCTGGCTGGGGCTGTTCGGGGCCTTCACGGTGTTCTGCATCCTGTCGTTCTATTCGGTGGTCTCGGGATGGTCCATCGAGTTTCTGATCTCGGCGATCAACGGCGATTTCGTCGGCCAGGATGCCGCACAGGTGGGCGCCGGGTTCGACGCTTTCCTCGCCGACCCATGGCGGATGACCTTCAACCACACCCTGTTCCTGGCAATGACCATGCTGGTGGTGGCCGCCGGAGTGACCAAGGGCCTGGAGCGGCTCAACAATTTGCTGATGCCGCTGCTCTATCTGCTGCTGCTGGTACTGGCCGGCCACGCCGCGACCACCGACGGCTTCGGCCCGGCGCTGGCCTGGCTGTTCACTCCGGACCTGTCGGCGGTGACGCCCACGGTGCTGATCGCCGCCATGGGCCATGCCTTCTTCACCCTGGCGGTGGGGGCCTGCGCACTGATGGCCTACGGTGCCTACATGCCGGACCACCAGAGCCTGCCGAGGGCCGCGGTGGGCGTGGCAGTGCTCGACATCACGGTGGCGTTGCTGGCCGGTATCGCTATCTTCTCGGTGGTGTTCGCCCAGGGCCTGGATCCCGCCGAGGGGCCGGGGCTGATGTTCGTGACCCTGCCGGTGGCGTTCGCCGACCTGCCATTCGGGGCCTTCTGGCTGTCGTTGTTTTTCCTGCTGCTGTTGCTGGCCACCTGGACCTCGTCGATCAACCTGGCCGAGCCGATGGTCGCCACCCTTCAGGGCTGGGGCCTCCGGCGCGGCCGTGCGGCTGCCGTCGTGGGGGTGACGGTATGGCTGGTGGGCCTGCTGTCGGTGCTGTCCTTCTCGTCGCTCGCCGACGTCAAGCCGCTGTTCGGCATGAATGTCTTCGCGCTGGTGACGACCATTCCGCCGGAGGTCTTCCTGCCCGTGGGCGGGGCGCTGATCGCCGTATTCGCCGCCTGGGTGCTGCCCGAGGCGGTATCGCGGCACGCCCTCGACGCCGGCCCTGTCGGCTTTCGCATGTGGCGCACCACGGTGCGCTGGGTGTCGATCCCGCTGACGCTGGTAGTATTGATCTCCGGACTGATCTGACGACGGGAGCTGTGTGATGAGCGAAGCCAAGACCCTGAGACCCTGGAAGGGCACGAGCCCGCAGCTGGGTGAACGTGTCTATATCGATCCGGCCTGCATGGTGCTGGGCGACGTGGTGCTGGGCGACGACTGCTCGGTATGGCCGATGACGGTGATCCGCGGCGACATGCACCGCATCCGCATCGGTAACCGTGTCAGCGTCCAGGACGGCAGCGTGCTGCACATCACCCACGCCAGCGACTTCAATCCCGACGGTTTCCCGCTGACCGTCGGCGATGACGTGACCATCGGCCACAAGGCGATCCTGCACGGCTGCACCCTCGGCAACCGCATCCTGGTCGGCATGGGTGCCATCGTCATGGATGGTGTGGTGGTCGAGGACGAGGTGATCATCGCCGCCGGCGCCGTAGTGCCGCCCGGCAAGCGCCTGGAGGGCGGCCATGTCTACGCCGGCAACCCGGCCAAGGCGCTGCGCCCGATCAAGGACAAGGAGCGCGCCTTCTTCCCCTACACCGCCGGCAATTACGTCAAGCTGAAGGACGAGTATCTGGCGGCCGAGGACTGATGGGCTTGCTGCACCGAGCGTGTGATGTCTCAGGGCTCGGGGCAAGCCGGCGAGGACACGCATGAATACGTCCCTGTAGCTCCCGGCGCCCTGCAGTGCTCTCGCATCCTGCTCCGCTTGCAGGACCGGTGCTGGCCATCCATGGCCAGCCCGTTTGGAGGAATCCTCCTCACCCATGGCGCAGGAGGTCCTCTTCGGCTTGCCCCGTCCACCTTCGGCTGCGAACGGATATAGAAGAACGCCGTGAACGAGCTGGCGCGAGGGGTTTTTGGCCATGGATGGCTAAAGTAGCGCCCATGGATGGGTTCATAGCGCCCTCGCGATAGCTCGTCCCGGCCGGGCATCTCCGGGCAAACCGGTTGTGCAATAAAGGCGTAACCCGCCAACCGCTTGTTTTCTTTGGCCATGTCCGGCGCTAAACTGATGTTTTATCCAGTCAGTGAGGCGCCGCGGGCATGGCCGACTTCCGAACCCACCTCGGCGTGGCCGCGACCCTGGGCGCGGTGGTCGCCCATGGCGGCTGGCAGGCCGGGCTGTGGGCGTTCTCCGAGGGCCTGCCGATCCTGGCGCTGGTGACCTTCGGAGGCATCCTGCCCGATATCGATGCCGACCGTTCCAAGGCGATCCGCCTGATCTTCAATCTGCTGGCGATTCCCGCCGTGGTGGCCGGGGCGCTGTGGCTGCAGCGGCGACTCGAACCGGGGCCCCTGCTGGTGGCCTGTGGCGGCATCTATCTGTCGGTGCGATACCTGGGAGGGGCGCTGTTCTGTCGTTTCACCGTGCATCGCGGCATCTGGCACTCGTTGCTGGCCGCGGCCCTCTGCGGCCTGACGGTCACGGCGCTCAGCCACCGACTGTTCGCGCTCTCCGACCGCCTGGCCTGGATCTATGGAGCGGCGCTGGCGCTTGGCTTCGTGATCCACCTGATGCTCGACGAGCTGTACAGCGTCGACCTCACCGGAGCCCGCCTCAAGCGCTCCTTCGGCACCGCGCTCAAGCCCTTCGACTGGCGCGAGCCGGGCAACTCGCTGGCCATGCTGGCGGTGATCGCGAGTCTCTCGCCCTGGCTCCCTCCCTGGCAGCCGTTGGCCGACCTGGTGGCTCAGGGATCGGCGCTGTGGCGATAGTCCTCGGCCTTGAGGCCGTGTTTCTTCAGCTTGTCGTAGAGCGTCTTGCGGGGCACGTCCAGGGCCTCGCAGACCTCGTTGACACGCCCCTGATGGCGGGCCAGGGCCTGGCTGATCAGGCTCTTCTCGAATAGCTCCACCTGTCGGGGCAGGGGCATCTCGCCGCTCTCGTTTTCGACGCCCTCCAGCAAGGTATCCAGCCGGTAGTCGCAGGTCACGCCCAGCAGTACGTAGCGCTCGGCGAGGTTGCGCAGTTCGCGCACGTTGCCGGGCCAGTCGTGGGCCAGCAGCGCCGAGGTGCCGGCGGCGTCCAGCGGTGGTGCCTCCAGGCCGCTGCGGTTGGCGGCGACCACGGCGAAGTGCTGGAACAGCAGTGGAATGTCCTCGCGTCGCTCGCGCAGCGGCGGAATCGGCAGGGTGACCACGTTGAGCCGGTAGTAGAGGTCCTCACGAAAGTCGCCGGCTTCGGCGGCGGCCTTGAGGTCGACCTTGGTGGCGGCGATCACGCGGATGTCCAGCCCCACCGCCTGGTTGGAGCCGAGCCGCTCGATGCTGCGCTCCTGAAGCACCCGCAGCAGCTTGACCTGCAAGGACAGCGGCATCGACTCGATCTCGTCGAGGAACACGGTGCCGCCCTGGGCATGCTCGAACTTGCCGATGCGCCTCTCCACGGCGCCGGTGAAGGCGCCTTTCTCATGGCCGAACAGCTCCGACTCGATGGTGCTTTCGGGCACCGCGCCGCAGTTGATGGCCACGAAGGGCCGGCCGCCCCGGGCGCTGCGCTCATGGATGGCCCGAGCGACCAGGTCCTTGCCGGCGCCGGTTTCGCCGAACAGCAGCACATCGGCCTCGACCTGACTGATGCGCTGAACCATCGAGGCCAGTCGCTGGAGGGCTGGCGTACGCCCCACCAGACGGGGGCCCGGCGCCGATTGCTGGGCTTCCAGCTCGGCCTTGAGGGCGCGGTTCTCGAGGCTCAGGCGGCGCTTGTCGATGCCGCGGCGGACGACCTCCACCAGGCGTTCGCTGGCGAAGGGCTTCTCCAGGAAGTCCCAGGCGCCGTCGCGCATGGCGGTCACGGCGGTGGAAATGTCGCCGTGACCGGTGATCAGCACCACCGGCAGGTCCGGATCGCGGTCGCGAACCTCGCGCAGCAGCGCCATGCCGTCCATGCCGGGCATGCGGATGTCGCTGACCACCACGCCAGGGAAGTTCGGCTCGAGGGCCGCCAGGGCGTCCTCTGCGCATTCGAAGGCCTGAGGCGCATAGCCGGCCAGTTCCAGCGTCTGGCCGGCGGTGATGCGCAGGTGCGCCTCGTCGTCGATGATCATCACCGGGATGGCAGCGGAATCATGCATGGGGATACAGCTCCTTGCTGGATGCCGGAGTGTCGCAGCTCGCGTCGCGGGGCAGGGTGATGGTGAAGCGAGCGCCGCGCTCGGCGTTGTTGGCGGCCTCCAGGCGGCCGCCCAGATCGTCGATGATACGCGCCGAGATCGATAGCCCCAGCCCCAGGCCGCTGCCCACGGCCTTGGTGGTGTAGAAGGGCTCGAAGATACGTGGCAGCCGCTCCGCGGCGATGCCCGGACCGTTGTCGGCCACTTCCAGGCGCACCCACTCAGGATCGACGGCGATGGCCAGGGTCAGGCGCGGTGAAGGGGTGTCGGCCATGGCCTGGAGGGCGTTGCCGATCAGGTTGACCAGCACCTGCTCGAGGCGTACCGGGTCGGCGCGAACCCAGGCTTGCGCATCGGGGCCGTGACGTATCACCTCAACGGCGGCTTCGCCGAGCCGGGCCTGGAACAGCCGCAGGGCATAGTCGAAGCAGGCGGATACCGAGACGGCGGTGAGGCTGTCACCGCTCTTGCGCGAGAACTGGCGCAGCTGGGCGCTGATGTCGGCCATGCGTTCGGTGAGTTCGACGATCTGGCCGAGGTTGGCATCGGCGGCCTCGGCACGCTGGCGAGCGATGAAGGCTCGCGCGTTCTCGGCGTAGGCGCGGATCGCCGCCAGGGGCTGGTTGAGTTCGTGGTTGATACCGGCGGCCAACTGGCCAAGCACGGCCAGCTTGGCGGCCTGGACCAGCTCGTCGCGGGTCTCGCGCAGGCTCTGCTCGGCGCGACGACGTTCCTCGATCTCGTCGGAGAGCCGCCGGTTGGTCGCCGTCAGGTCGCGGGTGCGCTCCTCCACGTGACGTTCCAGCTCGTCTCGCGCATTGGCGAGGGTGAGGCGCTCGCGCTCGGCAAAACGCTCGCGCTCGCGGCGTAGTCGCCAGCGCTGCCAGCCGATGCCGCCTCCCAGAGCCACTATCCCGTAGAGCCCGCCTGCCAGCGCGGCTGCCAGCCACTGGGCATCGACCACTGGGGTGAGCGGCTTGAGAATGTGCATGTTCCAGCCGAAGGCCGGCATGGGGCGAGTCAGGCTCAGGTAACGCTGGCCGGCGAGCGGACCCTCGGCGAAGCCCACCAGGCGATTGCGCCCGCCGCGATGCTCGAGCTCGCGCATGCCGGTGGGCGGCAGCGGTTCGTCGGCGTAGCGTCGCGAGGCGCGCAGCGTAGCCCGCTGTTCGGGGCTGAGCGGCTCGAGGGTGGTGAGTCGCAGCTCCGGTCGACTGGCCAAGAACACCACGTGGTCGCGGTCGGTGACCAGCAGCTCGGCGTCCTGGGCGGCCCAGCTTTCCTCGACGGCGTCGAGCAGTACCTTGAGCACCATGACGCCGTCGGGGCGCGCATCCGGGGCAGTCTCGTCGAGCCATACCGGTGCCGAAAAGTAGTAGCCGCGCTCACGGGACTGCACGCCGAGGCCGAAGAAGCGGCCGTCGTGACCCTGCATGGCCTGCTGGTAGTAGCGACGGAAGCGGTAGTTCTGGCCGATGAAAGTGTTCGGGCGATGCCAGTTGCTGGCCGCCAGGGTGTCGGCCTGACGATCCAGCAGATAGATGTCGGAGACGCCGGCGGTGGCGCGAAAGCGGTCCAGCAGCCGATTGAGCGGCATCGGGTCCTGCAGCTTGGGGGTTGCCAGGAAGCGTTTGACCGCCTCGCGTGAGGCCAGAAGTTCGGGCAGGTAGTCGTGACGCGACAGATGCCCGGTGAGGCCGGCCGCGGACAGGCGAAGCTCGTTCTCGGCATCGTCGCGCAGCGCTTGAAGCGCCTGCTCGCGGGCTACTTGGGCGGTTTGCCACATGCATAGCGCCAGGCCGGCAAGACCGGCGAGCCACAGCAGGCCGCGCAGTCGACGACGGGGCATGGAGGGGGTCGGCATGGCTCAGCGGTCTGGCGTCGGAGCGGGCATGGCCTGGGCGCGGCGCAGGGAGCGCTGGGCGCGGGTCTCTGCCCGGGCCGCTTCCAGCAGCCCCTCTTCGACGTAGACCAGGTGGTCGTGTGCCCGGGCGCGGGCCTGCTCGGCCTGGCCCTGAAGAATGGCATCGAGCAGTGCGCGATGCTGGGACATGAGCCGTTCCCGGGCGTCGGGCTTGCTGAACAGATGTTCGAGGTTGTCGACGATACTCTTCTCCAGCAGATGGAAGATGCCGCGGATGGTATGCAGCAGCATCACGTTGTGCGAGGCCTCGGCGATGGCCAGGTGGAAGGCGGCGTCGGCCTTCGCCTCCTCGGCCGGTTCGCGGGCGGCGAAGCACGCTTCGAGCTCCTCGAAGCGCTGCAGCAGCACGGCCCGGTCGGTGGGTGTGGCGCGCAGGGCGGCATAGTAGGCGGAGAGCCCCTCCATGGCGTCGCGAAACTCGAGCAGGTCGAGATGGAACTCGCCGTGCCGCGAAAGCATCTCCAGCAAGGGGTCGCTGTAACCACTGTGCAGGTCTTCGGTGATGAAGGTGCCGCCGCCCTGGCGGCTGGTCAGCAGGCCTCGGGCGGCGAGTTTCTGTATGGCTTCGCGCAGCGAGGGGCGGGAGACGCCAAAGCGCTCGGCGAGCTCGCGCTCCGGCGGCAGCCGCTGGCCGGGTTTCAGGCTGCCCTCGAGAATCAATGCCTCGAGGCGTTCGGTAATGACATCGGCGAGGCGGGGCTGGCGCAGGGGCTGATGAGACATGACGAAGTTCCTGGGCACTGGATCTACGTCGAATGATATCGTCATATAATTGGTATTACCAATATTGCGATTTTTGGATGGCCCCGGATTTGTCGAGGTATTTCTGGGGTAAGCGGATTAAATGGTTGATCTTACCTTTGCATGAGAGTGAGACAGACCGGCATCTCATCGGATTATCTGGTTGATGCTTCACCTACTGCTGGTGCATGTTTCCTTCGCTAATTCCAGCAAGAACCCCACACGCCTCAACTTCCCGGTCATCGTTGCAACTCGCTCTCAGTGAAACGAGTTGTTTCTCAAGCGCTTGCAGAGCGGTTATCTGCGACCGCACATGAGAGATGTGATCATCGAGCAAGGCGTTGACGGCGGTACAAGGCTGATGAGGGTCGTCCTGATAGCTCTGTAGTTCGTGAATCTCAGCCAGTGACAGGCCCAGGATTCTGCAGCGACGGATGAAGGCCAGCCCCTCACCATGCTTCTCGGTATAGACACGGTAACCGTTGTCCTGCCGATCAGGCGGCGGCAACAAGCCCTGCTGTTCATAGAAGCGGATCGTCTGTGTTTCGACCCCTACCAACTGCGCCAACTGACCAATGCGCATCAGCCTCCTCCCCAACGGATTCTTTACTCTATTGACCTTATAGTAGCTTTATAGTTTTAAATGGTACCACAACATTGTTCAAGTGGAGTCGTATCATGAGCAAATCCTGTGGTGGCGCCTGTGGCGGTGATGCAACGTCCGCAGCGGATACCGATATACAGGCCTCCTCCGAGGCGCCAGGGAGATGGGTCAGTGTTTATGCCGTGCCGAAGATGGACTGTCCATCAGAAGAACGAATGATTCGCCTAGCCCTGAACGGC
>NZ_JACHXM010000046.1 GCF_014192055.1 Halomonas organivorans | reverse complement strand
TCATGCTGCCTTCCAGCTTCCAGCTTCCAGCTTCCAGCTTCCAGCTTCCAGCTTCCAGCTTCCAGCTTCCAGCTTCCAGCTTCCAGCTTCCAGCTCTCAGGCCTCTTCGTCGAATCTTGCCTCGAACAGTTCCTCCAGCGCGTCGAGCACTGCCTCGCCATCTTCTCCGTCGGCTTCCAGTGTCAGCTCGGTGCCGCAGGGGGCGGCGAGCATCAGCAGTGCCATGATGTTGGCCGCATCGGCTTGCTGCTCACCGTGGTAGACGGTGACTTGCGACGCGAAGGGTTGGCAGCACTGTACCAGGCGGGTGGCGGCGCGGGCGTGCAAGCCGCGCTTGTTGATCAGGGTCAGCTTGCGTCTGGGCACGTGACTAGCGGTCCTCGGCGTCGTCGTTCGGGGCGGGGAGGGTGAGTTGCAGGCTCAGCTCGCGGTGGCGGAGCCGCACGCCGGCATGCGTCGCGGCCAGGCGGTGGGCCAGACGCTCGGCCAGGTAGGTGGAGCGATGCTGGCCACCGGTGCAGCCGATCGCCACCGTCAGATAGCTGCGCTGGCTGGCGCGATAGCGAGGCAGCCAGCGTTCGACCCAGGCCAGGATGTCGTCGGCCATCTCGTCGACGATCGGATAGCCTTCGAGGAAGTCGATGACGCTGGCATCGCGGCCGGTGGCATCGCGGAGGCGCGGATCCCAGTAGGGATTGGGCAGGCAGCGGGCGTCGAACACGATGTCGGCATCCAGGGGCACGCCGCGCTTGAATCCGAACGACTCCACGGTCAGTGTCAGGCCCTCGCGACGATGGCCGGCGACCTGGTCGGTGATGCGCCCGCGCAGGTCGTGTACCGAGAGCCTTGAGGTGTCGATCAAGAGGTCGGCGAGATCGCGGATCTCGGTCAGCGCTTCCTCTTCCCTGTCGATCGCTTCGGCCAGCGTCATCTCGCTGTCCCTGGTCAGGGGATGGCGGCGTCGGGTAGCGGAATAGCGCTCCAGAAGAATCCGGGCGTCGGTGGTCAGGTAGATCACCTGGCAATGGATGTTGCGGGCCCGCACGTCCTCGAGCAGCGACGGAAATCGCTCCAGGGCGTGGGGCAGGTTACGGGCGTCGATGCTCACCGCGATGGCGCTGCGCAGGGATTGACCGCTGCTGAGTTCGTCCACCAGCGGGCCCAGCAGCATGGCCGGCAGGTTGTCGATGGCGTAGAAGCCGAGATCTTCCAGGGCCTGCAGGGCGATCGACTTGCCGGAGCCGGAGCGTCCGCTGATGATGACGAGCTGCATGACGGGTCTCCTGGTCGGGGCGGACGCGGGGCTCAACCGCGCCCGTTGGCGGCCGGGGTCTGTCGTCGAATGGCCTCGAGTAGGCAGTCGTGCAGTGCTTGCTGACTGTCGGCACGGCGCAGTGCGCTGCGGGTTTCGGCGTCGTTCATCACGCTGGCCACCTGGCCGAGCAGGGCGAGATGAGCATCGTCGGCCTCTTCGGGGACCAGCAGCACGAAGACCAGGTCGACGGGTTCGCCGTCGATGGCATCGAAGTCGACCGGTTCGGCGAGCTTGAGAAAGCCGGCGATGGGCGCCTTGCAGTGCGGGTTGCGGGAATGGGGGATGGCGACCCCATGACCGATGCCGGTACTGCCCAGGCGCTCACGACCGATCAGCCGGCTGAAGACCTCCTGGCTGTCGAGGCTCGGGGTATTCTGGGCAATGAAGGTGCTGAAGAATTCCAGCACCCTCTTCTTGCTTCCCCCGGGCACGCCGAACAGGGTGCGCTCGGGGGGCAGGATGGCTTCGAGAGACATGGCGGCTCAGCGGACGCTTGCGGCGCCCTGGGCGCGGGCCTGGGTTTTTTCCTTGTGCTTGACCAGCTGGCGGTCCAGCTTGTCGGCAAGGGCGTCGATGGCAGCGTACATGTCGCCGTCCATCGCCTCGGCGTGTAGATCGGCACCGGCGGCATGCAGCGTGCAGGCGGCCTGCTGACGTTCCTTTTCGACGGAAAGCGTGACCTGCACGGTGGTGATGTTGTCGTAATGGCGCTCGAGTCGCGTGAGCTTCTCCTGCACGTAGTCACGCAGGGGATCGGTCAGTTCCACATGGTGGCCGGTGAGGTTGACTTGCATGACACGCTCCTTGCTCCTTGGGTGGTGATCCGATTGTAACCCTTTTTGGTGCCGTGCAAACCCCCCGCGCCAGGCGCTTTTCCACGCCCTTCGGGAGCGTCTTCCCGTGGTGTCAGCCGAGACGCTTGCGGCGGCTGGACGAGGGGATCTGCATTGCCTCGCGGTACTTGGCGACGGTACGCCTGGCCACCTCGATGCCGTCCTCGGCGAGCAGTTCTACCAGCTTGCTGTCGGACAGCGGCTTGCGCGGCGGCTCGTCCTGGATCAGCTTGCGAATACGGGCGCGAATGGCGGTGCTGGAGTGGGCATCCTCGCCGCCTCCAACCTGGCTCGAGAAGAAATACTTGAGCTCGAACACGCCGCGCGGGGTATGGATGAACTTCTGGGTGGTGACCCGTGAGATGGTCGACTCGTGCATCTCCACCGCCTGGGCGATGTCGGCCAGGATCAGCGGCTTCATCGCTTCTTCGCCCTGTTCGAGGAAGTCGATCTGACGGGTCATTACCTCGCGTCCGACCCTGAGCAGGGTGTCGTTGCGGCTGGTCAGGCTCTTGATCAGCCAGCGAGCCTCCTGGAGATGGTCCTTGAGGAACTGGTTGTCGTCGCTCTTGTCTGCGCGGCGGATCAGCGCGGCATAGTCGGGCTGGATGCGCAGCCGCGGCATGGCCTCGGGGTTGAGTTCGATGCGCCAGCCCTGGGGCGTATGGCGGGCGACCAGGTCGGGGATCACGTAGTCGCTGTCTTCGTCCGCATAGGTGCTGCCCGGTCGTGGATCGAGGCTGCGAATCAGGGTGATGACCCGGTCGAGGGCGTCGTCGTCGAGTCCCAGGCGCCGCTTGAGCAGGCGCCGATCGTTGCCGGCCAGGGCCTCCAGGAATTGACGCACCAGCCGCCTGGCCTGGGGGAGCAGTGGCGTGTCATCGGGCAGGGTGGCGAGCTGCAGCATCAGGCACTCGCGCAGGTCCCGGGCAAAGACTCCGGTGGGCTCGAACTGCTGCAGGCGCATCAGCACCGCTTCCACCTCGCGGGTGGCTAGCCCTTCCAGGCCCTGGGTGCGCAGGCCGTCGCGCAGCTCATCCAGCGGCTGGTCCAGATAGCCGTCGGCGTTCACCGCGTCGATCAGGCTCTCGGCGATGCGCGTCTGGCGCTCATCGAGGCCGCTCATGGCCAGTTGCCAGCCAAGATGGCCCTGCAGGCTCTGGCCGGCGGCCTGGCGTTCGAAGTCGGGGGCTTCGCCGCCGCCGCCGGCATCCTGGAAGGTGTCGGACCAGTCGCTGTCCACGGAGAGCTCCGCCGGGATCTCGTCGGACCAGTCGTCTTCCGGGGTATCGCTGACCGTCTGCTCGCCGAAATCGTCCTCGAGCTCCAGCATGGGATTGGCTTCCAGTGCCTGCTGGATCTCCTGACGCAGGTCGAGGGTGGAGAGCTGCAGCAGGCCGATGGCCTGTTGCAGCTGGGGCGTCATGGTCAGCTGAGTGCCGACGCGTAGTTGAAGGGATGCCTTCATGGCCATGGATGGTCCCGCTCCTCCGGCGAAGAAGCTCCCACCCTAGTGCCCCGGATGCCGCCATGCAAGTCTTGACCTAGCAATTAGCATGCCAATGGCAAGTGTCGTGCCCGTCGTTGCTTGGCGACATTATATCAGTGACTTGCGAAGCTCCTGGCCTCAGAGACGGAAGTCCTGGCCAAGATAGACGTCGCGTACGCGCTGGTTGGCCAGGATCTGTTCGGCATCACCCTCGGCGATGATCTGGCCGTCGCCGACGATGTAGGCGCCGTCGCAGATGTCCAGCGTCTCGCGGACGTTGTGATCGGTGATCAGTACGCCGATCTCGCGGGCCTTGAGCTGGCGAATGATGCCCTTGATCTCTCCCACCGAGATGGGGTCGACGCCGGCGAAGGGTTCGTCGAGCAGGATGAAGTCGGGTTCGGTGGCCAGGGCTCGGGCGATCTCCACCCGTCGCCGCTCGCCGCCGGACAGGCTCATGCCCAGGTTGTCACGAATATGGGTGACGTGGAAGTCTTCGAGCAGCTGCTCGAGGCGTTCGCGGCGCTGGGGGCGGCCGAGGTCGCGGCGGGTCTCGAGGATCGCCATGATGTTGTCGGCCACCGACAGCTTGCGGAAGATCGAGGCTTCCTGGGGCAGGTAGCCGATGCCGGCTCGCGCCCGCTCGTGCATGGCGCTCCCCGAGAGGTCGTGGTCGTCGATGGAAACCCGCCCGGCATCGGCCCGTACCAGGCCGACGATCATGTAGAAGGAGGTGGTCTTGCCGGCGCCGTTGGGGCCCAGCAGGCCGACGATGTGCCCCTGGCGGATCTCCAGGCTGATGTCATGAACCACGCGGCGACGCTTGTAGCTCTTGGCCAGGTGCTGGGCGCTCAGGGTCTTCATGGGCCGTCCTGCTGTTCCGGCTCCAGGGTCATGCGCACTCGCTGGCGCTCGTCGACGCCCTCGGCGTCGGCGCGAGCCTGAACGACTCGGCGGTCGAGAAAGTATTCCAGGTAGCCGCCGTCGAAGGTGTCGCCGCCCTGGTGAAGCTCGGCCTGGTCAATCAGCTCGATGCGGCGTTCGGCCACGTGGTAGACCACCGTGCGCCCCCAGGCGCGGACCAGCGGCTGGTCGGGGGCGGGCTTCTGCTCCAGGTAGGCGCGCTGGCCGGTGGCGGTGGCGGTGGTCAGCTGGCCGGCGGCGTTGCGCTGGATCTCGACGCGATCGCCGGTCAACTGCATGCTGCCTTGCTGGATGCTTACGTCGCCCTGGTAGACGGCGGTGCCGGCCCGGTCGTCGAGGTCCAGGCGATCGGCTTCCACCTGGATGGGGGCGCTGGCATCGCCCTCGAGGGCCACGGCCATGGGGGTGGTCAGCGTGGCGGCAAGCAGCGTCAGGGCCAGCAGCGAGGCGAAGGGCGGTCGCGTCATGGCTCGGGATCCTCCTGGATGTCCGGCGGGTGGTGGCCGCGCACATTGTCGGTCAGTCGGGCGCGATTGTCATCGAGCCAGGCGTCGAAGCGCTCGCCGCGCATCCACTGTGGCGGCTGGCTCAGCCGCGCCGGGGTATCGCTCCAGGCGTGTCCGGCATCGGCGTCGTAGTGGAGGCGCTCGGTCTCGAGTCGCCAGCGCTGCTCGGGCGCGGTCAGCCGCACCTGCCCCTCCAGGGTCAACGGGTTGCCACCGGCATCGAGGCGTCCACGCTCGGCCACGGCCAGCCACAGTCGGCCGGCATCGTCACGCAGTCGGGCGTCCGGGGTGACCAGGCGGGTCACGTCGTCGACGGGGGTGTGGACCAGGCGCGGCGTCGTCAGCTGCTGATGGGGCTGGCCCTGGGCATCGAAGCGCGTCAGGTGCACGTCTTCCAGGTAGTAGTCGGGCTCGCCGGCCTCGTCCTGGGGCACCGGGCCGCGAGGGGGCTCCGAACGCTGGTCGAGCAGCGCCAGGCCGCCGCCCAGGGCGAGCAGCAGCAGGAACAGCCAGGTGCGGAAACCGGGGCGAGGCAGGCGCATTGCCTCAGGCCTGACCGTGGAGATAGGTGTCGAGCACGGCGTCCCAGTGCCCCTGGGTCTGCAGCAGGGTGTCGCAGATTTCGCGCACGGCGCCGAAGCCTCCCTCGCGCGCGGTGACCCAGTCGGCCTGCTGGCGAATGTAGCTCGGCGCGCCGGGCACGCTGATGCCGACGCCGGCCTGGCGGATGGCGGCCACGTCGGGCATGTCGTCGCCGCAATAGGCGGTCTGGGCGAGGGTCAGTCCGAGCCGCTGGCACAGCTGTCGCAGCACCGGCAGCTTGTGCTCGATGCCCTGATGGAGATGCTGGATCCCCAGGGCGGCGGCCCGCCGGCTGACCATCGGGGAATCACGGCCGGTGATCAGTGCCACCTGGATGCCGGCGCGCTGCACCAGCTTGATGCCATGGCCGTCCAGGGTATGGAAGGCCTTGACCTCGCCGCCGTCGGACTGGAAGTAGAGGCGGCCGTCGGTCAGCACGCCGTCCACGTCCATGGCCAGCAGCCGCACGTGGCGCAGTCGATCGACCAGTTGCGGGTCCATCAGGGGAGCGTCGAGGGTCATGGGATCTCCTTGAGTCAGATCACGCCGCTGGCCAGCAGGTCGTGCATGTGCAGGGCGCCGACCGGGTGGCCATCGTCATCCACCACGGCCAGGGCGGTGATGCGGTTGTCTTCCATGAGGCGAACCGCCTCGGCGGCGAGGGTGTCGGGCGAGACTCGCTTGCCGGGGATGGTCATGACCTGGTCCACCGTCAGTGCCGACAGGTCGCTGTGCTGGTCCAGGGTGCGACGCAGGTCGCCGTCGGTGTAGACGCCGGCCAGGCGTCCCGATGGGGCGATCACGCAGGTGAAGCCGAGGCCTTGACGGGTGATCTCCAGCAGGGCGTCGCGCAGCGGGCTGCCGAGGGCGACGCGCGGCAGGCGGTCGCCCTGGTGCATCAGGTCCGAGACCCTGAGCAACAGGCGTTTGCCGAGGCTGCCGCCGGGGTGTGACAGGGCGAAGTCTTCGGCGGTGAAGCCGCGGCTCTCCAGCAGTGCCACGGCCAGGGCGTCGCCGAGGGCCAGGGCCGCCGTGGTGGAAGAGGTGGGTGCCAGGTCCAGAGGGCATGCTTCGCGCTCGACGCCGGCATCCAGGTGGGCCTCGGCGTGGCGGGCCAGCGTCGAGCCAGGGCGCCCGGTCATGCTGATCAAGGGAGTGCCGAGGCGCTTGAGCAGCGGTAGCAGGGCAGTGACCTCGGCGGTTTCGCCGGAATTGGACAGCGCCAGCACCACGTCGCCTCGGGTGATCATGCCCAGATCGCCGTGGCTGGCTTCGCCGGGATGCACGAAGAAGGCCGGAGTGCCGGTGCTGGCCAGGGTGGCGGCGATCTTGCCGCCGACATGGCCGGACTTGCCCATGCCGGTGACCACGACGCGGCCACGACACGCCAGGATCAGCGCGCAGGCATGCTCGAAGTCGCCGTCCAGACGTTCGATGAGTGCGCCGATGGCTTGTTGCTCCAGCCGCAGGGTGCGTTCGGCGCTGGCCAGCAGGCCGCTGGAGGAGGGGAGTTCGTCTGTCATGGCAGTGATTGTTGCCTGTCGCTGGGCTGGGCTCAAGGGGCGGGTAGACATGGCGTGTGCCGGTGGCTGCGATCGGATCGGCGAGATCCCCGTCCGATCGAGGTGGTTACGATGATGAAACGGCGACTATTGAACCCGTTGCGCGCCGCTGACGCAAGCCGCGACAGCGCGGCGCTGGCGCCGTGGGGGGCGGTTAGGATACGATGTTCGATAATCTCGGAGGAATGCCAACGGATGACCGATTCCCCCCTCGTTGAAGTGGAGGGCCTGCGCTTCGCCCGCGGAGAGGCGGAGATCTTCCGCGGTCTCGACATGGTGGTGCCGCGCGGCAAGATCACCGCCATCATGGGCCCCAGCGGTACCGGCAAGACGACCCTGCTCAAGCTGATCGGTGGCCAGCTCACCCCCGATGCGGGGCGCGTGTGGATCGCCGGAGAGGAAGTGCATGCCCTGTCACGCAAGGCGCTGTTCCGGCTGCGCCGAAGAATGGGCATGCTGTTCCAGAGCGGGGCGCTGTTCTCGGATCTCGATGTCTTCGAAAACGTGGCTTTTCCGCTGCGCGTGCACACCGACCTGCCCGAGTCGATGATCCGCGACCTGGTGTTGATGAAGCTCCAGGCGGTGGGCCTGCGCGGTGCACGCACGCTGATGCCATCGGAGCTTTCCGGCGGTATGGCGCGGCGGGTGGCCCTGGCGAGGGCGATCGCCCTCGACCCGGAACTGATCCTCTACGATGAGCCTTTCGTCGGCCAGGATCCCATCTCCATGGGCGTGCTGGTTCAGCTGATCCGGCGCCTCAACGAAGCACTCGGGTTGACCGCCGTGGTGGTGTCTCATGACATCAAGGAGACGCTGTCCATCGCCGACTATGTCTATGTGATCGCCGACGGCCGGGTGATGGCCCAGGGAACGCCGCAGGGGCTCGACGTGGATCGCGATCCGCGAGTCAGCCAGTTCATCCACGGCGAGCCGGATGGCCCGGTGCCTTTTCACTATCCCGCCATGGACTTCTACGACGACCTGCTGGGCACGGGAGGGCCGCGATGATCGCTCTGCTCCAGCGCCTCGGGCGCATGGGCTGCAACGTCACCGAGGGGCTCGGCCAGGCGGCCATCCTGCTCGTTCAGTCGGCCGTCGGCATGCCCAGCGCCGAAGGGATACGCCTGTGGCTGCGCCAGATGCATTTCGTGGGCGTGATGTCGCTGGCCATCGTGCTGGTCTCGGGCCTGTTCATCGGCATGGTGCTTGGGCTGCAAGGCTATACCATCCTGGTCGATTTCGGTGCCGAGGATGCGCTGGGCCAGATGGTCGCGTTGTCGCTGTTGCGAGAGCTGGCACCGGTGGTGGCGGCGCTGCTGTTCGCCGGCCGCGCGGGGTCGGCGTTGACCGCCGAGATCGGCCTGATGAAGGCCACCGAGCAGCTCACCAGCATGGAAATGATCGGCGTCGACCCGCTGCGTCGGGTGGTCGCCCCGCGCCTCTGGGCGGGCTTCGTGGCGTTGCCGCTGTTGACCATCGGCTTCGGCGTGATCGGCATCTGGGGCGGCGAGCTGGTGGGGGTGAAGTGGCTGGGTGTCTTCGAAGGCTCCTACTGGGGCAACATGCAGGCCAGCGTCGATTTTGTCGATGACGTGCTCAACGGCTTGATCAAGAGCCTGGTATTTGCGCTGGTGGCGACCTGGATCGCGGTCTATCAGGGCTACGCCCTGGTGCCGACCTCGGAAGGCATCGCTCGGGCCACGACCCGTACCGTGGTGTATGCCTCGCTGGCGGTGCTGGGCCTGGACTTCGTGCTGACCGCCCTGATGTTCGGTGGGCTTTCCTGAACGGCGAACGGGGTAACGTCGGCGGCTGCGGGCCGTCGTGGACTTGTGGAGACATGGAATGAAACGCAGCAAGACGATGGAGCTGGGAGTTGGCCTGTTCATGCTGGCCGGCATCCTGGGGCTGCTGTTCCTCGCCTTGAGGGTCAGCGGTTTGAGCCTCGAACCTCCCGGCGACGAATTTCGCCTGGAGGCCAATTTCGCCAACGTGGGGGGGCTCAAGCCCCGCGCCCGCGTCACCATGGCCGGGGTCACCGTAGGACGGGTCGAGAGTATCGAGCTCGACCCGGAATGGTATGACGCCCGGGTGGTCATGAGCCTGGACGAAGGCCTGGAAGGGGCGCTGCCCGAGGACAGTACCGCGGCGATTCTCACCTCGGGGTTGCTCGGCGAGCAGTACGTGGGGCTGTCGATCGGCGGCGCCCCCGAGACGCTGGCCGACGGCGATCGTATCCGCGACACCCAGTCCGCCCTGGTGCTGGAGGAGCTGATCCAGCAATTCGTGTCCAACATGGTCAAGGAGTGAAGACGATGAGAGCGACGAGACTTTTCCCCCGCCTGGCCGGGATCCTGACGATTCTGGCCCTGTGGGCAACGACGCTGCCGGCGCTGGCCCAGGCCCAGTCGCCCGAGCAAATGATCCGCGACAGCGTCAACGAGCTGATGGGGCGCATCGAAGGTCGTGACACCTACTTCCGGGAGCATCCCGACGAGCTCGAGGCGATCGTCGACGACAGCCTCGAGGACGTGGCCGATTTTCGCTACATCGGTGCCAGCGTCATGGGCAGGTACTTCCGCAATGCCTCCCCCGCGCAGCGTTCGCGGTTCGTCGACACCTTCCGCCAGACGCTGATCGATACCTACGCCAAGGGGCTGGTGACGTTCGACTACCGAGAGGTGCGCGTCCTCGACAACCAGGAGGCGTCGCGCTACGAAGACCAGGCCAGCGTCGCCATGGAGGTGGTGGCCAACGACGGCACCGTCTATCCGGTGAGCTATACCCTGCGCCTGGATGACGGGCAGTGGCGGGTGGTCAACGTCATCGTCAACGGCATCAATCTGGGGCTGACCTTCCGCAATCAGTTCGATCAGGCCATGCGTGATCAGAATCGCGACTACGACGCCGTGATCGATGGCTGGGCCCCGGAGCTCGCCGTCGAGGAGCTGGAGCAGGGCGGCGACGGATGAGCCTGCTGCTGGAGAACGGCGCCAATCGCCTGGAGGCCGACGATGCGGTGCTGGCGGTGTCCGGCGAGGTCGACTTCGACGGCGCCGCGGACTTGGCTGCGGCCGGTCGGCGCTGGCTGGCCGAGCGCTCGCCGGGCAGCCATGTGATCTTCGATCTTGGCGGCGTCGATCGGGTCAGCAGCGCGGCGATCAGCGTGCTGCTGGAATGGACGCGTCAGAGCCGGGCGAGCCGGCTCGAACTCGAGACGGTGCGGCTCTCCACGCCGCTGGCCCGGCTGACCCGAGTGGCCGGTCTCGACAGCCTGCTGCCGGTGGAGGCGCCCGCCGAAGCATGTGAGGAGTGACGCATGTGAGGCGTAAGGGGAAAGGTGTTCCTCACTTCCTCGCCTCTCCCGCCACGCACATGTCCCGAACGCGCACGTCGCCAACGCGCACGTCGCCAACGCGCACGTCGCCAACGCGCACGTCGCCAACGGCGTCGCTTTTCATTACCATGGTCGGCCTGTTCGTCCCGCTACCGCAGTGCGGTGGCGCTTTCACGGATCAACCAATTCAAGCGAGGGTTCGATGCATCCCACAGAGGTCAAGGCGCTGCTCGAGAGCCGACTCGATGGCTGCGAATTCCATATCCAGGGCGAGGGCTGCGACTTCCAGGTGGTCGCCGTCGGCGAGGTCTTCGAAGGACTGTCCCGGGTCAAGCGTCAGCAACTGATCTACGGCGCGTTGTCAGACGAGATCGCTTCCGGCGCCCTGCATGCCGTGACCATCAAGACCTACACCCCCGAACAGTGGCAGAGCGCCGCCGAGAATCAGGGGGCCTGAGGCCCGAGGCACCATGGACAAGTTGATCATTACCGGCAATGGCCCCGTCGACGGCGAAGTCTGGGCCAGCGGCGCCAAGAACGCCGCCTTGCCGATCCTCTGCGCCACCCTGCTGGCCGACGAGCCGGTGACCATCGGCAACCTGCCGCATCTGCAGGACATCACCACGACGCTGGAGCTGCTCGGGCACATGGGCGTGCAGCCGGTGATGGGCGAGCGCATGAGCATCCAGCTCGATGGCGCCCAGGTGACCGACTGTCACGCGCCCTACGAGCTGGTCAAGAAGATGCGCGCCTCGATTCTGGTGCTCGGTCCGCTGCTGGCGCATTTCGGCCGCGCCGACGTGTCGCTGCCCGGCGGCTGCGCGATTGGTTCGCGCCCGGTCGATCTGCACATTCGCGGCCTAGAGGCCATGGGGGCTGACATCCGCGTCGAAGGCGGCTACATCCGCGCCCACGTCGACGGTCGTCTCAAGGGGGCGACGATCTTCTTCGACACCGTCACCGTCACCGGCACCGAGAATCTGCTGATGGCCGCGGCGCTGGCCGACGGCACTACGGTGCTGGAGAATGCCGCTCGCGAGCCGGAAGTGGTCGACCTGGCCGAGTGCCTGATCAAGATGGGCGCGCGGATCCGCGGCCACGGCAGCGACACTATCGTGGTCGAGGGCGTCGAGCGCCTGCACGGCGCCGAGCACGACGTGATGCCCGACCGCATCGAGACCGGTACCTTCCTGGTGGCCGCGGCGCTGTCGCGGGGGCGGGTGAAGGTGCGCAACACCCGCGCCGACATCCTCGAGGCGGTGTTGGCCAAGCTGGAGGAGGCCGGCGCCAGCGTGACCACCGGTGAGGGCTGGATCGCGCTGGACATGCACGGCCGGCGTCCGAAGGCGGTCAACGTGCGTACCGCGCCTTATCCGGCCTTTCCGACCGACATGCAGGCCCAGTTCGTGGCCCTGAACGCCGTGGCCGAGGGCACCGCTCGAGTGGTCGAGACCATCTTCGAGAACCGCTTCATGCATGTTCAGGAGCTCAACCGCATGGGTGCCCGCATCGCGCTGGAGGGCAACACCGCGGTGATCACCGGGGTCGAGAGCCTGTCCGGGGCGCCGGTCATGGCCACCGACCTGCGCGCCTCTGCATCGCTGGTGATCGCGGCGATGATGGCCGAAGGTGAGACCCTGGTCGATCGCATCTACCACATCGACCGCGGCTACGAATGCATCGAGGAAAAACTGCAGCTGCTGGGGGCCAAGATACGGCGCATTCCGGGCTGAGCCGACAACAGGCGAGACCATGAGCAAGCAACTGATTCTGGCCCTCTCCAAGGGCCGCATTCTCGACGAGACCTTGCCACTGCTGGCCGAGGCCGGCATCACCCCCGCCGAAGATCTGGGGGCCAGCCGCAAGCTGTTGTTCGACACCAACCTGCCGGACGTCAAGCTGGTGGTGATCCGCGCCACCGATGTGCCCACCTACGTGCAGCTCGGCGCTGCCGACGTGGGCGTGGCCGGCAAGGACGTGCTGCTCGAGCACGGTGCCGAGGGGCTCTATGAACCGCTGGACCTGGAGATCGCCGGCTGCAAGCTGATGACGGCAGGGGTGAGCGGCGCCGAGCCGGCTCACGCCCGTCGGCGGGTAGCCACCAAGTTCGTCAACGTCGCCAAGCGCTACTATGCCGAGCAGGGCATCCAGGCCGAGGTCATCAAGCTTTACGGCGCCATGGAGCTGGCACCGCTGATGAACCTGGCCGACGAGATCGTCGACATCGTCGATACCGGCAACACCCTGCGCGCCAACGGCATGGAGCCGCGCGAACTGATCGCGCCGATCACCACCCGACTGGTGGTCAACAAGGCAGCCATGACCATGAAGCACGAGCGCCTCAAGCCGCTGATCGCCCGCCTTCGCGAGGCGGTGGAGGGGCGTCGCAGCGAGGCGCCGGCCTGAACCGCCGCTACCCCTTGGAGGAAGGAATTGTGATGAGTGAAGCTCCCGCCGGCGGCCTCGAAATCGCGCGTCTGTCTACCTCGGACGTCGACTTCGAGGCGCGCCTCGATGCCTTGCTGGCCTGGGAGGGCGTGTCCGACCACGAGGTCCAGCGCCGCGTGGCCGACATTCTCGAGGCCGTGAAGACCCGCGGCGATGCCGCCGTGGTCGAGGCCAGCAATCGCTTCGACCGTCTCTCGGCGTCGAACATGGCCGAGCTGACCCTGGGGCCGGACCGCCTGCGAGAGGCCTTCGAGGGCCTGCCCGAGGCCCAGCGCGAGGCGCTGGCCACGGCCGCCGAGCGAGTGCGTCGCTATCACGAGCACCAGAAACCCGAGACCTGGTCCTACACCGAGGCCGACGGCACCGTGCTCGGCCAGCAGGTCACCCCGCTGGATCGGGCCGGCATCTACGTGCCGGGCGGCAAGGCCGCCTACCCTTCCTCGGTGCTGATGAACGCGCTGCCCGCCCACGTGGCCGGCGTCGGCGAGATCGTCATGGTGGTGCCGACCCCGGACGGCGTGCTCAACGAGCTGGTGCTGGCCGCCGCCCATCTGGCCGGCGTCGATCACGTCTTCACCATTGGTGGAGCCCAGGCGGTAGCCGCGCTGGCCTACGGCACCGAGACGGTGCCGCGGGTGGACAAGATCGTCGGCCCCGGCAACATCTACGTGGCCACCGCCAAGCGAGCGGTGTTCGGCCAGGTCGGCATCGACATGATCGCCGGGCCCTCCGAGATCCTGGTGGTCTCCGATGGCGGTACCGACCCCGACTGGCTGGCCATGGACCTGTTTTCCCAGGCCGAGCACGACGAGGACGCCCAGTCGATCCTGGTGAGCTGGGACGATGCTCACCTGGAGGCGGTCGCCGAGTCGATGGCGCGTCAGCTACCGACCATGGAGCGCGAGGCGATCATCCGCACGTCGCTTTCCGAACGCGGGGCGCTGATCCGCTGCCGCGATCGCGGCGAGGCGGTCGCGCTGCTCAATCGCATCGCCCCGGAGCACCTGGAGCTGTCGGTGGCCGATCCCGAGGCATGGCTGCCCGAGGTGCGTCATGCCGGGGCGGTCTTCATGGGACGCTATACCGCCGAGGCGCTGGGCGACTACTGTGCCGGCCCCAATCACGTGCTGCCGACCTCCGGTACGGCGCGTTTCTCCTCGCCGCTGGGCGTCTACGACTTCCAGAAACGTTCCTCGCTGATCGGCTGCTCCGCCGAGGGCGCCTCGGCGCTGGGTCGTACGGCCTCGGTGCTGGCGCGCGGCGAGTCGCTGACCGCCCACGCTCGCAGCGCGGAGTATCGCATTCGCGATTGAATGCGTTGTGTGTCGATGGCCTTAGCCCAAGCGGCCCCGTTTCGACGGGGCCGCTTGCGTTGACGGTGGAGCTGTGTCGCGATTCACGGAGAGGGAGTGTCGGTGCTCTCGATGGAGAGGGGGCGCGACGGCGTGGGGCGCTCGGCGACCTTCAGCGTGACCTGGCGAGTCTCGCCGCCGCGCACCACCGTGACGGGCAGGTCGGTGCCCGGTGCCACGTCGGCAATATCGCTCATGGTCTGCCGGGGGTCGAGGATGGGGCGGCCGTTTACCTCGAGCAGCACGTCGCCCGGCTGCAGGCCGGCGGCGTCTGCCGGGCCGCCCGGCACGACACCGGCGATGATGACCCCGGTGGGTGCCTCGAGGCCGAAGGAGGCGGCGAGCTCGGGATTGAGCTCCTGCGCCTCGATGCCCAGCCAGCCACGCACCACCCGGCCCTGAGTGACGATTTCCTCGAGGATGTTGCGCGCCAGGTTGGCCGGAATGGCAAAGCCGATGCCTTGAGAGCCGCCGGATCGGGAGAAGATGGCGGTGTTGATGCCGACCAGGGCGCCAGCCGGGTTGACCAGGGCGCCACCGGAGTTCCCCGGATTGATGGCGGCGTCGGTCTGGATGAAGTCTTCGTAGGCGTTGAGCCCCAGGTGGCTGCGGCCGGTCGCGCTGATGATGCCCATGGTCACGGTCTGGCCGACCCCGAAGGGGTTGCCGATGGCCAGCGCGACATCGCCGATGGCCGCCTGGTCGGAATCGGCGAGCTCGATCACCGGCAGGTCGTCGAGATCGATACGCAGCACCGCGAGATCGCTCTCGGGGTCGGTGCCGACCACTTCGGCCAGGGTCTCGCGGCCATCGCGCAGAGCCACCTGGATCTGATCGGCGCCACGGATCACGTGGTGGTTGGTCAGCACATAGCCATCCTCGCTGACGATCACGCCCGAGCCCAGGCTCGACAGCATGCGTTGCCGGCTGGGGGCATCGTCGCCGAAGAACTGTCGGAAGAAGGGGTCGGACATCAGTGGGTGGCTGTCTCTCTCCACCACCCGCGAGGAGTAGACGTTGACCACCGCCGGGGCGGCTTGCTCCACTGCCTCGGCATAGCTGACCTTGCCCTGCCCGCGCTCCAGGGGAGGGGCTTCGCGCAGGGTCGGGGCCGGACGCTCGACGGTCTGCGCCGTCGGGGTGGCCTGGGGAGGCGGGCTATCGGGCGGAGCCGCCTGGCGGCCCACGAGCCGCGGAAAGGCGTTGAGCAGTGCGATGGCCAGCAGCAGACCGATCAAGATGGGCCAGAGATAGGGGAGGGCGCGTCGCATGCGGCGGGCTTCCTTCTGGTGCGTGGTCGCGGGGTGGCAGGGCGCCGGTTAGAATGCACGGATTGTAACATTGCATGCGTCAACCGTCCGGAGGCTTCATGACGACATCCGCGGAACTGGTGGCGGCCTGTGATCGGCTGCTGTCACCCGAGCGTTTCAAGGACTACACCCTCAACGGATTGCAGGTCGAAGGCCGCGAACGCGTTGCCCGGGTGATGAGCGGCGTCACCGCCTGTCAGGCGCTGCTCGACGAGGCGGTGGCCTGGGAGGCCGACCTGTTGCTGGTGCATCACGGTTACTTCTGGAAGAACGAGCCGGTGGCCATCACCGGCATGAAGCGTCGGCGACTGGCGACCCTGCTGCGTCACGAGATCGGCCTGCTGGCCTATCATCTGCCGCTCGACGCTCATGCCGCGCTGGGCAACAACGCCACCCTGGGCGAGCGGCTGGGCTTCACCGCCGACGGCTGCGCCGACGGCGAACTTGGCGAGGGGCTGGTATGGCTTGGCGCGCCGCCCGCGCCGATGGGGGCTGTGGCGCTGGCCGAGCATGTTGGTCAGCGCCTGGATCGAGCGCCGCTGCTGGTCGAGGCGCCGGAGGGTGGCGAGATTCGTCGCGTGGCCTGGTGCACCGGCGGTGCCCAGGACATGATTGCCCAGGCCGCGGCAGCCGGGGCCGATGCGTTCATTTCCGGGGAAATATCGGAGCGCACCACGCACCTGGCCCGCGAACTGGGCATCCATTATCTGGCAGCGGGGCACCATGCCACGGAGCGCTACGGCGTACAGGCGCTGGGAGCGCGGCTGGCCGAGGAGTTCGGCGTCGAGCATCGTTTCGTGGATATCGACAATCCGGCCTGAGCGGCCATCGGCATGGCCATGGCCGCGATGCGCGGGCGCCCCTACGGGGCGCCGGCAGGAAGCATCAGTAGCGGGGCGGCTGCGGGGCGGCGTCGGTCGACTTGAGGCCGAAGTCCTCGGACAGTGTGCCGCGGTTGCCGTCGGCATAGTCTCGGGGGACGGCGACGTCATTGTCGCTGTCGCTGGGCGCCGCCGCTGGGCTTGGGGCGAGCTCGGGGCGCCGCGGTGCGCCGACGTCCAGGCGCGTCCTGGCCTCGCTGACTTCTTGCTGCAGGCCTTCGGCGAGATCGCCGAGGCGCTCGAAATGTTCCCCGACACCGTCACGCAGTTCGGTCAGCTGGCGGTCGCGTTCGGCGAGGCGCTGGCGCAGTTTTTGTGCATTGCGTGCGCCGGCGTTCAGCAGGTGATAGCCCAATACGCCGAGGCCGATTCCGGCCAGCAGACAGGCAGCGCCCAGCATCCAGTTGATATTGCTTAGTTCCACATCATTCTCCTGAGCGATCGATCGGCCCGACGTCCACGCCGGCAACATCACCGGGCGAACCGGCGCGTCCATTATAGGGCCGAGGCGGACGGCGGGGTCAACGACCGGCCGGCGATGCCAAGTGCCGTGTCGGCGCGTATAATCCCCCCTTTCACCGGATGCCGAGGACCATCGCCCCCCATGTCCATGAGCGAGAGTCACAGGATGCCGACTGCCTCACAACGCGCCGCGTCGACCACGCCGATGGGTCGCTATCGTGCCGACCTCGAGCGCGACGACTTCCAGTACGATCCCGCCCAGGAGCAGGCCGTGGCGCATCTCCAGCGCCTGTTCGACGAGCTGGTTGACCGCCCGCGGCCCGTGCCTCGGGGCTCGAGTGCAGGCAAGGGGCTGAAGTCGCGGGTGGCGGGGCTGTTCGGCAAGCGCGACGAGCCCTCCGAGCCGGTGCTGCCCGAGGTCGCTGGACTCTACTTCTGGGGCGGCGTGGGCCGCGGCAAGACCTATCTGGTGGACACCTTCTTCGAGGCCTTGCCGTTTCCCGAGAAGATGCGTACCCATTTCCATCGCTTCATGCAGCGGGTGCACAACGAGCTCGAGCACTACAAGGGCGAGCGTAATCCCCTGACGCTGGTGGCCGACAAGTTCGCCGCTGAGGCCCGGGTGATCTGCTTCGACGAATTCTTCGTCAAGGACATCACCGACGCCATGATCCTGGCCAACCTGCTGGAAGCATTGTTTGCCCGCGGCGTGGTGCTGGTGACGACATCCAATATCGTGCCGGCCGAGCTCTACAAGGACGGCCTGCAGCGCGCGCGTTTCCTGCCTGCCATCGACCTGCTCGAACGGCATTGCGAGGTGGTCAATGTCGATTCCGGCATCGACTATCGGTTGAGGGCCCTGGAGCGCGCCGAGATCTTCCATGCGCCGCTGGACGAGGCCGCAGAGGCCGAGCTGGCGCGCAGTTTTCGCGAGATCGCCGGTCAGGAGGGCGAAGCCGAGGCGCCGATCGAGATCAATCACCGGGTACTGCACAGTCGGCGGCTGCATGACGACGTGGTGTGGTTCGAGTTTCGCGAACTGTGCGACGGGCCTCGTAGCCAGAACGACTACATCGAACTGGCCCGCGAGTACCACAGCGTGCTGGTGTCCAATGTGCCGTGCATGAACGGCGCGAGCGACGACCAGGCCCGGCGTTTCATCAACATGGTCGACGAATTCTACGACCGCGGCGTCAAGCTGCTGATGTCCGCCGAGGCCCCGGCCGAGCGGCTCTATCGCGACGGCAAGCTGGAGTTCGAGTTCCAGCGCACCCTGTCGCGGCTGCAGGAGATGCAGTCGAGGGAGTACCTGGCGCTGCCGCACAAGCCCTGACCCGACCCGGGCTTCGCCCGGAGCTTGAAGTCATAAGCTTGAAGCTTGGTGAAAACCCGGCCGGGCTACGCCCGGAGCTTGAAGTCATAAGCTTGAAGCTTGGTGAAAACCCGGCCGGGCTACGCCCGGAGCTTGAAGTCATAAGCTGGAAGCTTGAAGAAAACCCGGCCGGGCTACGCCCGGAGCTTGAAGTCATAAGCTTGAAGCTGGAAGAAAACCCTTGACCCCACGATGGCGGGGTTCATGCTGCCTTCCAGCTTCCAGCTTCCAGCTTCCAGCTTCCAGCTTCCAGCTTCCAGCTTCCAGCTTCCAGCTTCCAGCTTCC
>NZ_JACHXM010000045.1 GCF_014192055.1 Halomonas organivorans | reverse complement strand
TTCCAGCTTCCAGCTTCCAGCTTCCAGCTTCCAGCTTCCAGCTTCCAGCTTCCAGCTTCCAGCTTCCAGCTTCCAGCTTCCAGCTTCCAGCTTTCGCTGTGTAGAATGGGGGATTCACTTCCCAGCCTCGACGATGCCGTGACCGATTCGACCCTGCCAGCCCTTGAACAGCCCTATCTGGATCTGATGCGCGCCGTGCTGGAGCGCGGCGTGGAGCGCGATGACCGCACCGGTGTCGGTACCCGTTCCCTGTTCGGTCATCAGATGCGCTTCGACCTGTCGCGGGGCTTTCCGCTGATCACCACCAAGAAGCTGCATCTGCGCTCGATCATCCACGAGCTGCTGTGGTTCCTGGCCGGTGACACCAATATCGCCTACCTCAAGGCCAACGGGGTGCGCATCTGGGACGAGTGGGCCGATGAAAACGGCGAGTTGGGGCCGGTCTACGGCTACCAGTGGCGCAGCTGGCCGGATCCGCGCGGAGGCCACGTCGATCAGATCGAGGGCCTGCTGGAGCAGTTGCGAGCCAACCCGCGCTCGCGCCGGTTGATCGTGTCGGCCTGGAATCCGGCGCTGGTCGACGAGATGGCGCTGCCGCCGTGCCACTGTCTGTTCCAGTTCTACGTCGCCGACGGCAAGCTGTCGTGTCAGCTCTACCAGCGCAGCGCTGACATCTTCCTCGGCGTGCCTTTCAATATCGCCAGCTATGCGCTGCTGACGCAGATGATCGCCCAGGTGGCGGGGCTCGAGCCGGGGGACTTCGTGCATACCCTGGGCGATGCCCACCTCTATCTGAACCATCTGGAGCAGGCCGAACAGCAGCTCTCTCGGGCGCCAAGGCCGTCACCGCGGCTGGTGCTCGAACCCTCCGTCACCAACCTGTTCGACTTTCGCTTCGAGCACATCGCCATCGAAGGCTATGATCCGCACCCCCACATCAAGGCGGAGGTGGCCGTATGAACGACGAGACCTTCGTTCCGGTGGCGATGATCGCCGCCATGGCCGTGAACCGGGTCATCGGCGTGGACAACCAGCTGCCCTGGTACCTGCCCGAGGACCTCAAGTTCTTCAAGCGCATGACACAGGCCAAGCCGCTGGTGATGGGGCGCAAGACGTTTGAATCCATCGGCCGACCGCTGCCCGGGCGGCTCAACATCGTGGTGACACGCGACCCCGGCTTCCAGGCCGAGGGCGTGCGCGTCTGCCACGACCTGGACGCGGCGCTGGCGCTGGCCGACCAGCAGGCCACCATCGACGGCGTCGACGAGATCATGGTGATGGGCGGCGGTCAGATCTACGCCCAGGCGCTGCCCAAGGCGAGCCGGCTGTACCTCACCGAGGTGGCCGTCGAGGTGGAGGGCGATGCCCGCTTCCCCGAGCTTGCCGAGCGTGAGTGGGAGGAGTGCCAGCGCGTGCCGGGCCGGCCTGCCGAAGGGCAGCCGGCCTATGACTTCGTCCAGTATCGTCGCCGGGGTTTGCCAGACGCAGCGGAGTGACACAGACTGACGACTGGCGGCGGCTCGCCGGAGGGCCGTTGCCACCCCTTGGGCATGCATGGAGGATCCGGAGTTGATCGAGGAACGCCCCAGTCGTCTGTTGACGGCGCTGGAATCGCGCATCGATGACCTGCTGGACATGCGTCACGAGGCGCGAGTGCAACATCAGGCTTTGCGGGCCCGGCTATCCGAGCTGGAGCAGGGTCGACAGACCCTGGAAGCCAGCAAGGCCGAGTCGACGGCTCGAGCCGAGGCGGCGCAGGCTCGTCAGCACGAACTGGAGGCTCGCCTCGAGGCACTCGAGGCCCGGCTGATCGAGTCCGAGGGCGCGAGGCTCGAGCTCGCCGAGGAGAATCGTGAACTCGACGAGCAGAATCGCGAGCTCGAGGCCCACAACCAGCGGCTTCAGGCGCGTCTCGATGGCGAGGGGCCGACGCCGGTCTTTCAGCGCCCCCACCGACAGGCGAAGGGACTGTCCGCACTGATCGGCCATCACCGCCCCGTTCCCTCCGACGGCGATGATTCGGTGGACAGCAAGGACGCCCACTCCCTATCGCCTTCCCAGTCCCCATCGCCTCCCCGGGAAGCTACCCCTCAGCAGGACACGCCTGCCCAGAGCGATCTGCCCATCGGCGAGCCGCCGTCTCCACAGGCCCTGCTTGCCGAGTGGTATCAGCGCTACGCCGATACCTTCTTCAAGGGGCATACGCGGCCCCTCCAGGTCGGCATCCACGAGGAGTTGGCCGCTCGTGAACCCTGGCCCGAAAAGCTGGTTCGCCGCGCGCTGGCCTGTTACGTCAATCTGCCGCGCTACCTCAAGTCGGTACGCGAGGGGGCCGAGCGCATCGATCTCAGCGGTGCCCCCGCCGGCCAGGTGGATCACGGCGCCGCCGAACACGCCCGCAAGAAGCTCGAGCGTCTGCAGGCGGAGCGCCGACGCAAGGGCAAGCCGGCCAAGCGCGTGGCGGACAAGCGAGAGGCGGCAACGCGCCCGAAGGCGGCACGGCGCAGCGATGTTCCCGCTCGCAACACCCCACCGCCTGTGTCGACGGCGGCCGGCACGGCATCCGTCGAGGAAGAGCCCGACCAGCAGCGCCTCCAGCGCAAGCTGGGCGAGCTGATGGCGCGGCACAACGGCCGTTGAAGGCCGGGCCGAGAGCGTTGATGGCCGAACGTCGTTCCATCGTTCGTTTGACTTGAAAGCGTCATATTGGCGGGGCATGATGAGCGGGCTCATCGCTGTCCGTTACTGTTTTAGCGTGCGGTGAAGAAGGCCGTCCCGTGGGGCCTCCTTCAGCGCTCGGCGCCAGTAGCAACGGCGGGCCCGCCGGGAAGGCGCCCAGGCCATATCGCAGGGGAAAGCTCCGCGATCGGGTAGTGTAACGAATGAAAACAGTGTTTTTTTCTTGTTGCGCTCCTGCGAATCACGGTATAGAGTTCCTCCTGCGAGCATTGGACTATAACAAGGCTTCGCCGTGGTCAGGCTCGCTGCTGCCGCCTCCCGGGAGGGATCGGCAACAACGAGAACCGGCAACAAGACCGGCAAGCCAGCCGCAGAGACTCGAAAAGAGCGCGCGGCATCGATCGAAACAGCAAGCTAGTCAAAAGGATTATCGCAATGAAAAAGACACTGTTAGCGACTGCCATCGCCGGTGCCATGGCCGCCTCCGGCGCCCAGGCCGCCACCGTCTACAACCAGGACGGTACCAAGCTCGATCTCTACGGCAACATCCAGATCGCCTACTGGAACCTGCAGGACGAGAACAGCGACAGCAAGGACGAACTGGGCGATAACGGTTCCACCTTCGGCTTTGCCGCCGAGCACGTCATCTACGACGGCCTGGTTGGCTACATGAAGCTCGAGTTCGACGACTTCAAGGCCGATGAAATCAAGGTTGCTGGCCGCGACGCCGGTGACCAGGCCTACGTCGGCCTGAAGGGCAACTTCGGTGACGTTCGCCTCGGTTCCTACGATCCGCTGATCGACGACTGGATCCAGGACCCGATCTCCAACAACGAATTCTTCGATGTCAGCGACTCCAACGGCGACATCGTCGACTTCTACGGTACCGGCGATCGCGAAGGCGACAAGCTGACCTACACCTCTCCGTCCCTGAGCGGCCTGCAGTTCGCCGTCGGTACCCAGTACAAGGGTGACGGTGAAGCAGAGCGTTTCGACGGTGTCGAAGCTGACGGCCGCGCCTCCTTCTTCGGTGGTGCCAAGTACACCGTCGGTGGCTTCTCCATCGCCGCGGTCTACGACAACCTGGACATCTACGACGCTACCCTCCAGTCCACCGGTGAAGAATTCGAAGCCGGCGACATGTACGGCATCACCGGCCAGTACACCTGGAACAACCTGCGCGTTGCCCTGAAGGCCGAGCGTTTCGAGGCTGACGAAGACGAGCTGTTCGACGACGTCAACCGCTACGGCATCGGTGCTCGCTACGGCTATGGCATGGGTGACATCTACGCTGCCTACCAGTACGTCGACGTGGGCGCCGGCGACTTCGGCGACACCATCGACGACGCTACCAGCGGCGATTACCCGAACGATGAAGATGAAGACGCGAGCTACAACGAAGTCATCGTTGGCGCGACTTACAACATCTCCGACGCCATGTACACCTGGGCCGAACTGGCCACCTACGATCGTGACAACGACGAAGGTGACGGCGCCGCCGTGGGTGTGACCTACCTGTTCTGATCCCGCTCGCAGGAGTATCCTGCAAGAGGGTTGAACATCGAAAGCCGATCCCACGGGGTCGGCTTTTTTCATTGCATGACTGCGAGCGAGGTTTCATGAAAACGCCGATTGTGACCACGGGGCTGCTGGCCTTGGGTATCACGCTGGCCAGCCTGCCGGCGGTGGCCAGCGAAATGGAGGAGCGCTTCCGCGAGGAAGGCAAGTCGCTGGACCTGACGGGGTTCTTCAACGCCGAAACCGATGCACATAGCCGCAGCTTCCTGTTCGGCAGCGTCAACGCCCATGACTTCACCGTGACCGAGGCTGGGCAGTATCGTTTCACCAGCCGAGTGAATGCCGGCTATGCGGACGACTACCGCATCGCCGCCGTACTGGAAGATGCCCAGGGCAATGTGATCGCACGTAGCGAGGCGCTGGGGCAGAACGGTGGCCTGGAGATGCGCCAGCAGCTGGCGCCCGGCGACTATGTGCTGCGGGTCGAGGCCCAGCGCTTCGGCACCCGCGGTCGCGGCGGCGACGGCTATTCCGTGCATGTGGCCGGCCTGGACGAGCAGGGCCGAGTCGTTGACGATAGCGTCAGCGACGGCGAGGGTTTCTTCTTCACCGGCAAGAACCACCAGGGCGGCACCTCGGTGTTCGTGCGTGGTGAAGATACGGTGGCGACCCTGGGCGGTGGGGCCGGGGCTGCGGCGACGGCCGACGCGCCACGGGCGAGCGAATCGATGGCATCCGCCGAGCCGGCTTCCGACGAACCGCGCGAGCCGGCGCCAGTGGCCGGCGAACAGCAGGGCCCGTCGGGTGTCGGCACCATCGTCACCGATGTGAAGATCCGCGCCCGCGGGGAGGTGTTGACCTTCAACATGGCCGAGCGTGGCAGTGTGACGATTACCACCTCTACCTATCCGACCGGCTACGAGGACACCTATCGGATCGAACTCGAGGTGCTGGACGACTCGGGCCGCGTGGTCGCCGAGGGCGCCGGCCAGGGCTTCGACGGTGACGTCGAGTTGACCACCGAGCTGGCGCCGGGGCGCTACCGGATCCGCGTGCAAGGCCAGCAGTTCGGCTCCGCCATGTCGGGCGTCAACAACTACGAGTTGCGCGTCGAAAAGCGTTGAACCGGAACGGGGCGCCTGAAGGCGCCCCGTCATTCTCTAGCCCCGCCATGGCATGGTTGCCTTGCCGCATCGTTCAAGGCGCTTCATCGATGCCATATCGCACTCGCCCATACTGGGAGTGCCACGTCAGCCAAACTCGATAGGTCGGCAGGGAGATCGAGCTGCTGAATTTAGTATTGACTGATACAGTGAGTAGAACCTCATAACTCCATGGGTGACGCGTGCCGTTTCGTCCTTCGAGCTACCTTCGACAGGCCTTGTCGCTGAAGGGGCGACTGATGCTGGGGTTGATCGCGACCTGGATCCTGGTCCTGGCCCTGGTGCTGGGCGTGGGGTGGCGGTCGGGCAAGACGCTGCTCGAGGACTCGACGCACACCCATCTGCGCTACGAGGCCCAACTGATTGCCGATGACCTGACGCACCAGATCGAGAATCGCCTGGCCGCGCTGCAGCGATTGGCGGGAAGGCTCGAGTCACGGCGTCGGCCTGACGAGCCAAGGCTTGCCGATGAACTGCGCTACAACGATGCCCTGATCGAATGGTTCGACGGTCTCTTCGTGACCGATGTGGGAGGCAAGATCAAGGCGGCATGGCCTAACCATCGACGTCTAGAGGGCGTGACCATCGGGGATCGAGAGTATTTCCGTGATGTCCGCTCCTTTCGTCGCCCCCGCGTCAGTGGTGCCATCATCGGGCGGGTATCGGGTGATCCCGAAGTCGTGTTCGTGGCGCCGCGCCTCGGCCCGCAGGGGCGTTTCGAAGGGCTGGTGGGAGGCATCGTCAAGCTTCACGGTGGTGGATTCTTCGATCGCTTGAGCCGGCTACGCCTGGGGCGAGAGGGCTTCGCTGCGGTGATGACGGCCGACGGGACCTTCCTCTATCACCCCGATCGTGAACGGATTCTGGCGCCGGTTCCCGGGCCAGCGGTAAATGCTTCCCTGAACCGTGCCCTGCTCGGCTGGGAGGGCGAGTCCCGGGGGCCTCTATTGTCGGGCCAGATGGCCTATCAGGCCTACCGTCAGATCTGGCCGGCGGGCTGGATCGTCGGTGTCGCCCTGCCGGATGAGCAACTGCTGTCGCCCCTGCGCGACTTGCTGGGCCGGCTCCAGCGGGATGTGCTGCTGCTCGCCATTGGGCTGCTGCCGTTGGTCGGTTGGCTGCTGTGGTTGACGCTGCGCCCCCTGCTTCACCTGGAGGCCCAGATCGAGGAGGTCGGGAGAAGGCGACGCGCCCGCGTGTCGCTGAATACCCGCATGCACGAGCTCCATCAGGTGGCCGAGACCTTCAATCGGGTCGAGGTCGAGCGCAGTCGTGCCCTGGCTCGCCTGGAGGATCGCCAGGCCTTCCTGGACGCGATTCTCGCCAGTTCGCCCGCCGGCATGTTCGTGACCGATACCCGGGGAGATATCACCTACATGAATCCGGCGCTGGCCGATCTGGTCGGTATCTCGGAGGCCGAAAGGCGCCAGGGCGAGTGGATGCGCTATATCCATCGGGATGATCGTCAGGCGGCGCTGGACCTGTGGCATTTCAGCATGTCGAGCGGAGAGGACTTTCTCCAGCAGTATCGATTTCATCGACGAGGAGGAGAGTTGCTGTGGCTCGAGGTGCATGCGCGTCGTGTCGCGATAGGGGAGCGTGGCATCGGCTTCGTGGGCACCGTCAAGGACATCACCCAGCGGCATGAGGAAGAGGCGCTGCGCCAGTGGGAAGCGGAGCATGACCCGCTGACCGGGCTGCTTAATCGCCGGGGCTTCGAGCGCCGTCTCGAAGAGGCCCTGGCTGACTGGCGCAAGACCGGTACCCCTTCGTCATTGATTCTCTTCGATCTGGATCATTTCAAGCCGATCAACGATGAAGGCGGCCATGCGCTTGGCGACGAGATGCTGCGGCGGATCGCCCAGGTGGTCGCCTGGGAGGTTCGCCGCAACGATCATGTGGCTCGTCAGGGTGGCGATGAGTTCGCGGTCCTGCTGCCGAGCTGTACGTCCGACCAGGCCGACAAGGTGGCCCAGGCCCTCGTTCGTCTGGTGGGGGAGATCGGGGTCATGCATCAGGGACGCGAGTTCAGGGTGACGCTGAGTCTTGGCCTGACGAGCTTTCTGGAAGGGGACCAACGCATTGCCACGGTCATCGAACGAGCCGATACGGCCAGCTACCGGGCCAAGCGTATGGGGCGCAACCGGATCGTTGCTTCTTATGATGCGCCATGAGGCAGGTGGCGCCCCCATCAGGATTCGAACCTGAGACCTTCCCCTTAGGAGGGGGACGCTCTATCCAGCTGAGCTATAGGGGCGAACCGGGCGGTATTATAAGCGCCTGAGCGGGCAAGATAAAGTCGTCGTCGGCATGCCGTCGGCGCCGCGTAGCGGTTAGAATGGACGCCTTCGATGCAATCGGCGCCTGGCATGTCTGATCCTGTTCCTTCCTATCTCTCGCCGGCGGGCGATCGCCACTTCGATGGCTTGGCCGACAAGTTCGCCTCTAGCCTGTATGGCGGACTGCGCGGCGAGTTGCGCCTGGCACTGCTGGATCGCCTGCTGCCGGAGATGCTCGAGCTCCACGGCCAGCCGGTGCTGGAGGTGGGCGGCGGGCTTGGCCAACTGGCTGGCTGGTTCGCCGATCGGGGCCATGACGTCATGCTTTGCGAGCCTGCCGGCGAGATGCTCGAGCGCGCCCAGGCGCAGCTGCAGGGTCGCTCGGTGCGCTATCTCGAGACCCCCTTGCAGGCCCTGCCGAACGAGGCGCCGGGGCCCTGGCCGCTGATTACCTGTCATGCCGTGCTCGAGTGGCTCGGCGATCCCCGCGCGGCGTTCGCCACATTGGCCGGCCTGCTGGCCCCGGGAGGCCAGCTGTCGCTGATGGTCTTCAATCGCGATGCGCTGCGTCTGTCCAACGTGGTCAAGGGCAACCTGGAGAAGGCGTTGGCCGACCGGCTGGAGGGCAAGGGCCAGCGCAAGCGCCTGACGCCCATCTCGCCGCTGACCCACGAGCAGATCACTGCCTGGGCCGCCGAAGCGGGGCTCGAGATGCGCGCCACGGCCGGCGTGCGCGTTTTTCACGATTACCTGCGCCAGCCGCCGCAGGACGAGGTTGGGCGGGAGACTCTGCTCGAGCTGGAGTGGCGGTACTGCCGCGCCGAGCCTCACTGGCGGCTGGGCCGCTATCTGCTCTATACCCTGATTCGACCCGAGGAGTCTTCCCCATGAACGCCGAGACCCCCGTTTGCCAGCTGTTGCAGCGCCAGGATGCCGACTACCGCGGCTGGCTGTGGGTAGCGCCGCCCCGCGATGCCTGGCTGGAGGGCGGGGAAGGGATGCTGCTTGCTGGCGACCAGATCGTGCTGGATGCCTGGCGTGCGCGTGACCGGCCCGCTTTTTCGCCTTTCGCGGACGACGCGCCTCCGGTGCCGCCCGGCGTGGTGCTTTTCTGGCCCAAGGCTCATGCGCTGGGCGAGTGGTGGCTGCTGTGGCTGTGTGCCCGGCTGCCGGTGGGCACTCCGCTACAGGTGGTCGGCGAGAACCAGGGAGGCATCAAGCGGGTGCTCAAGGTACTGGCGGCGCTGGGACTGGGCTGCCGAAAGGTCGATAGCGCACGCCGCTGTACCCTGTTCGCGTCGCGGCTCGATCGAGTCGGTATCGACCCCGATGCGGCCTGGACATCGTTCGAAGCGGAAGGGCTGAGCCTGGCCAGCCATCCCGGCGTATTCGGCCACGGCAAGCTGGACGAGGGTACCCGGCTGCTGCTCGAACGCTTGCCCGATGTGCTGCCTTCCAAGGGTGACGTGCTCGACATGGGATGCGGTGACGGCGTTCTCGCCGCCTGGCTGGCGCGTCGTGGCCTGGCGACCACTGCCATCGACGTCAACGGTTTCGCGGTGGAAGCCACGCGGCGCACCCTGGTGGCCAACGACGTGAAAGGTGAGGTGCTGGCCGGCGACGTCTTCACCGGGCTAGAGGACCGGCGTTTCGATGCCATCGTCAGCAATCCGCCCTTCCACCAGGAGAGGGCCATCGACTATGGCCCTGCCGGCCGGCTGATTCGCGAGGCGCCGGCTCACCTGAGGCCGGGCGGCCGGTTGGTGCTGGTGGCCAACGCCTTCCTGCCCTATCCAGATTTGCTGGAACGCACCTTCGGTCGTTTCGACGTGCTAGCCGACGATCGTCGCTTTCGGGTCTACGCCGCGACGCACGACTGAAGGCCGAGAAAAGACGAGCCTGCCGAACGTCGCCGGCAGGCTTGCATGTCGTATCGGGTGGTGTTGCAGAGAGGGCGGTCCTCGACCGCCAGACGTCTTCCCTGGCCTCTGCAGGAGACCAGGCAGCCGGGCGAACCGGCTGCCAATGGGAGAGATCATTCGTAGGTAGTGGCGCCTTCCTGGCTTGCACCGCCCGTGGTCGAGCCGTCCATCGTTGCGCCGCCCGTGGAGGAGCCCTCCATGGATGAGTTCCCCATATTGGTTGAGCCCCCCATGCTGGATGAACCCTCGGCGCCACCTGACGTCCTGGTGCTGGCGGCCTCGAACTCTTCCCTACTGAGGGCGCCATCGCCGTCGGTGTCCGCCGTCTCGAGGTTCAGGCCTTCCACAGCGACCGCTTCCTCGGCGCTCAGCATGCCATCCCCATTGATGTCCAGGTCGTCGAAGGCGGGGGTGTCGGCAGCGACGGCGGCGCCGGCGCCGAACAGCAGGGCGAGGGGGAGCAGGGTGGTCTTCAGCAGTACCTTCCGCATGATGTTCCTCCTGTGCTATCGCACTTTGCATGCCACGAGCCGGTTGGCTCGCTTGTCCAGAGTGAAGCCAACTTCATGCCATGCTCTTTGTTTTTTCATTCTTAACAGAAGGTTATGAAATTTCGTGGCGTAGTGACACCGTGGCCGGCATCGCGAAAGGCAGCGAAACCGTCGGCGTGGGGCGACGCTGCAAGGGGCGTTTGGCCGAACCGCCGATGCTGGGGGGCTTTCCGCTGTCGCCGTCGAGCATCGACGATGTCTGGCCCTGGCGGTAGTGCCGGGCGGTAGTTCCGTGCAAGGGGTGCCGCTACCGCGGCTATCCCGCGACTGCTAGTCTGCTTGCAGGCAGTCAAGGAGGAGGTCGGCGACATGTCGGAAGGGCGTGTACTGGGAGCCGGGGTGCTGGGAGCCCTGCTGGCGATCGGGCTGGTGTGGAGCGGCGGTCACCTCGAGGATGCTGCGCGGACCTGGAAGCAGGCCGACAGACGGGTCACCGTGAAGGGGCTGGCCGAGCGCCAGGTGCCGGCCGACATGGCGCTGTGGCCGCTGCATTACAGCGTCACCGCCAACCGACTGGAACGCCTGCAGGCCGAACTCGCGGAGGATGAGCAGCGGATCCGGGCCTTCCTTGATGAGCGTGGGTTCGACGCAGAGCACGTCAGTGTCACTCCGCCCAGCGTCAGGGACCTGCAGGCCGAGCAGAGCGGGGGACAGGCGCCGCCCGAGGAGCGCTATCGCGCCGAGGCCACGGTGCTGGTGCGTACGCCGCGGGTCGCCGAGGTCAAGGCGGCACTACCCGAGACCGGCGTCCTGGTACGCGAGGGCGTGCTGCTGTCGCCCAATTACCAGTATCGCACCGAGTTCCTGTTCACCGGACTGGAAGGCATCAAGCCCGACATGATCGCCGCGGCCACTGCCGATGCGCGTCGTGCCGCCGAGCAGTTCGCCGAGGATTCCGGCAGTCAGGTGGGGGCCATCCAGCGGGCCAGCCAGGGGTACTTCTCGATCGAGGATCTCGACAGCTATACCCCGGACGTCAAGCGAGTGCGGGTGGTGACCACCATCGACTATGCCCTCGAGGAATAGGCAGGTGTCACCATGGGGAAACGCGGCACCAGTGTCTTCGCTGCGGGCGCCTAAGGCGCTCGCCAATCGATTCAATGCTTCCTTAAGGCCGGCGGTAGTCGATGTCGGTAATGACGTAGCAGGTCTCACCCCCCGGTGCGGCCACGCTTACCTCGTCGTCCAGGTGCTTGCCGAGTAGCGCTTTGGCCAGCGGTGCATCGACGCTGATCCAGCGTTTGGTGGTGTCGGTCTCGTCGTGGCCGACGATGCGCAGCTGCATCTCCTCGCCGTTCTCGTCTTCCAGGGTGACGAAGGCGCCGAAGAACACCCGGTCGGTTTCCTCTGGCAGCCGGTCCACCACCTGGAGCTCGTCGAGTCGCTTGGTCAGGTAGCGAATTCGGGCGATCACCCGGTTGAGTTCCTTCTTGTTGTAGGTGTAGTCGGCGTTCTCGCTGCGGTCGCCCAGCGCGGCGGCTTCGCCCACCTTGGTCGAGAGGGCGGGGCGCTTGACCCGCGACAGGTGATCGAGGATGCCGCGTAGCCGCTCGGCTCCCTCGGCGGTGATCAGGTTGCTCTTGGGCTCCTGGCGCGGATCCTTGGCCGGATCCCGCCAGCGCGTCATGTTGCGACCCTTCATCGGGGACGGTCTCCTGGTGAATAACACGGGCAAGATACGCCAAGGCGAGGGAAGGCGACAATCCGGCGGCCTGTTGCGGGGCAGCGGGCGCCCTGGCGTCGATGGACCGCGCCATGCCAGCGTCGGCCACGGTGCGGTGCCTCTCCCCGGTGCGTCGTGTCGGTCATCGTGGGTCGAGACGTTGCCTACCGAATCGGCAGCGAAGACTTGGCCGGGTTGCCCTCCCGCCGTCTCTGAAGCGGGGCCCATACCGTTGCCCCGGACGGTGATCACGGCATCCGCAAGCGGGAACCATGGAATCCAGCAATATTAACCCTACGGTGGCGGGAAGTCGCCCGGAGGTGGCGGCAATGGCACGCACCTCGGATGCCCGCCACTGAAGTATCTGCCTCCGGTTGTTTTGCAGCGCGTGACGCGTGACCATGGGAGTTTCATATATGACGCTGAGCTTTTTCGACCGGCGGCATTAAAGTGGTGATCGTGCCTGCCGATAATGTTTGGCGACCGGTCGCCTGCCCCTGACATCTCTTGTCCAGAACTGCCGCAGATGCACATGCTTGTTTGTGCATAAACTGCCAGCCAATACATTTCCTACATATGTTAAGAAATGTCTCACATTATATTAATATATGTCTTACGCAACATGTAAGGTATATATTACAAGCATAATGTTAGTGGAATTTAATTCGTTTTTTTTCAGTGTTAGCATCACCTTCGAAAATTATCCAAGAAATGCAAAAAGTCCCCCTTTTCTCTCAAGGAAGGGGTGCGAGCTTTTTATCCTCCACTTTAAAAGCAAGGTGATGAAATGTCTCGATGCGCAGGGCGCACCGTGCGTGGTGGTCTGTCTTTATCGTTAATTAAACGTTTGTTTTCCGCTGGGGTGTTGGCCGGAGCGGCATCGGTCTTGGCGCCGTCGGCGTTTGCCCAGTCTCCTGTCTTGCCCTCGGGTCTGTCGTCAACCGGTTCGACAGATCTCCGCGCCACGGTTCAGGAAGCGATCACCACGAACCCTGAGGTGCAGGCCGCGTGGCAAGAGTTCCAGGCTGCCGGTCAGGATCGCCGTGCCGCCTGGGGTAATTACCTGCCAAGTATCGATGTCGCCGCTGGCACGGGGCGAGCGGACCGCGAGTTTGACAACCGTGGCAGCTACGACACCGACTATGCCGAAGTCACCCTGACCCAGATGCTCTATGACGGTTTCGCCACCAGCAGCGACGTGGAGCGTCTGGATCGTGCGCAGCTGGTGCGTTACTACGAGCTGCTCGGTGCCAGCGAAGACGTGGCGCTCGAGGCGGTCAGGGCCTACCTGGATGTGCAACGATACCGGGAGCTGGTGGGGCTGGCGCAGGCCAATTACCGCAAGCACCTGGAGGTATTCAATCAGGTCGAGGACAGGACGCTGTCCGGGGCCGGGCGCGGGGTGGACCTCGAGCAGATCAGCGGTCGCCTGGCACTGGCCGAGTCCAACCTGATGACCGAAGCCTCGAACCTTCACGATGTGACGGTGCGCTACCAGCGTATCGTCGGCGAGCTGCCCGCGGCCGAGCTGGCCTCGGCACCCACGTTTGGCGATCGCCTGCCCGGAGACGTTTCTCGTGCCTTGGAGCTGGCGTTTCAGGGCAACCCGGACTTCCATGCCGCGATCGAAGACATTGAAGCCTCTCGTGCCGAGCGACAAGGCACGACATCGGCGTTTCATCCCCAGCTCGACCTGGTGGCGCGGTCGGGCACCTATCGAGACAGTAATTCCACGTCCCTGCAGGATCTCGATCGCCGCCAGGATCGTCACAGCGTCGAGCTGGTGGCGAGCATGAACCTCTACCGTGGGGGCAGCGATCTGGCCAGCTATCGTGCCGCCAGCGAGCGGGTCGAGCAGGCCATCGACCTGCGCAGGAAGGCCTGCGTGGATATCCGCCAGACCACCCAGGTGGCCTACAACGACACCCGGCGCCTGCGCGAGCAGCTGCGGTACCTGAATGAGCATCGCGTGTCGACCAATCGGGTGCGTCGGGCCTATCAGCAGCAGTTCGATATCGGACAGCGAAGCCTCCTGGACGTGCTGGACACCGAGAACGAGTACTTCGATGCCAGTCGTGCCTATGTCAACGCACAGTATGACGTGGCGCTGGCCGATGCCCGGACCCTGGCAGTCATGGGGCAGCTGATGCAAGTGCTGGACGTGCGCCGGGACGATATGCCGACTCTCGACGAGCTGGGCAGTGACGGTGTCACTCTCGATGCCGATACCGTCTGTCCGGCGCCTGGACCGTCTGGCTACACGCTCGAGGATTTCACCCGGACGGCCTCTCCGATCACGCCCGATACGCCTGATGTGACGCTCTCGGCGGACACCCTGTTCGCTCCGGGCAGCGCCACTCTCAGCCCTGAAGCGCGGCAAGAGCTTGGAACGCTCGCCGAGCGGATTCGTGGCCGGGACGACCTGACGCGCGTCGTCATCGCCGGCCATGCCGATGCCACCGGCACTGACGCGGTGAACGAACCGCTGTCCCGGCGGCGCGCCGAAAGCGTAGGCGACTACCTGGTGACCCAGGGCGTGCCGGCTGCGCTGATCCAGGCGCAGGGCTTCGGTTCCCGGCAACCCGTGGCCAGCAATGCCACCGTGGACGGACGTCAGCGGAATCGACGCGTGGACATCACGCTGGAAGATTCCGGCGCCTCCGTGTCGGCCCAGTGAGCGGGTCAAGGGGAGCAGACCCGCGGCACCACCCTAGTGCCCTTGCGAGCCGAATAGTACCGAGGTGCATGTGACACAGCAGGCAGTAATAGAAGAGACGCCGGATGAGATCTCTTCGCTCGACGATGAGCTGCTCGAGTGTTTGGTGACCGTCGCCAGGGTGCATGGGCATGACGTCAACCGTGACGCCCTGACGGCCGGTCTGCCGCTGGAAAGTGGCAGGCTGACGCCCGGCGTGTTTCCGCGCGCCGCGTCTCGGGCCGGTCTGTCGGCCCGGCTCGTCAAGTCGCGGCTGGTGCAGCTCAACCCCGAGCTGTTTCCGGCCGTGCTGTTGCTCGAGCCGGGATGCGCCTGCGTGCTGCTGGGCCTGGATCTGCAGGCGCGACGGGCGCGGGTCGTCTTCCCCGAGCTCGGGGAAGCGGCGACCGAAGTCGACCTTGACGGACTGCAGGCCAGCTTCAGCGGCCAGGCCATCTATGCGCGTCCGCGGTTTCACTTCGACGCCACAGGTCCGGAGGTCCAGCGTCCCCGAGGACGGCACTGGTTCTGGGGCGTGATTCGCGAGAATCGTCGGCTGTACCGCGACGTGATTGCCGGCTCGGTGGTCATCAATATCTTTGCGCTTGCCATGCCGCTGTTCGTGCTCAATGTCTATGACCGGGTCGTGCCCAACCATGCGACCGAGACACTCTGGGTTCTAGCGGTCGGTGTCTTCGTGGTGCTTGGCTTCGACCTGGCCCTGCGGCTGATGCGAAGCGCCTTCGTGGACCTGGCGGCCAGCCGGGCCGACGTCAAGCTCTCCTCGACCCTGATGAGTCAGGTGCTGGGGCTGCGGATGGCGGCCCGTCCGGCATCCACCGGTTCCTTCGCTTCGATGCTGCAATCGTTCGAATCGGTACGGGCCTTCATCGGTTCGGCGACGGTGGTAGGGCTGGTGGATCTGCCTTTCGTGCTGATGTTTGCGGCGATCATCGCCTTGATCGGCCCCGCGCTGGTGATCCCGGTGCTGGTGGGCGTTGCCTTCGTGCTGCTCTACGCCCTTTCCGCCCAAGGCAAGTTGCACGAGCTGTCTCAGGCCACCCAGGAGGCGAGTGGGCGACGTAATGCAACGCTCGTCGAGTCCATCTCCCAGCTTGAAACCCTCAAGGCTCTGCGCGGCGAAAGTCGGGTACAGGGCATCTGGGAGCGGGCTTCGGCTTTCCTTTCCCGGGCAAACGCTCAGCTGCGTCTGGTCAGCTCGTCAGTGACCAGTGTGGCGCAATGGGCTCAGCACAGCGTGGCGGTGGTGATCATCATCATCGGCGTCTACCTGATCGTCGACGGCGAGCTGACGCAGGGGGGATTGATCGCCGCCTATATGCTGTCTTCGCGCGCCATGGCGCCGGTCAGTCAGGCTGCCGCCCTGCTGGCGCAATATCACCAGGCCTCTACGGCCCTGGAGGCGCTGGATGGCATGATGGCGCTGCCTGTCGAGCGGTCGGAGGGGCAATCCTTTATCGACCGCCCCATCGTGCGCGGCGATCTGGCGTTGGACCACGCCAGTTTTCGCTATCCCGACGAACAGCGCGATGCCCTGCGTGACGTATCCCTGTCCATCAAGGCGGGCGAGAAAGTGGCTGTTCTTGGGCAAGTGGGATGTGGCAAGACCACCCTTCACAAGTTGCTGCTGGGGCTCTATGAGCCAACCTCGGGTGGGGTGCGACTGGACGGGGTCGATATCCGGCAGTTCGAGCCCGCTCAGCTACGCCGCCACTTTGGCTATGTGCCCCAGGACGTGACGCTGTTCCAGGGCACACTGCGCGACAACATCGCCGCCGGTGCCGGCAATGACCGCATCGATGACCAGGCGCTGTTGCGTGCGATTCGTCTCAGTGGCCTCGATTCGTTGGTGAATGGCCATCCCTCAGGACTGGATCTCGAGGTCGGCGAGCGCGGCCAGCGTCTCTCCGGTGGCCAGCGTCAGCAGGTCGCCATTGCCCGTGCCCTGATCCATGATCCGCCGATCTTCCTGTTCGATGAGCCCTCGAGCGCCATGGATCACTCGTCCGAGGAGGCGCTGAAGGGGCATCTGCAGGAGGCTGTCGAGGGCAAGACGATGATCGTTATCACCCATCGGACTTCGCTGCTGCCATTGGTGAATCGCATCGTGGTGTTGGATGCCGGCAAGGTGGTGGCCGATGGCCCTCGGGACAAGGTGCTCGAGGCCTTGCGCACCGGAAAGGTCGGGAGGGCGAGAGCATGAGCCAGTCGTCCCGAAGTGCAGAGCAACAGGGGTTCGAAGCCATCGGGCGTTTCTCGCGAGTAGGGCGCCGTCCCTTCCGGCCGTTCATGGATCGCCTGTTTGCGCGACGCGTGACCTCGGCCCATCTCGATCGTGACTGGGCCAGCGATGCTGACTGGGCGCGGTTGCAGCAGGAACCGCTGCGGGCCCGCTGGCTTCTCTACACGGTCGTGCTGGCCGTGGTGGCCCTGATCCTGTGGTCGGTTTTCGCCCCACTGGATGAGGTGACCCGAGGCACCGGTCGGGTGATCCCGTCCAGCCAGCTGCAGAAGGTCCAGTCCTTCGATGGTGGAGTGGTTCAGGAGATTCTGGTGGCCGAGGGCGAACGCGTGGAAAAGGGCGAACTGCTGATGCGCATCGACCCGACGCGCTTTCTCGCCAACTTCCGTGAGAACCGGGCCAAGGCCGAATCGCTCGAGGCTCGCGCTGAGCGGCTGCGCGCGCTGGTGTCCGAGTCGGAGTTCACGCCATCGCCAGCGCTGGTCGAAAAGGCCCCGGATATCGTGGCTCAGGAGCGTGAACTCTATCGCAGCAATCTCGAGGCCCTGGATGAGCAAAAGACCATCCTTCAGGAGCAGCTGGCTCAGCGCAGGGCAGAGCTCGAAGAGGCGCAATCACGGCGTGATACCGCCGCTCGAGAACTCGGCATGGCGGGCCGCGAGCTGAATCTTACACGGCCGCTACTGAATTCCGGCGCGGTCTCAGAGGTCGAGGTACTTCGCCTGGAGCGGGAAGTGACCCAGGCTCGCGGTCAACGTGATCAGGCGGCCGCACAGGTGGAGCGGCTGCAGTCGGCAATCGATGAAGCCGAATCGAAGCTGCGTGAGGTCGCTCTCGACGCGCGCAACGAATGGCGCAATAAGCTGTCGAGCACGCTGGCCGATCTCGGGGCGCTCGACGAGTCCAGCGCGGGCCTCGAAGACCGCGTTCGGCTAGCCGAAATCCGCTCGCCGGTGGACGGCATCGTGCAGCGGCTGGGTATCAACACCATTGGCGGCGTGGCCCAGCCGGGCCAGGAAGTGGTCGAGGTCGTGCCGACCGATGACACCCTACTGGTCGAGGCGCGTATCGCACCCCAGGACATCGCCTTCCTGCGTCCCGGTCAGCCCGCCACCATCAAGCTAACCGCCTACGATTTTGCCATCTATGGCGGGCTTAAGGCCGAACTGGTGCATATCAGCCCCGATACCATCACCGATGACGAGGGCAACACCTTCTACCTGGTCAAGGTCCGTACCGTGGAAGGTGACAGCGACCATGAAGCGCTGGATGTGATTCCCGGAATGACGGCCCAGGTGGACATCCTGACCGGGAAACGCACGGTCATGCAGTATCTGCTCAAACCCGTATTGCGGGCTTGGGGAAACGCTCTGGGTGAGCGTTGATAGGCAAGAGATAACAGAACACAGGGATTCCTGTTGGCTTCAAGAGAATCTATCGACTGAAGGATCATGAGGTGGAAATCATGCAGGGCACTGTCACGGTTGTAACGCTCACTGGCGAGGCTTGGATCAAGGATCAAAACGGGCAGCTTCACCGGCTCCATGAAGGAGATACCATCAATCCCGGTGACACGGTCGTGACGGCCAGCGATGCATACCTCGTACTGGTAGACGGCCAGAATGTGCAGTATGAGGTGCCTGAAGGTAGTGAGGTGACGCTATCTGCTGAGCACGGAAATGACTCGTTTGCGTCCCAGCAAGAGACTGAGCGTGAAGCCGATAATGGAGAAAGCGAAGCCGGTCGAGAGGATGAGCAATTCGAGCAATTGCTTCGCGACTCCGGAAATAGCCCTACATCAACGTCGGATGGTGGCCACTCGGCCAATTCGATAGATGAAGGGAATACTTTCGTGAGGGTCGACAGGATTCGTTTGAACCTGGATCCCCTGGAATATGATTATGAGTATGGCCGCAGTGACGAGCTGGAATGGCGTGAAGGCGGCGCCTTGTCACTGACCGATAGCGGTGAGAGTGGCACCTTCCGCCAGGACGAGATCGTCGACGATAGCGATGATCAAGATACCACCTCGCCTCAGGTCTCGGTCGAGCTGACCGGCAGCGGCGAGGACGGCACCTACAGCCAGGACGAGATCGGCGACGACGGCACGGTCACCGCCCAGGTCACCCTGGAAGACGGCACCGAGGTGGGCGATACCTTGGTAGTCACCGACAAAGACGGTAATGAACTGCTTAATCGTCCGGT
>NZ_JACHXM010000044.1 GCF_014192055.1 Halomonas organivorans | reverse complement strand
CTTCCAGCTTCCAGCTTCCAGCTTCCAGCTTCCAGCTTCCAGCTTCCAGCTTCCAGCTTCCAGCTTCCAGCTTCCAGCTTCCAGCTTCCAGCTTAATTCCTCGCCAGCAGCGAGCCGTTGTACTCCCCGCTGCGTTCCGCGTCCGTCAGCATCGACACGCCGCTGGCGCTGCCGCCCTTGGCCAGGCTTTCGAATATCACGCGATAGGCGAGTACGGCTTGCACGTAGTTGCGCGTTTCGCGGAAGGGGATGGATTCAACGAACAGGTCGAACTGCTCTGGCGCATGGCGTAGCCAGCGGTCGACACGCTGCGGGCCGGCGTTGTAGGCGGCGGTCGCCGCCAGGCGGTTGCCGCGATAGCGCTCGAGCATCTCGCCGATGTAGGCGCTGCCCAGGCGGATGTTGGTCGACGGGTCGAGAATGCCGAAGCGACCCGGGTCGGCCAGCCCGAGCCGTTGGCTGACCTGGCGAGCGGTGCCCGGCATCAGCTGCATCAGGCCACGGGCCCCGGCCGGCGAGAGCGCCTCGGGGTTGTAGGCGCTCTCACGCCGGGCGATTCCCATCAGCAGGTAGGGATCGACGTCGTTGACATTTCCCCAGCGCAGGAAGTCGGCCCGATAGGCCTCGGGGAAGCGCCACTCCAGGGCATCCCACAGCTGGGCGGCGATGGTGGTCTGTACCAGCCGGGCGGGCCAGTGCTGGCGTGCCGCATAGTCGGCCATCGCCATGGCCTGGTCGGAGGTGACGCGAGCCGCAGCAGCATACCACTCGCTGCTGGCCAGGCCCGGTTCGCCGATGCGCAGCAGGGCTTCGGTGCGGCGCACCGCCGGCAGGGCGGCGATCTCACGTCGGCTGGCCTCGTCGACCGAGGTGGAGGCGCGGTTCAAGGCGTAGGGTTGGCCGAGATGGTCGGCGGCGGCGAAACCGAAGAAGCTGCGCTGGCTGGCGGCCTTGGCGTAGGCCGCTTGAGCGCCGGCATCATCGCCGAGCTGTTCCAGGGCACGGGCACGCCAGTACTGCCAGCGGGCATCGCCGGCGTCTTCCGCGGGCAGGCGGTCGGCCCAGGCCAGCACGCCGGGCCAGTCACGGTCGGCCAGGGCGACCCGGATGCGCAGCTCGGTCAACTCGGGGTCATCGAGGCGCGGCAGCACGCCGTCGACCCAGTCACGGTTGCGATCGATATCCCTGACCAGTGAGTAGAAGGCCAGATCGCGCTCGATGGCGTTGCGATGGGCGTCGTCGATGACCAGGCGCGGTGCCAGCGAGCGCCAGGCTTCCAGGGCGGCCGCACTGTCGGCGCGGGTATAGCCGTGCATGGCGGCGGCGAACAGGGCACCGCTGCCCCGGCAGTCCGGGCCGATGCAGGCGGGGATCCGAGTGATCGCCGAGAAGTCCGCCTCGAGCCGTGCCAGGGCCGCACGGGCGCCCGACCAGTCGTCGCCGAGCTGTCGTCCCAGGTAGTCGACCATGCCGCTTTCACCCGCCTGCCAGGCCAGGGTGAGGCGCTCCCAGACCTGTTCCGGGCCGATCTCGCCGCGCGCGCGCAGGGTGTTGAACAGCGCGTTGCAGGCGTCCGGCTGGGAGTGGCCGACGCGCCACAGCGCGCGGCCGCCCTCGGCGGCGGTGGCCGGGTCGCTGCCGAGCAGGGCAGTATAGTAGTGGCACTGGCGTTCGGTGCCGCGGGGCTCGCCATCCGCCACCGCCAGCAGTGAGGGATAACGGCCGGCCTCGCCGTAGGCCGTGATGGCCTGACCGCGCAGCCAGCCGGCCAGCGGTGAATCGGCGTGTTGCTCGATGAAGGCTTGCACTTCGCTGGCCGTCGCGCCGGGCAGCCGCGCCTTGAGCCGGTGATAATCGACGTAGCCAGCCAGCACGTGATCGTTGATGGCGGCCCGGTCGATGGCCTGCCAGTCGTGGGAGCGCGCCGCCTGGAGGGCATCGCGCATGGCGCGGTCGTCGGCCTGGGCCTGCCCGGCGGCCGTCAGGCCCATCAGGGCGGCGGTCAGCAGGGGCTTCCAGGGGATGCGGAACGAGGTGCTTGGCATCGTGTCGCCTCTCGGGGTGGTGCGGTGAGCGGTCCCACATGGTCGCCGATGGAGCGTCAATTGAGTAGTGTCGCCGCTGGCCGACGACTGGCATTCGGCCCTGGCTATCCTCATCCTGTAGCGGTATTCCCGCTCGTCGGCAAGGAGAATGCCCATGAGGCGTCCCGATGGTTCCCCCTCGCTCCAGCGCCTGAAGCGCCGCGCCGGCGTCTTCGTGCGCATGCGTCGGGCCCTGCGCTGGTTTCCGCCGATGCTGGCGGATGTGGTACGTGGCCGGTATCGCCCGGTGCCCTGGCCGGCGCTGGGCTGGATGCTCGCGGCGCTGGTTTACCTGCTTTCGCCGCTGGACCTGGTGCCCGATATGTTGCTGGCACTGGGACTGATGGATGATGCGGTGATCGTCGGTTGGCTGCTTACGCGAGTGGATCGCGCCCTGGAGGATTATCGCGTCTTTCGCGGGGAGCGTGACGCCGCGCCGCGTTGAGGGCGGCGCCTTGCCTCGATGAGCGGCGCGGGAGTAGCGTTTAGTCAAGCGTTTGAAATAGGCCGGCCAGGCCCGCTGCTGACCCGAGAGGTGCTCATGCGCTCCATCGACGAACCCGGCCCCGAAGACTGGCGGCGTGCCCTGCAGCGCTTTGTCTCGGCCATCCCGCATACCCGGATGCTCGGACTCGAGGCGCTTGCGGCGGGCCCCGAGGGCGTCCGTCTGCGGTTGCCCTGGCAAGACGACCTGTTGGGCGACGAAGGGCGGGGGCTGGTGCATGGCGGTCTGCTGACCATGCTGCTGGACACTGCCTGTGGCGCGGCGGTGTTGCCGTCACTACCCGAACTGGAAGTGTGCCCGACGCTCGACCTGCGCCTCGATCACTTTCGTCCCGGCGTGGCGGGCGCGGATCTCATCGTCGAGGCGCGGGCGGTGGCGGTGACCGCCTCGGTGGTGTTCACCGAGGGGCGGGTCTGGCAGGCCGCGAATGAGCCCCTGGCCCGGGGCATCGCCAACTTCGCGCGGCTTGGGCCGCGCAACACGCCGCCAGGGTTCGCGGCGGCATTGTTTGCCGAGGAGAACGATCATGGTTGACGGCTTCGGTGACACCGAGTGGCTGGCCCGCACCCGGGCGTCGGGGGATGTGGCGGCCTGGCTGGCCCGAATTCCCTATGCGCGTCGCATCGGCGTCTCGGCCGCCCCGGCCGAGGATGGCGAGGGGCTGATCTTTCGCCTCGAGCCCCGCGAGGACAACGTCGGCAATCGGCTGCTGCCGGCGCTGCATGGCGGAGTCGTGGCGGCCTTCATGGAAACCGCCGCTACCCTGGATCTGATGCTTGCCGCCCGCGAGCCGCGCCTGCCGCGCATCGTCGATGTCTCTCTCGATTACCTGCGCAGTGCCCGGGTGGTACCGACCCTGGCGCGCTGCGAGCTGATGCGGGAGGGCCGGCGCCTGGCCAACGTGCGGGTGCACGCCTGGCAGCAGAGCGAAGACGTTCCGGTAGCCACCGCGCGACTGCACTTCGTGCTCGGCGAACCGGGCGCTTGAAAAAATCCGGGCGGTCCCCATATCGATGGAAGCCAAGCAACTGGTGGCCTCGCCACCGCCGACACGTCGACAAGGGGTCCGAAAGACATGACCACTGCCACCCGTGAAGAGACCCTCGGCTTCCAGACCGAGGTCAAGCAGCTTCTTCACCTGATGATCCACTCCCTGTACTCCAACCGGGAAATCTTCCTGCGCGAGCTCATCTCCAACGCCGCCGACGCCTGCGACAAGCTGCGCTATGCGGCGCTGGACAACGATGCCATCTACGAGGGCGACAGCGAGCTGCGCATCGAGATCGAGCACGATGCCGAGGCCGGCACCGTCACCCTGCGCGACAACGGCATTGGCATGACCCGTGACGAGGTGATCGAGAACCTCGGCACCATCGCCCGCAGCGGCACCGCCGAGTTCCTCAAGCAGCTCTCCGGCGAGCAGCAGAAGGATGCCAAGCTGATCGGCCAGTTCGGCGTCGGCTTCTATTCCGGCTTCATCGTCGCCGACGAAGTCACGGTGCGCACCCGCAAGGCCGGCACCGAGCAGGCCGAGGGCGTCGAATGGCACTCCCGGGGCGAGGGCGAGTTCAGCGTCGCCGACATCGAGCGCGAGGCCCACGGTACCGAGATCATCCTGCACCTGAAGGAGGACGCCCGCGAGTTCGCCGACGACTTCCGCCTGCAGAGCCTGGTGCGCAAGTACTCCGACCACATCGAGGTGCCGGTGCGCATGCCCCGGGTCGAGAAGGCCCGCGACGAGGACGGCAACGAGATCGAGGGCAGCGAAACCGTCAGCTGGGAGACCGTCAACGAGGCCACCGCGCTGTGGGTGCGTCCCAAGAGCGAGCTCACCGACGACGAGTACAAGGCGTTCTACAAGCACGTCGCCCACGACTTCAGCGATCCGCTGACCTGGAGCCACAACAAGGTCGAGGGCAAGCTCGAATACACCAGCCTGCTCTACGTGCCGGGCCGCGCCCCGTTCGACCTCTACGAGCGCGACGGCGCCCGCGGCGTGAAGCTCTACGTACAGCGCGTCTTCATCATGGACGACGCCGAGCAGTTCCTGCCGCTCTACCTGCGCTTCATCAAGGGCGTGCTGGACACCCGCGACCTGTCGTTGAACGTCTCCCGCGAGCTGCTCCAGCAGGACCCGCAGGTCGAGAAGATCAAGAGCGCGCTGACCAAGCGTTCGCTGGACATGCTCAAGAAGCTGGCCAAGGATCCCGAAGCCTACCAGACCTTCTGGAACACCTTCGGCAGCGTGCTCAAGGAAGGCCCGGCGGAAGACCACGCCAACCGCGAGAAGATCGCCGGCCTGCTGCGCTTCTCCACCACCCATACCGACAGTGCCACCCAGGACCAGTCGCTGGCCGACTACATCGGGCGCATGAAGGAAGGGCAGGAGAAGATCTACTACATCGTCGCCGACGGCTTCAACGCCACCAAGTCGAGCCCGCATCTGGAGATCTTCCGCAAGAAGGGCATCGAGGTGCTGCTGCTCCACGACCGCATCGACGAGTGGCTGATGAGCCACCTGACCGAGTTCGAGGGCAAGAAACTCGTCGACGTGGCCAAGGGCGACCTGGACCTCGGCGAGGTCGAGGACGAGGAAGAGAAGAAGGCCCAGGAAGAGACCGCCAAGGCCAAGGAAGACCTGGTCAAGCGTGTCAAGGAAGCGCTCGGCGACGAGGTCCAGGAGGTCAAGGTGACCCACCGGCTGACCGACTCCCCGGCCTGCGTGGTGTTGCCGGAGCACGAGATGGGCTACCAGATGCGCCGCATCATGGAAGCCGCCGGCCAGCCGATGCCGGAGGTCAAGCCGATCCTCGAGCTGAACCCCGAGCACGCCCTGGTGGCGCGCCTTGAGGGCGTCGAGGGTGAAGGGTTCGCCGATCTGGCGCGCATCCTGCTCGACCAGGCGATCATCGCCGAGGGCGGCCATCTCGACGATCCGGCCGCCTACGTCAAGCGTCTCAACGCCCTGTTGAGCGCCTGACCCTTCCTGCCGCGCCGCCTTTCGGGTGGCGCCGCCCGCGCCGATCGCCTCACCGGGCGGTCGGCGCGCCTGCCTTGGGCTATATTTCTTCGCCGAGACGGAATTTGTTGCGCTGCGTCATCCGTAGCGCGCATAGCCTGCTGCGTTGCCAGGAGCCCCGTTGCCATGCGTCCCGGGGCTTGACCTTGACGTATTGGTCAACTCCAGCCGCTTGTTTTCATGGGCATATCGGGGGCGTCATCGACGCTTTTATCCCCGCCATGCGGGTTGAGATTCTGCGCCGGCTACGTAAGACTGGTCCGTCCAGGTTATGCACAATTTCAATACTAAAACGTCACACGGGAGATCCAACGTGAAGATTGGTGCACCCAAGGAGCATGCCCCGGGGGAAGCGCGTGTCGCGCTGACCCCGGACAGCGCGCAACATATCCAGAAGCTGGGACACGAATGCCTCATCGAGGCCGGCGCCGGTGCGGCCGCCGGCTTCGATGACGAGGCCTACCGCCAGGCCGGCGTCACCGTCGTCGAGGGCACCAAGGCCCTGTGGGACGCCGCCGAGGTGGTGATCAAGGTGCGCGAGCCCTCCGAGGAGGAGGCCGGCTACCTGCGCGGCGACCAGACCCTGATATCGTTCTTCTGGCCGGCCCAGAACGAGGCGCTCCTCGAGCGCTGTCGCGACACCGGCGCCACCGTCGTCGCCATGGACATGGTGCCGCGCATCTCGCGGGCCCAGAAGATGGACGCCCTGTCGTCCACCGCCAACATCGCCGGCTATCGCGCGGTGATCGAGGCGGGCAACCAGTTCGGTCGCTTCTTCACCGGCCAGGTGACGGCCGCGGGCAAGGTGCCGCCGGCCAAGGTGCTGATCGTCGGCGCCGGGGTGGCGGGGCTCGCCGCCATCGGCACCGCGACCAGCCTGGGTGCCGTGGTGCGCGCCTTCGACGTGCGTCCCGAGGTGGCCGAGCAGATCGAATCGATGGGTGCCGAGTTCCTGTTCCTCGACTTCGAGGATAGCCAGGACGGCTCGGGCAGCGGCGGCTATGCGGCGCCCTCCAGCCCGGAGTTCCGCGAGAAGCAGCTGGCGCTGTTCCGCGAACAGGCGCCGGAAGTGGATATCGTCATCACCACTGCCCTGATTCCCGGCCGCCCGGCGCCCAAGCTGTGGCTCGAGGACATGGTCAAGGCCATGAAGCCGGGCTCGGTGATCGTCGATCTGGCCGCCGAGAAGGGTGGCAACTGCGACCTGACGGTGCCGGACCAGCGCGTCGTCACCGATAACGGGGTGATCGTGGTCGGCTATACCGACTTCCCGTCGCGCATGGCGACCCAGGCCTCGCTGCTCTACTCCACCAACATTCGCCACATGCTCACCGACCTGACGCCGGAGAAGGATGGCGTCATCCACCACAACATGGATGACGACGTCATTCGTGGTTCGACGGTGACCCACCAGGGCGACATCACCTTCCCGCCGCCGCCGCCCAAGGTGCAGGCGATCGCCTCGGCCAAGCCCAAGCCCAAGGAGCCCGAGCCCACGCCGGAAGAGAAGAAGGCCGCCGAGCACGCCGCCTTCTTGGCCCAGACCAAGCGCCAGGCTGCGCTGCTGGGCGTTGGCGGTGCGCTGATGCTGCTGCTCGGTCAGGTGGCGCCGGCCTCGTTCATGTCGCACTTCATCGTCTTCGCCCTGGCCTGCTTCGTGGGCTTCCAGGTGATCTGGGGCGTCAGCCACTCGCTACACACCCCGCTGATGGCGGTGACCAACGCGATCTCCGGCATCATCGTGCTCGGGGCCGTGTTGCAGATCGGCTCGGGAAGCGCACTGGTGAGCCTGCTCGCCGGCATCTCGGTGCTGATCGCCACCATCAACATCGTGGGGGGCTTCCAGGTCACGCGCCGGATGCTCGCCATGTTCCAGAAATCCTGAGCGGCGGAGAACGATAAATGTTGGGACAAGGTTTCGTATCTGCCGCTTCGATTGCGGCAAGCGTACTCTTCATCCTCTCCCTGGGGGGACTGAGCAACCAGGAGAAGGCCAAGCGGGCCGTCTGGTACGGCATCATCGGCATGGCCGTGGCGGTGTTCTTCACTTCCCTCGGGCCGGGCATCGGTGGCTACTGGTGGATGCTGCCGATGATGGTCATCGGCGCCGGCATCGGTGCCTACGTGGCCAAGAAGGTCGAGATGACCGAGATGCCGCAGCTGGTAGCGGCGCTGCACAGCTTCGTCGGCCTGGCCGCGGTGTTCGTCGGCTTCAACGCCGACCTGGAACGGCGCCGGGTGCTGGCCAGCCAGCTCGCCGAGCAGGGGGCCGAGGGTTTCTCTGCCTTCGCGGCCTTGCTGGCCCACAAGACCCCTGCTGAGCTCACCTTCCTGCAGATCGAGGTGGTGCTGGGTGTGTTCATCGGTGCGGTGACCTTCACCGGCTCGGTGATCGCCTTCGGCAAGCTGGCCGGCAAGGTCGACGGCAAGCCCCGTCAGTTGCCCGGCGGGCACCTGCTGAATGCCGGGGCCGTGGCGCTGGCCGTGGTGCTGGCGATGCTCTACTTCAACGGCGCGGGCTTCTGGACCCTGCTGCTCGTCGCGCTGCTGGCGTTCTTCATCGGCTACCACCTGATCATGGGCATCGGCGGCGCCGACATGCCGGTGGTGGTGTCGATGCTCAACAGCTACTCCGGCTGGGCGGCGGCGGCCATCGGTTTCACGCTGTCCAATGACCTGCTGATCGTCACCGGCGCCCTGGTGGGCTCCTCCGGTGCCATCCTCTCCTACATCATGTGCAAGGCGATGAACCGCAACTTCGTCAACGTGATCCTGGGTGGCTTCGGTGGCAGCCAGGGCCCGGCCGCGGAGATCGAAGGCGAGCAGGTCGCCATCGACACCGCCGGCGTGGCCAGTGCGCTGAACGATGCCGACAGCGTGATCATCGTGCCGGGATACGGCATGGCGGTGGCCCAGGCGCAGAACGCGGTCAGCGAGCTGACCCGCAAGCTGCGCAGCGCCGGCAAGGAAGTGCGCTTCGGCATCCACCCGGTCGCCGGTCGCCTGCCGGGGCACATGAACGTGCTGCTGGCCGAGGCCAAGGTGCCCTACGACATCGTGCTGGAGATGGACGAGATCAACGACGATTTCGCCGACACCGACGTGGTGATCGTCATCGGCTCCAACGACATCGTCAATCCGGCCGCCCAGGAAGATCCCAATAGCCCGATCGCCGGCATGCCGGTGCTGAAGGTCTGGGAAGCCAAGCAGGTGTTCGTCTGCAAGCGCGGGCAGGGGACCGGCTACTCGGGCATCGAGAATCCGCTGTTCTTCAAGGAGAACACCCGGATGCTCTACGGCGATGCCCGCTCGAGCATCGACACCCTGGTGCCGATGATCGACTGAACGGCAGCGGGCCGCCTCCGACGGCCCGCATCGCGCCGACACGACGCCCCCTCATGGGGGCGTTTTTCGTTACAATCCCCGAACCACTTCCAGTTCCGGGGCGAGCATGTCCGACGATCGCAGCCTTGATCGCAGTCACAGTGATCCTATGAACGGTGATCGCAGCAACGATGATCGTGATAGCGATGATCGCAATAACAGGGTGGCGGTGCTCGGCGGCGGCAGCTTCGGCACCGCGCTGGCCAGCATCGCCGCCGACAACGGCTTCGAGGTGCGCCAATGGCTGCGCGACCCTGCGCTGGTCGAGCAGATCAACCTCGAGCATCGCAATGGCCGCTACCTGCCCGACTATGCCATCAATCCCGCCGTGCGCGCCTCGACCGCCTTCGAGGAGGTGCTGCCGGGCGCCGGCCTGGTGCTGGTGGCCATCCCCTCCAAGGCCTTCCGCGACGTGGTGCGCCAGGCGCGTCCCTGGATGGATGCCTCGCAGATCCTGGTGAGCACCACCAAGGGCATTCAGGAAGAGGGCTTCAAGCTGATGAGCCAGATCCTCGAGGAGGAGACCGGCTTTGCCCACATCGGCGTGCTGTCGGGACCCAACCTGGCCACCGAGGTCGCCGAACGTCAGCTCACCGCCACGGTGATCGCCAGCCATGATGCCCTGACCCGTACCCGGGTGCAGACCGCGCTGGGCTGCGGCTACTTCCGGGTCTATGCCAGCAACGACCGCTACGGGGTCGAGCTCGGCGGAGCGCTCAAGAATCTCTACGCCATCGCCGCCGGCATGGCGGCGGCGCTGGGCATGGGCGAGAACACCCGCAGCATGCTGATGACGCGGGCGCTGGCCGAGATGAGCCGCTTCGCCGTGTCCCAGGGAGCCAATCCCATGACCTTCCTGGGCCTGGCGGGCGTCGGCGACCTGATCGTCACCTGCTCGTCGAGCCGCTCGCGCAATTACCGGGTCGGCTTCGCCCTGGGCGAGGGGCGGACCCTGGACGAGGCCGTCGAGGCGCTGGGCCAGGTGGCCGAGGGCGTCAATACCGTGCGTCTGGTACGTGACAAGGCCCGCGAGGAGGGCGTCTACATGCCCATCGCCGAGGGGCTCTACCAGGTACTGTTCGAGGGCGTGCCGGCCCGGGAAATGGCGCGGCTGCTGATGCGCGGCCAGCAGAGCAGCGACGTGGAGTTCGTGCTCTCGCGGGAGGACGTGCAACAGGATCACCGCGACACCGGAGGCGGCCATGACTGAACCGCTGCTGATCATGCGCCACGGCGAGGCCGGATGGGGCAGTCCCGATCCGGCCCGCGAGCTGACCGCGCGGGGCGCCGACGAGGCGGCCCGCATGGGGACCTGGCTGGCCGGGCGCGACGACCTGGCCCTTGACCGGCTGCGGCTGCTGGCGAGCCCCTATCGACGGGCACAACAGACCGCCGAACGCCTCGGCGAGGCCCTGGGGCTGTCGGTCGAGACCCTGGAACGGATCACCCCGGACGACTCGCCCGAGGCGGTGGTCGAGTGGCTGCTGGCGCAGGACGGCGATCGGCCGCTGCTGCTGGTCAGTCACATGCCGCTGGTGGGCGGGCTCACCGGGCTGCTGGTGGATGGGCGGGCCGACCGCGGGCCGGGATTTCCCACCGCCGCCATCGCCGAGCTCGACGCCGAGGTACCCGCCGCCGGCTGCGCACGGCTGACCCGCTTCACCGCCCCTGCCGATCTCGTCTGAGGCGGATGTCCCGAAGGAGAGGAGTCGAGATGAGCTATATCGTCAATAATCGCATTCACGTGAACCCCGGCTTCGAGGACGAGTTCGAGGCCCGCTTCCGGGCCCGCGCCGGGGAGATCGACAAGCAGCCGGGTTTCGTCGCCATGCGGGTGCTCAGGCCTCAGGGCAACCAGGCGCCCTATGTGGTGGAGACGGAGTGGGAGAGCCAGGACGCCTTTCGCGCCTGGGTGGGCAGCGATGACTTCAAGCGCGCCCACGCCAACCCGCTGCCGGCGGAGGCCACCGCCGAAGGCGGCGGGCTCGAGCAGTTCGAGGTGGTCGAGGGGACCGTCGCCGGCAGCTATCGCTGACCCGATGTATCGGTCGACCTTTCCCCACGGTTCGACAGGACGACGGCGCCCGATGGGCGCCGTCGTCGTTTCGGGCAGGGAGGTCGCAAGGAAAACCTTAGATCAGGCCTGCCGCGCGTAGTACGAAGACGCCGAGCGTCACCGTGAGGCTGGCCATCAGCGTGGTGAGGGCGATGATATTGGCGGTCAGCGTCTCGTCGTTGCCCATGGCCTTGGCCATCACGAAGGCCGCGGCCGCGGTGGGGCTGGCGAAAAACAGGAACATCACCCCCAGCGCAGGGCCGGTGAATCCCGCCGCCACCGCCAGTAACGTTGCCACGGCGGGCACGGCCACCATCTTGGCCAGGCTGGCGCTCAGCGTGGTGCGATAACCTTTCTTGAGGGCGCGGGTGGAGAGCGTGGCGCCAATGCAGATCAGCGCCAGCGGCAGCGTGAGCGAGGCGAAGTAGTCGCCGGTGGTGGTGAGCCAGCCGGGCAGCGGGACCTCGAACACGGCGAACGGCGTGGCCGCGATCACCGCGAGGATCAGCGGATTGGTCACGATATGGTGGAGGATACTGCCCCAGTCGACGCCATGGGAGGCGCCGTCCTCCTGTGGTTGGTAGCTCGCCAGCACGATCACCGACAGCACGTTGTAGCTCAGGATCACCACGCCAAGCAGCAGGCCGCCCAGTGACAGGCCGGCATCGCCATACATGCCGGCGGCCAGGGCCAGTCCGACGATACCGCAGTTGCCGCGAAACGCCCCCTGCACATAGACGCCGCGCAGCGGGCGCCGGACCCGCAGCAGGGCCCATCCCCAGGCCGCGACGAAACTCGCCAGGGTGGCCAGGGCGAAGAAGCCGAGCATCCAGGGATCGAGCGTTGCCTCCAGGTCGGCATCGGCCAGGCCGAAGAACAGCATCGCCGGCAGGGTGCCGCGAAAGACCAGCTTCGATGCCGTGTTGACGAAGGCCTGGTCGATCCAGCGAAGGCGCTTCAGGCCGATGCCGATGAACACCATGGCGAACACCGGCAGGGTGATGTTGAGGGTCGAGAGGAAGATGTCGATCAATGACATGCGTGCGTCCTGGGAGCGGGCAGTACTGGGATGACGCCGACCGAGCGCGGCGTTCGAGCCTGGTGAGTCGCGATGCAACTTTGGTCTAAATCTACCACAGGGCCTCTTGTCAGTCCGAGATCGGACGGCTAGTTTGTCATTTGTATGATGTATGACATGAGGGCGACGCCTTTCCTCGTGTCACCCAGCGGACGACGAGAGGACGATCAGGTGAGTTTTACACGCGAAGAGGTCAAGAGGGCTATCAGTGACGGGCTGCTGTCCTTCCCGGTCACCGATTTCGACGCCGAGGGGCGTTTCGATGCCGAGAGCTATCGCCGGCGGCTGGAGTGGTTCATCAGCCACGAAATCTCGGCGGTGTTCGTCGCCGGGGGCACCGGGGAGTTCTTCAACCTGTCACAGGACGAGTTCCGCGAGATCGTGCGACTGGCGGTCAATACCGTCGACGGCAAGCTGCCGGTGATCGCCAGTGCGGGCCTGAGCGTCGCCACCGGCAGTGCCTTCGCCCGCATCGCCGAGGAGGAGGGCGCCGACGGCATCCTGCTGATGCCGCCCTACCTGACCGAATGCCCGCAGGACGGCCTGGTGGAGTACGCCCGGCAGATCTGCGATTCAACGTCCATCAGCGTGATCTACTACAACCGCGGCAACGGCATCATGCAGCCGGCGGCGGTGCAGCGCCTGGCCGATGCCTGCCCCAACCTGGTCGGCCTCAAGGACGGCAAGGGCGACATGCAGGCCCTCAACCGGATCATCAAGACCGTCGGCGACCGCCTGGCCTACGTGGGCGGCGTGCCTACCGCCGAGATCATGGCCGAGGCGTACCTGGCCGTCGGCGTGAACACCTACTCCAGCGCGGTGTTCAACTTCGTGCCGGACATGGCGGTGACCTTCTACAAGGCGCTGCGAGCCGGCGACACCGACACCGTGCGTCGTATCTCGCGCGAGTTCTTCGTGCCCTTCGTCGATCTTCGCGACAACAAGGCCGGCTATGCGGTCAGCCTGATCAAGGCCGGCGTCGATATCATCGGGCGTCCCGCCGGCAGCGTGCGCGCGCCGCTGGAGATGCCCTCTGCCGACGAGCGGGCTCGACTGGAAAGCCTGGTCGAAACTGCCAAGGGCTACTGATAGCCCATCTTCACCCACACTCAACAACGACAGCGAAGAGGTGAACCCATGAGCATGCCCAGCATCTACAAGACACTCGGAACCTCCGTGCTGATGGCCGGCATGGCCTTCGGCAGCACCGCGGCCCTGGCCGCCGACGGACCGCTGCGCGGCAACGTCCGCGTGGTGATCGGCTCGACCTCTACCGGTGGCGACACCTACCAGAACTCGAACATCGTGGTCGATGCCCTGGCCGAGCATCTCGATCTCAACATGAAGGTGGATGCCGTCGGCGCGAGCTCGGCCTTCCGCTTCCTGGATCGCGATCCGCGCGGCAACACCCTGATGATCTTCCATGATCAGTCCTATCTCGGGTACCTGTACGGTGTCGAGGGCTACGAGGACATCTTCGACAAGTACACCATCGGGCCGACCATCGCCATCAACCCGGGCAACGCCTATCTGGTGCCCAAGGATTCGCCCTACCAGACCCTGGACGACGTGATCGAGGCGGTAGGCAACGGCGAGGAGGTGCGTGTCGCCATCCAGCCGGGCGGCGTCTCGGAGATCGGCTTCAGTGCCCTGAAGAATGCCATCGCCATCGAGCATCCGGGCATGGAAGACAACCTGGTGGCGGTCAACACCGGTTCCCAGGCCGACAAGAACCAGCAGCTCTTCGACGACCAGGCCGACATGATCAACGGCACCGTGCAGGCCAACGAGCAGTACACTCGTCTGCCGGAAGACGATCAGAAGGCCATGCGCTTCCTGTGGCTCACGGCGCGTAACAGCACCATCGAGCAGGCGCCGGAAGACGGGCTGGGCAAGACCACTCGCGAGCAGCTGCTGCAGTACGTCGAGCCCAACGTCTCCGTGCCCATGGGCAACGGCGACGACTTCACCTTCGATAAGGAATTCTTCTTCCTCTACAACAAGGACATGGATCCGGCCATCGTCGACCAGATCGATCAGGCACTCACCGAGATCTATGCCGAGGGCGAGATCCAGGAGACCCAGAAGAACTCCTTCTTCATCCCCAACTTCAAGCCGTCTGAAGAAGCCGCCGAATACCTGGAGACCAAGATGTCCGTCTACGAGGACATCATCACCAACATCCAGTAAGGCAGGATCGCCGGCGGGCCCCACCGCCGGCGCTTCACAGCTGCTTTTTGAGCCCAAAACGATCGAAAGGCCACCTGATAGAGCCCTTACCGGAGCCGCCATGGAATCAGGACTGTCATCCCTGCTGAGCGTCTCGATCGACTTCGAGACCTCTCATCTGTTCTTTCCCCACATCATTCACTGGCTGATGGGCGGTCTCTTTGCCCTGATCCTGGTGTTCAACGTGGCGCCCTTCCTCGCCGCCGTCCGGCGAGGCGAAAAGACGCTGCCGATCCTGGGCGAGTCCATGGACAAGTTCCGCTTCTTCGGAACCCTGGCGCTGATCGTCGCCTATTTCTACCTGATGGCGGTGGTCGGCAACCTCTTTCCCTACACCGGCTACGGCTTCCTGTTCGTGTCGATGGCCTTCCTGTTCCTGATGTCGCTGATGTACATGCATACCAGGACTCGGCGCAAGGTCATCACGGCTGCCATCAACGCACTCGTGGCGCCGAGCCTGGCGTGGTTCATCCTCGCCAAGCTGTTCCAGATCACCCTGCCGTAGCGGAGACATTTCCATGTTCGATATCCTGTCGCTACTCGATATCACCTTCTTCCTGCTGGCGGCCCTGGGGGGCCTGGTCGGCATCATCTTCGGGGCCATCCCCGGGATGACCGCTACCATGGCCGTGGCGGTGTGTCTGCCGCTGACCTACGCGCTCGGCCTCAATCACGGCCTGGCGCTGCTGCTGGGCCTCTACGTGGGGGGCATCTCCGGCGGCATGGTGCCGGCGGTGCTGCTCAACATCCCCGGCACGCCATCCTCGATCACCACCACCTTCGACGGCTATCCCATGGCCCAGAAGGGCGAGGGCGAGCGCGCCCTGAGAGTCTGCGTGGTGGCGTCACTGATCGGGGGTCTCATCAGCGCCATCGTGCTGTTCCTGTTCGCGCCGGTGCTGGCCGAGTTCTCGATCAAGTTCTCCTACGTCGAGAAGTTTCTGATCATCCTGCTGGCGCTGACCGTCATCGCCTCCATGTCCCGCAACATGCTGGTGGGCATCTTCAGCGGCGTGCTGGGCATCTGGCTGAGCCTGATCGGCACCTACAGCATCTCCGACGGCGGCAACGGTCATACCCGCCTGATGTTCGATTTCCTCGAACCTTACCTGTTCGAGGGCTTCTCCCTGTTGCCGGTGCTGATCGGTATCTTCGGCATCGCCACCATCCTGCTCGAGGCCGAGGAAGGCGTGAAGAGCGGCCTGGCCGGCAAGAACATCAAGTTCGGAAAGGGCGGCGGTTTCTCCCTGGGCATCTTCAAGGGCCGGCTGACCAACCTGGTGCGCTCGTCCTTCATCGGCACCTTCGTCGGTATGCTGCCGGGCGTCGGTGGCAGCGCCGCCTCGGTGCTGGCCTACACCCAGGAGAAGAATCTCTCCCGCGATTCCAGCGAGATGGGCAAGGGCGCCCCCCAGGGCCTGATCGCCTCCGAGTCGGCCAACAATGCCCTGACCGGCGGCGCGCTGATCCCGCTGCTGTCGCTCGGCATCCCGGGGGATTCCACCACCGCCATCCTGATCGGCGCCTTCACCCTGCAGGGCATCCAGGTCGGTCCGCTGTTCATTCCGGAGAACGCCGACACCTGGTACGTGATGATGATCGCCCTGGTGTTCGCCAACGTCGTGATGTTCTTCCTGATGTTCTATGCCATCAAGCACATCGCCAAGGTGGTGCTGGTGCCCAAGTACATCCTCTACCCGATCATCGTGATGATGTGCGTGGTCGGTGCCTACGCGATCAACTACGGCATCATGTTCGACGTCTGGACGCTGCTGATCTTCGGCGTGCTGGGCTACCTGATCCAGAAGGTCGGGCTCGAGGTCGCGCCGCTGATCATCGGCTTCATTCTCGGCGGCCAGGCGGAGGTCTATTTCGTCAAGAGCCTGGAGTCCTTCGGCACCTACTCGATCTTCTTCACCAAGAGCCCCATCGCCGTGGTGCTCTGGCTGCTGATCGCCGCCTCCGTGGCCTTCTCGGTCACCATGGGCCTGAAGAGCCGCGCCAAGCGCCGCCTGGAGACGTCTCAATGATTTCCTGTAACCCGATCCATCGCGAGGTCCGATCATGATTCAGTCGACACCGGCTCCCCGGGTGATCCGCATTCACCCGCGCGACAATGTCGCCGTGGTCGTCGGCCGGGGAGGCCTGGCCGCCGGCGAACGGCTCGACGATGGCATCGAGCTCCAGGCCGACGTGCCCCAGGGCCATAAGGTGGCGCTGGTGGCGCTGGCGGAGGGTGACGAGGTGATCCGCTACGGCGAGGTCATCGGGACCGCCGCCACTCCGATACCCCAGGGTGGCCACGTCAGCGAGACCAACCTGCACATGCCCACGCCGCCGGCGCTGGAGGATCTTCCGCTGGCGACGCGGCAGGCACCGCAAACCGAGCCGCTGGAAGGCTATACCTTCGAGGGTTTCCGCAACGCCGACGGCAGCGTCGGCACCAAGAACGTGCTCGGCATCACCACCAGCGTGCAGTGCGTGGCCGGCACCGTCGATCACGTGGTCCAGCGCATCAAGCGCGAGCTGCTGCCGCGCTTTCCCAACGTCGACGACGTGGTGGGACTCAATCACAGCTACGGCTGCGGCGTGGCGATCAACGCGCCGGCCGCGGTGGTGCCGATCCGCACCCTCAAGCACCTGGCCCTGAACCCCAACTTCGGCAACGAGGTGATGGTCATCGGGCTGGGCTGCGAGAAGCTGCAGCCCTCGACCCTGGTCGAGGACCGGCCGGTGAAGATCTATGAGAACACCGAGGCCGCCGACCCCGAGGCCAACGTGCTGAGCCTGCAGGACGAGTCCTTCACGGGCTTCGGCGAGATGATCGAGGGCATCATGGCCATGGCCGAGCGCCATCTCGAGCGTCTCGACCGCCGCCGCCGCGAAACCTGTCCGGCCTCCGAGCTGGTGGTCGGCATGCAGTGCGGCGGCAGCGATGCCTTCTCCGGACTGACCGCCAACCCGGCGGTGGGCTTCGCCACCGACCTGATCGTGCGCGCCGGGGGCAGCGTGATGTTCTCCGAAGTCACCGAGGTGCGCGACGCCATCCACCTACTGACTCCGCGGGCGGTGAACCCCGAGGTCGGCCAGGCGCTGATCGACCAGATGGCCTGGTACGACGACTATCTCTCTCAGGGGCAGGCGGATCGCAGCGCCAACACCTCGCCGGGAAACAAGCAGGGCGGGCTGTCCAACATCGTCGAAAAGGCGCTCGGCTCGGTGATCAAGTCCGGCGATTCGCCGATCGCCGACGTCATCGGGCCGGGCGAGCGGGTGCGCAAGCGCGGCCTGACCTTTGCCGCCACGCCGGCCAGCGATTTCATCTGCGGCACCCTGCAGGCCGCCGCCGGCATGAACCTGCAGGTCTTCACCACCGGTCGCGGCACGCCCTACAACCTGCCGATGACGCCGGTCATCAAGGTCTCCAGCAACTCCACCCTGGGGCAGCGCTGGCACGACCTGATCGATCTCGACGCCGGGCGCATCGCCACCGGCGACGCCACCATCGAGGACATGGGCTGGGAGCTGTTCCACCTGATCCTCGAGGTGGCCAGCGGCCGCCAGCGGGTCGCCGCCGACCGGCTTGGGCTTTACAACGACCTGGTGCTGTTCAACCCCGCGCCGGTGACCTGACTTTCCTTCGATGGCCCTTTCGAACGTACAAGAGGCAATGCCATGTTTCCCAAGATCACCAAGATGAACATCGTGCCGGTCGCCGGCGAAGACGGCTTCCTGCTCAATCTGAGCGGCGGCCACGCGCCCTGGTTCATCCGCTGCGTGCTGGTGCTGGAGGACGAGTCCGGCAACCGCGGCGTCGGCGAGATTCCCACCAGCGAGGGCATCCAGAAAGGGCTCGAGAAGTGCCGCGGCCTGGTGGAGGGAGCGCGGGTCAACGAGGTCAAGCAGGTGCTGACTCGCTGCCGGGGCCTGCTGGCCCAGGGCGGCCCGGAGGAGCGCGGGCGCCAGACCTTCGACCTGCGCGTAGCCGTGCATGTCATCACCGCCATCGAGTCGGCGCTGTTCGACCTCTTCGGCCAGGCGCTGGGCATGCCGGTGGCCGACCTGCTGGGCCAGTACGGCCGCCAGCGCGACGAGGTCGAGGCCCTGGGCTATCTGTTCCTGCTCGGCGACCCGGACAAGACCGACCTGCCGTATCCCCGGGCGACCGATCCGGTCGATGCCTGGGACGAGGTGCGTTACCGCGAAGCCATGACGCCCGAGGCCGTCGCCAACCTGGCCAAGGCCGCCTATGAGCGCTACGGCTTCAAGGACTTCAAGCTCAAGGGCGGCGTGCTGCGCGGCGAGGAGGAGGCCGACTGCATCCGCGCGCTGCACGAGGCCTTCCCCGAGGCGCGCCTGACGCTGGACCCTAACGGGGCCTGGAAACTGGACGAGGCGGTGCGCGTGCTGGAGCCGATCAAGCACCTGCTCAGCTACGCCGAGGATCCCTGCGGCCAGGAAGGCGGGTTCTCCGGCCGCGAGACCATGGCGGAGTTCAAGAAGCGTACCGGCCTGCCCACCGCCACCAACATGATCGCCACCGACTACAAGCAGCTGCAGCTGGCCGTGCAGCTCAACTCGGTCGATATCCCGCTGGCCGACTGCCATTTCTGGACCATGCAGGGCGCCGTGGCCGTGGGCGAGCTGTGCAACGAGTGGGGCATGACCTGGGGCTCGCACAGCAACAATCACTTCGACGTCTCGCTGGCGATGATGACCCATGTGGCCGCCGCCTGCCCGGGCGAAATCACCGCCATCGACACCCACTGGATCTGGCAGGACGGCCAGCGCATCACCAAGGAGCCGTTCCAGATCCGCGGCGGCAAGCTGACCGTGCCCAAGACGCCGGGCCTCGGCATCGAGCTGGACGACGACAAGCTCATGGAGGCGCACGAGAAGTACAAGCGTCTCGACGTGACCCAGCGCAACGATGCCATGGCGATGCAGTACCTGATCAAGGGCTGGGAGTTCGATCCCAAGCGTCCGGCCCTGGTCCGCTGATGCGGATGCGCTGAGCTATCCACCCCATTGCCAGGCGAGGCGATATTCATCGATCGTCCGCCCGACCTGAACGGCGCCGTGATCCGGCGCCCCACGACAGGAGAAGCCGCATGACCCTGGAAGGCAAGCAACTGATCGGCCAACAGGCCGTGACCAGCGACGGCAAGCCGATCCACGCCGTCGACCCCGCCACCGGCGAGACCCTGTCCCCGGCCTATCCCGCCGGCGGCCAGGCCGAGGTGGAACAGGCCTGCGCGCTGGCCTGGGCCGCCTTCGACGCCTATCGCGAGACCGGCCTCGAGGCCCGCGCCGCGTTCCTCGAGACCGTGGCCGAGGAGATCGAGGCCATCGGCGATGACTTGATCACCCGTGCCATGGCCGAGTCCGGCCTGCCGCGGGCCCGGCTGGAGGGCGAGCGCGGCCGCACCTG
>NZ_JACHXM010000043.1 GCF_014192055.1 Halomonas organivorans | reverse complement strand
AGGTAGCAGCCGGCGATGGCCAGGCTCTCGAAGCCGATGCGGCCCGGCCCCAGGCGCTCGCGGTGGATCATGCCGACCAGCAGGATGGCGGTCATCAGCAGCGACAGTGCCACCCACAGCGCCACGCCGTCGGGCATGGCGTGATAGATCGAACCGCCGCGGTAGGCGAGGTCCGAGGCGGCAACGAACAGGGTGTCGAAGGCGTTGCCGCCGATGATGCCGGCCACCGCCAGAGTCAGTGCGCCGCGTCGCACCGCCGCCACCGAGGTGACGAGCTCCGGCAGCGAGGTGACCACCGCGGTCATCAGCACGCCCACCACCGACTGGCCGAGGCCGGTATCCTCGGCGATCGTCGAGGCGGCCCCTTCCAGCAGCCAGCCGCTGGCGCCGAGCACCAGCGCCAGGCCCGCGAAGCTCAGCCACAGGCGTCGTGCCGAGCCTGACTGGGCGCGCGGGTCCGGCACGTCCGGCGTGGTCTCGCGGGTCTGGGCCGGGCGCCACATGGGGCGGTCCTGGGTGCGGTCGGTGAGTCGCAGCCCGAACAGGTAGGCGATCACCAGCAGCGGGGTGATCGGATGAACCTGCCACAGGGTCCACTCCGGGGCGAAGCGGCCCACCAGCACCAGGGCCAGCAGGCACAGCAGCAGGCCGCCCTGCATCAGGTTGCCGATGGAGGCGGCGGCGTGCTCCAGGTTGGCGCGGCGATGGGTGAGGTCGGCGACGGTCAGGAACAGGGTCTGCACGGCGATGCCGCCCAGGGCGTTGCTCATCGCCAGGGTCGGGTGGTCGGCGAGCGCCGCCGAGACCGAGAGCACCAGGCCCGACAGCGAGGTGGCCATGCCCAGCAGCACGGCGCCGGCGATGGCCTCGCCGAGGCCGGTGCGGTCGGCCAGGTCGTCGACGATGTGCGTCAGCTTGGTGCCTGCCACGCCGATCACCAGGCTAGCGCCGAGGAACAGGGCGATGGCGAGGCCGAGGGGCGGGTCGGTCAGCAAGGCACGTCTCCCATTGGGGGACGGGACATTGGCCGGGTGGGGTGGCCCTCTGGCATGTTGACTCCTGTCGTGGGCGCTAGGCTAGGAAGGCGCCGCCCACCGGAAAGGCTCAGGGAAGGGCGACCCACGCTACTCCACCGTTTTTGCCAGGAGGCCGTCAAGCCATGAAGACGCGAATGTTCTGGTCGATGGTCGGCTATACCGCCGTCCTCGGCGCCAGTCTCTTGACCCGGCACACCGCCCGGGAGGCCTATCGCAAGACGGCCGGCACGGCCCCGCCGGAGAACCCGGGGCGGCGCGATACCCGCTGGCGCGAGGCGCTGGCCTGGGGCGTGGCGAGCGGCGCCCTGGTCGGTGTCGCACGGGTGGTCGGCCATCGCCTGGGCGACGAGGCGCGCCGCCGCGGCGAGCGCGGCCGGGCCCGCAAGCGCCTGAAGGGCTAGCTTTGCACGGCCTCAGCCCGCCGACATCTCGCCGCGCAGGGGCGTCGCCAGGGCCGTGGCCAGTGCGTCGCCTCCGAGCCCCCGGGCGATCAGCACCTGCAGCTTGGCCAGCGCCGCCTCCGGGGTGAGGTCGCCGCCGGGGATGACGCCGGCGGCATTCAGCGCCGCTCCGGTCGCGTAGGCGCCCTGCTCGACGCACCCCTGATGGCACTGGGTGACGTTGAGCACGGCGAGGCCGTGCCGAGTGGCCCGAGCGAGGCGGGCGATCAGCGCGCCATCCAGGCCCGGCGGGTTGCCCACTCCATAGGTGGTCAGCACCAGGCCTTGCAGCGTGGGAAGCGCCAGCACCGCGTCCAGCAGCGCCGTCGACAAGCCGGGATGCACCGGGAGCAGGGCCACCGAGTTCTCGGCGAAGGTCAGCGGAGTGAAGTCCGGGGTGCCGGTGGGCAAGGCCTCGCGGGTGTCGAGCCGCAAGGTGATGCCCGCCTCGCCGAGCCACGGGACATTGGGCGAGTCGAAGGCGTCGAAGCCCTGGCTGCGGACCTTGCGGGCCCGGTTGCCGCGCAGCAGGCGATCATGGAAGGCGATGCTCACCTCCCGCGGGGCCGCGTCGTTTGCCGCCGCCAGCAGGGCGGTGGCCAGGTTGGACGAAGCGTCGCTGCGCGGCTCACCCAGCGGGATCTGGGCGCCGGTGAGCACCACCGGCTTGTCGAGGTCGCCGAGCATGAACGACAGCGCCGAGGCGGTATGGGCCAGGGTGTCGGTGCCGTGCAGGATCACGAAGCCGTCGTGGTCGTGCCAGTGTTCGGCCAGGGCGGCAACCAGGCGATTCCAGTCCGCGGGGACGAGGTCGGCACTGTCGATCAGCGGTGCCAGTTCGACCACACGGCACTCGGGCAGGTCGCCGGCGTCGTGGCCGGCCAGGTGGCGGATCAGGCGGTCGGAGAAACCAGGGGCCGGCGCGTAGCCGTCGGGACCCGGTCGCATGCCGATGGTGCCGCCGGTATGCAGGATCAGCAGGCGTCGCATGATGAGGCTTCCAGGCTGGGGGAGTGGCCCCGCTGGCGCGGGGCCGGGGGGGGGCGTCAGTCGCGGGCGGAGGCCGGGGCGTTACCCATCGCCCGATGGGCGCGCTCCAGATCCTCGGGCTCCAGCTCCCAGGCCTGCGGGTCCAGCGCCAGGTCCGGATGGTCCTTGGCATTGAAGATCGGCTGTTCGATGCCGTTGCGCATCTGGCCGTCGAAGTCCTTGAGGATGCGCAGGCCCGGCTTGAACAGCAGGATCAGCGCGACCAGGTTGGCCACCGCCAGCAGGCCCATGGTCACATCGGCAAAGCCGAACACGGTGCCCAGGTCGGTGGTGGCACCCCAGCAGACCAGCAGTACGATGGCCACGCGGAAGGCATTGAACAGGTTCTGGTTGCGGCGGCTGAAGAAGTTGAGGCTGTTCTCGCCCAGGTAGTAGTTGTAGAGGATGGTGCTGAAGGCGAACAGCAGCAGCGCCAGGCTGACGAAGGTGCGGCCCCACTCGCCGACGTGGTCGGCCAGCGCCGCCTGGGTCAGGGCGATGCCTGCCACCTCGTTGCCGGATGCCGGGTCATAGGCGCCGCTGAGCAGGATCACGAAGGCGGTGGCCGAGCAGATGATCACGGTGTCGATGAACACCGAGAAGGCCTGCACGATGCCCTGGTTGGCCGGGTGCGGCACATAGGCGACGGCGGCGACGTTGGGGGCGCTGCCGAGACCGGCCTCGTTGGAGAACAGGCCGCGCTTGACGCCCATCAGGATGGCGGCGCCGATGCCGCCGCCGATGGCCGGCTCGAGGCCGAAGGCGCTCTTGACGATCAGCGTGATCACCGCAGGAATCTCGGTGACGTTGAGGCCCAGCACCACCAGCGCGATCAGGATGTAGCCGCCGGCCATGAAGGGCACCAGGTACTCCGAGATGCGGGCGATGCGCTTGATGCCGCCGAAGATGATCAACCCCACCAGCATGGCCAGGCCGAGGCCGCTGTAGAGCACCGGCACGCCGAAGGCATCGCCGAAGGAGGTGGCCACGGCATAGGACTGCAGGGCGGTGAAGGCGAAGCCGAAGGTCGCCAGCAGCAGCACCGAGTAGAGGCCGGCCAGCCAGTTCCAGCGGCGACCGAGGCCGCGGGAAATGTAGTAGGCCGGGCCGCCGCGGTAGGTGCCGTCGCCCTCGGCCTGCTTGTAGGTCTGGGCCAGGGTGCACTCCAGGAAGCTGGTGGCCATGCCCATCAGACCGACCACCCACATCCAGAACACGGCGCCCGGTCCACCCAGGGTGATGGCCACGGCGACGCCGGCGATGTTGCCGCCGCCGACCCGGCCGGCGACCGACAGCACCAGCGCCTGGAAGGAGCTCAGGTGGCCGTGCTTGTCGCGCTTGAAGGCCTGGCTGGCGCCGAGGATGCGGAACATGCGGCCGAAGTAGCGAAACTGCACGAAGCGTGAGGCGAGGGTGAAGCCGACGCCGACGGCGATCAGCAGCACGAGCAGGACCTTGCCCCACAGCAGGTCGTTGAGGAAATCCAACATCCGGTTGTCTCCATCTTGGTGTTATTCGAAGTGCGGGGAGATTTAAGCAGGACGCAAGGGCGCTGGGATTTGACGCTCTGGTGCGCCCTGGCGCACTATCCGGCGCACCGAGTGCGCCAGACTGCACCAGCCGAGGGAGAAGGGGACATGCACGACGACTTTGCGGCCAACCTGCGGCTGCTGTGTAGCTACTATCGCTCCATCGCCGAGGTGTGTCGGCGGCTCGACATCAACCGGGCGCAGTTCAACCGCTACCTCAGCGGCCGCTACAAGCCCGCCGACCATACCATGCGCCGGATCTGCGATTTCTTCGGCGTCGAGGTCCACGAGATCCTGCTGCCCCACGAAGACTTCCAGCCGCTGGTGCGGTTGCGCCCCGAGGAGCGGGAAGCGCCGGTGCGGCAGGCGACTTCGCCTGGCATCCCGGCCGGCCTGCTCGACAAGGGGCGCCAGGGCATGTCGCGCTACCTGGGGTGCTACCACGAGTACTACCTGGCGATGTCGCAGCCGGGCCAGGTGCTGTGCACCCTGGTGTGCCTGGAGCGGCACGGCGACGATATCCTCTACCAGCGCACCGAGCGCATGCCGCCCATTGCCGGAGGGCGGTCCTGCCACAATCGCTATCGTGGGATGGCGCTGCTGTTGACCGATCGCCTGTTCCTGGTCGACCACGAATCGCTCAACGGCCACGAGATCACCCAGACCATCCTGTTCCCCAGCTTCAAGAGCCACGTGTCGCGGCTGACCGGCCTCAAGCTGGGGGTGGCGGACAGCAGCGAGCGCATGCCCTGCTGCGTGCGGGTGCTCTACGAGCGACTCCCCGACACCCTCGGCCCGCGCCAGGCGCTGGCGCGCTGCGGGCTCTATCCCCTGGACGATCCATCGCTGGATCCGCAGATCGTGGCGGCGATCCGCAACGACGTTTCTCCCAACGAGTGGCAGTTCCGGGCGCGCTATCCCTGAGCCGATGGCTTAGATCCGGCCCAGCAACTGCCACCACAGATAATCCAGCGGCCACAGCAGCACCAGGCTCAAGGCGGCCATGATCAGGCACACCCGGGCGCCGGTGCGCAGCGACAGCCGGGCCGCCAGTAGCCCGACCACCAGCGGCGGTGCCTGGTAGGGCAGCAGGATGGTCGAGAACCCCACCACCTGAGACATGGTCACCGCCTCCGGCGACCAGCCGGTGATGGCGGCGATCTCGGGTGCCAGTGGCGTCAGCACCGCGGGCACGCCGGGCAGGGTGAGAAAGGTGCCGAGCGCCATGGCCAGTCCGCCGAGCAGGCCGAAGGTGGTGCCATCGCCGGCTCCCGCCAGCGGCAGGGCGGCGAGCAGCACGTGAGCGACTCGCTCGCCCAATCCGCTGTGGTAGGCCAGGGCCCCGAGGCTGACGATGCCGGCGACGTAGAACAGCGACTCCATGTTCAGCGAGGCCAGGGGCTTGGTCGGCATCAGCCCGCTGCCCGGAAACAGGCAGACCAGCGCCGCCGCGAGGCCGATCCAGGCCGGCGAGATGCCGTGCCAGGCGTCGCTGACCCACAGCGCCACCGCCAGGACCAGCAGCAGGGCCAGGCGGCGGGCCGGGCGAGCCAGGGAGGCGGCGGCCTCGTCCTGACATGGGGGACCTGAAGCGCGATCCGGGTAGAGCCGCAGCATCACGCCGATCAGGAGCAGCGCCTTGAGCAGCCCCAGCACCGGAAAGTGCAGCCACAGGTAGGCGCTGTAGGTCGGCGGCGCCCCGAGCACGGCCTCGCTGGCGCCCATCAGCACGTTGTTGGGCACGTTGGCCGGCAGGATGGCGTAGGTGGGCAGGAAGGTGCCCATCATGCCGCCGAGGATCAGCCCGGTGCGGCCCGGGCGGCCCTCCCCGTAGCCGAGGTGATCGGCCAGGGTCGAGAGGATCGGTACCATCAGCACGATGCGCCCCATGCCCGAGGGCATGACGAAGGCCATCGACACGCCCAGTGCCACCACCCCGGCCACCGCACCGGGATAGGAGGTCGTGAGCCGGGGACCGACCCGCCGGGCGATGTCGGTGCCGAGCCCGGTGTGCTGGATCGCCGCCCCGATCACCAGGCCCGAGAACACCAGCCAGGTCGCCGCCGAGGCGAAGCCGGCGAAGATCGTCTCGGTCTCCGCCACGCCGGCCACCGTGCAAAGCGTGAAGAACACCAGCGCCGTCAGCCACTGGGGCAGCCAGCCGGTCGCCCACAGGGCGATCGACAGCACGATCACGCTGGCCGCCCGTGTCATCGGTGCGGCCGTGGGCACGAGCAGCAGGAAGGCGGCCACCGCCAGGATGGCGATCAGGCTGGCGAGATGGCGCAGGGAGGGTCGAGAGGCGGCGGGCATGGAGGCTCCGGGCGAGGGCAGAGCGGCGAGATTAGCAGGCGAACGAGCCACCGCTCAATCCGCGCTCATCCCGGGCGGGCCGGAAGGGCAAGGCAAGGGGGAAGCAAGCAGAGCGACGAGCGTCGCCCGGCACCGGCGATTCAGCGAGCGGGGCGCGCGCAGTTCTCGCGGTAGAGCGGGGCCTCGGCGTCCAGCGTCAGCGTTTCGGAGACGGTCTGGTAGTAGAACGGCTCGGCAGGGCGCGATGCGCGGAGATACTCGCCGCACAGGCCGTAGCCCTTGTTTACTTCGCGCACGCGGATGAGCTCGATGTCGTCGCGAGTGTCGAGGCGCTCGGCGATGCGCGCGGCGATCTCGTCGTCGCGATTGGCATCGGAGACCATCTGGCCGCCGAAGATCAGGCCGGCGACGAGCAGGATGGCGACCACGGGGATCCACAGGTTATGCATGGTGGGGCTCGCATGGTGCCCGCCGGCGCGAGGGCCGGCGGGCAGGGCGCTTACTTGACGCGCGGATCCAGTTCGCCGCGCTCGTAGCGCTGGAACATGGCCTCGAGGCCGAGCGGCTTGATCTTGCTGGCCTGGCCGGCGGTGCCGAAGGCCTCGTAGCGGGCCTTGGCAACGTCCTTCATGGCCGCGGTGCTGACCTTGAGGAACTTGCGCGGGTCGAACTCGGCCGGGTTCTCGGCCAGGAAACGACGCACCGCGCCGGTGGCGGCCAGGCGCAGGTCGGTGTCGATGTTGACCTTGCGCACGCCGTGCTTGATGCCCTCGACGATCTCCTCGACCGGCACGCCGTAGGTCTCGGGGATGGCGCCGCCGAACTGGTTGATCACCTCGAGCCATTCCTGGGGCACCGAGGAGGAGCCGTGCATCACCAGGTGGGTCTCGGGGATGCGGGCGTGAATTTCCTTGATGCGCTGGATGGAGAGGGTGTCGCCGGTGGGCGGCTGGGTGAACTTGTAGGCGCCGTGGCTGGTGCCGATGGCGATCGCCAGGGCATCCACGTGGGTGGCCTTGACGAAGTCGGCGGCTTCTTCCGGGTCGGTCAGCAGCTGGTCGTGGTCGAGTTTGCCCTCGGCCCCGACGCCGTCTTCCTCGCCGGCCATGCCGGTCTCCAGGCTGCCCAGGCAGCCCAGCTCGCCCTCGACGGAGACGCCGCAGGCGTGGGCCATATCCACGGTGCGACGGGTCACGTCGACGTTGTAGGCGTAGTCGGTCGGGGTCTTGCCGTCGGTGCCCAGCGAGCCGTCCATCATCACCGAGGAGAAGCCGAGCTGGATGGAGCGCTGGCACACCGCGGGGCTGGTGCCGTGGTCCTGGTGCATGACCACCGGGATGTGCGGGAACTCCTCGATGGCGGCCAGGATCAGGTGGCGCAGGAAGGGCGCGCCGGCGTACTTGCGGGCGCCGGCGGAGGCCTGGACGATCACCGGGGAGTCGGTCTCGTCGGCGGCTTCCATGATGGCGCGCATCTGCTCGAGGTTGTTGACGTTGAAGGCCGGGACGCCGTAGCCGTGTTCGGCGGCGTGGTCCAGCAGTTGGCGCATGCTGATCAGTGCCATGAAGTCACCTTGTATCGCGTGAAGGGACGCGGCGGGCCGGCGCCGCGTCCTGTCTCATTGGGTAGGGGTAAGGGTTAGCGGGCCGCCGCTTCCAGGGCCGCCACGGCCGGCAGGGTCTTGCCTTCGACGTATTCGAGGAAGGCGCCGCCACCGGTGGAGATGTAGGAGACCTTGTCGGCGATGCCGTACTTGTCGATGGCCGCCAGGGTGTCGCCGCCGCCGGCGATGGAGAAGGCGTCGCTCTCGGCGATGGCGTAGGACAGCGCCTCGGTGCCGTGGCCGAACTGGTCGATCTCGAACACGCCGACCGGGCCGTTCCACAGGATGGTGCCGGCGGCCTTGAGCTGCTCGCCGAACTTGGCGGCGGTCTCCGGGCCGATGTCGAGGATCATCTCATCGTCCTGCACCTGGTCGACCGGCTTGGTCACGGCCTCGGCCGAGTCGGAGAACTCGGTGGCCACCACCACGTCGCTGGGCAGCGGGATCTCGACCTTGGCCATCAGCGCCTTGGCGGCGTCGACCAGATCGGCCTCGTGCAGCGACTTGCCGACGTTGTAGCCGGCCGCGGCGATGAAGGTGTTGGCGATGCCGCCGCCGACGATGATCCGGTCGCACTTCTCGGACAGCGCGTTGAGCACCTCGAGCTTGGTGGAGACCTTGGAGCCGCCGACGATGGCGGTCATCGGGCGCTTGGGCGTAGCCAGCGCCTTCTCCAGCGCCTCGAGCTCACGGGCCAGCAGCGGGCCGGCGCAGGCTTCGGGGGCGAAGCGGGCCACGCCGTGGGTGGACGCCTGGGCGCGGTGGGCGGTGCCGAAGGCGTCCATCACGTAGACGTCGCACAGCGCGGCGTACTGCCTGGCCAGCGCCTCGTCGTCCTTCTTCTCGCCTTGGTTGAAGCGCACGTTCTCGAGCAGCGCGACCTCGCCCTCCTCGAGTTCGAGGTCGCTGCCCAGGTAGTCCTTGACCAGGCCCACACGGCGTTCGAGCAGCCCGCCCAGGTGGTCGGCCACCGGCGCCAGGGAGAATTCCTCGGCCGGCTCGCCCTCGGTGGGCCGTCCCAGATGGCTCATCAGCATGACCCGGGCGCCGGCCTCGAGCGCGGCCTGGATGGTCGGCAGGGCCGCTCGCAGGCGGGCATCGCTGGTCACCTTGCCGTGCTTGACGGGCACGTTCAGGTCCTCGCGGATCAGCACGCGCTTACCGCGGAGGTCGAGGTCGGTCATCTTGCGCACGTTCATGGAAGCAGGTTCCTCGTCTGGGAAAGCCGAAGGGGAGTCAGGCGTCGGAGGGCGGCACCGGGCCCAGTCGGGCGATGCGGCCGGCGACGTCGAGCATGCGGTTGGCGAAGCCCCACTCGTTGTCGAACCAGCACAGCATCTTGATCAGGCGGCCGCCGGCCACCCGGGTCTGGGTGGCGTCCACGATACCGGAGCGCGGATCGTGGTTGAAGTCGACCGAGGCCATGGGCTCCTCGGTATAGCCGAGCAGCCCGGCGAGCCGGGTGGCGCTGGCCTCGCGCAGCAGGGCGTTGACCGCCGACGCGGTGGTGTCGGTGCGCACGCACAGCGCCAGGTCCATGGCCGAGACGTTGATGGTCGGCACGCGCACGTGCAGGCACTCGAAGCGCTCGGCCAGATGCGGCATCAGGCGGTTGATGCCGCGCGCCAGGCCGGTATCCACCGGGACGATGGAGTGCATCGCCGAGCGGGTCAGGCGCAGGTCGGTCTGGTGGTAGGCGTCGATCACCGGCTGGTCGTTCATCGCCGAGTGGATGGTGGTGGTCACGCCGTGTTCGAGGCCCAGGGCCTCGTCGAGCACGGTGAGCACCGGCACCAGGCAGTTGGTGGTGCAGGAGGCCGCGGAGATCACCCGGCAGGCCGGGGTCAGGTCGGCGTCGTTGATGCCGGTGACGATGGTGGCATCGACGTCGCTCTCGGCGGGCTGGGAGAACAGCAGGCGACCGGCGCCGGCCGCCAGGTGGGCCTCGGCGGTGGCGCGGTCCTTGAAGCTGCCGGAGCACTCCAGCACCAGGTCGACGCCGAGCGTTGCCCACGGCAGGGCGGACGGGTCGCCTTCGGATAGGACCTGGATCGAGTGGCCATCGATCACCAGGTGATCGCCGTCGACCTCTACCCGGCCGGGAAAGCGGCCGTGGGTGGTGTCGTAGCGGGTCAGGTAGGCGATGGTGTCGAGACCGGACAGCTCGTTGATGGCCACCACCTCCAGTTCCGGCATGCCGCGTTCGGTCAGCGCGCGCAGCACGCACTGACCGATGCGACCGTAACCGTTGATGGCGATGCGTAGGGCCATGACGTTGCCTGAGACTCCTGCCGGTGGGCACAAACCGGCGATTCTAGCGTATTTCGACGCCGACGTCGCGGCTGCTCCCGGGGCCTTGAAAAGCGCCCGATCGCTCCTATCTATCGCTTTAGAGGGCCGGGCGCGGTGCCCGGCCCGAGGGTCATCACGACGATGACGGGAGGTGTTCGAGATGTTCGGAGATCTCAGGCGTTTCGATAGCGAGTGGGCGCCGGGCGGTGACTGGTTCCGGCGAGTGTTCGACGAGATGTGGCCCGGCCTCGAGGCCGCCGATATCCGGTCGGTGCCCCGCGGCAGCTTCCCGCGGATCAACGTGGCGCGCACCGACGAGGCGGTGCGGGTCTACGTGTTCGCGCCAGGGCTTTCCGCCGAGGAGCTCGAGATCAGCCTGCAGGACAACGTGCTCACGGTCAGCGGCCGGCGTGATGCCGACGCCGAGCCCGGCGAAGCCGAGGCCGCCGCGCGTCGCACGCTGTTCCGCCGCGAGCGCGCCCGAGGTGAGTTCAGCCGCTCCGTCGCACTGCCGGACGGGTTGGACCCTGAACGCGCCGAGGCCAGCTTCCGCCAAGGCATCTGCGAGGTGGTGCTGCCCAAGCGCGAGGAGCTCAAACCGCGGCGCATCACCATCCAGGCGGCATGATGCCGGTGTTTCCGGTAGAGGAGGTGAGTGACATGAACGAAGTCATCAAGCGTGACACGTCCCGCGAGCCGGCCGAGCGGCGCTCGGATGCCGCCCTGCCGGCCGTGGATATCTTCGAGGAAGACAATGCCTTGCACCTGATCGCCGACATGCCCGGGGTGCGGCGCGAGTCGCTGACCGTCGAGGTCAACGACAACGTGCTCAGCCTCGAGGGCGAGATGGCGCTCGAGATGCCCGAGGGGCTGACCTCGATCTATGCCGAGGTGCGCTCGCAGCGCTATGCGCGCCGCTTCACCTTGAGCCACGAGATCGATGTGGACGCCATCCGGGCGAGCATCGACAACGGCGTGGTGCACCTGGTGCTGCCCAAGAAGGAGACCCACCGGCCGCGGCGTATCGACGTCAGGGCGGCCTGATCCCAAGGCGCTGGCGCCCCCTCGCTGGAGGGGGCGCCCTCTTGCCGTCGAGCCGTCTCGGTACACGGCCCGGCGGGAGCCACCGACAAGTCGGATTCGGGATGGCCAAACTGGAGCTGCTTTCATGGTGCCGACGGGCTGTCGCCGGCGATCGCTTGCTCTAGGCTAGGGGGGCGGCACCGACATATCACAGCCCACCAGCCATCAAGGAGTAGAGAGGCGATGACCGATATAGCCCAGTTGCTCGGCGACGAGACGGAAAGCCTGCTGACCCACGAGTGCCGGGGCATCCCGGCCGCATCGATCCACCTGCCGGGCCCGGATTTCATCGACCGGGTGATGACCCACGGCGATCGCCCGCCGAACGTGCTGCGCAACATGCAGGCGCTGTTCGACAATGGCCGACTGGGTGGCACCGGCTACCTCAGCATCCTGCCGGTGGACCAGGGCATCGAGCATTCCGCGGGCGCCTCCTTCGCGCCCAATCCGATCTACTTCGATCCGGCCAACATCGTCGAGCTGGCCATCGAGGGCGGCTGCAACGCCGTGGCCTCGACGCTCGGCGGCCTGGCCTCGGTGGCGCGGCGCTATGCCCACCGCATTCCCATGCTGCTCAAGCTCAACCACAACGAGACGCTGACTCATCCGGCGGTGTACGACCAGACGCCGTTCGCCCAGGTCGAGCAGGCCTTCGAGATGGGCTGCGTGGCGGTGGGCGCCACCATCTACTTCGGCTCCCCGGAGAGCCGCCGCCAGATCACCGAGATCAGCGAGGCCTTCGAGCGGGCCCATCAGCTGGGCATGGTCACGGTGCTGTGGGCCTACCTGCGCAACCCGGCCTTCAAGCACGAGGGCCGCGACTACCACACCGCCGCGGACCTCACCGGCCAGGCCATCCACCTGGCGGCGACGCTCAAGGCCGATATCGTCAAGCAGAAGATGGCCGAGACCAACGCCGGCTATCGCGACATCGGCTTCGGCCACACGCATGGCAAGGTCTACGACGAGCTGACCACCGAGCACCCCATCGACCTGGCCCGCTACCAGGTGGCGAGCTGCTACATGGGCCGCGCCGGGCTGATCAATTCCGGTGGTGCCTCGGGCGGCGAGAGCGACCTGGCCCAGGCGGTGCGCACCGCGGTGATCAACAAGCGCGCCGGGGGCATGGGGCTGATCTCCGGCCGCAAGGCCTTCCAGAAGCCCATGGCCGAGGGGGTCGAGCTGCTCAACGCCATCCAGGACGTCTACCTGGACGATGCTGTCACCATTGCTTGAGGCTGCCACATCGATGCGCCGGGAGGGCGTGTCGGCGGGCACACAATGCTTTCGTACCGTGGTGTGAATACCATTGTGGGAGCGCAGCTTTGCTGCGCGATATCGCCCGACGGGCGATCTTCTCTGGCACCCAGGGCGCCAATCGTTCAGCGAAGCTGAACTCCCACCATGCAAGGCCAGCATGCAGAACCTGGTCTTGCCGTGGTCTCACGCGGATTTGCAAAAAACCAGTAAAAAGGGCACGGCGAATGCCGTGCCCTTTTTCGTGTGCCGAGACGCGGCGATCAGTCGTCGTCGGCGTCGTCCAGCAGTTGCTCGGCCTCGGCCACCAGGTTGTCCACGGTGAAGCCGAAGTGCTCGAACAGGTCGCCGGCCGGGGCGGATTCACCGAAGGTGCTCATGCCGACGATGCGGCCCTCGAGGCCGACGTACTTGTACCAGACGTCACGATGACCGGCCTCGATGGCGATGCGGTTGCCGACTTCCGCCGGCAGCACGGCCTGGCGGTAGGCGGCGTCCTGGGCGTCGAAGGCGTCGGTGGACGGCATCGACACCACGCGCACCGCGCGGCCCTGCTCGGCGAGGACCGCGGCGGCGTCCATGGCCAGGCCGACCTCGGAGCCGGTGGCGATCAAGATCAGCTCCGGAGTGCCGTCGCCGTCCTTCAAGACGTAGCCGCCGCGCTGGATGTTGGCCAGCTGCTGCTTGTCGCGGGCCTGGTGCGGCAGCCCCTGGCGCGACAGCACCAGGGCGGTGGGGCCGGCCTGGCGCTTGAGCGCGGCGTCCCAGGCGGCGGCGGTCTCGGTGGCGTCGCAGGGGCGCCAGGTCGACAGGTTGGGGGTCGAGCGCAGGGTGGTCAGCTGCTCCACCGGCTGGTGGGTGGGGCCGTCCTCGCCGAGGCCGATGGAATCGTGGGTGAACACGTAGATCGCCCGCTGGCCCATCAGCGCCGCCATGCGCACGGCGTTGCGCATGTACTCCATGAAGATCAGGAAGGTCGCGCCGTAGGGGATGAAGCCGCCGTGCAGCACGAGGCCGTTCATGATCGCGCCCATGCCGAACTCGCGCACGCCGTAGTGCAGGTAGTTGCCGCCCGGGGCCTCGGCTGAGATCGCCTCGGCGCCTTTCCAGAAGGTCAGGTTGGAGGGCGCCAGGTCGGCGCTGCCGCCGAGCAGCTCGGGGAGCTGCGGGCCGAGCTCGTTGAGGCAGGCCAGCGAGGCCTTGCGGCTGGCGATCGACTCGCCCTTGGCCTGGGCCTGCTCGATCAGCGCCTCGCTGGTCAGCTCGGCGGGCAGCTCGCCCTTCTGGCGGCGCAGGAACTCGCGGGCCAGCGCCGGATAGGCCTCGGCGTAGCGCTCGAAGCGTGCCTGCCAGTCGGCCTGGCGGCTGCGGCCGGCCTCGGCGGCGTCCCAGCCCTGGTAGATGTCTTCCGGCACGTGGAAGGGGGCGTGGGGCCAGTCCAGCTGCTGGCGTGCCGCGGCAACCTCGTCCTCGCCCAGCGCGGCGCCGTGGCATTCTTCCTTGCCCTGCTTGTTGGGCGCACCGAAGCCGATGATGGTCTTGCAGACGATCAGGCTCGGCTTGTCGTCATGGCTGCGGGCCAGCTCGATGGCGGCCTTGATCTCTTCGGGCTTGTGGCCGTCGACGGCGGGCACCACGTGCCAGCCGTAGGCCTCGAAGCGCTTGGCGGTGTCGTCGGTGAACCAGCCCTCGACCTCGCCGTCGATGGAGATGCCGTTGTCGTCGTAGAAGGCGATCAGCTTGCCGAGCTGCTGGGTGCCGGCCAGCGAGCTGACCTCATGGGAGATGCCCTCCATCAGGCAGCCGTCGCCGACGAAGCAGTAGGTGTAGTGGTCGACGATGGCGTGGCCGGGACGGTTGAACTGGGCGGCCAGGGTGCGCTCGGCGATGGCCATGCCCACGGCGTTGGCCAGGCCCTGGCCGAGCGGGCCGGTGGTGGTCTCGACGCCCGGGGCGTAGCCGAACTCGGGGTGGCCGGCGGTCTTCGAGTGCAGCTGGCGGAAATTCTGCAGCTGCTCGAGGTCGAGGTCGTAGCCGGTCAGGTGGAGCAGGGAGTAGAGCAGCATGGAGCCGTGGCCGTTGGAGAGCACGAAACGGTCGCGGTCGGGCCAGTGCGGGTCGGCCGGGTTGTGCTGGAGGTAGTCGTTCCACAGCACCTCGGCGATGTCGGCCATGCCCATGGGGGCGCCGGGGTGGCCGGAGTTGGCCTTCTGGACGGCATCCATGGACAGGGCGCGAATGGCATTGGCCAGTTCGAAACGGGACGGCATGGGGGTCAGCTCCTCGCCTGCGGCAGATAGTAGCGATGACGCTGCCCGGTCGGGGGCGACCGGGCATGGATCCTGGCTGGGATGCGCCGCGGGGGAAGCGGCGCGGTCGATTCAGGGCGCTTATTGTCGCCGAATGGGCCGCGGCCTTCAAATCGCCGCGGCGGCGGGCACGCGGGGCGGCCCCGGCGCCGCGCAGGGCGCTAGGAAGCCCCGCGGCGAGCGTGTAGAATTCGGCCCCAGCCGGTCCGCCCGGGCCATGGCGCGCCATTTCCCGCCTCGCGGGGCCTGCGCCACTCCATTACCCTGGCTTCGAGCCCAGATGCCGTCATCCCATTTCCAGAGGGTCGAGGACGCCATGAGCGAATACTCCCTGTTCACCTCCGAATCCGTGTCCGAGGGGCACCCGGACAAGATCGCCGACCAGATCTCCGATGCGGTGCTCGATGCCATCATCGCCCGTGACAAGAATGCCCGGGTGGCCTGCGAGACCATGGTCAAGACCGGCGTGGCGATCGTCGCCGGCGAGATCACCACCGCCGCCTGGGTCGACCTGGAGGACCTGGTGCGCCAGGTGATCCTCGACATCGGCTATACCTCCTCCGACGTCGGTTTCGACGGCGAGACCTGCGGCGTGCTCAACCTGATCGGCAAGCAGAGCGTCGACATCGCCCAGGGCGTTGATCGCAGCAAGCCCGAGGATCAGGGCGCCGGCGACCAGGGCCTGATGTTCGGCTATGCGACCGACGAGACCGAATCCTACATGCCGGCACCGATCCACTATTCGCATCGACTGGTGGAGCGCCAGGCCGAGCTGCGTCGCCATGGCCTGCTGCCCTGGCTGCGTCCGGATGCCAAGAGCCAGCTGACCTTCCGCTACGACGAGCACGGCAAGCCCTGCGCCGTGGACGCCGTGGTGCTGTCCACCCAGCACGATCCGGACATCGACCAGGAAGAGCTGCGCAAGATGGTCAAGCGCGAGATCATCGAGCAGGTGATCCCCGCCGAGTGGCTCACCGAGACCACCCAGTACCACATCAACCCCACCGGCAAGTTCGTGATCGGTGGCCCGGTGGGCGACTGCGGCCTGACCGGGCGCAAGATCATCGTCGACACCTACGGTGGCATGGCCCGCCACGGCGGCGGCGCCTTCTCCGGCAAGGACCCCTCCAAGGTCGATCGCAGCGCCGCCTACGCCGGCCGTTACGTGGCCAAGAACATCGTGGCCGCCGGCCTGGCCGAGCGCTGCGAGATCCAGGTCTCCTACGCCATCGGCGTGGCCGAGCCGACCTCGGTGTCGGTGAACACCTTCGGCACCGGCCGGATCAGCGACGAGCGCATCGTCGAGCTGGTGCGCGAGCACTTCGACCTGCGCCCCAACGCCATCACCAGGATGCTCGACCTGCTGCATCCCATGTACCGGCTGACCGCGGCCTACGGCCACTTCGGTCGCGAGCCGTTCGAGACCAGCTACACCTGGACCGACACCCAGGGCGAGCAACACACCGAGACCTTCACCGCCTTCCCCTGGGAGAAGACCGACAAGGCCGACACGCTGCGCGACGCCGCCGGCCTGTAAGCGCTCGGCGGCCGTCGCAAGCGTCGCCGATCTCGTACGTCGCTGATCTCGTACGAAAAAAGAGGGCCCCGTCCGGCACTGCCGGATGGGGCCTTTGCATAGGCTCGAGACAGGCCCTCGTGACGGTATCGCCATGTCTCGCTATCTCGTCCTGCTGGTCTGGCTGTTCGCCGGCCCACTTCTGGCCGCCGACTGCCCGAACTGGCCAGCCCCTCGCGCCGAGCGCGAGCTCACCGCCCTCCATGAACGCCTGAGCGCCTGGAACGACGCCTATCGCCGTGACGGCGCCTCGCCGGTGAGCGACGCCGTCTACGACCAGGCGAGCGCCCGAATGGCGGCCTGGCGACGCTGCTTTCCCGGGCAGGCCTCCGCGGTCGGGCCGCCCCGGACTGGCCCTGCCGGCGACATCCCCCATCCCATTGCCCAGACAGGGCTCGCCAAGCTAGCGGATGAAGACGCCGTGCGCGCCTGGCTGGCTCGCCGCGGCGATGTCTGGCTGCAGCCCAAGGTGGACGGCGTGGCGGTGACGCTGGTCTACGAGGCCGGACGGCTGATCCGGGCGATCAGCCGCGGTGACGGCGAAAGCGGCCAGGATTGGACGACGCGCATGCGGCGCCTGCCCGCGGTGCCCGAGCGACTGCCGGCTTCCGCCCCCGCGCGGATGGTGCTGCAGGGCGAGCTGTATCGACGCCTCGACGGTCACGTTCAGGCGGAGGCGGGGAGTGCGGGAGCGCGCAGCGCCGTGGCCGGCTGGCTGGCGCGGGCGCGGCTGACCGATGACCGGGCCGCCGAGATCGGCTTCTTCGCCTGGGCCTGGCCCGATGGACCGGCGAGCATGCCGCCACGCCTGGCGGGCCTGGAGGCCATGGGATTCGCCGATACCGCGCAATGGAGTCGCCAGGTGGACACCCTGGACGAGGTGCGGCGCCTGCGCGAGACCTGGTACCACGCCCCGTTGCCCTTCGCCACCGATGGCGTGGTGCTCAAGCGGGGGCGCCGCCCGCCGGGCCGGCGCTGGATGGCCGAGCCGCCCGGCTGGGCCGCGGCCTGGAAATATCCGCCCCGCGAGGCGCTCGCCGAGGTGCGCGGCGTCGAGTTCCGCGTCGGCCGCACCGGGCGCATCACGCCGCTGTTGCACCTGATGCCGGTGACCCTCGACGGCCGCACCCTGCGGCGCGTCTCGGTGGGCTCGCTGGAGCGCTGGGAGGCGCTGGATATCCGGCCCGGTGACCGGGTGGTCGTGGCCCTGGCCGGGTTGACGATTCCCCGTCTCGAGGGCGTGGCCTGGCGGGGCGCCGAGCGTCCCGCAGTCACGCCGCCATCGCCCGCCGACTATCACGCGCTGTCCTGCTGGCACCCCGAGGCGGGCTGCGAGGGGCAGTTCCTCGAGCGGCTGGCGTGGCTGTCCGGCGACGAAGCGCTGGATATCGCCGGGCTGGGGCCGGGCACCTGGCGGGCCCTGGTCGAGGCCGGACTGGTTGACGGGCTGCTCGACTGGCTGACGCTCGATCCGTCTCGGCTCGCCGAGGCGCACGGCATCGGGGTAGTGCGAGCCCGGCGCCTCGCCGAGCGCTTCTCCTCCGCACGACAGCGGCCGTTCGCCGCCTGGCTCGAGGCCTTGGGGCCGCCGCCCGGCTGGGAGGCCGGTCGCACGCGCGACTGGGCGACGCTGGCCGGGCGCAGCGAAGCTGAATGGCGGACGCTGCCCGGCGTGGGGCCAGCGCGGGCCGCTGAGCTGGTGGCCTTCTTCGCCGATCCCGAGGTCGAGGTGCTGGCCGGCAGGCTCGAGGCGGCGGGCATCACTGGTTTCGCGGACGCGACCCTGCGTTGATTGTCCGCCGCCGGGCGGGCTGCCTATAGTGAAGGTCACGCTTTTCGCCGAGAAGAGGTGACGCATGAACCAGCCCGCCGTATCCGCCCCCACCAGGGACTACAAGGTGGCCGATATCGCCCTTGCCGACTGGGGGCGTCGCGAGATCCGCATCGCCGAGACCGAGATGCCGGCGCTGATGGCGATCCGCGAGAAGTATCGCCAGCGCCAGCCCCTGGCCGGGGCGCGAATCGCCGGTTGCATCCACATGACCATCCAGACCGCGGTACTGATCGAGACCCTCGTCGATCTGGGGGCCACGGTGCGCTGGTCGTCGTGCAATATCTTCTCCACCCAGGATCACGCTGCCGCGGCCATCGCCGCCGCCGACATCCCGGTGTTTGCCTGGAAGGGCGAAAGCGAGGAGGAGTTCTGGTGGTGCATCGAGCAGACGGTGGCGGGACCCGATGGCTGGGCGCCCAACCTGGTGCTCGACGACGGTGGCGATCTGACCGCGCTGCTCCATGACAAACGCCCCGAGCTGCTCGACGCGGTCCACGGCATCAGCGAGGAGACCACCACCGGGGTGCATAGGCTGCTGGAAATGGCCCGGGCGGGCACGCTGCGGGTGCCGGCGATCAACGTCAACGACGCCGTGACCAAGTCCAAGAACGACAACAAGTACGGCTGCCGCCACTCGCTCAACGATGCCATCAAGCGCGCCACCGACCACCTGCTGGCCGGCAAGCAGGCGCTGGTGGTCGGCTACGGCGACGTGGGCAAGGGCTCGGCGGCCTCGTTGCGCCAGGAGGGCATGATCGTCAAGGTGGCCGAGATCGACCCGCTGTGCGCCATGCAAGCCTGCATGGACGGCTTCGAGGTGGTCTCGCCCTACCGCGACGGCGTCAACCGCGGCATGGAAAGCATCGACCGCGCGCTGCTCGCGCGCCTCGACCTGGTGGTGACCGCCACTGGCAACATCGACGCCTGCGACGCGCCCATGCTGAAGAGCCTCAAGCAGGGCTGCGTGGTGTGCAACATTGGCCACTTCGACAGCGAGATCGACACCGCCTACATGCGACGCCAGTGGCACTGGGAGGAGGTCAAGCCCCAGGTGCACAAGGTCTACCGCGACAGCGACCCCGACGACTACGATCCGGAAAGCCGCGACTACCTGATCCTGCTCTCCGAGGGGCGGCTGGTGAACCTCGGCAACGCCACCGGCCATCCCTCGCGGGTCATGGACGGCTCCTTCGCCAACCAGGTGCTGGCACAGATCCATCTTTTCGAGGAGCGCTTCGCCGACCTCGACGAGAGCGACCAACGCGGTGCGCTGGGCGTCTCGGTACTGCCGCGCCACCTGGACGAGGAGGTGGCCCGCTACATGGTGGAAGGCTTCGGCGGGGTGATCACCCGCATGACCGACGCCCAGGCCAAGTACACCGGAGTGGCGGCGGAGGGCCCGTTCAAGCCGGATGGCTACCGCTACTAGGCCGGGCTTCGCCCGGAGCTTGAAGTCATAAGCTTGAAGCTGGAAGAAAACCCGGCCGGGCTTCGCCCGGAGCTTGAAGTCATAAGCTTGAAGC
>NZ_JACHXM010000042.1 GCF_014192055.1 Halomonas organivorans | reverse complement strand
CGAAGCCCGAAGCCCGAAGCCCGAAGCCCGAAGCCCGAAGCCCGAAGCCCGAAGCCCGAAGCCCGAAGCCCGAAGCCCGAAGCCCGAAGCCCGAACGCCATACTGGCGCCCGGGGCCGTGCCACGGTACCCTGACGCGGTTTCGAGGCGGGCGACGCCCGACGGCGACGACGATGTCGTTGCCTCGCGACGACCGCAGCAGACTCAGTGGAGATTCCATGGAGCACTCCTCCTCCGGGGGCCTGGCCCCCATCGCCGAACTGATCGAAGACATCCGCCAGGGGCGGATGGTGATCCTGATGGACGACGAGGATCGCGAGAACGAAGGCGACATCATCATGGCTGCCGAGAAGGTGGAGGCCGAGCACATCAACTTCATGGCCCGCCACGCTCGGGGCCTGATCTGCCTGCCGATGACCCGCGAGCGCTGCGAGCGCCTGCAGCTGCCGCTGATGGTGCGCGACAACGGCTCCGGTTTCGGCACCAAGTTCACGCTGTCGATCGAGGCCGCCGAGGGCGTGACCACCGGGATCTCCGCCGCCGACCGGGCGCGCACCGTCCAGGCGGCGGTGGCTCGTGACGCCCAGGCCGCCGATATCGTTCAGCCTGGCCACATCTTTCCGTTGATGGCCGAGCCCGGCGGTGTGCTGCGGCGTGCCGGCCATACCGAGGCGGCCTGCGACCTGTCGGCCCTGGCCGGCCTGGACCCCAGCGGTGTGATCTGCGAAGTGATGAGCGACGACGGCAGCATGGCGCGGCGGCCGGAGCTCGAGGCCTTCGCCCGCGAGCATGGTCTGAAGATGGGCACCATCGCCGACCTGATCCACTATCGCATCCACAACGAGCAGACCGTGGAATCGCTGGAGTCGATGCCGGTGCAGACGCCCCATGGCGAGCTGACCCTGCACGTCTTCCGCGATCGTATCCAGGGCGCCCATCACCTGGCGCTGGTCAAGGGGCATCCCCATCCGGAGGCCTTGACCACGGTGCGTGTGCATCTGACCAACGTGATGCGCGACCTGCTGTCGCTGCAGAAGGGCGAGCACGATAGCTGGACCGCCCATGAGGCCATCGCCGAGATCGCCCGCGCCGACCAGGGCGTGTTCGTGCTGCTCGACGACGGCCGCTCGCGCCAGGATCTCCGCGACCTCCTCGACGTCTTCCTGGAGCGTCGCCGGCCGCCACGCACTTCCGATTCAGACGGCGCCGGCAACTACCTGACGATCGGCACCGGCTCGCAGATCCTGCGTGACCTGGGCGTGGGCCGTATGCGCCTGCTCAGTTCGCCGTGGAGATTCTCGGCGCTCTCCGGCTTTGACCTGGAAGTGGTCGAGCGGCTCGAGCCTGGCCAGCCGCCGGCTGCCGAGGGTGACGACGGCGCCTGACGCCCCTACCGACATCTCGCCGAGGCGCCCTCAGCGCGCCCTCGGCGATTCCGTATCATCGGGTTCAGCAGGAAAGAGACCATGCAACCGATTTCCCAAGTCGAAGGCAGTTTCGTCGACGTCGATGGCCGCTACGTGATCGTAGTGGGCCGCTTCAATCATCATGTGGTGGACAGCCTGGTCGAGGGCGCCGTGGATAGCCTGGTGCGCCATGGCGTGGACGAGGACAACATCGACATCGTCCACACCCCCGGAGCCTGGGAATTGCCGCTGGCCATCAAGCGCGTGCTCCAGGTCGCCCGCCCCGAGGCGGTCATCGCCCTGGGCGCGGTGATTCGCGGCGGCACGCCGCACTTCGAGCACGTGGCCGGCGAGTGCAACTCGGCCATGAGCCGCCTGCAGCTGGAGTTCGATACCCCCGTGGCCAACGGCGTGCTGACCGTCAACTCCATCGAGCAGGCCATCGAGCGGGCCGGCACCAAGGCTGGCAACAAGGGTACCGAGGCGGCCATGGCGGCCATGGAGATGGTCTCGCTGCTGCGCCGCTTCGGCGACGGCGGGGAGGAGGCGCAATGAGCGAGCAGCGACGTGCACCGTCCAAGGCCCAGTTGGCCCGCCATGCGGCCCGTGAGCTGGCCATCCAGGGGCTTTACCAGTGGCAGTTGACCGGCAAGTCCATCAGCGCCGTGGAGGCCGAGTTCCGCAGCCAGGTGGCCGACGATGACCTGGAGGACCACGAGAACTGGCACAAGGTCATGGAAATCGCCGACCTGGCCCTTTTCCATCAGCTGCTGCACGAGGTGGCCCGTCATCGCCGCGAGATGGACGCCGCCATCGCGCCGCTGCTCGACCGTCGCCTCGAGGATCTCGACCTCATCGAACTGTCCATCCTGCGCCTGGGCGCCTATGAGCTCGCCAAGCGCCCCGAGGTGCCCTATCGCGCGGTGATCAACGAGGGCGTCGAACTGGCCAAGTCCTTCGGGGCCACCGAAGGGCACAAGTACGTCAACGGCATCCTCGACAAGCTCGCCGCCCGACTGCGCGGCGCCGAGGTCTCTGCGCGTCGTCGCTGAGGCCTTTATCGGATGTACAGCGAATTCGAGCTGATCGCCCGCTACCTTGCCCCGACGTCGGCCGCGGACGCCGCCGGGGTCGAGCTCGGGGTTGGCGACGACTGTGCCTTGCTGGTGCCCACGCCGGGCATGCGGCTGGCGATGAGCGTCGACACCTCGGTGGCCGACGTTCATTTTCCCGCCGATGCGCCGGCGGCGGCCGTCGGCCACCGGGCGCTGGCGGTCAGCCTGAGTGATCTGGCCGCCATGGGGGCCAGCGCGCGCTGGTGCCTGATGTCGCTGACCCTGCCCACGGCCGACGAGGCCTGGGTGGCCGACTTCGCGGCAGGGTTCCATGCCCTGTGCAAGGCGAGTGGCGTCACCCTGGCCGGCGGTGACGTCACCCGCGGGGAATTGGCGGTGGGCGTGACGGTGATCGGCGAGGTTCCCGAGGGGCAGGCCCTGACCCGACGCGGTGCGCGACCCGGCGAGGTGGTGGCGGTGACCGGTGCCCTTGGCGGCGGCGCGGGTGGCCTGGCGCGCTGGCAGGCAGGTCGGCGTGACCGCGACGATCCCTTGCTGCGTCGCTACCTCACGCCCGAACCGAGGCTCGCGGCGGGCATGGCCCTGCGCGAGCTGGCCAGCGCGGCGATCGATGTCTCGGATGGCCTGCTGGCCGACCTGGGGCACCTCTGTGCGGCCTCCGGGGTGGGCGTGGCCTTGAGCCCGGAGGCGCTGCCGCTGGCCGAGGGGCTCGCGGCGGCGCTTGGCGATTCGGGTGCCCGGCGTGCCGCCCTGAGCGGCGGCGACGACTATGAACTGCTGGTGACGCTGCCGGCCGAGTGTCTCGCGCCGGCCTGCGAGCGTCTGGCCGCCGACGGTTTGGCGCTGACCGCGATCGGTCGCGTCACCGACACCCCCGGCATCACCGGGGTGGCCGAGAAGGGCGTCGCGGGCTGGCAGCATTTCTCAGGAGACGCGTCATGAACCGTGCCCCCCAGAGCGTCTGGCATCGGCCGGTCCACTTCCTTGCCTTCGGTTTCGGCAGCGGTGCCGTTCCCTTTGCCCCGGGTACCTTCGGCACCCTGGCGGCCATTCCCTTCTACTGGCTGATGTCGGAGCTGCCGCTGGGCTGGTATCTGCTGGTGGTGGCCATCACCTTCGTGTGGGGCATCTGGCTGTGTGAAAAGAGTTCCCGCGACCTGGGGGTCCATGATCACTCCGGCATCGTCTGGGACGAGTTCGTCGGCTACTGGTTGACCATGACCGCAGTGCCCTTCTCCTGGGAGGCCGCGCTGTGGGGCTTCGTGGCCTTCCGGATCTTCGATGTCTTCAAGCCCTGGCCGATTCGCTGGGCCGACCGCCGGGTCGCCGGGGGCTTCGGCATCATGATCGACGACGTCCTGGCCAGCGCCTATGCCTGGTGTACGATGCACCTTTGGTTCTGGCTGCACTGAGGCCGGCGGGCGGTACGGTGACAAGGAGTGAGCGATGCGCAAGGAGCGCTTGATCGTGCCGGTGCTGGCGGTGCTGGCGCTTGCCTGGGCGGTGGCCCAGACGCTGTCCGGCCTGCTGTTCGAGCGACAGCTCGCACGGGCCGTCAAGGAGCTCCAGCTGCGAGGGGAGCTGACGGTTCGTCGCAGCGACGTCGAGCATGGCTGGCTGACCTCGCACGGTGTTCTTCACCTGTCGCCGCTGTTGGGCGATGCCTGGCATCTCGATCTCGTCTATCGTGCCCGACACGGTGTGCTGAGCACCGTGCTGGATGGAACCTTGCGCCCCCATGCTTCGGGGACTGGCGAGACCGCGCTCGGCGATGCCCGGATCGCCCCGCCGGAGTGGAATGCCCGCTTCAGCCCCTATACCGAGACGCTGGACGCGGCGCTGGAGCTCGCGCCGATCGTCTTTCACCAGCAGGGGCGAACCCTGACCCTGCAGGGCGGGCGCGTCGCCATTCACGGCGGTATCGGTGACTGGCAGCTGCGGGCACGCCTGGCGGCCGTGCGCCTGGACGATGGCGAGACGAGCCTGAGGGCCGGGCCGATCGTGCTGGAGAGTCGCTACGCTTATACCCAGCCAGCCCTCCACTTCAATCAGAATGATCGTCTACGTATTCAGGACCTGGCCTGGCGATCGCCGGAGCTGGCCTTCGACGCCGACGAGATCACTCTGCAGACGCGCACCGTGCTGGACGCCGAGGAACTGCGCCTCAAGGGCAAGCTGGAGCTCGGCGAGATTCACTCGGCAGACGACGTATTGCTGTCGGGAGGCGTGGTCGCCGAGCTCTCGCGGCTCGATGCCGATGCCCTGCGCCGCCTGCTGGCCACCCTGCGCCGAGAGACCGCTCACGGCCACATCGCCGAGGATGACAAGGCCTCGGCCATCGAGTTGAACCGGGTGCTGCGCTCGCTGCTGGCCGATTCGCCGCGGCTCGACATCCTCGAGGCGGATCTCGACAGTCCCATGCTGGGGCTGTCGCTGACCGGTGAGGGGGTGCTGGTCTTCGATGCCCGCGACCTCGAGTCACTGGATCCGCTGGCGTTGCTGACGGCGCGGGAGCGCGCCGAGTGGCGCGAGCGCCTCGACGGCGACTTCCTGTGGCAAGAGCTGCCGCCGGTGATCGCGCTGTGGCTGGGGCTGCCGCTGGATACCCGGGAACTGCAGGTCGATGTGGTCAGTGGACGGGTCCGGATCAACGGTCGCCCCCTGCCGCCGGCCCTCGAACACTGGCAATGACTTGAAGTTTTGCCGTGTCGCCCGCATTCCCGAAGACATCACGGGCCGAGATGCCCCGCTCCTTCAGGATGAGGTAGGCATGAGCGAAGACGATCAGCGTTTTGAACAGGATGGCCTGGAATGGGTGCAGGCCGATAGCGAGACGGAAGACGAGTTCGATCTCGATGAGGGCGCAGGCCATGCGGTCGTGCCGGCGAGCGATACCTTGCCGGAACGGGTCTACCTGCTGCCGATTCACAATCGCCCCTTCTTTCCCGCCCAGGTCCAGCCGCTGGTGATCAACCGCGAGCGCTGGGAGGAGACCATCCGGCGAGTCGGCAATACGCCGCATCACATGGTCGGGCTGGCCTTCGTCGGCGAGGCGGGGGTCGATGAGCTGGGCCAGGAGGATTTCCCCGAGGTGGGCACGGCGGTCAAGGTGCACAAGCTTCAGGGTGAGGATGCCCAGCTGCAGTTCATCGCCCAGGGCATGCGCCGCTTCCGCATCCAGCGCTGGCTCTCCAAGGAGCCGCCTTACCTGGTCGAGGTCAGCTATCCCCGTGAGCCGGTGGATGCCGAGGACGAGGAGACTCGCGCCTACGCCATGGCATTGATCAACGGCATCAAGGAATTGCTGCCGATCAATCCGCTATACGGTGAGGAACTCAAGCACTACCTCAATCGCTTCAGCCCCCATGAGCCGGGCCCGCTCACCGACTTCGCCGCGGCCATCACCTCGGCCAAGGGGCCGGAGCTGCAGGACGTGCTGGAATCGCTGCCGGTGATGGAGCGCATGCAGAAGGTGCTGCCGCTGCTGCGCAAGGAGATCGACGTCGCCCGGCTGCAGAGCGAGATCAGCGAGCAGGTCAATGCCCAGATGCAGGAGCGCCAGCGGGAGTTCTTCCTGCGCGAGCAGCTCAAGATCATCCAGCGCGAACTGGGCATCTCGAAGGACGACCGCGAGAACGACGTCGACACCTTCCGCGGCCGGCTGGCCGACAAGACGGTCCCCGAGCGGGTCCAGGCGCGCATCGACGACGAGCTCGAGAAACTCTCGGTGCTCGAGACCGGCTCGCCAGAGTATGGCACTACCCGACACTACCTGGACTGGCTGACCTCATTGCCCTGGGGCATCACCAGCGACGACCAGCTCGACCTAGGCCATGCCCGGCAGGTGCTCGACCGCGACCATGATGGCCTCAAGGACGTCAAGGAGCGCATCGTCGAGTTCCTCGCCGAGGGTACCTTCAAGGGTGACGTCGGCGGTTCGATCCTGCTGCTGGTGGGGCCGCCCGGCGTCGGCAAGACCTCGGTGGGGCGCTCCATCGCCGAGGCCCTGGGCCGCCGATTCTATCGTTTCTCGGTGGGCGGCATGCGCGACGAGGCCGAGATCAAGGGCCACCGTCGCACTTACGTGGGTGCCATGCCCGGCAAGCTGGTGCAGGCCATCAAGGAAGTCGACGTCGAGAACCCGGTGATCATGCTCGACGAGATCGACAAGATGGGCCAGTCGTTCCAGGGCGATCCGGCCTCGGCGCTGCTCGAGGTGCTCGACCCGGAGCAGAACGTCGATTTCCTCGACCACTATCTGGACGTGCGCCTGGATCTCTCCAAGGTGCTGTTCGTGTGCACCGCCAATACCCTGGACTCGATTCCGCCGGCGCTGCTGGATCGCATGGAGCAGATTCGCCTGTCCGGCTACATCGCCCAGGAGAAGGTGGCCATCGCCAAGCACCACCTTTGGCCCAAGCTGCTCGAGCGCGACCGTATTCCCAAGAAGCGCATCAACCTCACCGATGCGGCGCTGCGCCAGGTGATCGAGGGCTACGCTCGGGAGGCCGGCGTGCGCCAGCTCGAGAAGCAGCTGCACCGCATCGTGCGCAAGGCGGCGGTCAAGCTGCTCGAGAACGACCAGCAGACGGTCAAGGTCTCGGTGAACAACCTCGAGGAATTTCTCGGCGCGCCGCTGTTCCGCAAGGAAAAGGTGATGAAGGGCGAGGGGGTGGTCACGGGGCTCGCCTGGACGTCCATGGGCGGCGCGACCCTGTCGGTGGAGGCCGGCAAGGTGCATGCCCTGGATCGCGGCTTCAAGCTCACCGGCCAGTTGGGCGACGTGATGAAGGAGTCGGCCAACATCGCCTACAGCTACGTGTTGGGCCATCTCGGCGAGTACGGTGCCGACCCGGACTTCTTCGACTCCGCCTTCGTGCACCTGCACGTGCCGGAGGGTGCCACGCCCAAGGACGGTCCCTCGGCCGGGGTGACCATGACCACGGCGCTGCTGTCGCTCGCCAAGCACCGGCCCATCGACCGCTCGCTGGCGATGACCGGCGAGCTGACCCTGACCGGCCACGTGCTGCCGGTGGGCGGCATCCGCGAGAAGATCATCGCCGCCCGGCGCAGCGAGATCTTCGAGGTGATCCTGCCCGAGGCCAACCGCCGCGACTACGAGGAACTGCCCGACTACCTCCGGGAGGGCATGACGGTGCACTTCGCCGCTCGCTACAGGGATGTGGCGAAGGTGGTCTTCGGCTGAGGAAAACACCGATTTATTGCTGCGCTTGATGACCCACAGGGACGTGGGAAGTGCGTTGGTTCGTCGGGAACGAACCTAGCGATCCTGGCCGTCGGCGGTGTCGAGGCGTCGAACCGTCGCTATCCTCATGTAGCAGGCTACACTCCGGTAGCTGCGCTCCGGCGGCGGCCAGCCTCTCTTCGCTCGCGACATAAATCGGCGCTTTCCTGATCGTCAGGGAAGCAGTCGGGCTAACGCTCAAGGGGCGCCGTGAACAGGTCGCCGGATAACCTCATACCTGCGCGCCCGCCGATGGCATAATGGCGGGCGCGTTTTCGTGTCCGATTCCCCACTTCTCGAACAACAGGAATGCCCATGCCTCTCAAGGTTTACGCCGCCGGTGCGTCGCTGGCGGTGCTGCTGGTCGCCGGTGTCGCGCAGGCCGGCGAGACGCTCACCGTCTACACCTACGATTCCTTCGTCTCCGAGTGGGGCCCTGGCCCCGGCATCGAGAAGGCCTTCGAGGCTCGCTGCGACTGCGACCTCGAGTTCGTGGCGCTGCCCGGCGGCGTCGATATCCTCCAGCGGCTGCGCCTGGAGGGCCAGGGCACCGCCGCCGACGTGGTGCTGGGGCTGGACATGAACCTGATGGCCGAAGCCCGCTCGCTGGACCTGCTGGCGCCCCACGGCGTCGACACGGCAGCGCTCGATCTGCCCATCGCCTGGGACGATGACACCTTCCTGCCCTACGACTGGGGGCATTTCGCCTTCGTCTACGACACCGAGCAGCTCAGCGACCCGCCCGACAGCTTCGAAGCGCTGCTCGAGGCCCCGGAGGACGTCAAGGTGATCCTCCAGGACCCGCGCACCAGCGTCACCGGCCTCGGGCTGCTGCTGTGGATCAAGAAGGTCTACGGCGAGCAGGCCCCGGAGGTCTGGTCGCGTCTCCAGGAGCGGGTGCTGACCGTCACCAATGGCTGGAGCCAGGCCTATTTCTCGCTGTTCATGAATGGCGAAGCGCCGATGGTGCTTTCCTATGCCACGTCGCCGGCCTACCACATGGCCGTCGAGGGCACCGATCGCTACCAGGCCGCCGAATTCGAGGAGGGGCATTATCTTCAGGTGGAGACCGCGGCCATGGTGGCGGACACCGAACAGCCCGAGCTCGCCCGGAAGTTCCTGGCCTTCGTGCTGACTCCGGACTTCCAGCGCCACATCCCGCTGGGCAACGTCATGCACCCGGCCATCGACCTGGGGGATGAGTTGCCGGCGGTGTACGACCGGCTGATCGCACCGAAGAGCCTGGCCTTCAGCCCCGAGGAGGTCCAGGCGCACCGCCGCGAGTGGATCCGCGAGTGGCGCAACGCCGTCGCCCAGTGAGGATGGCGTCACGCTGGGCCACGCATTCGCGCTGGCCCCTAACAGCCGGCATCGTGGCGCTTGTCGCGGTGGCAGGGCTCGGGCTCGGCAGTCTGGGAGCGCTGCTGTGGCAGGCACGCGAGCTGCATCCGGCGATGCTGTGGCAGGAACCGTGGCTGGCCGCCGTACTGCGCTTCACCCTGTGGCAGGCCAGCCTCTCCACGCTGCTCTCGATCGGCCTGGCGATGCCCGTGGCGCTGGCGCTGGCCCGGCGGCCGCATTTCTTCGGCCGGCGCCTGCTGCTGCGGGCCATGGAGCTGTCGCTGGTGATCCCGAGCCTGATCGCGCTGTTCGGGCTGGTCGCCGTGCACGGCCGGCGCGGCTGGCTGGCGCCGCTGCGTGACGCCCTCGGCGGGCTGCCCGACGACTACCTGTACGGTCTCTCCGGCATCGTGCTGGCCCACGTGTTCTACAACCTGCCGCTGGCGGCCCGGCTGATGCTGCAGGCGCTCGAGGAAGCGCCGCCCGCGCAATGGCGGTTGGCCGGCCAATTGGGGCTCTCTAGAGGGGCGCTTTGGAAAGCGCTGGAATGGCCGCGGTTGGCGCCGCTGCTGCCGCGGCTCGCCGCCCTGGTGTTCACGCTGTGCTTCACCAGCTTCGCCATCGTCATGACCCTGGGCGGCGGCCCCGCTTCCTCGACCCTGGAAGTGGCGCTCTACCAGGCGATGAAGTTCGATCACGACCTGGCGCTCGCGGCGCTGCTGGCGCTGACCCAACTGGCGATCTGCCTGACGCTGTGGCTCCTCGCGCTGTCCCGAGGCGGTACGCCGAGACTTGCTGTGGGCGGGCATCCCAGCCGCTCGGCCGGGCGCTGGTGGCGACGCGACGCCCTGGGCATCTCGCGATTCACCGATGCCTGTTGGCTTGCGGGGCTCGCCGCGCTGCTGCTGCCGCCCCTGGCGGCGGTGCTGGTGGCCGGAGTGCTAGGCCTGCCGGACATGCCGCGGGGCGCAAGCCTGGCGCCTGCGGCCCTGCGAAGCCTTTCCATGGCACTCGGCGCCGGTCTCGGTGCGCTGGCCCTGGCGGTGGCGCTGCTCGCCGGACGCCAGTGGCTGCGCGATACCCGGCACCCCCTGGCCGCCACCGTCATGGAGGGCGGCGGCCAGCTGATCCTGGTGATTCCGGCACTGGTGTTCGGCACGGGGCTGTTCCTGCTGCTGCGACCGCGCCTCGGCAGCGGCTGGGAGGGCTACGCCCTGGTGGTACTGGTCAACGCCTTCATGGCGCTGCCCTTCGCCATGCAGGTGATCCGCGGTGCGCTGCCGGGCCTCTCGGCGCCCGAGCGGCGCCTGGCCGACCAGTTCGGGGTGCACGGCTGGGCGCGGCTGCGCTGGCTGCAGTGGCCGAGGCTGCGTCGTCCGCTGGCCCTGGCGCTGGCCTACGCGATGACGCTGTCGCTGGGCGACTTCAGCGTGATTGCCCTGTTCGGCAGCCCCTCGGCGCCGACCCTGCCGATGCTGCTCTTCCAGCAGCTGGGCGGCTATCGCTGGCAGGGGGCGGCGGCCACCGCGCTGCTGCTGCTTGCTCTGGTCATGCTGGTGTTCGCCGCGCTCGATCGGTTGACCCGACGGCCGCCGCGCTATGGCTGGGGAAGAGAGAAAGGGAAGAGGGAAGGGGAAGAGGTGAGTAGTGAGTAGGAGAGACGATGGTGAGGCGATATGCTGCGTTGCGATGATGTGAGTTTTCACTATGAGCGCTGCGATCCCGGCGAGATCCCCGATTTCCGTTTCTCGTTCGGGCTCGCGCCGGGGGAGTGCCTGGCGGTCGAGGGGCCATCCGGGGCCGGCAAGAGCACGCTGCTGGCGCTGCTGGCCGGCTTCCTGGAGCCCGGCGGCGGCCGGCTGACCTGGCAGGGGCGCGATCTGCTGTCGTTGCCGCCCTGGGAGCGAGGGATCACCACGGTGTTCCAGGACCACAACCTCTTCGACCACCTGCCGGTGTGGCTCAACGTGGGGCTTGGCCTGGCCTCGGACATGAAGCTGTCCCGAGGGCAGCGCTCGCGGGTTCGCGAGGGATTGGCCGAGGTGGGGCTGGCCGGGCTTCACGACCGCATGCCTGACGAGCTCTCCGGTGGCCAGCGCCAGCGAGTGGCGCTGCTGAGGGCGCTGCTGCGCGGTGCGCCGCTGCTGCTGCTCGACGAGCCCTTCACCGGGCTGGACGACGCCACCCGGCGCGGCCTGTGGGATCTCGTGCGTCGTCAGATGTCGGCGGGCGTGGCGGTGCTGCTGGTCAGCCACGATCGCGACGACATCGAGGCGCTGGCCGATCGTCGCTGCCGGCTCGAGGCGGGGCGGCTGGTGTGACCCGGCTTCGCCGGTAGCGGAAAGCCCTTAGCGGCAAGGGGGAAGAAGGAAGAGGGAAGAGAAACCCGCCGGCGGCGCGAGGTGGCAAGGCACTGGCCCCTCGCCCGGGCTCATGACAGAATCGGAGAACTGGACACCGAAGATCGCCCGGGCCTTCGTACGAATCCACTCGACGACCGCGTATTCGCGCGGCCATGGGCGGCAGGCAGCATTTCAAGAGGACACCATGCCCGAGTATCGTTCCCGCACCACCACCGCCGGCCGCAACATGGCCGGGGCCCGCGCCCTGTGGCGTGCCACCGGCATGAAGGACGATGATTTCCACAAGCCGATCATCGCCGTGGCCAATTCCTTCACCCAGTTCGTGCCCGGCCACGTGCATCTCAAGGACATGGGCCAGCTGGTCGCCCGGGAGATCGAGAAGGCCGGCGGGGTGGCCAAGGAGTTCAACACCATCGCCGTGGACGACGGCATCGCCATGGGCCACGACGGCATGCTCTACTCGCTGCCGAGCCGCGACATCATCGCCGACAGCGTCGAGTACATGGTCAACGGCCACTGTGCCGACGCCCTGGTGTGCATCTCCAACTGCGACAAGATCACCCCGGGCATGCTGATGGCCGCCATGCGCCTCAACATTCCGGTGATCTTCGTCTCCGGCGGCCCCATGGAGGCCGGCAAGACCAAGCTGCTCGACCACGGCCTCGACCTGGTCGATGCCATGGTCATGGCCGCCGATGACTCGGTGGACGACGAGACCCTGAGCGAGGTCGAGCGCAGCGCCTGCCCGACCTGCGGCAGCTGCTCCGGCATGTTCACCGCCAACTCCATGAACTGCCTGACCGAGGCGCTGGGTCTGGCGCTGCCGGGCAACGGCACCCTGCTGGCCACCCATGGCGACCGTCGCCGGCTGTTCGAGACGGCGGGCCATCGCATCGTCGAGCTGGCCAAGCGCTATTACGAGGGCGACGAGGCGCACCTGCTGCCGCGCGCCATCGGTTCCAAGGCGGCGTTCAAGAACGCCATGACCCTGGATATCGCCATGGGCGGCTCCACCAACACCATCCTGCACCTGCTGGCCGCGGCCCAGGAGGCGGAGATCGATTTCGACATGGACGATATCGACCGCCTGTCCCGCGAGGTGCCGCAGCTGTGCAAGGTGGCGCCCAACACCCAGAAATATCATATCGAGGACGTGCACCGCGCCGGCGGCATCATGGCGATCCTCGGCGAGCTGGACCGCGCCGGCGTGCTGGATACCCGGGTACCCACCGTCTACGGCGACAGCCTGGCCGAAGCGCTCGAGGAATGGGACATCATGCGCTCGCCGAGCGCCGAGGTGGTGGAGTTCTACAAGGCGGGCCCCGGTGGCGTCCCCACCCAGACCGCGTTCTCCCAGAGCGCCCGCTGGCCGAGCCTCGACGGCGACCGTGCCACCGGCTGCATCCGCGACCTGGCGCATGCCTTCTCGCAGGAGGGGGGGCTGGCCGTGCTCAAGGGCAACATCGCCCTCGACGGCTGCGTGGTGAAGTCCGCCGGCGTCGACGAGTCGATCCTGGTCTTCGAGGGCCCGGCCCACGTGGTGGAGTCCCAGGACCAGGCGGTTGAGCACATTCTCGACGGCAAGGTGGTCGAAGGCGAGGTAGTGGTGATCCGCTACGAGGGGCCCAAGGGCGGCCCGGGCATGCAGGAGATGCTCTACCCGACCTCATACCTGAAGTCCAAGGGCCTGGGCAAGGGCTGCGCGCTGCTCACCGACGGCCGCTTCTCCGGCGGCACCTCGGGGCTGTCGATCGGTCACGCCTCGCCCGAGGCGGCCGCCGGCGGCGCCATCGGCCTGGTGCGGAGCGGCGACGTCATCCGCATCGACATCCCCAACCGGACCATCGACGTCAAGCTCTCCGACGAGGAGCTCGCCGAGCGGCGCCGCGCCGAGGAAGCCCGCGGCCGCGACGCCTGGAAGCCGAGCATCCAGCGCGTGCGCAAGGTCTCGGCGGCCCTGAAGGCCTATGCGCTGCTCGCCACCTCCGCCGACAAGGGCGCGGTGCGCGACCTGACCAAGCTTGACTGAGCCGTCGGCCCCGGCTTCGGCCGGGGTGCTAGCATCCCCCGATTCGACTCGATTCAGCACGGAAGCCGCGGTATGAAGACCCAGACCCTCTACGTCGGCCTGATCGGTTTCGGCATGGCCGGCAGGACCTTTCATGCGCCCCTGATCCAGGCGGCCCCGGGACTCGAGCTTTCCGCCGTGGTCTCGAGCGATGCCGACGCGGTGCACGAGCGCTACCCCGAGGTGGCGGTGCACGCCAAGGCGGTGTCGCTGTTCGCCGATCCGGACATCGACCTGGTGGTGATCGCCACCCCCAACGAGACGCATTTTCCGCTGGCCAAGGCGGCGCTGGCCAAGGGCAAGCACGTGGTGCTCGACAAGCCCTTCGCCGTGTCGCTGGCCGAGGCGCGTCAGCTCAAGATCCAGGCTGACGGCGCCGAGCGTCTGCTCAGCGTCTTCCATAACCGACGCTGGGACAGTGACTTCCTGACCCTCAAGGCGCTGCTCGACGAAGCGCGCCTGGGACGGGTGGTGGAAGTGGAATCTCGCTTCGACCGTTTCCGCCCGGTGGTCCCCGATCGCTGGCGGGAGCAGCATCGCCCCGGCAGCGGCATCTGGTACGACCTGGGCCCGCATCTGCTCGACCAGGCCCGAGCGCTGTTCGGTATGCCGCGGGCGATCCTGCTGGAGCTGGCCACGCTGCGCGATGGCGCCGAGATCGACGACGATTTCGTGGCGGTGCTGGAATACGAACGTCTGCGGGTGACCCTGAGGGCCAGCACCCTGGTGGCCGAGCCTACGCCGCGGCTGCGGGTGAACGGCACCCGGGGCAGCTTCGTCAAGTATGGCCTCGACCCCCAGGAGGGGTGGCTCAAGGAGGGCGAGAGCCCGCAGCCGGCCTGGGGCGTCGATCCCTCGCCGGGGCGCTTGACCCTGAACGAGGGGGAGGGCGACGAGGTGGCTCTCGCGCACCATGAGGTCGAGGGCGTGCCCGGGGACTACCGAGCCTATTACGACGGCGTCGCCCGCACCCTGCTGCGTGGCACGCCGCCGCCGGTCACCGCCGACGAGGCGCTGGACGTGATGAGCCTGCTCGAGGCGGGCCTCGACAGCTATCGCCAGGGACGCTGGGTCAAGCTCAAGGAAGGCGGCAGCCTGTCGCGCCGGCTTCACGCCAAGGGCTGACGTTCCTGGCGGTGACCTTCTTGGAGACGAGGAGAGGCCGCTACCAGAGTGTGGGCGTGACGGCTTCGTTGCGCACCTTGTCCCGGGCGATGTACAGGGCCGCGATGGCCCTGGCTTCGTGGAAGTCTTCCCGCGCCAGCAGGGCGCCGATCTCGTCGATGGCATGGGTCTCGACGATCAGCGGCTCCGGCTCGTCCCCCGGCAGGCGTCGGGGGTAGAGGTCGGTGGCCAGCATCACCTGCATGCGATGACGCATGTAGTTCGGTGCCAGGGTCAGCTCCACCAGCGGTTCCAGGCGATGGGCGCCGAAGCCGCATTCCTCCATCAGTTCACGGTTGGCGGCAGTGACCAGGTCCTCGCCGGGGTCCACCAGCCCCTTGGGCAGGGTCAGGGCGTAGTCTTCGACGCCAGCGGCGTATTCGCGGATCAACAGCACGTGCTCCGGGTCGGGCATGGCCACGATCATGACCGCCCCGATGCCGCGTCCGGTGCCACCCAGCCGCTCGAAGGTGCGTTCGGCGCCATTGGCGAAGCGCAGCTCCATCTCCTCGACGTGGAACAGACGGCTGCGCGCGACGCTGCGTCGAGCCAGAACCTGCGGCTTGCGGGGGGCGTGGTCGGTCATGGGGTCTCCGGTCGTTCGCTGCGAATGCCGAGGCGCTATCGCCTGATCGACACACTCAATCACGGCGATAGCCGCGGGCATTCGGGGGTTGGAATGCGTCCGCTGCATCGATTGGTTACACTATCACGTCTTCCCCCTGGCGGACGTCACCGCGTCGCCCCCGACGACTGTCCCTGAACACTGTCCTTGAAAGGAGTCCCATGATCGACTGGCGTGCGATCGATACCGTTCTTCTCGACATGGACGGCACCCTGCTGGACCTGCATTTCGATAGCCACTTCTGGCTGGAACACCTGCCGCGTCGCTATGTGGAGCTGCATCGGCTCGACGAGGCGAGCCAGGAGGAGATCCGTGCGCGGATCCTTCGCGAGCAGGGCACCCTGAACTGGTACAGCCTGGCTTACTGGAGCCGTGAACTGGGTGTCGACATCGTGGCGCTCAAGCGCGAGGTCCAGCACCTGATCGGACTGCGCAGCGATGCCCTGGACTTCCTGCGCTGGCTCAAGCGCGCCCACCCCCGGGTGGTGCTTGCCACCAATGCCGACCGCGAGAGCCTGGCGCTCAAGCTGCCGCTGACCGGGCTCGAGGACTATCTGGACGCCATCGTCTCCTCCGCCGACCTGGGCGTGCCCAAGGAAGCCCAGGAGTTCTGGTTTGCCCTCCAGGACGTCGAACCCTTCGACCCGGCTCGCACGCTGTTCATCGATGACAATCCGGCGGTGCTGGAGAGCGCCAGGGAGTTCGGCATTCGTCATTTGCTCGGCATCAAGCGGCCCGACAGCCGTCGGCCCGAGAAAGAGCTCGAGGAATTCATCGCTCTCGATCGCTTCGCCGCCATCCTGCCCGATGAGAGGCCCGGCGACGAGGAGGACGCATGAGTGGTGTACGGCTCGACAAATGGCTGTGGGCAGCACGTTTCTTCAAGACCCGTGGCCTGGCCAAGAAGGCCATTGAAGGCGGCAAGGTGAACTACAATGGCGCGCGGGCCAAGACCAGCAAGACCGTGGAGGTCGGTGCCCTGATTCGCCTGCCCCAGGGCTGGGATACCTGGGAGGTCGAGGTGATGGCGCTGTCCGAGCAGCGCCGTGGCGCCCCCGAGGCACGCGAGCTCTATCGCGAGACCGCGGAAAGCGAGGCGCGTCGCACTCGGGAGGCCGAAAACCGCCGTCAGGCCAATCAGGCCATGCAGCATCCGCTCAAGCGCCCCGACAAGAAGCAGCGCCGCGAGATCAAGCGATTCATGCGGGGTGAATGAAGAGGGAAGAAGCAAGAGGGAAGAGCGAGCAAGGTCGGCGGGACTTCTTGCTCTCTTCCCTCTTACCTCTTAATTTCGTACGACTTAGCTCAGGCAAGCATCATGAACGACCAGATCCAACGCTTCCTCTTCGAGGACACCAACGTGCGCGGCGAGATCGTGACCCTCGAGCAGGCGCATGCCGAAGTCATGGATCGCCACGACTATCCGCCGGCGGTGACCCGTCAGCTCGGCGAGCTGCTGGCCGCCGTGGCGTTGCTGACCGAGACCATCAAGCTCGACGGCACCATGAGCATCGAGGTCCGCGGCAAGGGGCCGCTTTCGCTGCTGATGGCCGAGTCCAACCCCGGCGGCGAGCTGCGCGCCATCGCCCGACTCGACGAGGAGGCGGCGCTGCCTGCCGAAGACGCCGGTTTCTCCGAGCTGGTGGGCGAGGGGCAGGTCACCATCACCCTGGACCCCCGTGGCGGGCATCGCTACCAGGGTATCGTGGCGCTGAACCGCGATAGCCTGGCCGGATGTCTGGAAGATTACTTCGCCCAGTCCGAACAGCTCCCCACCCGGCTGTGGTTGGCCGACGACGGCCAGCGGGCCGGTGGGCTGCTGCTGCAGCGACTCCCCGATGAGGCGCTGAACCAGGACGAGGATGCCTGGGAGCGTACCGTCCACCTGGCCTCGACCCTCAGCGAGACTGAGTTGCTTGCCGTCGAGCAACTGGAGCTGCTGCATCGCCTCTATCATGAGGAGACCGTGCGTGTCTTCGAGCCCAAGGCGCTACGCTTCGCCTGCACCTGCTCCCGGGAGCGCATTGCTGGGGCCCTGATGTCGCTGGGTGGCGAAGAGCTGCACGCCATCCTCGCCGAACAGGGGGGGATCGCCACCCAGTGTCATTTCTGTCATACCCGCTATGAGTTCACCGTCGCCGAAGTGGAGGCGATGCTGGAAGATCCCGAGGAGCCACCGACCTTGCACTGAGCTCGCGTCGATATCTGTGCTTAACGGAGTCGATTTGGTAGTAAAATTACTATAACGTCGCGTAACGACGTCGTTTCCTGTCGCCGGGGCCGGCTTTTTGCCATAATGCGCCGCGTTCATCCGTATTTCGGCCGCCGCTCACTAGAAGACGGTCAACCGCTGGTGGCGGTCGAGGATGAACCGACACCGCGTCATGGACGCCCGGCAAACGAGAGAGATGGCCGCAAGGCCCAGGAAACGATATGACCACGACTCAAGCCGCCCCCAAGGCCGCCGGCGATAAGGCCCCCATCGCCCACGTCAACCTGTCCAGCGCCGAGCTGATCGAGCGGGCCGTGGCCAATGGCGAAGGCCGCCTGTCCGCCGATGGAGCTCTGGTGGTGAACACCGGCGAGCGCACGGGACGTTCCCCCAAGGACCGCTTCATCGTCGACGAGCCTTCCACGCGAGGCGAGATCGACTGGGGCAGCGTCAACCAGCCCTTCGACGCCCAGCGTTTCGACGCCCTCTGGTCGCGCGTCGAGGCCCACCTGGCCGGCAATGAGCACTACGTCTCGGAGCTTCACGTGGGCAGCGACCCCGCCCACTACCAGCCGGTACGGGTGACCACCCAGACCGCCTGGCACAACCTGTTCGGCCGCACCCTGTTCGTGCGTCCCGAGGCCTACAATCCCTCGGCCAAGGACGAGTGGACGGTGCTCAACGCCCCCGGGTTCACCTGCGAGCCGGGCCGTGACGGTACCAACTCCGACGGCTGCGTGATCCTCAATTTCGCCGAGAAGAAGGTGCTGATCGCCGGCATGCGCTATGCCGGCGAGATGAAGAAGGCGATGTTCTCGGTGCAGAATTTCCTGCTGCCGGCCGCCGACGTGCTTCCCATGCACTGCAGCGCCAATGTGGGCGAGGACGGCGAGACCACGCTGTTCTTCGGCCTCTCGGGAACGGGCAAGACCACGCTGTCCGCCGATCCTGCGCGCTTTCTGATCGGCGACGACGAGCATGGCTGGGGCCCCGGCACCGTGTTCAACATCGAGGGCGGCTGCTACGCCAAGTGCATCGATCTTTCCGAGAAGAACGAGCCGGTGATCTGGAACGCCATCAAGTTCGGCACCGTGCTGGAGAACGTGGTGCTCGACGAGCGCCGCCAGCCGGACTACGGCGACGATAGCCTGACCCAGAACTCACGCGCCGCCTATCCGCTCGAGCACATCGGCAAGCGTGTCCCCGAGAACCGCGCCGGTGAGCCCAACGCCATCGTCTTCCTGACCTGCGACATGAGCGGCGTGCTGCCGCCGGTCTCGGTGCTCTCCAAGGAGGCCGCCGCCTACCACTTCCTGTCCGGCTATACCGCCAAGGTGGGCTCCACCGAGATGGGCTCTTCCGAAGGGCTTGCGGCGACCTTCTCCACCTGCTTCGGTGCGCCCTTCTTTCCACGCCCGGCCCGGGTCTATGCCGACCTGTTGATCAAGCGCGTGGCCGAGCAGGACGCGCAGGTCTACCTGGTCAACACCGGCTGGACCGGTGGCGCCTATGGCGAGGGTGGCGCGCGCTTCTCCATTCCGACGACTCGCGCCATCATCGGCGCCATCCAGTCCGGCGTGCTGCGCGATGCGCAAACGCATACCATCGAGGGCCTGAACCTGGCCGTGCCGACCTCCGTGCCCGGGGTCGATTCTCGCCTGCTCGACCCGCGCGAGACCTGGGAGGACAAGGCCGCCTACGACCGTCACCTGCGTGATCTAGCGGCCAAGTTCGTCGACAACTTCAAGAAGTTCGATGGCGTGAGCCCGGCCATCGTGGCCGCGGGCCCGAGCCTGACCTGAGGCAGTCCGGGCGGACCCCGGCGTTCCGGTCGTGTCCGAGAGGGGGGAGCCTTGGCTGCCCCCTTTTTGTCGTGAAGGCTGTCGTGACACTTTCGTGAGGCTTTCGAGAAGGAGCGGGGCTTATGGTAAGGATGCCGTGGCAAACCCGACACGGGGTGATCACACGCCAATGGAGGCGCATCATGAAACGACGCAACTTCCTTGGGCTACTGGGGCTCGGTGGTCTGGCCGGTCTGGCGCCGGGGCTGGCCTCCGCGCGTCCCAAACTCGACCTGCAGCCCGCGCCGGGGCTGGAAGCGCTGGAGCTCAGCGCAGCCGAGTGGCGGGAGCGGCTCGGCGATGAACGCTTCCGGATCCTGCGCGAGGCGGGCACCGAGCCGGCGTTCTCTAGCCCGCTGGACAAGGAGACCCGCGACGGAGAGTACCGCTGCGCCGGCTGCGACCTGTTGCTGTTCGAAAGCCGGATGAAATACGACTCCGGCACCGGCTGGCCGAGCTTCTTCACTCATGTGGAGGGGCACCTGCTCACCGAGCTGGACCTGGTGATGCTGATCCCGCGTACCGAATACCACTGTGCGCGCTGCGGTGGTCATCAGGGCCACGTCTTCGAGGACGGCCCCGAGCCCACCGGACTGCGCTGGTGCAATAACGGCCTGGCGCTGCGCTTCGTGCCGGCATAGCCGGGCCCCGGCTTCGCCGGGAGCTAGAAGCTGGAAGAACGCCCGCTTCGCGGGCTAAAGCTGGAAGCTTGAAGAAAACCCGGCCGGGCTTCGTCCGGAGCTTGAAGTCATAAGCTTGAAGCTGGAAGAAAACCCTTGACCCCATGATGTCGGGTTCATGCTGCCTTCCAGCTTCCAGCTTCCAGCTTCCAGCTTCCAGCTTCCAGCTTCCAGCTTCCAGCTTCCAGCTTCCAGCTTCCAGCTTCC
>NZ_JACHXM010000041.1:6509-23940 GCF_014192055.1 Halomonas organivorans | reverse complement strand
AGCTCGAAGCTCGAAGCTCGAAGCTCGAAGCTCGAAGCTCGAAGCTCGAAGCTCGAAGCTCGAAGCTCGAAGCTCGAAGCTCGAAGCTCGAAGCTGCTTTCGAAGGCTTATCGAAGCTCGAAGCTGCTTTCGAAGGCTTACCGAAGCTCGAAGCTGCTTCGAAGGCTTACTGAAGCTCGAAGCTCGAAGCTCGAAGCTCGAAGCTCGAAGCTCGAAGCTCGAAGCTGCTTTCGAAGGCTTATCGAAGCTCGAAGCTGCTTTCGAAGGCTTACCGAAGCTCGAAGCTGCTTCGAAGGCTTACTGAAGCTCGAAGCTGCTTTCGAAGGCTCACCGGAGCTCGAAGAAAATTGATACAGGAGACAAGCGATGGCAGTGGGGCCCGCAAGCTTTCCGGCCATGCCGGTGATCGAGGGGCTGCGGCTGGGGACGGCCAAGGCCGGCATCAAGACCGCCGAACGGCGCGATCTGGTGGTGTTCGAGGTGCCCGAGGGAGCGACCGTGGCGGGAAGCTTCACTCGCAACGCTTTCTGTGCGGCCCCGGTCACCGTGGCCCGCGAGCACCTTGCGGCCTGTACCCTGCACGGCGAGGCGCCGCGCTATCTGGTGATCAACACCGGTAACGCCAATGCCGGTACCGGAGACGTCGGGCTGCGCGATGCCCGAGCGACCTGTGCCGAGCTTGGCCGGCTGGCTGGCGTCAAGTCGTCTTGCGTGCTGCCGTTCTCCACCGGTGTGATCGGCGAGACGCTGCCCATGGAGCGCCTGCTGGGCGGCCTGCCGGAGGCGTTGCGCTCGCTGGACGAGGGTCCGAAGGGGTGGGCCGCGGCAGGCGAGGGCATCCTGACCACCGATACGCGCCCCAAGGGGGCCAGCGTCACGATCCAACTGGGCGACGAAACGGTTACCCTGAACGGGATCAGCAAGGGCTCGGGCATGATCAAGCCCAACATGGCCACCATGCTGGCCTTCGTGGCCACCGATGCGGCACTGGCGCCGGCGTTGCTGGAAGAGCTGTTGCGCGAGACCGTGGAGCGCTCCTTCAACTGCATCACGGTGGATGGTGACACCTCCACCAACGATGCCTGCATGCTGATCGCTACCGGTCGGGGCGCCGCGATCAACGATGACCACCGGCTCGCGCTGTTCCGGGATGCCTTGCAGCAGCTGATGATCGAGCTGGCCCAGGCCATCGTGCGTGACGGAGAGGGTGCCACCAAGTTCGTCAGCCTGCAGGTCGACGGGGCAGTGTCCCGCCAGGAGGCCCTGGACGTGGCCTTCACCGTGGCGCATTCGCCGCTGGTCAAGACGGCGCTGGCTGCCAGCGACGCCAACTGGGGGCGGATTCTTGCCGCGGTGGGTCGTGCACCGGTCGTCGACTTCGACGTCGACCGGGTGGTCATCGACCTGGGCGAGGTGCGCCTGGTCGAGGGCGGCGGCCGCGCCGCCGGTTACACAGAAGACGCCGGCAGCGAGGTGATGGCCCGGGAGGAGATCCCGATCCGCATCGACCTGGGGCGCGGTGAGCGCAGTGCCACGGTCTGGACCACGGACCTGACACGGGAATACGTTGCCATCAACGCCGACTATCGCAGCTGATCGGCGGTGTGGCGGTGGCGTTCCCCGTCCGAGTCAACAGAGCAATCCCCCGCGGCGGCGCTCGCGGGGACAAGTGGGATCAAGGTGAATGAACGCAATGGTGAAGAGAAGGGTGCACGTGGCGGCTGCCGCCATCATCAGCGCCGACGGTAGTGAGGTGCTGCTCGCCCGGCGCCCGTCGAACGTCGATCATGGCGGTCTCTGGGAATTTCCCGGCGGCAAGCTGGCGCCCTACGAGACGGGGCTCGAGGCACTCAAACGCGAGCTGCATGAGGAACTGGGCGTGGAGATTCGCCGCGCCCAGCCGCTGATTCGCATCCATCACGAGTACCCCGACAAGCATATCCTGCTGGATGTGTGGCAGGTCCATGACTTCGCCGGCGAGCCTTTCGGCCGAGAGGGGCAGGCGGTGCGCTGGGTGCCGATGGGGGAGCTGTTCGGCTATCCCTTCCCCGCCGCCAACGTGCCGATCCTGCGCGCGGTGATGCTGCCCACCGAGTACCTGATCACCGGCGAGGAAGAAGATGAAACCGTCTTTCTCACGCGCCTCGAGCGGGCACTGACCGAGGATCGGGTGCGCCTGGTGCAGCTGCGTGCCAAGACCCTGGACCGCGGCGACTATCTGAGCCGCGCCGAGCAGGCCCTGGCGCTGTGCCGCCGCCACGGGGCGCGCCTGGTGCTCAACGGCGAGCCCGAGCTGCTCGAGGGCGTCGATGCCGATGGCATTCACCTGACCAGCGAGCGGCTGATGAGCCTCGACCGGCGCCCCCTGTCCGAGGGCAAGTGGCTTTCTGCGTCCACCCATGACCGGGAGCAGCTGGTCCAGGCCCACCGTATCGGTTGCGACTTCGTCACCCTGTCGCCGCTGCGCACCACGCCCTCGCACCCCGAAGTGGCGCCCATCGGCTGGCACGACTTCCAGCAACTGGTCGAGCACGCCGGCATGCCGGTCTTCGCGCTGGGCGGCATGACCCGCTTCGACGCCAACCACGCCCGCGCCGTGGGGGCCCAGGGTATTGCCTCGATCCGCGATTTCTGGAAATGAAGCGTTAAGCCGAAAGAGCGGCGCTTCGCCCGGAGCTGGAAGAACGCCCGCTTCGCGGACGTAAGCTTGAAGAGCGGTGCTTCGCACCTGGAAGAGCCGGGCTTCGCCCGGAGCTTGAAGTCATAAGCTTGAAGCTGGAAGAAAACCCTTGACCCGATGATGGCGGGGTTCATGCTGTCTTCCAGCTTCCAGCTTCCAGCTTCCAGCTTCCAGCTTCCAGCTTCCAGCTTCCAGCTTCCAGCTTCCAGCTTCCAGCTTCCGCGCGGCTAGTCCCGATAGCGGCGGGTCAGGTCCCCATAGGCATCGATGCGTCGGTCGCGTAGATAGGGCCAGATGCGCCTGACTTCCTCGCCTCGCTCCAGGTCCAGGGTCACCAGCAGCCGTTCGGCCTGTTGGCCGGCGTGGGCCAGCAGTTCGCCTTGTGGGCCGCAGATGAAGCTGCCGCCCCAGAAGTCGATGCCCGGGCTGACGCCGGAATGGTCAGCCTCGTGGCCGACCCGGTTGGCGACCATCACCGGCAGCCCATTGGCCACCGCATGGCTGCGCTGGATCAGCGTCCAGGCGTCCTTCTGGCGGGCCTTTTCGTCGTCGTCGTCCGGCGGATGCCAACCGATGGCGGTGGGGTAGAGCAGCAGTTCGGCGCCGGCCATGGCCATCAGCCGTGCGGCTTCCGGGTACCACTGGTCCCAGCACACCAGCACGCCGAGCCGGCCCACCGAGGTGTCGATGGGCTGAAAGCCCTGGCCGCGCTCCTCGTCCTGGTCGCCCGGCGTAAAGTAGAACTTCTCGTAGAAGCCCGGATCGTCGGGAATGTGCATCTTGCGATAGTGCCCCACCCGGCCGCGGGCGCCGTCGTAGACCACGGCCGTATTGTGGTAGAGGCCGGACGCGCGGCGTTCGAACAGCGATCCCATCAGCACGATGTCGAGCTCAGCGGCGAGTGCGGCCAGGCGCTGGCCGCTGGGGCCGTCCAGCGGCTCGGCGAGATCGAACAGTTCGGGGTCCTCGTACTGGCAAAAGTAGTGGGTGGCATGCAGTTCCTGCAGCATCACCAGTTGGGCGCCGGCTGCGGCCAGCTCGCGGATGCCGGCCTCGCTCTCGTCGAGGCTCCTGGCCTTGTCAGGCCAGGCCGGTTGCTGGACCAGGCCAGCCTTGAGGGTGCGGGTCATGATCTTTCTCCTTCGCGATGGCGAACCCCGGCCAGGGTGCCGCGGGGCAGCTGCATGGTCAGGCAGTGCAGGCTGCCATGCTGGCGGATCACGGTGCTGCAGTCGATGGGCACGATGTCACGCTCGGGGAAAGCCTCGGCCAGGGCCTCGAGGGCGTGGAGATCGGCGGCATCGCCGTAGGTAGGCACCAGCACGGCACCGTTGATGATCAGGAAGTTGGCGTAGGTGGCCGGCAGCCGGTGACCATCCTCGGGATCGAAGCAGGGACGCGGCCAGGGCAGCGGAATCAGTCGATAGGGCTCGCCGTCGGCGCGTCGCAGCGCCTGGAGCTCGGTTTCCATGGCGGCAAGTGCCGGGTAGTGAGGATCGCTCGCGTCGTCGCAGCGTACATAGGCGATAGTGGCCGGATCGCAGAAGCGTGCCAGGGTGTCCACGTGGCTGTCGGTGTCGTCCCCTTCCAGGTGACCGTGGGCCAGCCAAAGCACCCGCTCGATGCCCAACTGCTCGGCGAGTCGGGCCTCGATCCTGGCCCGATCCAGGGTGGGATTGCGGTTCTCGTTGAGCAGGCAGGCCTCGGTGGTCAGCAGGGTGCCCTGGCCGTCGCTCTCCAGGGCTCCGCCCTCGAGCACCAGGTCATGGGAGATCAGCGGCGCGGCGAACGCGCCGGCCTCGGCGAGTCGACGAGTCAGGCTGTTGTCGAGGGTGGCCGGGAACTTGCCGCCCCAACCGGTGAAGACATAGTCGAGCAGCTCGAGGCGCCCGTCGCGCTCGACGGTGAGCGGCCCATGGTCGCGCGCCCAGGTGTCGTCGGCCTCGGCGACGACCAGGTACAGGCGCTCGACGGGTATGCCTCGATGCTGGAAGGCATCGCTGAGCCTGTCACGGGTGGCCGCATCCGGTACGGCGATCAGTACCGCCTGGTAGCGGGCGATGGCCGCGACCAGGCTCTCCAGGGTCGCTTCGATGCGTGGCAGCAGCGGTGCCCAGTCGCTGTCGGGTCCTGGCCAGGTCAGTTGCACGGCATCCTGGGGATGCCACTCGGGAAGCAGGCAGACGGCCATGGCAGGCCTCCTCGAAAAGGGAATCCGGCGCAATGTAGGGGGCGGTGGTCCGCGATGCAAGCCCGCTGACGCCTCCCCGTCACCGACACTTGGCCAGCGGGTGACGATCGCCGTGGTCGATGGCAGACGGCGAACCGCATTGGCTGGGACTATCCTGTCAGCAGGATGGCAACGATCGAGGTGCGATGTCATGGATGCGACGACCCTGGCCTTTGGTCTGGCTATTATCGCCTTGCTGGCATCGCTCGCCAGCCTGGCGGTGCTCGTACGCTTGCGCGGCGTGCGCACGTCGGCGCCCAAGCGCGAGCGGCTGGGGGTGAAGGCGCTGCGAGAGCCCCCCGAGAGTGTCGAGCCCCAGGCGCCGCGCAAGCGTCGCTCGCGGCTGCCCCCGTCTCTGGTGGCTCGCCTGATGGCCGCCGCGCGACGCCGCTGAGCAACAAGGTGCAGCGATCGTGCAAGGCCGACTCGGCCCGATGCAGGCATCGGCAAAAACACGTACCATGAGCGCCCGCCGACAAGGAACGCTCATATGCTGGATCGTCTGCCTCTCCTGATCGGGTTGCGCTACGTGCGGGCCAAGCGACGCAACCACTTCATCTCCTTTATCTCCTTGACCTCCATGCTGGGGCTGACCCTAGGTGTGGCGGTGCTGATCCTGGTGCTGTCCGTGATGAACGGGTTCGATCGCGAACTGCGCACCCGGGTCCTGGGCATGGTGCCGCATACCCGCATCGAGGTGCCCTCCGGTCTCACCGATTGGCAGCCGCTGGCCGATCGCCTCGTGCAGCGCGAGCATGTCATCGGAGCGGCCCCCTATATCCAGCAGCAGGGCATGTTCTCGGTGGGAGGACGCAATCAAGGTGCCCTGGTGACTGGCATCGAGCCCGACTGGGAGAAGCGGGTGTCGATCGTCGACGAGCACATGGTGCGCGGTAACCTCGACGACCTGCGAGCCGGCGAGTGGAACGTCGTGCTCGGCTCGTTGCTGGCTCGCCAGCTTGGCGTAGCCGTCGGCGATCGGGTGACCCTGCTGGTGCCCGAGGCCTCGATCACCCCGGCCGGCGTCTTCCCGCGGCTCAAGCGGTTCACGGTCAGCGGGATCTTCAGCGTCGGGGCGGATCTCGACGCCAGCCTGGCCTACGCCAATATCTCGGACATGCAGACGCTGGCACGCATGGGGAATGCGGTGGGCGGGTTGCGCCTGGAGCTCGACGACCTGTTCCAGGCCGGTAGCGTGACCCGGAACATCATCGATGACCTGGGATCTGGCTACCGCGGCCTGGACTGGACCTATACCCGAGGTAATCTCTTCCAGGCCATCCAGATGGAGAAGCGCATGATCGCGTTGCTGTTGACCGTGATCATCGCCGTGGCTGCCTTCAACATCGTGTCCACCCTGGTCATGGTCGTCACCGACAAGCACGCCGACATCGCCATCCTGCGCACCATCGGTGCGACGCCTCGCTCGATCATGGGGATCTTCATGGTCCAGGGCCTGGCCATCGGGGTGATCGGCATCGTGATCGGCGTGGGGCTCGGCGTGCTGCTGGCGCTGACGGTCTCCGACATCATCGCCTTCGTCGAGTCGACCTTCGGCATCCACTTCCTCGATGCCGGCGTCTACTTCATCAGCGAGCTGCCCTCGCAGCTGCTGTGGTCGGACGTGGGCCAGATCGTCGCCGCGGCCTTCGTGCTGACTTTCCTGTCGACCCTCTACCCGGCCTGGCGCGCGGCCCGGGTACAGCCCGCCGAGGTGCTCCGCTATGAATGATCCCGCCATGACCCAGGACCTCGCCCGGGATGCCGAGCGTCGCGAGGTGATGCTGGCCTGTGAAGGTCTCACGCGCATCTACCGCGAGGGACCGGGCGACCTCACCGTGCTGGACGACCTGGCCCTGGAGGTGCGCGCCGGCGAGCGCGTGGCGGTGGTCGGCAGCTCCGGCTCCGGCAAGACTACCCTGCTCAACCTGCTCGGCGGGCTGGACCATCCCAGCCACGGCGAGGTGCGCATCGCCGGCCAGGCGCTCCACGAGCTGGGCGATGCCGCCTTGGGGCGATTTCGCAATCGTCACATCGGCTTCGTCTACCAGTTCCACCATCTGCTTGCCGAGTTCTCGGCGCTGGAGAACGCCGCCTTGCCGCTGATCGTGCGCGGCCAGCGCAAGAAAGCGGCCGAGGCCAGGGCGTTGCAGCTGCTGGAGCGAGTGGGCGTGGCCGAGCGGGCCGCCCACAAGCCCGGCGAACTCTCCGGCGGCGAGCGCCAGCGGGTTGCCATCGCCCGGGCACTGGTCACCGACCCCAGCCTGGTGCTGATGGACGAGCCCACCGGTAATCTCGATCAGACCACGGCGGGGAGCATCCTGGCGCTGATGGATGAATTGTCTTCCAGCGCCGCCTGCGCCTTCGTGATCGTCACGCACGATCCGGGGCTTGCCGCCCACCAGGACCGGGTACTGCGCCTCGACGGCGGACGTCTGGCCCCGGACATGCCCCACCATGATTGAGCGGCCATACGGCTGATCCCTACCGCGACGAGGCGGTGCCACGATCATCGCCAGTCCATCGTTGCTTGCCTTCAGGCGCGGTCGCCCAGCCGATAGCGGCGGCGACGCGCCCTCCTTTTCCAGCTGCGCGACACCTGCCAGCGCCATGCCAGGCGGATCGCCAGGCTACCCAGTATGCCGGCCAGGACGGCGGCCGTCAGAGATCCCACCGCCAGTGCCGGCAGGGCTTCGAGCAGCTGCTCGGCGACCCAGTCGGTAGAGAGTTGCTCAGGAGCCGCCAGGGCCGGCAGATCGAGTAGCCAGGCGCCCAGGCGATAGTTGCCGTAGAAAATCAGTGGCATCGTCAAAGGGTTGGTGATCCACACCAGGCCTACCGACAGGGGCAGGTTGGCGCGCAGCGACCAGGCACCCAGCGCCGCCAGGGCCATCTGGAAGGGAATCGGCAGCAGGGCACAGAACAGCCCGACGAAGAACGCATTGGCGACGCTGCGCCTGGACAGCATCCAGAGCGACGGATTGCCGATCAGATGGCTCAAGAAACGCAGCGAGCGCTGGCGCCTGAGAGTCTCGGGATGGGGCAGATAGCGCTGCAGGAGACGGCGCGGCATGACGACGGGCTCGCGGCTTCGATACCCGAGCTATTATCCATACAAGGCCGGTGCCACGCCATGCCGCCGGTCAACGCGACCCTCTGACGCCGGACACGCGCACAGGGCTTGGCGGACAGGCATTGCCGCCGGTGGATGACTCGATCAGGGAAGAGATCATGGCAACAGGGCTGGCCGTGCCACTCGCGCTCTCTGCCCTCGGCGGCGCGCTGATCGGCCACTTCACCTCCTGCGTCTGGCCCCAGATCCTGGGGTTGACCCTGCTGGCGGGATTGGCGGCTCACCGCTGGCGCCTTCTGATGCTGTTGGCGATCGTCGCGTTCGTCGCCGGCCAGCTGTGGTGGGTGCGTGGCGGCGAGTTGCCCGAGGGGCTCAGCCGCCAGGAACTGGTGCTGGAGGGGCGGCTGACGACGGTGTCCGGAGACGCTGGTCGCGCGCGACTGGAGATGGTCGTGGATCGCTGTCGCCCACGCGCCGAAGGCCTGCCCGGCTGTGAGGGCCTGTCACGGGTGCGGCTGAGCGCCTATGACGCCCCGCCCATGTCGCGGGGGGAGCGATGGCGGCTGGTGGTGCGGCTGCGTCCCCCCTCGGGGTTCGCCAACCCCGGGGCCTTCGACTATCGCGCCTGGCTGTGGCGTGAGGGTATCCAGGCCACCGGTTACGTGCGTCGCGACCCGCCACCGCAGCGCCTGGAGGCGGCGGGCGTTTCACCGCGCCGCTGGGCGCTGTCTTACCTCGATGACATGGCGCTTTCGCCGCGTACCGCGCGCTGGCTGGCGGCGCTGACCCTTGGGGCCGGCGAGCGATTGACGGATGACGACTGGGATCTGCTGAATGCCAGCGGTACCACTCACCTGATGGTGATTTCCGGGCTCCATGTGGGCCTGGTGGCTGGCTTCGCCCTGTGGCTGGCGCGAGGCCTGGCGTGGTGCCTGACGCCGGGCGGCTGGCGCATGGCGATCTGGCCCTGGTGGCTCGCCGGCGCGGCGGCGGTCGGATACGCCTGCCTGGCCGGGCTCGAGCCGCCGGCGCTGCGGGCCATGATCATGGTGATGGTGGGGCTGTGGGTGGCCAGCGGCCGTCATGCGCCGGGCCCCTGGCAGGCCTGGTGGCTGGCGCTGGCGCTGGTGGAGATCTGGGACCCGCTAGCCGTCTGGCGTCCGGGGAGCTGGCTGTCGTTCGGCGCGGTGGCGCTGCTGATCCTGATCTGGCAGGGGCGCCCTCGTCCCAAGGGGGTGGCAGGCTGGCTATGGGCCCTGGGGCGTACCCAGCTGCTGCTGGCGCCGGTGATGGCTGGTGCGGTGCTGCTGGCCTTTGCACGTCTCGCCCCGTCTGCCCCACTGGTCAATCTGGTGGCCGTGCCCTGGGTGGGGAGCCTGATGGTGCCACTGGGGCTGGCAGGCTGGTTGGTCGCCTGGGTGCCACCCCTGGCTGAATTTGCCTGGGGCGTCTTCGGTCGCCTGGCCGGCGGGCTTGCCGCGGGTCTCGAGGCGGCGGTGCGTGTCGCGCCGCTGTGGCAACCCGACCCGACCGTGGCGGGTCCGCTAGGCGGAGCGCTGATTGTGGTTGGCCTGCTGTGGGCATTGCCGGGATTGTCCATGCGGCTACGCCTGGCCGGCACGACGCTGCTGGCCTGCCTGCCACTGTGGCTGACGCCGCCGGTGCCTGGGCCCGGCGTGCTGCGCGTGCGAGTCCACGATGTGGGGCAGGGGCAACTGGTCGCGCTGCGAACCGCCCATTATCGGGCCTTGATCGATACCGGGCCACGCTTCGCCTCCGGTTTCATGCCATTGGCCACGCTATGGCCGGAGGGGCAGCGCTTCGACGACGTCATCGTCAGTCATGATGACCGTGACCATGCCGGTGGCCTGCTGGGACTGGTGGACTCGCATCTTGTCGGGCGCTATCTGGCGCCCCCCGGCAGCGAACTGCCGGTCGCGACCGAGCCTTGTGTGGCGGGTCGGCACTGGCGACGCGACGAGGTGGACTTTCGGGTGCTCTGGCCGCCTGCCCGGGTGGAGGGCCTCTCGGACAATGATCGCTCCTGCGTACTGCTGATCTCGGCGGGGCGTCGACGACTGTTGATTACCGGCGACGCCGGCGCGAGGGTGGAGCATGAGCTGGTGGCCAAACTGGAGGGCCCCGTGGATGTCCTGGTGGCGGGGCATCATGGCAGCAAGACCAGCTCCAGCCCCGGATTTGTGGCCGTCGCGCGGCCTCGTCAGGTCATTTTCAGCGCGGGGCGCGATAGCCGCTTCGGCCACCCGGCGCCGGTGGTGGTACGCCGCTTCAGACGGCTCGGCAGTTGCCTGTGGAATACCGCCGACGATGGCGCGGTGACCCTGTGGCTGGGCGGCGGCCGGGGGAGTCGAATCGAGTCCCAGCGCCAGCCGGACTGGCGGCGCGGCGGTGTCGGAGGCGAGTGCCTTGCGTTAGAATCGCCTCCATTGAAGCCGGCGGCGCCCCGGTAACTGTTCGAGGGAGGTGATCCCATGACCGTGATGGAGGCCTTGATCGCTGGAGGTTGGCTGATGGTGCCGCTGCTCGGCTGCTCGCTGGTGGCGACGGTGATCGTCATCGAACGTCTGTGGACGCTGCGTGCCGCACGCATCGCGCCCAGCGGGCTCGCTCAGGAGGTCTGCTCGCTGGTGGCGCGTGGCCAGGTCAATCTTGACTGGCTGGAGAGCCACTCGCCGCTGGGCAGCGTGCTGGCGGCGGGGCTGCGCAATGTGCGGCTGGGGCACGAACAGGTGAGGGCGCGATTTCAGGAAGCCGCCATCGCCGTGGTCCATGACATGGAGCGGTTCCTGAGCCCGCTCGGCACCATTGCCTCGATAACGCCGCTGATCGGCCTGTTGGGTACCGTGGTGGGCATGATCGAGGTCTTCTCGGTGATCGTGTCCAGTGACGGCGGCGAGCGTACCGCAGACCTCGCCGGTGGCATCTCCCAGGCGCTGGTGACCACCGCGGCGGGCTTGACCGTGGCGATTCCTGCCCTGATGTTTCACCGTTACTTCCAGCGCCGCGTCGAGGACATCACGGTGCGTATCGAGGAGCAGGCCGGTCAGGTCGTGGAGTTCCTGGCGCATCATTCCGGCGAACTGACGCTGGCCGAACGGCACGAGCCAGGGGCGCAGTCAACCGTGCGGCGAGAGGCGGAAGGGCGTTCGGCATCCGGCGGGGGGCGGCCATGAGAGTGCCGCGCAGGCGACGCGACGCGGTGGAGGTGAATCTTACCCCGCTGATCGACGTGGTCTTCCTGCTGCTGATCTTCTTCATGGTGTCGACCACGTTCGAGACTCGCCAGGCGCTCGAACTCGAGCTGCCGGAAAGCGTCTCCGGAGTCGCCCAGGTCTCCTCGCCGGTCACGGTGGTGGTCACCGCCGAAGGCGACTATCGGCTTGGCCAGCGCGCCCTGTCGGCTGACGAGCTGGCGTCGCGGCTGAGCGACGCGGCCCCTCAAGCCCGCGAGGCAGGCCTGGTGATCGAGGCCGACGGCCGGGCGCCCCATGCCGCCGTGGTGCGGGTGCTCGACAGGGCCGGTGCCCTGAATATCCGGCGGGTGCGCATCGCCACCGCCGAGGCGACACATACAGAAGCGGAGAGACCGTGAGCGAACACTCGGGCTGGACCCTCTACAAGCGTCTGCTGGGCTATGTAAAGCCTCACTGGAAGGCCTTCGCCTTGGCGATCATCGGCTACGCCATCTATGCGGCGTCCAGCACGGCGCTTGCCGAGATGATGAAGCGGCTGATCGACGGTATCCAGAATCCGGATGCCGCCTTTCGTCTGATGCTGCCGCTGTTCGTGGTGGGCATGTTCGCCACCCGTGGCTTGGGAACCTTCCTCGGTACCTATTTCATGAGCGACGTGGCCCGTAACCTGGTTCATGCGCTGCGCTGCGACGTCTTCAACCATATGCTGCACTTGCCGGGGCGCTTCTTCGACGAGCACTCCTCGGGGCACCTGATCTCGCGTGTCACTTACCATGTGGAGCAGGTGACCGGCGCCGCCACCAAGGCGATCACCATCCTGCTGCGCGAGGGACTGTTCGTGATCGGCCTGGTGGTCTATCTGCTGTGGACCAACTGGATGCTGACCCTGCTGTTCCTGGCCGTGACGCCGCTGATCGGTGGCGTGGTCAGCTACGCCAGCAAGCGCTTCCGGCGCATCTCGCGCCGCATTCAGCGTTCCATGGGCGACGTCACCCATGTGGCTTCCGAGGCGCTGTCCGGCTACCGGGTGGTGCGCACCCACGGCGCCGAGGAGTATGAAAAGGCGCGTTTCGCCGCGGCCAGCGAGATCAATCGTCGTCAGAGCATGAAGGAGGCGCTGACCAAGGCCACCAGCACGCCGGTGATCCAGCTGCTGGTGGCCCTGGCCCTGGCCGTGCTGGTGTGGCTGGCCATGTCGCCGGCGCTGATGGCCGACATGACGCCCGGCGAGTTCGTGGCCTTCATCACCGCGGCCTCGCTGATGGCCAAGCCGGTACGCCAGCTCACCGAGATCAACGCCACCATCCAGAAGGGGCTTGCCGCGGCCGGTGAGCTATTCGGCTTGCTGGAGCGTCCTCCCGAGGAAGATAACGGCACCCGCGAGCCGGGTCGTCTCGAGGGTCGGGTGACCTTCGAGGGGGTGCGTTTCTCCTACGCCGCCGATCAGCCCGAGGTGCTCAAGGGCATCGACCTGGACGTGGCCCCTGGCGAGATGGTGGCCATCGTCGGCCGCTCGGGCAGCGGCAAGTCGACGCTGGTGGGGCTGTTACCGCGCTTCTATCGGCCGACGGCAGGTCGCATCTGCATCGACGGCGTGCCCATCGAGGATTTCCGACTCCTGCCGCTGCGTCGACGCATCGCCCTGGTGTCCCAGCAGGTCACGCTGTTCAATGCCACCATCGCCGACAACATCGCCTATGGCATCGACGATCCCGACCCGGCGGCGGTCGAGGCCGCGGCGCGCGCGGCCCATGCCCACGAATTCATCGAGCGCCTGCCCCAAGGCTACGATACCGTGGTGGGGGAGAACGGCGTGATGCTGTCCGGCGGCCAGCGCCAGCGCCTGGCCATCGCCCGGGCGATCTTCAAGGATGCGCCGCTGCTGGTGCTCGACGAGGCCACGTCGGCGCTGGATACCGAGTCCGAGCGCTATATCCAGGCGGCCCTGGAGGAAGTGTGTCGTGACCGTACCACCTTCGTCATTGCCCACCGGCTCTCCACCATCGAGCGCGCCGATCGCATCCTGGTGATGGAGAACGGGGAAGTGATCGAGCAGGGCAGTCATGCCGAGCTGCTGGGCCGCGACGGTGCCTACGCGGCCCTGCATCGCCTGCAGTTCCAGGATGCCCAGCCGGCATGAGTGGCGGTGTCGGTGAGCGTTGGCTCGAGGCGGCTTACGCCGGATCGCCCTGGCTCTGGCCGCTGCGCCCGCTGGAGGCGCTTTATCGCCGCGTGGTCGAGCGGCGTACCCGGGCCTATGCCGAGGGGCGTCGCCAGGCCTGGCAGGCGCCGGTGCCGGTCGTGGTGGTGGGCAACATCACGCTGGGCGGCACCGGCAAGTCGCCGCTGGTGGCCTGGCTGGCCCGTCATCTGAGCGAGGCCGGCTGGCGGCCGGGCATTCTATCTCGCGGCTACGGCGGTCGGTCGGATGGCTACCCGCTACGGGTCGAGGCCGATACCCCGGCCTCGGCCTGCGGCGACGAGCCGCGCATGCTGGCCGACCAGACCGACGTGCCGGTGGTGGTCGACCCGGATCGCCCGCGGGGCGCCCGGCGATTGCTGGAGGAGGGCTGCGATATCCTGCTTGCCGATGACGGCCTGCAGCATCTGCCGCTGGGCCGCGACCTGGAGCTGGTGGTGGTCGACGGCCAGCGTGGCCTCGGCAACGGGCATTGCCTGCCCGCCGGGCCGCTGCGTGAGCCCGCCGAACGCCTGGCTACGGTGGATGCCGTGGTGGTCAACGGGGTGCCGCGAGACGCCGCGCTTGGCGATCATTACCGCATGGCCCTGGTCCCCGCCGGCTGGCGCCCGCTGGGCGGCGGCGAACGCCGAGCGGTAACGCCATCGCCCTTCGTGGCGCCCGTGCACGCCCTGGCCGGTATCGGCCGGCCGGCGCGCTTCTTCGAGACCCTCGAGGGCCTGGGCATTGCGCACTGGACGCATGCCTTCGCCGATCATCACCGTTTCACCGACGCCGACCTGGCCTTCACGGACGGGCACCCGCTGGTGATGACCGCCAAGGACGCGGTCAAGTGCCGCGACCTGAAGGCGAACGAGGCCTGGGTGCTGGAAGTGGAGGCGGTGCCGGATCCCGATTTCGTCGCCTGGCTGGACGAGCGCCTGGCGAGCCTATGAATTCCCTGGCGGTTGCCGCTCGAGTGGCCGCCGATGCTGAACCTGGAGGCGTGAGAGATGGACAAGCAACTGCTGGCGATGCTGGTCTGCCCGCTGTGCAAGGGCAAGCTGGCCTACGACCGCGAGGCGGGCGAGTTGGTCTGTCGCTACGACGGCCTGGCCTATCCCGTGAATGACGGGATCCCGGTGATGCTGCCCGACGAGGCGCGCGCCATCGATGTGGACGAGAAGCTGCCGCCGTCGTCCGGCGCCGAGGGCTGAGGAGACAACGGAATGCAGGATTTCATCGCCGTCATTCCGGCGCGCTTCGCGTCCACCCGCTTGCCGGGCAAGCCGCTGCTCGATATCGCCGGCGAGCCGATGGTGGCACATGTCTGGCGACGGGCCGCCGCCAGTGCCGCCGGCCGTGTGGTCGTCGCCACCGACGACTCGCGCATTCGCGAGGCCCTGTTGCCCCTCGGCGCCGAGGTGGTCATGACCCGCGACGACCATCCCTCGGGCACCGACCGCTTGGCCGAGGTGGCCGAGCGGCTGGGGCTCGACGATGAGGCGGTGCTGGTCAACGTCCAGGGCGACGAGCCGCTGCTGCCGGCGACCCTGATCGACCAGGTGGCGGCACGGCTGATGGATGATGTCGGCGCCTCCATCGCGACCCTCGCCGAGCCGATCGGTGACGTCGAGACGCTATTCAATCCCAACGTGGTCAAGGTGGTTCGTGCCCTCTCGGGGCGGGCGCTCTATTTCTCCCGCGCGCCGATCCCGTGGGACCGCGAGGCCTTCGCCGCGCGCCCCGAACTGCTCGGGACCGACGCCTGGCTGCGCCATATCGGCCTCTATGCCTATCGAGCGAGCTTTCTGGCCGAGTATCGGCATTGGGCGCCGTCGCCGCTGGAGCAGCTCGAACAGCTCGAACAGCTGCGCGCGCTTCACCATGGCCATGCCATCCAGGTGGCGCTGTCCCGGGAACCGCACCCCGCCGGCGTGGATACCGCCGAGGATCTCGATCGGGTGCGCAGGATCCTGGGCCGCGAAGAGGGGGAGCGCTGATGCGGGTGCTGTTCGTCTGCCTGGGTAATATCTGCCGTTCGCCGACTGCCGAGGGCATGTTTCGGCAACACCTGAAGGAGGCCGGACTCGCCGATCGTGTCGACGTCGACTCCTGCGGCATTGGCCCCTGGCACGTGGGCAAGTCGCCCGACGCGCGTGCCCAGGCGGCAGCCATCTCTCGCGGGCTGGACCTGTCCGCGCTGCGAGCCCGACAGCTGTGCGATACGGACTTCACGCGCTTCGATTACCTGCTGGCCATGGACCATGACAACCTGGCCGCCCTGAATGCGCGCCGCCCGGCCGACTGCGATGCATATCTGGGGCTTTTCCTTGCCTTTGCCGGCTTCCCCGATCGGGCGGTACCCGATCCCTATTTTGGCGGCAGGGACGGGTTCGAGGAGGTCATGGGCCTGATCGAAGCGGCGTCCAGAGGGTTGGTCGAGGCGCTGCGCCGGGATCTGGAGCGTGACGCTTGAGTCCGAGATGGTACGCCGATCATGACCTGACCGCGGCCAACACCCTCGGGCTGCCCTGCCGCGCCGAGCGTTTCGTCGCCCCGATGACGCCCGCCGAGCTTGGCGAGGCGCTGGCGCTGGCCCGTGAGGGCGGCTGGCCGACCCTGGTGCTGGGCGGCGGCAGCAACCTGATCCTGCCCGCCTTCCTGACGGGACTGGTGATCCGCCCGGCCATGAACGACTGGTGGCTGGTGGAGAGCGGCGATGGGAGCGTGCGGGTGCATGCGGAGGCCGGCGTGGTCTGGCACGAGCTGGTCATGGCGCTGGCCGCCCGCGACCTCTGGGGGCTCGAGAACCTGGCCTTGATTCCGGGGCACTGTGGTGCCGCGCCGATCCAGAACATCGGCGCCTACGGGGTCGAGCTGGCCGAGCGTCTCGAGGCGGTGCACCTGGTGCACCTCGACGACGGCCGCGAGGCGGTGCTGGGTCCGCAGGCGTGTGCCTTCGGCTACCGCGACAGTGTCTTCAAGCATGCCCTGGCCGGGCGGGTAGCGATCACCCGGCTGGTGATGCGCGTCTCGCGTACGCCCGAGCCGCGTCTCGGCTACGGCGACCTGGCCGGCCGTGTCACCGAGTCGCCCACGGCGCTCGAGGTGGCCGAGGCCGTGTGTGCGGTGCGTCGCGAAAAGCTTCCGGATCCGGCCGTGCTGGGCAACGCCGGTAGCTTCTTCAAGAATCCGGTGGTGTCGTCGGAGCGCGCGGCGTCGCTGCGCGAGGCGTACCCTGACATGCCGAGCTTCCCGCTGGACGACGGCCGGACCAAGCTGGCCGCCGGTTGGCTGATCGATCGCTGTGGCCTCAAGGGGTGGCGTGATGGGGCGTTCGGCGTCCACGACCGCCAGGCCCTGGTGCTGGTGCATCACGGCGGCGGCGATGCGGCCGGGCTGCTGGCCTTCGCCGCCAGGGTCGCCGACACGGTAGAGCGGCGCTTCGGCGTGGCGCTGGAGCGGGAGCCTCGCCTGGCGACAGGATAGCGACCCTCGCGCTCGCTGGTCTTTTTCCGGTGCAAATGACAACGCCCGTGGCCAATGGCCACGGGCGTTGTCGTTCAGGGGAGGCGCGGCAGGTCAGCCTTGCTGACCTTCCTGGCGCTTGGCCTCCTGTTCGCGGCGACGGATCTCGCGCGGGTCGTTATGGGCGCGGCGGCGGCGACGCGGCGTCTCTTCCTTCACTGCTTCGGCCTTCGGCTCGGGCTGGGCTTCGGCCTTGTCGTCAGCCTTCGACTCTTCGGCTTTGGCTTCTGCCTTGGTGTCCGCCTTCGGCTCCTCGGCTTTAGCTTCTGCCTTGGGCTGTTCCGCCTTGGCTTCTGCCTTCGGCTGCTCGGCTTTGGCCTCTGCCTTGGGCTGTTCCGCCTTGGCTTCGGCCTTCGGCTCCTCGGCTTTGGCGTCTGCCTTGGGCTGATCGGCCTTGGTGTCCGGCTTGGCTTCCGCCTTCGGCTCTTCGGCTTTGGCCTCTGCCTTGGGCTGTTCCGCCTTGGCTTCGGCCTTCGGCTCCTCGGCTTTGGCGTCTGCCTTGGGCTGATCGGCCTTGGTGTCG
>NZ_JACHXM010000041.1:6288-6412 GCF_014192055.1 Halomonas organivorans | reverse complement strand
TCCGGCTTGGCTTCGGCCTTCGGCTCTTCGGCTTTGGCGTCTGCCTTGGGCTGATCGGCCTTGGTGTCCGGCTTGGCTTCGGCCTTCGGCTCCTCGGCTTTGGCGTCTGCCTTGGGCTGATCGG
>NZ_JACHXM010000041.1:0-6191 GCF_014192055.1 Halomonas organivorans | reverse complement strand
TTCGGCTTTGGCGTCTGCCTTGGGCTGATCGGCCTTGGTGTCCGGCTTGGCTTCGGCCTTCGGCTCCTCGGCTTTGGCGTCTGCCTTGGGCTGATCAGCCTTGGTGTCCGGCTTGGCTTCCGCCTTCGGCTCTTCGGCTTTGGCGTCTGCCTTGGGCTGATCAGCCTTGGTGTCCGGCTTGGCTTCCGCCTTCGGCTCTTCGGCTTTGGCGTCTGCCTTGGGCTGTTCCGCCTTGGGCTGTTCCGCCTTGGCTTCGGCCTTCGGCTCCTCGGCTTTGGCGTCTGCCTTGGGCTGTTCCGCCTTGGCTTCGGTCTTCGGCTCTTCGGCTTTGGCGTCTGCCTTGGGCTGTTCGGCCTTCGGCTGCTCGGCTTTGGCCTCTGCCTTGGGCTGCTCGGCCTTGGGCTGCTCGGCTTTCGCCTCTTCCGGCTGTGCTTCTGCCTTGGCCGCCTCGGCCTGGAGGCGTTGCTGTTCGGCTACCGCCTCCGGGTTCAGGGCGTGCTGGCGCTGGCGCTGGCGAGGATTGTTGCGAAGGCGCTTGGGTTTGGCATCGGCGTCGGTGGCGGCAGCCTGGGCCGGGCTCACTTCCTTGGTCCGTTCAGCCTTGCTTTCCTGAGCCTTGTTTTCCTGGGACTTGGTCTCCTGCGGCTTGCTGCTCTGAGGCTTGCCGTCCTGGGGCTTGCGGCCTCCCTGGCCTTTGCCGTCCTGGGACTTGCGGGCCTCCGCTGACTGTCGGACGTCATCCTGGCGCTGGCCGCGACCTCGGCCGCCGCGCTGGCTGCTGCTCTTGTCGGTGCGAGACTTGTCATCGCCCTGGCGCTGTGGCTTGGCGGTGCGGCTCTCGTCGCGACCCTCGCTGCGCTCCTGGCGCTGACCGCCGCGGCGGTTGCGTTGGCGGCCGTTGCCGCCGGGCTTGGCCTCGCCGCGCTGCTCATCGCGGCCTCCGGCCGGCCGGGCAGAGGAGGGCTGACGCTTGGCTTGCTCGTCGGCGCGGGAGGTGTCACCACTCTGGGCGGGCTGTTCCTCACCGCTCAGCAGGCGGGCAAAGCCCTTCACCAGGCGGCCCAGCACGCCATCCCGGGCGTTCGGGGCAGCGGCGGGAGCGGGCTTGGGGGCGGCCTTGGGAGAAGGGGGCGACGGCTCGGCCGACTTCTCCGGGGCTTCCTCACGCAGCGAGGCCGGAGCCGGCTCGTGATGCACCACGGTCTTCACCGCGGCCTCGTCCCGCTTGACCGGCTTGCCGAAGGCGGCCTCGGGCTCCTTGCCCACTTCGGTCTCCATGGGCAGCTCGTAGCTGGACTTGTACGATGAGCCTTCTTCATCGACATGATCGTCACGCAGGCGCTGGACGTCGTAATGGGGCGTGTCCATGTCGGGATTGGGCAACAGCACCACGCGAACGTCCTGGCGGCGTTCGATATCGGCCAGCACCGCGCGCTTCTCGTTGAGCAGGTAGGTGGCCACCGGCACCGGCAGGATGGCGCGGATCTGGGCGCTGCGCTCCTTCATCGCCTCTTCCTCGATCAGGCGCATGATCGACAGCGAGATGGAGCGTACGTCGCGGATGGTGCCCTGGCCGTCGCAGCGCGGGCAGACCACGCCGCTGGTCTCGCCCAGCGACGGGCGCAGGCGCTGGCGGGACATTTCCATCAGGCCGAAGCGGGAAATGCGGCCGATCTGCACCCGGGCGCGGTCGAGCTTGAGGGCGTCGCGCACCCGATTCTCGACCTCACGCTGGTTGCGCGCAGGCGACATGTCGATGAAGTCGATGACCACCAGGCCGCCGATGTCGCGCAGGCGCAGCTGGCGCGCGATCTCGTCGGCCGCCTCCAGGTTGGTCTGCAGCGCCGTTTCCTCGATGTCGCTGCCGCGGGTGGCGCGCGCCGAGTTGATGTCGATGGACACCAGCGCCTCGGTGTGGTCGATGACGATCGAGCCGCCGGAGGGCAGCTTGACCTCACGCTCGTAGGCGGTCTCGATCTGTGACTCGATCTGGAAACGCGAGAACAGCGGCACCTCGTCGGCGTAGCGCTTGATCTTCTGCTGGTAGGAGGGCATGACCTGGCGGATGAAGGCCAGTGCCTCCTGGTGGACCTGCTCGCTGTCGATCAGCACCTCGCCGATGTCCTGGCGCAGGTAGTCGCGCATGGCGCGGATGATGACGTTGGACTCGCGATAGATCAGGAAGGGCGCGGATCGCTTGCCGGCCTCCTCGGTGATCGACTCCCAGACCTGGACCAGGTAGTCGAGGTCCCACTGCAGTTCCTCGGGCGAGCGGCCGATGCCAGCGGTGCGCACGATCAGGCCCATCTTGTCGGGCACCGTCAGTTGGCCCATGGCCTCCTTGAGCTGGGCGCGTTCCTCGCCCTCGATGCGCCGCGAGATGCCCCCGGCCCGGGGGTTGTTGGGCATCAGTACCAGAAAACGGCCGGCCAGGCTGATGAAGGTGGTCAGTGCCGCGCCCTTGTTGCCGCGCTCCTCCTTGTCGACCTGAACAATGACTTCCTGGCCTTCCTTGAGCACTTCCTTGATGCTGGGGCGCCCGGAGGGTTCCTTGACGAAGTACTCGCGGGAGACTTCCTTGAGCGGCAGGAAGCCGTGGCGTTCGGCGCCGAAATCGACGAAGGCGGCTTCGAGGGAGGGTTCCACGCGGGTGATCTTGCCGCGATAGATGTTGGCTTTCTTCTGTTCCCGGGCACCGGACTCGATGTCCAGGTCGTAGAGGCGTTGTCCATCGACCAGGGCGACGCGCAGCTCTTCGGGCTGGGTCGCGTTGATGAGCATCCGTTTCATGTCGTCTCGCAAAATGGACGCGCCGGTGGGCGCCCATGGGCAACGACGATGGCGAACCGCAGGGTGCAGCGTGCTTGTGCTCAGCGCATGTCGCGGATGCGGAACTGCGCCCGGCCGTGTCGGGGCCTGATAGCAGTGGCGGGCCGGCACGGCATGATCATGTTGAGTACGGGGCGGAGGCAGGACATGTCTCGGCGGGTCGTTTCGTTTCCCATCCGGCCCTGCGGTCACCGCCAACACCTGGCATTCATCGATTCGCCAACGCCGGCCTCCGGCACGATGTTGTACGTATCCCGTGGTAGCCGCTCGTTCGTCGGAAGCGAGGCGGGGCGGGCGTGGCGTTGTATCGCTTGCTTGTCGGCGGCGGGACCTCGTGTGGGAGGGTCGTCGCGGCCTGATTTCGTCGCTCCGGCCTGCGTGTATGTCGTGCAGGCGCGCGAATGGACGGTTCTGTCCACTGGAACGAATTCGCAATATACCAGTAAAGGGGATACCCAGCAATTGGCGGCAGAATGGCCGGCACTGCGGTAGAATGCGCCTTTTACGCCAGTGGTAAGTGGAGTGTCGCATGGCCGAGGGCCGCGAGGTGCAATGGGTGGAAGTGACCGAGGGCCAGGTAGGCCAGCGGGTCGACAATTTCCTGATGACGCGCGTCAAGGGAGCGCCTCGGGCGCTGATCTACCGCATCGTGCGCAAGGGCGAAGTGCGGGTGAACAAGAAGCGGGTCAAGGCCGACACCCGGCTGGCGCTGGGGGACGTGGTACGCATACCGCCGCTCAAGCTTGCGCCCCGCGAGGCGGTCCGTGAGGTCAGCGACAGCCTGCGCAACCTGCTGGCCGGCAGCGTGCTGCTGGAGGGGCGCGACTGGCTGGTGCTCAACAAGCCATCGGGACTCGCTGTCCACGGTGGTAGCGGCGTCAAGATTGGCTTGATCGAGGCGCTGCGTCAGGTTCGCGAGGATCTGGACTTCCTCGAACTGGTGCACCGCCTCGACCGCGATACCTCCGGCTGTCTGCTGCTGGCCAAGTCGCGGCCGGCGCTGCTGAGCCTCAACGATGCCCTCAAGCGCCATCAGATGTCCAAGCAGTATCTGGCGCTGGTCGCCGGTCGCTGGCCGGCGCGGCGCGACTTCGTCAGCGCCCGCCTGGATCGCTTCGACGCCGGCAACGGCGAACGGCGGGTGCGGGTCGACAGCGGCGGCAAGGTGGCGCGTACCCGGTTCGCCGTGCGCGAGGCCTTTGCTCGCGCCACCCTGATCGAGGCCGAGCCGATCACTGGGCGTACCCACCAGATCCGGGTGCATGCCGCCCACGCCGGCCATCCTCTGCTTGGCGACGACAAGTATGGTACCCGCGAAGGGGGGCGTATTGCGGCGCAGCTCGGTCTGTCGCGGCTGTTTCTCCACGCCGCCTCGTTGACCTTTCCCGAGCCCACCAGCGGTAAGCCGGTGAAGATCCGTGCGCCGCTCGGCGACACCCTCGATGGCGTGCTGGCACGCGCCCGCGACGCTCGTTGACGCGGAGGCTTCATGCGCTATCGACTGATGATCTTCGACTGGGATGGCACCCTGATGGACTCGGTGGCCCGCATCGTTGCCTGCATGCAGGCCGCCGGTCGCGACATCGGCTGGGGATCGCTGTCTGACGAGCGCGTACGTGACATCATCGGCCTGGGGCTGCCCGAGGCGATCGCCAGACTGTGTCCGGGCATCGACCCCGAGCGTGCCGAGGCCTTGCGGCAGCGTTATTCCTACCACTTCGTGGAGGGCGACGTGACCCCGATGCCGTTCTACCCGGGCGTGGTCGACGGGCTGGCGCGGCTGCGTGCCGATGGCGGCAGTCGCCTGGCGGTGGCCACCGGCAAGAGCCGCCGGGGGCTCGATCGCATTTTTCATGAGCGCAGCTGTGGGCATTGGTTCCACGCCAGCCGCACCGCCGACGAGACGCTCTCCAAGCCGCATCCGCGGATGCTCGAGGAGCTGCTTGACGAACTCGGCGTTCCGGTAGAGGAGGCCGTGATGGTCGGCGATACCGAGTACGACCTGGAGATGGCGCGGGCGCTGGGCATGGATCGCATCGCCGTGACTTATGGCGTGCATGCGCCCGAGCGGCTGGCCGCCAGTCGCCCGGTGTTTACCGCCGATGCCTTTCCCGAGCTCATCGACTGGCTGCATGCCTGAGCGCTGCTTGTTTCGTTCACAGGAGTAGGCCCATGGATGACGATCGACGCGACGACTGGACCCAAGGGCCGGAGCTCAGCGCCGAGCAGGCCCGAGAGGAGCGCCGCCGACGCACGGGCGCCGAGCAGGCGGCACCGGCCCCGGGCGACGAGGATGCCGAGACGCTGCGCGAGCGCCAACGCCTCGCCCAGCAAGCCATGCTCGATCGCTGGATCGATGGCGTGCTGGCCGAACAGCGTCGATCCCGACGCTGGAAGCTGTTCTTCCGTTTCCTGTTCGCCGCCCTGATCCTGGTCTCGCTGGCCACGGCTCTCTACGGGGTTTTCGGTGTTGGGGGATCGGGGAGCGTGGCGGGTCCTCATCTGGCTGTCGTGAAGGTGGAGGGCGTGATCGACAGCGACTCCCGGGCCAGCGCCGATCGCATCATCGAGGGCGTCGGGCGGGCCTGGAAGGCGCCGGGAGCGAAGGCCGTGGTGCTGCGCATCGACAGTCCCGGCGGTAGCCCGGTGCAGTCCCAGCGGATCTACGACGAACTGATGCGGCTGCGCGGGCAGGGCGGCAAGCCGATCATCGCGGTGGTCGAGGACATCGGCGCCAGCGGCGCCTACTACATCGCCTCCGCTGCCGACGAGATCGTGGCCGCGCCGGCCAGCCTGGTGGGCTCGATCGGCGTCATCAATGCCGGTTTCGGCTTCCAGGACGCCATGGAGCGACTGGGCGTCGAGCGTCGCGTGTTCACCGCCGGCGAGAACAAGGCCTTTCTTGATCCCTTCTCCTCGATCTCGCCGCAGCAGCGCGACTTCTGGCAGCAGGTGCTGGCCACCACTCATCGCCAGTTCATCGACGACGTCAAGGCGGGGCGCGGCGATCGGCTGGCCGACGACGAGCGCCTGTTCAGCGGCCTGGTCTGGACCGGCGAGCAGGCCCTCGATCTGGGGCTGGTGGACGAGTTGGGCAGTCTCGACACCCTGGCCAGGGAGCGCCTCGCCACGCCGCGTACCCAGGACTACACGCCGCGTCTCGATCCCTTTGACCGCCTGGCGAGGCGCTTCGGGCGAGTCGCTGCCGAATGGTTCGGGCTGCCGCAGGCGGCCTCGCCGCTGCGCTACCAACTCGGCCCTTAGAGCAGCTGGAAGAACGCCCGCTTCGCGGACGTAAGCTTGAAGAGCGGTGCTTCGCACCTGGAAGAGCCGGGCTTCGCCCGGAGCTTGAAGTCATAAGC
>NZ_JACHXM010000040.1 GCF_014192055.1 Halomonas organivorans | reverse complement strand
ACCCTCAACGGCTACAGCCAGGCCGCCGACGGCACCATCACCCTCGACTATGCCTACGAGCTGACCAACGCCCCGGGCGAGGATGTCGATGAGCTGCTGGACAGCGTCACCGTGACGGCCACCGACGAGGATGGCTCGACCGACAGCGGCTACTTGAATATCAAGATCGTCGATGATGCGCCGGCCGCCGAAAACGATACCAACGCCGTGACCGAAGGTGCCGATACGAGTGGCAACGTGATCGGCGGCGATGGTGCCTCGCCGGGCGATGTCGCCGATACCGAAGGGGCCGACGGTGCCACGGTGACCGGCGTGGCTAGCGTCAACGTCCCCGCCAACGATGCCACCGAGACCGACGGCACCTTGGTGATCGAGGGCGAATACGGCACGCTGACGCTCAACGCCGACGGTAGTTACACCTACGTAGCCGATCCGGACGGTACGAATGCCGACGTTCTGGATGTCTTCACCTACACGGTTCGTGATGGCGACGGAGACGAAAGCACCGCGACCCTGACCATCGACGTTGCCGATGTCACCGGTACCCCGACCGACACCGCGGGCAGCGTAGATGAGGCAGGTTTGGCGGATGGCACCGATGCGTTAGCCGACAGCGAGATCATCAGCGGTGGCAGCCTAGACTTGCAGTCGGGCTGGACGGTGGAGTCGCAGCAGAGCGGCTCGACGTCACTGGGTAGCTGGACGGTCAATACCGATGGCACTTTCGATTACACCCTGAACAGTGATGCGGACCACTCCGGTACACCGCCGACCGACAGCTTCGCGTACACCGCGGTCGATCAGTACGGCAATACCGTCACTAATACCGTGACCATCGATATCGTCGATGATGAGCCGGTGATCAGCGTCGACAGTGGCCAGTTGGGCAGTGTCGAAGTCGATGAGAGTGACTTCTCCGCTGGGGAAGTCAGTGCCACCGATGCCGACTTTATCGACGGCGTATTCGCGATCGATCATGGTGCCGATGGCGAAGACAGCACCACCTATCGCCTGCAGGTCACCGATGGCGTGGCATCCGGCGTGACGGATACCGCCACGGGCGAATCCGTTCATCTCTTTATGGATGGCGACGACGTGGTCGGTCGTGTGGGCAATGATCCCGCTGGCGAGATCGCCTTCCGTATCGAGCTTGATGGTGATAGCGGTGCCGTGACGCTGACGCAGACTCGTCCGTTGGAGCACCCGGATAGCAGTGACCACGATGATGTCATCACCCTGAGCGACGGTGCCCTCCAACTGGTGGCAACCGCCGTCGATGGGGATGGGGACAGCGTCGACAGCGATGCCGTCGATGTAGGTGGCCAGTTCACTTTCCATGACGATGGTCCTGCCATCACAACACCGCCTTCTGACGCCTCGGTAGACGAAGCCAATCTGGCCCTGGGCAGTGATCCTGATGTGCCAGCGACTAGCGTATCCGATACTTTTGCAGTGGATTTTGGTACCGATGGTGCAGGGGATGTCCAGTTCAGTGAAGGGGGCGTCGATTCGACAGTATCGGCTATTGAAGCTGCTGGCCTGGCGTCGGATGGACAAGCTCTGGAATATGTCGTTAGTAACGATGGCCACACCCTGACGGGCTATCGCGGCACTGATCGTAGTGAAAGTGGCAAGGTCTTCACGGTCGATATACTCAATCCGACCGCGGCAACACCTGGCTATGAGTTCACGCTGCATCGGCCGCTGGATCATGACGGCGGGGCCGAGACCCTCGATATCAACTTGCAGCATCTGACAGTCACCGACGGTGACAATGATACGGTTGAAACCGACTTCACCATCACCGTTGTCGATGATGATCCCAGCGTTGAGCCTAAAGCCATCACGGTGGAGGAGGATTCGGACGTCGGGTCTACCGAGAATACCTTCAATACCAATGCCGATGCGACGGGCACCAATACCGGCATTGACGGTGGCACACCGGATGCAGATGGTTGGGTGGAAACGACATACGGTAAGGCCAAGGTAAACGACGATGGCACCATTACCTACGAGCCAAACGAACACTACAGCGGTGAGGATTCCTTTACCTATACCACGACGACCGACAATGAAACCAAGACCTTTACGGTTAACGTGACGGTCAATCCGGTTTCCGATGAACCGGATCTGCAAGGTGGCAACGTCCAGACCGATGAAGATACTGCGGTCGCGCTGAATCTGACGGCACCGAGCTCCGTCGATACCACGGATCAGAACGGGGCAACCGCCGGCGACAACCCCGAACTGCTGGGCGAGATTACCCTGAGTGGTATTCCGAGTGGCACCGAACTGCTGGATGGCAGCGGTAATGTGCTGTACACCAGCGACGGCAGTGATATCACCATCGTGCTCTCTGATGGCGACCATACCGCCACCGCCGCTGGTGATCTCACCATGACCACGGCGGAGTACGAGGCGCTGCAGGTCAATCCGATCGCCCAAGACCACGAGAACTTCACCATCGACGTCAGCGTGACCAGCTACGAGGTGGACGACAGCGGCAGTCCGCTGAGTGGCGTGGATGGTGCGGAAAGCACCGCCCAAGTGGATGTCGGCGTGCAGGCGGTGACCGACGACGTCGATCTGACCATCGACGGCTCCGATGATCCCCATACGGCGACCGTCGACGAGGACGGCGAGCTGGACCTCGGCAACCTGCTCGGCGCCAGCTTCGAGGATCTCGACGGCAGCGAGGAGCGCTGGCTGGAGATCGGCAATGTGCCGGAAGGCACGTCCGTGACGGTGAACGGTAGCACCATCACCGCGGGGGCCGATGGCACCATCGTCATTCCGGCGGCCGATCTCGGCGGCTTCGGCGCCGGCACATCGACGGAGATTCCGTCGTCCCTGGTGCTGACCCCTCCGACCGATTTCAGCGGTGACATCGATGGCATCACCGTCACCCTCAATGCTCAGGATCGCGATAGCGATGCCGGCGATCCCGATGGCGCCGTGAAGGACGATTCGGTCACGCTGAATATCGACACCGCGCCGGTCGCTGACCAGCCGGCCGATATCAGCGCCGAGGGGCCGGAGGATAGCGATATCGCCTTCCTGGCGGATCTTGCGGTCAGCGATACCGATGGCAGCGAGACGATCACGGCCATCGGCATCGATACCGTACCGGACGGCTGGGTGATCAAGGATGGCGATGGCACTGTCGTGCATACCGGTAACGGCAGCGATGGCTTCACGATCGATCCGAGTGATGTGGCCGATGGCAGCTATACCGGCTACACCGTCACGCCACCGGCCCATAGCAGTGTCGATGAAAGCCTGTCATTGCAGGTCACCGTGGAGGACACCGCCTCGACCGGTTCGGATACCCAGACCCACAACGTCACGGCGGATATCGCGGTGACACCGGTCGCTGAAGAGGTCGGCGGCGACAGCGACGGCGACGGCCAACCCGATCTGACCATGAATCCCGACCATACCTATGGCTCGACCGTGGACGGTATCGAGGATACCTGGTTCGCGCTCAACGCCGATGGCTTCAATCCGGCGGACGGTTGGGCTAACCAGGACGCCGATGGCTCGGAGCAGACCTTTGCGCTGCTGACGCCGGAGCTGGTGGCAAGCGAGGACGGCGGTGACGCCATCGGCTCCAGCTTCCGCTACCAGAACGGTGACGGCGATTGGGTCGTGAAGACGTTTAATGGTGTGCCCGTCGAGGTGCCGGTCGAATTCCTGGATACCCTCGAATTCAAGGCGCCGCGCAACCAGAAGGGCGAATTCCAGATTCGCGTCGAGGCCAAGACGGTGGATGCCGATCCGGATGGTGGCACCGAGAGCACGGCCACGTCGGGCGAAGCGATCCTCGACGGCATCCTTATCGATACGCCGGTGGCGGATAGGGCCTCCATGAGCGTCACCTCGCCCGCCGAGGGCAACGAGGATGAGGCGATTGCGCTGGATATACGTCCACAAAGCTCGGATCCCAACGAGACCTTCCGGGTCACCATCAGCGACGTGCCGGATGGTGCAGTGTTGACCTACGATGGCACGGAACTCACGCCCGACGGAGATGGCAACTATGTGATCGACGACTTCGACAGTAGCGTGGAGTTGACCGTCACGCCGCCACAGGACAGCAACGAGGACTTCACGCTGACCGCGGGCGTAGTCACCGTTGATGAGTACGGTGGTGTGACCGACACCCTGGATACACCGGTCGAGAAGTCGATCGAGGTGCCGGTGAATGGGGTTGCCGACATTCCGGATGTGACCATTGATACGCCGGTCTATGTCGAAGAGGACCTGGACACCGACAGTGCCAGCGTTACGCTGAGCGATATCATCACTGCCAGCTCGGGCGAAACCAGCGGCGATGGCTCCGAGACGCTGACCTATCGCATCACAGGCCTCGATGCACAGTTCGGCGTCGAGGGTGCGACATTGATTCGCGGTGAGGGCGCCGAGCGGGTCTGGGTGGCCACCGATCCGAGTGCCGTCACCATCACCACGCCGGAGAACTTCAGCGGCCAGGTGGACTTCTCGGTCACGCCCATCGTGACCGAAGATGACGGCGATACCCTGGACAGCGCCGAGCAGCAGGTGTCTTTCCAGGTCACGCCGTCGCCGGAGGCGGAATTCAGCATCCAGTCCAATCTGTCCGAGGACCAGTTGGGGCGGCTCAACCTGAGTCTCGAGCCGCAGAATGGCGATACCAACGAGTCGCTGAGTTCGGTGTGGATCGATGTTGCCAGCGTCACGGGCAATCAGTTCGAGCTCTACTACGGCAGCGATGGCAGCACGACGCTAGCCGAAGCCGCGGCGAACGGTGAGCCGGGCGTGGTCGAGGAGGGCGGCTACTACAAGCTGACCGACGGTGCGTGGAACAACATCTACGCCCAGGGCAACGAGCACTTTTCCGGCAATGCCGGCACCCTGGAGGTGCAGTACGAGGTCACCGATATCCCCGATGCCGGCTATGAGGGCGACGTCGACGACACCACGGTGGTCAAGAACGAGACCCACGAGGTCATCATTGACGCGGTGACCGATGTGCCCGCGGTGGCCATCACCGGAATCGCCAATGTCGGCGGTAGCGATGCCAGCATTGATGAACCCGCGAAGGATGTCACCGCCGACGGCAACGACAGCGTGGCGGTGACCGTCGAGATCACCCAGCCGGATACTGACGGCAGCGAATCCCTCAAGTATCTGCTGATCGACAATGTCCCCGCCGGGGTCAGCGTTGTGGGCGGCGAGTTCGTTGGCCAGGTCGCCGGCGGCACGGGCAGCCAGTGGCGCATCGATATCGATCCCGATGTCGCCTTCAATGGCATCGATACCCTGACCCAGACAGTCGAGTTCACCATGGGCGATGGCACCCAGGTGGATGCCATCGAGGATCATGAGATCACCATCACCGCGGTGACCCAGGACGATGGGGCGACCAGCGTGGAGGAGAGTGGCAGCGACAGCTGGACGCTGACCGGCGAGGGCGACTTCGGCGACGGCGAGGACCCCAGCGAGATCATCGACTGGCAAGATGCCAATGCCACCATGACCGAGGACACCGGCATGGCGCTGTCTGATCTGGTCACGGCCGAGATCGGGGACACGCCGGATGGCCGCAGTGCGGTGACCATCTCCAACCTGCCGCCGGGGGCGGTGGTCAGTGGCATGCAACAGACCACCATCGACGGCGAGATAGTGTGGTACGCCAGCACCGATGACAGCAGCAACCAGGGACTGCAGGATCTGCTGGATGGCATTTCGGTGACACCGCCGGCCAACTGGAACGACAGTGACGGGCCGTTCTCCTTCGATACCACCCTGACTACCCAGTCGCCGAGCGGTGAGGAAAATGCCTCGACGATCAGCGTGACGCCGCCGGTGGCGCCGGTGACCGACGAGCCGACCGTCAGCGTCTCGGGGGGCGATGCCGCCGATGGCGAGGACGTCGACTTTACCATCGACGTCTCCAGCCCGGCGGATTCTCCCGATGTCAGCCTGGTGGATGGCCAACTGGTGATCACGCTGGACGAGACCGGCATGAGCGGCGGCGATGGTGCGCCTGGCAGCCTGTGGTACGACGGCCAGGAAGTCACGCAGGAGGGTGATGGCAGCTACGTGATCGATGGCGTCGCCGTAGGCGATTCCGTCAACGTGACCTACCGCCCGGGGACAAATACCTGGGGAAGCGTGTCGCTCACCGCCGAGGCGGCAACCCAGGAGAATGGTGCCGCCAATACGCAGACCTCCAGCGGATCGAGTGCCTCCGATGTTGCGCCGCCTATTCCGGAAGTCACGGCCAGTGACGTCGTCGGCACCGAGGATACCCCCGTCGCGCTGGAGGATCTGGGCGTTACCCTGCCGGACGATTCTCAGCAGAGCCTCGATGCCCTGCTGCTCGAGAGCGTGCCGGAGGGCTGGCTGGTCAAGACCGGCAGCGACGCCGGTTCGGCGACGCTGGCCGACAACGTCGGTGGAGGAAGCTGGTCGATCCTCGACGACGACGGCAGCATGCCGGCCTACGTGGGCCTGGTGCCGCCGCGCAACTGGAGCGGCACCCTCGATGGCGAAGATGCCCTGACCCTGACGGCCAGGACCACCCAAGGCGGCGAGAGCGAGTCGATCTCTACCGACTTCGATGTCGACGTTCAGGCCGTGGCCGATGGCATCACGCTGTCACCCGAGCTGAGCTTCGGCGAGGAGGGCGACAAGATTCCGCTCAACCTCAGTGCTGGCATGGCCGATATGGACGGCTCTGAAACCGCCACGATAACGCTGTCGGGACTCGGCGAGCATGCCGGTTTCTTCACCGACGGTGGCGATGCGCTGCTGGAGAGCCTGCCGGGTGCCAGCGTGAGCTATGACAGTGGCAGTGACACCTACACCCTGAGCGGCATCGCGCCGGATCAGGTCAACGATCTGTATCTGGTGCAGGGAGCGATGCAAGGCTCCGTGGATATCGAGGCCTGGACCACCGACGGCAGCGATGAGTCCGCGCATGTCTCGGATAGCTTCGAGGTCAATATCGAGGCCGTGGAGCCGACGTCCGGCGACGATACTTTGCTGTATACCGGAGAGGCGCTGGACGGACTCGGCGGCGCCGATGTGGTGGAAATGCGCTTCGGTGAAGATCCGAATCCCGAGGATCTCAGCAACGTCGAGACGCTCGACTTCATGGGCGAGGATCAGGACCACGCGGTGGCCCTGACCGCCCAGGACGTGCTGGACATGACCGATGAAGGCAATGAGCTGAGTATCCTCGGGGATTCGGGGGACAGCGTCGATCTCACCGGTGGCTCATGGTCACAGGGTGGTACCACGAGTGACGGTGACGTTACCTATCAACTGTATAACGCGACAGATGGTAGCGACGCCATCCTCAAGGTGGAGGAGGGGGTACAGGTGGATATCTAGGCCCCAGAAGAGCCCACTGTCGCCTTCGGTATTGGCGGTCGGTGGGACGCTCTCAAGGAAAAACGTTCGATAGCGGGGGAAGGGCTATTCGCTTTCGCCGCTATCGAGCCTTGCTGATTGCCCCCTGGCTTTGGGCTGCGTCCACGGCCAGGGGGCTTTTGTCATCCCTGTCAGCAGAATCCCCTTGATCCTCACTCCCTGCGCGGCAGCGATCCGAAGCGTTCACACTTTGGTCTAAATCTGCGGGCATGCCCTTGTAAGTCCACCGCTGGCTGACTAGTTTGTCATTCATATTATGTATGATATTAAGGCCTTCCAGCGCCGCGCCTCAGCGGGTATGGCGGTGGTCATCCACGCCATAAGCGGCCCCGTTCGATAGGCCTGACGCCGAAGTAACGTGTCGGTTGGAAAGGGCAGTCCTGGCCGCCAGCCGCCTCTCTAGAAGCATAAAAATGCATATGAATCCGCAAGGAAGGAGTATTGCCATGCTGACCAACAAGATCTCCAAGCCCAGCAGCCTCCTGACAGTGACCGCCTTGGCCGGCGTCGTATCGGCCATCGCGATCCCGGCTCAGGCCGACCAGTGGCGAGGCTGGAATATCCACCCGCCGTCCTATCCGAACAGCGTGGCCCTGGAGAGCTTTGCCGACGAGGTGACCGAGAAGACCGAGGGCAGGATCGAGCCCAAGGTCTATCACAATGCCGTGCTGGGCGATCAGCCGGATGCCATCGAGCAGACGCGCAACGGTGCCCTGGATTTCGCCAACTTCAACATGGGGCCGATGGGCCCGATCGTCCCGGCCACCAACATTCTGTCGTTGCCGTTCATCTTCAAGAGCCCCGCGGACATGTATCGCGTCATGGACGGCGAGGTCGGCGATCGCTTTGCCGATGCGCTGGAAGAGAAGAATCTGGTGGCACTGTCCTGGTTCGGCTCGGGCGCCCGCAGCCTCTACAACACGGATCATCCGGTCGAGACGCCGGCGGACGTGGAGGGCCTGAAGGTCCGCGTCATGAACAACGACCTCTACGTGCAGATGATCGACGAGCTGGGCGGCAATGCCACGCCGATGGCCTACAGCGAGGTCTATCAGTCGCTCAAGACCGGCGTCATCGACGGGGCCGAGAACAACTACCCCTCCTACGAGTCCAGCGGGCACTACGAGGTGGCGAAATATTACTCCCTCACCGAGCATCTGATCCTGCCGGAGTGCCTGTGCGTGGCCAAGTCGAGCTGGGATGACCTGTCCGCCGAGGACCAGGGCATCGTGCGGCAGGCGGCACAGCACGCGGCCGAAGAGCAGCGCCAACTCTGGGAAGAGCGTGCCCGGACCAGCCGCCAGCGGGTGCTGGACGCCGGCGTGGAGATCAATGAGGTGGAAGACAAGGCGGCCTTCCAGGAGAAGATGCAGCCCATCTATGACGACTTCGCTGCGTCGCATCCCGACCTCGAGTCGCTGGTCGAGGATGTCCAGACCGCGCAGCAATGATCCCGTCATGGCTACCAGGGCTCCCGGTGCCGGCATCGGTTCGGGAGCCCTAGAAAGGACCAAATCTCGTGAGCGCTTACTCTGATCAAGTTCCTGACGCAGACGCAGATACCGTAACGCCATCTACCCTCGATCAGCTGCTGGATGGTATCGCGCACGCCTGCATCATCGTTTCCGGCATTCTGCTGGTCTTCCTGATTGCCTCGTTCGGCTGGCTGGTGTTCGGCCGCTATGTGCTCAACGACACGCCGACCTGGGTGGAACAGTCATCGCTGCTGATCGTGGTGTATGTCACTTGCCTGGGCGCGGCCGCCGGTGTGCGCAACAAGAGCCACCTCAGCATCGAGTTCGTGCGCGAAGGGATGCCGGCCATTCCCCGTGCGCTGATGCGCCAGGTGGCCGATCTCTTCGTGGTCCTGTTCGGGGCCTTCATGGCCTGGCAGGGCGGCATCATGGTGCTGGACAACATCGGCCGTCCCATCCCCATGATCGGGCTCTCCGAGAGCTGGCGCGCGCTGCCGCTGGTCATCTGCGGCGGGCTGATGGTGCTGTTCGCGCTCGTCAATATCGTCCAGCGCCTCGTTGCGCGGCCAGGGAGGTAACATCATGGGACTTGCCATACTTTTCGGTGTCTTCTTCCTGGGCCTGATCGTCGGTGCGCCGGTGGCCTTCGCGGTGGGGCTGGCGTCCGTCGTCACCTTCCTCTATGAGGGATTGCCGCTGTTCGTCGGTTTCCAGCGCATTCTGTCGGGCATCTCGGTGTTTTCGTTGCTGGCGATTCCCTTCTTCATCTTCGCCGGCGAGCTGATGCTCCACGGGGGCATCTCCCATCGTCTGGTGCGCCTGGCATCCGCCGCCGTGGGCCGGGTGCGTGGCGGTCTCGGGCTGGTCAACGTCTCCTCATCGATGCTGTTCGGTGGCATCTCCGGGTCGGCGGTCGCCGACACCTCGGCGCTCGGCTCGATCCTGGTGCCGGTGATGAAGGAGAAGGGCTACGACGCCGACTATGCGGTCAACGTGACCGTGACCTCGTCGGTCGCCGGGGTAGTGATTCCCCCCAGCCATAACATGATCCTCTATGCCGTGGCCGCCGGGGGCGGCATCTCGGTGACCCAGCTGTTCATCGCGGGCATCGTGCCCGGCATCCTGATGTGCCTGGCCTTGGCGGTCGCGGCCTATGTGGTGGCCGTCAAGCGGGGCTATGCCGGCGAGACGTTCCCGGGCTGGCAGGCGCTGATCGTCAGCTTCGCCGCGGCGATGCCCGGCCTGCTGACGGCGGTGATCATCGTCGGTGGCGTGCTGTCGGGCATCCTGACGGTGACCGAATCCGGCGCCTTCGGGGCCATCTACGCCATCGTGGTCACCGGCCTGGTGTATCGCGAGCTGCGCTGGGAGTCGTTCAAGCAGGCCGTCTACCAGTCGGTGCGGACCACCTCGCTGGTGATGATCCTGGTGGGCTGCGCCTCGGCCTTTTCCTATCTGTTGGCACTCTACAGCGTGCCGGAGCTGCTCAGCCATGCGCTGCTGGCGATCTCCGACAATCCCTACGTGATCCTGCTGCTGCTCAACCTGCTGCTGCTCGGGTTGGGGATGATCATGGACATGGCGGCGCTGATCCTGATCTGCACGCCGATCTTCCTGCCGGTCGCCACCCAGTTCGGCATGGACCCCATCCAGTTCGGCATCATCCTGATGATCAACCTGGGGCTCGGGCTGTGTACGCCGCCGGTCGGTTCCTGCCTGTTCGTCGGCAGCGTGATCGGCAAGATCCGGATCGAGCAGACGGTACGCACCATCTGGCCTTTCTACCTGGCGCTGTTTGCGGTGCTCATGCTGGTGACCTATGTGCCGACGGTGTCGCTGTTGCTGCCGTCCTTCTTCCAGTAACGCTCCCGGTATTCGAAGGGAAGACAGGAAAACACGATGAAGATCGAACGCGTACACACGCACATTCTGGACTACAAGCTCGACCAGGCCTTCGAGAGCGCCTCGATGCGCTTCGAACGGCGCCAGCACTGCCTGGTCGAGATCGTCTGCGATGACGGCACCGTGGGCTGGGGCGAGTGCCTGGGCCCGGCCAGGGCCAATGCCACCATCGTCGGGCTCTATGCCGGTGCCTTGGTCGGGGCCGATCCGCTCGAGACCGAGAAGCTGTGGCTCGAGCTTTACAACCGGCTGCGCGACCAGGGGCAGCGCGGCCTGACCATGACCGCCCTGAGCGGCATCGATATCGCGCTGTGGGACATCAAGGGCAAGCGCTACGGCGCGCCGGTCAGCGAGCTGCTCGGAGGGCGTTTCCGCGAGCAGGTCCGCGCCTACGCCACCGGCTCGTTCCGTCGCGATGGCGTCGATCGGGTTCAGGATGTCGCCGAGGAAGTGGCCGGCTACGCCCGGGAGGGCTTCCACGGCGTCAAGATCAAGATCGGCTTCGACGTCGAGGAGGACCTGCGCGCCATCGCCGCCGTGCGCGAGGCCATCGGTCCCGAGCGGCGGTTGATGATCGATGCCAACCACGGCTACGACGTGCTCGAGGCGATCGAGGTCGGCAAGCGCGCCGAGCGCTTCGGCATCGACTGGTTCGAGGAACCGGTGCTGCCCGAGCAGCTCGATGCCTACCGCGCCGTGCGCCGGGGGCAGCCGATTCCCGTGGCCAGCGGCGAGAACTGGCACGGCCGTTACGCCATGCTCGAGCCGCTGTCGACCCGGGCCGTGGACATCGCCCAGCCCGACGTCTGCGGCGTCGGGGGGTTCAGCGAGATGCGTCGGGTCGTCGACATGGCGGCGATGTTCGGCGTGCGCCTGGTGCCGCACGTCTGGGGCACGGCGGTGTGCATCGCCGCCAGCCTGCAGTGCATGGCGGCGCTGCCGCCCAACCCTCCGCGGCGCCGGCCCCTGGAGCCGATCATGGAGTTCGACCGCACCACCAACCCCTTCCGCCAGGCGGTGGTCGAGACGCCTCTCGAGCATCGAGACGGCGTGATGCGCGTCCCCGACGGCCCGGGACTGGGGATCGTCGTCGATCGCGACGCCCTGCAGCAGTACGCCCTCAAGGAGGAGGCATGACCATGTCCGAGGTTCCCGCCAACACCCGGCCGCTCGAGGGCCCGGCGCCGCGGCTCGAGGCGCCGCCGGGGGCGACCGACTGCCATATCCATCTCTACCTGCCGGGGCATCGGGCCCAGCCCGGCGGGCCGGCGATCCCTGAGCTCGCCACGGTCGAGGACTACCGACGCGTGCAGCGTCGCCTGGGGCTCGAACGAGTGGTGGTCACTCAGTCCAACGCCTACCAGCACGACAACGCCGCGCTGCTCGAGGCCCTCGACGCGCTCGGCACCGAGAGCGCCCGCGGCGTGGCCGCGGTGACGCCGGACACCTCGCCCCGCGACCTCGAGACCTGGCACGCGCGGGGCGTGCGCGGCGCGCGCATCATGCAGCTGCCGGGCGGCGCGGTGACGATCGAGCAAATGCCCGAGGTCGAACGGCTCATCCGGCCGCTGGGCTGGCACCTGATGGTGCAGTTCAACGGCCGTCACCTCGACCAGCATCGGGACGCGCTGCGCCGTCTCGAGGGGGACTACATCATCGACCACATCGGCAAGTTCATGGACCCGGTGGCGGCAGACGATCCGCGGGTCGACGAGATCCTGCGGCTGCTCGATCGCGGCAACGCCTGGTTCAAGATCTGCGCCGGCTACGAGGCCAGTCTGACGGGCGGGCCGTACTACGCCGATGTCGGCGCCATTGCCCGGCGCGTCATCGCCCACGCGCCGGAACGCATCCTGTGGGGCAGCAACTGGCCCCACGTCGGAGTGCCGCGTGCGCAGTATCCCGACGATGCCGAGCAGCTTGACGTGCTGCTGGAATGGGCGAGCCCCGACGCGCGACGCAAGATCCTGGTCGACAACCCGGCGGCGCTATATGGCTTCGGCGCCACCTGACGGCGAGGCTCGCGCTCTGACCTGCTTTTTTCATTCGCTCCAGCGCTTCTCGCGGCCCGGAGCGACTCGATATCGAAGGAGATGACCTGATGCTGAATCGGATTCTGGTGACCGGCGCCGCCGGTGGCGTGGGCAAGGCCATTCGTCCCCATCTCGCGCGACTGGCCCATCGGGTGCGGCTGTCGGATGTCGCCGAGCTGGGCGAGGCGGCCGAGCACGAGGAGATCGTGGCCTGCGACCTGGCCGATGCCGCGGCGGTCAACGCCCTGGTGGCGGACTGCGACGGGGTGATTCACCTGGGCGGCGTGTCGGTGGAGAAGCCCTGGGAGGGCATCCTTCAGTCGAACATCATCGGCGCCTACAACCTCTATGAGGCGGCGCGCAACCTGGGCAAGCCGCGCATCGTGTTTGCCAGCTCCAACCACACCATCGGTTTCTACCCGCGCAGCACCCGCATCGACAGCCAAGTGCCGCACCGTCCCGATTCCCTTTACGGGGTCTCGAAGTGCTTCGGTGAGGACCTGGCCAGCCTCTACCACGACAAGTTCGGCGTCGAGACGCTGAGTGTGCGCATCGGTTCCTGTTTCCCCAAGCCGGCGGACACCCGCATGCTGGCGACCTGGTTGAGCGTCGAGGACTTCGTGGCCCTGCTCGAGCGCGCCTTCGCTGCGCCGAAGCTGGCCTACACGGTGATCTATGGTGCCTCCGCCAATGCCGAGCGCTGGTGGGACAACCGCCAGGCGGCTTTCCTTGGCTGGGTGCCCCGCGACAGCTCCGAGCCCTGGCGCGCCGAGGTCGAGGCTGCTGCCGGCGATATCGATCCCGACGACCCGGCGGTGGTGTATCAGGGCGGCAAGTTCGTGGCCCTTGGACACCCCGACGACTGAGCGTCGATGTTCGCCGCCTGGACCGGGCGGTGGAGTCTCTGGAACGGTCTCATGGCAAGGAGGAGCGCGCGATGTCCGATACCGTCACGCTGACACTGGAGGAGCTGGAAACGCTGAGCCTGGAGGTGCTGTCACGACACGGGTTCGATGAGGCGCATGCCGGCGCCATCACGCGCAGCGTGGTGGCGGCGCAGCGCGACGAATGCCACTCCCACGGCGTGTATCGGCTGCTCGGCTGTATCGAGACCCTGCAGAAGGGCGGCGTCAGCCCCGACGCGGCCCCCGAGATCTCTCGAGCGGCGTCCGGCATCGTGCGAGCCGATGCCCGCCAGGGCTGTTCGTTGCTGGCGTTCGAGCGCGCGAGGCCGGCGCTGATCGATGCCGCGAGCACCAACGGCGTGGCGCTGCTGGCGCTCAACAATGCCTTTCATTTCTCGGCGCTGTGGCCTGAGGTGGAGTCCCTGGCGGAGACGGGGCTGGTGGCGCTGGCGATGACGCCGAGCCACGCCTTCGTGGCGCCGGCGGGGGGACATGCCCCCTTGCTGGGGACGAACCCGATCGCCTTCTCCTGGCCGCGTCCCGATGATGCGCCCTTTACCTTCGATTTCGCGACCAGCGTCGTGGCGCGCGGCGAGATAGAACTGCATCGGCGTGCCGGGAAGGCGATTCCCGAAGGCTGGGCGGTCGACCCGGACGGGCATTCCACGCGTGACCCGGAGCGGGCGCTGGAGGGGGCGATGTTGACGTTTGGAGGCTACAAGGGATCGGCGCTGTCGATCATGATCGAACTACTGGCTGGGCCCTTGATCGGGGACGTGCTGGGGCATGAGACGCAGCCGGCCGGCACTGACGGCAAGGGGCGTCCCTGGCACGGCGAGCTGATCCTGGCCATCGATCCGAGGTCCTTGCTCGGCGACGCGATGGAGCGGCATCTGCAACATGCCGAAGCGTTATTCGACGGCGTGCTGGGGCAGGGGGCACGGCTGCCCTCACAGCGGCGCCATGCGGCGCGCCGGCGCAGTCGCGAGCGGGGCGTCACGATTCCCGAGACGCTGTATCATGAGCTGGATGCCCTGCGCCAGGTTTAGTCGCCATGCGCCCGTTGCGACGCTATCGTGGTGCATTGAGCTGAGCGGCCATGGGAGGATCAGGGCCTGGAGGCGGGACGGCTCATGTGACGACTTTTAGTATGATGTATGATTAATGATCGGCGGTGTGGCGATCTGCCACTAGTATCATGGCAGTATCGAAGTGGAACGGATGGCAAAGGGTTCTGAGATGGCGATATCGAGTTCGTGGGAGGTTCAGCGCGTCAATCGCGGGGGTAGCCTGTCCCAGGCGGTCGTGGAGCAGCTCGAGCGCCGCATCACCTCCGGTGAGGCGCCGGTAGGCAGCAAGTTGCCCACCGAAAGCGAGCTGTGTGAGGCCTTCGGCGTCAGCCGCACGGTGGTGCGCGAGGCGATCACCCACCTCAAGTCGCTGGGACTGGTCGAGACCCGCCGCGGCGTCGGCACCACGGTGCTGCGCAACGAGGCGGCCGAGGCGCGGCCGGCCGTGCACGTCAGTCCCCGCACCGTCGAGGACATCCTCCAGGTGCTGGAACTGCGCCTTACCCTGGAGCCCCAGGCGGCCGAGCTGGCCGCCCTGCGTCACGACGCCGAGGATCGCCGTCGCCTGGAGGCCCGGCACGCCGAGTTCGTTGCCGCCCAGGCGGCACATTCGCAGGCGCGTCGCGAGGACTTCGCCTTCCATCACGCGATCATCAAGGCGACCCACAATGTCTGCTTCGACCGCCTCTACGAGCCCTTGAGCGACAGCATGATCCCGCGGGCCAAACTGCTCAGCGCCGACATCGACCCGCGGGGCACGGCGCGCTATCTCGAGCGAGTCAACGAGGAGCACGTGCGTATCCTGGAGGCGATTCTCGAGCGCGACGGCCCGGGGGCCCGGGCGGCGATGCAGCAGCACCTGGAGCGCTCGCGCGACATGTACGCCCGCTATCGCGACAGCTGACACGGGGAGGAGAGGGCGTTTACAAGCGCCACGAGCGCGGTAGTTTATAAGGGCCCTCTCAGCGGGCCAGCCACAGGCCGACGACGATGGCGGCGATCACGGTGGCGAAGAACAGGCGGTTGCGCAGGCGGGTATCGCGGGGCGGCTTGGAAGGGGACACGCGGGACTCCGTTGAGCGGGTGGCAGAAAGACGTCTTGGCGCCGTATGGTATTCCCATTAGCCTGCTACCACCACTCGCAGGCACCTGCCCAATCGGATGACGCCATGCCCCGACCCGCTTCACGCGCTGCCACGCCCCTGGTCTTTGCCCATGCCAACGGCTTCCCGGGCCTCAGCTATCGTAGCCTGCTTGCCCCGCTGGCCGAGCGCTTCGATCTTCACCCCCTCGACCGGCTTGGTCACCACCCGGATTTTCCCGTGGGCCACAACTGGCTGGCGCTACGCGACGAGCTGCTGGAACGTCTGGACGACTTCGATACCCCGGTGATCGGCGTCGGCCATTCCATGGGCGGCGTGTTGATGGCCATGGCCGCCGAGCAGTCGCCGGAGCGCTTTCGCGGCGTGGTCATGCTCGACCCGCCACTGATGCTGGGGTTCGATGCGCTGGCCATGAAGGCGATCAAGCGCCTGGGACTGGCCGATCGTTTCACCCCGGCGGGCCGTACCCTGGGGCGCCGGGACAGCTGGCCGAGCGCCCAGGCGATGCGCGACTACCTGCGACGGCGCCGCCTTTTTCGTCGTTTCACCGAGCAGGCCCTGGACGACTATGTAGATGGCGGCACCCGAGAGCTGGACGATGGACGGGTGGTGCTGCTCTATGACCCCGATATCGAGGTGGCGATATTCCGCCATCTTCCCGATCATCTCGATCAACTGCCCGATCTGCTGCAGGTGCCGGTCGGGGTGCTGGCCGGTCGCGATTCCGATCTGCTGACGCCGCGGCGCTGCCGGCGCCTGCGCCGCCGAGGGGTGCGCGTGGGCCAGGTGCCGGGCGGCCACATGTTTCCCATGGAGTATCCCGAAGCGACGCGCAACGCCTTGACGACGATGCTCGACGAGCTGCTGGAGGCGTCGGCATGAGCGGAGGAACGCCATTGCATCTGGCCGAGGGGCGTCTCGCGGCCCTGGCCTGGGGGGAGGCGTCGGCGCCGACCTGGCTGGCCCTGCACGGCTGGCTCGACAATGCCGCCAGCTTCTCGCGGCTGGCGCCACTGCTGGTCGAGCGCCTGGGGATTCGCCTCGTGGCGCTGGACTTTGCCGGCCATGGCCACTCCCGGCACCGGCCGGGCAACGACGACTACGCGATCTGGGACTATTGCCACGATGCGCTCGATGCCCTGGACGAGCTGGGCCTCGAGCAGGCACCGTTGCTCGCCCATTCGATGGGGGCCGGCGTGAGCTGCCTGCTGGCCGCCGCCTTTCCGGAGCGGGTCGAGGCGCTGACCCTGATCGACGGGCTGGGCGTGCTCACCACCGAGGCCGAGCATGCTCCCCAACAGCTGCGCAAGGGGCTCAGGGCCCATCGGCGGCCGACGTCGTCGGCACCACGCTATCCTGATAGCGAGAGTGCCGTGGCGGCCAGGGTGGCCGGTGGCGTCACGCCCATCGATGCCGACACCGCACGCCCCCTGGTGTTGCGCAACCTGATCGAGGATCGGGAGGGGCACCTGGCGCTGCGTACGGATCCGCGCCTGTTGCGGCCCTCGCCGGTGCGCTACACGCCCGAGCAGGCGGAAGCGATGCTGTCGGCGATCCGCTGTCCGGTGCTGTGCGTGGAGGGCGAGGAGGGCATCTTCGCCGCTCGCCCGGCCGCCCGCAAGGCACGCGCCGCGGTAGCGCAGCTGCAACGGCGCGTGCTACCCGGGGGGCATCACCTGCACCTGGAGCCGACCCGGGTGTCGGCAGTGGCTGAGGCGATCGTGGCTGGACGGACGTGAAGGGAGGACGACGATGAGCGCGCAGCAAGACAGCGATCGGGGCCGTCGTGTCTCCTTGACCCTGGGCAGCGGCGGGGCCCGGGGCTATGCCCATATCGGCGTGATCGAGGAGCTCGAGGCGCGTGGCTATGAGATCGTGGCCATGTCGGGTTGTTCGATGGGCGCCCTGGTGGCAGGCGTGCACGCGGCAGGTCAGTTGGACCGCTACAAGGAATGGGTGTGCCGGCTCGATTACTTCGACGTGCTGCGCCTGGTCGATGTGACCTGGAGCCCCATGGGGGCCATGCGTGCCAGCAAGGTGATGGGCAAGCTCGATGAGCTGGTGGGCGACATCCGCCTCGAGGATCTGCCGATTCCGGTCACTACCGTGGCCACCGACCTGACCCGGCAGCGCGAAGTGTGGTTCCAGCAGGGACCGCTGCTCGAGGCGATACGCGCCTCGATCGCCGTGCCCGGGGTGATCACGCCGATCCATCGCGGCCATCAGGTATTGGTGGATGGCGGGCTGCTCAACCCGCTGCCGATCATGCCGACGGTCTCGACCCGGGCCGATTTCGTGATGGCGGTCAACGTCACCGCCCAGAGCCCCGAGCCGGTGTCGCTGGAAGACCTGCTGCCGCCGGACGAGGTCGCCGAGGAGCAGGCCCGTGAAGTCGCCCGTGACAAGGGCAGCGTGGATTTCGGTGGCTGGATGGAAGGCGTGCGCGGGGCCACTCGTCGGCTGTTCGGCAACGGCGCCGAGAGCGAGGATGACGACGGTGACAAGGCCGACCGCGGGCGTCGCGCCTGGGGGCGGCTGGACATGATCCTGGCCTCCTTCGATATCACCCAGGCGGCGCTGGCCAAGTACAAGCTGGCGGGCTACCCGCCGGACGTGCTCATCGAGGTGCCCAAGACGGTCTGCGGTGCCTACGAGTTCCATCGCGCCGAGGCGCTGATCGCCCTCGGGCGACACCTGGCGCGGGAGGCGCTGGACCGCCGTGAACAGGGGCAGAGTCGAGTGTCCGGCCCGGAAGTGGTGGGGCCGCGGCCGCTGGTGAGCCATGCCTCGGGCGCGAAGGCCGGAGAGGAAGAAGAGTAGCGGCCGTCAGAGGCCGTCGCGCTGCCGCCTCAGCATCACGTAGACCGCCCCGGTTCCGCCGTCTGCTTCGATGGCCGAACAGAAGGCCAGCACGTTGGGCCATTCGCGCAGCCAGGCGTTGACGTGGCTCTTGATCACCGGATAGTCGGCCTGGGCCCCCCAGGCCTTGCCGTGGACCACCAGCACGCAGCGCGTCCGATTGGCGGCGGCGTCGGCCAGGAAGGCCTCCAGCTCTGCGCGGGCCTCCTCCAGGGTGTAGCCGTGCAGGTCGAGCCCCGCCTCCCAGGCGATCCGGCCACGCTTGAGCTGCTGGCGGTCGCGGTAGGGCAGGTCGGGCAGGGCGAAATCCAGGTACTCCGAGGGACGCACCGCCTCCACGCGGCCGTCGGAGGTGCGGCCGGTGGCGGTATCCTCGCCGGCCGCGGTGGCGGCGGCTCGCCGCGCCCTGGCCGTCTCGTCGGCGGGTCGAGGCCGTCCCGGGTCGGCGCGGTTGCTGCGCAGCGGACGCACGCCGGCCTCGCTCAGGGCCTGTCGGAAGGCACTGATCTCGTCGCTGTCGGGGCGGTGGCGTCGTCGGCTCATGGGTCTCTCGGCGGCATCGCGGAGGGGCCAGTATACCGGCCCTGGCGTGGCTGTGAACCGCCGCCAAGGGTACAATCGAAGGCTTTGCCGCTTCCCAACCGTCAACCACAGGATGTCTCGTGGCCGAACCTTCCGCTTCCCCGTCCGCTTCGACCCTGACGCTCGCCGATGAGACCCTCGTCGAGGGGCTGGTCACGCTCAGGGACTGCCTGCGCTGGACCGCCAGCGAATTCCAGTTGGCCGGCCTCCACTATGGTCACGGCACCGCGTCCGCCTGGGACGAGGCCGTGGCGCTGACGCTCGGTGCCCTGCATCTGCCCTGGGACGTCGATCCCGGGGTGCTGGATGCCCGCCTGCTGCCGATGGAGCGTGCGCGTATCGTCGGCCTGGTACGTGAACGGATCACCAGCCGTCGCCCGTTGCCCTACCTGCTTGGCGAGGCCTTCTTCGCCGGCGTGCCGTTCGACGTCGACGAGCGGGTGCTGATCCCGCGCTCGCCGATCGCCGAGCTGATCGAGCACGGCTTCGGCGCCTGGTTCCCGCAAGAGCCGCCGGCGCGGGTGCTCGATCTGTGCACCGGATCGGGCTGCATCGGCATCGCCACGGCCCTGCACCTGCCGACCTGCGAGGTCGACCTGGCCGATATCAGCCCCGAGGCCCTGTCGGTGGCGCGCCAGAACATCACCCGCCACGACGTCGGCGAGCGGGTCCGGGCCGTCGAGTCGGACGTCTTCGACGGCCTCGTCGGACATCGCTATGACCTGATCGTCGCCAATCCGCCTTACGTGGATGCCCGCGACCTGGCCACCATGCCCGCCGAGTTTCGCCACGAGCCGGGCCTGGCCCTGGGCGCCGGCGCCGATGGCCTGGACATCGTGCGGCGCATCCTGCGCGAGGCTCGTCACCATCTGACCGACCATGGCGTGCTGATCGTCGAGGTCGGCAACTCCGATCGCCATCTGGAGGCCGCCTTCCCGGAGGTGCCCTTCCTGTGGCTGGAATTCGAGCGCGGCGGCCAGGGCGTCTTCGCCCTCACCGCCGCGGAACTCGACGCCCATGCGGCGTCCTTCAGCTGAGCAGTCAAGAGGAACGCCCATGTCCGGCAACACCTTCGGCAAGTTGTTTACCGTCACTACCTTCGGCGAGAGCCACGGCCCGGCGCTCGGCGCTATCGTCGACGGCTGCCCGCCGGGGCTGGCGCTGACCGAGGAAGACCTGCAGCGCGACCTGGACCGGCGTCGTCCCGGCTCGTCGCGTCATACCACCCAGCGCCAGGAAGCGGACAGGGTGCGAATCCTGTCCGGCGTCTTCGAGGGCGTGACCACCGGCACCGCCATCGGCCTGTTGATCGAGAACACCGATCAGCGCTCCAAGGACTACTCGAAGATCAAGGACCGCTTCCGGCCCGCCCATGCCGACTACACCTACCAGCACAAGTACGGCATCCGCGACTATCGCGGCGGCGGCCGTTCCAGCGCCCGCGAGACCGCCATGCGGGTGGCGGCCGGTGCCATCGCCAAGAAGTACCTGGCCAGCCGGGGGATTACCGTGCGCGGCTACATGAGCCAGCTCGGCCCCATCGCCATCGACTTCAAGCAGTGGGAATCGGTGGACGACAACCCCTTCTTCTGCCCCGACCCTGACCGGGTGCCCGAGCTCGAGGCCTACATGGACCAACTGCGCCGCGACCAGGACTCGGTGGGCGCCAAGGTCTCGGTGGTGGCCGAGGGCGTGCCGCCGGGCCTCGGCGAGCCGGTGTTCGACCGCCTGGACGCCGAGCTGGCGCACGGGCTGATGAGCATCAATGCGGTCAAGGGCGTGGAGATCGGCGACGGCTTTGCCTCGGTGGCAAGCCGGGGCAGCGAGCACCGCGACGAGATGACCCCGGAGGGCTTTCTCTCCAACCACGCCGGCGGTGTGTTGGGCGGTATCTCCAGCGGTCAGGCGATCGTCGCCCACCTGGCGCTCAAGCCGACCTCCAGCATCACCACGCCCGGTCGGTCCATCGATCTGGACGGCAACCCGGTAGAGGTGGTGACCAAGGGGCGTCATGATCCTTGCGTGGGCATCCGCGCCACGCCCATCGCCGAGGCCATGATGGCGCTGACCCTGATGGATCATCTGCTGCGCCATCGTGGCCAGAACGCCGACGTCAGCGTGAGTACGCCGCGGCTGTCCTGAGGGCCGAGACTGCTACACTGAGCACCACCAGCTCATTCATCTTCGACAAGGCGGTCATCATGAAGATCAACGTCGAGTTCGACCTGACCCCGGACGAGTTTCGTCGCGCCCTGGGGCTACCCGATGTGGAAGCCTTCCAGCAGGAGCTGCTGGGACGCATTCAGAAGCAGATGGAATCCGGCGTCGAAGGTTACGACCCCATGAGCCTGATGCAGCCCTTCCTTCAGCAGCCCATGATGCAGCAGGGCCTCTCCCAGGGGCTGGCCAGCTTCGGCAATTATCAGCAGATGATGCTCGACATGCTGAGCCGGGCCGCCTCCGGGGCTCGCGGCGGCGAGGGCAATGCGTCCGGTGCCGCGAACGGTGACGAGGGGGCGAGTGCCAAGGCCTCCTCGGCCAGCGCTCGCTCGCGCGGCAAGCGGGAGTCCTGAGCTGCGGGCCATTTCCGTTGACTTGACGCCTGTCATGCTCTTGCAACCCCCGACGTGCGAGACTAGTCTTTGTGCAGTGCAGCACGGCTTTCGTCAGCGTTCCTACGGGAGGAATCACCATGCAGGACAAGACGTTCGACGCCTTCAACGAGCAGACCCGCCAGCTTTTCGAGCCCATGCGCCGGCTCAACTCACTGATGCTCCAGAACATGGAGCGCGTCAGCGAGTACCAGATGGAATCCCTCAAGCGCTATAGCCAGATGGGCACGGAACGCCTGCGCGATGCCACCGAGATCACCGACGCCGAGAGCCTGCGTGATTTCGGTACCCGTCAGGCCGAAATGCTCAACGAACTGTCCCAGCAGATGCTGGAAGATGCCCGAACGCTCGGCGAGATGAGCCTGCAGTTCAAGAGCGAACTGGAGAAGCTCTACGCCGAGTCCGGCCAGGCGCTAGCCGAGCAGGTCGGCCAGTCGGCGAGTGAAAGCAAGCCGGCCGCGACGGCCAAGGCAGCCGGTTCGGCCGCGGATGCATCCGCCGGGACCGCGAGCGAGAGCAAACCGGCGCCGGCCAAGTCGACCAGCCAGGCGGCGCGCAAGCGCAGCAGCTGAGTGGCATGATGACGTGACGGCCGCCGTCGCCTCGCGGAGCGAGAGATGGTGGCCGTCCGTGTATGGCAGCGCGACAGGAGGGGTCAATGCAGCCAGGGGTAGAAGCACCATCACAGGCCGATTTCGAGGCCTGGAACGAGCAGATCCAGGCGATCGGCGAGGAATATCGGGCCCTGATGGAGGACCTGTTGCCGCGGATGTTACCGGACGATGCCGCGGAGTCCGTCCAGGCGCACATGCGCGAGGCCTTTCAGGCCGGTGCCGAATCGCTGATGCAGGATCCGTCCCTGCTGTGGGAGACCCAGTCGCGGCTGATGCAGGATCAGTTCCAGCTGTGGCAGAACGGCATGCGAGCCATGGCTGGCGAGACGGTGGAGCCGCTGGTCAAGCCGGCCAAGGGTGATCGTCGCTTCCAGGATGACGCCTGGACCCAGGATCCCTACTACCTGGCGATCATGCAGCAGTACCTGCTGTTCTCGCGGCTCGTCGACGATCTGATCGATCGATTGCAGGGCATGTCGGACGACCAGAAGCGCAACCTGGCCTTCTATGCGCGGCAGTTGGTCAATGCCATGGCGCCGACCAATTTCATCACCACCAACCCCGAAGTCATGCGACGCACCCTCGAGACTCGCGGCGAGAATCTGGTCGAGGGGCTGGCTCGGCTGCGCCATGACCTGGCCAATTCCGCCGCGGGGCTCAACGTCACCATGACCGACCGCAGCGCCTTCGCGGTGGGGGAGAACATCGCCGTGACGCCGGGCTCTGTGGTCTACGAGAATGAACTGATCCAGCTGATCCAGTACGCGCCGAGCACCGAGCAGGCGTTCAAGACGCCGCTGCTGATCGTGCCGCCCTGGATCAACAAGTACTATATTCTCGACCTGCGCCAGGACAACTCGCTGGTGAAGTGGCTGGTGGACCAGGGGCACACCGTGTTCCTGATTTCCTGGCGCAACCCCGGCCCCGAACAGCGTGACCTGACCTGGGCCGACTACATGCAGCTTGGGCCGATCAGCGCCATGGAGGCCATCGAGCAGGCCACCGGCGAAAAGTCGGTCAACCTGCTGAGCTATTGCGTCGGCGGTACCCTGGCCGGCTCCACGGTGGCCTACCTGACCAGCACCCGGCGCGGGCGCAAGATCAAGTCGGCGACCTACATGACCAGCCTGTGGGACTTCCGCGATCCCGGCGAGATCGGCGTTTTCCTCGGTGAACCGGTTCTCAAGGGCATCGAGGCCAAGCTCGAGCAGGACGGCTACCTGGACGGCCGGGTCATGGCCTACTCCTTCAATCTGCTGCGCGAGAACGACCTCTTCTGGTCCTTCTACATCAACAACTACCTCAAGGGCGACGTGCCCGCGCCCTTCGACCTGCTGTACTGGAACACCGACGGCACCAACCTGCCGGCGGCGACCCACGGCTGGTATCTACGCCATCTGTATGTCGAGAACCGCCTGGTCGAGCCCGGCGGCATCGAGCTGGACGAGGTGAAGATCGACCTGCGCAAGATCTCGGTGCCGAGCTACTTCATCTCCACTCGCGACGACCACATCGCCAAGTGGAACAGCACTTACCACGGTGCGCTGTTGCCCAAGGGGCCGGTACAGTTCGTGCTGGGCGGGTCCGGCCATATCGCCGGCATCGTCAATCCGCCCCACAAGAACAAGTACGGCTTCTGGACCAACGACGAGCTGCCGCCGACACCGGAGGAGTGGCTGGAGGGCGCCGAGGCCCACGAGGGTTCCTGGTGGCCCCATTGGCAGGCCTGGATGACCGACAACGGCTACGCCGATGCCGAGAAGATGGTGCCGGCGCGCCAGCCCGGCGACGGCGAGCTGGACATCCTGGAGCCGGCCCCCGGCCGCTACGTCAAGATGACCATCCCGGAAGTGCTCGGGGAAAACCAAGCCTGAAGCTGGAAGAGCCGGGCTTCGCCCGGAGCTTGAAGTCATAAGCTTGAAGCTGGAAGAAAACCCCGCCGGGCTTCGCCCGGAGCTTGAAGTCATAAGCTTGAAGCTGGAAGAAAACCCCGCCGGGCTTCGCCCGGAGCTTGAAGTCATAAGCTTGAAGCT
>NZ_JACHXM010000039.1 GCF_014192055.1 Halomonas organivorans | reverse complement strand
TTCGCACTTGCGATTGCCCAGGGCGAGTTCCGGATAGGCGATGGACTCGACGGCGACTTCACCCGGGCCCTTGTAGACGACTCCGCGATTGGCTGTACTCATGATTGGCTCCTGTTGTCCGGCTGAGACATCGAGGGGAACGGCCCCGGAGGCATGTCCGGTTGCTACGGTCCTGCCAGTGATGTCTCATCGCCGATTGTTGTAGACGCCCCACGAGTCTAAGCAGGTCGAACACTGAGCCACATCGATTATTTATCCGGACAGTTGATGAGCTGGCGTTATGACTCTGCTCCAACGTGCTTGAAGAGTGCCCGTGATCCGCGAAGCCTCGATCGCTGAGATAGCGCTGGTCCGAGGCTTCGCCGACGGTGCCCAGTTCAGCCGCCACTTTCGCCGCCGACATGGCACGACGCCGAGCGCCTTTCGACGCCGGCACTGATGGCCGAAATCGACAAGCCTTCCCACACCATGGCGAGCAAACTGCCCATACGATATTCGAGTGGAGAGTCGATATGTCGGCCATTGGCGTTAGCTTGCCGAGGCGTGTCGTGCTGACGGCCTGCGCCGCCATGCCGGGTGGTGAGGTGTGGCTGGAAAGGTCGGCATCTGTCGTGGCTGGCGACAAGGGCTCCATGGGGCGAATTGCATGATGCTTCCTCCGCCTCTTGCCCGACATGGCGTGGACGTTCCGGACGGGATAGGGCGGGCGACGCGCGAGAAGGTATCGAGAAAGTAGCGAGAGGAAGGAACGGCATGGAACAGATCGAATGGGCGGATTTCGCCAGGGTCGAGCTGCGCGTGGGTACCATCGTGGCGGCCGAGGCATTCCCGGAAGCGCGGCGGCCGGCGTATCGGCTGCGGGTCGATTTCGGCGAGGCGATCGGGGTGCGCAAATCCAGCGCCCAGATCACCGAGCTGTACGAGCCGGAGGAGTTGGTGGGCAAGCAGGTGGTCGCGGTCGTCAACTTTCCCGCCAAGCAGATCGGCCCGATGCGCTCGGAGTGCCTGGTCACCGGCTTTCATCGCGATGACGGCGCGGTGGTGCTGGCGACGCCCGACCTGCCAGTGCCCAACGGGGCGCGCCTGGCATAGGCAATGTCCGAAAAGTGTCTGCGCTCGGCTATACGGCGTTAAACATCAGCTCGTGCGCGAGTCCGATCAAGGTCCTCATTTACGGCTCGTAAACTCCGGCCTTTCGCTGATGTTTGCCTTGTCTCACCTTCGCTCGTCGACTTTTCGGACACCGACTGGGGCATGATGCTGGGAGGTCATTTCAGCGACGACGGGGCCGCCCAGTGGGCGGCCCCGTTGCGTTGCGGGAAGGGGGAAACGACGGCCGGTGTTGACCGCCAGGGTTCAGGCCGGCCGAGTCACGTAGCGGGTCTCGAGATAGGCGTCGAGGCCCGCGCGGCCGAGTTCGCGGCCGATGCCGCTGCCCTTCATGCCGCCCCAGCCGAGCCCCGGCGGGGCCACCTGATAGGTGTTGCACCAGACGTTGCCGGCGGTGAGGCGCGAGGCGACGGCCTCGGCACGCTCGTGACTGCCGGCCACCACGGTGGCGGCCAGCCCGAAGTCGCTGTCGTTGGCCAAGGCCACCGCCTCGTCGTCGTCACGGACGGCTCGCGCGCACAGCACCGGCCCGAAGATCTCCTCGCGCCACAGCCGGCTCGCGGTCGGCACGTCGCGGAACACCCTAGGTGCGACGAAATGGCCCTGGTCGGGCAGGACGAGCCGGACCGTGGTGGTGGGCACGAGGCCCTCGGCCTCGGCTTCCGCCAGGTAGGCGTTCACCCGGCGTCGCTGGGTGGCGTTGACCAGCGGGCCCAGAGTGGTGGCCGCGTCCTGCGGGTCGCCGGCCACCAGCTCGGCGATGGCCGCGTCGAGCCGATCGTGCAGGGCATCGGCGATTTGCTCGTGGACCAGCAGTCGCGAGGTGGCCGAGCACATCTGGCCGGCGTTGTAGCAGAAGCCCGCCAGCACCAGCTCCGCCGCCTGGTCAAGATCGGCGTCCTCGGTGACGAGTATCGGTGACTTGCCGCCAAGCTCCAGCGAGACGTTGCGGGTGCCCCGGGCGGCGGCGGCCATCACCGCCTCGCCCACCGGGTTGCTGCCGGTGAAGGAGAGCTTGTCGACGCCGGGATGGGCGGTCAGCGGCGCGCCGACGTTGCCGCCGTCGCCGTGTACCAGATTGAAGACGCCGGGCGGCAGTTCGATGGCCTCGGCGATCTCGGCCAGCGCCTGCTCGGGCAGCGGGGTGACCTCGGAGGGCTTGAACACCACCGTGCAGCCGGCGGCCAGCGCCGGGGCCAGCTTCCAGGCGCTGCTCACCAGCGGGAAGTTCCAGGGCGTGATCAGCCCGGCCACGCCGGCGGGGTCCCGGTAGCGGCGCGACACCAGCCCTGCCTCGCCGGTGGCGACGGTTTCGCCCTGGCGATCGTCCAGCGTGCGGGCCTCCTCGGCATAGTGGCGGTAGCAGGCGATGGCATCGGATAGATCCTGCTCGGCCTCGGCTTTCGGCTTGCCGTTGTTGCGGCTGGATAGCGCCTCGAGCTCGCCGCGACGCGCGGCCAGGGCGTCGGCGAAGGCGTCCAGGTAGGCGCCGCGCGCCGCCCCGCCCAGCGCCCGCCAGCCGGGCAGGGCGCGGCGGGCGGCGGTCACGGCGGCGTTCACGTCCTCGGGGGCGCCGGCGGTGATCTCGGCGATCAGCGTCTCGCGGTAGGGATCGGTGACCGGTAGCCATCGGCTACCACGGCTCTCCACCCAGCGGTTGTCGATGAAGTGATGGGTCAGTGCTTGCATGTGGCGGTCTCGTCTCGACGCAGGGGCAGCCAGCGGTGACGCGTCGGCTGCATGCCGGGGAAGTGGCGTTCCACCTGGCGCAGCACCAGGGTCAGCACCACGGTCATGGCCAGGTAGATGCCGGCGATCAGCATCAGCGGCTCGTAGACCAGGAAGGTCTCGTCGCGAATGATGTTGGCGGCCTGCAGCAGGTCCATCAGGGCGATGGTGGACACCAGCGGCACCGACTTGAGCAGCAGGATCATCTCGCCGGTCAGGGTCGGCAGGCACAGCTGGACGGCCCGCGGCAGCCACAGCCGGAAGAACACCTGGACCGGCCCCATGCCGAAGGCGCGGCCCGCCTCGCGCTCGCCGTGGGGCACGCTGAGCAGGGCACCGCGCAGCACCTCGCCGGAGTAGGCGCCGACGCTGAGGATGAAGGTCAGGGCCCCGTAGAAGAACGGATCGCGCAGCAGCGGCCAGATCACGCTGTCCTGCACGCCGGGGATGCCCTCCAGCAGCCGACCGACGCCGTAGTAGAAGAAGAACAGCTGCACCAGCAGCGGGGTGCCGCGCATCACCGTGGTGAAGCCCTTGGCCAGCATGGCCAGTGGGCGGGGGCCCTTGAGGCGGGCGATGGCCACCGCCACGGCCAGCGCCAGGCCGCCGATCGCGGAGACCGCGACCAGCCACAGGGTGTTGACGAAGCCTTCGATCAGGTACTCCTGATAGAAGCCGTCCTGAAGCCAGGAAAAGTCCATGTCAGGCCTCCTCGCGCAGCGGCTGGCCGCGCCGGACGCGGCGTTCCAGGCGGGTGAACAGCGCCGTGGACGACAGCGTCATGGCCAGGTAGATGACCCCGGCGGCGGCGTAGAACAGGAAGTGGGCGCGAGTGCTGGCTGCGGCCTGCTGGATGGTGAAGAACAGCTCGCTGAAGCCGATCACGCTGATCAGGGCGGTGTCCTTGATCAGGATCAGCCACAGGTTGGACATGCCGGGCAGGGCGTTGGGCAGCATGGCCGGAATGACGATGCGGTGGAAGCGCGTCCAGGCGGAGAAGCCGAAGGCGTCGGCGGCCTCGAGCTGGCCGCGGGGAATGGCCAGGATGGCGCCGCGCAGCACTTCGGTCATGTAGGCACCCTGGACGAAGGCCAGCACGCCCACGGCGGTGACGAAGCCGTTGATGGCGACCTGGCCGGGCAGCCCCAGGGCGTTGGTCAGGGTGGTGAGCGCCTGGGAGCCGGCGTAGTAGAGCAGGATGATCAGCAGCAGTTCGGGGACCGCGCGCACCGCGGTGGAGTAGGCCGTGGCCAGGCCACGCAGCGGCGCCCAGGGGCTGAGTCGTGCACTGGCGCCGATCAGCCCAAGTACGAGGCCGATGGCATAGGCCAGCACGGCGATCTCGAGGGTCGTCAGGGCGCCGTGGAGAATCGGGCCGGCCCAGTCGAGCAGTCCCTCTTGGGAAACGTTGTTCATGGGGAAGTCGCGTCCTTGATGAGACAGGGCGAGGCCGGCAGGCGGTCGGGGCCGCCTGCCGGACGAGCGTCGTCGAGGACCGGGATCAGGTGCAGATGTCGGTGCCGAAGTACTCCTCGGACAGCGCGCTGCAGGTGCCGTCCTCGCGGACCTCGGCGATGGCGGCGTTGAGGTCGGCTTGCAGGGCGTCGTCGTCCTGGCGTAGGCCGATGCCCACGCCCTCGCCGTAGGCCTCGTGGCGCGGTGCGGTGGCCTTGATCTCGTAGCCCTCGGCCTCGTCGCGCTCGAGGAACTCGTTCATGGCGATCTTGTCGGCCAGGATCACGTCCAGGCGGCCGGCCAGCAGGTCGCGGTTGACCTGCTCGGCCTGGTCGTAGAGCCGGATGTCGCCGACGCTGTCGCGCAGGGCGCGGCGCGCGTAGGTGGCGTTGGTGGTGGCGGCCTGCACGCCGAGCACCTTGCCGCCGAGGTCGTCGGGGCCGCCCAGCGTCAGGTCGTCGGCGGCCACGAAGGCGCCCGGCGTGAAGTAGTAGGGATCGCTGAAGTCGATGACCCGCTTGCGCGCCTCGGTGATCGACATGGAGTTCATGATCATGTCGATGCGCCCGGCCTTGAGCGAGGGAATGATGCCGCTCCAGCCGGTGGGAGTGATCTCGCAGGAGCGTTCCATGGCCTCGCAGATGGCCATGCCCAGCTCGACCTCGAAGCCGGTCCACTCGCCCTCGGAGGAGGTGTAGGTGAACGGCGGATAGGGCTCGGCGGAGATGCCGATCTTCAGCGGCTCGCTGGCCTGGGCGGTGGCGGACAGGCCGAGTACGGCCGCGGCGGTCAGGGTGATCAGGGGACGGTTCATGCAGTTCTCCTTGGTATTGTCGTGTCGGGCGTGAGTGACTCTCTGCTCGTGGAAGCGATGAGCTGTTCCGGCGACAAGCCCCGGGGTGCCGGACCATAGCGAGGCGCTGTGAACCCATCCCTGGGCGCTACTTTTGCCCTGCGGCGCTCTTGCATCCTGCGCCGCTTGCAGGGCCTGGGTTGGCCATCCGTGGCCAACCCGCTCGACGGGAAGAACATCCACCGGATGTTCTTCTCCTTCCGCCTCGCCCATGGCAAAAACCCTCGCTACGCCTTGTCCCCGGCGCTCATCTCGTCGCGCAGGCCGAGTCAAAGGGAGGTGAAGATGCTCAGGCCGCCGGGGCCACGAAACGCCGGCAGCGCGGATCCTGGCTCTCCTCGAAGACCCGGCGCGGCGTGCCGGCCTCGCCGACGAAGCCGCGGTCGAGGAACACCACCTGGTCGGAGACCTCGCGGGCGAAGGCCATCTCGTGGGTGACCAGCACCATGGTGCGGCCCTCGTCGGCCAGGTCGCGGATGACGCCGAGCACCTCGCTGACGCGTTCGGGGTCGAGCGCCGAGGTGGGCTCGTCGAACAGCAGCAGGCGCGGTTCCATGGCCAGCGCCCGGGCGATGGCCACGCGCTGCTGCTGCCCGCCGGACAGGAAGGCCGGATAGCCGTCGCGCTTGTCGGCCATGCCGACGCGCTCCAGGTAGTGCTCGGCGCGCTCGATGGCCCGGCGCCTGGACAGGCCCTGGACGCGCATCGGCGCCTCACAGACGTTGCCCAGCACCGTGAAGTGGGGCCACAGGTTGAACTGCTGGAAGACCATGCTGACCTTGGCGCGCAGCCGCTGCAGCTGGCGCCGGTCGAGGCCGACGATGTCGCCCTGGGGATTGCGGTCGAAGCGAATCGCTTCATCCGCAATCGCCAGGTCGCCCTGGTCGGGGCGTTCCAGCAGGTTGAGACAGCGCAGCAGCGTGCTCTTGCCGGAGCCGCTGGCGCCGATGATCGAGGTGACGCTGCCCTCGGGAACTTCGAGGGAGACGTCGCGCAGCACCTCGAGCTCGCCGTAGCGCTTGACGAGGTGCTGGACCTCCACCGCCAGGCGGTCGGAGGCGTCGGGGGAGGGGGCTTGTCTCGATGATGTCATAGGCGACTCATGCGATGGTGGAAAGGGAATCGGCGCGGGCGCGCTCGGCGACCCGTGCCAGGCGCCGGCAGGCATTGCGCAGGCGCGCCTCGTCGACGGTCAGGCTCAGGCGCACGAAGCCGGCGGCGGAGGGGCCGAAGGCCTCGCCGGACAGCACCGAGACGCCCTGCTCGTCGAGCAGGCGGTCGGCGAAGGCCTGGGAGGAGAGCCCGGTGGCGCGGATATCGATCATCAGGAACATCCCGGCGGCGGGCTTGACGACCTTAACCCCCGGGCAGTCGGCGAGCGCGGCAACCACGGCGTCGCGGCGGCCGCGGTAGGTCTCGCGCATGGCGTCGAGTTCGGGCAGCGGCAGGCGCAGGGCGTCGCGGGCGGCGTCCTGGACGAAGTCCGGGCAGCCGTAGAGCATGCACAGCGCCAGGTTGCCGAGATGCTCGATCAACGCCTCGGGGCCGAGCACCCAGCCCAGCCGCCAGCCGGTCATGGCGTGGGACTTGGAGAGGCTGTCGACCACCACGGTGCGTTCGGCCATGTCGGGCAGCCCGGCGGCGCAGACGTGCTCGCCCTCGAAGATCAGCTCGGCGTAGACCTCGTCGGAGATCAGCCACAGGTCGTGGCGCTGGCACAGCGCGGCGATGGCGGCCCAGGCCTCGGCGTCGATCAGCTGGCCGGTGGGATTGTGGGGGCTGTTGAGCATGATCGCCCGGGTGCGCGGGGTGATCGCCGCCTCGAGGTCGGCCACGTCCAGGCGGAAGCCGGCGTCGCCGCGCAGCGGGATGCGCACCATGTCGGCGCCGGTGGACTGCAGCACCGCCTCGTAGGTGACGTAGCTCGGCTCGGGGACGATCACCTCGTCGCCCGTGTCGAGCAGGCATTGGGCCGCGGCGTAGAGGCCGCACTGGGCGCCGGCCATGACGATCAGCCGCTCCGGCGTGACCTCGAGGCCGCGGGCCCGGTAGCGATCGGCGATGGCCTCGCGCAGGGCGCGCTTGCCCTGGACGTCGGGGTAGTGGGTCGCGCCGCCGCGCAGGCTGGCCACCGCTCCCTCGACGATCGGCGCCGGGGTATCGAAGTCCGGATCGCCCACCGACAGCACGGTGATGTCCTCGCCGGCAGCCTGGCGTGCCAGGGCGCGGTTGTGGATGTCCCAGGCGGCGGCGCCCTCGCCGGCGATACGCTCGGTCAGTTTGGAGAATCGCATGTCGCTCTCGCTCTGTCAGGGAAGTAGGGGCATCAGCAAAGGCCGGGGCCGTCGGGCAGTCGGCGGCGCTCGGCCTGCCAGGCCCGCTCGGTGCCCGCCGGGCTCTCGGCCCAGGCCTCGTACTGGCGCGCCACGTGCTCGGCCATCGCCGGGGATGCCAGGCGCAGCGGGCGGCCGGTGGCCTGGGCGGCCAGCTGCGCCTGGCAGCTGCGTTCCAGGTCGCGCATGCGCAGGAAGGCCTCGCCGACGCTGCGCCCGCAGGTCAGCAGGCCGTGCTGGCGCAGGATCATCGCCGAGTGCTCGCCGAGGTCGGCGGCAAGCCGCGCCCGCTCGTCGTGGTCCAGGGCGATGCCTTCGTAGTCGTGGTAGGCGAGCCGCTCGTGGAACTGCAGCGCCCACTGGTTGAGCGGCAGCAGGCCTTCCTCGAGGCAGGACAGCGCGACGCCGGCCACGGTGTGGGTGTGCAGCACGCAGGCCACCTCGGGGCGGGCGGCGTGCAGCGCGCTGTGGATGGTGAAGCCCGCCGGGTTGATGCCGAGCCCCGTGGGGTCGTCGAGCACCTCGCCGTCGGCGTCCACGGTCACCAGGTTGTCGGCCTGGACCTCCTCGAAGCGCAGCCCGAAGGCGTTGAGCAGGAAACGCTCGCCGGGCAGGCGCGCGGAGATGTGGGTGGAGACGCCGTCGTCCATGCCGTCCAGGGCGATCAGCCGATAGGCGGCAGCCAGGTCGCGACGGATCTCATTCTCGCTATCCTCGCAAACGGCATCGCTCACAGGCTGGCCTCCACGGCGGCTCGGGCGTCATCGCCGTCGCGTGTCTCGACGCCCTCGAGGAACTCGGCGACGCGCTCGGGGTGGGCGGCCAGCCAGTCGTGGGCGACCTCTTCGAGGTCACGCTCCTTGAGGCTGTACTCGAGGATGAACTCGCTCTGTTCGTCGGCGGATAGCACGAACTGGTCGAGCAGCCGGGCCAGGTTGGGGTTGGCCTCGGCATAGTCCTTGGCAACGATGGTCTTGACGTCGCTGTGGCCGCTATCGGCGCCGAAGACGTCGGCCGAGTCCTCGAGGATGTGCACGTCGTATTCCGGCACCATCCAGTGCGGGGTCCAGCCGTAGAAGAGGATCCAACGCTCCTGCTCGACGGCGCCGTCCACTTCGCTGAGCATGCCGGGCGTCGAGGAGGCCATGAGCTCCCAGTCCCCGAGGCCGTGGGTATCGGCCTCGATGGCGCCGTTGATCATGTCGGTGACCGTGGAGCCGCTCTCGATGCTGTAGATGGTCCGCTCGAAGCGTTCGGCGATCTCCGGGTCGGCGAGCTGCTCGGCGCTGGTGATGCCAGCGTCATAGACGTAGTCGGGGACCGCGAAGCCCATGCGGGCGCCGTTGACGTTGTTGCCCAGGTCGACGATGGCATCGGCTTCCATGGCGGCGTCGTAGCTTTCCTGCTGGGCGGGCATCCAGCCGGCCAGGAAGGCGTCGCTGTCGCCGCTCTGCAGGGTGCTGTAGCCCACCGTGGAGCTGACCTCGAGGATCTCGGTGCTGTAGCCCAGCGGCTCGATGAGCTGGGAGAAGATCTCGCTCTTCACGGTCACCCCGGGCCAGGGCGGCACCACCAGGCGCAGGCGGTCGTCGCGGTCGGCGGCAAGGGCCGGGCCGGCCAGCGTCAGGCCGGCGATCAGGGTCAGGGTCGTATAGTGCGTCCTCATTCAGACGTCTCCTTATCGAAGCCGGTCCAGGCCGGCTCGTGTTGGTGTGTGGAGGCTTTTTCGTTGCTGCGGCAACTTGCCCCGGCGTACCTCTCCTTCTGTGGCCGGGGCAGAAGGCCGATCTTCAGAGCGAGGCGGCCCAGGCGGCGGCATCGACCTCGATGATCAGCGGGGAGTCCGCGTCAGAGAGGCGGCCCAGGGCGTCGTGCAGGCTCGCCGGGTCGCTCACGCCGAGGTGGCGGCAGGCGTAGGCCTCGGCCAGGGCGCGGAAGTCCGGGGCGGCCAGGTCGACGCCCAAGTGCGGCACCTCGCTCATCGACATGTAGCGGCGGATCTCGTCGTAGCCGTCGTTGTTCCAGATCACCAGTGCCACCGGCCGGCCCAGGTCGCGGGCGGTGCCGAGTTCGCCGAGCACGAACTGCAGGCCGCCGTCGCCGACCAGGGCGACCACCGGCTGCTCGGGTCGGGCAAGCGCAGCGCCCAGGGCGGCGGGCAGGCCGTAGCCGAGGGTGCCGAAGCCGGTGGCGGCGTTGAACCAGCGCCGCGGGGCCGGCATCGCGGCGAGGAAGTTGCCGGCGTAGACCGGGCCGGTGGAGTCGCCGACCACGATGGCCTCGGGCAGCGCCTCGCGCAGGGTGGCATAGAGCGGCGCATAGGGGGCGAGCTCCGGGTCGGCGGCCAGCGCGAGCTCGCCGCGTACCTCGGCGGCGCGGTCTGCGCCGCCGCGTTCGGCCGCGTCGGGCAACTGTTGGAGCAGGCCCTGCATGGCCTGGCCGGCCTCGGCGAGGATGGCGAGATCCGCGGCCTGGTTGCGGCCCAGCTGCTGGGGGTCGATGTCGATGCGGATCAGCCGACCGTCGAGCCGGAAGCCCTCGTCGAACACCAGGTCATAGTCGGTCTCGCCGAGTTCGGTACCGAGCGCCAGCACCACGTCGGCCTCGCGGGCCAGCCGGCGCGCGGCGGGCAGGCTCTGGGTGGCGCCGAGATCCAGCGGGTGGTCGAGGCCCAGCACGCCCTTGGCGTTGATGGTGGTGAAGGCCGGGGCGTCGAGGCGCTCGACCAGCGCCCGGGCGGCGTCCGGGACGGCGGCGGTGCCGCCGCCGAGCAGCACCAGCGGGCGTTCGGCGGCAGCCAGCCAGTTGCCGGCCAGGGCCAGCGCCTCGGGGGCCGGGGCCGGCGGAAAGACCCGCGCCGGGGCGCCGGCCGGCGCCTCGGGCGCCGGTGCGGCCATCACGTCGAGCGGGATCTCGATATGCACCGGGCCGGGACGGGCGCTCGAGAACACCGCGAAGGCGCGGGCCAGCACCTCGGGCAGCGCCGCCGGATCCTGCAGGGTGTGGTTGAACACGCTGACGCCAGCGAGCGTCTCGCCCTGGTGGGGCATCTCGTGCAGCCGGCCCTGGCCGCGGCCGAGGGTGGCACGCTGGTTGACGCTGGAGATCACCAGCATCGGCACCGAGTCGGCCAGCGCTTGGCCCATCGCAGTGGCGATGTTGGTCATGCCGGGGCCGGAGATGATGAAGCAGGCCGCGGGCTTGCCGCTGGCCCGGGCGTAGCCGTCGGCCATGAAGCCGGCGCCCTGCTCATGGCGCGGCGTGACGTGGGTCAGGCGGCTGTCGCCCAGGGCGCGATACAGCTCGATGGTATGCACGCCGGGAATGCCGAAGGCGGTGTCGACGCCGTGGGCCTCGAGCAGGGCGATGAGATGCTGGGCGCAGTTCATGAGCGGGATTCCTCTTCGACGATGGGCGGCAGGCCGCCGTAGGGGGCGCGACCCAGGACGCGTTCCACCATGGGCACGAAGTGCGCGAGCGGCAGGGTGTCGTAGTCGGGGTCGAAGCTGGCCTGGTCCCAGTCGTCGCAGAAGCGCACCGTGCGCTCATAGGCCGGATGGTCGCGGAACTGCTCCCGTGCGTGGGGGTCCAGGCCGAAATAGTGGCGGTAGTGGTAGCCCTGGAACAGTTCGTGATGGCGGATCATCCAGGCGTTGAGCGGATCGATGAACGGCTCGAGGATGCCCGCGGCGATCTCGGCATGGTTGGCCGGGGACAGGTCGTCGCCGATGTCGTGGAGCAGGGCGCAGACCACCATTTCCTCGTCGGCGCCGTCGCGCAGCGCCCGGGTGGCGGTCTGCAGGCAGTGTTCGAAGCGATCCACCGGATAGCCATGGGTGTCGCCGGCCAGCCGGTGCAGGTGTTCGAGCACGCGGCGCGGGGCGTCGGCGACGTAGTCGCGGAAGCGCTGGTCGATCAGCGCCCATTCGTCGCGCCGGGCCTCGCCGAAGTGGCGGAAACGAGCCTGGTTCATGCCGTCTCCTCCAGGCGCGATTCGGCCTGCTGTCGGCGCAGCTCTCGGCGCAGGACCAGGCGGCGGCTGGCGGTGCTGTCGCGGTCCACGTAGCCCTGGCGCAGGTGGCGCACGCCGCCGGCCAGCTCATAGGCGCGACGACCGTGGAACAGGCGGTAGTTGTCCATGATCAGCATCTGGCCCGGCTCGAGCTTGAGGTGCACGGTGAGCTCGTCCGAGGTGATCAGCGCATAGAAGGCGCGGCGGGCGGCGTAGTAGCGGGCCAATTCCTCGGGAGGCAGGGCGTCGACCCGTTCGGTGCGATTGTTGTAGCGCACCCGGCTCACTCGGCCCTGGCTGTCCAGCTCGATCAGTGGACCCTCGCTCTCCAGCCAGGTGGTCTCGTCGCGGTAGCGGAACCCCGGCGAGACCCGGGTCAGGCAGTCGAAGGCCGCCGGGTCGCGCTCGCGGAGCACTTCGGCGGCGCGATAGCCGTCGACCAGGGTGTTGTCGCCGCCGTCGGCGGCGTTGGTCAGGCAGTGCAGCCAGATGTAGCCGGGGATCGGATCGCGATAGGGGTTGTCGGTGTGCGGCTCCAGGCCGCGCTGGGTCATGGTCAGGTCGTAGGCGTTGGCCACCGACTTGACGTCGGCGATGCCGCCCCAGTTGGTGCGGCGCAGCGGCCCGATACGCTCGATCAGCGCCTGCATGCCGTCTTCGTCCGTGGGCACGCCGGAGACCAGCACGAAGCCGACGCGGTGCAGCCCTTCCAGCATTGCCAGCAGGGCAGCATCGTCGTCGAGGGCGGCGGCGAAATCGGCGCGGGGCGGCTCGACCAGGCCGGCGTCCCACAGCTCCCGCTCCGGGGCGACCGACTCGCGGGGTTTGTCTTCGGCGAGCAGGTCGGCCACCGGGAAGCGCACGGCGTGACCGTCGCTGAAGCGCAGCGCCAGGGCTTCACCGTCGAGCTCGGCGTGCTCCACGGCCAGGTCCAGGGGCAGCTCGGCGGCCTCGATCAGGCGCTGGCCGGTGCGTGGGTCCAGGGTCTCGGCGTCGGGCGCCCGCTCGCGCAGCCACAGGGCCGCGAACTCGCGGGGCCGGGCATCGAGGTCGAGGGTCAGGCGCTGCCCGTCGGGGGACAGCGTTACCTTGGCGCTTGCGGTCATGGCGATGAATCTCCGGTGATGCAGGGGCGTTGTGTCGGTCGTGGTCAGCGGCGCCGATGACCCGACCGGCTTTACCCTAGCGCCACCTCGCCGTTAAGATTTGCATAAATTCGCCATAAACTTGATCTTTTTTGCCATGATCGATACCTATCCCGAGGCCTGGCCCTATCCACGACCGGATTCGCCGCCGCTGCTGTCCCCCGAGCAGGCGGAGCACACCCTGGACGTGTGGCTGGTCCCCAAGTTCTCGATGCTGACGCTGTTCTGCATGCTCGAGCCGCTCCGGGTCGCCAACCGCTTCGGGCGCGACCTGTTCGCGTGGCGGCTGCGCTCGGCCCATGGCGATGACGTGGTCGCCAGCAACGGCGTGCGCATCGAGGTGGACGGCGACCTGGCCTCGGTGCCGGATGCCGCTCACCTGATGGTGGTGTCGTCCTACGAGGCGGAGGCTACGATCACCGCCCAGGAACGTGCCGTGCTGCGGCGCGTGGCGGCGCATGGGGGTTGGCTCGGGGGGCTGGACACCGCGCCCTTCATCCTGGCCCGGGCCGGGGTGCTGGAGGGGCATCGGGTGGCGCTGCACTGGGAGAGCGTGCCCGCCTTCCGACGCGAGTTTCCTGGCCTGCGGATCAGCCGCGAGCGCTTCGAGGCCGACGCCACGCGTCAGACCGGCGCCGGGGGGATCACCGGCATCGACATGATGCTGGATCGCATCGAGCGCGATTATGGCCCGGCGCTGGCCGACGCGGTGGGTCGCCAGCTGGTCCACGACCGTCACGACGAGCCTTCCCGGGAGGCCCCGGAGGCGCGCTATCCGGGGCTGCCGCGCAGCGTGGTCAGGAGCCTGGCGGTGATGGAGGCCAACCTGACCCAGGCGCTGCCGATTCCCGAAATCTGCCGACTGGTGGGCCAGTCGCAGCGCCAGTTGACCCGGCTGTTCCTGGCGCACTTCGGCGAGACCCCCAAGCAGTGCTACTTGGGGATGCGGCTGGATCGGGCCCAGCGGCTGCTCGCCGGCAGCCACTGTCGGGTCACCGAGGCGGCGCTGGCCACCGGCTTCGCTCACCTGGCGCACTTCTCCCGGGCCTATCGGACGCGCTTCGGGGAGACGCCCAGGGAGACGGCGGCCCGGGGGGCCGCCTGAGGGCTTCACGCCTCGGCGGCGAGCCTCCGCTGACGCTGCGTACGCTGGACCATGCGGTAGCGCGAGCGGATCTCGTCTCGCTCCATGTAGCAGCCCTGCAGCCAGCGGTGGCCGCTGGCGCCTTCGAAGGCGTCGCGGGCGTGCAGCAGGCGGCGGTTGTCGAAGATCACCAGGTCGCCGGGCTCGTAGGTGAAGCGGATGGCGAAGGCCGGGTCGCGCAGCAGCCGCTGCAGCGTCATCAGCGCCTCATAGGCCGGTTCGACGTCCTCGAAGGCGGCCTGCAGCGGGCCGCGCAGGAAGTCGGCGATGCGCACTTCGAGCAGCTCGCCCCGGGCGTCCAGGCGGATCATCGGCTCGAACCATACGTAGTCGGTGGTCCTGGCGGTGTTGGCGTAGCACCAGCGTACCCGGGTCAGGGTCGCCCAGGCCGCGGGATGGCGGTCGCGCAGCGCCTCGGCCACGGCGAAGCCGTCGAGCATCACGGCCTGGCCGCCCGCCACGCTGTTTTCCAGGCAGTGCAGCATCTGCAGGCCGGGGTGGTACTCGCGGGTCGGCAGATCGACGTGGGGCGGCAGGGCGATGGAGGTGTAGGCGTTGGAGTCCGGGTCCGGCTTGGCCTTGACGTCGAACAGCTGCCCGAAGTTGGTGGGTCGCACCGGGCCGATGCGCCGGGCGATGGCGTCCAGCGAGCCGGGCTCGGTGGGCAGGTTGCGCAGCCGTACCAGCCCCTTGCCGAGCACGCTTTCCAGGGCCGGGGCGAGAATCGCCTCCTCGTCCTCGCCGTCGGGCGCGGTGTCGAGCAGGCCCGCGGCGTCGAGGGTGTCGGGGCCGGCCTCGGGGCCGCCCTGCCAGGTCGTCACCGGCACCAGCGGCGCCTCGGGATCGACGGCGTTGTCGTAGTCGTGGGCGCGCAGCCAGCCGGGGTGGAAGCGCAGGCGACGATCCTCGGGGGCGAAGTCCACGCACAGCGCACCGCTGGCGTCGACTTCGGCCCCCTCGATCTCCGGCCAGGCGGGCAGGGTGGAGAGGTCTAGGATACGCTCTCGGGTCGCCGGGTTGACGGTGGTGTCGTCGGCGGCGTTTTCGCGCAGCCAGATGCCGTGATAGCGGCTGACCCGGCCGTCGCTCCAGCGCACCGTCACCAGCCGCGGGGTGAAGGAGACGGCGTCGAGATCGGCGTCGATCGGCCAGGCGTCGTAATCCGGGGTGCGCGGCAGTTCGGTGTCGGTCATGGGGCATCTCCTGAGATGGGCAGCGTGATGGTGCGGCTCAGGATGCCAGTGCGAGACGCCGGGCTCGCGGCAGGATTCGACGCCGACTGTGCACGATTCGACAGTCAGGGCTTCACTTGTCGATGACCAGCCAACCGTCCTCCAGTCGAACGGGCACCGCGTCCAGGGCGCAGCCCAGCCCCAGGCCGCCCACGCCTTCGCCGGTGCGCGTGGCAAAGGCGGCATCGTGGTTGGTGCAGCGCAGCGTCTCGCCGTCCTCGCTGAGCAGGCGGTCGCCACGCTGGTCGAGCGGCAGGTACTGGTGCGGGCAGGCGTTGACGTAGGCGACCAGGGCGTTGTCCGCGAGGCGTGCCACCAGCAGCGGGAAGCGCCCGCGCTCGCTCTCCAGGATCAGGCTCAGGTGGCCTCGTTCGGGCAGGGCGTCGGCCGCCACCACGCGGGTGCCGGGGTCGGGGGCGCTGCGGTACTGCTGCCAGGCTGCGGTCATGGAGGACTCCTGTCGACGATTATTTGGTTTCAAATGAAACCAGTTGGGCCGAGGGGATGTCAACGCGGACCGTGTCGAACGAGGCCTGTGTCAGGGCTGCTGTCGCAGCTCGCTTGGGGTCACGCCATGGCGGCGCCGAAAGGCACGGGTGAAGCTCGAGGCCGAGGCGAAGCCGCAGGCCAGGGCGATGTCCATGATGCTATGGCGTGTCTCGCGCAGTAGCCGGTGGGCGTGGTCCAGCCGGCGACCCAGGTAGGCGCGCTGCGGCGAGGTGCCGAGGTGGCGAGCGAAGAGCCGGTCCAGCCGTCGCCAGGAGAGACCGAGTTCGGTGGCCAGCTCGCGGATGCCGAGCGGTGCCTCCAGATTGGCTTCCATCAGGGCGATGGCGCGGCTGAGGAGCGGATCGTCGGGGGCGGCCGGGTCGCGCTGGCGGCTGGCCGGACGTCGTCCCTGGTCATGGAGGAGCTGGTCGCGTACCCGGCCGGCCAGGCTGTCGCCGTGACGGCGGCGAATCAGGTCGAGGCTCATGTCGATGGCCGAGCTGCCGCCGGCACAGGAGAAGCCCTCGGGGGTGACCTCATAGAGCGACTCCACGGCGTCGACCCGCGGGAAGCGGGCGCGGAACTCGGGCAGCGACTCCCAGTGCAGGGTCACCGTCTGGTCGTCGAGCAGGTCGGCTGCGGCCAGCGCGAAACAGCCGGTGTCCATGCCGCCGAGCAGGCAGCCCGCCGCGGCGCGTTCGCGCAGCCAGGCGATCAGCGTCGCATCGACGACGGCCTCGGGCTCGAAGCTGGCGCAGACCGCCAGGCTGGGGGAGGCCGGGGCCTCGGCCAGGGCATGGTCGGCGGCCAGCGTCATGCCGTTGGAGGCCACGACCGGCTCGCCGTCGCGGCTGATCAGGTGCCAGGCGAACAGCGTCTCGCCGCTGATGCGGTTGGCGATCCGCAGCGGCTCGATGGCCGAGAAGAAGGCCACCATGGCGAAGCGGGGCAGCAGCAGGAAGCCGATGCGCTCCGGCGCGGGCACGGGGGGCGTTAGTCTCATGGGCCTCGGGACGGCTGCGGATTCGGCCCATCGATTGTAGGGGGTGCGGCGCGGGATGCAACGTCGGGGTGATATGTCGCCTTGTGTCTATTTGACGTCGCCTTGCGTCGAGTCTATGAGGGAGCGGTCGTCAGAATGGGCCTTTTGACACCGAACGAGGAGATCCCCATGCCCCTGTCGCGCCCGACTCTTGCCGCCACCGCGCTATCGCTCGCCGGCCTGGCCAGCCTGCCGGCCCAGGCCGCGCTCGAGGAGGTGCGCTTCGGGGTGCCGCCCTGGCCGGGCGTCACCGTCAAGTCCGAGGTCGCCGCCCAACTGCTCGAGGCCATGGGCTACGAGACCCGCCAGAACAGCCTGGCGGTCAGCGTGATCCTCAACGGCGTGGCCGAGGGCGATCTCGATGTCTACCTGGGCGGCTGGTACCCGGTGCAGACCGACATGGTCGAGCCGCTGGTCGACGATGGCAAGGTGGTCAAGGCCGCGGCCAACATCCAGGGCGCGACGTCCGGGCTGGTCGTCCCGCGCTATGTCCATGACGCCGGTATCACCTCGGTGGCCGACCTGAATGCCCATCGCGAGCGCTTCGACGGGACCATCCAGGGCATCGAGGCCGGCACCGGCATCAACACCGCCATCGGCGAGGCCATCGACAATGATCTGGCCGGGCTCGGCGGCTGGACCCTGCGCGAGAGTTCCACGGCGGCCATGCTGGCCCAGGCCGAGCAGAAGATGCGCGACGGCGAGTGGGTTACCTTCGTCGGCTGGGAGCCGCACTGGATGAACGTCAGTTTCGATCTCGTCTACCTGGACGACGCGGAGGACGCGGGCATCGCCGACATCGAGAGTACCGTCTGGACGGTGGTGCCGGCATCGCTCGAGGCAGAGGATGCCGACCTGTATCGCTTCATGACCCAGTACGTGGTCGACATCGAGGATCAGAACGACTGGATCCACGCCTACAGCTACGAGGAGCGGCCCGCCGACGAGGTGGCGCGTGAGTGGATCGGCGAGCACCTGGACACCGTCGCCGGCTGGCTGGCGGGCGTCGAGGCCCTGGACGGGCGCCCCGCCATCGAAGCCGTCAAGGCAGGGCTCGACTGAGCCCGCTTGCTCCCACATGCCCGGCCGGTCATCATGGCCGGCCTGCTCGCCCTTCGTTCGCTTGCCCATGCGCCTCGACTATTCCGGTCCCACGCCCGAGCCCGTCGGCTTCCTGCTGCTGCCGCGCTTCTCGATGATGGCTTTCTTCTCGGCCATCGAACCGCTGCGGATCGCCAACCGCATCAGCGGTCGCCCGCTCTTCGAGTGGACGCTGATCAGCGAGGACGGCGGCCCGGTGACGGCCTCCAACGGCATGACGCTGCTCGCCGACCAGGCCATCGAGGCGGTACATCATCTGCCGTCGCTGGCGGTATGCAGCGGCTTCGATCCGGAGCGCTACCTGAGCCGCGCGCTGATGCGCTGGCTGCACCGGCTGGACGCCGCCGGCTGCGCGCTGGGCGGGCTCGACACCGGCTGCTTCCTGCTGGCCGCGGCGGGGCTGCTGGACGGCGAGCGGGTCACCCTGCACTGGGAGAGCCTGCCGGCTTTCCACGAGCGTTTCCCGGCCATCGCCACCTCCGACGAGCTGTTCGAGCGCGGCGCGCGGCGTTTTTCCTGTGCCGGCGGAGCGGCGGCCATGGACATGGCGCTGGACGTGATTGCCCGCCGCCACGGGCAACGCTTGGCCATCGACGTCTCCGAACAGCTGGTCCACGAGCGCATGCGCACCCGCCACGACCAGCAGCGCATGAGCCTGGCGCGCCGGCTCGATACTCACAATGCCCGCCTGGTAGAGGCGGTCGACCTCATGGAGCGGCACCTGGAGACGCCGCTGACGCTGGCCGAGGTGGCCCGGCGCAGCGGCGTCTCGCTGCGCCAGCTGCAGCGGCTGTTCGAGCGCGAACTGGGGCGTTCGCCCCGCGACTGGTACCTGGCGCTGCGCCTGGAGCGGGCCAGGCACCTGCTCGAGGAGACCGACCTCGACGTGCTGGCGGTAGGGCTGGCCTGTGGGTTTACGTCGAGCTCCAGCTTCTCACGGGCCTTTCGCCAGTGCTTCGGCGCCTCGCCGCGTGAGTTTCGCCGCGGCTGATCGCCCTGCCTCGCGCTCAGATATCCGCCCACATCCGCAGCAAATTCGCCAGGCTCTTCGACAGCATGTCGAAGGTGCGCGTCTTGCCGTTGGCATCGAACTCCTGGCGCCGGGTGGTATCCAGGTCGAAGAGGATCTCCCGTTGCTGGGGATCGCGCACCTGGCTCTGGGCCCAGCCCACCGCGGCCAGGCGTTCGCCGCGGGTGACCGGCTCGACCCGATGCAGGGTCGAGGAGGGATAGAGGATCAGTGCCCCGGCGGGCAGCTTGTAGGTCTGTTCGCCCGCGGTGGAGTCCATCAGCAGCTCGCCGCCGTCATAGCTCTCGGGATCGTTGAGGAACAGCGTGAACGACAAGTCGGTGCGCATGGCGCCCTGGGGCGTGGCCATCACCGCGTCGTCGACATGGTTGCCGTAGCTCATGCCCTCACGGTAGCGGCTGAACATCAGCGGCTTCATGCGCTTCGGCCGGGCGGCCATCTGGAACAGCGGGTGGGCCTGGAGCGCCTTGCCGATCTCCTGGCGTAGCTCGGCGATCTCGGGACGCCGGCCGTCGGCCTGCTCGTTCTGCTTGACCGTGCGGGCGTGCCAGCCGGCGGTCTCGCGGCCGTCGCGGAAGGCGCTGTCGGCCAGGGTGGTGCGAACGCGGGACAACAGCTCGGGTGGGATGGCCTGGTCGATGCAGAGGATCACGGACGGCGCTCCGGACGGTCGAGGATGGAGCGTCGATTATAGAGGATTGTGAATCGTTTGCATTGATCTGCGGCAGCCGGCACTCTATCGAGCATCGACCACGGTCCCACGGCCGCTCGTCACTGATTCAGGTCCCCACAAGAAGGAAGTCTGCATGTCCCATTCCACTCGCACCAAGCTCTGGGTCGGCGTTGGTACCAGCGTTTTGCTGGGCACCGGCACGGCCGCCTTTGCCGATACCGCGGCGTCCACCGAGTTCACTCAGGGGCCTGACAGCCTGATGCTGGCCAGCGCCGACCATGGCGGCGAGGGCGGCGAAGGCGATCACTATCCGCAAGAGGGTGGCGAAGGCGGCGAGAGCGGCCATCACGACGGCGGCGAAGGTGGAGAAGGCGGCGAGAGCGGCCATCACGACGGCGGCGAAGGTGGAGAAGGCGGCGAGAGCGGTCACCACGACGGCGGCGAAGGTGGGGAAGGCGGCGAGAGCGGCCATCACGACGGCGGTGAAGGTGGAGAAGGCGGCGAAGGTAGCGCCTCTACCGATGCTTTCTCGGTCTTTGCCTACTTGGATCCGTCCGCCGGCGGTGAAGGCGGTGAAGGTGGCGAGGGTGGAGAAGGTGGCGAAGGCGGCGAGGCCGGCCACGCCATGGATGTCAGCAATCCCGGCATCTATTACACCAACCTGGCCATGATGCAGGGCCATCTGGCCGTCGCCCGAGCGCTCTATCAGGCCGGCGAACAGACCGCCGCCCAGCCGCACTTCGGTCATCCCGTGCACGAGCACTACGAAGCCCTGGAGCCGGCCTTCGAGGCGCGCGGTGTCGAGGACTTCGAGGGCACCCTGCAAGCGCTGATCGACGAGACCCGTGAGGGCGGTGAGTGGGGCGGTCATGCCGAGGCCTACGGCGCCGCGCTGGAGGCCATCGACGGGGCCATGCAGGACGTGAAGGGCGAGCTGCGCGACGACGTGGCGTTCCAGAGTCGCGTCCAGCTGGCGCTTCTGCGCCAGGCGATGCACGAGTATGACGAGGCGATCGACGACGGTCAGTTCGTCAATGTGGTCGAGTACCAGGACAGTCTCGGCTTCGTGCTGACCGCCAAGGCGACCCTGGAACAGCAGTCCGCGCTCTACGACGACGAGACCTACGGCGAACTGCTGGCGGCTTATGACGCGCTGCTCGAGGCCTGGCCGTCTCCGGTGGCACCCGAGACGCCGGTCAAGACGCCTGGCGAGCTCTCCGCCGGCATGTTCAAGCTGGAGGCCGGGCTCGGCCAGTACTGAGCCCTTACCGACCAGGCGGGCGTCTCCCGCCGGGCGCAGGAGGCCCGATCCGGCATCGCCGGGTCGGGCCTCGTCGCGTCGAGGGTCGCCTGATCAAGCGTCCAGTCGGGCGGCCAGGGCGCCGCACAGATCCCGCCAGGCCTCGCGCATGGCGGGCAGGTGGGCGTGGGCATGCAGGGCGCCGTGCCACAGGCCTGGGGCGCGGCGGTAGCCGACCTCGGCGCCGTCTGCCCGCCAACTGACGACGGCTCGTTCCAGGGGAGCGGTCAGGGGGTCGTGTTCGACCGCCAGCACCTCCACCCGGCGGGCGGGCGCGCGCCCGGGGTCGACCGGGGGCAGCTCGCCGGCCACGGACCGCCATAGCGCGAGTACCTCCTCGCCGGAGAGCAGCGGGGCGTCTGGCCCCAGCGCCTGGCGGGCGGGGTGTCCCACCGGCGGATAGATCAGCCCCAGCAGCCCCGGCCAGGCCGGCGGCAGCGCGTCCATGGCCAGGCGTGCGCCGGCGCTGTCGCCGACCACGGCCCGCGGTGCCAGGGCCTCGATGACGGCCCGGCAATCTGCCAGCGCGTCGCCGTAGCCCGCCTCCGGGGCCAGCCGATAGTCGACGCTTGCGACCTCGCGTGTCAGGCCGGCGGCGAGGCTCGCCGCGATGCCCTGGTGGCTGCGCACCGAACCCAGGGTCCAGCCGCCACCGTGCAGGTAGACGATCGCCCCGTCACGGGCCCGTGCCGGGCGAAAGCGGCGCACCGAGACCCCGGCGATGGCGTCGTCGCCCACGGCCAGGTCGCTGGGCAGCGGTGGGGCAAAGCCCTGGCAGAGCCGGTCGTAGTGGCGGCGGGCCGCCGCAAGGGGCAGCCCGTCCAGTGCCTCGAGGCCGCTTGCGAAGGCGAGGCGGAACGCCTGGGGGGTCATCCTCGTGACACCGCGGTGGACGAACGACGTGACTCGCGCAGCAGCGAGACCAGCACTCCTGCGGTCATCACCAGGATGACCACGCTCAGCGGCAAGGCGGCAGCGATCAGCGCAGTCTGCAGGGCCTTGAGGCCGCCGGCCACCAGCAGCACCGCCGCCACCAGGCCGATCACCACGCCCCAGAAGACCCGGAAGCGCTGCGGCGGCTCGTCATTGCCCAGCGAGAGGATGGTGGTCAGCACCAGGGTGCCGGAGTCCGAGGAGGTCACGAACCAGCTCATCAGCAGGAACACCATCATCGCCGACAGCAGCCAGCCCAGGGTACCGGTACCGGCGATGCCGTCGGCGCTGGCAAACAGCGCGGCCGGCAGGTTCCAGGCGTTGACCAGCTCGATGATCCCGGCGCTGCCGGGGCCGCCGGCGGCATGCAGCTCCTGGTAGAGCGCGTTGCCGCCGAAGATGATCAGCCACACGAAGATGATCAGCGTCGGCACCAGCAGCACGCCGAGCACGAACTCTCGCAGGGTGCGGCCCTTGGAGATGCGAGCGATGAACAGCCCCACGAACGGCGCCCAGGCCAGCCACCAGCCCCAGTAGAAGATCGTCCAGGCCTGCTGCCAGGCGGCCGGGCCGGGCTCGTCGGCGTACCATAGTCCCATCGGAATGAAGTGGGTGGCGTAGTCGGCCAGGGTCTCGCCGAAGGCGCTGACCAGCCACAGGGTGGGGCCGCCGATCAGGAAGGCGCCGACGACGACCACCGAGACCCAGATGTTGAGCTCGGAGATCAGCTTGATGCCACGCTGCACCCCCGAGACCACCGAGAGGATGGAGATCAGCGAGATCACGGCGATCAGCACCAGCTGTGTGTCGAGCCCGGCGCCGATGCCCACCAGCCGCTCCAGGCCCACGGCCATCTGGCTGACGCCGAGTCCCAGCGAGGTGGCGACGCCGAACACGCAGCCCAGCACGCCGAGGATGTCGACGGCATGGCCGATGGGGCCGAAGATGCGCTCGCCGATGAAGGGGTAGAGCGCGGACCTCAGCGCCAGCGGCAGCCCCTTGCGGTAGGCGAAGTAGGCCAGCGACATGCCGACGATCACGTAGATCGCCCAGCCGTGCAGGCCCCAGTGGAAGACCGAGACGCGCAGGGCATCGATCGCCCGCTGGTGGCCGATGGCGGTGGCGCCGGCCATGTCGGCGTGGGGGTTGTTGGGGTAGCCGAAGGCAGCGCTGTTGTCCAGGTAGAACACCGGTTCGGCGACGCCGAAGAACAGGATGCCGATGCCGATGCCGGCGGAGAACAGCATCGAGAACCAGGCGAAGTTGCTGAACTCGGGTCGGCTGTCGTCGCTGCCGAGGCGGATGCTGCCATGACGGCTGACCACGATGTAGGCGCATACCGCCAACAGCAGCATCACGGTCACCAGGTAGTAGCCGCTGAAGGTGCTCTCGATCCAGGCCCGGGTCGCGCCGAACAGCTCGCCGGCCAGCTGTGGGCCGAGGCCGGTGAACAGCACGAAGGCCAGTACCAGCGCGGCGGCGGTGAGGGTCATGCCCTTGTGCATGCCGCGGAAGAACCCGTCCTGGGACAGCTCGGTCACCATGTAGTCCGTGGTCGTCTCGTGCTGCGGTCGGGTGGGGGGAGTGGGGGTAGCGATAGGGCGTCTCCTCTGGGGTCGGTCCGCGGGCCGACGATTCCCGTGCCCGCCCGGCGGTGGCCGGGCGGGATGACGTGGTAAGGCGATGTGTCGATGCCGCGTGGCGTCAGCGCCGGGGAGGCAGCCCGATGCGGCGTCCGGCGAGCTCCGGCCAGGCGTCCGCTGCGGCGCTCGGCAGCTCGCCGATGGCCGCCTCGACCGGCGCGGGGAAGGGGGCCGGCCGGCCGGCCTCGCTGTCGATGCCCATCAGCATCTGCTCGCTGGTGGCCAGCAGGGTGCCCTCGGTATCGAACATCTCGAAGAACGCATGCAGTCGCTTGGCGTCTCGATCCAGCACGATCACCTCGACGGCCAGCGGCTGCCCTTCGTGGGCCTCGCGGCGATAGCAGAGATGGGTCTCGAGGGTGAAGATCGTGTAGCCATGGCCGCGACGGCCGGCCTCGTCGAGGCCGATGGCATCCATCAGCGCCTCCACGCCCAGGGAGAACACCCGGGCGTACTCGGCGTCATTCATGTGGCCGTTGTAGTCGACCCACTCCGGGGCGACGCGGGTCTCGAGCAGGGCCATCAGATGCGTCCCTCGAGGCCCTCGGCCTCGGGCCAGTACTTCTGCACCAGGTCGAGCAGCTCGACCAGGAAGTCATCGCGGCGACGGTCCAGCTCGGCGACCGGACGCTCGGCGGCCTGGAACTCGCAGCCCTCGACGACCTTGTCGATCAGCTCGTCGGTGAGCTCGGGCGCCTCGAGCTTGGTCCAGGGCAGCTTCAGCGCCGGGCCGAACTGCTCGAGCATGTGACGCATGCCCTGCTCGCCGCCGGCCAGGTGGAAGGTCAGGAAGGTGCCCATCAGCGACCAGCGCAGGCCGCAGCCGTAGACCACCGCGGCGTCCACTTCCTCGGTGGTGGCCACGCCGTCGTTGACCAGGTGCAGCGCTTCGCGCCACAGCGCCTCCATCAGCCGGTCGGCGATATGGCCCTCGATCTCGCGGCGTACCACCAGTGGACGCATGGCCAGCTCCTGGTAGAGCGCCTGGGCCTGTTCGATCTGGCGGGGCTCGGTGGCCTCGCCGCCGACCAGCTCCACCAGCGGCAGCAGGTAGACCGGGTTGAAGGGGTGGGCGACGATCACCCGACCCGGCACCCAGGCGCAGTCTCGCTGCAGGTCGCTGGGCTTGAAGCCCGAGGTGGAGGAGCCGATGATCGCGCCGGGCGCCGCCGCGGCGTCGATGGCGGCGAGGATCTCGCGCTTGAGCTCGAGGCGCTCGGGCACGTTCTCCTGGATCAGGTCGGCGCCGGCCACGGCCTCTTCGAGGCTCGCCACGAAGGTCAGTCGCGTAGGGGCTGCGCCCTCGGCCAGGCCGAGCTTCTCGAGCGACGGCCAGGCGTTGTCGACGAAGGCGCGGGTGCGTTCGGCGGCGTCCGGGGCCGGATCGAAGGCGACCACATCCCAGCCCTGGGCCAGTGCGCGGGCGATCCAGCCGTTGCCGATCACCCCGGTGCCGATGACGGAGAGTTGGCGGCTCATGCGTCACCTCCTGCGGCCTGTGCAACGGTCTGGCCGGTGCGCGGGTCGCGCAGCGACAGGTGCGCGCGGGTCTCGGCCGGGGTCATGATGCGCCCGCCAAGGTTGTCGATGAGGGTGCCGGCCTTCTCGACCAGCTGGGCGTTGGTCGCCTTCACGCCCTTGCTCAGGTAGAGGTTGTCTTCCAGGCCGACGCGGGCGTGGCCGCCGAGCAGCATGGCCTGGGCGACCATGGGCATCTGCTGGCGGCCGATGCCGAAGGCCGCCCAGTTGGCGTTTTCCGGCAGCTTGTTGCGCATCGCCAGCATGGTCTCGGGGTCGGCCTCGGCGCCCCAGGGAATGCCCAGGCACAGCTGGAACAGCGGGTCGCCGTCCAGAAGGCCTTCCTGCTGGAGCTGGCGGGCGAACCATACGTGGCCCAGGTCGAAGCATTCGAGCTCGGGCTTGACGCCGGCGGCCTGCACCAGGCGAGCGTGCTCGCGCAGCCAGTCGGCGGTGTTGACGTAGACCATGTCGCCGAAGTTGAGGCTGCCGCAGTCCAGGGTGCACAGCTCGGGCAACAGCTCGCCCACCGGGGCGTGGCGCTCGGCCGGGGTCTGGATGTCGGTGCCCGGGCCGCCGCGGGTCGGGTCCTCGGCGTCGGGGATCCAGTCGCCGCCGCCGCCGGCGGTGATGTTCATGACGATGTCGGTGTCCGCCTCGCGGACGCGATCCATCACCTCGCGGAAGTGCTCGGTGGAGTGGCTGATGCCGCCGGTCTCGGAGTCGCGCACGTGGATATGAGCGACGCTGGCGCCGGCCTTGGCGGCGGCGATGCAGTCGTCGGCGATCTGCTTGGGCGTGACCGGCACGTTGGGGTTCTTGCCGGCGGTGTCGCCAGCGCCGGTGATGGCACAGGTGAGAATGACGTTGCGGTTCATGGGGACCTCCTTGCAAAACCTGCAGGGAGTGTCCGTCATGGCGGCGGGGAGAAATGTGCCAAAGGCGACGTCGAGTTGACGCAAGTCGCCAAGTTCCTCTCAGGCGATATCGGCGGCGCCCTCGCCAAACATCTCGAACAGCAGCTCGCGCCCCAGGTCGGTCAGCACGAAGCGTCGCTGGATGTTGTAGGTGGCGGCCTCGCTTTGCTCAAGCGTGCGCTGGTGGCTCGGCCAGTCGCGCTCGGCCTGGGCGAGTCGCCGCAGCGCTCGGTCGTCGAGGCCGCGATGTGGGCTGGAGACGGTCTCCAGGACGTGGCCCTGGCGATAGAGCAGGGTGGCCATGTTGCACAGGCACTGGCGCAGGCTGCGCTGGGCGATGTTGCCGGGGTCCGGGGCGGTCATGGGCGGGCAGCCTTCCTCGCGGTGGCGGATGTTGCGCTGCATTATAGCGAGGACAGGGTGTTAGACCAAGGTCGTAGTCTGGTGTGCGGGCATAGGAGCTGCCTGGAGTGAAGGCGCCGCACAAGCGACGACGCCCCGCTCATGATGAGCGGGGCGTCGCGGAACTGGCCGTTGGGTGCGGGGCGATCAGTTGTCGACACGGCCCAGCAGCAGGAACTCGATCAGCGCCTTCTGAGCGTGCAGGCGGTTGCCGGCTTCCTGCCAGACCACGGCGCGAGGATCGTCGAGCAGGGTCTCGCTGATCTCCTCGCCGCGGTGGGCCGGCAGGCAGTGCAGGAACAGCACGTCGCCGGCGGCGCGGTCGAGCATCGCCTCGTTGACCTGGAAGCCGGCGAAGTCGGCCTCGCGCTTGGCCTGTTCCTCTTCCTGACCCATGGAAGCCCAGACGTCGGTGGTCACCAGGTCGGCGCCTTCCACGGCGGCCAAGGGGTCGCGGTGGATGGTCACCCGGTCGCCGGCCGCGTCGAGAATGTCCTGGCGGGGCTCGTAGCCTTCGGGGCAGACCACGCGCAGCTGGAAGTCGAACTGGCGGGCGGCGTTGATCCAGGAGTGGCACATGTTGTTGCCGTCGCCGATCCACACTGCGGTGCGGCCGCGCACGCTGCCGCGCAGCTCGGTCCAGGTCATGACGTCGGCCAGCAGCTGGCAGGGGTGATAGTCGTCGGTCAGCGCGTTGATCACCGGCACGCTGCTGGCGGCGGCGAACGTCTCGAGCCCGGCGTGGGAGAAGGTGCGGATCATCACCGCATCGACCATCTCCGAGAGCACCCGGGCGGTGTCGCCGATCGGCTCGCCGCGGCCTAGTTGGGTGTCGCGGGGGGAGAGGAACAGGGCGTGGCCGCCGAACTGGGCCATGGCGGTCTCGAACGACACCCGGGTACGGGTCGATGACTTCTCGAAGATCATCGCCAGGGTCCGGTTGGCGAACGGCGTGTAGGTCGGGCCGTGGGTCTTCAGGCCGTTCTTGATCGAGATGCCGCGCTGTATCAGGTAGCGCAGCTCTTCCGGACTCAGGTCGAGCAGGGTCAGGAAATGGCGGGTGGCCATGGCGTCACTCCACGGGAAAAAACGACCATCCTAGCCAGCCGACGGGGGATGCGCAACGCGCCTGGCATCCGTACAATGTGCCCATCGAAGGCCGACCGGCGCGCTCGGGTATTGCCCGCGGGGCGGAGGCCACCACCGATCCAGAGGGAATGCAGATGAGTACCACCGTCGAGAACATCCAGCGCCAGATCAGCGAGAACCCGATCCTGATCTACATGAAGGGCACTCCCCAGCTGCCGCAGTGCGGCTTTTCCGCCCAGACCGTCCAGGCCCTGATGGCCTGCGGCGAGCGCTTCGCCTTCGTCAACGTGCTGGACAACCCGGACATCCGCGCCGAGCTGCCCAAGGTCGCCAACTGGCCGACCTTCCCGCAGCTGTGGGTCGAGGGCGAGCTGGTCGGCGGCTGCGACATCGTCGTCGAGATGTACCAGAACGGCGAGCTGGAGACCCTGATCAAGGAAACCGCCGCCAAGCACCAGGACGACGAGTCCCAAGCTTGAAGAGCGGTGCTTCGCACCTGGAAGAGCCGGGCTTCGCCCGGAGCTTGTAGTCATAAGCTTGAAGCTGGAAGAAAACCCGGCCGGGCTACGCCCGGAGCTTGAAGTCATAAGCTTGAAGCTGGAAGAAAACCCTTGACCCGATGATGGCGGGGTTCATGCTGTCTTCCAGCTTCCAGCTTCCAG
>NZ_JACHXM010000038.1 GCF_014192055.1 Halomonas organivorans | reverse complement strand
GAGCTTCGAGCTTCGAGCTTCGAGCTTCGAGCTTCGAGCTTCGAGCTTCGAGCTTCGAGCTTCGAGCTTCGAGCTTCGAGCTTCGAGCTTCGAGCAGGATGATGCTCGGTGCCTCGCGACCCGCAAGCCGTAGCCCGTGACCCGTCGCTCAGCTCAGCTTGCCGCAGCACTGCTTGAACTTCTTGCCCGAGCCGCAGGGGCAAGGATCGTTACGCCCCACCTTGGGGCCTTCCCGACGCAGCGGCCGACCATCGCTTCCCGGCGCGGTGGACGCTTCGGACTCCGATTCCTCGGCGGCCTCGGGCGCATCGTGTCGGCTGGCGGCAGCCGCCTTCTCACGCTCCAGGGACTCGCGACGCTGCTGCTCCAGGGCCTCGACCTCTTCGGGACGGCGCACCTTGACGTGGCTGAGGATGCGCGTGACATCGGCCTTGATGTTGGTGAGCAGCATCTGGAACAGCTCGAACGACTCGCGCTTGTACTCCTGCTTGGGATTCTTCTGGGCATAGCCGCGCAGATGAATGCCGCGCCGCAGGTGGTCCATGGACTGCAGATGCTCCTTCCAGCGGGTATCCAGCACCTGGAGCATCACCTGCTTCTCGAAGCGTCGCATCAGTTCGGTGCCGGCGATCTCGGCCTTCTCCTCGTAGGCCTGGCGATGCATCTCCTGGAGTCGCTCGCGCAGCTGCTCCTCGTGGAAGCGCTGATCCTCCTCGGCCCACTGCTGCACCGGCGCCTCGAGATTGAACTCGGACTTGAGATGCGACTCGAGGCCGGCCAGATCCCACTGCTCGGGCAGGCTCTGGGGCGGCACGAACTCGCTGATCGCCTCGTCGAGCACCTCCGTGCGGATGCCGGTGACGTTCTCGGAGACATCATCGGCGGCAAGGATCTCGTTACGCTGCTCGTAGATAACGCGACGCTGGTCGTTGGCCACGTCGTCGTACTCGAGCAACTGCTTGCGAATGTCGAAGTTGCGTCCCTCGACCTTCTTCTGAGCGCGCTCCACGGCGTTGGAAACCATCTTGTGCTCGATTGCCTCGCCGCGCTCCAGGCCCAGGGCCTGCATCAGCTTCTGCACGCGCTCGGAGCCGAACAGCCGCATCAGGTTGTCTTCCAGGGACAGGAAGAAACGCGTCGAGCCGGGATCGCCCTGACGGCCCGCGCGCCCACGCAGCTGGTTGTCGATGCGTCGAGACTCGTGGCGCTCGGAACCGACCACGTGCAAGCCGCCGGCCTCGAGCACCGCCTCGTGGCGCGACTGCCACTCGGACTTGAGGCGCTCGATCTGTTCTTCGCTCGGGGACTCGAGTTGCGCCGCCTCGGCTTCCCAGTTGCCGCCCAGCACGATGTCGGTACCGCGGCCCGCCATGTTGGTGGCGATGGTGATGGCACCGGGGCGACCGGCCTGGGCGATAATCTGCGCCTCGCTCTGGTGCTGCTTGGCGTTGAGCACGTTGAAGTCCAGCCCCGCCCGCTTCATCAGCCCGGCCAGGTATTCGGATGTCTCGATGGAGGCAGTACCCACCAGCACCGGTCGACCGGCCTCGGTCTGCGCCTTGACGTCCTCGATGATGGCCTCGTATTTCTCCTCGGCGGTCAGGTAGACGAGATCGTTCTGGTCACGGCGAACCAACGGCCGGTTGGTGGGAATGACCACTACGTCCAGGCCGTAGATCTGCCGGAACTCGAAGGCTTCGGTGTCGGCGGTGCCGGTCATGCCCGACAGCTTGTCATACAGGCGGAAGTAGTTCTGGAAGGTGGTGGAGGCCAGCGTCTGGCTTTCGCGCTGGACCGTCACGCCCTCCTTGGCCTCGACCGCCTGGTGCAGGCCCTCGGACCAGCGCCGGCCCGGCATGGAACGGCCGGTATGCTCGTCGACGATCACCACCTGACCATCGCTGACGATGTAATCGACGTCACGCTGGTAGAGATGGCGGGCCCGCAGTGCCGAGTGCATGTGCTGCAGCAGGTTGAGGTTCTGGGCGGCATAGAGGGAGTCCTCCTCCCCCAGCAGGCTCTGGCCGCGCATCAGTTCCTCGACCCGGTGGTGACCTCCCTCGGTCAGCTCCACCTGCTTCTGCTTCTCGTCCAGCGTGAAGTCGCCGCTCTCCGGGTCTTCCTCGTCGGTGCAGGCGGCCAGATGGTGCGCCAGGCGATCGACGACCTTGTACAGCTCGGTATTCTCGTCCACCGCCCCGGAGATGATCAGCGGCGTTCGCGCCTCGTCGATCAGGATCGAGTCGACCTCGTCGACGATGGCATAGCTCAGCCCTCGCTGGACCTTGTCCTCCAGCGAGAACGCCATGTTGTCGCGCAGGTAGTCGAAGCCGAACTCGTTGTTGGTGCCGTAGGTGATGTCGCAGGCATAGGCCGCGCGCTTCTCCTCGGGCGTCTGGCCGGCGTAGATGGTGCCCACGGACAGACCGAGAAACTCATAGAGGGGGCGCATCCAATCGGCGTCGCGGCGGGCCAGGTAGTCGTTCACGGTGACCACGTGCACGCCATCGCCCGGCAGGGCATTGAGGTAGACGGCCAGGGTCGCCACCAGGGTCTTGCCCTCGCCGGTCTTCATCTCGGCGATGCGTCCACCGTTCAGGGTGATGCCGCCGATCATCTGGACATCGAAGTGGCGCATGCCCATGACGCGCTTGCTGGCCTCGCGCACCGTGGCAAAGGCCTCCGGCAGCAGGGCATCGAGCTCCTCGCCGCCGGCCAGGCGCTCGCGGAAGTCGCTGGTGCGGGCCTGGAGCGCCGCGTCGTCGATCGTCTCCAGGTCCTTCTCGAGGGCGTTGATACGGGCCACGGTGCGGCCCATGCGCTTCACTTCACGGTCGTTCTTGGAACCGACGACCTTGCGTAACAGGTTGTTGATCATGAAAGATCCAGTCGCTGCGGGTGCCTCAGGCCGGGAGACACTCCCGGCCGCTCGTCATGGGGAAGAGACGAGCCATCGGCGGCCCGCGACGATTCAGCACATCGTGGCCCGCCACGGCGCGCAGCACCGAAGTGGCCATGGGGCGCCCGGCAAGGCCCCCCTGCGATGGCGATGGGCGGCGGCTGGCCGGCGGCCAGCGGCGGCGGGCGCGCCGCCGCGCCTGGAGCCGGGAGCTGGCGCGGATCAGCGCCGGAGCCAGGATGCAGATCTGGATGATGCGCTCGGCGGGCCTCGCCACGTCGAGCGGGGTCAGCCCTGCCGGCAACAGACACCCCACCAGCAGGCCGGCCAGCCACCAGCGAGGCGCCCGGCGCTCGGTGGGACGGCGCGACGTTGCCGCCTCGGCCGGGGAGAAATCTCCGGCGAGGGCTGACGAACGTGTCTCCGCGGTCGGGCTGCTGGCCATGCTGTCGAGGGACTCCCATGCCTGTGCTAGGCTCATGCTTTCGAGGGCCGTCGAAGCGACATCCGACGGCAACTCCCCAGGGTCACACCCCGAGAATCAAGCTGATGAGTATAAAGGTTAAGCGGTTCCGAGCACAGCCCATGTCCCGGCTACTGGACGGTCGAGGGGATCTCGGCGATCTGATGCGCCGGGCCCGGCTGATCGATATGGCCCAGCGCCACCTGCGCGATCACCTGCCCGCCGAACTCGGCGAGCACATGTTCGTGGGCGGCTTTCACCAGGGGCGGCTGACGGTGATCACCGACCGCGCCGTCTGGCTGACCCGCCTGCGCTACGAGCAGGCACGCCTGCTGCAGCTGCTCCATGAACTTCCCGGATTTGCCGCGGTAACCGGCTTCGACTTCAAGGTCCGCCCTGTGCGCCCTCCAAAGGCGCCGGTGCGTCAGACTCGCCGACTGCCCGCCCGCGCCGCCGACGAGCTTTCCAGCTGCGCCGACGATGTGGAAGACCCGCGACTCAAGAGCGCCCTGAAGCGCCTCGCCTCTCATGCGGAGCGCGAGCCGTAAGCTGGAAGCTGGAAGCTGGAAGCTGGAAGCTGGAAGCTGGAAGCTGGAAGCTGGAAGCTGGAAGCTGGAAGCTGGAAGCTGGAAGCTGGAAGCTGGAACGCAGCATGGCCTCGGCCTGATACGAAACAACCCCGCTGGGCCTGCCAGTGGGGTTGTTTGTCTTCAAGCTTGCGGCTCCCGGCTGAGCCGGGGTCAGGCCATGGCCGGCGCCGCATAGGAAATCGGCGCCTTGGCGGCCTCTTCCTCGAAGGTCACGATCTCCCAGGCATCCTGGTTTTCCATCAACGCCCGGCACAGCTGGTTGTTCAACGCATGCCCGGACTTCACGCCCCGGAACTCGCCGATCAGGCTATGCCCCAACTGATAGAGATCGCCGATGGCATCCAGCACCTTGTGCTTGACGAACTCGTCGTCATAGCGCAGCCCACCTTCGTTCACGATGCGATAGTCATCGACGACGATGGCATTGTCGAGACTGCCGCCCAGCGCCAGATTGTTGGAGCGCAGGTGCTCGAGATCGCGCATGAAGCCGAAGGTCCGGGCCCGGGACACTTCCTTGACGAAGGAGGTGGTGGAGAAATCGACCACGGCATTCTGCTTCTGGTCCTCGAACACCGGATGATCGAAATCGATGGCGAAGGACACCTTGAAGCCTTGGTGCGGCAGGAACACGGCTTCCTTGTCGCCATCGCGCACCACCACCTCCCGCTTGATGCGGATGAACTTCTTGGCGGCATTCTGCTCGGCGATTCCCGCGGACTGGATCAGGAACACGAAAGGCCCGGCGCTGCCATCCATGATCGGCACCTCCGGCGCGCTGACATCCACGTAGGCATTGTCGATGCCAAGGCCTGCGAGAGCGGACATCAGGTGTTCCACGGTCGCCACCTTGACGCCATCCTTGGACAGGGCAGTACAGAGGGTGGTGTCGGTCACGCTCTCGGCGCGCGCCGGGATCTGCACTTCCGGCTCCAGGTCCGTGCGAACGAAGACGATGCCGGTGTCGACCGGCGCCGGCCGAAGGGTCAAATAGACCTTCTTGCCAGAGTGCAGGCCGACGCCGGTGGCGCGAATGACGTTCTTGAGTGTGCGTTGTCTGATCATGGGCAGTCGCCAGGCAGTCGGTGATTATCAAACACCGTTCACTATAACACCGAACGCACGTTTCAACAAAAATAACTTCCGCTAACGGGGCCTATGTGGACGATAGCGACTCTCAATCAGCCTGCCGACGCAGGAAAGCCGGGATATCCAGGTAGTCATCGAGATCCTGGGACTTGCGCGGCTCCTGCTGGGCCCGTGATGCCTCCTGAGGCTCGGGCTTGGGCGCCGTCGCTGCACCACGATTGACCGCGGCCTGCTGTGCACGCCCGGCAGCGGCGGCTTGACGCTGGCGATAGTCACCGGAGGCCGCCGCCTCGCGCCGGCCGCTCTCGCGATGGGCCGAGGCTTGCGGGCGCTGACCATCGAGCCCAGCGGCCACCACGGTGACCCGAAGCTCGTCGGTCATTTCCATGTCGATGGACGTACCGACCACGATGGTGGCGTCCTGGGAGGCGAACTCCTGGACGGTGGCACCCACGTCGTTGAACTCGCCGATCGACAGGTCCGGCCCGGCGGTGATGTTGACCAGGATGCCGCGAGCGCCGTGGAGGTCTATGTCCTCGAGCAGCGGGCTGCGAATCGCCTTTTCGGCGGCCTCGCGGGCCCGGTTCTCGCCGGTGGCACCACCGGTACCCATCATCGCCATGCCCATCTCGGACATCACGGTGCGCACGTCGGCGAAGTCGACGTTGATGATGCCGGGGCTGGTGATCAGCTCGGCAATGCCCTGAACGGCGCCCAGCAGCACGTCGTTGGCGGCGCTGAAGGCCGTCAGCAGGCTGGCGCTCTTGCCGAGCACCGAGAGCAGCTTCTCGTTGGGGATGGTGATCAGCGAGTCGACATGCTCGGACAGCTCCTTCATGCCCTCCTCGGCGGCCCGCATGCGCTTGGGCCCCTCGAAGGGGAAGGGACGCGTGACCACGGCCACGGTCAGGATGCCGAGCTCCTTGGCCACCTGGGCGACCACCGGCGCGCCGCCGGTACCGGTGCCACCACCCATGCCGGCGGTGATGAAGACCATGTCGGCGCCATTGAGGAGTTCGGCGATACGCTCGCGATCCTCCATGGCGGCCTGACGCCCCACGTCGGGATTGGCACCGGCCCCGAGGCCCTTGGTGATCTCGCTGCCGAGCTGGAGGACGGTCTTGGCCGCCACCCGTTTCAGCGCCTGGGCATCGGTGTTGGCGCAGATGAACTCGACGCCCTCGATGCTGCTCTCGACCATGTGATTGACGGCATTGCCGCCGCCGCCGCCGACACCGATGACCTTGATGACCGCACTGCTTGAGGGTGCGCTGTCTACCAGTTCGAACATTAGCCCCGTCTCCTGGACCGCGTGCGCGGCCCTGTCAGAAATTTCCTTTGAACCAGCCCTTGAGCTTTACCAGCGCCGGAATCCCTTCCCCTGCTCCGCGCCGGGAGACGTCACCCCGCCTCGGTTGCGCCGACATGCTGCTGCCCGACGACTCTTGTTGGCCGTGCCCCTGACGGGCCTCGTTTAGAGCGTAATGTAGCAAACCGACCCCCGTCGAATAAATCGGATTGCGTACCACATCGGCGAGACCGCGCACGTTCTGCGGGCAAGCGATCCGCACCGGCATGTGAAAGATTTCCTCCGCCAGCTCGACCACCCCTTCCATGCGCGAGGTTCCACCGGTCAGCACCACGCCGGCAGCGACCAGATCCTCGAAGCCGCTGCGGCGCAGTTCATCGCGCACCAGGGTGAAGAGCTCTTCGTAGCGCGGCTCCACCACCTCGGCCAGCGACTGGCGTGACAGGTCGCGGGCCGGTCGGTCGCCGACGCTCGGCACCTTGATCATCTCGTCGCTGGCGGCGAGCTGCGTCAAGGCACAGGCATACTTGACCTTGATCTCTTCGGCATGCTGGGTAGGGGTGCGCAGCGCCATGGCGATATCGTTGGTCACCTGGTCGCCGGCGATGGGAATCACTGCGGTATGGCGAATGGCACCTTCGGTGAACACCGCGATATCGGTGGTCCCGCCCCCGATATCGACCATGCACACGCCCAGCTCGCGTTCGTCCTCGGTCAGCACCGCGTGACTGGAGGCCAGCTGCTCGAGAATGATGGCATCCACGTCGAGCCCGCAGCGGCGCACGCACTTCTCGATGTTCTGCACGGCATTGAGCGCGGCCGTCACCAGGTGCACTCGGGCCTCCAGGCGCACCCCTGACATGCCCAGCGGCTCACGGATGCCCCCCTGGGTGTCGATGGCAAACTCCTGGGGTAACACGTGAAGCACGCGCTGCCCCTCGGAGATGGCCCTGGCACGGGCCGAATCAATGACGCGCTCGATATCGGTGGGTGCCACCTCGCGCTCCTTGATCGCCACCACGCCGTCGGAATTCATCGAGCTGATGTGGCTACCGGCGATGCCCACGTAGACGGAATGGATGTCGCAGCCGGCCATCAGCTCGGCCTCTTCCACGGCCCGCTGGATCGACTGCACCGTGGACTCGATGTTGATGACCACGCCCTTCTTCATCCCACGCGAGGGATGAGAGCCGATACCGGCGATCTCGATGCCGCCATCGTCGGTGGGTTGGCCCACGATCGCCACGACCTTGGATGTTCCGATATCCAGCCCGACTACCATATTGGACGCATTGGATGGACCTGACATGAGCCGGGAAATCTCCTCGAGCCTGACCCGCTTGGGGGGTGACGTGTTTACAACGAAAAAACCTGGGCCAATTATAGGAACAACTTCCCGTGCTTAACCAGCCCATGGCGAAAAACATCCGTCACGATACGGCGATTTTCACCCAAAAGAAATACCTGACAATCGGCATGAATGGGTCATGCGCCACGAGATGAGCGATCAGCTTCCTGTCGACGCGCTGGCCACCACCGGTTCGGTTTCACCGTGCCAGGCAACGGCCACGCCATTGGGATAGCGCAGATCGATGTAGCGAATATGCGACGCCAAATCAGCGAACTCGCGATCCCATGCCGCCAGGAAACGCGCCAGTCTGGCCTCGCGGTTATTGCGCCCCAGCATGACCCATATGCCCCCCTTGACCTGAAGCCGCCAGGCACCGCGATCCTCGAGACGCAACTGACGCAGCGTCAGGCCGTGCTCGGCCAGTCGCTCGGCCAGGTCGTCGTGATAAGCCAGCACTTCGGGACCGCTGCCAGCCGGCCCGGCGAGATGCACCAGCCCGCCGGGCGCCGGCAAGGGAGCGAAGGCAAAGGGCTCCCCCGCCGGGTTGAGCAGACGATCATCGTTCCAGTGGGCCACCGGGACCTGCTCGACGAGTTCGAACACCAGCGCATTGGGCCATTCCCTGCGGATCCGCACCTCGCTGAGCCAGCCGATGTCCCGAGCCTGATCGCGCAGGCTGCCGAGATCGGCCGACAGCCAGGTCTGGCCTCGCACCAGTGGCGCCAATTGGCGACGCAGATAGTCGGCGCTGACCCGCTCCAGGTCGCCGCGGATGGATACCCGCTCGATGGGGCGATCGAGCCACAGCCACAGGGCTCGGCCGCCGGCGCCGAGCACCAGCGCCAGCAACAGAACGCCGATCAGGCTTCCGCGACGCGCCATCGGCTCACCCCTGCCCGGCGCTGTCGAGGATGCGCAGCACCAGCGCATCGAAGTCCAGGCCGGCATGAGCGGCGGCCTGGGGCACCAGGCTATGGTCGGTCATGCCGGGCACGGTATTGACCTCCAGCAGCCAGAAGCGTCCCTGGGCGTCGCGCATCACGTCGACCCGCCCCCAGCCCGCGCCGCCCACGGCGGCGAAGGCTTGACGGCAAAGATCGGCCAGCTCCCGCTCCTCGTCCGTCTCCAGCCCGCAGGGCAGGTGGTAGCGAGTCTCGTCGGAAAGATACTTGGCCTCGTAGTCATAGAAACCGCTCGGCACCTCGACACGGATGGCCGGCAGGGCCTCGTCGCCGAGCAGCGACACCGTATACTCCTCGCCCCGCACGAAACGCTCGGCCATGACCCGGGCATCGAAGCGCGCGGCATCGCGATAGGCCGCCTCCAGCGCTTCAGGCGTCTCGACGATGGTGATGCCCAGCGTCGACCCCTCGTGCACCGGCTTGACGATCAGCGGCAGCCCCAGCCGCTCGGCCACTGCCGGCCAATCGGCATCGGGGCCGAGCATCACGCTCTCGGGGGTCGGCAGCCCCAGGGCCTGCCAGACGAGCTTGGTTCGCTGCTTGTCCATGCCAAGCGCCGAGGCCAGCACCCCGCTACCGGTATAGGGAATCCCCAGCAGCTCGAGGGCGCCCTGCAGGGTCCCGTCCTCGCCGCCTCGACCATGCAGGGCAATGAAGACCCGATCGGGAGCAAGCGCCTCGAGGCCGGCGAGCCCGCCCTGTTCGGCGGGATCGAAGCCGATGGCGTCGACGCCGCTATGCCTTAGTGCCGCCAGCACGGCCGCACCGCTTTTCAACGATACCTCACGCTCCGCGGAATCACCGCCGTACACCACTACCACCCGGCCCTGGCCGGTCGTCTGCACCGTCATAGAGACACCTCGCCAAGCGCCAGTCGGGCATCGGCCAGACGCTGGGCGATGCCGCCCACGTCGCCGGCGCCCTGAGTGATGAGGATATCGCCGGGACGCAGCACCTTGGCCAGCAGTCCCGGCAGTTCGTCCTTGTCCTGGACGAAGATCGGATCGACCTCGCCGCGCTGGCGAATCGAGCCGGCCAGGCTGCGGCCGTCGGCACCCGGCAGCGGCGGCTCGCCGGCCGCATAGACATCGAGCAGCAACAGGGTATCGACCCCCGCCAGCACGCGAACGAAATCCTCATAGAGATCCCGGGTCCGCGAATAGCGATGCGGTTGATAGACCATCACCAGACGCCGCTCGGGCCAGCCGTCGCGCACCGCTCTGATGACCATTTCCACTTCCCGCGGATGATGGCCATAGTCATCGACCAGCATCACTTCGCCGTCGCCGGCCGGCGTCGCGAAGTGTCCGTGCACCTGGAAGCGGCGACCGACGCCGGCAAAGCCCGCCAGGCCGCGCAGGATGGCCGCATCGTCGACCCCGGCGTCGCTGGCCACGGCGATCGCGGCCAAGGCGTTCAGGGCATTGTGGCGCCCCGGCATGGCTAGGCGAACCGGCAGCGAGGCCAGGCCGTCGGGGCGTCGCGCGTTGAAACGAACTTCGCCGCCCGCTTGCTCGAAGTCTTCGATCCGATAGTCGGCATCGGCGCTGAAACCATAGGTCACGAACTGGCGATTGACTCGCTCGATCAGCCCGCGCACGTTGGTATCGTCGATGCACAGCACCGCCAGCCCATAGAACGGCAGGTTGTGCAGGAACTCGACGAAGGTGCCCTTGAGGCGTTCGAAGTCGCCGCCGTAGGTGGCCATGTGGTCGGCATCGATGTTGGTGACGATGGCCACCATCGGCTGCAGGTGCAGGAAAGAGGCATCCGACTCGTCGGCCTCGGCCACCAGGTAGTCGCCCTCGCCTAACCGCGCATTGGTCCCGGCGCTGGTCAGCTTCCCGCCGATCACGAAGGTGGGATCCAGCCCGCCCTCACCCAACAGCGTGGCAGTGAGGCTGGTGGTGGTGGTCTTGCCATGGGTGCCGGCCACGGCAATGCCATGGCGGAAGCGCATCAGCTCGGCGAGCATCTCGGCGCGACGCACCACCGGCACGCGATGTTCCTGGGCCCAGCGAATTTCGGGATTGGTCGGGTCGACCGCGGTCGACACCACCACGACATCCGCGTCGCGGGCGTTGTCCTCGGCGTGGCCGATCGCCACACGGATGCCACACGCCTGCAGCCGACTGACCACCGGCGATGCCTTGAGGTCGCTGCCGCTGACCGCATAGCCCTGGTTGGCCAGCACCTCAGCGATACCGCACATGCCGGCGCCGCCGATGCCGACGAAGTGAATGCGCCGGATGCGGCGCATGCCCAGTCCGCGCCCGGGACGCGGGGGCGTGGCTTGGCCGGGGACCGGCCCTAGGGTCTCGTCACTCAAAAGCTGTCTCCATGCAACCGGCCACCAGCCGCTCGACGGCATCGAGGTGGGCACAGCGTCGCGCCTGCGCCGCCATGGTGGCAAGGGTATCGGGGTCGAGCAGCGTCGCCAGCCGTTCGGCCAGCGCCGCCGCGGTCATCTCGGCCTGCGGCATCAGGGCGGCTGCCCCCTCTTCCACCAGGGCCGCGGCGTTGGCCGTCTGGTGATCGTCCACGGCGTGGGGGAAGGGCACGAACAGCGCCGGCTTCGCCGCCGCCGCCAGCTCCGCCACGGTCAGGGCGCCGGCGCGGCACACTACCAGATCGGCCCAGTCGTAGGCCGCCGCCATGTCGTCGATGAAGGGAGTGACCTCGGCCTCGACGCCATGCCGTTCATAGGCCTCACGGGTCGCCGGATCCTTGTCGCGTCCGGCCTGGTGGCGCACCACGGGGCGATCGGACTCGGGCAACCGGGCCAGCGCCTCGGGCACACCACGATTCAGCGCCAACGCCCCAAGCGAGCCGCCGACCACCAGCAGGCGTAGCGGACGCTCCGCCATGGCAGCGGCCTTGCGAGGCGCCTCGCCCAGGGCGGCAATCTCGTCGCGCACCGGGTTGCCGACCACCTCGGCGCGCCCCGGAAAGGCCTGGGGGAAGGCGGCATAGACCCGCCGAGCCAGCCGCGCGAGCACCCGGTTGGTCAGCCCCGCCACGGCGTTCTGCTCATGGATCACCAGCGGCCGGCGGGCCAGCCAGGCGGCAAGCCCCCCGGGACCGCTGGCAAAGCCGCCGAGGCCCACCACCAGTTGGGGATCGAAGTCGCGAATCACCCGGCCGGCCTCACACACCGCGCGCAGCAGGCGCCAGGGGGCCATCAACCAGCCGGTCAGGCCGTTGCCACGCAGTCCGCTCACGGCGATGCGGTGCAGCGGCAGTTCGGCCTCGGGCACCAGGCGATTCTCGATGCCCCGGGGGCTACCCAGCCACTCGACTTCGACCCCGCGGGCCACCAGCGCCCGGGCCAGCGACAGGGCCGGGATGACATGGCCGCCGGTGCCACCGGCCATGATCAAGGCGCGTCGCCCGTTGCGTCGGCTCATGCTTGCGTTCCTTTGCGGTTGTCGGGTGCCCCGCTTCGTGCGGCGGTAGGCCGGGCACGGCGCAGCGCCTGGCGGGTCTCGATGTCGGCCCGCAGCAGCAGCGCCATCATGATGCAGCTCACTACCAGGCTCGAGCCGCCGTAGCTCAGCAGCGGCAGGGTCAGGCCCTTGGTGGGCAGCATCCCGCTGCTCACGGCGATGTTGATGAAGGCCTGGGCGCCGATCACCAGGGCGATGCCATAGCTGGCGTAGGCGGCGAACGCCAGACCGGCCAGCTCGGCGCGACGCCCCACCGCCATGGCCCGCCACACCAGCAGCGCGAACAGCCCGATGACGGTAATCGCCCCTACCAGACCCAGCTCTTCGGCGAGCACGGCGAAGACGAAGTCGGTATGCGCCTCCGGAAGGTAGAACAGCTTCTGCACGCTGTTGCCGAGCCCGGTCCCCAGCCAGTGGCCGCGTCCGAAGGCGATCAGCGCCTGGGTCAGCTGATAGCCGCTGGCGAACTGGTCGGCCCAGGGGTCGACGAAGCTGGTCAGGCGCGCCATGCGATAGGGTTCGGCGATCGCCACCAGGGCGCCCAGGGCGGCCACCAGCACCATCAGCAGCAGGAAGCGTCCCCAGGGGGCGCCGGCCATCAGCAGCATGCCCATCACGCAGCCGGTCATCACCACCACGGCGCCGTAGTCCGGCTCGAGGATCAGCAGGCCACCGAGCAGCCCCAGCACCACCAGCGGGCGCAGGAAGGCGCCCCACTCACGGCGCACCTGAGGCAGGAAACGCTCCAGGTAACCGGCCAGATAGGCGATCAGGCACAGCTTGGCGATCTCGGAGGCCTGCAGGTTGAAGGGCACGCCGGGCAGCGACAGCCAACGCTTGCTGCCGTTGACCTCGCGGCCGACCACCAGCACCAGGGTCAGCAGCACGATCCCCACCAGCAGCAGCAAGGGGCCATTGGCCTTCCACCAGGCAAGCGGCACGCGCAGCGCCAGGGCTCCCACCGCCAGCGACACCAGCAGGAAGGCCCCGTGACGCATGCTGAAATACCAGGCGTTGCCGGTCAGGCTCGATGCCACCTCGGTAGAGGCCGAGGTGACCATCACCCAGCCGATCAGCAGCAGTGACAGTGCCGCGATCAGCAGCCAGCCGTCGACCGGCTGGTCGGCGGTAGACAGCCGGTCGCGCAGGCGGGACAGGCGACTCATGTCGTGCCCTCCTCGGCCAGACGCTGCACGGCCGCCCGGAAGGCTTCGCCGCGGGCCTGGTAGTTGGGGAACTGGTCGAGACTGGCGCAGGCCGGCGACAGCAGCACGCAATCGCCGGGCTCGGCGAGCTCTACGGCCCGGGCCATGGCGGCCGCCAGGTCGTCGACCCGGGTCAGCGCCACGGCGCCGTCGAGCGCCGCCGCCAACCGCTCGGCGTCGCGACCGAACAGGACCGCCTCACGAGCGTGGCGCGCCAGCGGTGCAGCCAGCGGCGCGAAGTCGGCGCCCTTGCCCTCTCCGCCGGCGAGCAGGATCAGCCGGCCGTCGAGCGTCGGGCCGAGTCCGGCGATGGCGGCCAGGGTGGCGCCCACGTTGGTGCCTTTGGAATCGTTGATCCAGCGCACCCCGCCGAACTCGGCCACCAGTTCGCCGCGATGCGGCAGGCCGGAGAAGCGTTCCAGCACGCGGCGCATGGCAGGAAATCCCAGGCCGAGGCGATGCCCCATGGCCAACGCTGCCAGGGCGTTGGCCTGGTTGTGGCGCCCCGGCAGGCGCACCGCCGCGGCGGGCATCAGCGCCGTCTCCCCGTGCATCAGCCAATCGCAAGGGCCCGCGCCGTCATCATGTATCGCGATACCCCACTCCGCCGGCTCATGTTCGCTGACGAGCGCGGGGGCCGCGGTGGTGAAACGTTCGAGCGCCGGCGGAGGCACGTCCGGCCAGGTCGCCGGGTCCTCGGCGTTGACCACCGCATGGCGAGCGCCGCGGAAGATGGCCTGCTTGGCGGCACGGTAGCCGGCAAGGTCACCGTGACGGTCCAGGTGATCCTCGGAAAGGTTGAGAAAGGCGACGCTCTCGGCGCCGAGCCTGGGCGTGGTCTCGAGCTGAAAACTCGACAGTTCGAGCACGAACAGCTCGGCGTCGGGCCGCTCGGTGAGCAGGTCGAGCGCCGGGGTACCGAGATTGCCTCCCACTGCCACGCGCCGACCGGCCTCGGCGGCCATCTCGCCGAGCAGAGTCGTCACCGTCGACTTGGCATTGGCCCCGGTGACGGCGGCAATGGGTGCACGGGCGGCCCGCACGAACAGTGCAATCTCGCCGATCAGCAGCGGCTCGCCCGAGGCGGAGATACGCCCGGCCAGCGCATCGAGCCCGGGGCTTCGTGGATCCACGCCGGGGCTGACCACCACCTCACGGGCCCCGCTCATCTCCAGCTCGGTCAGCGGCCCGCAGTGGACCGCGACGTTGGGATGGGCGGCGCGGAAATCGTCCAGTCCCGGCGGCGCGGCGCGCGTGTCGGCCACCATGAACGGCTGCCCTTGCCGTTCCAGGTGACGGCAGATGGCACGCCCGGAAACCCCGAGCCCGACCACTAGCGTAACGCCATTGGGCACCTTGACCATCGACAGTTCCTCAGCGGATCTTCAGGGTGGCCAGCCCCAGCAGTACCAGCACCACGGTGATGATCCAGAAACGCACGATGACACGCGGCTCCGGCCAGCCCTTGAGCTCGTAGTGGTGGTGCAGCGGCGCCATGCGGAAGATACGCCGGCCGGTGAGCTTGTAGGAGCCCACCTGCAGAATCACCGAGACGGTCTCCATGACGAAGATGCCGCCCATGATGAACAGCACGATCTCCTGACGCACGATCACCGCGACCACGCCGAGCGCGGCCCCCAGGGCCAGTGCGCCCACGTCGCCCATGAAGACCTGAGCCGGGTAGGTGTTGAACCACAGGAAGCCGAGGCCAGCGCCGGCGATGGTCGCGCAGAACACCGCCAGCTCACCGGCACCGGGAATCATCGGGATCTGCAGATACTCGGCGAACACCACGTTGCCGCTGGCATAGGCGAACACCGCCAGCCCCATGGCCACCAGCACGGTGGGCATGATCGCCAGGCCGTCCAGACCATCGGTGAGATTCACGGCGTTGGAACTGCCGACGATCACCAGATAGGTGAGCACGACGTAGAACACGCCGAGCGGCAGCACGAAGTCCTTGAACAGCGGCAGGATCAAGCTGGTTTCCACCGGCGAGGCAGCGGTGACGTAGAGGATGACGGCGGCGCCCAGGCCGATCACCGACTGCCAGAAGTACTTCCAGCGCGCCGGAAGGCCACGGGGGTTCTTCTCCACCACCTTGCGGTAGTCGTCGACCCAGCCGATCGCGCCAAAGCCCAGGGTCACGGCCAGCACCACCCAGACGTAGTGGTTGCGAAGGTCTCCCCACAGCAGAGTGCTGACGGCGATCGCCATCAGGATCATGGCGCCGCCCATGGTCGGGGTGCCGGCCTTGGAGAGATGCGATTGCGGGCCATCGTCGCGCACCGCCTGGCCGATCTGGCGTTCCACCAGCCGGCGGATCACCACCGGGCCGAGCCACAGGCACAGCACCAGGGCGGTCAGGGTGCCCAGGATCATGCGCAGGGTCAGATAGTTGAAGACGTTGAAGGCGCTCTGGAATTGCGCCAGTAATTCAGCCAGAAAGAGCAGCATGTAATGCCTTACCTTGATGCATCCGGACACAGCGCCGCTACCACGGCTTCCATGCCGGCACTGCGCGACCCCTTGACCAGCACGCTGGCCCCTGGCGGCAGATGATGGAGGACGTGGCGCGTCAGCGCCTCCCGATCGTCGAAATGGCAACCCGCCTCGCCGTAGGCCCGGCTGGCCGGACGCGCCGCCTCGCCGAAGGTGCCGAGAAAATCGATGCCAAGCGTGCGCGCGTAGCGGCCAACCTCGGCGTGCAAGCTCGCCGAGGCCTCGCCCAGTTCGCCCATGGCGCCCAGCAGGCACCAGCGCGGTCCCGGCAGGCCGGCCAGCAACTCGAGGGCGGCCTTGACCGCACCGGGGTTGGCGTTATAGCTATCGTCCAGCACCCGCGAGGACTTGATGCCCGCCACTACGCTGAGCCGTCCCGCCATGGGCGTCACCGCCTCGAGACCGGCCACCACGTCGTCCTCTGCCAGGCCCAGCGCCAGAGCGGCACCCGCCGCTGCCAGCGCATTGGCGACGTTATGACGACCAAGCAGGGCCAACTGGACGCGTCCCAGTTCACGATCGTCGCAAAACAGCGTGAAAGCATAGCGTCCAAGCGCATCGCAAACCAGTGTCTCGGCTCGCAGACGCGCTGGGGCCTCGATGGCAAAATCCAGCACCTCACGAGGGGCCGCGAGGCTAGCCCAGCTGGCGAAATAGCGGTCGTCACGGTTGAGCACCGCCACCCCGTCGCCCGGCAGCGACATCAGGATCTCGGCCTTGGCCTGGGCGATGCGTCCCAGGCCGCCAAATTCCCCCACGTGGGCGCCGGTGACGTTGGTGATCACGGCCACCTGCGGCTCGGCCAGGCTCGACGTCCAGGCGATCTCGCCGAGGTGATTGGCACCGAGTTCCACCACGGCCTGGCGATGCTCGGGGGAAAGCTCCAGCAGGGTCAGCGGCGCGCCGATATCGTTGTTGAGGTTGCCTCGAGTGGCGAGCGTCTCGCCGCGGCGAGCCAGCAGCGTGGCCAGCATCTGCTTGACCGTGGTCTTGCCGCTGTTGCCGGTCACCGCCACCAGCGGGCCTCCCCAGGCACGGCGCCGAGCGCGGCCCAGCAGACCCAGCGCCAGCCGGGCATCGGCCACCACCAGCTGCGGCAGCGGGTCGTCGACGCGACGCTCGACCACCGCGGCCACTGCACCGGCCTTACGAGCCTGGGCGATGAAGTCGTGACCGTCGAAGCGCTCGCCGGTCAGCGCCACGAACAGCGCCCCCGGCGCCAGACGGCGGGTATCGGTGACGATCTCGCCCACCGACACATCGCCTTCAGGCGCGTCGCAGCCGAGCGCCGTCGCGACCTCGGCCAGCGTGTCGAGACCGATGCCGCTCATGCCTCGCCCTCCCGTCGGGCGGCCAGCGCCGCCTCGACCTCGGCAAGGTCCGAGAAGGCATGGCGCACCCCGGCGATCTCCTGGTAGGCCTCGTGGCCCTTGCCGGCGATCAGGATCACGTCCTCGGCGGCGGCCTCGCGGATGACCTCGCGGATCGCCCGGGCGCGGCCGTCGACCACCTCGGCGGTCTCACGGCCGGCCTCGGACAATCCCTCGATCATTGCCTGACGGATCGCCGCCGGCGCCTCGGAGCGGGGGTTGTCGTCGGTGATCACCAGGCGATCCGCATGGCGCTCGGCGGCGGCCGCCATCAGCGGGCGCTTGCCGGCATCGCGATCGCCGCCGCAGCCGAACAGGCACCACAGCCGGCCGCTGTCGGGCAGATGCGCGCGTAGCGCCTGCAGGGCGTTCTCCAGGGCATCCGGGGTGTGGGCATAGTCGATCACCACCGTGGGCGCGCCCTCACCGACCAGCGCCTGCATACGGCCCGGCACCGGCGCGAGATCGCCGGCGGCCTCGAACAGGGCATCGAGATCCTCGCCCAGCCCGTACAGGGCGGCGATGGCAAGCAATACGTTGGTGAGGTTGAAGCGTCCCATCAGCGCCAGCGACAGCACGCGCTCGCCGTCGGGCGTAGCCACCAGGGCCCGCTGCCCTTCGCCGTGGGGAATCCAATCCACCACCCGCAGGATCACGGCGTCGCCCTCGCCCACCGCCAGCACCCTCACGCCCTCGCCAAGGCCGGCCAGCATCAGCCGTGCCAGGGGATCATCGGCGTTGACCACCGCCAACTCGAGCTCGGCACGACGGAACAGGCGAGCCTTGGCCGCGGCGTAGGCGGCCATGCTGCCGTGGTAATCCAGATGATCGCGACTCAGGTTGGTAAACACCCCCGCGGCAAGACGACAGGCATCGAGCCGCCCCTGCTCCAGGGCGTGCGACGAGGCCTCCATGGCGACCCGTTCGACGCCCTCGGCGGCCAAATCGCCCAAAGCGGCCTGCAGCGCCAGAGGCCCCGGCGTGGTCAACCGCCCCTCGACGAGCGCGCCGGGACGACCGTGCCCGAGGGTGCCGACCATGCCGGCCGGCCGGCCGAGGCGTTCGCTCAGTGCCGCGATATAGTGCGTGACCGAGCTCTTGCCGTTGGTGCCGGTCACACCGACCGCCTCCAGCGTCTCGGGCACCGCGAACAGATCGCGCCCCAGCTCACCGAGCCGCTGGCGCAAATGCGGCAGCGCCACGACCCGCGGATCGTCCGGCAGCACGGCTGCGTCGTCGCGGTGGGCGAGCACCAGCGTCACGCCGGCCTCGAGGGCTTCGCCGACGTGGTCCCGACCATCCGCCGCCACGCCCGGCACCGCGACGAAGACGTCGCCAGCCGCCAACTCGCGGCTGTCCAGACACAGTCGCAGCCGCTCGGGCAGGGCGAGCCCCGTCAGGGCATCGCTCTGACGGGGCCAGAGAGCTGCCAAGGCGGCGATCAGGCGGGCGGCGGTGACGTCCATGGCGAACTTTCCTCTCGGTGAGCGGGCGAGTCAGCCCTCATTAGTCTGTCTCCGCCTGATCCGGCGGCACGTCCAGGATGCGCAGCGCATTGCCAGCTACCCGGGAGAACACCGGCGCGGCCACGGCGCCGCCATAATAGGAGTCGCCGCGGGGGTGGTCGATCATCACCACGGCGATCAGTCGAGGATCCGACACTGGCGTGATGCCTACGAACAGCGAGCGATAGGCGTTGTCCTCGTAGCCCGAGCCACCGGTCTTGCGCACCGTACCGGTCTTGCCGGCCACGCTGTAGCCCGGCACGAGGCCGCGTCGCGCACCGGTCCCCGGGGCCACCACCTGGTCCATCATGCCCAGTACGCGGTCGGCGACCGCCGGCTCTATGACCGGCTGCCCCTGCGGAGCCTCGTTGAGCCGCAGCAGCGACGGCGGCAGGCGCTCGCCGTGGTTGGCGATGGCGGTATAGGCGCTGGCCAACTGCAGCGCCGACACCGACAGGCCATAGCCGTAGGACAGCGCGGCCCACTGGCTGCTGGACCAGACCCGCGGCGACGGCACGCTGCCGCTGGCCTCGCCGGGGAAGCCGGTGCCCGGCGCCTGATCGAGCCCCAACGCCCGGTAACGCTGGGGCACCACGGGATCATCCAGCTGCAGGGTCAGCTTGGACATGCCGATGTTCGAAGAATGTTCGAGGATACCGGACAGGGTCAGCTTGCCGTAGTTGGCAACGTCCTTGATGGTGTAGCCGTCGATGACCATCCAGCCAGGCGAGGTATCCACCACGGTATCCGGGGGAAACTTGCCGGTTTCGAGCAAGGCCGACATGGCCAGGGGCTTGATCACCGAGCCGGGCTCGTAGACATCGACGATGGCGCGGTTGCGCAACCCGTCGGGGTCGATACCGGCGCGATTGTTGGGGTTGTAGGACGGCTGGTTGGCCATGGCCAGCACCTCGCCGGTGTGGGCATCGAGCATCACCAGCACCCCACCGTCGGCGTTGTTCTCGTCCACCGCCGTCTTGAGCTCACGGTAGGCCATGTACTGCAGGCGCTGATCGATCGACAGGGTCAGGTCGCCGCCGGGCTCGGCCTCGCGCAGCACCTCGAGATCGCGCACCAGCCGGCCGCGACGATCCTTGAGCACCCGACGACGCCCCGGTTCACCGGAGAGATAGGGCTGATAGGCCAGTTCGAGCCCTTCCTGCCCCTGGTCGTCGATGTTGGTCACACCGACCAGTTGGGCGATCACCTCACCGGCCGGATAATAGCGCTTGTACTCGGCCCGCTTGTGCACACCGGGAACACGCAGGTCGAGCACGCGCTGGGCGGCCTCGGGGGTCATGCGGCGGCGCAGATACATGAACTCGCGTTCGGCATAGCGATCGATGCGTGCATTCAGAGCATCCAGGTCCTGCCCCAGTGCCTGCGCCAGCCGCAGCCGCTGGATGCCGTCGTCGGGCAAGTCCTGTGGATTGGCCCACAGCGTCACTACCGGAGTGGAAATCGCCAGCGGCTCGCCGTGGCGATCGGTAATCATGCCACGGTGGGCGGGGATGGCATCGACGCGCAGGGTCCGGGCATCGCCCTGCCCCTGAAGGAAGGAGCGGTCGAAGACGTGCAGGTCGACGATGCGACCGGCAAGCAGCGCCAGGCCGAGCAGCACCAGCCCCAGCATCACCCGGTAGCGGGCCTGGCCCATCGGCGCCGAGGTCCGGCGACGCGCGCTCTCGCTGCGTGGCGTCGCGCTCATGGGCGAATGACCTCCACTTCGTCGATATCCGGCAGGCGCATCTCGAGACGCTCGCTGGCCAGACGCTCGATGCGCGACGGCGAGGACCAGGCACTCTCCTCCAGCAGCAGCTGCCCCCACTCGGTCTGCAACTGCTGTTGCTCGCGTTCGAGCCGTTGCAGCTCGGCATACTGCTCACGGGTATGGTGGCTGGTGGCAATCACCACCAGGGCGGCGCCCAGGCAGGCCAGCAGCAGCGCACCGTTGACGACCAGCGCCAGGGTCAGACGCAGGCGCAGCGGCCAGGCGAAAGCGGAGGTGGCATCACGTCCCTGAGCCATGTCAACCTCAGTATCGTTTGCGCGCCGCGCGCATCACCGCACTGCGGGCACGGGGATTGGCCTCGACCTCCTGCGGCCCGGGTCGGCGCGCCTTGCCCAGGGCCTCGAGGCGACGCTGGATCTGGTCGTCACGCAGCGGCACGCCCTTGGGCAAGTGCGTATCACCGCGCACATGATCGCGGATAAAACGTTTGACCCGGCGATCCTCCAGCGAATGAAAGCTGATCACTACCAGGTGGCCGCCGGGGGCCAACGCCTCCAGGGCCGCCTCGAGGGCGGCATCGAGCTGATCGAGCTCGCCGTTGACCTGAATTCGCAGCGCCTGGAAGGCCCGGGTGGCCGGGTGCTTGCCTTTCTCCCAGGCGGGATGCGCCGCCTTGATCACCTCGGCCAGGTCGGCGGTGCGGGTAAAAGGCGTTTCGACGCGGCGCACCACGATCGCCTTGGCCAGCCGACGGGCGAAGCGCTCCTCGCCGTAGGTCTTGAAGACCCGGGCGATCTCGCCTTCATCGACCCGGGCCAGCCAGTCCGCGGCGCTCTCGCCGCGGGACGGATCCATGCGCATGTCCAGGGGGCCGTCACGCAGGAAGCTGAAGCCGCGCTCGGGGTCGTCGAGCTGGGGCGAGGAGACGCCGACATCGAGCAACACTCCGGCCAGCCGGCCATGCAGGCCGCGCGCTTCGGCGAACTCGCCAAGGCGCGCGAACTCACCTCTCTCGATGGCGAAGCGCGGATCGTCGATCGCGGCCGCCTCGACGATGGCCTGGGGATCGCGATCGATCGCCAGCAGGCGTCCTTCGGGCGCCAGGCGCTCGAGTATCGCACGGGAATGACCGCCACGGCCGAAGGTGCCATCGAGATAGGCCCCGGCAGAATCGTGGATCAGGGCCTCGACCGCCCCATCGAGCAGCACGCTGGCATGGCGAAAGCCGCGGGAGGCGTGTTCGGGGGCGGATGACGTCATGCGATTCTCGGTGGCGGCTGGCAGGGCGCCGCAAAACGGCGATGGAAATTCGTGGGAGTCGGCCGATAAGCCGGGTTCTGTCGAGGACAGCCATTCCTCTAGGGGCGACGTCACCGTCGCCCTCGAGCAACCTACCCGAACCCAGCGCGGGCCACGCCATGGGGTTCCTATTTGGTCTTGCTCCGAGTGGGGTTTACCGTGCCACGCACTGTTACCAGGCGCGCGGTGCGCTCTTACCGCACCCTTTCACCCTTACCGGCCTCCCGCAGGAGACGTAGGCGGTCTTCTCTCTGCTGCACTTTCCGTCGGCTCGCGCCGCCCAGGCGTTACCTGGCACTCTGCCCTGTGGAGCCCGGACTTTCCTCCCCCGGATTTCTCCGGCGGCGACTGTCTGGCCAACTCCCGCGGCAAGCATACCAGCGCCCCGGCACCCCCTCAATCCCCGTCCTTGAGGGACTGCGCTCTGGCATACCAGATCTTCTTGGCACCACCCAGGGTACGCGCGGTCACCGCCGCGGCCTGCTTGACCCCGACCCCCTCGGCAAGCATCGCCTTGAGCAGGGCATCCGCCTCGATGATCGAGGCATCTCCGCCGGCCTTGGGCTGGGCACCGGCCACCATCACCACGAATTCGCCGCGGGCCTGATCCGGATCCTCGGCGAGTCGTGCGAGCAGCGCCTCGGCACTCCCCTCGAGGAAGGTCTCGAAGGTCTTGGTCAGCTCGCGGGCCAGCACCACCCGCCGCGCGCCAAGCACGGCAGCCAGATCGGCCAGGGTGTCACGGATGCGGTGGGGCGACTCATAGAACACCAGGGTCTCCTCGCGCTCGGCCAGCGCCTCGAGCCGACCGCGCCGCCCCCCGCCCTTGGCGGGCAGGAAGCCCTGGAACAGGAAGCGATCGGTCGGCAAGCCAGCGGCAGACAGTGCCGCCACCAGGGCACAGGCACCCGGCACCGGCACCACGCGACGGCCGCGAGCACGCAGCTCGCGCACCAGCACGAAACCGGGGTCGCTGATCAGCGGCGTACCGGCATCGCTGACCAGTGCGACGGACTGCCCGGCGGCCAGCCGTGCGTCGATCTGGTCGACTCGGGCGGCCTCGTTGTGCTCATGCAGCGACAGCGTTGACGGGGCGATCCCGAGGTGGCGCAACAGCCGTGAGGTATGACGGGTATCCTCCGCGGCCACCAGATCGACTTCGCCCAACAGCCGAGCGGCCCGGGGACTCAAGTCGTCCAGATTCCCAATCGGCGTGGCGACCACGTACAATACCCCTTCAATGGCATCTGACATTTCGGCTCCCGGGATGCACTCCGCACGTGAGGACAAGGAAGGATTCATGAAGATTTCGTCTCGCGGCCCGCTGGCCGCTGCCCTGATGGCGCTGTGGCTGGCCGGCTGTGCCTTCCAGCCCGCCGTGACCGAGCGACAGCCCACCGGCGATCCGGACCAGCTACTGGCCCAGGCCGAGCAACAGGCCCCCGAGCAGGCGGCCCTGTCCCGCCTCCAGGCGGCGGACATCCTAGCACGCCAGGGCAGCCGCCCCCAGGCGCTGGAAATCGCCAAGGAGATCGACGACAGCCGCCTCTCCCCCGACGCTCGTGGCCGCTGGGCGCTGCTGCTCTCCGACCTGGGCGACACCGAGGACGATCCCTGGGCCGTGATCCAGGCAGCGCAATTGCTCGACGAGATCCAACTGCCCCGCGATCAGGCCGACCTGCTGCGCGAACGACAGGCCCGCGCCCTGGGCCAGGTCGACGAGCCCCAGGCGGCCGCGCGCGCCTTGCTTCGCCTGCAGGCCGACACAGGACGAGTCGATCTCAACGACCCCATCTGGGAACAGCTCTCGAGCCTGGCACCCGGCGCCATCGCCGAATTGCGCGACGGCGCGGATGACCCGACCCTGGCCTGGCTCGACCTGGCCGACCTGGTGCGCTCCAGCGGCGGCGATATCCAGCGACTGTTCACCCGCCTCGACGAATGGCGCAACCGCAACCCCCAGCACCCCGCGGCACGCCGCTTGCCGGCCGACATCCTGGCGCTGCGCGAACTGCGCGGCAAGGACGTACGCCACATTGCCGTCTTCCTGCCCGAATCCGGCCCCCTGGCCGGGGTCGCCGATGCCATCGAGCAGGGGCTGCGGGCCCATCACATGAACACCGTCAACGGCGGCGCCAGCGGCGCCCAGCTGACCTTCCTGGATTCCTCGGCTGGCAACCTCGACGCCCTGTATCAGGAGGCCCAGCGGCAGGGCGCCCAGGTAGTGATCGGCCCGCTGGACAAGGACGCCGTCACTGCCCTGGAGCGCCGCGACCGGGTACCGATGCCGACGCTGGCACTCAACTACGGCGAGGACGAGCACAGCAGCGCCAAGGGGCTTTTCCAGTACGGCCTGTCCGCCGAGGACGAGGCGCGTGAAGTCGCGGCCCGCGGCCGCCAGGACGGCAAACGAAGCGCCTCGCTGCTGGTACCCGACAACGCCTGGGGCCGCCGGGTCGGCGAGGCCTTCGCCGCGGCCTGGCGGGAGCGCGACGGCGAGATCGCCAACGCCGTGCGCTACAACCCCGGCCGGCCGGCCACCGAGAGCACTCGCCGCGCCCTCGGTTCGAGCCGACCCGACATGCTGTTCCTGCTGGCACTGCCCGACTATGCTCGCCAGGTGCCGCCGACCATCGACTACTACGCCTACAATCAGGGCCTGTCGGTCTATGCGACCTCGCATCTCTACGAGGGACGCCCCCAGCCGCGGCTCGACAAGGACCTCGACGGCGTGATGTTCGTCGACATTCCCTGGCAGATTCCGGATGCCGCCGTGGGCGGAGAAGAGGCCCTGCCCTTCCTCGACAGCTATCGCCAGCTGCGCGAGGAGTCCGATCCCACCATGTTCCGCCTGATGGCCATGGGCGTCGACGCCTACGAACTGGCTCGGCGACTGCCGCAGTTCCAGGCCATTCCGGGCAGCGAGCTGTTCGGCGCGACCGGCACCCTGAGCGCCGACCGCGACGGTCGCATCCATCGCGACTTGCCCTGGGCGCGCTTCGCGGACGGCGTGCCCCGCCCGCTGATCGACATGCGGCGCCTCGGCGATGGCCAGGCCCTCTGACGCCCGACGCCGCGGCGCGCACATCGAGCGCGTCGCCGCGGACTGGCTGATCGGCCAGGGGCTCGACCTGGTGGCCACCAATCAGCATGCCAAGGGCGGCGAGCTCGACCTGGTGATGCGCGAAGGCGAGGTGCTGGTGTTCGTCGAGGTTCGCCATCGCGCCAGCAGCCGCCACGGCCATCCGCTCGAGACCGTCACCGCCACCAAGCAGCGCCGCCTCGTCCAGGCGGCGCGTTTTTATCTTCAGCGCAACCGGCTATCATGTGCCTGCCGCTTCGATGTGCTGGCCGTGACCGGCACGCCGCCCGACCTCGGCTTCGAGTGGGTGCGCGGGGCCTTCGAAGCGTTCTGACCGCCCAAGGACCAGGAAGCCACGATGGATTTCCAGAACCGCATTCTCGGACACTTCAACGCCAGCATCGACACCAAGACCTACGCCAGCGAGGTGCTGCCGCCCTTCATCGAGGTCGCCAGCCAGATGATGGTGCAGGCCCTGGTCAACGAAGGAAAGATTCTGGCCTGCGGCAACGGCGGCAGTGCCGGCGACAGCCAGCACTTCTCTTCCGAACTGCTCAACCGCTTCGAACGCGAGCGCCCTAGCCTGCCGGCCCTGGCACTGACCACCGACACCTCGACGCTGACCTCGATCGCCAACGACTACAGCTACAACGAGGTGTATTCCAAGCAGGTGCGCGCCCTCGGCCAGCCCGGTGACGTACTGCTGGCGATCTCCACCAGTGGCAATTCCGGCAACGTCATCCAGGCCATCCAGGCCGCCCATGACCGCGAGATGACGGTGGTGGCCCTCACCGGCCGCGACGGCGGCAACATGGCCTCCCTGCTCGGCCAGGACGACTGCGAGATCCGCGTCCCGGCTACCTCGACGGCCCGCATCCAGGAGGTTCACCTGCTGGTGATTCACTGCCTGTGCGACCTCATCGACGAACAACTCTTCGGCGCAAGCGAGTGATGCCCATGCCCAGCAAGTCCCGATTCCTCGGCCTGTCCCTGGCCCTGATGCTGACCCTGTCCGGCTGCACTACCGTCAGCTCGGTCACCCACCCCGGCACCATCAACGAAAACTACGGCGAACGCACCCTCGGCACCAAGGTCGAGGACGAGAGCATCGAGACCAAGGTCGCCCACAACCTCGGCAGCACCGATGCGCGACTGAGCGATGCCCGCATCAACGTCGACAGCTTCAACGGCGTGGTGCTGCTCACCGGCCAGGTGCCGAGCCAGGAGCTCAAGAACATGGCCGAGCGCGTTGCCGGCGATGTCCGCAACGTGCGCCGCGTCCACAATGAACTCTCCGTCGCCGCCAACCTGCCGGCCAGCCAGAAGCTCTCCGACACCTGGCTAAACACCCGTATACGCACGGCCCTGGTCGCCAACGAAGCCATCGACTCCAGTCGCCTGCGCATCGTCACCGAAAACAACAGCGTCTACCTGATGGGCATCGTGCGCCGCGCGGAAGCCGAACGCATCGTTGCTGCGGTTCGCAACGTCGGCGGCATGCAGCGCATCGTCAAGGTCTTCGACTACCTGGACTGACCCGCCCCACCCGGATTCGCCGACCAGAACGCAAGACGGCAGGCCCAGAGGCCTGCCGTCTTGCGTTGCGCCGAAGGCACACGGCCCGGCGGCACTATTTGACCACGCGCAGCGAGGGACGCCCCTTCTTCGGCGCCTCCTCCTTCTCTTCCTTCGACTCGTCGTCGGTTGACTCGCCTTCCGCCTCGACGCTCGACAGCCCCGGCGCATCGGCCTGGGGCGCCTGCTCGTCGTCGACGTCCACCCCCGGCATCACCGGCTCGTGGCCGAAGACCATGCCCACGCCGTTCTCGCGGGCATAGAGGGCGATCAGCGCCTCGATGGGCACCATGATCTGCATCGGCTGACCTCCGAAACGCGCCGAGAAGGCGATCGCCTCGTTGGTCATCGACAGGTCGCGAATCGCGCTGACGCCGAGGTTGAGCACGATCTGTCCGTTCTGCACGAACTGCCGCGGCACCTCGACGCCCTCTAGCTCGGCATCGACCACGGCATAGGGTGTCAGCTCGTTGTCCAGCAGCCACTCGTACAGGGCCCGCGCGATATAGGGACGACTCGATTGCATCGGTTGGCCCTCCTGGGTTCGGGGCCCCGGCCTCGGGCCGGGGCGTGAAAGAGATTCAGGGACGCATCTCGCGCTCGCCCTCGCTGAGGGCCGCCTTGAACCCCTCGCGATCGAAGACGCGCTCCATGTAACCCATCAGCGGCTTGACCTGCTTCTCCGGGAGCTCGATGCCGAGCACCGGCAGGCGCCACAGGATCGGCGCGAGGCAGCAGTCCACCAGGGTAAACTCCTCGCTCATGAAGAACGGCATGTCCTCGAAGATCGGCGAGATCCCGATCAGGCTCTCGCGAAGCTCCTTGCGCGCCTTGTCGGCATCCTTCTTCGATCCGCTCTGGATCTGTTCGACCATCGGGCACCACTCGCGCTCGATGCGATGCATCCACAGCCGGCTCTGGGCACGCGCCACCGGGTATACCGGCAACAGAGGCGGATGCGGAAAACGTTCGTCGAGGTACTCCATCATCACCTTGGACTCATAGAGCACCAGATCACGGTCAAGCAGCGTGGGCACGCTGTTGTAAGGGTTGAGATCGGCAAGCTCCTCGGGGTGGCTATCCTCGGTGACCTCGACGATATCCACCGCCACGCCCTTCTCGGCGAGCACGATACGCACTCGATGACTGTAATGATCATCGCCCCCGGAGTAGAAGATCATCGACGACCGCTTGGCCACTACACCCATGAAACAATCCTCGCATCAGTTCGTGCCGAGATGATAACACGACGCACCCACTCTCGGGGGCCTCGTCTGCATGCCTGTCCACGGGCATGCCACCAGACGAGGGCGCATGACCGTCGCCATGCGCCCTGCGCTGCCGCTTGCCGTTCGGATCAGTGAATATCGCGCCAGTATTCGCGCTTGAGCAGGTAGGCAATGACGCCAAAGATGAAGATGAAGATCAGCACCTTGGGCGCCAGCGCCTGGGCCTGAAGCTTGGACGGCTCGCCAACGTAGGCCAGGAAGTTGGTCAGGTCGAAGACCGCCGCTTCGAACGCTTCGGGCTCGAGCCGCCCCGGCTCGGTGACCCGCAGCGTTTCGCAGGACTGGTACTTGCCGGTCAGCGGATCGAGTTCGGCCCCCTCGATGGGATGATCCGAGGCGGCGCAGACCTTCTCCTGCACGCCCTGCAGCGACTCCAGCACATTGGGCATGGCGACCAGCGGAAATACCCGGTTGTTGACGCCGGTGGGTCGAGAGGGATCCCGGTAGAAACCGAGCAGATAGGAGTAGATCCAGTCGGTGCCGCGCAGCCGCGCCTCCAGCGTCAGGTCCGGCGGCGCCGCCCCGAACCAGTTCTCGCCGTCGGAGGCCTTCATGGCGTTGTGCATCTGGTCATTGAAGCCCAGCGCCGAGGAGAAGATCAGATTGTCCTCAACCAGGTCCCGGGGCATGTCGAGATCCTCGGCGGCGCGAGCGAAACGCTGATGCTCGAGGGAATGACACCCCATGCAGTAGTTGACGAACAGCTTCATGCCGTTCTGCAGCGAGGCCCGATCGTGCAGGTCCGGCGTCATCTCCTGCAGGTGCACGCCGCCTTCTGCGGCGAACCCGACCGTCGGCATCAGAGCGAGGAGCAGCGCAAGCAGTCGCTTTTTCATTAGCCAGTCACCCTTTCCGGAACGGGTTTGGTCTTCTCCCACCGGGTGTAGAGCGGCATCAGCAGGAAGAAGGCGAAATAGACCACGGTGCACAGCTGGGCCAGCGCGGTGCGACCCGCGGTGGGAGGCAATACGCCCAGCACCCCCAGGATGACGAAGCTCACGGCGAACAGCGCCAGCATGAGCCTGGAGATCCAGCCCTTGTAGCGAATGGAGCGCACCGGACTGCGATCCAGCCAAGGCAAGACAAACAGCACGGCAATGGCCGCCCCCATGCACATCACGCCGAGGAACTTGGCCTCGAGGCCGAACAGCGAGAAGGTGATAGCGCGCAAGATCGCGTAGAACGGCGTGAAGTACCACACCGGGGCGATGTGATCCGGCGTCTTCAGCGGATTGGCCGGCTCGAAATTGGGCTTCTCGAGGAAGTAGCCGCCGCCCTCCGGGAAATAAAAGATCACGGCACAGAACACGAACAGGAAAACCGCAACCCCGACGAGATCCTTCACCGTGTAGTAGGGGTGGAAGGGAATGCCATCCAACGGCTTGCCGGCCTCGTCCTTCTTGCCCTTGATGTCGATGCCATCGGGATTGTTGGACCCCACCTCGTGCAGGGCAATGATGTGCAGCACCACCAGCGCCAGGATCACGATCGGCAACGCCACCACGTGGAGCGCGAAGAAGCGATTCAGGGTGATGCCGGAGATCAGGTAGTCACCGCGAATCCACTGGGCCAGATCGGGACCGATCCCCGGAATGGCGGAGAACAGCGAGATGATCACCTGGGCCCCCCAGTAGGACATCTGCCCCCAAGGCAGCAGATAGCCCATGAAGGCCTCGGCCATCAGCGCCAGGTAGATGGCCATGCCGAAGATCCACACCAACTCCCGCGGGGCCTTGTAGGAGCCGTAGAGCAAGCCGCGGAACATGTGCAGATAGACCACGATGAAGAAGGCCGAGGCGCCGGTGGAATGCATATAGCGGATCAGCCAGCCCCACTCCACATCGCGCATGATGTATTCCACGGAGGCGAAGGCCCCCTCCGCGGAGGGATTGAAGCTCATCGTCAGCCAGACGCCGGTGAGAATCTGGTTGACCAGCACCAGCAGTGCCAGCGAGCCGAAGAAATACCAGACGTTGAAGTTCTTGGGCGCGTAATACCTGGACAGATGCTCCTGCCACATCTGGGTCGCCGGGAAACGATCATCGACCCAGCGCATGAAGCCGCGCTCCGCCTTGGCCTTGTTCGAATGTCCCATCAGGCAGTCTCCTTGTCTTCGCCGACGACGATGACGTCATCGCTCTCGAAGCGATAGGGGGGAACCTCGAGGTTCAGCGGTGCCGGCACATTGACGAAGACACGTCCCGCCAGGTCGAACCGCGATCCGTGACAAGGGCAGAAGAAACCGCCCGGCCAATCCGAGACATCCACGCTGCCGGGCTCCGGCTTGAACAACGGCGAGCAACCCAGGTGGGTACAGATGCCGATCAGCACGCCGATCTCGGGCCGGATCGATCGCATATCCCCTTCGATATAAGCGGGCTGCTGGGGCTTCCTTGATTCGGGATCGGCGAGACGCTCGGCACCGATGGCCTCGGTGCGCTCGATCATCTCGGGGGTACGATTGAGGATCCAGACAGGCCGACCGCGCCATTCGACGGTCATTCGCTGACCGGGCTCGAGCTTGGAGATATCCGCCTTGACGGGCGCCCCGGCAGCCCTCGCCCTGGCGCTGGGCTGCCAGGAAGCCACGAAGGGCACCGCTACCCCGACCGCGCCTGCCGCCCCGACGACGGAGGTGGCGCCCACGAGGAAACGGCGCCGCCCCTTGTTCACGCCGCTGTCTGTCATTTTTGGAATTCTCCCATCTGCTTACCCGTCGTTCCTTCACGAGCACCAAGCGCGCCGAGACCACGGACTGCGCGATGAGTTCCATGGTAGGGAAACGGACCGTCCCGCACAACAAACCCTCATGGACGCCTGACAAGTTAGCGACAAATTCTTGACCTCGCACAAAAAAACGCCCGGGTCGAAGGACCCGGGCGTTTTTGATGCGGCTGGCGTCGCGTATCAGCGCTTGGAGAACTGCGGACGACGACGCGCCTTGCGCAGGCCGATCTTCTTACGCTCGACCTCACGGGCATCACGAGTCACATAGCCGGCTTCGCGCAGCGGCTTGCGGAAGTCCTCGTTGTACTCGATCAGGGCACGGGTGATGCCGTGACGGATCGCCCCGGCCTGGGCGCTACCGCCGCCGCCCTTGACGGTGACGTAGACGTCGAACTGCTCCAGGGTCTCGGTCAGCTCGAGGGGCTGACGAACGACCATGCGGCCGGTAACGCGGCCGAAGTACTCGTTCAGCTCGCGGCTGTTGACGGTGATCTTACCGGTGCCCGGCTTCAGGAAGACGCGGGCGGTAGAGGTCTTGCGGCGACCGGTACCGTAATACTGCTGTGTCATGGCGATGGCTCCCTTAGAGGTTCAGTTCTTGCGGCTGCTGGGCGGCGTGCGGGTGCTCGGTGCCAGCGTAAACCTTGAGCTTGGAATACATGGCACGACCCAGCGGGCCCTTCGGGAGCATGCCCTTGACCGCGGACTCGATGACGCGCTCGGGGGCGTGAGCGATCATCTTCTCGAAGTTCATGGAGCGCAGACCACCCGGATAGCCGGTGTGGCGATAATAGTTCTTGGCACTGGCCTTGTTGCCGGTGACCTTCACCTTCTCGGCGTTGATCACGACGATGTAGTCGCCGGTGTCAACGTGCGGGGTGTATTCCGGCTTGTGCTTGCCACGCAGGCGGCGAGCGATCTCGGTGGCCAGACGGCCCAGAGTCTTGTCCGCAGCGTCGACGACGTACCAGTCGCGCTGGACGGACTGCGGCTTGGCAGTGAACGTCTTCATGGGTGAATCACCAAATCGATGTATTGGGTCTTGCCCCGCCTCGGCGAGTCGGACCATCCCTATTCTTCTTGGTTGCCGCCAGCGGCGACAACGGTCGAGCGCGCGAATTCTACATGCCGCGCGCCGACAAGGCAATGCTGGAAGCTGGAAGCTGGAAGCTGGAAGCTGGAAGCTGGAAGCTGGAAGCTGGAAGCTGGAAGCTGGAAGCTGGAAGCTGGAAGCTGGAAGCTG
>NZ_JACHXM010000037.1 GCF_014192055.1 Halomonas organivorans | reverse complement strand
AGCCCGAAGCCCGAAGCCCGAAGCCCGAAGCCCGAAGCCCGAAGCCCGAAGCCCGAAGCCCGAAGCCCGAAGCCCGAAGCCCGAAGCCCGAAGCCTTTCTCGAGAGTTTACCGAAGCCAAAAAAGCCCGCCTGGCGAACCAGGCGGGCTTTTCGATGTTTGGTGGCTACGCCCTGACTCGAACAGGGGACCCCATCATTATGAGTGATGTGCTCTAACCAACTGAGCTACGTAGCCGGACAACGGGGGCGTATTCTACTGTTTTTGCCGTTCTTGTCAAATTGAAAGATGAGCTGCGGGTGGCGGTTGTGCGATGCCTGTCCATTTCGCGACGAAGGCCGTCTCGTACGCTGGCGAAGTCTCGATAGGGAAGGGGGAAGCTGATGGTTCTTTGACGAGGAGAACCCTAGATGCTGAAACATCCCGAACGTAAGTACCGTCCTTTTGCTTCCATCGAGCTGCCTGATCGTCGCTGGCCATCGCGTCGACTCGAGGCTGCTCCGCGTTGGTGCTCCACCGATCTGCGAGATGGCAATCAGGCCCTGATCGAACCCATGGGCATCGAGCGCAAGCGTCAGTTCTTCGATCTGCTGGTCAGGCTGGGATACAAGGAAATCGAGATCGCCTTTCCCGCAGCGTCCCAGACCGACTTCAGCTTCGTCCGTGGGCTCATCGATGGGGGCAGTATCCCCGACGACGTCTGGATTCAGGTCATCACCCAGGCCAGGGAGGACCTGATACGAGATACTCTGGAGGCGTTGAGAGGAGCGCCTCGTGCCATCGTGCACCTGTATAACGCGACTGCGCCGGTATTCCGTGAGCTGGTTTTCTCCCAGGGTCGGCAGGCCACGATCGACATGGCGGTTAGCGGGACTCGGCTGATCCGTGAGCTGTGCGAGGCGCAGCCGGAGACGGAATGGATCTACCAGTACTCGCCCGAGACCTTCTGCTTTACCGAGCCGGAGTTTGCCCTGGAGATTTGCGAGGCGGTGTGTCAGGCCTGGCAACCCTCGGCGGAGCGGCCCTTGATTCTCAATCTGCCGGCGACCGTGGAGGTGGCGACCCCCAACGTCTATGCCGATCAGATCGAGTGGTTCATGCGACACTTCTCCGATCTTTCCCATATCACGATCAGCGTGCACCCTCACAATGATCGTGGAACCGGTGTCGCCTGTGCCGAGCAAGCGCAACTGGCGGGTGCGGCGCGCGTCGAGGGATGCCTGTTCGGCAACGGTGAACGGACGGGCAATGTCGATCTCGTCACCCTGGCGCTCAACCTCTATACCCAGGGTATCGACCCAGGCGTCGATTTTTCTGATATGGCGGAGGTAGTCAGGGTGGTGGAGTCGTGCAATCAGCTGCCGGTGCATCCGCGACATCCTTATGCAGGTGAGCTGGTCTTTACGGCCTTTTCCGGCTCGCACCAGGACGCGATTCGCAAGGGCTTTGCTGCTCGCGCCAGTGATCCTGAGGGTTGCTGGCAGGTGCCGTATCTGCCATTGGATCCTGTCGATGTGGGGGCAAGCTATGAAGCAGTGATTCGCGTGAACAGCCAGTCCGGAAAGGGAGGGGTGGCCTGGCTGCTGGAGCAAGACCACGGGCTGAGAATGCCGCGCCGCCTGCAGATGGAATTCAGTCGCTTGGTACAGCGCGACTCGGATGCCAGCGGTCGAGAGCTCGACTCAGCGCGAATCTGGCAGTTATTTCGTGAGACCTACGGGCTGCATGGGACCCCCTTGATGGTACTTGGGGATTATCGCATCACAGGTGCTGGGGGTGGGGATGACCCTCGCGTCCAATGCTTTGAAGGGCTGCTGTGTCATGCCGGGCATACGCTGGCGCTTCAGGGGCACGGTGGTGGTGTGCTGGAGAGCGTAGTCGATAGCCTGCGTGGTCCGCTCGATCTTCGGTTGGATATCGTTGACTATCAGGAACATAGCTTGGGGGGCGATACCGAGAGTCGTGCCGTGGCTTACGTGGAGTGTCGGGATGAAGATGGCAATCATCGTTTCGGTGTTGCTGTCGAGGGAGACTCGACCGGTGCGGCGATCCGCGCTCTTCTGGGTGCGGCCGCGAGATTGTTGACGATCCGTCAGAGAACCTAGGTGCGCCAGGCGGGCGAGTTGGCACCGTGAGCTGGCTGCTTGCCGACGTAGAAGCTGGGAGGCACGCCGAGCGTGCGCCGGAACATGGCGGTAAAGGCGCTGGGGCTCTCATAGCCAAGATCCAGGGCAACATCGAGGACGCTGTGTCCGGCGGCCAGCGAATCCAGTGCCATCAGCAGGCGCAGTCGGCGTAGCCACTGAACGAAACTTAACCCTGTCTCGCGTTGAAACAGCCGCGTCAGGGTCTTGTCGCTCAAGCCTATGGATTCGGCCGCGGCCTGGCGCGTCCAGCTTTCACCGGGGGTCTCCCTGAGGCGTCGACAGAGCTCGGCGAGCACGGGGTTGCTTGGTGATGGCACGTTCAGGGCCAGAATGGGCAACACCCGAAGCTCGTCGAGGATGAGTTCCATGACTCGCTCGTCCCGCCCGCCAAGCGCATAGGAGTGGTCGATCTCCATGGCCGTGACGATCAGCTCGCGTAGCAGCGGTGAGATGTCTACTACTCGGCAACTTTCCGGAAGATCGGCGCGAGCCAGTGGGTCCACGAACAGGGTGCGCATTCTTACCTGGCCGGCGATCTTTAGATCATGTGCCACTCCGGCGGGGACCCAGACGCCACGCCCGGGAGGTACTACCCAGGTGCCGGCATCGGTATTCACCGTGACGACACCGCTCAGGGCGTGCAGGAGCTGCGCGTGGCCGTGCTGGTGTCGCGCGACGCGTGAGCCGTGCCGATAGTCGTGAGCCAGGGCGAAGATCGGCCTGGTGAGGATGGGGTCCTCTAACATGGCGGCATGGCCGATCGGAAGCTAGGCGACACCGGCGCTGGGCCGGTGTCGCAGGAAGCCGTCTGTCCGGGACAGGGCCTCAGACATTGAAGCGGAAGTGCACCACGTCGCCGTCCTTGAGCACGTAGTCCTTGCCTTCCAGGCGCCACTTGCCGGCATCCTTGGCGCCCTGCTCGCCGCCCAGAGAGACGAAGTCGTCGTAGGCCACCACTTCGGCGCGGATGAAGCCCTTCTGGAAATCGGTGTGGATCACGCCGGCACCCTCGGGGGCGGTGGCGCCGACCTTGACGGTCCAGGCACGCACTTCCTTCACCCCGGCGGTGAAGTAGGTCTGCAGGCCCAGCAGCTCGTAGCCGGCGCGAATCACGCGGTCCAGGCCGGGCTCTTCCATGCCCATCTCGTCGAGGAACATGGCACGTTCCTCGTCGTCGAGTTCGGCGATCTCGGCCTCGATCTGGTTGCACACCGGTACCACGACGGCGCCTTCCTCGGCGGCGATGGTCTTGACCGTCTCGAGGTAGGGATTGTCGTCGAACCCGTCCTCGTTGACGTTGGCGATGTACATGGTCGGCTTGAGGGTCAGGAAGCCGAAGCTCTTGAGCTGGCGCTTCTCGTCGTCGTCGAGGCCTGCGCTTCTCAGCGGCTGGCCCTCGGCCAGGTGCGGCTGGATGCGGTCGAGGATCGCCTTGGTGGCGATGGCCTCCTTGTCGCCGCCCTTGACCACGCGCACCAGGCGCTGGATGGCGCGATCGACGGTGTCCAGGTCGGCCAGCGCCAGCTCGAGGTTGATGGTCTCGATATCGGCCCGCGGGTCGACCTCGTTGGCCACGTGGATGACGTTGTCGTTATCGAAGCAGCGCACCACGTGGGCGATGGCCTGGGTCTCGCGGATGTTGGCCAGGAACTGGTTGCCCAGGCCCTCGCCCTTGGAGGCGCCCGCCACCAGACCGGCGATGTCGACGAACTCCATGGTGGTCGGGATGACCTTCTCTGGCTTCACGATCTCGGCCAGCCGGTCGAGACGCGGGTCCGGCATCGGCACGATGCCGACGTTGGGCTCGATGGTGCAGAACGGGAAGTTCTCGGCGTCGATGCCCGACTTGGTCAGGGCATTGAAGAGGGTGGACTTGCCGACGTTGGGCAGGCCGACGATACCGCAGTTGAAACCCATGGGTCGTTCCTGAAAGTGATGTGGTGCGCGCGAAAGTTCGTGGGCGCCATTGTACGAGAAGGTGCAGGGATGGGCTATAAGCTGGAAGAGCGCCGCTTCGCGGCTGGAAGCTTGAAGAATAAACTCCCCCCCTGGGAGGCGTGCTATATGCTGGCTTCCAGCTTCCAGCTTACGCCTTGAAGCTGTGCAGCCGTTGCATGGCTTTCGTCCAGTCGCCGGCCACGGCCTGGGGCAGGGTGGCCAGGCACTCGTCGATGGCCGCGTCGATGGCCCCTCGCTCGGCCTTGCCGGGGCGTCCCAGCACGTAGTTGGTGACCTGGCGGGCGTCACCGGGATGGCCAATGCCGATGCGCAGGCGGTGGAAGCCCTTGTCGTTGCCCAGCGCCCGGATGATATCGCGCAGGCCGTTGTGTCCGCCGTGGCCGCCGCCGGTCTTGTAGCGGGCCGTGCCCGGCGGCAGGTCGAGCTCGTCGTGAGCGACCAGCAGCTCATCGGGGGCGAGCTTGAAGAACTTCACCAGTGCCGCCACGGCGCCGCCGCTGCGATTCATGAAGGTGGTGGGCTCGAGCAGATGGAGTTCCTGGCCGTCCAGTTGGATGCGAGCGTAGCGGCCGAGGAACTTCTTGTCCGGGCGCAGCTCTCCGCCGGCCTGGCGCAGCAGGGTATCGAGCAGCCAGGCGCCGGCGTTGTGGCGGGTGGCCTCGTACTCGGTGCCGGGGTTGGCCAGTCCGATGATGGCTTTGACCTGACTCATCTTCACTGCCTCCAAACAATCTTCAGGAACGGGCGATGACGCCCGTATCGGCGATCCTCGGGGTGGCCGCCATGCTGGCGGACCACAAAAAAAATCAAGCGCCGGAGCGCTTGATCGGGATGACGCGGGCCGCGCCAGAGGGCGCGGCCCTGGCAACACCGAATTACTCGGCGCTGCCCTCGTCCTCGGCGCCGCCCTCGGCGGACTCGCCTTCTTCGCCTTCCTCGGCTTCGCCACCGCGGACCTTGGCCTGGGTGATGCTCAGCACCGCGTGGTCATGGTCTTCGCCGTGGGTCAGCTCGACCACGGTCACGCCGGCCGGCAGGCTCAGGTCGGACAGGTGCAGGGTGGTACCCAGGGCGACGTCGGCGACGTCGATTTCCAGGTAGTCCGGCAGGTCCTTCGGCAAGCAGCTGACCTCGACCTCGTTGGCCAGGATGTGCAGCTCGCCACCTTCGTCCTTGACGCCCTTGGCGGTCTCGGCGTTCACCACGTGCAGCGGCACGCGCATGGTGATCTCGTGGGTGGCATCGATGCGCATGAAGTCGGCGTGGGTCACCAGCGGCTTGTAGGGGTGACGCTGGAGGTCACGCACCACGACCTGCTGGGCCTTGCCGTCCAGCTGCAGGGTGATCACGGAAGAGAAGAAGGCCTCTTCCTCGATCGCCTTGTAGAAGGACGTCTTGTCGACGGAGATCGGCTGAGGGGCCTGCTCGCCACCATAGATGATGGCCGGGACTTGCTCGTTCGCACGACGCAGGCGGCGGCTCGCACCTTTCCCCAGGTCGTTACGAACGCTGGCTGTGAGAGTGTATTCGGACATGAGTTTGCCTCTTGCTTGAAGTAAGGAATCCACCGGCGCCCGCGACCAGACGGCGGTGGTTCCATTCGCCCCGGCGAGCCGGGGCACGTATCCGCGCGATGTTCCGCTGACGGTGCCTAGTGGAACATGGCGCTGACGGATTCCTCGTTGCTGACCCGGCGGATCGCCTCGGCGATCAGCCCGGCCACGCTCAACTGGCGGATGCGCCCGCTGCGGCGTGCGGTCTCGGACAGCGGGATGGTGTCGGTGACCACCACCTCGTCGAGCACCGAGCTGGTGATGTTGTCGACGGCGGGGCCGGAAAGGATCGGATGGGTAGCGTAAGCCACCACGCGGCGCGCGCCGTGATCCTTGAGGGCCTCGCCGGCCTTGCACAGGGTGCCGGCGGTGTCGATCATGTCGTCGACCACTACGCAGGTGCGGTTGTCGATCTCGCCGATGATGTGCATCACCTGGGCCTGGTTGGCCTGGGGGCGGCGCTTGTCGATGATCGCCAGGTCGGCGTTGAGCTGCTTGGCGATGGCTCGGGCGCGTACCACGCCGCCCACGTCGGGGGAGACCACCACCAGGTCGTCATAGTTCTGGCGCTCGATGTCGTCGAGCAGGATCGGCGAGCCGTAGACGTTGTCCACCGGCACGTCGAAGAAGCCTTGGATCTGGTCGGCGTGCAGGTCCATGGTCATCACCCGGTCGACGCCGGCCTTGACCATCATGTCGGCGACGATCTTGGCCGAGATCGGCACTCGGGCGGAGCGCACGCGACGGTCCTGACGGGCATAGCCGAAGTAGGGCACCACGGCGGTGACCCGGCTGGCGGAGGCCCGGCGCAGGGCGTCCACCATCAGGATCATTTCCATCAGGTTGTCGTTGGTCGGGGCACAGGTGGGCTGCAGGACGAAGACGTCCTTGCCGCGCACGTTCTCGTTGATCTCGACCGCGACTTCGCCGTCACTGAACTGGCCGACCGTGGCATTGCCCAGCCGGTTGTCCAGGCTCTCGGCGACCTTCTGGGCGAGTTCGGGATTGGCGTTCCCGGCGAAAACCATCAATTTTGACACGCGCAGCCACCTTTGCAGTGTTGGGACATCAGGGTTCGGATCGGATCGTCCGGAAGGGAAATGGCTGGGGTAGCAGGATTCGAACCTGCGCATGGCGATACCAAAAACCGCTGCCTTACCGCTTGGCTATACCCCAGCAACCTTTACCGTGCCGGATCGGGTCATGCCGACGTCATGGAGGGGTCGGTCATCGATCCAGAGCATCATGGAGAGGAGAGCGATTCCGCCCCCGGGCCTTGAAAGCCGTCCAGCGGCGTGGCATGTCGGCCAGCAGTGCCGCGGCATCGGCTTCATGGTCCAGACGGGCGAAGACACAGGCGCCGGTTCCGGTCAGCATGGCCGGTGCCCGGTCGCTCAACCAATCGAGCGCGATCTCGACCTCGGGATGCAGTACCCGGACCGTGGGCTCGCAGTCGTTGCGCCAGCTCGCCGTTCCCCCCTGAAGTGCGCGCGCCATGGTAATCGGGGGGGTGTCGCGTGTCAATTCCGCGGCCTGGAACACCGCCGGCGTGGATACGCTCACGCCGGGGTGGACGACCACGAACCAGGGGGTGTCGAGCTCCACCGGCGTCAGGCGTTCGCCGATGCCTTCCGCCCAGGCGGCGCGGCCGTGAACGAACACCGGCACGTCGGCGCCCAGCGCCAGGCCGAGCTCGGCCAGGACGTCGAGCGACTGGTCGAGGTCCCAAAGGCGGTTCAGGCCGAGCAGGGCGGTGGCGGCGTCGCTGCTGCCGCCCCCCAGGCCACCGCCCAGTGGCAGGCGCTTGTCGAGAAGAATGTCGGCGCCTTGCCGGCAGCCGGTGGCCTCGCGCAGCGTTCTCGCGGCGCGCAGGACCAGGTTGTCCGCCTCAATGACGCCGGGAAGCGTCGGCGACAGGCGTAGCTCGCCGTCGTCACGCGGCGAGAGCGTCAGGGCGTCGCCGTGGTCGAGGAACTGGAACAGCGTCTGCAGCTCGTGGTAGCCGTCGGCGCGCCGGCCGGTAATATGCAGCATGCGGTTGAGCTTGGCCGGCGCGGGCAGGATCAGGCGGCCGGCGTCAGACATCGGTGGTCTCAGGCTGCCAGCGGGTCACCACCAGGGTGACGTTGAGGTCGCCGTACTGCATCTTCATGCGGCGCGGCAGCCACAGGTCCTCGACGCGCATCCAGTCCAGGTAATCGATGGTCCAGCCATCCTGCTCCAGACGTTCCGGGAAGCCGCGTGCGTCGCGGGTCAACTGGTGCGGGCGGTCGTCGGCGGGCAGGCCGCGGACCCAGTCGCTCAGCGCGGCGACCGGCAGCGACCAGCCGAGCCGCTGCTCCATCAGCGCCTCGGGGCTCTCGGCCTCGAAGCGTCCTTCGCCGGTGGTCAGCGAGACGCGTCCCTCGCGCCCCTCCAGCACGCTTCGGCCGCTGCCGAAGGGCCCGCTGAGCAGCAAGCGGAAGTGGTAGGGCGTCTGGTTCCAGTCGAGGTTGGCGCTGGTGCTGTCCTCCGGGGTGCGCAGGCCGGCCTTGCCGGTCAGTTCCCAGGTCTGCATGGCTTCCAGTCGTACCTTCTGGGCTTGCCAGTCATCGGCGCTGCGCGCTGCGTCGGGGGCAGGCGTGCGGGCGGCGCAGCCGCCCAGCAGCAGGGCCAGGGCCAGGCCGGGTAGCAGGTAAGGCTTCGGGCGTCGCATGTTCGGGATCCCTCTCCGTCGCGGGGCATCAGGGGGCGAGCGCCGGCAGGCGCTCGAGCAGCTCGTCGATCCTTGGGCGCGGCTCGAAGCGTTCCACGGCGGTGGCCGTCAGCTCGCGGGCACGTTCCCGCTCGCCTAGGGTCCACAGCACTTCGATCAGGTGGGCGGCGACCTCCTGGTCGGGCATGGCCGCCCAGGCGCGCTCCAGCCAGGGCAGGGCTGCCTCGGGGTTGCCGAGTCGATACTCGACCCAGCCCCGACTGTCGATGATTGCCGGATTTTCGGGCTCGATCACCAGGGCGCGTTCGATCAGCGACCGGGCCTCCTCCAGACGCCCTTCGACGTTCTCGTCGGCCAGGGTGTAACCCAGGGCGTTCAGGGCGTTGGCGTTGCCGGGGTCGCTCTCGATGATGGCCCGGAGGTCGGCCTCCATGGCGGCCAGGTCGCCGCCCTGGTAGGCGCGCATGGCGCGCTGATAGCGTAGCTGGGCATCGTCGGGATGGCGGGCGAGGCGACTGTCGAGCAGGGCGTCGGCCTGTTCCCGGGCCCCGGCAGCGTCGAGCAGTTCGACCTCCAGGGACGTCAGTTGGGAAGCGAGATCGGGGTGATCCAGGCGCTCGCTGCGCAGGAAGGCGCGGGCATCGACCAGCCGGTCGTCGGCGATCAGCATGCGGGCGGCGCTCGCTCGGGCGAGCAGGAAGTTGTCGCCCGGGGGGACCTGGCGATAATAGAGGAGGGCGTTGTCCACCTCGCCTTGCTCCTCGGCGATACCGCCCAGCAGCAGGAAGACCACGTCCGGCGTGTTGTCCTCTTCCACGAGCGGCAGCAGCAGGCGGCGTGCCGCCGGTGGATGGCCTTCCTCGAGGTACAGGCGCGCCAGAGCCATGCGCAGCTGCGGCCGGTCGCCGTGATCGTCGAGCAGGGCATCGGTGGTGGATTCTGCCGCGGCAAGGTTGCCCAGACGGATCTCGGCACGGGCCAGGACCACTAGCAGGCGCGGATCGCCGGGGGCCAGATCCAGTCCGCGCCGGGCAATGGTGCGGGCGCGCTCGGGGCTGTCGGCTTGCAGGGCGACTTCGGCGCCGATGCGCCACACCGCGGGCCGTTCGGGATAGCGATCGGCGAGGCGGTCCAGGCGGCGGCGCGCCGCGGCTGGCTCGTCCACGCTCGCCTCCAGCAGGGCCGTGGCCAGTTCGATGTCCACCGGGTCGCCGGCCACGGGCGTCGCCTCGCGCAGCCGGGCGAGCAGCGGGACCGGCGATGCGCCGGCATCGAGGGCGCTCTCCACGAACTCGAGCAGGTCGCCGTCGCCGCCCTCTTCGTGCAGCGTCAGGCGCTGTTCCAGGGCGGTCGCCCAGTCGCCACGCTGGATGGCCAGGCTGGCCCGCAGACGGGCCGGCGCCTGGCTTTCGGGATCCAGGGCCTGCCAGCGTCGGGCGGCTTCCTCGAGCAATGCCGGGTCCTCGTCGAAGCGGGCAGCCAGGGCGGCACGTTCGGCCAGCTCGGGGGCGCCATAGCGCTCGGCGGTGTCGAGATAGCCGAGGGTGGCGCGGCGGTAATCGCCGCGCTGTCCGGCGATCTCTGCCACCAGCAGCGTCGACAGCCCCTGGGCGTCGAGGCCGCGGGTGACGGGCGGGGCGCCGGCCAGCGGATCCTCCGTCGGCGCCGTGGACGTGGCGCCGGAAAGGCTCTGGCAGCCGCCGAGCGCGATGGCCAGGCCGAGGGCGGCGAGGGGGCGTCGACGGAGGTGCATCTTGGGGGATCCGCAGGGCATGCCAGTCTCTTGATGTCAGTCGAGACGCCAGCATAACGGCTTGACTGCGTGGGGCAAAGCGACACGGTGTGTCGGGGCGCCGTGCGGCGATGGCCTGTGGTAGAATGTGGCGCCGTAGAGCGGTGGCGACGCCTCGCCGCGTGCCGCCCGACAACGCTGGATCACTATCGCGAAGACGCCGACACGCATGACGCTGCTTGCCCTGGGAATCAATCATCGGACCGCCACCATCGAGGTGCGCGAGCAGGTTGCCTTCACGCCCGCGCAGCTCGAGGCCGCATTGGCCGAGCTGCGCGGGCTGCCCGAGGTGCAGGAGGCCGCTGTCCTGTCCACCTGCAATCGCACCGAGCTGTATTGCGTCATCGACGAGGCCGGCGAACGGGCCATCCTGGCCTGGCTGGGGCGGTTCCACGGCCTGGCGGTGGACGAACTGACGCGCTGTGCCTACCACTACCTGGACGACGAGGCCGCGCGTCACCTGATGCGGGTGGCCGTCGGACTCGACTCGATGGTGCTGGGCGAGCCGCAGATTCTCGGCCAGCTCAAGGAAGCCTATCAGGTGGCGCGGCGCGTCCGGGGCATGGGCGGCGAGCTGGAGTGCCTCTTCCAGCAGACCTTCGCCGTGGCCAAGCGCGTGCGTACCGAGACCGGCATCGGCAAGAATCCGGTATCGGTGGCCTATGCCGCGGTCAGCCTGGCCAGTCGCATCTTCGACGATTTCTCGCGCTCGCCGGCGCTGTTGATCGGTGCCGGCGAGACCATCGAACTGGTGGCACGCCATCTTCACGAGGCAGGCGTGCGCCGGCTGACGGTGGCCAATCGGACCCGCGAGCGCGCCGAGCAGCTGGCCGGGCCGCTGGGGGGCGAGGCCATCACCCTCGACGAGATCCCCGAGGCGCTGATCGAGGCCGATATCGTGATCTCCTCCACCGCCGCGCCGTTGCCGATCCTCGGCAAGGGGATGATGGAGCGCGCGCTCAAGCGGCGCCGTCATCGGCCGGTGTTCATGGTCGACATCGCCGTGCCTCGCGACATCGAGCCGGAGGTGGGCGATCTCTCCGACGTCTTCCTCTATACCGTCGACGATCTCGAGGAGGTCATCGAAGAGAACCGCCGTCATCGCCAGGTGGCCGCCGACCAGGCCGAGTCGCTGATCGAGCATGGCGTCGACCGCTGGCAGCACGAGCGTCGCCTGCGCAGCGGCGGCGAGCTGATTCGCGACGTGCGTGCCCGGGGCGAGGCGCTGCGTGACCAGGCCCGGGACCAGGCCCTGGAACGCCTGGCGCGCGGCGAGGATCCCGAGGCGGTGGTGAACCGCCTGGCTCACCAGCTCACCAATCGGCTGCTGCACCGGCCCACGGTCGCCCTGCGCGAGGCCGCCAGCGACGAACGACGCGAGCTGCTGGCCGCTGCCACGGCGCTGCTGCTCGACGACTCTTCCGACACTTCCCGATAGGACATCCTTGATGAAAGCTTCCCTGCGTCAGCGCCTCGACGCCTTCGCCGAGCGTTTCGAGGAGCTCGCCGCCCTGCTGGCGGACCCCGAGGTGATCGCCGACCAGGCCCGCTTCCGTGACTATTCGCGCGAGTACGCCGAGCTCGAACCGCTGGTGGAGGCCTGGCGCGAGCATCGTGGCGTGGAGGGTGACATCGAGGCCGCCGAGGCCCTGGTCGGCGACGCCGATGCCGATATGCGCGAGATGGCCGAGCTCGAACGCGACGAGGGGCGGGCACGTCTCGAAGCGCTCGAGGGCCGCCTCAAGCAGCTGCTGATTCCCCGCGATCCGGACGATGCCGGCAACGTCTTCCTGGAGGTCCGTGCCGGCACCGGCGGCGACGAGGCCGCGCTGTTCGCCGGCGATCTGTTTCGCATGTATTCCCGCTACGCAGAGCAGCATGGCTGGAGGGTGGAAGTGGTCAGCGCCAGCCATGGTGATCAGGGGGGCTACAAGGAGATCATCTCGCGTATCAAGGGCGAGGGCGTCTATGGGCGCCTCAAGTTCGAGTCCGGCGCCCATCGGGTGCAGCGCGTGCCCGCTACCGAGTCCCAGGGACGCATCCACACCTCGGCCTGCACCGTGGCGGTGATGCCCGAGGCCGACGAGGTCGGCGACGTCGACATCAACCAGAATGACCTGCGCGTCGACACCTTCCGCTCCAGCGGCGCCGGCGGCCAGCACGTCAACACCACCGACTCGGCGATCCGCATTACCCACCTGCCCACCGGGATGGTGGTGGAGTGCCAGGAGGAGCGCAGCCAGCACAAGAATCGCGCCAAGGCCATGTCGCTGCTCGCCGCGCGCCTCAAGCAGGCGGCTCAGGACAGCCAGCGACAGCAGCAGGCCGATGAGCGGCGTTCGCTGGTGGGTTCCGGCGATCGCAGCGAGCGCATCCGCACCTACAACTTTCCTCAGGGCCGAGTGACCGACCATCGCATCAACCTGACGCTCTACAAGCTGGGCGAGGTGATCGGCGGCGAGCAACTCGACGAGGTGATCGAGCCGCTGATCCAGGAGCATCAGGCCGAGCAGTTGGCCGCCCTGCAGCAGGAGGCCTGATGCGCCTCGATCTGCTGCTGGCCCGCGCCGCCCAGCGTCTGCTGGATGCCGGCTCACCGAGTGCCCGGCTCGATGCCGAGGTACTGCTGTGTCACGTGCTGGGCGTCGATCGCACCTGGCTCTATACCTGGGGCGATCGCGAAGCCGACGCCGAGGCCGAAGCACGTTTCGAGGCGCTGCTCGCCGAGCGCGAGGCGGGCCATCCGGTGGCTCACCTGACCGGCGAGCGCGAGTTCTGGGGGCTGCGGTTCGCCACCTCGGCGGCGACCCTGATCCCGCGCCCGGACACCGAGACCCTGGTGGAGGCGGCACTGGCCGTGGCCGGTGAGAGCGGCCGGCTGCTCGATCTGGGCACCGGCACCGGCGCGGTGGCCCTGGCATTCGCCAGCGAACGGCCGGGCTGGCGCGTGACCGGCGTCGACCTGCGCGCCGAGGCGGTGGCCCTGGCCCGCGGCAACGCCGCACGGCTCGCTATCGACAGCGCGCGTTTTTTCGTCAGCGACTGGTTCGCGGCAGTGGAGGACAACGGCGGCGAGCGCTTCGAGCTGATCGTGTCCAATCCGCCCTACATCGCCGACGACGATCCGCACCTGGCGCGCGGTGACGTGCGCTTCGAACCGCGTAGCGCCCTGGTGGCGGCCGACGAGGGGATGGCCGACCTGCGGCATCTGGTCGTCGAGGCCCTGGCGTACCTGACTCCCGACGGCTGGCTGATGCTGGAGCACGGCGCGGGGCAGGCGGCCGCGGTGCGCGCGGCTCTCTCCGAGGCCGGCTATCGCGAGGTGGATAGCCGTCGCGATCTGGGCGGGCATGAGCGGGTCAGCCTGGGGCGACGTTGAGAGCGCCGATTTATTGCTGCGCTCGGTATACTGGCCACCGGCGGTACTCGTGCGCGAGCCCGGTCAACATCCTCATTTACTGCCACGTAAACTCCGGTCTTTGCGTTCCGGCGATGGCCAGTCTCCCATCGCTCGCGACATAAATCGGCGCTTCCTCGAGGAGCGGACTGGAGCCGCCCCGGTGAGGTGTGGTACACCTGAAAAACAGAAAAAAACGCCAGCCGTCGTCGACTATTCATGCATGCATTCCAAGAGCGCGCCGTTTTGCGGTGATTTTCAGAGGAACATGCGGCGGCGGCCCGATCGACGCACCTGGACCACAATGAAAACCAAGACCCGTTCGCTCGACCGTATCGACCTCAAGATCCTGCGCTGCCTGCAGGACAATGCTCGTATCTCATACGTCGACCTGGCCTCTCAGGTCGGGCTTTCCACCACCCCTTGCCTCGAGCGCGTCAAGCGTCTCGAGCGCTCCGGCGTGATCCGTGGCTACAAGGCGCTGCTCGACCCGCGAGCCTTGAAGGCCAATCTGCTGGTGTTCGTCGAAATCAGCCTGGAGACGCAGTCGCCTTCGGTGTTCGATGAGTTTCGCCGTGCGGTGGCCAAGCTGCCGCAGATCCAGGAGTGTCACCTGGTGTCGGGGCAGTTCGACTACATCCTCAAGTGTCGGATCCCGGAGATGTCTGCCTATCGCCAGCTGCTCGGCGAGGTGGTGTTGACCCTGCCCGGCGTGAAGGAGTCCAAGAGCTACGTGGTGATGGAAGAGGTCAAGGAAGAGTTCTCCCTCTACGTGCCCGACGTCGAGGAGTTCGAGGACAAGTGAGCGACATGAACGACGAGGCGCTGTTGCGCTACAGCCGCCAGATCATGCTCGAACAGATCGAGATCGCCGGCCAGGAGCGCCTGCTGGCCGGCCACGCGCTGGTGATCGGGGCGGGCGGGCTGGGCTCGCCGGTGGCCCTGTACCTGGCCGCCGCCGGGGTCGGTCGTCTGAGCATCGCCGATGACGACGTAGTGGAGCTCTCCAACCTCCAGCGACAGGTGGCTCATGGCATGGCCGATCTGGGGCGTGCCAAGGCCGAGTCGGCGCGGGAAGCCGCCCTGGCGGTCAACCCCGACTGCGACATCCAGGCGCTTACCGAGCGCCTGGTCGGTGAGACGCTGGCCGCCGCGGTGGCCGAGGCCGACGTGGTGCTCGACTGCACCGACCGCTTCGAGAGCCGCTATGCCATCAACGCCGCCTGCCGGGCCGCTGGCGTACCTTTGGTCTCCGGGGCGGCAATCCGCTTCTCCGGACAGCTCGCGGTGTTCGACCCGCGCGATCCGGCGAGCCCCTGCTATGCCTGCCTGTATCCCCCGGGAGAGGGCGGCGACGAGGAGCTGCGCTGCGCCGAGAACGGCGTGGTGGCCCCTTTGGTCGGGCTGATCGGCTGCTTCCAGGCGCTCGAGGCGGTGAAGCTGCTCGCCCAGGCCGGTCGGGTACACGAGGGACTGTCCACCTTCGACGGCCTCAGCGGCCAGTGGCGACACTTCCGCGTGCCCCGCGATCCCGCCTGCCCGGTGTGCGGCGGCTGATCCGCTAGCCCACCCGCGAGGCGCCGTGGCGGGCGCCTCACCCCTCACTACTCACTATATTCACCACTCACTATTCACCGCTACTCGTAGGTCACCACCAGGAAGGCCAGCAGCTCGTCGTCGCTCTCGTTCTCGATGACGTGCTCCTGGTCGGCGTGGTAGTGCGCTGAATCTCCCACGGCCAGCAGGCACTCGTTGTCGCCGGCAACCACCCGGGCGCTGCCCCGGGTAATGGTCAATAATTCCCGTGTGCCCTCGAAGTGGGGAGCGCTGCGCAGGCTCGCGTGCGGGGCGATGCGCAGCTCGTAGAACTCGACGTGTTTTTCCAGATGCAGCGGTGAGAGAGTGCGGATGCGGCATTCGCGGTCGTCGCGGAACAGGTGGGTGGCATCGTCGCCGCGGACTACCTCGATGGTGGAGGCGGTCCAGGGCTGGTCGACCAGGTCGCCGATGCTCAGGCCGAAGGCCTGGGCGATGCGCAGGGTCACCGCCAGGGTAGGGTTGGCCCGGCCGCGCTCGATCTGGCTGAGCATCGAGCGGCTGACCCCGCAGGCCGATGCCAGCTGGTCCAGGGTCAGGCCGCGTTTCTTGCGCAGCTCGATGACGCGGTCGCAGAGCAGCTGGCCGCCGTGCTCATGTGGCTCGGGGGACGTCGTGGACACCCGGGGCCTCCTTGGAAATCCAGTATGATGGAATTTTTTCTTGCATAGGGGATTTTGTCCACTATGCTGGAATTAATTCTTCCATGGTAACCATCCCGGCAGGGATTGCCAGCCAGGGAGATCATTCATGGAAGCCAGCTACGACAACCAGGAGGCGAGAATGAAGGCGCTAGTCAAGCGGGAGGCCGCCCCCGGGCTCTGGCTCGAGGACGTCCCCGAGCCCGAGGTCGGCATCAACGACGTACTGGTGCGGGTCAAGCGAACCGCCATCTGTGGAACCGACCTGCATATCTACAACTGGGACCAGTGGGCGCAGCAGACCATTCCCGTGCCCATGGTGGTCGGTCACGAGTTTGTCGGCGAGATCGTCGAGGTGGGGTCCAACGTCAACGACTTCCACCCCGGCCAGATCGTCTCGGGGGAGGGCCACGTGGTCTGCGGGCGCTGCCGCAACTGCCTGGCCGGGCGTCGGCACCTGTGCGCCCATACGCGTGGCATCGGCGTCAATCGCCCAGGGGCCTTCGCCGAGTACGTGGTCCTGCCAATGTCCAATGTCTGGGAGCATCGCCCGGGCATCGACCTGGACGTGGCGGCGCTGTTCGACCCGCTCGGCAACGCCGTGCATACCGCCCTGCAGTTCGACGTGCTCGGCGAGGACGTGCTGATTACCGGTGCCGGGCCGATCGGTGCCATGGCCGCTGCGGTGTGTCGCCATGCTGGAGCACGCCACGTAGTGATCACCGACCTCAATCCCCGCCGCCTGGCGCTGGCGAAGGCCCTGGGCGCCACCCGCACCGTCAACGCCGCCGAGGAGAGCCTGGCCGAGGTGCAGCGCTCGCTGGGGATGTCGGAAGGCTTCGACGTGGGCCTTGAGATGTCCGGCAGCCCGGCGGCCTTCAAGGACATGCTGGCCAGCATGTGCCACGGTGGAAAGGTGGCGATGCTCGGCATTCCCACCGAGGACCTGGCCATCGACTGGAACACCGTGATCTTCAACATGCTGACCATCAAGGGCGTCTACGGCCGGGAGATGTACGAGACCTGGTACAAGATGTCGGTGCTGGTGGAATCGGGCATGGACATCTCGCCGGTGATCACCCACCGCCTGCCCTATACCGACTTCGAGCAGGGCTTCCAGGCCATGCTGGCCGGCGAGGCCAGCAAGGTGATCCTCAACTGGGAGTGAGTCGGTCTCTTGTTTCCAGCAGGGGGACGAGCTGTTCCGGTCACCAGTCTCGCGAGGGCGCTGTAAACCCATCCCAGGGCGCTATTTTTGCCATTCATGGCAAAAATCCTCGCTTCGACTGGCTCCCGGCACTCATCGACACTGGCCATCAAGCCCTGAGCGAAGAGGGCGTAGTAACGGGAAGGATACGACACCATGTACGGCGACTTTCAGCGGCACCTGCGCGACGAGCTCGCGGTCATCGACGAGGCCGGCCTGACCAAGCGCGAGCGCGAGCTGGCCACGCCCCAGGGGGCCCATGTGGGCGTGGCGAACGACGGGGAGGTACTCAACCTCTGCGCCAACAACTACCTGGGGCTGGCCCAGCACCCCGAGGTCAAGTCGGCCGCCATGGCCGGCCTGGACGAGTGGGGCTACGGCCTGGCCTCGGTGCGCTTCATCTGCGGTACCCAGACCCTGCACAAGACCCTCGAGGCCCGGCTCAGCGAGTTCCTGGGCACCGAGGACACCATTCTCTACCCGTCCTGCTTCGACGCCAATGGCGGCCTGTTCGAGACGCTGCTGGGGCCCGAGGACGCGGTGATCTCCGACGAGCTCAACCACGCCAGCATCATCGACGGCGTGCGGCTGTGCAAGGCCAAGCGCTATCGCTACCGCAACAGCGACATGGCGGACCTGGAGGCCCAGCTCCAGGCTGCCGACGCGGCGGGCGCGCGTTTCAAGCTGATCACCACCGACGGTGTCTTCTCCATGGACGGCTATATCGCCAGGCTCGACGAGATCTGCGACCTGGCCGAACGCTACCAGGCCCTGGTGCATGTGGATGACTGCCATGCCACCGGCTTCCTGGGGGAGGGCGGTCGAGGCAGCCACGAATATCGCGGCTGCCTGGGGCGCGTCGATATTCTCACCGGCACGCTGGGCAAGGCGCTGGGCGGCGCCAGCGGCGGCTATACCAGTGCCCGGCGCGAGATCGTCGAGCTGCTGCGCCAGCGTTCGCGGCCCTACCTGTTCTCCAACACGGTGGCCCCGCCGGTGGTCGCAGGCGCCCTCAAGGCCCTGGAACTGGCCGGCGAGTCCAGTGAGCTGCGTGACCGGCTCAAGGAGAACACTGCGTTCTTTCGCCAGGGGCTCGTGGACCTGGGCTTCGAGCTGTTGCCCGGCGAGCATCCCATCGTGCCGGTGATGCTGCATGATGCCGCCCTGGCGGCGCGCTTCGCCGAGGAGATGCTGGCCGAAGGCGTCTACGTGATCGCTTTCTCCTATCCGGTGGTGCCCAAGGGCCGCGCGCGCATTCGCACCCAGGTCTCGGCGGCCCTGACTCGCGAGGATCTCGAGGGTGCCCTGTCGGCCTTCGGTCGGGTGAAGGCACGCCTGGGGCTGTAGCGGCCCGGTAGCCGCATATCGATCGACGGCAAGCCGTGCGCCGTCGATCGATGCCGTTCGGCGGTGTCGCGACACTCGTGGTGCCCTTCACGGCTTTCCCTGAATGGGCGCTGCGAGAGCCATTCGACGGGTCATTACCCGGCCCGACGCCTTCCTTCGCGCTCGTTGCCACCGGCCCCTTGCCGTTGCGCCCGTCACCCACGAGAATCGACTCGCGGGCGTTTTTTCCTGGCATATCAGCTCACTGGCGGCTCGCCTCATCTTGATGCAGCTCCTGCGTTTCAAGGTTGCAAGATATTCAACGCTCTGGGGTATTGAATCCCGGCCATGGATCGAGGCGGCCGTGAGTCGGATGGCGACGGCTTTTTCTTTACGAGAAATGCTCGATCTGTTTTTTAGTGTTTTGATTTTCAACAGATAAGAAAAAAACCATGGATTGGTGTTGTTGAATACTTGACATCATTGTGGCGGTTGGTGTCAGACTGTGGGGGACGGAAGCGCCCATCGATTCGATCGATCCAGCGTGTCTTCCGGTAAAAGTATTCAACAACAATAACAGGATGCAATGTATGCGCAGTTCCGTCTCCGACGGCCCGGCTTCCTGGTACCGTGCCTCCATCGCCGTCGAGCTCGACCCCAGCCTGCCGCTGGAGGGTGACACCCGGGCCGACGTATGCGTGATCGGCGGCGGGGTGACCGGCTGCTCCACCGCCCTGCACCTGGCCGAACGCGGCTATTCCGTGGTGCTCCTGGAGGCCGGCGACATCGGTCACGGCGCCTCCGGTCGCAGCGGCGGGCAGATCCTGCCGGGCCTTGGCACCGACATCACCACCGTCCAGCAGGCCCTGGGGCTCTCTCGCGCTCGCGAAGTGTGGGAGATGAGCCGCGAGGCGGTGCGCCTCACCGCCGAGCTGATCGAACGCCATGCGATTTCCTGTGAGCTGGCCTGGGGGTATCTGCATGCGGCGGTCAAGCCGCGTCACGTCAAGGAGCTCGAGGCGTTTCGCGAGCAGATGTCCCGCGACTATGGCTACGAGGCCCTGGCGTGGCTGGAAGGCGACGCCCTGCGCGAGCACGTGGTCACCGATGCCTACCCTGCCGCCCTCCACGATCGCGAGGGCGGGCACCTTCACCCGCTCAACTACACCCTGGGCCTGGCCCGGGCGGCCCAGCGCGCCGGGGTCCGCGTGCATCCGCACAGCGCCGCTCGCGAGATCCGCCGTGGCCGGCCGGCCACGGTCACCACCGAGCGCGGCCAGGTGACCGCCGACTTCGTGGTGCTGGCCACCAATGCCTATCATGGTGGCCTGGTCCCGGAGCTCTCCGGCCGGATCATGCGCGCCGCCAACTACATGATCGCCACCGCCCCCCTGAGCGAGGCCCAGGCGGCGCAGGTACTGCCGAAGAATGATGCCCTGGCCGATGCCAACTTCGTGCTCGACTACTATCGTCTCAGCGCCGACCGGCGCCTGATCTACGGCGGCGAGGTCAGCTATGACGGCCGCGAGCCGCCGCGGCTGCAGGCGCGCATGGATGCCAAGATCGCCCGGCTGTTTCCGGTGCTCAAGGGCGTGCCCATCGAGTATCGGTGGGGCGGCGACGTGGCGATTACCCTCAACCGAGCCCCCGATTTCGGCCGTCTGGGCGACAATCTCTACTATGCCCAGGGCTATTCCGGCCATGGAATGGCCATGGCGGGGCTGGCCGGCAAGCTGATGGCCGACGCCATCGCCGGCCAGAGCGAGCGCTTCGACGTCTTCGCCGCCATGCCGCATCGCCAGTTCCCGGGCGGCCGAGCCCTGCGCAAGCCGCTGCTGGTACTGGCGACCAACTTCTACAAACTGCGCGACCGGCTCTGAGAGAGGCCGCCGACAAGCGAAGAGGGTACCCCCATGAGCGAGACCATGACGGCGGAGACTGCCGACCATCCGGGCGTGCGCCCGGCCGCCGACGAGCAGGACCGGGCGAGCCGCAAGGCGTCCTCGATCGAGATGCAGGGCCTGCACAAGCGCTTCGGGCGCGACACCGTGGCCCTGGACGGCGTCGACCTGGACATCCGGGCCGGCGAGTTTTTCACCCTGCTGGGGCCGTCCGGCTGCGGCAAGACCACCCTGCTGAGAATCCTCGCCGGCCTCGAGGAACCGGATGCCGGGTCGCTGGTGGTGGGCGGCAAGAACGTCACCGAGGTGCCGCCCCACCGGCGCAGCGTCAATACCGTCTTCCAGTCCTATGCGCTGTTCCCGCATCTCTCGGTACGCGAGAACCTGGCCTTCGGGCTCAAGATGCGCGGCCTGCCCGCTGCCGAGCGCAATGCCAAGGTCGACGAGATCGCCGAGTTCATCAAGCTCGGCGACCTGGTCGACCGCCGCGTCGACCAGCTCTCCGGTGGCCAGCGCCAGCGCATCGCCCTGGCGCGGGCGCTGGTCTGCGAGCCCGACGTGCTGCTGCTCGACGAGCCCCTCTCGGCGCTGGATGCCGGGCTGCGCAGCCAGCTGCAGGTGGAACTGCTGCGGGTGCAGAAGCGCCTCGGCATGACCTTCGTGTTCGTGACCCACGACCAGGACGAGGCGATGGTCATGTCCGATCGCATCGCCGTGCTCAACGGCGGCAACATCCAGCAGGTGGGGGCGCCAAGGGACGTCTACGAGCGCCCGATGAACGCCTTCGTGGCACGCTTCATGGGCCATGACAACCTGTACGAGATCAGCGCCCGGCAGGGCGATCGGCTGACCACGGCGCTTGGCACGCTGACCGCCGAGGACGCCGGTGACGGCGAGCTGCTGCTGATCCGCCCCGAGACCCTGGACCTGCTGCCCGGCGAGGTCGCGGGGGACAACCACCTGACGGCGACGGTGGCCGAACGGCTCTACCGCGGCAGCCATGCCGAGTTCCGTCTGGAGATCGGCGACACCACCCTGCAGGCCACGGTCAACAACCGCGGCCGTCACCTGCCCGAGGTGGGCGAGACGGTGACGGTGGTGGTGGCGCCGGAAGACCTGGTCACCCTGAGCGAGTGAGGAGGCGGACATGTCCTATTCCGGCGTAATGCCCACCGCCCGCAGTCGAGCCATGGTCCGCGAGACCCGCCACCTGCTGTTCACGGTGAGCCCCGGCGCGCTGTGGATCTTCATCTTCCTGGTGTTGCCCAGCGCCTATCTGATGGGGGTGGCGTTCATGACCAACGGCCCCTATGGCCTGCCGCAGATGCCGCTGTCGCTGGCCTCCTTCGAGCGCCTGGCCGGCTTCGGCTTCCTGGGCTGGAGCCCGGGCAACTTCTACACCCTGCTGCGCTCGCTGTGGCAGACCCTGGTGTCCACCGGCTTGGTGGTGGTGGTGGCCTATCCGATCGCCTACTACATCACCACCTGTCGCGAGAAGTGGCGGCCGATCCTGCTGCTCGCGGTGGTGGTGCCGTCCTGGACCAACCAGGTGATCCGCACCTTCGGCTGGATGAACCTGCTGGCGCCGGGGACGCCGCTGTCGGGCCTGGCCGAGAGCCTGGGGCTGGTGGCGCCCAACATGGGGCTCTATCCCTCCAACTTCGCGGTTACCCTGGGGCTGGTCTACAACTTCCTGCCGTTCATGGTGCTGCCGCTCTACGGTGCCTTCGAGAAGCTCGATACCGCCCAGGTCGAGGCCGCCCAGGATCTCTATGCCAGTCCGGTACGGGCCTTCTGGCATGCGGTCTTTCCGCAGACCCTGCCGGGGCTGCTGGCGGGCATCGTGCTGGTGGCCATTCCGGCCTTCGGCATGTACGTCATCCCCGAGCTGCTCGGCGGCGGCAAGGGCATGATGCTCGGCAACCTGGTGGCCAACCAGTTCTCCGGCGGCGCCAACTGGCCGCTGGGCGCGGCCGGCGCGATCCTGATGCTGCTGGCGACGTTCCTCGGTCTCTACGTGATGCGTCGTCTCGGCAAGCGCCTGGGCGGTGGCGAGGAGGTGGTGATATGAGAAAGCGGACCCTGCATCGCGGCCTGACCGCCTTCTGGTGGCTGACCCTGGCCTTCCTTTACCTGCCGCTGGCGGTGGTGGTGCTGTACTCCTTCAACTCGGCCAACAGCTCGGCGCACTTCGTGGACTTCTCGCTGCGCTGGTATCACCGCCTGCTGGGCAACGAGGAGATCCTCTCGGCCTTCGGCAACAGCCTGGTGCTGGCCATCACCTCCTCGGTGATCGCCCTGGTGGTCGGCTGCGTGTTCGGCTACGGCATGTACCGCCATCGCCACCGCAAGTTGGGCTGGCTGATCGTGCTGATCTACCTGCCGATCGTGCTGCCCGACATCGTGTTCGGGATCTCCGAGATGGCCTTCTTCGTGCAGATCCACGACTGGACGGGGCTGCTGCAGCCGGGGCTTTCCACCATGATCATCGCCCACGTGACCTTCCAGATTCCCTTCGTGGCGCTGATCGTCTATTCGCGCTTCGTGGGCCTGGACCCGACGCTGTTCGAGGCGGCCAAGGATCTCTACGCGACCCCGGTCAAGCGGGTGGTGCACTTCATGCTGCCGACCATCAAACCGGCGTTGATTTCCGCCTTCTTCCTGTCGTTTACGCTGTCGGTGGATGACTTCGTCATCAGTTTCTTCACCGCCGGACCGGAGAGCGCGACCCTGCCGATCTACATCTGGGGCGCGATCAAGAAGGGGGTCTCGCCGGAGATCAATGCGATTGCGGCATTGATGATTGCCGCCGTGGCTATCGCCGCCATCCTGAGTCTGGCGTTCAGCCGTCGTCGGCCGACCTGAGCCGACACTATCACCCGTAGGGAACGAAGGAGAGCCATCAATGAAGTTCAACAAGATCGCCATGGCCCTGTCACTGGGCGGGCTCGCGCTTGCCGGCCACGCCCAGGCCGAGGAGGGCAAGCTCTACCTGTTCAATTGGACGCAGTACATGGACCCGGCCATCATCGAGGCCTTCGAGGACAAGTACGACGTCGATGTCGTGCAGAACTACTTCAACTCGCTGCCGGAGATGTTCGCCAAGCTGAATGCCGGCGGGGTCTCGCAGTACGACATCATCGTACCGTCCAACTACTACATCCCCCGCCTGATCAAGACCGGCCTGGTCCAGGAGCTCGACAAGTCCCGGCTCGAGAACATCGGCAACGTCATGGAGCCGTTCCAGGACCCGTCCTATGATCCCGAAGGCCGCTACAGCGTGCCCTACCAGTGGGGCACCACAGGCATCATCTACAATGCCGAGACCTTCCCCGACGCGCCCAAGAGCTGGTCGCTGCTGTTCGATCCCGAGGTCAATCCGAGCTATCCCTTCGCGCTGATGGGCGACGGCCAGGTCAGCATGGGCGGTGCCTGTGCCTACCTGGGCCACGGCTACGACTGCACCGACATGGACGGCTGGCGCGAGGCGGCGCGGCTGCTGATCGATACCAAGAACCGCGATACCTTCAGCGGCTTCTCCGACGGCACGCCCGCCCTGCAGCAGCTGTCGCGGGGCGTGATCCATGCCGGGCTTTCCTACAACGGCGACTACCTCTTCTACAAGAGCGAGAATCCGGAAGCCTTCGAGAACCTGAAGTTCATGATCCCCGACGAAGGGGCCGAGATGTGGGTCGACGCCATGATGATCCCCTCAGAGGCGCCCAATCCTGACCTGGCGTACAAGTTCATCGACTTCCTCCTCGATGCGGAGATCGGCGCCCAGCTCTCCAACTACAACTACTACGCGAGCCCCAATGCCGCGGCCAAGCCCTATCTCGACGAGGTGCTGACCCAGCCCCCGGTCCAGCCGTCCGATGAGGACATGGCGCGTCTGCGCTTCACCCCGAGCCTCGAAGGCGAGCAGCTGCAGACCTTTCAGCAGCTGTGGTCCGAGGTCAAGGCGCGGTGAGACGACGGGCCCCGGCCGTCCGGCCGGGGCTCCATCTCCATAGCAAGGAAATCCCATGAGTAACCGCCAGGAACATCCCCATTTCAACGACTGGTTCCAGACCCGCGGCATCACCGAGGTGGAGTGTCTGGTCACCGATCTCACCGGCATCCTGAAGGGCAAGATCATGCCCGCCGGCAAGTACCTGGGCGGTGGTCGCCCGCGTCTGCCGGACTCGATCTTCATCCAGACCGTCACCGGCGGCTATCCCGACGACGAGGACATCCACTTCTGGAATCCCGCCGAGCGCGACATGGAACTGGTGCCCGACCCCAATGCCGTCTTCCTGGTGCCCTGGGCCGAGGACCCCACGGCGCAGATCATCCACGACTGTCACTACCTGACCGGCGAGCCGGTGGAACTCGCCCCCCGTCATGTGCTCAAGCGAGTGCTGTCCTTCTACGAGGCGCGCGGCTGGAAGCCGGTGGTGGCGCCGGAGGTCGAGTTCTTCCTGGTCAAGACCAACATCGACTCCGACTATCCACTGGAGCCGCCGATCGGTCGCAACGGTCGCCAGGAGAGCAGCCGCCAGTCGTTTTCCATCGATGCGGTCAACGAGTTCGATCCGCTGTTCGAGGAGATGTACGACTACTGCGACGCCATGAACCTCGACCTGGACACGCTGATCCACGAGGAGGGCGCGGGGCAGATGGAGGTCAATTTCCAGCATGGCGATCCGCTGCGGCTGGCCGATCAGGTAGTGATGTTCAAGCGCACGCTGCGCGAGACGGCGCTGCGTCATGGCATGTACGCCACTTTCATGGCCAAGCCGATGGCCAATGAGCCGGGCAGCTCGATGCATCTTCACCAGAGCCTGGTGGACGTCGAATCCGGCGACAACCTGTTCGCCGGCGAGGACGGCAAGCCCAGCCGACTGTTCCAGCATTTCATCGGTGGGCTGCAGCGTTACCTGCCCTCGGCCATGCCGCTGCTGGCGCCCAACGTCAACTCCTACCGGCGGCTGATGCGCACCGAGACCAGCGGCTCGGCGCCGATCAACGTCGAGTGGGGTACCGACAACCGCACCGTGGGCCTGCGCGTGCCGGTGTCCTCGCCCGAGGCGATGCGAGTCGAGAATCGCCTGGCCGGAGCCGACGCCAACCCCTACCTGGTGATGGCGGCGTCGCTGGCCTGCGGCTATCTCGGCATGCTCGACCAGCTCGAGCCGCGCCCCGCCGTGGTGGGCTCCGCCTGGTCCGGCGGTCACAAGCTGCCCGACGACATCGGCCCGGCACTGGACCTGCTGCACGACTGCCAGCCGCTGGCCGAGGTTCTCGGCGAACGCTTCACCCACAGCTACCTGGCGGTCAAGCGCGCCGAGCATCGCGAATACTTCCAGGTGATCAGCTCATGGGAGCGCGAGCACCTGCTGCTGCGGGTGTGACTCCGCGAGCCATGTGCCTCAGGGAAGAGGGCGCCGGCCATGCCGGCGCCCTTTTGCGTTGGGTATAGGGATGGCAAGAAAAGCATGTCTCATGCCTTGGCATTTTCCGTCAATGCGCCGTATCATTGGGCATCATGTGTTAAATAAAATAACCACTCTGGAGGCCCCATGAGCGTCTCGAACGATACCGAACACGTCGGATCCTGGTATGCCGCCACCGCCAATCCTTCTCCCGAGCGTGCCGCTCTCGAGGGCGAAGTGAGCTGTGACGTCTGCGTGGTGGGAGCCGGCTTTACCGGCATTTCCGCGGCCCTGCACCTGGCCGAGCAGGGTCACAGGGTCGTGGTGCTGGAGGCCGCCCGGGTAGGCTTCGGGGCCTCCGGGCGCAACGGCGGCCAGATCGTCAACAGCTACAGCCGTGACATGGACGTCATCGAGGACAAGTACGGCGACGAGACGGCCCGGGCGCTGGGCGATATGGCCTTCGAGGGCAACCGCATCATCCGCGAACGCATCGCCCGCTATGCCATCGACTGCGACCTGCGCGAGGGCAACCTGTTCGCCGCCTGCAATGATCGACAGATGAAGGGCCTGGTCGAGCACAAGGCGCTGTGGGAGCGCTACGGCAATCGCGAGCTGGAGCTACTGGAAGGGCGCGACGTCAAGCGCGAGGTGGGCACGGATCGCTACGTGGGCGCGCTGGTCGATCACTCCGGCGGCCATATCCATCCGCTCAACCTGGTGCTGGGGCAGGCCGCGGCGGTGGAGTCCCTGGGAGGGGTAATCTACGAGCGCACGCCGGTGACGGCCATCGAGCATGGCCAGCCGGTGCGGCTGTCCACGCCCCGCGGCATGGTTCGCGCCGAGCGGGTGGTGATGGCCGGCAACGCCTACCACCAGGGCATCATGCCGGCGCTGGAAGGCAAGTCGATGCCCTGCGGCACCCAGATCATCACCACCGAGCCGCTGGGCGAGGAGCGCGCCCGGGTGCTGCTGCCCAACAACCTCGCCGTCGAGGACTGCAACTACCTGCTCGACTATTTCCGGCTGACCGCCGACAACCGCCTGATCTACGGCGGTGGGGTCAACTACGGCGGCCAGGATCCGGCCAACATCGAGGCGGTGATTCGGCCCAAGATGCTCAGGACCTTCCCGGGCCTCGACGACGTGCGCGTCGACTACGCCTGGAGCGGTACCTTCCTGATGACCCTCAACCGGCTGCCGCAGTTCGGGGTGATCAACGACAACGTCTACTACGCCCAGGGCTACTCCGGCCACGGCGTGACCTGCACCCACCTGGCCGGGCGGCTGATCGCCGAGGCCATGACCGGGCGCGAGGAGCGCTTCGACGCCTTCGCCGACCTGCCGCACCTGCCGTTCCCGGGCGGGCGGATGCTGCGCGTGCCGCTCTCGGCCATGGGCGCCTGGTACTACGAGACCCGCGACCGCCTGGGGATCTGAACCGTGCCCTGGCTCGAACGTGGATGACTCGGGCAAGCGCATCGGCGGCTATTATCTAGCGGTAACGCTGTCATTCGTGGGAGCGCTGCTGCGCAGCGCGATCCACCGCGGAGCGGTGGCGCCTGTCGTGGCTCGGGAACGATGAGCCGTCTCGCTCGGGCGCCCTCCGGTGTTCTCATCGCGCCGCAAGCCGGAGCGCCGGACCGTGCAGCTCCACCGCGTCAGTGCCTCCACGCTGATCCGCGACGACCGCGGCTCAACTCTTGGGACGGCGGTTCTCGGGATCGTAGAGCGGCTTGTAGCCCACCGCCGCGATGCGCATCGGGTAGTGCTCGCCGAAGTATTCCATCAGCAGGGTGTCGCCCTCCCGGGCGGCCTCCGTCGGCAGGTAGCCCAGGGCGATGGTCTTGCCCACCGAGGGGCCGAAGGCGAAGCTGGTGATGTAGGAACGCCGCCCCAGGGCATCCACCAGCACGTCGCCGCTCTCGGGATCGAGGATCGGCGCCTGGCCCACCGGGAAGCGGGGCTGGCCCCGGGCGTCCCGCGGGTCTTCCAGGGTCAGGGTGCACAGGTAGGCCGGCTGCCGGTCGCGGCCGCGTTGCTCCAGGTAGGCGGCCTTGCCGTGGAAGTCCGCGGCCTTGACCTTGGGGCGGGCCAGGCCGGCCTCATAGAGGTTGTACTCGGTCAGCAGGTCGACGTTCTGCAGCCGCAGGCTCTTCTCCAGGCGACGGCTGTTGGCGTAGGTCTCGATGCCGACCGGGGTGACGCCGAGCGCGAAGAGCCGGTCCCACAGGGCCAGGCCATAGCTGAAAGGCACGTAGAGCTCCCAGCCCTGTTCGCCCACGTAGGAGATGCGGAAGGCCCATACTGGCAATCCTCCCAGGCGGATCTCGCGGGCCGTGGCGAAGGGAAAGCGCTCTACAGACAGGGCCTCGGGATCGTCGGCCAGCGCCTGCAGGGTGCGTCGGGCATTGGGCCCCCAGACGCCGAGTGTGGCCAGGCTGTCGGTGCGATCCTCCAGATGCCAGCGTGTCAGGCCACGGGCCTCGGCCTGGCGGGTCAGCCATACCAGGTCGCGGTGACCGGTATCGCCGCCGCAGATCACCCGGTAGGCATCGGCGGCCAGGCGCACGATGGTCAGGTCCGAGTGGATTCCGCCGAGCTGGTCGAGGAAGTGGGTGTAGACGCCCTTGCCGATCGGCGTGTCGCCGCCGACCTTGGCCACCGAGAGATACTCCAGCAGCGCCTCGGCGTCGGGGCCGCGCAGGTCGAAGATGGCGAAGTGGGAGAGGTTGATCATGCCCACGTCGTCGCTGAGCGCCAGGTGTTCGGCGTTGGAGACCCGCCAGAAGTGCCGGGCGTCCCACTCGGCCGGGCGTTCCGGAACGCGATCGCCGTAGCGTTCCAGCAGGCGGTCGTTGGCGGCATAGCCGTGGGCGCGTTCCCAGCCGGCGGCCTCCATGAAGTGGCCGCCGAGCTCCACCTCGCGAGGCCAGAAGGGGCCGCGGCGCAGGTTGCGGCCGGACTCGAAGGGCTCGCGAGGATGCACCGCCGGGTCGTAGATCTTGCGGGCGATCTCCTGGCAGCGGCCATAGACGTAGTCCGGCGTCTTCTGTACCGGGTAGAAGCGGGCGATGTCGATGCCGAACGGGTCGAGCGCCGGATGCCCGGTGGTCAGCCAGTCGGCCAGCACCTTGCCCATGCCCGGTCCGTCCTTGACCCATACCGCCTCGCAGAACCACAGCCCGCGCGTCTCTGGGGATTCGCCGAGCAGGGAGCCGCCGTCGTTGGTCACCGAAAGCAGGCCGTTGAAGGAGTGCTTCTCGTCCCAGCCGAGCTCGCCGAGCACCGGGGTGAGCTCGATGGCGCGCTCGAAGGCGTGCATGACCTGATCGAGTTCCAGGTCGCGCATGGAGGGCGAGAGGCGTGCCTGGTGGCGCTCGAGGATCTCGCTGGGGCGCACCAGTCGGGGTTCGCGAGTCTCGTAGTAGCCCCATTCGAGCTGGCCGCCCTCGGTGGTGGCGGGGTCGCCGGTGTCGCGCAGGTAGGCGGAATTGCCCTGATCGCGCAGCAGCGGGTAGCCGATCTCCTTGCCGGTGCCGGCGAAGGTATCGAAGGGGCCGAAGAACAGCAGCGGGTGCTCCACCGGCATCAGCGGCAGGGCGGCCCCGCCCAGCGCCGCGGGGAGCGGCCCCCAGATGCCGGAGGTGACGATGACCACCGGGGTGGCGATATAGCCCTTGGCCGTCTCGACGCCGTGCACCCTGCCGTCGCGGACGTCGATGGCCAGCGCCGGGGTGTCGGCGAAGGCGGCGAGCTTCCCGGAGGCCTTGGCCTCCTCGATCAGCTCGCCGGCGACCTGCTGGGAACGCGGCACCACCAGGCCGGCATCCGGGTCCCACAGCGCCCCCTGGATCAGCGTCTTGTCGAGCAGCGGGAAGCGCTCGGCGGCCTCGTCGGGGTCGACCAGCCGCGCCCGGGTGCCGAAGGCCTTGCCCGAGGCCACCTTGCGGGCGAGCTCCGCCATGCGCTCGTCGTCGCCGACCCGGGCCACCTCCAGTCCGCCGATGCGCGCATAGTGCCCGCGGGCCTCAAAGAAGCGCTGGCTGTAGGTGGTGGTGTAGCACGACATCTTGTCGTGGGCGGTCATGAAGCAGAAGTCCGAGGCGTGGGCCGTGGAGCCGATATCCGAGGGGATAGACGACTTGTCGAGGCCCACCAGATTGCTCCAGCCCAGCTCGATCAGGTGATGGGCCACGGAGGCGCCGACGATGCCTCCCTGACCGATGATCACCGCGTCCGCCTGCGTGGGGAAGGTCGCCATGGTCGTGCTCCTCCGTTGCCCGGGTGCGTGCCCCATCCTGTCAAGCTAATGCACCTCGGGGCACCGGAGTGCCTCATGGCGACCCCGGCATGCGTTCTGGCGACAGACGACTCGGGGTCGGTAGCGAGTGTCGTTGCCCGGCGACAGGGGCGCAGCAACTGTGAAACCCCGCCGCAGCGACTGGAGCGGCGGGTGATGAGGGGCGATACTGACCGACGTCAAAAGCGGCGCAGGAGGCGCCGTGGTCGACCATCGCAGCCGTCTGGAGCGATTCCCAGGATTCCAGCGAGTGGCGCCCCGAGCGCCCGACAACCCGACAAGAGGTGAAACATGAGCAAGTCGATCGTGGTGGGGAGCGTCCTGGCGGTACTGGGTCTTGGCGGCATGGCCTTCGGGGCCTGGCAGGTCCAGGAAAGCCGTCAGCCCCAGTTTGCCGACATCACAGGGGTCGAGCCCTTGACCCGCACCGTGGAGACGCCTCGCGAGGTGTGCGAGAACGTGGTGGTGCAGCGCCAGGCGCCGACCCGCGACCCGCACAGCGTGGTCGGCACGGCGGCCGGTGCCATCGTCGGCGGGCTGCTGGGCAACCAGATCGGCGGCGGCAGCGGCAAGAAGATCGCCACCGTAGCCGGTGCCATCGGCGGCGGTTTCGCGGGCCGCGAGGTCCAGCGCCGCGTCGAGGCCGGCCAGACCGTCTCCACCACCGAGCAACGCTGCCACACCGTCACCGACTCCCACCAGGAGACCACCGGTTACGAGGTCAGCTGGCGCTACGACGGCCAGGCGCACACCAGCCGGCTGGACCGGCGCCCCGAGGGCGAGACGGTTCGCGTGGTCAACGGTGAGCCGCAGTGGGGAGAGCCTCGCACCGAGAGCTGAGTGCCTCGCTATGGCGCCATGGCCCGGTATCCATGGCGCGCCCACACAGCGGAAGGGCCGCCCCGGTTGGGGCGGCCCTTCTGCGTACATCGATCGGTTGGGGCGAGGGGGCCTCTTCGCTTAAAATCGATATGCGGCGGTGGCCCAGATACGCGGGTCGCGTTGGTGGTTGTCCGACAGCGCATCGCCGCCGCGGACTTCCCAGGCACTGCTGATATCCAGATGAAAGCCGGCGTGCTGGTAGCGCAGCCCCATCCCGGTGCCGGCCAGGGAGCGTGAGTCACCGCTGTCGAGGCCGCCGTTGGGGGTGTGGCCCAGATCATAGAATAGATAGGGTACGAGAGCCTCACTGGCCCGATAGCGTAGCTCCATTTGGGCCAGCCAGCCCCGGCTATCAGAGCCCTCACCGGTGGGAAAGGCCCGCACGCCATAGGGGCCACCTAAATAAATGCTTTCCGAGCCATCCAGGTCGTCGCGATCCGCCCATTGGGCGTTCAGTCGGCCATACAGATCGAGGCCATGGCCGAGCGACTGCACGCGCGCCACATTCAGGTTGAGCTTGGTAAAGCCATAATTGCTCTCGGCCATGCTGGTTTGCGACTGCTCCAGCGTACCCGGCGTCACTGCTAGGGTACCGAAGGTGATGCCACCCCGACCCAGGCCGTCGCGGGCATCGAAGCGCACGCCGAGCGGCAGGCCGTGGCTCTCGGTGGCCTTGCGGTAGTCGGCAAAATCGATGTTGTCGTCCAGATCCTTGTACTGGTAACGCGCGCTCAGTGACACATTGGCCTGCTGGCTGCGTAGAAGCGGGTAGCTAAGCGTTGCCGAATAGACCGCCGCCGTACCGGTGTAGCCTTCGAACCCCCTGCCCAGGGTGTAATCGGTATGCGCATAGCCCACTTCTCCGCGTAGACCGTTGGCGCCCAGGGGGCGTGAGTAGCTTATATTCCCCAGCCAGGTCGCTTCGTTGGTGTAGAGTGCGGAGAGGTTCAGCTCGTCGCCGACGCTCAATACCCGATGGGCGGCAAGCGTGGCGCGAGCGCGATATTCCCCTGAGAAGCGGCTGCCGTGGTTATCAGCGCCCAACTCGACGGCCAGGCGCTCGGCGTCGCCTACCCGTACTTCCAGGTCGCCCTGGCCCAACTCTGCCCCCGGGCGCATGATCGGCGTTACGGAGAGGCCCGGCAGGTCGCCTAGCAGCAGCAATTGACGCTCCAATGGGGCCGACTCGATCAGGCGTCCCGTGGCCAGCGGCGCCAGGTAGGGGCGTGCGGCATCGGCCAGTGCGGCATCGTCGCTGGTAGCCTCGGCCTGGCCATAGCGCCCCTCGAGCACCCGAAGGGTCAGGACGCCATCATCCAGGGATTGGGCGGGCAGGAAGGCGCGGGCGAAGAGGTAACCTTGCTGGCGATAATAGCGGCTAACCTGGTTGGCCAGATGGCGCAGCCCGGCCAGATCCAGAGGCTCGTTCAGGAGGTCATGAATTACCTCTTTCAATGCCTCGTCGGAGAAGCGGGTATTGCCCTCGAAGCGAACCCCCGACAAGGTGATCTGCTGACCGCCGTCCTGTTCCTCTACCAAGGGGTCGCCTCCTAGCTCCCATGTCATGGAGGAAGAACGTGGCGCGATGGTTTCCGGTTGGCTCTGTTGCAGGATCTGACCGGCATCCGGCGGTGTCTGGGCCCGGGTCTCCGGGCCTGCCAGCAGCCCGCCGAGTAGCGCCAGGCCCAGGCAGGTTGGTCGTCTCCGCCCCGGCTTGGGGCGAAAGGTCGTGATCTCATATGGCGATTGCATGGTTTCCATTTCCCCGTGGCAATGATCCATTTGCGGCGCTCAGGGCGAGAAAGGTGTGGTATTGACGCCGGCTGGTAGGCGAATACCGTCTTCTTCCACACGCAGGTGCAGCGTCTCGAAGGGTTGCGGTGCCGGTTCATTCTCCGTCAGCGCTGTCCCTGCCTTATCGGTGGTGCGCCGTTGCAATACTGCGATGCTTACCTCCGCGGGGTAGGCTATCGAGCCGCTTTTTTCCGGTTCTGGGCTCGGCTCGGGTTCGGGCTCCGGCTCCGGCGTGGGGGGGAGGGGGGCAATCAACAACTCGCCTTCCTCAAAAGTGATGACATAGTTGGGGTTGGCGGTGTCAGTCAGCGAGCCCTGCTCGATGGCATAGCGCCCCACCTCTTCACCGGGCTTCCGGAGCAGGTCACCAGTCAGGCTCTCGTCGGCCACTAGGCCGCAGTCAGTTGTTGCTGCACCACAGCCGGCCTGCCAACTGAGGGCCGGGTCGGCCTGGCCGTGGCGCTTGCGTTGGTCATCCGCGGTTAAGGTGACCGGGCGAGGGGTGACCGTTAGCTCTCCCGCCACGAAGGTCAGCAGGTAGTTGCCGTCCGATCCGCTGGCGGTGTGAGCGTAAGTGCCCGCGTCTTTGCCGCTGCCGCCGCTGGTGGTCACGCCGCTGAGCACGCTTTCGTCTTCGCCGCCCACCAGGCCGCTGGCGGTAAAGCCGCTGACGTTCTGCGTGGTGCCGTTGTAGGTCACGCTATCGCTGTTGGCGGTGACGGTGGCGTTCGCCTTGTC
>NZ_JACHXM010000036.1 GCF_014192055.1 Halomonas organivorans | reverse complement strand
GTGTGGGAGTTCCCATGCGAGAGTAGGTCATCGTCAGGCATCTATACCGAGAAAACCCCGGACCGACAGGTTCGGGGTTTTTTCATGTCGGGACGCTGGGTGGCCATGCCTGGGCGACAGGGGATATGGCTGCCAGGGGAGTCCCCCTGGAGCGTCGCGGGAACCGCCCGCCGGGTCGCCGGCCGCCGGGTCGCCGGCCGCCGGATCGCCGACCGCCGGATCATCGTCAGGCATCGATACCGAGCACCGAGAAAACCCCCGGGCCACATGGCTCGGGGGTTTTTCATGCCCGAATGATCGGCCGCGGACAGGCGGCATGTCGCCGGGGAGTTCCCCTGGAGAGCATCGGGGTGTCGACCGACGCGTCGGACGGCTCAGGCGCACTTCAGGCCCCCTGAGGGTCGGTCGGCGTCCGCGCATTGAGCGATGGGCGTTGATGCAAAATGCGACGCCTCTGGCCAAAGGGGAGGGGGGGCTGTCGGTCCAGGGCGACAAGTGAATCTCGATATCGGAGGGGTGCGGCTGGTCTGAAAGGCGAACGGCGGTTAGCCTGTGGAAACACGCTTGGAAAGCAAAGTATCTCAGGAGGAGGTAAGCATCATGGCACACGGTATTCAGCGCAAACTCGCCCTGGCAATGTTCATTGGCATGACGGCCATGGGCCTGGCGGCCTGTGAAGAAGAGGGGCCGGCAGAAAAAGCGGGTGAGAACGTCGACCAGGCGATGGATGAGGCTGGCGAAAACATCGACGAGTCCATGGACAAGGCGGGCGAGACAGTCGAGGAAATGGGGGATAGCGTCGAGCAGGCCGCTGACGAGGCCGATTCCGAATACTGAGCCGACTGGCGAATCCACGACTCATGAGGCCGGGCATATGCCCGGCTTTTTTTTTGCGGGGGTTGGCAGGGAGCGCGTGTGGTGGCTCGCATGCCTAATGATGATGAGCTTGCCGATTTCCGGCGCCGAGTCAGTTCCGCTAGAATGAGGCTTTTTCCCGTCAGGGGCGTGTGCATGACCATTGGTGACCTGATTCGCCTGTTGAGCGATGGCGAGTTCCATTCTGGCGAGCAGTTGGGGGAGCGGCTGGGCGTGTCTCGGGCCGCCGTCTGGAAGCAGCTGCGCAAGCTGGAGGCATTGGGAATTCCCATGGAGGCGGTCAAGGGGCAGGGATACCGGTTGGCCGAGCCCTTGGAGCTGCTCGATGGGGCGACGATCGTTGCCGGGTTGACCCGCGAGGCGCGTCGACATGTCAGCCGCTTGTTCGTCGAGGAAACGCTGCCCTCGAGCAATCAGTTCCTGCGCGAGCGCTTCGAGCAAGGCGCAGGGCATGGCGAGGTCTGTCTGGTGGAGCAGCAGAGCGCCGGGAAGGGGCGTCGTGGGCGTACCTGGGTGACGCCCTGGGGGCGGACGCTGATGCTCTCGGTGGGCTGGCGAGTCGAGTCGGGAGTGGCGGCCCTGGAGGGGCTCAGCCTGGCGGTGGGCGTGGCTCTCGCGCAGGTGCTGGAGCGGCATGGGGTATCGCCGCGGCTCAAGTGGCCAAATGACGTGTTGCTGGAGACCGAGGGCGGCCAGCTGGGCAAGCTGGCCGGTATCCTGGTCGAGCTCAGTGGTGACGCTGCGGGCCCCTGCGAGCTGGTAGTCGGGATGGGCATCAACGTCGATCTGTCCGAGGCTTTTCGTGCGGGAATCGAGCAGCCGGTGGCGGCGGTGCGTGATCAGGCTCCAGGCCTGTCGCGAAACCAGTTGGCGGTGGAGCTGCTGGAGGCGCTGATGCCGCTGCTGGCGGAGTTCGAGCATCGCGGTTTCGGTGCCTGGAAGGACGACTGGAACGCACGCCATGCCTTTGCAGGACAGGAGGTGGATATCGTTCGCGGGGAGCGTCGCGAGCCGGCCGTGGCGGAAGAGGTGGATGAGGCCGGTAACCTCTGGGTGATGGGCGATGCCGGGCGCATGCGTCTCGCCGGCGGTGAGATCAGTGTGCGGGGGCGCTAATGATCCTGGATCTGGACATCGGAAATACCTTGTCGAAGTGGCGGCTGAAGGATGCCGCGAGCAGCGAGATTCGTTCCCGGGGGGCCGTCTGGACGCGTGAGGAGTGGCGTCCCGGAGCCGATATCCCGGACCTCGATGTCGTCGAGGCGGTAAGAATTTCCAGCGTGGCGCGCAGGGCGGTGTTGGCGCGCACCGTCGATCTATTGCATCGGCAGGTTCGTGATGTCCACGTGGCGCGTTCGGAGCCCGAAGCGTTGGGTGTCAGCAATGGTTACGAGGAGCCCGGTAGGCTGGGAGTGGATCGCTGGCTGGGGGTGTTGGCCGGATACCAGTTGGCCGGGGGCTGCTGCAGCGTCGACTGCGGCAGCGCCATCACCGTGGACTTCGTGCTGCCGGGAGGGCGGCACCTGGGAGGCTACATCCTGCCGGGGCTACGCCTGATGAAGGAAAGCCTCAAGCTCGGTACCCGTAACGTGTCGATCGACCCGGATAGCGAGGCCGACGAACTGCTGGCTCCCGGGACGCGTACGGTAGAGGCCGTCAATCATGGCATCTACATGGCGGCGGTGAGTGCCGTGAACCGCATCTACAGTGAGGTGTGCGACCGGGAGGGCGTAGCGCTGCCGTTGCTGCTGACCGGGGGCGATGCCAGAGTCGTCTCGCGCGGCATCCAGATTCCCCATGCGGTATGGCCGGACATGGTCTACGGCGGCCTGGAGGCGTGCTTTCCCTTGACGGCCGCGGAGCGCGCGGGGCGTATGTCCGGGGCGCCGCGGGTGCCGCGGCCGGTGTCGCTGGAAAAGATTCGTGCGGGGCTTGCATTCTCCACCCTGCTTTGACACAATGCGCCGCGTTCCGGAGAGGCAGGATCGCCGCGTTGCGGTCGTCTCGTCAGGATGATTGAGAAAACAATCACTTGACACCGAGAGCTGAGGCGGTAAAATGCACCGCCAGTTGGAGGGGTTCCCGAGTGGCCAAAGGGAGCAGACTGTAAATCTGCCGCGAAAGCTTCGAAGGTTCGAATCCTTCCCCCTCCACCAGGTTTCGCCGCACTCGCTGAAGTGGGTGGTGGTAGCAAGAGTGGGTAGGCGGGCATAGTTCAATGGTAGAACCTCAGCCTTCCAAGCTGATGATGCGGGTTCGATCCCCGCTGCCCGCTCCAGCTTAGCAGTTTTGCTCATGTAGCTCAGGGGTAGAGCACACCCTTGGTAAGGGTGAGGTCGACGGTTCAAATCCGTCCATGAGCTCCACATTGGAAAGGCGAGCTGAGGCTCGCCTTTTCTCTTTCTTCCCGGTGCGAGCATGAGGCCGGAGAAGGGGTTGCCAGATAAAGCGACATCCGCTATGATGGCGCCCGCTGTCGCTGAGGCCTTTCGCAAAGGAAGGTCGCGGAAGCAACAGGCCAGTAGCTCAATTGGCAGAGCAGCGGTCTCCAAAACCGCAGGTTGGGGGTTCGATTCCCTCCTGGCCTGCCAGTCTTCCCCAGGCTGGTGAGATTTCTTGTGTTTTTCACGTTTCGATTGCCGCGCCTTGAGGAGTCTCGTTTTCATGAAACATAACGCCGAGGTGCAGGAGTCGCGCCACGACGGGCTCAAGTGGGCGGTTGTCGTCATTCTGCTGGTTCTTGCCGTGGTCGGTAATACCTATTTTGCCGACCAGGCGCTGCTTTATCGTGTGCTAGGCGTCGTCGCTCTCAGTGTAGTGGCGGCGCTGGTGGCGCTGACCACCGGCAAGGGGCGCGATCTGCTGGAGCTTGCCCGCAGCGCCAAGAAAGAGATTCAGCGCGTGGTGTGGCCGACTCGTCCCGAAACCATCCAGACCACTGCCATCGTGCTGGTGGCCGTGATGGTGGTGGGGCTGATGCTGTGGCTTATCGATACGCTTCTTGGCTGGGCGATGTCCGGCGTCATTGGTTAGGAGTCATCATGTCCAAGCGTTGGTACGTCGTTCACGCCTATTCCGGCTTCGAGAAGCATGTCATGCGCTCTCTCACGGAGCGCGTGAAGATGTATGGCATGGAGGATCGTTTCGGCGAGATCCTGGTGCCGACCGAAGAAGTTGTCGAGATGCGTGACGGCAAGCGCCGCAAGAGCGAGCGCAAGTTCTATCCCGGCTATGTGCTGGTCGAGATGGAGATGGACGACGCGACCTGGCACCTGGTCAACGAGACCCCGCGCGTGATGGGGTTCATCGGCGGTACCAAGGAGAAGCCGGCGCCGATCACCCAGCGTGAAGCCGACGCCATCCTCAGCCGGGTCAAGGACGGTACCGAGAAGCCGAGGCCCAAGACGCTGTTCGAGCCGGGCCAGTCCGTGCGTGTCATCGATGGGCCCTTCGCCGATTTCAATGGCGTGGTCGAGGAAGTCAACTACGACAAGAGCCGCCTGCAGGTCAGCGTGCTGATCTTCGGTCGCTCTACGCCGGTCGAGCTGGAGTTTGCCCAGGTCGAGAAGGAGTAAGTCTTCTCGATCGACGATTTTCATGGCGGCCGCCGAGGCGACCGCCTCAACCGGGGAGCCGCGAGGCGCTATCACCCATCTGGAGTAAATCATGGCCAAGAAAGTACAGGCTTACATCAAGCTGCAGGTTGCAGCCGGTAAGGCCAATCCGAGTCCCCCCGTGGGTCCTGCGCTGGGCCAGCACGGCGTCAACATCATGGAGTTCTGCAAGGCGTTCAACGCCGAGACGCAGGACATCGAGCCGGGTCTGCCGACTCCCGTTGTCATCACCGTCTACTCCGACCGCAGCTTTACCTTCGTCACCAAGACGCCGCCTGCCGCCGTCCTGCTGAAGAAGGCTGCTGGTATCAAGTCCGGCTCCGGTGAGCCGAACAAGAACAAGGTCGGTACCGTGACCCGCGAGCAGCTGGAAGAGATCGCCAAGACCAAGGAGCCGGACCTGACGGCTGCCGATCTCGACGCAGCGGTGCGTACCATTGCCGGTAGTGCCCGCAGCATGGGCCTCAACGTGGAGGGCCTCTGATCATGGCTAAGCTCACCAAGCGCGCTCAGCAGATTCGCGAGAAGGTCGACCCGAACAAGGCCTACTCCCTCGAGGAAGCCGTGGCCCTGCTCTCCGAGCTGTCCACCGTCAAGTTCAATGAGTCCGTCGACGTCGCCGTCAACCTGGGCGTCGATCCGCGCAAATCCGACCAGGTCGTGCGCGGCGCCACCGTCATGCCCAACGGTACCGGCAAGGACGTGCGTGTTGCCGTCTTCACCCAGGGTGCCAACGAAGAAGCCGCCAAGGAAGCCGGTGCCGACATCGTCGGCATGGATGACCTGGCCGAGCGGGTCAAGAAAGGCCAGCTCGACTTCGACGTGGTCATCGCATCGCCGGACGCCATGCGCGTCGTCGGCCAGTTGGGCCAGATCCTCGGTCCGCGTGGCCTGATGCCGAACCCCAAGGTCGGCACCGTGACTCCGGACGTGGCCACTGCCGTCAAGAACGCCAAGGCCGGTCAGGTGCGCTTCCGTACCGACAAGAACGGCATCATCCACGCCACCCTGGGCAAGGTCGATTTCGATGCTACCGCCATCCGCGGTAACCTCGAGGCGCTGATCGCCGACCTCAAGAAGCTCAAGCCGAGCACTTCCAAGGGCGTGTACTTCAAGAAGATTTCCCTGTCCACCACCATGGGCCCGGGACTGACCGTCGACCACGCTGCGTTCGTCTAACGCCGCGATCGACCAGAGCAAGACACTTTGCGGTCCCCGTGCACGGTTTCGATGGAGCCGGCGGGGCACCGTCAAAGACCGCAGGCGCCGCCTCGCTCGTAGAGGCGGCTTAATCGTCCCTCGGGGCCGCCTGCGCAGATGGTGTGGCCGCCAGATTTCTGGTGAGCACCATCACCCAGGACCCTCGGTCGCGCCTTTCGGGGCCGGGCGAGGGAGATGGTAACCACCGGAATCCTCTGCGGAGATTCCGGCACGAAGGAGTGATCACCGTGCCACTAGCACTCGAAGGCAAGAAGGCCATTGTTGCCGAGGTCAGTGAAGCGGCCAAGGATGCTCTCTCCGTCGTCGTTGCCGATTCTCGCGGCGTTTCGGTCGGCAAGATGACCGACCTGCGCAAGCAGGCTCGCGAGAATGGCGTGCAGATCCGTGTTGTCCGCAACACCCTGGCACGCCGCGCCCTGGAAGGCACTCAATGGGAGTGCCTGAACGAGTCTTTCGTGGGTCCGACCCTCCTGGCTTTCTCCACCGAGCATCCGGGCGCTGCCGCCCGCCTGTTCAAGGAGTTCGGCAAGGACGAGAAAGATTTCGAAGTCAAGGCGCTGGCATACGAAGGCGAGTTCATCCCGGCGAGCGATCTCGACCGCCTGGCAAGCCTGCCGACCTATGACGAGGCCATCGCCAAGCTGATGTCCGTCATGAAGGAGGCGTCTGCCGGCAAGCTGGTTCGTACCCTCGCCGCGCTGCGTGACCAGAAGGAAGGCGAGGCCGCCTGAACGGCGAACTCGACCTCCTTGCGCGAATCGAATATTGAATCACCGAGCCATCGGCCCGCCGAGGCTCCCGCAAAGTTAGGAACGTGAAAATGGCACTGACCAAAGAAGACATCATCAACGCCGTCGCCGACATGTCCGTGATGGAAGTCGCCGAGCTGATCGAGGCGATGGAAGAGAAGTTCGGCGTCACCGCTGCCGCCGCTGTCGTGGCTGGCCCGGGTGGCGGCGAAGCCGCTGCCGCCGAAGAGCAGACCGAGTTCGACCTGGTGCTGACCTCTGCCGGCGACAAGAAGGTCAACGTCATCAAGGCCGTCCGCGAGATCACCGGCCTGGGCCTGAAGGAAGCCAAGGGTGCCGTCGACGGCGCGCCGGCGACCATCAAGGAAGCGATGTCCAAGGACGACGCCGAAGAAGCCAAGAAGAAGCTGGAAGAAGCCGGCGCGAGCGTGGAGCTCAAGTAATCCTTGTGCCCACGGCTTTACGCGCTGCGTAAGCTTCCACGGCTGGTGGCGGGACACCCGCTGCCGGCCTTTTTCTGTTGTCGCTAGGCGGTTCGCCCTTCGGGCCTCCGCCAGCCGAATTCCGACGGCGAGCCTCTCTGTGGAGGCTTGCCGTCAGCGCCTGACGGAGCCGCGTCCGTCGGGTGGCGCCGACACGCATCGGTCACCCATGGTGAACAAGCTGGGGAATACAGATGGCTTACTCATACACTGAGAAAAAACGCATCCGCAAGGATTTCGGCAAACTGCCCCAAGTGATGGATGTGCCTTACCTGCTGGCCATCCAGCTTGATTCCTATTACGACTTTCTCCAGCAGGATCGCTCACCCGAAGAACGCCTCGACGTCGGCCTGCATGCCGCCTTCCGCTCGGTCTTTCCGATCGAGAGCTTCTCCGGCAATGCGGCTCTGGAATACGTCAGCTACCGTTTCGGCACTCCGGCCTTCGACGTCAAGGAGTGCCAGTTGCGTGGCGTCACCTACTCGGCCCCCCTGCGCGTCAAGGTCCGCCTGATCATCTACGACAAGGATTCGTCGAACAAGGCGATCAAGGACATCAAGGAGCAGGAAGTCTACATGGGGGAAATCCCCCTGATGACCGAGAACGGTACTTTCGTGGTGAACGGTACCGAGCGTGTCATCGTCTCCCAGCTGCACCGCTCCCCGGGCGTGTTCTTCGATCACGACAAGGGCAAGAGCCACTCCTCCGGCAAGCTCCTGTATTCCGCGCGGGTGATTCCTTACCGCGGCTCCTGGCTGGACTTCGAGTTCGATCCGAAGGACAACGTCTTCGTGCGCATCGACCGTCGTCGCAAGCTGCCGGCATCCGTGCTGCTGCGTGCGCTGGGCATGAGCGCCGAGGAGATCCTCGACGAATTCTTCGAGACCAGCACCTTCCACATCGAGAAGAGCGGCTTCTCCGTGGAACTGGTGCCGTCGCGCCTGCGCGGCGAGACCGCGACCTTCGACATCAAGGATGGCGAAGGTAACGTCATCGTCGAGGAAGGCCGTCGGATCACCCAGAAGCATATCCGTCAGCTGGAGAAGACCGGCCTCGAGCGCCTCGAGGTGCCGATGGACTACCTGTTCGGCAAGACCCTGGCCAAGGATCAGGTCGACCCGAACACCGGAGAGCTGATCTGCGCCTGCAACACCGCCATCACCCCGGAACTGCTGGAGTCCCTGGGCCAGGCCGGCCTGACTCGTCTCGAGACGCTCTACACCAACGATCTCGACTGCGGTCCCTTCATTTCCGATACCCTCAAGCTGGACACCACCGGTTCCCAGCTCGAGGCGCTGGTGGAAATCTATCGCATGATGCGCCCCGGCGAGCCGCCCACCAAGGAGGCCGCCGAGACGCTGTTCAACAACCTGTTCTTCACCGAGGACCGCTACGACCTGTCCGGCGTCGGTCGCATGAAGTTCAACCGTCGGCTGCGTCGCGACAGCGATACCGGTGCCGGCGTGCTCGACCAGCGCGATATCCTCGACGTGCTTGGCGAGCTGATCAACATCCGTAACGGCTTCGGCGATGTCGATGACATCGACCACCTGGGCAACCGCCGTATCCGCTGCGTCGGCGAGATGGCCGAGAACCAGTTCCGCGTGGGCCTGGTGCGCGTCGAGCGTGCGGTCAAGGAGCGTCTCTCGATGGCCGAGAGCGAAGGCCTGATGCCCCAGGACCTGATCAACGCCAAGCCGGTGGCCGCGGCGGTGAAGGAGTTCTTCGGCTCCTCGCAGCTGTCGCAGTTCATGGACCAGAACAACCCGCTGTCCGAGGTGACGCACAAGCGTCGCGTCTCCGCCCTCGGCCCGGGTGGCCTGACCCGCGAGCGTGCCGGCTTCGAGGTGCGCGACGTTCACGCCACTCACTACGGCCGCCTGTGCCCGATCGAGACCCCGGAAGGTCCCAACATCGGCCTGATCAACTCGCTGGCCACCTACAGCCACACCAACAGCTACGGTTTCCTCGAGACCCCGTACCGCAAGGTGGTGGACAGTCAGGTGACCGACGACGTGGTGCATCTCTCCGCGATCGAGGAAGGCGACTTCGTCATCGCCCAGGCCTCGGCCACCGTGGATGAGGGCGGCAAGCTGGTCGATGACCTGGTGCAGGTCCGCCACCGCGGCGAGACCACCTTCATGCGCCCCGAGCAGGTCACCCTGATGGACGTCTCGCCGCGCCAGGTGGTGTCCGTGGCGGCGGCGCTGATCCCGTTCCTGGAGCACGATGACGCCAACCGCGCCCTGATGGGGGCGAACATGCAGCGTCAGGCCGTGCCGACCCTGCGCGCCGAGAAGCCGCTGGTGGGTACCGGCATGGAGCGCTTCGTGGCCCGCGACTCCGGCGTCTGCGCCGTGGCGCGCCGTGGCGGCATGATCGATTCGGTCGATGCCAAGCGCATCGTGGTGCGGGTCAATGAAGACGAGATCATCGGCGGCGAAGCCGGCGTCGATATCTACAACCTGACCAAGTACCTGCGCTCCAACCAGAACACCTGCCAGAACCAGCGCCCGATCGTTCGCCCCGGCGACAGCGTGGCGCGTGGCGATATCCTGGCCGACGGCCCGTCCGTCGACATGGGCGACCTGGCGCTGGGCCAGAACATGCGCATCGCCTTCATGCCGTGGAACGGCTACAACTTCGAGGACTCCATCCTGCTCTCCGAGCGGGCCGTCCAGGAAGACCGCTTCACCACCATCCACATCCAGGAACTGACCTGTGTCTCCCGCGACACCAAGCTGGGCGCGGAAGAGATCACCTCGGACATTCCCAACGTCGGCGAGTCGGCGCTGGCCAAGCTGGACGAGGCCGGCGTGGTCTACATCGGCGCCGAGGTCGGGCCGGGCGATATCCTGGTGGGCAAGGTCACGCCCAAGGGCGAGACCCAGCTGACGCCCGAGGAGAAGCTGCTGCGCGCGATCTTCGGCGAGAAGGCCTCCGACGTGAAGGACACGTCCCTGCGTGCCCCGACCGGCATGAAGGGGACCGTCATCGACGTCCAGGTGTTCACCCGTGACGGCGTGGAGAAAGACTCCCGGGCGCTGTCCATCGAGCAGATGCAGCTCGACGAAGTGCGCAAGGATCTCCAGGAGACCTACCGCATCGCCGAGGATGCCACCTTCGAGCGCCTGCAGCGTACGCTGTCCGGCCAGGCCGTCAACGGCGGGCCGAAGCTCAAGAAGGGCGACGTGCTCACCGACGAGTACCTCGAGGAGCTGCCGCGTCAGCAGTGGTTCAAGCTGCGCATGCAGGACGAGGCCCTCAACGAGCTGCTGGCTCAGGCCGACGAGCAGCTGGAGAATCGTCGCAAGGAGATGGACGAGCGCTTCGAAGACAAGAAGCGCAAGCTGACCCAGGGCGACGATCTGGCGCCGGGCGTGCTCAAGATCGTCAAGGTCTACCTGGCGATCAAGCGCCGCCTGCAGCCGGGCGACAAGATGGCCGGCCGTCACGGTAACAAGGGTGTCATCTCGGCGATCATGCCGATCGAGGACATGCCGTTCGACGACAACGGCGAGCCGATCGACGTGGTCCTCAACCCGCTGGGCGTGCCGTCGCGGATGAACGTCGGGCAGATCCTCGAGACGCACCTCGGCATGGCCGCCCGCGGCCTCGGGGTCAAGATCGAGCACATGCTGCGCGATGCCCGCGAGCAGCAGGTCGCCCAGATCCGCGAGTTCCTGGCGGAGGTCTACAATTCCACCAGCGGCACCCGGGTCGAGGACCTGGACTCGCTGTCCGACGACGAGGTCATCGCCCTGGCGAAGAACCTCAAGGCGGGCGTGCCGATGGCCACGCCGGTGTTCGACGGTGCCCGCGAGGGTGAGATCAAGCACCTGCTGCGCCTCGCCGACCTGCCGGACTCCGGCCAGATGACCCTCTACGACGGGCGTACCGGCGATGCGTTCGACCGTCCGGTCACCGTGGGTTACATGTACATGCTGAAGCTCAACCACCTGGTGGATGACAAGATGCACGCGCGTTCCACCGGTTCCTACTCCCTGGTCACCCAGCAGCCGCTGGGCGGCAAGGCGCAGTTCGGTGGTCAGCGCTTCGGGGAAATGGAGGTCTGGGCCCTGGAAGCCTACGGCGCAGCCTACACCCTTCAGGAGATGCTCACCGTCAAGTCCGACGACGTGGAGGGCCGCACCAAGATGTACAAGAGCATCGTGGATGGCGACCACACCATGCAGGCGGGCATGCCGGAATCCTTCAACGTGCTGGTGAAGGAAATCCGCTCGCTGGGTATCGATATCGAACTGGAGAGCTGAGGCTGCCGCTACGGCGCTTCGCAGTAATGACGGTCCGCGGGGGCGTACGCGCCCCCGCCCATGACAACTCCGCAACGGAGCCGACCCATGAAAGATTTGGTGAAAGTCCTCAAATCGCAGTCTCAGTCCGACGAGTTCGACGCGATCAAGATCACTCTGGCGTCGCCGGACATGATTCGCAGCTGGTCCTTCGGCGAGGTCAAGAAGCCCGAGACCATCAACTATCGTACCTTCAAGCCGGAGCGTGACGGCCTGTTCTGTGCCAAGATCTTCGGCCCGGTGAAGGACTACGAGTGCCTGTGCGGCAAGTACAAGCGGATGAAGCATCGCGGCATCATCTGCGAGAAGTGCGGCGTCGAGGTCACCAAGGCCGCCGTGCGCCGCGAGCGCATGGGCCACATCGAGCTGGCCAGCCCGGTGGCGCACATCTGGTTCCTGAAGTCGCTGCCGTCGCGCATCGGCATGTTCCTGGACATGACCCTGCGCGACATCGAGCGCGTGCTCTATTTCGAGAGCTTCATGGTCGTCGATCCGGGCATGACCACCCTCGAGCGTGGCCAGCTGCTCAACGACGAGCAGTACTTCGAGGCCCTCGAGGAGTTCGGTGACGACTTCGACGCCCGCATGGGTGCCGAGGCCGTGCAGGCCATGCTCAAGGACATCGATCTCGAGGAAGAGATCGAGCGTCTGCGCGAGGAGATCCCGCAGACCAACTCCGAGACCAAGATCAAGAAGCTGTCCAAGCGCCTCAAGCTGCTGGAAGCCTTCCAGGGCTCCGGCAACGATCCGGCGTGGATGGTCATGGAAGTGCTGCCGGTGCTGCCGCCGGACCTGCGCCCGCTGGTGCCGCTGGACGGCGGTCGCTTCGCGACGTCCGACCTGAACGACCTGTATCGTCGCGTGATCAACCGTAACAACCGCCTCAAGCGGCTGCTCGATCTCAACGCGCCGGACATCATCGTGCGCAACGAGAAGCGCATGCTGCAGGAAGCGGTCGATGCGCTGCTCGATAACGGCCGTCGCGGCCGGGCGATCACCGGTTCAAACAAGCGTCCGCTGAAGTCGCTGGCCGACATGATCAAGGGCAAGCAGGGCCGCTTCCGTCAGAACCTGCTCGGCAAGCGCGTCGACTATTCCGGCCGCTCGGTCATCACCGTCGGCCCGACCCTGCGCCTGCACCAGTGCGGCCTGCCGAAGAAGATGGCGCTCGAGCTGTTCAAGCCGTTCATCTACTCCAAGCTGCAGTACAACGGCCAGGCCTCCACCATCAAGGCCGCCAAGAAGATGGTCGAGCGCGAGCTGCCCGAGGTGTGGGATATCCTTGCCGAGGTCATCCGCGAGCATCCGGTGCTGCTCAACCGCGCACCGACACTGCACCGTCTCGGCATCCAGGCCTTCGAGCCGCTGCTGATCGAGGGCAAGGCGATCCAGCTGCACCCGCTGGTGTGTGCCGCTTACAACGCCGACTTCGACGGCGACCAGATGGCCGTACACGTGCCGCTGACCCTGGAGGCCCAGCTCGAGGCCCGGGCGCTGATGATGGCCACCAACAACGTGCTGTCACCGGCCAACGGCGAGCCGATCATCGTGCCGTCCCAGGACGTGGTGCTGGGTCTGTACTACATGACCCGCGAGAAGATCAACGGCAAGGGCGAGGGCATGGTGTTCTCCGACCTCAACGAGGTCGAGCGCGCCTTCGGCACCCAGAGCGTGGCGCTGCATTCTCGCGTCAAGGTGCGTCTCGACGAGTTGGTGATCGACGAGGAGACCGGCGAGAAAAGCGAGACCCGCAAGATCTACGACACCACCGTGGGTCGTGCTCTGCTGTTCCGCATCCTGCCCGACGGCGTGCCCTTCGAGCTGATCGACCAGCCGATGAAGAAGAAGGCCATCTCCAAGCTGATCAACGAGGTGTATCGTCGTGCCGGCCTCAAGCCCGCGGTGATCTTCGCCGACCAGCTGATGTACACCGGCTTCCGCATGGCCACCTGGTCCGGCGCCTCCATCGGCGTCAACGACTTCGTCATCCCGGACGCCAAGGCCGAGATCGTCGAAGGCGCCGAGGAAGAGGTCAAGGAGATCGAGGACCAGTTCTCCTCCGGTCTCGTGACCGCGGGCGAGAAGTACAACAAGGTCATCGATATCTGGGCGCGCGCCAACGACCAGGTCGCCAAGGCGATGATGGCCGGTATCTCAAAGGAGAGCGTGATCGACCGCGAGGGCAGCGAGGTCGAGCAGGACTCCTTCAACAGCGTGTTCATCATGGCCGACTCCGGTGCCCGGGGTAGTGCCGCCCAGATCCGCCAGCTGGCGGGCATGCGTGGCCTGATGGCCAAGCCGGACGGCTCGATCATCGAGACACCGATCGTCGCCAACTTCCGTGAAGGCCTGAACGTCCTGCAGTACTTCATCTCGACCCACGGCGCGCGTAAGGGCCTGGCGGATACGGCACTCAAGACTGCCAACTCCGGTTACCTGACCCGCCGCCTGGTCGACGTGGCCCAGGACATGGTGATCACCGAGACCGATTGCGGCACCGAGAACGGCCTGACTCTGCATCCGGTCATCGAAGGCGGCGATATCATCGTCTCGCTGGCCCAGCGCGTGCTCGGTCGCGTGGTCGCCCAGGACGTCATCGATCCCAACACCGACGAGGTGCTGATCCCGCGTGACACCCTGCTCGACGAAGCCTGGTGTGCCGAACTCGACACCATGGGCGTCGACGAGATCGTGGTGCGTTCGACCATCACCTGCGAGACCAGCCACGGCGTCTGCTCGTCCTGCTACGGTCGCGACCTGGCGCGTGGCCATCAGGTCAACGTGGGCGAGTCCGTCGGCGTCATCGCCGCCCAGTCGATCGGTGAGCCGGGTACCCAGCTGACCATGCGGACCTTCCACATCGGTGGCGCGGCCTCTCGGGCCTCCGCGGTGGACAGCGTCCAGGTCAAGCACGGCGGCAAGGTGCGCCTGCATAACATCAAGCACGTCGAGCGTGGCGACGGCAAGCTGGTCGTGGTTTCCCGTTCCAGTGCCCTGGCCGTCGCCGACGAGCACGGCCGCGAGCGCGAGTACTACAAGCTGCCCTACGGCGCCGAGCTTTCCGTCAAGGACGGCGAGACCGTGGACGCCGGGCAGACCGTCGCCAAGTGGGATCCGCACACCCACCCGATCGTCGCCGAAGCCGAGGGCCAGGTGCAGTACGCGGACATGGACGAAGGTCTGACCATGCACCGCAGCGTGGATGAGATGACCGGGCTGTCCTCCATCGAGGTGATCGAGTCGGCGGCGCGCCCCATGGCCGGCCGCGACAAGCGCCCGATGATCCTGCTGGCCGACGAAACCGGCAAGCCGGTGACCGTGTCCAACTCCGACACGCCGGTACAGTACCTGCTGCCCGGCAAGGCGATCGTCACCGTGGACGATGGTGCCAAGATCGGCGTCGGCGAGGTGGTGGCCCGTATTCCGGTGGAAGCGACCGGTAACAAGGACATCACCGGGGGTCTGCCGCGAGTCGCCGACCTGTTCGAGGCTCGCAAGCCGAAGGAGCCGGCGATCCTGGCCGAGATCAGCGGGACCATCAGCTTCGGCAAGGAGACCAAGGGCAAGCGTCGCCTGACGATCACCCCCGAGGACGGCGATCCGTTCGAGATGCTGATCCCGAAATGGCGCCAGATCGCGGTCTTCGAAGGTGAGGCCGTCGAGAAGGGCGAAGTGATCTCCGACGGTCCGAGCAATCCGCACGATATCCTGCGTCTGCTCGGCATCGCCGAACTGGCCAAGTACATCGTCGCCGAGGTGCAGGACGTCTATCGTCTGCAGGGCGTGGGCATCAACGACAAGCACATCGAAGTCATCGTGCGTCAGATGCTGCGCAAGGTGGAGATCACCGACGCCGGCGACTCGGACTTCATCCCGGGCGATCAGGTCGAGCTGGTGCGGGTGCTGGAGCAGAACGCCGTCCTGAACGGGGTCGACAAGTTCCCGGCCAAGTATCAGCGCCTGCTGCTGGGTATCACCAAGGCCAGCCTGGCGACCGAGTCGTTCATCTCCGCGGCCTCCTTCCAGGAGACCACGCGGGTGCTGACCGAGGCGGCCGTCACCGGCAAGCGCGATTACCTGCGCGGCCTGAAGGAAAACGTGGTGGTGGGACGCTTGATCCCGGCCGGTACCGGCCTGACCCACCATGCGGAGCGTCGCCGCAAGCGTGAAGACGCCGACCGCGTGCTCCACCCGTCGGCCTTCGAGGTCGAGCAGGAGCTGGGGGCCCAGCTCACCGCGCTCGACTCGGACGACGACGAGATCTGACGTTCGGCCGCCTACGCGGCGCCCTTCGGGGCGCCGCGCTTGACGGTCGGTGGCGTCAGCCATTAGAATGCGCAGCCTTTAACAGTGGGGCGGGTGCGCCCGCGACGCTGTGAAAGGACCGCAAGACAGGAAGCGAACGGCTACTCGCTTCCGCCAAGGCAACCCATTTGGAGCGATAAATGGCAACGATCAATCAGCTCGTGCGCAAGCCGCGCAAGCGCCAGGCCGCCAAGAGCGACGTGCCGGCGCTGCAGGCCTGCCCGCAGAAGCGCGGCGTTTGCACCCGCGTCTACACCACCACCCCGAAGAAGCCGAACTCGGCCCTGCGTAAGGTCTGCCGTGTGCGCCTGACCAACGGCTTCGAGGTGTCTTCCTACATCGGCGGTGAAGGCCACAACCTCCAGGAGCACTCCGTGGTCCTGATTCGTGGCGGCCGAGTGAAGGACCTTCCGGGTGTCCGGTATCACACCGTTCGCGGTGCCCTGGATACCTCCGGCGTGCAGAACCGTAAGCAGGGCCGTTCCAAGTACGGCACCAAGCGTCCGAAGGCCTAAGCCTCAGGACGTTGCCGACTACGGCCATTACAGAACATCGATATTGACACGGTCTGATAAGAGTAAGGTCGAGCGCCCCTGGGGTCGTCTCGGGTTTACCTGAAGGACCCTTCGGAAGAGGGCTTATCATGCCTAGAAGAAGAGTTGCGGCCAAGCGCGAGATCCTGCCGGATCCCAAGTTCGGATCCGAGCGCCTGGCGAAGTTCATGAACCACCTGATGATCAGCGGCAAGAAGTCCGTAGCTGAGCGCATCGTCTATGGTGCGCTGGACAGGGTTGCCGATCGTTCCAAGGAAGAGCCGCTGGAGATCTTCGACAAGGCGCTGGAAACCATCCAGCCGATGGTCGAGGTGAAGTCTCGCCGCGTCGGCGGTGCGACCTATCAGGTGCCGGTCGAAGTGCGTCCGTCTCGCCGTCAGGCCCTGGCCATGCGTTGGCTGGTGGACGCCGCGCGTCGTCGCGGTGAGAAGACCATGGTGCAGCGTCTGGCTGGCGAGATGCTGGATGCCGCCGAAGGTAAAGGTTCGGCCGTCAAGAAGCGTGAAGACGTGCATCGCATGGCAGAGGCCAACAAGGCCTTCTCTCACTACCGCTTCTAAACCGCATCGCCAACCAACGGGAGTTACATCGTGGCTCGCAAGACTCCGCTTAAGCGTTACCGCAATATCGGTATCGTTGCCCACGTCGACGCCGGTAAGACGACCACTACCGAGCGCGTCCTGTTCTACACCGGTCTGTCTCACAAGGTCGGCGAGGTCCATGAGGGCGCCGCCACCATGGACTGGATGGAGCAGGAGCAGGAGCGTGGCATCACGATCACCTCTGCGGCGACCACCTGCTTCTGGCAGGGCATGAACAAGCAGTTCGATGAGCACCGTATCAACATCATCGACACCCCCGGACACGTCGACTTCACCATCGAGGTGGAGCGCTCCCTGCGCGTGCTGGACGGTGCCGTGGTGGTGCTGTGCGGTAGCTCCGGCGTGCAGCCGCAGACCGAGACCGTCTGGCGTCAGGCCAACAAGTACGAAGTGCCGCGCATGGTGTTCGTCAACAAGATGGACCGTGCCGGTGCCGACTTCTTCATGGTCGTCGACCAGCTGAAGACGCGCCTGGGTGCCAACGTCGTGCCGATCCAGATCAACTGGGGCGCCGAGGACGACTTCAAGGGCGTCGTCGACCTGATCCAGATGAAGGCCATCCTGTGGGATGAGGCCAACTTCGGCATGAACTACGACTTGGTCGACATCCCGGCCGAGCTGCAGGAAACCGCCGAGAAGTACCGCGAGGAAATGGTCGAGGCGGCCGCCGAGGCTTCCGAAGAGCTGATGGAGAAGTACCTCGAGGAAGGCGACCTGTCTCCCGAGGACATCAAGGCCGGCCTGCGTCGTCGTACTCTCGACAACGAGATCGTGCTCGTCACTTGTGGCTCCGCGTTCAAGAACAAGGGCGTGCAGGCCGTGCTCGATGGCGTCATCGAGTACATGCCGTCACCCACCGAGGTCAAGGCCATCGAGGGTGAGCTGGACGACAAGGACGGCACCATCGCGACTCGCGAGGCCGACGACAACGCGCCGTTCGCCGCGCTGGCGTTCAAGATCGCCACCGACCCGTTCGTCGGTACGCTGACCTTCATCCGCGTCTACTCAGGCGTGCTGAAGTCTGGCGACAGCGTCTTCAACTCCGTCAAGCAGAAGAAGGAGCGTGTCGGCCGTATCGTGCAGATGCACTCCAACTCCCGCGAGGAGATCAAGGAAGTGCTGGCCGGCGACATCGCCGCCTGCATCGGCCTGAAGGACGTCACTACCGGTGACACCCTGTGCGACCTGAACGACAAGATCGTGCTGGAGCGCATGGAGTTCCCGGATCCGGTGATTTCCGTGGCCGTGGAACCCAAGTCCAAGGCCGACCAGGAGAAGATGGGCGTGGCCCTCGGCAAGCTGGCCCAGGAGGATCCGTCCTTCCAGGTCAAGACCGACGAGGAAACTGGCCAGACCATCATCTCCGGCATGGGTGAGCTGCACCTTGATATCATCGTCGACCGCATGCGTCGCGAGTTCAAGGTCGATGCCAACATCGGCAAGCCGCAGGTCGCTTATCGCGAGACCATCCGCAAGAGCGTCGAGCAGGAAGGCAAGTTCGTGCGTCAGTCCGGTGGTCGCGGTCAGTACGGTCATGTGCACCTGCGCATCGAGCCGCTGACGGCCGAGGACAAGGGCGACGACGAAGACATGCACTTCAAGTTCGCTTCTGAAATCGTCGGCGGCGTGGTTCCCAAGGAATACGTGCCGGCCGTCGAGAAGGGAGCCTATGAGCAGCTCCAGAACGGTGTCATCGCGGGCTACCCGATGATTGACGTCAAGGTTACGCTGTTCGACGGTTCCTACCATGACGTGGACTCGAACGAGACCGCGTTCAAGGTCGCCTCTTCCATGGCGATCAAGGAAGGCGCACCCAAGGCCAAGGCCGTGCTGCTCGAGCCGGTGATGAAGGTCGAGGTCGTGACACCCGAGGAGTTCATGGGTGATGTCATGGGCGACCTGAACCGCCGTCGCGGTCTGGTCCAGGGGATGGATGACTCGTCCTCCGGCAAGGTCATCCGCGCCACCGTTCCGCTGGCTGAGATGTTCGGTTACGCAACCGATCTGCGCTCTCAGACCCAGGGCCGCGCAAGCTACACCATGGAGTTTGCGGATTACGAAGAGGCGCCGTCCAGCGTCGTTGAAGCCGTCATCAACCAGAACGGTTAACCGTTAGCTAACGTAAAGAGGTCATAGCAGTGGCTAAGGAAAAATTCGAACGTTCCAAACCGCACGTCAACGTCGGCACCATCGGTCACGTCGACCACGGCAAGACCACGCTGACTGCCGCCCTGACCCGCGTGTCCGCGGAAGTCTTCGGTGGCGACGCCCGTGCGTTTGACTCCATCGACAACGCCCCGGAAGAGCGTGAGCGCGGCATCACCATCGCCACCGCCCACGTCGAGTACCAGTCCGAAGTGCGCCACTACGCGCACGTCGACTGCCCGGGCCACGCCGACTACGTCAAGAACATGATCACCGGTGCTGCCCAGATGGACGGTGCCATCCTGGTCTGCTCCGCCGCCGACGGCCCCATGCCGCAGACTCGCGAGCACATCCTGCTGTCTCGTCAGGTCGGCGTGCCGTACATCGTCGTGTTCCTGAACAAGGCCGACATGGTCGACGACGAAGAGCTGCTCGAGCTGGTCGAGATGGAAGTTCGCGAACTCCTGAACGAGTACGACTTCCCGGGTGACGACACTCCGATCATCACCGGCTCCGCCCTGATGGCCCTGGAAGGCAAGGACGACAACGGCATGGGTACCACCGCCGTTGCCAACCTGATCAAGGCCCTGGACGAGTACATCCCGGAGCCGGAGCGTGCCATCGATCAGCCGTTCCTGATGCCGATCGAGGACGTGTTCTCCATCTCCGGTCGCGGTACCGTGGTGACCGGTCGTGTCGAGCGCGGCATCGTCAAGGCTGGCGAGGAAGTCGAGATCGTCGGTATCAAGGACACCACCAAGACCACCGTCACCGGTGTCGAGATGTTCCGCAAGCTGCTCGACGAAGGTCGTGCCGGCGAGAACATCGGCGCCCTGCTGCGCGGCACCAAGCGTGACGACGTCGAGCGTGGTCAGGTCCTGGCCAAGCCGGGCACCATCACCCCGCACACCAAGTTCGAGGCTGAGGTGTACGTGCTGTCCAAGGACGAGGGTGGTCGTCACACTCCGTTCTTCAAGGGCTATCGTCCGCAGTTCTACTTCCGTACCACCGACATCACTGGTACCTGTGAGCTGCCGGAAGGCGTCGAGATGGTCATGCCGGGCGACAACGTCAAGATGGTCGTCAGCCTGATCGCTCCGGTCGCCATGGACGAAGGTCTGCGCTTCGCCGTTCGTGAAGGCGGTCGTACCGTCGGCGCCGGCGTCGTGGCCAAGATCGTCGAGTAAGCTCAGGCTTCTCGAAAGATCGAAGGGGGCTCCGTCAGGAGCCCCCTTTCTGCGCACCGTCGCGAGGGTTTGACTCTCGTCGGCGGCGCGCCTATAATGCGCATCCTTTGAATGCGTGGGTTGACGGCTCGCGCCGTCAAGATCCATTGGAGTTTAGGGCAAATGCAGAACCAGAAGATTCGCATTCGGTTGAAGGCTTTCGACCACCGCCTGATCGACCAGTCCGCCGCGGAGATCGTTGATACCGCCAAGCGTACCGGCGCCCAGGTGCGGGGTCCGATTCCTCTGCCGACCAATCGCGAGCGCTACACCGTGCTGATCTCTCCGCACGTGAACAAGGATGCTCGTGATCAGTACGAGATTCGTACTCACAAGCGGGTGCTCGATATCGTCGAGCCCACCGAGAAGACCGTCGACGCACTGATGAAGCTCGACCTCGCCGCCGGCGTGGACGTGCAGATCAAGCTCGACTGATACCACACTAGACACTCGCGGCCCAGCGCCTGTCATGCACAGGCAGCAGCCGCCGCGCCGGGATGGCGCCACACAACGTGCTAGTGGAATGCTCTGGAAAGGGCAGCCATAGCGGGTGACAGCCCCGTACACTATAGGAGACGTAGTAATGACTATCGGTTTGGTCGGTAAAAAGGCCGGGATGACCCGTGTCTTTACCGAAGACGGCGCCTCTGTGCCCGTGACCGTGATCGAGGTTGAACCTAACCGCGTGACGCGCGTCAAGTCCGTCGAGTCCGACGGCTACGCCGCGGTGCAGGTGACCACCGGTTCCCGCAAGGCCAAGCATCTCTCCAAGGCCCAAGCCGGTCAGTTCGCCAAGGCCGGTATCGAGGCCGGTCGTTCGCTGATGGAGTTCCGCCTGGCAGAAGGCGACGAAGCTCCGGAAGTGGGCGGCGAGCTCACCGTATCCCTCTTCGAAGCTGGTCAGAAGATCGACGTGACCGGCACCTCCAAGGGTAAGGGTTTCCAGGGCGCCGTGAAGCGCTGGAACTTCCGCACCCAGGACAACAGCCACGGTAACTCCCTGTCCCACCGTGCGCCGGGTTCCATCGGCATGTGCCAGACCCCGGGTCGCGTGTTCAAGGGCAAGAAGATGGCCGGTCAGCTCGGCAACGAGCGCTGCACCGTCCAGAGCCTGGAAGTCGTCCGTGTCGACGCCGAGCGTAACCTGCTGCTGATCAAGGGTGCCGTACCCGGTGCCACCGGCAGTGATGTCATCGTGCGCAGCGCCGTCAAAGCAGGCTGAAGGGGAACTTACCGATGAATCTGAATCTTGCAGGTGCTGGCGGCACCGTCGAAGTCGCCGACGCTACCTTTGGCAAAGAATTCAACGAAGCGCTCGTGCACCAGGTCGTCACCGCCTATCTGGCCGGTGGTCGTCAGGGTACCCGCGCCCAGAAGAACCGTTCCGACGTGCGTGGCGGCGGCAAGAAGCCGTGGCGTCAGAAGGGCACCGGTCGTGCCCGCGCCGGTACCATCCGCTCGCCGATCTGGCGTGCCGGCGGCGTGACCTTCGCGGCCCGTCCGCAGGACCACTCCCAGAAGGTCAACCGCAAGATGTACCGTGCGGCCATGCGCTCGATTCTCTCCGAGCTGGTTCGTCAGGAGCGTCTGGTGGCCGTCGACGCCTTTGCCGTCGAAACCCCCAAGACCAAGCAACTGGTCGCCAAGCTCAATGAGCTGGGTCTGGAGAAGGTGCTGATCGTCACCGAAGAGGTCGACGAGAACCTGTACCTCGCCGCCCGCAACATCCCGAACGTGGATGTGGTGGACGTCGCTGCCGCCGATCCGGTGAGCCTGGTCGCCTTCGACAAGGTGCTGGCCACCGTCTCCGCTCTGCGCAAATTCGAGGAGAAGCTGGCATGAACCAGGAACGTGTATTCAAGGTGCTGCTGGGCCCGCACGTGACCGAGAAGGCCGCCATGGCCGCCGAGCGCAACCAGTACGTGTTCAAGGTGGCGAGCGACGCGACCAAGCCCGAGATCAAGACCGCCGTCCAGGAACTGTTCGGCAAGAAGGTCGATCGCGTTCAGGTGCTGAACGTCAAGGGCAAGACCAAGCGCACCGCGCATGGCACCGGTCTCCGTAAAGGCTATCGCAAGGCGTACGTGACACTGGCCGCCGGCGAGACGCTCGAAGACTTCTCTGGCGCCGAGTAAAGGCAGGAGCACGGATCATGGCAATCGTCAAGACTAAACCTACTTCCGCCGGTCGTCGCCACGTCGTCAAGATCGTCGGCGAGGAGCTGTACAAGGGCCGCGCTTACGCGCCGCTGCTCGAGAAACAGTCCAAGTCCGGTGGCCGTAACAATTACGGTCGCATCACCACCCGCCACGTGGGCGGTGGGCACCGTCATCACTATCGGATCATCGACTTCAAGCGCACCAAGGATGGCGTTCCCGCCGTCGTCGAGCGCCTGGAGCATGACCCGAACCGTAGCGCCCACATCGCGCTGCTCAAGTACATGGACGGCGAGCGCCGCTACATCATCGCCCCGCGCGGTGTGCAGGCCGGCGACCGTCTCGAGTCCGGCGTGAATGCAGCGATCAAGAAGGGCAACGCCCTGCCGCTGCGCAACATCCCGCTGGGTTCCACCGTGCACTGCATCGAGCTCAAGCCCGGCAAGGGCGCCCAGCTCGCACGCAGCGCCGGCACCAGCGCCCAGCTGGTCGCCCGCGAAGGCAACTACGCCACCCTGCGTCTGCGCTCCGGCGAAATGCGCAAGGTGCTGGCCGAGTGCCGCGCGACTCTGGGTGAGGTGAGCAACTCCGAGCACAGCCTGCGTCAGCTTGGCAAGGCCGGTGCGAAGCGCTGGAGAGGTGTGCGCCCGACGGTTCGCGGCGTGGCCATGAACCCGGTGGATCACCCGCACGGCGGTGGTGAAGGCCGCACCAGCGGTGGTCGTCACCCGGTGTCTCCGTGGGGCATGCCCACCAAGGGCCACAAGACCCGCAAGAACAAGCGCACCGACAAGCTGATCGTCCGTCGCCGCAAGGCCCGGAAATAAGATCCAACGCCAAGACATCAAGAGGTAACGGCTGTGCCACGTTCACTGAAGAAAGGTCCCTTTATTGACCTTCATCTGCTGAAGAAGGTTGAGACTGCAGTGGAGAAGAACGACCGCAAACCGATCAAGACCTGGTCGCGTCGTTCCATGATCCTGCCCAACATGGTCGGGCTCACCATTGCAGTCCATAACGGTCGCCAGCACGTCCCGGTGCACGTCTCCGAGGAAATGGTTGGCCACAAGCTGGGCGAATTCGCTGCCACCCGCACTTATCGCGGTCATGCGGCGGACAAGAAAGCCAAACGGTAAGCCGAGAGAGGATTAGAGATGGAAGTCACAGCAAAGCTGCGTGGCGCTAGCTTATCCGCCCAGAAGGCCCGTTTGGTGGCTGACCAGGTGCGCGGTAAGCCGGTCGCCGAAGCACTCGACCTGCTGACCTTCTCCCCGAAGAAGGCGGCCAAGCTGGTCAAGAAGGTGCTGCAGTCCGCCATCGCGAACGCGGAAGAAAACAACGGCATGGATATCGACGAGCTGCGTGTCTCGACCATCTGCGTCGATGAGGGCATGACGCTCAAGCGCATCCGTCCGCGCGCCAAGGGCCGTGCGGATCGCATTCTGAAGCGCACCTGCCACATCACCGTCAAGGTAGCCGAGAAGTAGGAGTCGACCAGATGGGTCAGAAAGTCAATCCGACAGGCATTCGCCTGGGTATCGTCAAGGACCATACCTCGGTCTGGTATGCCGAGCGCGGCGCCTATGCCGACAAGCTGAACAACGACCTCGAGGTGCGTCGCTTCCTGGAGGAGCGTCTGAAAAACGCCTCCGTGAGCAAGATCACCATCGAGCGTCCGGCCAACAACGCCCGCATCACCATTCACACTGCCCGCCCGGGCATCGTGATTGGCAAGAAGGGCGAGGACGTCGATCGCCTGCGTCGCGACGTCACTCAGATGATGGGCGTGCCGGTGCACGTCAACATCGAGGAAGTCCGCAAGCCGGAGCTGGACGCCCAGCTCGTCGCCCAGAACATTGCCGGCCAGCTCGAACGTCGCGTGATGTTCCGTCGCGCCATGAAGCGTTCCGTGCAGAACGCCATGCGCCTGGGTGCTGGCGGTATCAAGGTGCAGCTCTCCGGTCGCCTTGGCGGCGCCGAGATCGCCCGTACCGAGTGGTACCGTGAAGGTCGCGTTCCGCTGCACACCCTGCGTGCGGACATCGACTACGCCACCTACGAAGCCAAGACCACCTACGGCATCATCGGTGTCAAGGTCTGGGTCTTCAAAGGTGAAATCCTCGGGGGCATCGAGGAGGTCCGCGCCAAGGCTAAGCAGCCGCAAGGGGCGCCCTCCAAGAAGAAAGGTTCCAGGTAAGGGGAGAGCGAGTCGATGTTACAACCCAAGCGTTTGAAGTTCCGCAAGGTGCAGAAAGGCCGCAACCGTGGCCTTGCACATCGCGGTAACAAGGTGAGCTTCGGCGAATATGGCCTCAAGGCCACCGGCCGTGGCCGCGTCACCGCCCGTCAGATCGAAGCCGGCCGTCGTGCCATCACGCGTCACGTCAAGCGTGGTGGCAAGATCTGGATCCGTGTCTTCCCGGACAAGCCGATTTCCAAGAAGCCGCTGGAAGTCCGGATGGGTAAAGGTAAGGGCTCCGTCGAGTACTGGGTCGCACAGATTCAGCCCGGCCGTGTCCTGTACGAGATCGAAGGCGTTTCCGAGGAGCTGGCTCGCGAGGCATTTGGCCTGGCGGCACAGAAGTTCCCGGTCTCCACCACCTTTGTGAAACGGACGGTGATGTGATGAAAGCCCAGGAAATTCGTGAAAAGTCCGCCGAGCAGCTCCAGGAGCAGCTCTTCGAACTCCTCCGCGAGCAGTTCAACCTGCGCATGCAGAAGGCCACCGGCCAGCTCAGCCAGACTCATCTGCTCAAGCAGGTTCGTCGGGATATCGCCCGGGTGAAGACTGTGCTCAACGAGAAGGCAGGTGTCTGAGATGGCCGAAGAAAAGAAAGCCCGTACGCTCACCGGCAAGGTGGTGAGCGACAAGATGGACAAGTCCATCGTCGTGATGATCGAGCGTCGTGAGCGCCACCCGATCTACGGCAAGTACGTAAAGCGCTCCACCAAGCTGCACGCCCATGACGAGGCGAACCAGGCCAAGGCTGGTGACACGGTGTCCATCGAGGAGTGCCGTCCGCTGTCCAAGAAGAAGGCCTGGACCCTGGTCGAAGTCGTTGAACAGGCCAAGGGTTGATCGGCAAACGCCAGTCGAACCAGTGCAGTCAGTTTAGGTTTGGAGAAAACCGATGATTCAGACTCAGACAATGCTGGATGTCGCTGACAACAGCGGGGCGCGCCGGGTGCAATGCATCAAGGTGCTGGGCGGTTCTCACCGCCGTTACGCCCGCGTCGGCGACATCATCAAAGTCACGGTGAAGGAAGCCATCCCGCGTGGCAAGGTCAAGAAGGGCCAGGTCCTCAAGGCGGTGGTGGTTCGCACCCGCAGTGGCGTCCGTCGTAACGACGGGTCGCTGATCCGCTTCGATGGAAATGCGGCGGTTCTGTTGAACAACACCAACGAGCAGCCGATCGGTACCCGGATCTTCGGTCCGGTGACCCGTGAGCTTCGTACCGAGAAGTTCATGAAGATCATTTCCTTGGCGCCTGAAGTGCTGTAAGGAGCGAGGCGGATATGCAAAAGATCAAACGTGACGACGAAGTCGTCGTCATCGCCGGCAAGGACAAGGGCAAGCGTGGCACCGTGAAGCGCGTCCTCAAGGACGACCGCTACATCGTGTCCGGTGTGAACATGATCAAGCGTCACACCAAGCCTAATCCCATGGCGGGAAATCAGGGCGGTATCGTCGAGCGCGAGGCTCCGATTCACGCGTCCAACGTGGCCATCTTCAACCAGGAGACCGGTAAGGCGGATCGCGTCGGCTTCCAGGTTCAGGAAGACGGTACCAAGGTACGTATCTACAAGTCGACGCAAGCGCAGATCGACGCCTAACGCGAGTCGGGTAGCAAAATGGCGAACTTGAAAGAACGTTATCAAAACGAGGTGGTGGCTCAACTCAAAGAGCAGTTCAGCTACGCCAACGTTATGCAGGTGCCCCGGATCACCAAGGTGACCCTGAACATGGGCATCGGCGAAGCGACCAGCGACAAGAAGCTGATCGACAACGCCATCGGCGACCTGGAGAAGCTCTCCGGTCAGAAGCCGCTGGTGACCAAGGCACGCAAGTCCATCGCGGGCTTCAAGGTGCGTGAAGGCTGGCCGATCGGGATCAAGGTGACCCTGCGCTCTGAGCGCATGTGGGACTTCCTCGATCGCCTGGTGAATATCGCGATCCCCCGCGTTCGTGACTTCCGTGGTCTCAACCCGAAGTCCTTCGACGGTCGTGGCAACTACTCGATGGGGGTGCGTGAGCAGATCATCTTCCCGGAGATCGAATATGATAAGATCGATCGGATCCGTGGTCTGGATGTCACCATCACCACCACCGCCAACACCGATGAAGAAGGTCGTGCGCTGCTGAGCGCGCTGAACTTCCCGTTCAAGAAATAAGGGTGGGATCATGGCAAAGAAAAGCATGGTAGAGCGTGAAGCGAAGCGCGCCCAGCTGGTGGAGAAATACGCCGCCAAGCGCGCTGCGCTCAAGGCGATCATCCAGGACGTGAACGCTTCCGACGAAGAGCGCTTCGACGCAACGCTGAAGTTGCAGCAGCTGCCGCGTGACTCCAGCCCGGTGCGCCAGCGCAACCGCTGCCGCGTCACCGGCCGTCCGCACGGCTACTACAACAAGTTCGGCCTCGGCCGCAACAAGCTGCGTGAAGCCGCCATGCGTGGCGACGTGCCCGGACTCAAGAAGTCCAGCTGGTAACGCCACGTAGAATCATCAGGAGCGCAACGTAAATGAGCATGCAAGACACTCTGGCGGATATGTTCACCCGTATCCGCAATGCGCAGATGGCCACCAAGGAGACGGTTTCCATGCCGTCCTCCAAGCTCAAGGTCGAGGTGGCCCGCGTGCTGAAGGAAGAGGGTTATGTGACCGACTACGGCGTCAGCGAGTCGGCCAAGCCCGAGCTGACCGTGACCCTCAAGTACTTTGAAGGCAAGCCGGTCATCGAACATCTGCAGCGGGCCTCCAAGCCGTCTCTGCGCAGCTACAAGGGCAAGGATTCCCTGCCCAAGGTTGCCGAGGGCCTGGGTATCGCGATCGTCACCACCTCCAAGGGTGTGATGACCGACCGCGCGGCCCGCCAGGCCGGTGTCGGTGGTGAAGTCATCTGCACCGTATTCTAGGAGTTTGGAATGTCACGCGTAGCCAAATATCCGGTTAAACTGCCCGCCGGCGTCGAGTTCAAGCTCGACGGCGACCAGCTGTCCGTCAAGGGCGGCCAGGGCACGCTGTCCATGACCGTGCACCCAGACGTGGTGGTCGCTCAGGAGGAAGGTCAGGTGACCTTCCAGCCGAGCGAAAGCGCCAAGAGCTGGGCGATGGCCGGTACCACCCGTGCCCTGGTTCAGAACCTGGTCACCGGTGTTTCCGAGGGCTTCACCAAGTCCCTCGAAATCAATGGCGTCGGTTATCGTGCCCAGGCAAAGGGCCAGACGCTGAACCTGACACTGGGCTTCTCCCACCCGGTCGACTATGAACTGCCTGAAGGTGTCACGGCGGAAACGCCGAAGAACACCATCATCGTGCTGAAGAGCGCGGACAAGCAGAAGCTCGGCCAGGTAGCCGCGGAAATCCGCGCCTTCCGTCCGCCCGAGCCCTACAAGGGCAAGGGTATCCGGTACGGCGACGAGCAGGTCCGCCGCAAAGAAGCCAAGAAGAAGTAAGGCAGGGTTATGAACGCGAAGAAAGAATCTCGTCTCCGTCGTGCCCGCCGCGCTCGCGCCAAGATCCGCGAGCTGGGCGTGTATCGCCTGTGCGTCAACCGTACCCCGCGCCACATCTACGCGCAGATCATCTCGCCGGATGGTGGCAAGGTCCTGGCCAGCGCTTCCACGCTGGACAAGGCCCTGCGCGAGGGTGCGACCGGTAACGTCGACGCCGCCTCCAAGGTGGGCGCGCTGATTGCCGAACGCGCCAAGCAGGCTGGCATCACCCAGGTGGCCTTCGATCGTGCCGGTTTCAAGTACCACGGTCGTGTCAAGGCCCTGGCCGACGCCGCTCGTGAAGGCGGCCTGGAATTCTAAAGGGTTTTACGATGGCGAAGAACGAACAGCAAAGCGGCGATCTGCAGGAAAAGCTCGTGCAGGTCAACCGTGTCGCCAAGGTGGTCAAGGGTGGCCGGATCTTCGGCTTTACTGCCCTGACCGTCGTCGGTGACGGTAACGGTCGTGTCGGCTTCGGTCGTGGCAAGGCGCGTGAAGTGCCGGTCGCGATCCAGAAGGCCATGGACCAGGCGCGTCGCAACATGGTCAAGGTCAACCTCACCGGCGGCACTCTGCAGTACCCGGTCAAGGCCCGTCATGGCGCCTCCAAGGTGTACATGCAGCCGGCCTCCGAGGGTACCGGCATCATCGCCGGCGGCGCCATGCGCTCCGTGCTGGAGCTGGCCGGCGTCCATGACGTCCTGGCCAAGTGCTACGGCTCCACCAACCCGGTGAACGTGGTGCGGGCGACCGTCAACGGTCTGGCCTCCCTGCAGTCGCCGGAAGACGTGGCCGCCAAGCGCGGTCTGTCAGTCGAAGCGATCACGGGGTGAGTACCATGACAGCTACGATCAAGGTTACCCAGACCCGCAGCACCATCGGCGTGCTGGCCAAGCACAAGGCCACCATGAAGGGCCTCGGCCTGCGTCGCATCGGTCACACGGTCGAACTGGAAGACACCCCTGCCGTTCGCGGCATGATCCACAAGGTCAACTACCTTGTGCGTGTTGAGGGAGAGTAATCCATGAAACTCAATAGCCTGAGCCCGGCACCGGGCTCCAAGCACGCCGAGAAGCGCGTCGGTCGTGGCATCGGCTCCGGTCTGGGCAAGACCGGTGGCCGTGGCCACAAGGGCCTCAAGTCGCGCAGCGGCGGCAGCGTGAAGCCCGGCTTCGAGGGCGGCCAGATGCCGCTGCAGCGTCGTCTGCCGAAGTTCGGTTTCACCTCGGCGAAGTCGCTGGTCTCCGAGGAGGTTCGCCTGGCCGAACTGGCCCGTGTCGAAGGTGACGAGGTCACCCTGGACACCCTCAAGCAGGCCAACGTGCTGAAGGATGCCACCCAGTATGCCAAGGTGATCCTTTCCGGCGATCTGAACAAGGCGGTTACCGTCCGCGGCCTCAAGGTCACCAAGGGTGCCCGTGCCGCGATCGAAGCCGCCGGCGGCAAGGTAGAGGACTAAATGGCCAAGTCAGGAAACATGCCGGCGATGGGCAGCGGTCTGAGCGAACTCTGGGCGCGTCTGCGCTTCGTGCTCATCGCCATCGTGGTCTACCGTATCGGTGCCCACATTCCCGTCCCCGGTATCAATCCTGACCAGCTTGCTGCCTTGTTCAGGGAGCAGCAGGGCACCATCCTTGGCATGTTCAACATGTTCTCGGGCGGTGCCCTGGAGCGCATGAGCATCCTCGCCCTGGGCATCATGCCCTACATCTCGGCGTCGATCATCATGCAGCTGCTGACCGCCGTCTCGCCCCAGCTCGAGCAGCTGAAGAAAGAGGGCGAGGCCGGTCGTCGCAAGATCAGCCAGTACACTCGCTACGGCACGGTGGTGCTGGCGTTCGTTCAGGCCACCGGCATGTCGGTGGGCCTGGCGAGCCAGGGCATTGCCTACACGGCTGACTTCAGCTTCTATTTCACCGCCGTCGTCACCTTCGTGTGCGGGGCGGTGTTCCTGATGTGGCTGGGTGAGCAGATCACCGAGAAGGGCATCGGCAACGGCATCTCGTTGCTGATCTTTTCGGGGATCGTTGCCGGTCTGCCGGGTGCCGTGGGGCAGGCCTTCGAGCTGGCCCGCAACGAAGGTGCCTGGAACGTACTGCCGCTGCTGGCCTTGTCCCTCCTGGGCATCGCCACCGTGGCGTTCGTGGTGTTCATCGAGCGCGGCCAGCGTCGCATCACGGTGAACTATCCGCGGCGTCAGGTCGGCAACAAGATGTATGCCGGCCAGAGCAGCTACCTGCCGCTCAAGGTCAACATGGCGGGTGTGATTCCGGCGATCTTCGCCTCGAGTATCCTGCTCTTCCCGGCCTCGCTGGGTCAGTGGGTAGGTGCCGGGGACGGCATGGAGTGGCTGCAGCGCGCATCCCAGGCCCTTGGGCCGGGACAGCCGCTGTACATCTTGCTTTTCGCGGCAGCGGTGGTATTCTTCTGCTTCTTTTACACAGCGCTGGTCTTCAACCCCAAGGATGTTGCCGACAACCTCAAGAAGTCGGGAGCCTTCCTGCCGGGTATCCGCCCTGGTGAGCAGACCGCTCGCTACGTCGACAAGGTCATGACCCGTCTGACCCTGTTCGGGGCCCTCTACATCACCGCGGTTTCCCTGATGCCCCAGTTCCTGATCGTGGCCTGGAACGTGCCGTTCTTCTTCGGCGGTACCTCGCTGCTGATCGTGGTGGTGGTGATCATGGACTTCATGGCTCAGGTGCAGTCGCATCTCATGTCGCACCAGTACGAGTCGGTGATGAAGAAGTCCAACCTGAAAGGCTACGGTAGCGGCGGCATCATGCGCTGAGGCGCGCCGCTGGCGAATTGGCGCGCCGCGAGCTGAACCGTTGGTTCGCCTCGCGAGCCAACAATGGAGATGGAACGATGAAAGTTCGAGCTTCCGTGAAGAAAATGTGCCGTAACTGCAAGATCATTCGTCGCAATGGCGCCGTGCGCGTCATCTGCAGCGAGCCGCGGCACAAGCAGCGCCAGGGCTGATACCCTGACGCTGCACTAAACCGGGTGCCGGCATACCCCTTGCCCTTCGCTGGGTAAAGGGGTATGCTGTTGCGCCTTTTGTAGATGACTAATCGAGCAAGCCGCTCAATTTTCGGAGTAAGCTGATGGCCCGTATTGCAGGCGTCAATATCCCGGACAACAAGCATGCGGCGATCTCGCTGACCTATATCTTCGGGATTGGCCGTACTCGTGCACAGGAAATCTGTGTCGCGGCCGGCATTGCGCCGACCACCAAGATCCAGGAGCTGTCTTCTGACGAAGTCGACACCCTGCGTTCCGAAGTCGGTAAGTACACCGTTGAAGGCGATCTTCGTCGTGATGTGACGCTGAACATCAAGCGTCTCATGGACCTGGGTTGCTATCGTGGTCTGCGTCATCGTCGTGGTCTGCCGCTGAACGGTCAGCGGACCAAGACCAATGCGCGCACCCGCAAGGGTCCGCGTAAGCCGATTCGCAAATAACACGCACGTTCTGCGTAACGACAGGAATTGACATCAACATGGCTAACCCGCGTAGCAACCGTAAGAAGGTTAAAAAGCAGGTAGTGGATGCCGTCGCGCATATCCACGCCTCTTTTAACAACACGATCATTACGATCACAGACCGCCAGGGCAACGCCCTCTCCTGGGCGACTGCCGGTGGTTCGGGTTTTCGTGGTTCTCGCAAGAGCACCCCGTTCGCTGCTCAAGTGGCAAGCGAACGTGCAGCGACCGCTGCAGCCGAGTATGGTGTGAAAAACGTCGACGTGCTGGTCAAAGGCCCCGGTCCGGGCCGTGAATCCGCCGTGCGTGCACTCAATGCCGCCGGCTTCCGCGTGCAGAGCATCACCGACGCGACGCCCATTCCCCACAATGGCTGCCGTCCGCCGAAGAAACGCCGCGTTTAAGGAGACAGATTCATGGCTCGTTATATTGGACCGAAGTGCAAACTGTCTCGTCGTGAAGGCACCGACCTCTTCCTGAAGAGCGGTGTCACTCCCTTCGAGAAGAAGTGCAAATCCGAGCAGATCCCGGGTGTGCACGGCCAGCGTCGTCAGCGGATTTCCGACTACGGCTTGCAGCTTCGCGAGAAGCAGAAAGTGCGCCGCATGTATGGCGTACTCGAGAAGCAGTTCCGCAACTACTACAAGGAAGCGGCCCGTCTGAAGGGCGCGACCGGTGAGCTGTTGCTGCAGCTTCTCGAATCCCGACTGGACAACGTCGTCTACCGCATGGGCTACGGCGCCACTCGTTCCGAGGCACGCCAGCTGGTGAGCCACAAGGCGATCGCCGTCAACGGCAAGACCGTCAACGTGGCTTCCTACCAGGTCAAGCCCGGTGACGTGGTCTCCGTCCGCGAGAAGGCCAAGAACCAGGCGCGTATCCAGAACGCTCTGGGCATCGCCGCCAACCGTGGCGATGTGGCCTGGGTCGAGGTCGATGCCAAGAAGATGGAAGGCACTTTCAAGGCTCTGCCTGAACGCGGTGACCTGTCTGCCGACATCAATGAGCAACTGATCGTCGAGCTGTACTCGAAGTAAGCGGCGATCGCCGCGCCGCCCTCCCCGCGGGGTGGGCGGCCTTCAGTACCGAGTATCCGTTTGGCAGCCTGAAAGGTATTCATCATGCAGCGTTCAGTGACAGAGTTTCTCCGTCCTCGCGACATCAAGGTCGAAGAGATCAACGCGCACCACGCGAAGATCGTGCTCGAGCCCTTCGAGCGGGGCTTCGGCCACACTCTGGGCAATGCTCTGCGTCGCATCCTGCTCTCGTCCATGCCCGGCTGTGCCGTGGTAGAGGCCGAGATCGCCGGTGTCGACCACGAGTACAGCGCGATCGAGGGCGTCCAGGAAGATGTCATCGAAATCCTCCTGAACCTCAAGGACGTGGCGATCAAGATGCACAGCCGCGACGAGGCGGTGCTCTCGCTGAACAAGCAGGGCCCGGCCGTCGTGACTGCGGGCGATATCGCTCTCGATCATGACGTCGAGATCGTCAACCCCGAGCACGTCATCGCGCACGTCAACGAGGGCGCCGAGCTGAAGATGCAGCTCAAGGTGGCCCGCGGCCGCGGCTATGAGCCGGCGGACGTCCGCGGCGATGCCGACGACGAGTCTCGTGCCATCGGCCGCCTGCAGCTGGATGCAACCTTCAGCCCCGTGCGTCGGGTTTCCTACACTGTCGAGGCCGCGCGTGTCGAACAGCGCACCGACCTCGACAAGCTGATTCTCAACCTGGAAACCGACGGCACCCTGGATCCGGAAGAGGCGATCCGTCGCAGCGCGACCATCCTGCAGGAGCAGCTGGCCGCGTTCGTCGACCTGGAAGCCGACAAGGAACAGGAAGTGGAAGAGGAAGAGGATCACATCGATCCGATCCTGCTGCGCCCCGTAGACGATCTCGAGTTGACCGTTCGCAGTGCCAACTGCCTGAAGGCCGAGAACATCTACTACATCGGGGACCTGATCCAGCGCACCGAGGTGGAGCTGCTGAAGACCCCGAATCTCGGCAAGAAGTCCCTGAACGAGATCAAGGACGTGTTGGCCGCTCGTGGCCTGTCCCTGGGCATGCGGCTGGAAAACTGGCCGCCCGCTAGCCTGAAGGACGACAAGGCCTCCGCGTGAGCGTCGACTCGAGTCCCAGTTTGGTAAGGAATCACAACCATGCGTCATCGTAAGAGTGGTCGTCACCTGAATCGTACCAGCTCGCATCGTCAGGCCATGTTCAAGAACATGTGCGTGTCGCTGGTCGAGCACGAAGTGATCAAGACAACCCTGCCCAAGGCCAAGGAGCTGCGTCGTCATATCGAGCCGCTGATCACCCTGGCCAAGCAGGACAGCGTCGCCAACCGTCGTCTGGCCTTCAGCCGCACCCGCTCCAAGGAAGCGGTCGGCAAGCTCTTCAATGAGCTGGGTCCGCGTTACGTCGAGCGCCCGGGCGGTTACGTCCGTGTGCTGAAGTGCGGCTACCGCACCGGCGACAACGCCCCCATGGCCTACGTCGAACTGGTCGACCGTCCGGTCGTCGAGGAAGCCGCCGAGGATTGATCCTCGCGCGCGACCTCAAGGTCCGACACCAAACCGGCTCCCCTAGGGGAGCCGGTTTTTTTTGTGCCGGGCTTCGCCGGGAGCCGGAAGAGCGCCTGCTCCGCAGGCTTGAGCTTGACGCTGGAAGAAAACCCTTGACCCGATGATGGCGAGGTTCATGCTGCCTTCCAGCTTCCAGCTTCCAGCTTCCAGCTTCCAGCTTCCAGCTTCCAGCTTCCAGCTTCCAGCTTCCAGCTTCCAGCTTCCA
>NZ_JACHXM010000035.1 GCF_014192055.1 Halomonas organivorans | reverse complement strand
CCCGCCGCCCCCCCCCCCGGGCCCCCCCCCCCCCCCGCCCCCCCCCCCGCCCCCCCCCCCCCCCCCACCCCCCCCCCCCCCCCCCCCCCCCCCCGCCCCCCCCCCCCCCCCCCCCCCCCCCGGGGCGGGGCGGCGGCCCCGCCGGCGCGCCCCACCGCCCTGTTCATCACTCGATCAGCGACAGCACGTAATCACGTACCGAGGGGTCGTAGCCGGCGGCGATCTCGCGGATGGCGGGTTCCGCGGCACTGCGAAAGGCGGCGACATCCGGCTCGACGACTTCCATCCCCTCTTCCTTCAGCTTGGCGTACATCTCATCCTGACCGTTGGCGACCATCTCATCGCCCCAGCTGGTGGCCTCCTCGATAGCACCGAGGATAATCTCCCGGTTCTCCTCGGAGAGCCCCTGATAGAAGTCCTCGTTCATCAGCCAATGGAAGAAGGAATACACATGTTCGGTGCGGTTGATGTAGTCCTGCACCTCGTAGAGCTTGCCGGCGTGGATCAGGTCGACCGGGTTTTCCTGCATCTCGATCACCCCGGTCTGCAGCGACGTGTAAACCTCGGGCCAGGCGATGGGGCTGGGGAGCGCACCGATCTGCTCCCAGATCTTTATCCAGGGGGCGATCTCCGGCACCCGCATGCGCACGCCTTCGATGTCCTCCGGTGTGTGGACGGGGAACTTGGAGGTCAGGTTGCGCGGATTACGCGCCGAGAGCCCCACCAGCCGAATGTTGCCGTTGGCGATCAACTGCTCATTGAGCAATTCGCCGCTCTCGCCCCGATACACCTCGCGGGCCTCATCGCTGGAGCCATAGACGAACGGCAGGTCGGCGGCGGCAAATTTCTCGGCATACAGGCTCATGGGCATCGAGCCGCCCAGCGCGATGGCGTACTCGCCATAACTGGCGCCCTCCAGATGATCGCGTTCGCCCCCGACCTCGGTGCCCAGCAGGGTCACCGAGTATTCGCCGTCGGTTTGCTCCTCAATGCTCTGCTTGAGCCGCTCGCCGACCTTGAACATGGCATGAGAGGGTTCCACATGGATGGCGATGGCCATTTCCTCGGCTGAGGCATTCATCGCGGTTCCGAGAGTGACGAGACCGGCGAGTACGATGCCGCTGGCTTTTGTTGTCTTCATGTCGGCTTCTCCTTGACGGATTGCGCGTAATTGGCGTGATCGATGCTTCATCCTGAAAACGGGCTGCGAAAGGCCCGCAACGCGACCGCGAGGTCGGGTTCCTGCTTGGCGTGATCCTCCAGAGAGACCCCGCTGGATGCGGCCTCCCAGGCAGCACGTATACTGCGGCATCCGGCCGCGACTCCGTCGGGGTGAGCCATGATCCCGCCCCCACAGGTGTAAATCAGGTCGGTGGACTGCAACTGGCTGAAGGTGGCATGGGCCTGATGAACGGTTTGCGCCGAGGAAAACACCGGCATGGCACGGTCATCTCGCTCCGGTCGTTCCAGTAGCGGCCTCAGACAGGCACGGGCAGAGTCGATTACGGACGCATCAGCTTCGGCGAACTTGCTGGCGAGTCCATTGACGTGCAGGTGGTCGGCCCCCGCCAGTCTCAGCAGTGCTTGATAGGCGCGATAGCTCATGCCGATCTGCGGGTGGCGATAAAACAGCCCCCATCCGTTGCGATGGCCATGAATCGCCAATTGCGCATGACGACGCAGCCCCATCAGTGCCCCCAGGCCGATCCAGTTGACGCTCGCCATGACGCAGGTCCCGCCATGGTCGCGAACCAGGTCATGACGATGGCGCATCTCGTCGGTGTCGCCGGTGATATTGAAGGCATACATCGGCTTACGCCCGGTCCGCTGAGCATGCTCCTCGATGACCCGCATGACCGCGGGGACTCGCTCGCGTAACGGTGAATAGGGAGGATCGGCGATCAACTCATCGTCCTTGATGAAGTCGATTCCGGCCTCGATAAGCTGTTTGACCAGCGCCGCCGTCTCCTCCGGAGACAGCCCGACACTGGGCTTGATGATGGTGCCGATCAGGGGACCGTCACCAACACCGGTCAGCCGCCGTGTGCCGTCAATCGAGAATTGTGGGCCCGGCAACGCCTCGATGAAGCGGGTCGGCAGTTCAACGTCCATCAAGCGAATGCCGGAGAGCTCCCGCAGCTCGGTGAGGTTGCCCAGCACCGTGGCGAGCAGATTGGGCAGGCTGGCCCCGATGTTCTCGAGCGGCCAGGACAGGGTCACGTCGGCTCGTGCATAGGCATCGCCTGGAGGGGCTCCCGGCAGAGACGGAGTGGTGACCGTCTCCCGGTGGATCACCGCTTCGACCCGGGCGGCGTGCCGCTCTCGCAGGGCCTCGGTCTCCCCGGCCAGCTTGAGAAAGGTGCCGGAGGATTGCTCGCCAGCCATCGCCTCGGCGGCCCGTTCGGGGTCGCATGGAGTTTCAATGCGATAGCTGGCGGTGAGCCGCGGTGCCGACCCTGGGTTACGGGACGTCTCCATTGGCGTGCTCCTGAGCCGGCTTGAGCCGGTCGGTTGTCATTGTTTACGAGCAAGCTAGCACGGGCCATATGGTAGCGCTACCAAGCTATGGTTCTGAGCCTAGCAGCAGCCAGTTGGTAGCGCTACCATAAAATCCAACCTAGACTGGGACGCACCAAACGCAACCTGTATCAATCGAGGACACCAGCCCATGGCGAACGAGAAGCCATTGCCCCAGGGAAGACGTCGCCACCAGGGTGTCAACCGGGTCACCATCAGCGACGTGGCCAAGGAAGCCGGGGTGGCCCCGATCACGGTGTCACGTGCCCTGAACACGCCGGACAGGGTGTCAGCAAAATTGCGTAAACGTGTCGACCAGGCAGTGGCTTCACTGGGCTATGTCCCGAACCTGATCGCCGGAGGCCTGGCATCGGCGGGCACACGGGTCATTCCCGTCGTGGTGCCATCGCTATCGATCCTGACCTTCATCGAGGTAGTACACGGCATCCAGCAGACCCTCGAGGGCGCCGGCTACCAAGTGCTACTGGGCTCCACCGATTTCGACCTGGATCGAGAGGCGTCGCTGATCGACTCGGTCATGGGCTACTCGCCATCGGGGGTCATCCTGACCGGTCTGCGACATCACGACAGGACCGTGCACCGTCTCCAGACATGGGGGCGCCCGGTGGTCGAGATCATGGAACTGGGTACCCCCTGCATCGACATGAATGTGGGAATCGACAACATCCAGGCCGGCGCCTGTATGGCCCAACACCTGCTGGATCGTGGCTATCGTCGCATCGCCTTCCTCGGGGTCGGCATGACGCGTGACTATCGTGCACAGCAACGATTCGAGGGACATCGCCAGGTGCTAGCCGCCGCGGGTATCGAGAGCAATTTGTTGTTCGCGAGCGAGGAGCCGTCGTCTTATGAAGCCGGTCGCAGGGTGTTCCTCGAAGCGCTGGCGGCCCGCCCCGACCTCGAGGCGATCCACTTTGCCAACGACAACCTGGCAGCCGGTGCGCTCCTGGAAGCCAACCGGCGAGGAATTCGCGTGCCGGAAGATATCGCCATGGGCAGCTACCTGGGCCTGTCGCTCGGGGAACACCTGACGCCGAGACTCACCACCGTCTCGGTACCACGCTTCGAGATGGGCGTGGAGGCCGCGAAGCTGCTGCTGGAGCGCCTGCAGGGTCGGACACCCTCTCAGCCTCGCGTGGATATCGGCTATCGCCTGACCGTGCGCGAAAGCACCTGACGTCGATAACGGGGAGACCACTGCATGCAACGACTCTTGGCCGCCTTCTATGGCGACGACTTCACCGGTTCGACGGAAAATCTGGCGCAATTCAGCCGCCATGGCCTGCGGGGCCGCCTGTTCTTCACCAGCAATCATCGTGAGACGATTCTGGACATGGCCTCCCAGCTGGACGTCGTCGGACTCGCGGGCACGGCCCGTGGGCTCGCCCCGCCGGCGATGACCCAGGAAGTGTCCCCTGCCCTGGACCTATTGGACGCCCTGAACCCCCGCCTCAAGCAGTTCAAGATCTGCTCGACCTTTGATTCGTCACCCAGTCTCGGCAGCATTGGCCATGTCATGGATCTGGCCCGACGCCACTGTCCGGGATGCGCGCTGCCCGTCCTACCCGCCACGCCGGCCTTTGGTCGCTATACGGCGTTTTCCCATCTCTTCACGCGGTATGGGGACGAAATCTGCCGACTGGACCAGAATCCGGCGATGGCGCATCACCCCTCCACGCCAATGACCGAGTCGGACCTGCGATGCCACTTGATGGCGCAAACGGCCATTGCCCCGGCGGCGGTGACGCTGCTGGATTATCGGCAGCCGGACGGCGGTTGGCAGCGACTGGCATCCGCCGCCGATGCAGAGCGCTTCGTGGTGCTCGATGCGACGCATACAGACGAAATGTCCCATGCCGCCGAGTTGATCCTGAAGCTCGCCGAGCAACGGCCCACCCTGGCGGTGGCGGCACAAGGCCTGGCCGATGCCCTCGGCCGTCTGGTCACGCGGAACATGGGCCAGCGGAAGCCACTACCTACCACCTATCCCGGAGCGAACCGGTTACTGGTGCTGTCCGGCAGCTGCTCACCCCAGACCCGCAGTCAGCTTGCGCATTTCGAGGCACAAGGCGGCCACATTCTGGCAGTATCGCCCGAGGAAGCGTTACGCGCCCCTGCTGCGCTGGCACAACGGCTCGCCCATGAAGTAACGGGAGCGTTTGCCAGCAACCAGGCGGTGGCCCTCGCTACGACCCGCTGCGATGCCGATCTGGCCGTTGGGCTGTCGGCCGATCGGCTGGCACTTGCGGTCGGGGAAGTCTACGCCCTCCTGACCCACCATCTCCGCCGGGGCGATTCCATTCAGCGCATCGTCTTCGCGGGCGGCGATACCTCCAGCCATGCCATGCGACAACTCGGTGCCGATGCCCTCGAGTTGGTAGCCTTCGATGAGGCCCAGGGCGGACATCTGTGCCGCCTGATCGCCCCCGGCTCTCCACTCGAGGGGCTAGAGATAGTGCTCAAGGGCGGCCAGATCGGCGGTGAGGACTTTTTCACGCGAGTGAAGTGCGGCACGCAAGTGAACTGACCCCATGAGAACAACGATAGAGAGACCAGCATTTATATCGTACTCGGGGCGATGCAATGAAGATTTCCGAGCAAATGCCCGAGTGTCTCCTCCTCTCCTTCACACCGGAAGACAATCGTCAGCCGATGAGCCTCGAGCAGGTCAAGCCGAAGCTGTTCATCAAAAAAGCCTGACCATAAGTTAATCGGCGACCTCGAGTTTCAAGCACAACCCTCATTTTCTGCATTGATAACGGTTTACGAGTTCTCGCTCCCTCCACGACAACGTGGAGGAGGCGAGACAAAGAAAGCAATTAAAGCGATCATGTTATGCATTACAGCTAACGGCCAGAAGCGGTCTTTGGGTGAGCTCTAATATAACGTCTGTAGCATGCGCGGCTTGGACTTCCCCCACTGTAGTGGATGCGCAGCCGTAAAGAAAATGCCGCTGCCGTGCTCGCAACAAGCCACCAAACCAACTTCCCAGCAAAAGCACTGAGCACGCCGTTTCTACAAACCTCCCATAGCGTTGGTTTCCCGATCTGGCTGATTGGCGTCATCCAGAATTTATATACCTCCAGCCCTGACTTTGTTACTTGCAAGCTACTGTAGTTGGGGCCCAAGCATCCATCAGAACTTTTCACTCCCTCAATATATCCCTCTGGAATCATGTCTAGAAGAGAGCAATACGTATTGTATTTTTCTGAGTCGCTGGTTGCTCGACCTATAGCTGAAACTTGGAACTCATCTGTACTGGTGATCTTTCCCTGCTTTACTTTCTCAAATAGCTCTACTTGCACTTAATTCTTCCGGGTCAGTTTTTAGGTATAATGCACCGCTAACCGGCGCGATGTACGAGTGCCAGGTTGCGCGGATTGTTACCGCGGACGTAGATACGGTCTGACGAAATTCTCAATGGTGGATACCGCATCTTGAATCGTGTTAGTGAGTTCGTTGTCTTGGCTTGTCACTGAAGCGTGCGCGGTGCTGCGCATTTTATTGGCGAAATCGCGGTCACTCTTAAAGTTCTCACCGCCAACCGCCTTATCTTCGATAATCGCCTCCATAGCTACTTGAAGTTCCCGTGCGCATTGCCGTAGCGCGTCGCCTGCCTTTCGGATATCACTTCCCCACAGGGCTTCCGCCTCCAACAGCTGTGCGTCTAACTCCCGAAGAGCGTCACGTACTGGCTCCCAGCGATTCTGGTAGATATGCGCCCATGCTTTCGACTCCTGCTCAGATTTCACACCTTTGTCGACGGCGGGATAGTCCTTGGGAAACTCCGCACCTTGGATGAACGGAGTCCTGCAATATCGGAGCTCATCCCGCACACGATACGTTGCACGGATGAGTTGTCGCGCAACCTCGAATTGAGTTCTCCCGCGGAGTTCTCTGCTCCAACTTCTGAGCCCAAGAACGGCTACGATCGCGGTTGTTGCTGCCGCAATCGAGACGAGAAACTCCTTTGCGATTGAAACCACTTCCATCATGTAGGAAACCATTCATAACAAATATTAGACTGCATTCTTGTATATAGACCGGAACACACATGCTGCCTTTTCCGACATGTCCCCTTTGGTCGGCAGCTGCTATTGCACGTAGCAGATACCGACCAAAGCGGATGTCCAAAACTGCGCTACAATGCTGACAGTAGGACCGCTAACCAGCGCTGAATCTTACTTTTTCTTAGGAGGGCTTTTGGGCGCCAATTCAGACTTCTCCGGCTTATGACCATTCGTTGCAGGTTCTTTTTGGGGCTGATAACCTTTCTTGATAGGAGCATAGCCCCGCTGATCATATCCTTTTTTATTGTCAACCATGTTTTTCATCTCCACTATTATATAACTCCACAGAACGTATCTCTGAGGATAGAATGATAATACCAGCTGATTGCTCAGCCTGCCTTTCGAATCCACCGTCTTCGTTCAACAACCATTCTTCTTCCAGATATATTTACTCCTCAGAGGGCGCGCTTGAAGCAAAGGATTTATGGCCGAACTTCCCCGCGACCTTCTCTCCATCCTTTAGCGTAACTATGATCCAACAAGGATGCCTCTGGCTAAAGACAAAGTCCCAAGGCTTTTGTATGGGGTGAGGAATAATATTCTGCACAAAGCTCCACTGCCTTAAGAACCTCCAAGCAACAACCCACAACATCGGCGCTAGGAAAAGAACAAACAGCCAGAAAAAAAGATAAACATTTGGATGACTTGCCGAAATTGAGCTTTTCTCAATTAGACTTATAGGCCAAAACAAAATTGCATAGTTGAGGCAACTATATGATATAGCATCGATAACTTGCTTTGATGAGTCTGCATGTCGAGCGGGTGCCAGGAGCTCATAGGCCTTGATCGCAATGAATCCAGGCACTACAAAAGCAATAAAGATTATAAGCTTGCTTTCATCCCAAATATTCAAATATCAAACCTAATATGCAGTGGTGAGCATGTCTATTTCAATCTGTCCTATACCTCGACTGAAACGACATGCTAGCGTACTAGCTTGAAGAGTGGCAACCACACTCTGCGACACACCAAACACTCTTCTCATATCACTACTACTGGCCAAGGCAACATAGAATCATTCGCTTACATTATCAATCGTTTCACATTTTTTACCCTTCCGTAGCGCGGATGCACCCATAATTGTAGATAATTACCGGGCTCGGATACGAAATCTCCAACGGGAATGCTTTATGTCTGCTTTGGGTCGATAGCAGCCCTATCTCTCCTCAGAAATATCCAAATACTACAAATCCCCCCATCCGCTCATTTACTCAGCCTGCCACTAAATTAGCTGAGGATCTAGCATGGTGCGAGCTTCATTGATCTGAGATAGGCGCGGAGGGGCTGGCCACTGAGTTCATCGAGAAAAGCGTCGCCCTACTCCCCAAACCGCCCCTTCAGGTAGTCGATGATGGGCTGGGCGCCGTAGAGCCAGCGTTCTTCACCCTCGGATTCATGAATGTACAGACAGGGCACCTCGAGCTTGCCGCCCTGCTCTTTCAGGGTCTTGCTGTGTTCGGGCTCGAGGCGGGCGTCGCGGGTCTCGATCGCAAGGCCGAGGCGGGTGATCTCGCGCCGTACGCGGATGCACTCGGGCTCGCTCCAGAACTGGTAGAGCGCCAGGCCCTCGCAGGCCTGATCGACCCGAGCCTGTTCGGGTTCGTCGCGCGAGACCTCGCGGCGCGTGCCGAGCTTGTCGGCCACCCATACCACCGGCGCCAGCAAGGTCTGAATCAGCGATCGCATGATGTTGTCCTCCTGCCATCAAGATATGGCGCGGGCCGCCGATGACATTTAGCTGTACATCGTTTCGGCCAGAGTCGGCCCGGCCGGTCCCGTGATTACGCTAGCATATCCTGGCCGCGGGCTTGCCAAGGCCCGGGGCCGGCACGAAGATGTCCGGGCCATGGCCCATCCACCAGGCCCACCGACGAGCCCCATCAACAAGAGTCAGGGAATGACCGCCGCCCGTTTCTCCACCTTCGAACTGCTGCTGCTCCAGAGTCGCGACCAGGCCGACAGCGCCGCCCTGCTGCTGCTGGCCTGGGTGCTGACGCAGCAGGGGCCGGTCGGGGAGTCGGAGCGCGCCCACCTGGTCGCCCTGACCGGGGCCTTCCGCCACGGCCACGAGCTGACGCCACTGCTGGAGATCGCCGCCAGCCAGGACCTGGGCGCCATCCAGCTCGCCGCCGAGGTGCTGCAGAAGGAGCTGCATGGCGAGACCTCCCGCGCCTTCCTGCGCCTGGCGGTCACCCTGGCCACCGAAGACGCCGAGCCGACCCTGGCCAACCACCATATCCTGCGCTTCCTGGCGGACCTGCTGGGCGTCTCGCCGCCCGAGTTCGCCGCACTCTATGCCTCCCAGGCCGGCCGGCCGCTGAGCGAGCCGGCCGACCCCAGCCGCAGCGACTACTGGCAGCGCCGCGAGCGGGGCTCCCGGGAACGCCGCCGCGAGCGGCAGCCCGATGCCGAGGACCCGACTGAACACGCTGCCGAGCAGGAGAGCCGTGCGAGCCGTCGCGAGCAGCGCGCCGAGGCTCGTCGCCAGGCGCGCGAGGCCAAGGCGGAGGCCAAGCGCCAGCGCCAGGCAGAAAAGGAAGAGGAGAAGGCACGCCAGTACGCCGAACGCGAGGCGGAACGTCGCCGCAAGCAGGCCCGGCGCGAAGCCGAACGGGAACGTCAGCGTGCCGAGCGCGAGACACAGCGCGAACGCCGTCGGGATGACCGGGAGCGCAAGCAAGAGCACCGCGACGATCGCAGCCAGCGCTCGCGGGCCGGCAACGAAGGGGCGAGCCACGTCCACCAACGCGCCAATGCACCCGACCCGCGCATCCGCAGCGCCCTGGTGGTGCTGGGCCTGGAGCCCGGCGCCAGTCGCGGCGAGATCCGCAAGGCCTACCGGCGCCTGGCCCAGGCGCACCACCCTGACCGCTTCCACCGCGAGGGCGAGGCCATCGTGGCCAGCGCCTCGCGGCGCTTCCAGCGGATCCGCCGCGCCTACGATTTCCTGATGAAGGTGAGCTGAGATGCGCGACCTCTACCAGCGACTGCGCCTGTCCGTGGACGCCGACGATACCGCCGTAGCCGCGGCCATCGATCGCTGCGAGCACACTGGCCTGAAGGCCGATGCCGCCACCGTGCTGCAGGCGGAATGGCGCCGCGCCGAGTACGACGCCCTCCACGACACCCTCTCCGACATCGGCCGACTGCGTGCCCGGCTGGGCCTGACCCACGCGCCCTACTGGCGCGCCGGCCCCGCCGACGACTTCTCGCTGCCGCCGGGTCCGCCGGGCTCGCGCTTCGAGGAGTGGATGCAGCGCCTCAACCGCGCCGCCCTGGCCCACAACCGCGCGCCGCGCCGGCGCCTCGCCGTGGCCGTGCTGTGGCTGGCCACCCTGGCGGGCGGCATCGGCCTGGGGATGTTCCTCTAACTGGTCTGGCGGACCACCAATTCAACCGGCATCGACACGTGGCGCGGCGGCTTGCCCGCCAGCGCCTCGCCCAGCAGCTCGACGCTCATGGCGGCAATGCCGGCAATGTCCTGGCGCACCGTGGTCAGCGAGCCGGCCAGGGTCGGCAGGTCGTCGAAGCCAGTGACCGCGACCTCGCCCGGCACCTCGAGGCCGAGATCTTCCAGCGCCGTCAGGCAGCCGCGGGCCAGCTCGTCGGTCTCGCACACCAGGCCGTCGTAGGCCCGCGGCTCGTGCGCCAGGCGCCGGCTCAGCCAGCGATAGCCGGTCAGCGCCGGGTCCAGGTTGGGAGGAATATCGATCAGCGAGGCCTCGAGGCCGGCCTCGTCGAGGGCCTGGCGGTAGCCGCCCAGGCGATGCTGGCTGTGGGGGCTCTGCAGGTCGTCGCCGACGAAGGCGATGCGTCGTCGCCCGCCTTCGACCAGATGGCGAGTGGCCAGGTAGATCCCGTGGCGATCCTCCGGCGCCACCGAGAAGCTCTCCCCGGCCGGCCCGATGCGTACGAAAGGCACGCCGTGGGAGGTCATCAGTTCAGGGCGCGGGTCGTCGGCGAACTCGCCGAGCAGGATGGCCGCGCCGGCCTGCTCGGGCAGGCTCGCGGTGCGGTCGTGGGGGAAGAAGATCGGCACCATGCCCTGACGATGCAGCGCCACGGTCAGGTGCTGGTAAAGCAGGATGTAGTAGGGCCGCAGCTCGAAGTCGCGACGCCCCAGCGATATGCCCACCACCGCGGCCTTGCCGCTGATCAGCTGGCGGGCGGCGGCGCTCGGGCGGTACTCGACGTCGCGGCTGATGGTGAGGATGCGCTCGCGCAGCGCCTCGCTGATGCCCGGCTTGTCGTTGAGCGCGCGGCTGACCGAGGCGATGGAGACCCCCGCCCGCCGCGCGATTTCCCGTATGTTGGCCGTCTTCGACGGTTCTCTGCTCATCGCCTGCCTCGTCACCGGGCGGCCGGCCTCGCGCCGGCCACCATCTGCTGCCGCCTACGTCGCTTGCGACCACGGGATTGTGCCCGATCGGACGGAGCGGTGCGACCGCCGCCCCGCCATGACGGGGCGGACGACGCGGTTCAGGCAGGCTGGCCCGGTGCCGGGGCGGCCTGCCCTTCCAGGCGCAGGCCACCGCCCCGGGCGTCGGAGTCGAAGCAGGCGTCCAGTACCCGCTGCAGGGCCGCGCCGCGGTCGAAGTCGGGCTGGTCGTTGACCCCGCTTGCGACGCCGTCGACGAAGCGCCGGTAGATGCTCGGCGTGGGCGGGGCGCTGAGCTCGGTCCAGCGCGCGGGGTGCACGTCCTCGCCGAGGCACACTTCCAGCTTGTCCCGGGCCGCATCGAGGTCGACGCGCAGCGCGCCGCGATCGCCGTGGATCGAGAGCGCCAGCGAGTTGTGGTGGCCGGTGGCCCAGCGGGTGGCCTGAACCGTGCCCAGGGCGCCGCCGGCGAACTCCACTTGCATCAGGGCGCTGTCGTTGGCGTCGAGGGTGTACTCGCCGATGCGGTTGTCGGGCGCCTTGTCGAAGCACTTGAGCCGGCAGGTCACGGCGGCGATGTCGCCCACCGGGAAGCTCGCGAAATCGAGGATGTGCACGCCTACGTCGCCCAGCACGCCCTTGCTGCCGTGGGCCTCGGAGAGCCGCCACAGCCACTGGCTGTCCTGGTCCCAGCGCCCCCAGGCGTCGCTCACCAGCCAGCTCTGGCGATAGCTGGCATCGACATGCATCACCCGCCCCAGCCGGCCCTCGGCTACCAGCTCGCGGGCCAGCTGAATCGCCGGGGCATCGCGATAGCTGAGGTTGACCATGTTGATCACCCCGGCCTCGCGCGCCGCCGCGGCCATCTCCTCGGCGTCAGCGGCGTTGGTGGCCAGCGGCTTCTCGCAGAGGATGTGCTTGCCGGCGGCGATGGCGGCCAGCGACGTGGCCTTGTGCACGCCGTCCGGGGTGACGTTGCTCACTGCCTGGATGTCGTCGCGGGCCAGCATGGCCGCCAGGTCCGAATAGGCCTCGGGGATGCCGTGGGCCTCGGCAAAGGTGCGGGCCTTGTCGCCGTCCAGGTCGCACACCGCCACCACCTCGACGTCGCCGAGGGCGCGGAAGCGCTTGGCATGCTCGCCGGCCATGCTGCCGGCACCGATGATCGCCAGTCGCATCATTTGAAGCCCTCCTCGCCGGGCTTGTGCAGCCCCTCGCCCTTGACCTCGACCGGGTTCGGCGCCTGCTCGGGCGGCACGTTGGGACAGCTGTCGATCCACCGCGAGCCCTCGGGGCAGGCCCACTTCACGCCGTTCTTGAGCACCCGGCGTACCTGCTCGTCGTAGTAGATCGGATAGGTCTCGTGGCCGGGGCGGAAGTAGAAGATCTTGCCGTTGCCGCGCTTGTAGGTGAGGCCGGAGCGGAACACCTCGCCGCCCTCGAAGGCGCTGATGAAGATCACCTCGTCGGGGTTGGGCACCGCGAAGGGCTCGCCGTACATCTCGGTGTGCGGCAGCTCGAGGTAGTCGCCCAGGCCCTGGACGATGGGATGGCCGGGATTGACCACCCACAGCCGCTCGCGCTCGCCCGCCTCGCGCCACTTCAGCGAGCAGGTGGTGCCCATCAGGCGCTTGAAGATCTTGGCGTAGTGGGCGGAGTGCAGCACCAGCAGGCCCATGCCCTGCAGCACCCGCGCCTGGACGCGGTCGACGATCTCGTCGCGCACGTCGCCGTGGGCCGCATGGCCCCACCACAGCAGCACGTCGGTGTCGTCGAGCAGCGCCTCGGTGAGGCCGTGCTCGGGGTCCTGCAGGGTGACGGCGCGGGCCTCGATCTGCGGGTCCTCGTTGAGCCCGGCGGCGATGCAGGCGTGCATGCCCTCGGGATAGATGCGCGCTACCACCTCGTTGGTCTGCTCGTGGACGTTCTCGCCCCAGACCGTGACCTTGATCGTCATGGATTGGCTCCTCTTGGCGTTACCTGGACATTGCCCTGGCGGGCGATGGAAACGCCGCCGATGCCGGCGACATGGCGTCAAAGTAAACGTTTACGAGCATTTCGTAAACGTTTACTCATTGCGACAATGGTCGTATCTTATCGTCCGACGACATCGATATGCTGAGGGAAAGCCCTGCTCTTCGAGGGAGTGATCCTTAGATCCGGTCCGTCGCCTCGGCGATCCAACTCGCAGCGGCGACGGCGCCGCCAGGCGCCTGGGGATATCTGGACCCCCAACTTCTCGCGCAGCAAGCCGGAACGCCGGACCGTGCGCTCCCACGGAAACCGGCCCGGTGATACTGGCCAGATGAGGGGGTGTTCTTCGTGAGAGCAATCCTTAGATTAGGTCCGACGCCTCGGCGATCCGCCGTGTAGCGGCGACGGCGCCGCCAGGCGCCTGGGGATATCTGGAACCCCAACTTCTCGCGCAGAAAATCTGCGCTCCTACGAAGACCTACCCAGGGCCACCGAGCCCCTACCCTAAGAGAGCGATCCTTAGATTCGGTCCGACGCCTCGGCGAATCGCGCCGCCAGGCGTCTGCAGATATCTGGAACCCCAACTTCTCGCGCAGCAAGCCGGAACGCCGGACCGTGCACTCCCACGAAAACCGGCCCGGTAGCACCGAACCTTCGCAGGAGTGCACTTCGTGGGAGCGATCTTCAGATCGCGAATGGCGCCGCCAGGCGCCTGCAGATATCTGGAACCCCAACTTCTCGCGAAGACCTGCCCAGGGCCACCGAGCCCCTGTGGGAGCGATCTTTAGATCGCGAGGGGTTAGAGGATTCCTCGCGCAGTCGGGGTCAGCCCGGGTCGGGGGAGCCGCCGCTGGCGCTGGTCTGCCTATGGGGGTCGGCGACGCCCGCCTCGCCGGCCTCGCGCCCGGCGGCGTCACGGTCTTCGCCCCATTCGGCGCTGCCGTCGAGCCGGCCGCCGCCGTGGCCCTCCATGCTGACGCTGATACGCGGCACGCCGAGGTCAACGCCCTGCTCTTCCAGGCGCCGCTTGAGCATCAGGTTGAACGCCCGCGCCACGTCCCACTGCATCTCCGGCGCGGTGCGAAAGCGCATGCGCAGCAGCGGGCAGCCGTCCTCGAAAGCGTGAACGCCCTGCATCTCCAGCGGCGACCAGATGTGGTGGCGCATCATCGGGTCCTGGCGCAGGGCCTGGGCGGTCTCCTGCATCATGGCGATGGCATCGTCGATCTTCATGCTGTAGGGGATGCGGATCTTCATCAGCGCGATGCCGAACTGCCGCGACATGTTGTGAATCGAGTCGATGCGGCTGAAGGTGATGATGTGCACGATGCCATCCAGGTCGCGCAGCCGCACGGTGCGCAGGGTCAGTCCCTCGACGGTACCCATGTGGCCGTTGATCTGCACGAAATCATCCACCGCCAGTGAATCCTCGATGAGGATGAAGATGCCGGTGATCAGGTCCTGCACCAGGGTCTGGGCGCCGAAGCCCACCGCCAGGCCGATCACCCCGGCACCGGCCAGCAGCGGCGTGACGTTGACCCCCAGGTTGGCCAGCCCGACGATGGCGGCGATGATCACGATGGTGGCGAAGATGATGTTGCGAATCATCGGCGTGATGGTCTGGGCGCGGGCCTGGTTGACGCGACGCCCGCGGGAACGCGCCGAGGACGCCAGGGCGCGCTGGATGGCGGTGTCGGCGAAGATCCAGGCCAGCCAGGCCAGCAGCACAGTGAAGCCGATGCCGAGCAGCGCCTGGCCGATGCGCACGCTGGCCACGCCCTGGCGGCCGATGCCGATCAGCGACCCGCCCCACACCTGCATGAACAGCTCGGCGAAGGTGATCCACGCCAGCACGTGGGCCAGGGTATAGCCGAAGCGCTCCAGGCGCCGACGGTACTCGCGCCGGTAGCGCCGCTTGGTGCGGCGCTCGGCGTGGCGGCGAATCAGCCCGGCCACCACCAGGGTCAGCACCAGCAGCGAAGCCGAAATGATCGAGCGGGCCAGGGCGGTGCCCACATCGCCACCGGTGATGAAGATCGCCACCAGCGAGCCGCCGACCAGCAGCAGCGCCGGCACGTGCCACAGCCCACCCACCGTGCGCGCCATGTCGGCGGCGTTGCTGCTCTCGCAGCGATGACGGTAGGAACGGTTGTAGATCAGGTGGGTGATGGGCCGCTTGAAGCGCAGGATGAAGCGCACGCTGAGCAGCGCCGCCAGGATGTTGGCGAGCACCGAGCAGAGGCTTGCCAGATCGACGCCGATCGCCTCGGTGAGGCGCGAGGAGTTGAAGGCATCGCCCAGGGCGATCAGCGCGCCGATCACGAACAGCGGGCGCAGCGCCCGCTGGTGAAGGTGGCGCACGGCGACGAAGCGATGCCCGCGGGTGAACACCGAGACCACCGTTTCCACCACCACCGACAGCGCCCGCCCGCACAGCGCCACGTAGGCCACCACCAGCGCCCCGGTGCGCCCGGCGCTCTCCGGCACCAGTTGGGCGACGCCCAGCGCCAGCGCGAAGGCCAGCGCCCAGGGCAGCAGGCGGCGCAGGAAATGGATCAGCAGCAGCATGCCGCTGGGCTCCCGCGGCAGGTCCAGCGGCCAGCCTCGGCGCAGCGCCAGAATGCGCCCCAGCGCGATCAGGATCACCAGCAGCCCGGCCCAGATGCCCACCAGCACCGCCAGTTCGACGGTGAAGTTCAACAGCGCCCCGTCGCCGGTGCGCACCACCAGTTCGGTGAGGTCCGTCCAACCCTGGCGGAACTGCTCCTGCCAATCGTTGATCGGCGAGCGGCCCGACTCGGCCTGCTCGCCCAGGTCGTTGAAGGTATCCGCCAGCGCTCCCAGCAGGCCCTGCTGACCGCCGATCCCCTCGCTATCGGCGACCTCGCCGTTGGCCGTGCGCAGGGCTTCCAGGTCGGCCAGCAGCCTGCCGCGCTGCTGGTCGTTCTCCAGCGTCGTGATGATGCGGTCCAGCGAGCGCTGCAGGGCCTCGGGATCTCGGTTTTCCTCGCTGCCGCCGCCCCCGCCACCCAGGGCCGAGAGCGGCAGCGACTGGGCGGCCGCGACCAGCGGCATCATCGTGAGGACCAGCAGCAACAGCCCCTTCAGGGCCGGCGCGAGACGGGCTGCGACGGGCAACATCGGATCTCCCGGGTTGGGAGGGGAGTGATTTCCCCTCATCCTGTGACTGACGGGCAGTATGTTAGGCTTTGGCGGATGCGTCGGCGAGCGAAGGCCAGGGCTGGGCTCATTGTCGACGAGCCAGCGCACGCGTCGATGTTCCACGCCGCATGGTCGAGCGCAGGCACTTTTCCGCCAAGGCCCAAGCTGCCGATACCGTCACACAGGATGCCGTCATGACGCCGCAACCGCCACCCGTGCCCGACAATGCCCAGGGAAGGCCTCGCCGGGTCGGGGTCGAAATCGAATTCGCCGGCCTGCCGCCCCGCGACACCGCCTGCCTGGTGCAGGAACTGTTCGGCGGCGAGGTCGAGGTGCTGAGCCCTCACCGTCTCAAGGTCAGCGGCGCGCGCTGGGGCGACTTCGGCATCGAGCTGGACACCCAGTACGCCCATCCGGACGAACGCCTGGTCGACCACGAGGCCTACCGGGACAGCGAGTGGGAACGCATGCGCCAGGAGTTCCACGAACGCACCCGGGAGTTGATCGGCGACGTGGTGACCGGGCTGGTGCCGACCGAGATCATCTGCCCGCCGGTGCCCTGGAACGAGCTCGACGACCTCGATGCCCTCTTCGTGGCACTGCGCGAACACGGCGCCAAGGGCACCGATGCCAGCCTGCTCTATGGCTTCGGCCTGCACCTCAACCCCGAGGCGCCGAGCCTCGAGGTCGAGAGCCTGCTGGCCCACCTGCGCGCCTACCTGCTCACCGCCGGCTGGCTGCGCGAGCAGATCCGGGTCGACATCACCCGCGAAGTGCTGCCCCACGCCAATCCCTTCCCGCGGGCCTACGTGCTAAAGGTATTGGATCCGGGCTATGCCCCGGACCTCGAGACCCTGATCGACGACTACCTCGAGTACAACGAGACCCGCAATCGCGAGCTCGACATGCTGCCGCTGTTCGCCCACCTGCATCCCGAGCATCCCCACGAGCTGCTGGCCAATCGCCTGGTCCATCCGCGCCCCACCTATCACTATCGGCTGCCCAATGCCCAGCTCTCCGAGCCCGGCTGGGGCGCCGCCCAGGAGTGGAACCGCTGGCTGGAGGTGGAAACGCTGGCCGCCGCGCCCGACACCCTGGCCGAGCGCGGCGCCAACTACCTGGCCCGCCATCGCCCGGCCTGGCCGATCCGCGCCTGGCAGGCCCTGCGCCGGAGGTTCGCGCGCACATGAGGCAGGACGCCCGCCCCTTGATCGGTATCACCACGTCCGACCGCAAGAGCCGCATTGCCTGGTGGTTCGACTGGTTTGCCGTGTGGCGCCACGGCGGCCGCCCGCTGCGGCTATCACCCGCGCGCCCGCGGCCGACGGACCTCGACGGCCTGATCATCGGCGGCGGCGACGACATCGAAGCACACCACTACGGCGGCGAGATCCAGCTCGACGTGCGCGTCGACCCTGCGCGCGACGACCTGGAGCTTGCGCTGCTCGAGCGCTTCATCCCGCGTGGCACGCCGGTGCTGGGCATCTGCCGCGGCGCCCAACTGATCAACGTCCACCTGGGCGGCACCCTGGACCCGGACATCTACACCAGCTACGAAGGGCTCAAGCGGCGACGCACCGTGCTGCCGCGCAAGACGGTGGACATCGTCGGCGATAGCCGGCTGTATCGCATCCTGCGCGTCACCTGGTGTCGCATCAACAGCCTGCACCACCAGGCGGTGCGCCAGGCGGGGCGCGGCATCGAGATCGTCGCCCGCGACCGCGACGGCCTGGTACAGGCCATCGAGTCACGCGATCACGACTTCCTGATCGGCGTGCAGTGGCATCCCGAGTGGCTGGTGTTCAACCGCCCCCAGCAGCGCCTGATCCGCGCCCTGGTGAACGCCGCCGAACAACACCGGCAGCCGGCGTCGTAAGGAGACTGCTTGGCGGCGCGTTGCGTGGCATCGATCCTCAGATCGCGAGGGTTAAACCCCTTTCGCGCAGCGGAGCTGCGCTCCCACGAAGGTCAGAGACACCACCATCATCGCGCCGCAAGCTGGACCGGCGCTCCCACGAAAACCCGTTCGGTTGCGCCGAGCCTTTGCGGGAGTGTCCTTCGTGGGATCGAGCTTCAGGTCGCGAGGAGTGAGGGCCCCGCATAACGCAAGACGCTCCCACGGAAGCGGCTGCCCGCGGGAGCGACATCGGTTCGTGAAGGGATAGTCGGTCACTGGCGGAGGCTAGCCCTCCAGCTTGGCGTCCAGGGTGATCTCGGCATTGAACAGCTTCGACACCGGGCAGCCTGCCTTGGCCTTGTTGGCCGCGTCCTGGAAGGCCGCGTCATCGGCGCCGGGGACGCTGGCCCGGGTCTCCAGATGAATCGCGGTGATGCTGAAACCGCCTTCGCCCTGCTCCAGGGACACCGTGGCCTGGGTGGCGATCCGCTCGGGGGTGTGGCCCGCCTCGCCGAGGATCATCGACAGCGCCATGGAGTAGCAGCTGGCGTGGGCGGCACCGATCAGTTCCTCGGGGTTGGAGCCGGCCTCGCCCTCGAAGCGCTTGGCGAAGCTGTAGGACACATCGCTGAGCACACCGCTCTGGGTGGACACCGTGCCCTTGCCGTCCTTGAGGCCGCCCTGCCAGACGGCGCTGCCGTTCTTCTTGATGCTCATGTCGACTCCTTGTGTTGCGGGATGGCGCTAGCGCGCCGGATAGGTCGCAATCTTGCCTCTACACGATAGACCATGGGGATGATGTCTCCGGACCACAAGGCCGCATTGCATCCCCATCGGCTCACCGCCAGAATACATGGAAAATGTTTCCAAATACATGCACCCTCCATCATGACATCGAGAGGAAGCACCATGACGACACCCGCCCGCGTCACCCTGCCGGCCACCGCTCACGAACCCGCGGTGACACTCCCCGCCATCGGTCAGGGCACCTGGTTCATGGGCGAGGGCCTGGCCCCGCACGCCGACGAGGTGCGCGCCCTGCAACAAGGGCTGGACCTGGGCATGACGCTGATCGACACCGCCGAGATGTACGGCGACGGCGGCGCCGAGGAAGTGGTCGGCGAGGCGCTGGCCGGTCGACGCGACGAGGCCTTCCTGGTCTCCAAGGTCTACCCCTGGAACGCCGGTCGCGACACGGCGATCGCCGCCTGCGAAGCGAGCTTGGCCCGACTCGGCACCGACCACCTGGACCTCTACCTGCTGCACTGGCCGGGCGGCATCCCGCTCGACGAGACCCTGGAGGCCTTCGAGCGGCTGCGCGAGGCCGGCAAGATCCGCCGCTTCGGCGTCTCCAACTTCGATATCGACGACATGGAGGCCCTGCAGAGCGTTCCCGGCGGCGGCGACTGTGCGGTCAACCAGGTGCTCTATCATCTGGGCTCGCGAGGCATCGAGCACTCGCTGCGCCCCTGGCAGCGCGACCACGGCATGCCGCTGATGGGCTACTGCCCGCTGGCCCAGGCCGGCAGGCTGCGGCGTCGGCTGCTCGACCACCCCGAGGTCACGGCGCTGGCCGCCGAACGGCAGCTCACGCCGGCCCAACTGCTGCTGGCCTGGGCGGTGAGGCCCGTCGACGGGGGGCGCGACCTGATCGCCATTCCCAAGGCGGTGCAGCCCGAGCACGTGCGCGACAACGCCGCCATGCTCGAGACCACGCTCGATGACGCGGCCCTGGCGAGGATCGACGCCGCCTTTCCGGCGCCGAGCCGCAAGGAACCGCTGGATATCGTCTAGGTCCTGCACGAAAACCGTCCGCGCTCGCAGACGCTTCGTACAAGTCCTAGGATCGTTCGCGCAGGGCGGCGAGCGAGGCGGCCAGGGCCTCGCGGCCCTTGGCCTCCATCAGCGCCGCATTGCGCTCGGGAATGGCCTCGGGGTCGGGGTAGTGAGCGAGGGCGCGCTCCAGGCCGGCCTCGCGGATCAGGTGCCACATAGGCCAGGGCGAGCGGTTGGTGTAGTTGCGCGGGGCGTCCTCCGCCTCGCCCTCGAACTGGTAGTCCGGATGGAAGCTCGCCAGCTGGTAGATCCCCTCATAGCCCTGCTCCACCAGCAGCGCCTCGGCCATGCCCAGCAGATCCAGGTAATCATCGAAGTCCGCCAGGCCCTCGCTCAGCACCAGCACGGTGGTCTCGGCCTCGGCGTGCTGGTCGAGGTGCCAGCACTCCTCTACCAAGCGCATCAGGGCGGCGGCCGGGTCGCTGGCATCCACCTCGACGTAGCGGATACTGTCGCGGGCGACCTCGCGGCCGGCGAAGGGACACACCTCGAGGCCGACCACGAAGGTCTCGACCCAGGCGCGGGTGGCAGCGAGGGGATCGGCAAAATCGGTCATGGTCGGCTCATCGAGAAAAATGGAGTCGCAGTATACGCCGATTCCATCGGAGAGACCGGACGCCACGGTGATCGACTGCCGCTCATGCCTCATCAGCTCGGCGTCATCTGCCCCGAACGCCATGCTGGCCGCAGGGGGGCCGAAAATGGTCGCTAAGGCTCCCATCGAGTGCCACTCTTAGCGAATATTTCCAGCCCCCGACATGGGATAGGCTTATGCACACAGACACGATTTCCGCCGGTGTCGTGCACGACGTGCCGGAAGACCTGCGGCAGGTACTCGTCGGTGACGAGGCGGCCCTGGCGCTTTGGGAGGATATTACCCCCATCGCCCGCAACGAGTGGATCTGCTGGGTCGAGGATGCCAAGAAGCTCGAGACCCGGCATCGCCGCATTGCCAGGGTGCGCACGGACCTCAAGGCAGGAAAGCGTCGCCCCTGCTGCTGGCCCGGTTGCGCGCACCGATAGGCGAGGCATGGACGAGCCTTGCCCGGCCCCCTCAGCGCCGCTTCTGATCGCGTCGCGAGGCCAGCCGGTCGGCGAGCCGCGTCGGCTCCGGCAGCTTTGTCCGACCCAGGCAGGCCACCACCCACTCCAGCGCCGTGGCAAGCGACAGACGATGCCCCGACGAGACGAACACCGGCTTGACGCCTTCCCGAGAGCGCAGCACCGCCCCGATCGTCTCCCTGCCGTCGCCTCTCCCACCGACCCTGTCATCGACCAGCGGCGCCCAGTCGCCCCGCGCCGGGCCCGGCTCGCCGTGGCGGCCGCACAGCCGTTTCTTGGCCACGCCAAGGGTCGGCAGGTCCAGCCACAACCCCAGATGGCTGGCGACGCCCAGACGCCGCGGATGGGCAATCCCCTGGCCGTCGACCATCACCAGTTGCGGTCGGGCCGAGAGTTTCTCGAAGGCGGCCAGCGCCGCGGGCACCTCGCGAAACGACAGCAGTCCCGGCACATAGGGCATGCGCGTCGGCTCGCGATGCACCGCCTGCTCCACCACCTCGAAGGCGCCCTCGCCCGCCGGCGGCCAGGCCAGCACCACCACCGCGGCGCGGGTGATCTCGCCGTCCTGCTCGAAGCCGATATCCACCCCAGCAATGCGATGCACCGGATCAAGCCGATCCTTGCGCTCCACCCGACCGGCCAGGCGCTTCTGCAGGGCGATGGCATCGATGGGAGCAAGGTTCCAGTCGTGCAGGGGGAGAGAGGGCATGAAGGCTCCTGATATGGCGGCGGTGCTCGGGTTAGACTACGGGTTTTGCCGTGTGACGGAACACCGGGGAGCCCATGCTGAGACTGATCCACACCGCCGACTGGCACCTGGGCCAGAGCTTCCATGGTCAGGAGCGCTTTGAAGAACACCGTGACTTCCTGGCCTGGCTGCTCGATACCCTGGTCGAGCGGGAGGCCGACGCCCTACTGGTGGCCGGCGATATCTTCGACGTGGTCAATCCCTCGCTGCGCGCCCAGGAACTGCTCTACGACTTCATCGTCGGCGCCCACGAACGCCTGCCCTGCCTCGACATCGTATTGATCGCCGGCAACCACGACAGCGGCAACCGCATCGAGCTGCCCGCCCCGCTGATGCAACGCCTGCGCACCCACGCCCGGGGCCGGGTGAGCTGGCTCGACGACGGCCGGCTCGACACCGAGCGCCTGCTGGTGCCGCTCACTGACGCCACCGGCGAGACCCGCGCCTGGTGCCTGGCGCTGCCCTTCCTGCGCCCCGCCGAGGTCACCGGCGCCCAGGCCCGCGCCGACGAAGACGACGAGGCGCCCAACGACTACGTCGCCGGCATCGCCCGGGTCCACGAGCAGCTGATCGCCGCGGCCCGCGAGCGCCGCGAGCCCGGCCAGGCGCTGGTGGCCATGAGCCACGCCCACTTGAGGGGCGCCGCCGTTTCCGAGGCCAGCGAGCGGCCCATCGTGATCGGCGGCGAGGAATCGATCTCCGCGGCGCTGTTTCCCGACGACCTCGCCTACGTGGCGCTGGGCCACCTGCATCGCGCCCAAGAGGTCGGCGAGGCGCGCATCCGCTACAGCGGCAGCCCATTGCCGCTGGACTTCAGCGAGGTGAACTATCCCCACCAAGTCGTCGAGGCGACCCTCGACGGCGAGGAGCTGACGGGCGTCGAGGCCATCCCCGTGCCGCGGCCGGTGGCCATGCATCGCCTCGGCCCCGCATCGCTCGACGAGGTGCTGGCCGAGCTGGAGGCGCTCGAGGTCGACGACACCCTCTCGCGCGAACGCTGGCCGTGGCTGGAGGTGCGCGTCGAGCTCTCGGCGCCGATGCCCGACCTGCGCGCCCGGATCGATGCCGCCCTCGAAGGCAAGCCGCTGCGTCTGCTGCGCCTCGAGCGCCGCCTGCCCGCCGTCGCGGCCGAGGACGCCCCCGAGCGGGTCGACCTGGAGACCCTCGGCCCCCGCCGGCTGTTCGAGCGCACCTGGCAGGCGCGCTGGGGCGAGCCGCCGGACGAGGACGTGCTCGCCGACTTCGACCGGCTGCGCCAGGACGTGCTGGACGACGACGAGGAGGCATCGGCATGAGGATCCTCGCCCTGCGCCTGGCCAACCTGGCCTCGATCCCCGGCCCGCTGACGCTCGACTTCAGCGCCGCCCCGCTGCGCGATGCTGGGCTGTTCGCCATCACCGGCCCCACCGGCGCCGGCAAGAGCACCCTGCTCGATGCCCTGTGCCTGGCGCTCTACGGCAGCACGCCAAGGCTGCGTCAGGCTCCTGGCCGCGAGGCCCCGCTGCCGGACGTCGGCGATGCCACGCTCAACACCGCCGACCCGCGCACCCTGCTGCGCCGCGGCACGGCCAGCGGCCATGCCGAAGTCGATTTCCTGGGTCGCGACGGACGCCGCTACCGTGCCCGCTGGGCGGTGCGCCGGGCCCGCGAGAAGGCCGGCGGCCGCCTGCAGGCCGCCGAGCAGTCGCTCACCGACCTGGACGACGACCGCCTGCTGACCGCCCAGAAGCGCGAGTTCGACCGCCTGCTGCCCGAACGCCTCGGACTGACCTTCGAGCAGTTCACCCGCGCCGTGCTGCTGGCCCAGAGCGAGTTCGCCGCCTTCCTCAAGGCCGACGACAACGAGCGCAGCGATCTGCTGGAGCGGCTGACCGGTACCAGCGAATACTCCGCCATCTCCATGGCCGCCTACCGTCGCGCCAGCGAAGCCAGGAAAGCCGTGGAGAAGATCGAGGCCCGGCTCGCCGACGACCTGCCCGCCGAGGCCGAGGCGCGCGCCGAACTGGAGCGGGCCGCCGAGGCGACCCAGCGAGCGCTCACCGACTTGCAGAAGCGCTCGGAGGCGCTTCAGGCCGAGCAGCGATGGCATGACAAAGATGATCAACTGCAAGCCGCCTTCCAGCGGGGCCAGACCGACTTGCACAAGGCCGAAGACGTCTGGGAGACGCAGGCCCCCGCCCGGGAGGATCAGGCGTGGCGGCGGGTGATACTGCCCCAGCGCCATCGGCTGACGCGCCAGGCCGAGCTGCCCGGTGAGCTCGAGGCGCTTGACGCGGCTCAGGCCAAGACGAAGCGAGCGCTTACCGACGCCGAGACCGCACGGGAGCAGACCAGGCTCGCCAGCGAGACCGCCGAACGCACGCTGACCGAGGCCGGAGAGGCCCGCCGCCAGGCCGAGCCCGCGCTGCGCGAGGCTCGTGAGCTGGCCACTCACCTGGCCAGCCTCGAACATCAGGTATCACAGCAGGAGAAGATCCAGGCCGAGCGGCAACAACAGCTGAATCACTGGGAGGCCGATCACCAGCAGGCCCAGGCGGAACATCAGCAACGCCGCCAGCAGCACGATGACTGGCAGGCGACGCTGAAGCAGCTGTTGGGGGAACACTCCGAGCTCGAAGAGGCCCGCCAGACATGCCGTCATGCCCTCGACCAGGCCGCCCAGCGCCAACTGGACCTGGATGATCTCGCGAGTCGCTGGCAGCAGTACCAACGTGCCGTGAGCCATCAACAGCGGCTGCTGGAGCAGATCCAACAGCAAGAGCCGCGGCTAGACCGGCTGCTGGAACAGGGCCAGCAGGCCAGGCGGCAGCTCGATGACGCCAAGACTCGGCATCGTACGGTCACCGGCATCATCGAGCGCAGCCGGGCAGCGCGTAGCGAGAGCGTCATCGCTCTGCGTGAGGCGCTGACCGAGGACGAGCCGTGTCCGGTCTGCGGTGGGTTCGAGCACCCCTGGCGACTTCATCCTCCGGCCTCGCCGGAGGCCGAACAGCTGGCCGCTCAGCAACGGGAAGAGGAACGCCAACTCCAGGAAGCCAACGGGGCGCTGGATCAGGCCCAACAGGAGCGCGACCGACTCTTCAGCGAATACAGTGCGCTCGATGCCTCTCTCAAGCAGGCTCGTCAGGAGCTTCAAAGCGCCGAACGGCAAAGCCAGGCAACACGCGAGTCCCTCGAACAGCATTCGCTGCATGTCGAGCTCGTGACTATCGAGCCGGCTCATCGCGATACCTGGCTGGCCGAGCAAACCAAGCAAAGCAAGGCCAGCCGGACACATCACGAACAGACACTGGGCAGGCTGAACCAGGCCGAGCAGCAGATCGAACCGCTGAAGCGAGCCCTTCAGGAAGACGCTACCCGGCTCGCGCGTCTCGACACTCGCCGAGAGGGCCTCGACAAGGAGCTGCAGGCACTGGCCGAGCAGCTGCCCCCGCTCCGAAGCAGACGCGACGAGCTTGCCCGAGAGCTTGCCACCAGGCTCGGCGAACACGCCTCGCCGGACGCCTGGCAGCAGCACCTCGACGCCCGCCAGCAGGCCGCCAACACCGCGCGAGACGCGGCCCTGGCTCGCTATCACGAGGCACAAACCGAGCATCAGCGCCTCGCCCAGCAGGCGGCCCACGAGGCCGAACGGCTCGAAGCACTGCGCCGCGAGCGCGACACCCTGGAAGCCGAGCTGGCCGAGTGGCGGCAGACACATCCGGAACTGGATGACGCCACCCTCACCCGGCTGATCGCCCAGTCTGACGACGAAGCCGAGCGCCAGCGAAAACAGCTGGAAGACGCCGAACAGGCCCGCCAGCAGGCCGCCGCCGCTCTCAAAGAACGCCGCCAGGCGCTGCTCGATCATCGCCGCAATCAGGAACTGGTGGGCGAAGACGAGCACGAGACGGCGCTGTTGGACGAGGCCGCCAAGGCCGAGATCGTCCGACGCCGCGAGGCGCTGAGCGAAGAGCGCGAAGCCCTCACACCAAGGCTGAACGCCGCCCAGCAGCAGCGCGACGAGGCCGTCCACGCCCTGCGCGACGATGACCGCCGGCGCCAGCGCCAGCAGGACGCCCAGGCCGAACTCGCAGCGGCGCGCGCCGAACACCGCCGCTGGGGCCGTATCAGCGAGCTGATCGGCTCCGCCGACGGCAAGGCGTTCCGGCGCATCGCTCAGGCCTACAACCTGGAACAACTGCTGGAGCATGCCAACGCCCACCTCGGCGGGCTGTCGCGGCGCTACCGGCTGGTGCGCGGCGGCAGCGAGCTCGGCCTGCTGGTGGTGGATCACGACATGGGCGACGAGCGCCGCTCGGTGCATTCGCTGTCCGGCGGCGAGACCTTCCTTGTGTCGCTGGCCCTGGCGCTGGGTCTGGCCTCCATGGCCTCCGGCGAGCTCACCATCGAATCGCTGTTCATCGACGAAGGCTTCGGCAGCCTCGACCCGCAGTCGCTGGCGCTGGCCATGGAAGCCCTCGACGGCCTGCAGGCGCTGGGCCGTCGCGTCGGCGTCATCTCCCACGTTCAGGAGATGCACGAGCGCATCCCGGTGCAGATCCGCGTCGAGCCGCTGGGCAACGGCACCAGCCAGGCGCGGCTGGTCAGCGGCTAATGATCCCGAGACACACGGAAAGATGGAAGGAGACGAGGATGCCGGAACGCCAAGAGACGACGCGCAGCCTGCTGATCACCGGCTGTTCCAGCGGAATCGGCCACGCCGCGGCCCATGCCATGGCCAAGCGCGGCTGGCGGATCTTCGCTACAGCAAGAACCACCGAGGACGTCGCGCGGCTCGAAGAGGAAGGCCTGGAGGCCCTGCGGCTGGATCTGGCCGACAGCGCCTCGATCAAGGACGCGGTGGCCGAGGTGCGCGATCGAACCGGCGGAGAGCTGACGGCGCTGTTCAACAACGGCGCCTACGGCCAGCCCGGCGCGGTGGAAGACCTGAGCCGGGACGTGCTGCGCGAACAGCTCGAGACCAACCTGCTCGGCACCCACGAGCTCACCACTCGGGTGCTGCCGATGATGCGCGCCCAGGGCCACGGGCGCATCGTGCACAACAGCTCGGTGCTGGGCTTCGCTGCCCTGCCCTATCGCGGCGCGTACGTCTGCTCCAAGTTCGCCCTCGAGGGCCTCACCGACACCCTGCGCCAGGAGCTCAAGGGCAGCGGCATCCACGTCAGCCTGATCCAGCCCGGCCCCATCGCCAGCCGCTTCCGCCACAATGCCCACGCCGCCTTCAAGGCCAGCATCGACGCCGTCCACAGCGCCCACGCCGACACCTACGTCAAGGTCGAGGCCCGCCTTTCCAGCGAGGACGGCAAGGGCGCCTTCACCCTGGGCCCCGAGGCGGTGGTCGACAAGCTGATCCACGCCCTCGAGAACAGACGGCCGAAACCACGTTACGCCGTGACCGTTCCCACCCACCTGTTCGCCGCCCTCAAGCGAGTGCTGAGCACGAGAGGCATGGATCGGGTGCTGCTGCGTGCGACGAAGAGCGAGCGGGAGTGAGTGGCTATTTCTTCCACGAGCCCGGCGTCATGCTGGCGAGGGATGAGCGTTGTTCCGCGTGGAGTCCTAGAAGCCCCCCATGGCGTCGAGCTCCTGGGCTCGCTCGGCAGTCTCGCGCAGCATGCACTCATTCGCGGAGACTCTCGCCAGGGTCCCGCCCGCCGTGGCATAGAACTGGCAGTTCGCATCGCGATACTGGATCCACAGCCTCTGGGCCTGCAGCAATGACTGACGGCGCTGTTCGGAAAGCTCACCCCGTAATGCCTGGTAAGCGCCGTTCAGTCGGGCATCCTGCGTCTCCAGTTCCTCGGCGATGCAGTCGATCATGTCGACGGTAACACCGCCCGCTTCCTCCATGCAGGCGGTATAGCCAGGCGTGTAGGGCTCATTGGCATAAGCAAGTGGCGACAGCGCCAGGCACAGCATCATGATCCCGATTTTCTTCATCAACGCCTCCTTCGGTCAGTCGTTGCAAGGTCTCGGCACACGCCGTGCCAGAAGGGTTCACCTGCGGAACACGTCGAACCATTGCCTCGCGTCACAATACGCCCTTCTCTTTCAGGTACACGAGACCGACGATGACGGCCAGGACCACCGGACCGACATACCAGAGCAGCTTGTTGAAAGAGGCGAACGACGTCTTGGTGGCCGAGGACTCCACCCGAACCAGCTCTTCCTCCGACATGCCCGTCGTGACCCGATGATTCGCGTCGTCCAGGAAGGCAAGCGCGTCGTGATACTGCGAATCCAACAGGCCCCATAGCCCGACTTTCAAGGCACCTGTCACCACGCCAGAAGCCACGTGGGAGTGACGTGACGATATATGCGTGGGAATTCCCTCCCTGCGCAGTCTCAACGCGGCATCCTGGGCTTGCATCACGTCGTCATACTGCCTGATCAGCCTCACGTTCCCTCCCTGTTCCAGCAAGGCTCAAGGCTGGAGGATCGCCGCCATGCCCCCAGGGCCGGCGTCGCGACTCGCTCACGCCATCATCGTGCGCATGTCGCTGCAGGCTCAGGCATGGTACGAACAACCGGCGACGCGCACTTCGCCCTCGTGTTCCTTGAAGCCATAGATCAGCAGCCCCGGCGCCTCGCGCTTCTCGAAGCCGACCTTCCACATCACGATCACGTTATCCGGGTTGCGATGTATCGCCACCAGCTCCCCGATACGGTGCACGCCATAGATGTCGTAGTTTTCCGCTATCTGGCGCTGGAACTCGGCTTCCGGAAAGGTTTGCTCCACGTCTTCGAGGATCAGGTAGCGACAGAATGCCTGATAGTCCTTGTCGTTCCATGACGCTTCGGTGTGCTCCGCCAGCGGCCTGACGACATCCAGAAGCTCGCTATCGCTGAGAGACGTCAGTTTCATGCTACCTCCTTGTAAACCGGCTGAGATGTAACAGCGAGCCTAGGCGATGAGAACGTTTCCAGCCATTGGTTCCTGTGCCTTCAGCCCTCGTGCAAGACACCTCGAGCGCACGGCAGGTCTCGACAAGAACCCCTGCCACACAAGAACCAAATGGCAACATGACCTACCTATCGCGTCGCCAATGGCGTATTATCCTGCCGCCAACGGTGGATGTACCCGATCCGCTGTTCCTTCGGCGGCCCTACCCGGGCCGCCGATTCTTTCAGGAGAACCACCATGTCCTCTGATCCCGTCACCCTGATGGTGGCGCGCCGCGTGGCCCGTGGGCGCTACCGCGACTTCATGCATTGGCTCGAGGAAGGCCGCGAGCTCGCCGCCGACTTCGCCGGCTACCTGGGCTCCGGCGTGCTGGCCCCGCCGCCCGCCGACGACGAGTACCAGATCATCTTTCGCTTCCGCGACGCCGAAACCCTGGCGGCCTGGGAACATTCGGCCTCGCGCCGGGCCTGGCTGGCCCGCGGCCAGGGGCTCTTCGAGGCGCCCCAGGAGCATCGCGCCACCGGCCTGGACCGCTGGTTCCAGCAACCCGGCACGCCAACTCCTCCGCGCTGGAAGCAGGCCATCGCCATCTGGCTGGCCTTTTTTCCGGTTTCATTGGTCTTCAAGGTGCTGTTCGGCGACGCCCTGGCCACGCTGCCGCTGGTGCCTCGCGTGCTGGCCGGCACCCTGATGCTCACGCCGGTAATGGTGTTCCTGTTCATCCCACTGTCGACCCGGCTGCTGGGGCCCTGGCTACGCGGCGAACCGTGGCGCACGCCCCAGCTGCGACGCCGATCGACCTGATCGACGTCGCCTCCCCGCCCCACCTCCGGCGGCGGGGGAACGGCCATCCTCCTTAGCGGTGAAACTGCTTCTCACGCTCGGGTTGCCAGAAAATGGCATCGATCCGAAGGCGGGCTTCCGTTGCGTTGGGCAGCGGCCATTCGATGATGTCGCCGACCCTGAGACCGATCAATGCCGCACCGATTGGCGCCATGACGGAGATACCATCCTCCACGCTTCCCAGCGAATGGGGATACACCAGGGTGCGAATCATCTGCCGACCACGACTCAGGTCGCTGAAGCGAACCTGGCTGTTCATGCTCACCACGTCATCCGGCATATGCTCGGGGTCGAGAACCTCGCCTCGCGCCAGCTCTTCTTCCAGCAGCTGTGCGACAGCCAGATCCTTGTCGGTAGCGTCATCGATCAAGCGCTGCAAGCGTTCCGCATCGAGACGGTTGATGATGATGGGAGGACGCTGTCCCATGTTCACTCTCCTTGGAAAGCAAAAAGTCACGCAGCCAAAGCTGGACTGACGTTGGATCAACGATATTCGTGACGACCAACGAAAAGCAGCCCTTCCCCGGGAGGAAAGGACTGCCTGCTGACGTCAGTATAAGGGATCGCCTTGACGAAGGCGATCAGGACAGTCCCTGTTCGATCATGGCATCGGCCACCTTTCTGAAACCGGTGATATTGGCCCCCAGCACCAGATTGGACGGATCTCCGAATTCTTCCGCCGTCGTGGCGCACTGTTGATGGATATTGGCCATGATATTCCGGAGCTTTTGATCGACCTTTTCCATCGGCCATTGCGCCATGCTGCTGTTTTGCGCCATTTCCAGCTGGCTGGTCGCCACGCCTCCGGCATTGGCCGCCTTACCGGGGCCATAGGCAATCCCAGCGTCGAGAAAACACGCCACGGCCTCCTTGGTGCTCGGCATATTGGCCCCCTCGCTCACGCAGCGCACGCCGTTGGCAAGCATCACGCGAGCATCGGCGCCCGTCAGCTCGTTCTGGGTGGCACAGGGAAAGGCGACATCCGCAGGAATATGCCAGACGCCGTGGCCGCCACTGGGGTAGTCGCACACCGGTATATACCGTGCCCGAGGGCGCTCGTTCAGGTAGTGCTCCAGCGATGTACGCTGGACCTCCTTGAGCCTCTTGAGCACGGCCAGGTCGATACCCTCGGGATCATGAATGGTGCCGCGAGAGTCGCTGCAGGTAATGGGCCGAGCGCCCAGTTCGTGGAGCTTCTCGATGGTGTAGATGGCAACGTTGCCCGCCCCTGACACCAGGCATCGCTTCCCATCAAGACCATCGCCGCGCGCCGCCAGCATGTTCTGTGCGAAATAGACCGCTCCATAGCCGGTGGCTTCCTTGCGACCGAGCGAGCCGCCCCAGGCGAGCCCCTTGCCTGTCAGGATGCCCTCGTAGCGGCCCGTCAACCGTTTGTAATGCCCATACAGATAGCCGATTTCCCGCGTCCCGACACCGATATCCCCCGCGGGAACATCGCAGGTCGGGCCGATGTGGCGATACAGCTCGCTCATGAAGGACTGGCAGAAACGCATGATTTCGCCGTCGGATCGGCCTCGGGGATCGAAATCGGCGCCCCCTTTGCCGCCACCCAGTGGCAGGCCAGTCAGGGCATTCTTGAATATCTGCTCGAATCCCAGAAACTTGATGGTGCCGGAGGTCACGCTGGGATGAAAACGAAGCCCGCCCTTATAGGGCCCGAGCGCCGAATTGAATTGCACCCGATAGCCCTTGTTGACTCTCACTTTCCCGGTGTCGTCCAGCCAGCTGACACGAAACATGATTTGACGCTCAGGCTCGACGATTCTCTCGATGATGCCGTGGTCATGGTAGCGAGAATGATGCTCGAATAGTGGACGCAAGCATTCCAGGACTTCTTCCGTGGCCTGATAGAATTCCGACTGTGCAGGACTACTCTGCTTGAGTCGCGTCAAGGTGTCATGAACGTAGGGCATTTAGGCGTACCATTGGCAGAAAAAACATGTATCCGCTGGCCAGAGCATGCCGGTATTTAACTGCTGGATATCGCCTCTTGCATACCCTATGCCGGTCAGGCATAGGCAAAAATCCCGCGCCATCAAGACCAAAGTCTAAGACCGAATGTCTTGGCGAGCTTCTCTCAGGCGCTTCTCATAAACGCACAATCAACGACATTCATGTGCCGGACCTGCCGAGATCTCTCCGTCACTCCGCCACCGGGCCCATCCCGTCGGCCCCGGTGGCGTGATAGGCTAGGCTTCGCCTTTCACCTTCGGAGCCAGATCATGACCGCCGCCCAGTTCCTCGAGAAGCTGGTGGGCTTTCCCACCGTCTCCCGCGACTCCAATCTGGACCTGATCGCCTTCATCGAGGCCTGGCTCGACGAGTACGGCGTCGAGCACTGGCGCGTCGACAGCGACGACGGCACCAAGGCCAACCTGCTGGCCCGCATCGGTCCCGCGGTGGAGGGCGGCGTGGTGCTCTCCGGCCACACCGACGTGGTGCCGGTGGACGGCCAGCCCTGGTCGACCGATCCCTTCACGCTGACCGACAAGGGCGACGGCCGCCTCTACGGTCGCGGCACCTGCGACATGAAGGCCTTCATCGCCTGCGCCCTGGCCGAGGTGCCGCGCTGGGTCGAGCTCGAACTGGAGAAGCCGATCTATCTGGCCTTCTCCTACGACGAGGAGGTCGGCTGCATCGGCGCGCCGCGGCTGATCGAGCGGCTGATGGCCGACCACCCGCGCCCGGCGGCGGTGTTCGTCGGCGAGCCGACGCTGATGGCGCCGGTGGTCGCCCACAAGGGCGCCACCAACCTGCGCACCACGGTGACCGGCCGCGCCTCGCACTCCAGCCAGGTCAACCAGGGTGTCTCGGCGATCCACGTGGCCGCCCGGCTGGTCACCTTCATCGAGGACGTGATGGCCGACCTCAAGGCCGAGGGACGCGTCGACGAGGCCTTCAACGTGGTCCATTCGAGCCTGCACGTGGGCAAGATCAGCGGCGGCACGGCCATCAACATCATGGCCCGCGAGTGCAGCTTCGACTGGGAGATCCGCCACCTGCCCTCCGACCGCTTCGAGGACCTGATCGGCCGGGTCGAAGCCCATGCCGAGCAGCTGCAGGCCGGCATGCGCGAACGCGCGCCCGAGGCCGGCATCCACACCGAGCGGCTCAATACCACGGTGCCGGCACTGGCCGACGACAACAACGCCGAGGTACTGACGCTGTGCCGGGAACTCGTCGGCGAGGCTCCGGCCGGCGCCGTGGCCTACGCCACCGAGGCCGGCCAGTTCCAGCGCGCCGGCCTGCCCACGGTGATCTGCGGCCCGGGCAGCATCAGCCAGGCCCACCAGCCCGACGAGTACCTGGAGATCGAGCAGCTGGAGGCGGGTTCGGCCTTCATGCGGGCACTGGGCAAGCGGCTGAAGAAGGAGGCCTGAAGATGCCACGACTGGTGATCGTCAAGACCGGCGATGCCTTCGCCGACGTGATCCGTGACCACGGCGACTTCGAGGCGCTGTTCCGCGCCCAGCTGGCGCCGGTGTGCGAGGGCCTCGACCTCGAGGTGTTCGATGCCCGCCACGACGGCGCTCCGCCGGCGCTCGGCGCCAACGACGGCCTGGTGATCACCGGCTCCCATGCCATGGTCAGCGACGCCGAGCCCTGGAGCGAGGCGCTCAAGCCCTGGCTGCGCCAGGCGCTGGCCGACGATGTCGCCATGTTCGGGGTCTGCTACGGCCACCAACTGATGGCGGCGGCCTTCGGCGGTGATAGCGGCTACCACCCGGCGGGCCGCGAGACCGGCACCCACCGGGTACGGCTGACCGAGACCGGGCATCGCGATCCGCTACTGGGGACGCTTCCCGAGGCCTTCCCGGCCCAGCTCACCCATGCCCAGTCAGTGCTCGCCGCGCCGTCGGGCGCCGAAGTGCTGGCCGAGAACGATCACGATCCCTACCAGGCGCTGCGCTACGGGCCACGGCAGTGGAGCGTACAGTTCCACCCGGAATTCACCCCGGCGGTCATGCGCGCCTACCTGCATCACCAGTACCAGGGGCTGGCCGAGCAGGGCCGAGACCCGGAAGCCTTACTGGCCGCGGTGGCCGCCACCCCGGAAGCCACCGGCCTGTTGCGCCACTTTTGCGAGCTGTTGCAAAGAGTCGACGATACGGCCTGACACCAAGGTCATATTGACGAAATGTGCAACATACCACACGATATGTTGAAACTTCTTCGGACGCACGACTCGTGAAGGACAGGCAGCGCAAGACATCTCCAAGGCCCAGCGTGGCCGACTTCCTGGCCGAAGCCATCTTCTCCGGCCGCTACCAGCCGGGCGACTTCGTCCCCAAGGAAGTTGACCTCTGCGAGCAGTTCGCCATCAACCGCTCGGCGGTGCGCAGCGACCTGCGCCAGCTGGTGGACGTGGGCATCATCGAGCGGATCTCGGGCCATGGCTCCAAGGTCCGCGAATACGCCGAGTGGAACATCCTCGACCCCCAGGTCACCGACTGGATGACCCGCTACGCGACCCCCAACCCACGCATCCAGCAAGAGATCCTGTCGTTCCGCCTCGATGTCGAGCCCTATGTGGCGATGACCGCCGCCAAGCGCGCCACCGCACGCGACCTGGTGGCCATCGAGGAGGCCTTCGAGGGCATGGGGCAGAACCTGCATGGCGACGACGGTCAGGACGGTCGGCTGCACAGCGACTTCGATGTCGCCTTCCATGTCGCCATCTTCAAGGCCACGCACAACATCGTCTGGGCGCAGCTCTCACACATCCTGCGCCCCTCGATCTACATGCTGATCGAGACATCCAACGTCAGCGCCAGCGATCCCGAGGAAAGCCTGGAGCGACATCGCCAGCTGATGGAGTGCATCCGCGCCCGACAGCCCCGTGAGGCCTTCCTGGCCGCCCAGGCGGTGCTGAAGGGCACCGCCGACGCGCTGGGCATCGAGCCCGGCGACAGCGCCCTGGGTCGTCAGCTCACCTTCAACTGAGACAAGCCATGACCACAGCGGCGGACGCCCTCCCAGGCGCCCGCCGCAGCCTCTTCCCTCTTCCCTCTTCCCTCTTCCCTCTTCCCTCTTTAGTGATTGTCCCGCGGCGGGCTGACCCGGGCCACGTCGCGATACTTCGTCGCCGGCGCCAGGGTCATGCCGCGATCCAGCGGCTCGACCATCGAGCGCTGGATCTCCTGCCAGGGCGTCTGATGGTCCGGGTAGCGATAACCACCTTCGGCCGCCAGGCGCTCGCGGCGCGCGGCCAGCTCGGCGTCGTCGACCATCAGCGTCACCTCGCAGCGGGTGAGATCCACCCGCAGCCGGTCGCCGCTCTGAAGCAGCGCCAACGGCCCGCCGGTGGCGGCCTCCGGCGAGGCGTTGAGGATCGACGGCGAGCCCGAGGTCCCCGACTGGCGCCCGTCCCCCAGGCACGGCAGCGACT
>NZ_JACHXM010000034.1 GCF_014192055.1 Halomonas organivorans | reverse complement strand
GCGCCCTGCTCGTGGACCACCGGGATCAGCCGGATGCCGGCCGGGGCGAAGATATCCATGGCGTCCATGAAGGCCGAGCCCATGATGCCGAACATGTCGGTGACGCCGTTGGCCACCAGGGTTTCCACGAAGGCCTCCGAGGGCGTCATCGTCTGCTTGCCCTGCACGACCTGGCGGGTATCTGCGGTGTTGTCGGTGCTCATGAGGCCTCCACGACTTGGTTGGTGTTGTTCGCTTGATCGCATTTATGACACGTAAAGTTCCGATAAACGAAACTTCTGGCAAAACTAGCCCCCCGCCTGTGCTCAGTCAACACAAATCTCACAAAACGGTACAAATTGATTTCTTTTCAGGAACTAATTACCCTGTGAATAAAGAGGGAGATACCACCATGACCACCCATCGCACCGAGACGAGCCGCCTCGAGGGAGAGACTCCGGCTCAGCGCCTGCTGGCCCTGCTGGAGGTGATCGCAGGCAAGGACCAGTTCTTCACGCTGCAAGGCATGGTGGACGAGACAGGCCTGCCCAAACCCACCCTGCACCGCATGCTCCAGCAGTTGGAATCCTCGGGGATGCTCCAGCGCGAGGCCGACGGCCGCCACTACAGCAAAGGCAGCCGGTTGCGGGCCCTCGCCGAGAATCTGCTGCTCAACGACACCGTGCATGGCGCTCGACATTCGGTGTTGGCCGATCTTGTCGAGGAAGTCGGAGAGAGCTGCAACATCACCGCTCTTTCAGGGGGGGAAGTGCTCTACCTGGATCGCGTGGAGACCTCGGCCCCACTGCGCTTCTATCTCCATCCCGGCTCTCGGGTTCCCGTGCACTGCTCGGCCAGCGGCAAGCTATTCCTGGCCCAGATGGCACCCGCCCAGCGGCGCCGCCTGCTGGATCAGGCGCCCTTGAAGAGTTTCACCCACAATACCCTCACCGACCTTGCCGCCCTCGAGGCCGAGATCGAGACAGTCAAGCAGCAAGGCTATGCGTTCGATGACGAGGAATTTCTCCCGGGCCTGCTGTGCATCGCCGTGCTGGCGCCCAATCCAGAAGGCCCTTCGAATATCGGCCTTGCCATTCAGGCACCGGTCATGCGCATGTCGCGAGACAAGATCCTGGGCTGTCTGCCGGCGCTGCGTAGCGCTGCCGACGCCATCGCCGCCATCAGCCGTGAGGCCACGACAGACGCCGCCAGGATGGCATCGGCAACGCCTTGAGTATCGAGAGCGGTCAGGGAATGGCACTGGCCTGCGGCGCTGAATGCGCATATCCTCGGTACCTTATACTGAAGGCCTGGACCACAACTGGGAGATCGTAATGGCCGGTTTACTTCCCGATGTCGACCCCGATGGACTGCTCGAGTACTCGGTGGTCTACACGGATCGCTCCCTCAACCACATGTCGAAGAGCTTCCAGCAGGTGATGCGTGACATCTCCGCTTCCCTGAAGCGGGTCTATCGCGCGCACTCGACGGTCATCGTCCCCGGCAGCGGCACCTTCGGCATGGAGGCGGTGGCTCGCCAGTTCGCCACCGACCGGCGCTGCCTGGTGATTCGCAACGGCTGGTTCAGCTATCGCTGGAGCCAGATCCTGGAGCGCGGTCAGATTCCTTCGGATCTCTATGTCCGCAAGGCGCGCCGCCTCGACGAAGACGACCCGATGTCTCCCTTCGCTCCCCCGCCCATCGAGGAGGTCATCGAGGCGATTCGAGACCAGCAGCCCGACCTGGTGTTCGCGCCCCACGTCGAGACCGCCTCGGGCATCAAGCTGCCGGACGACTACATCCGGCGCCTCGCCGAGGCCATCCATGAGGAGAACGGGCTGCTGGTGCTCGATTGCATCGCCTCGGGCACCGACTGGGTCGATATGCAGGAAACCGGCGTCGACGTCCTGATCAGCGCTCCCCAGAAGGGCTGGAGCGGCTCGCCCTGCTGCGCCATGGTGATGATGTCGCGCCTGGCTCGCGACATCATCGAGGAAACCGAGAGTTCAAGCTTCGCCTGCGACCTCAAGAAGTGGCTGTCGATCATGGAGACCTACGAGGGCGGCGGCCACGCCTACCACGCCACCATGCCCACCGATGGTCTGCATACCCTGCGCGACGTGATGGCCGAAACCGAGGAATATGGCCTCGAGAAGGTCCGCGACGAGCAGCTCGAGCTGGGTCGTCGCGTGCGAGAACTGCTCGCCGAGCACGGCTATCCGAGCGTGGCGGCTCCCGGCTTCGAGGCGCCCGGGGTGGTCGTGAGCTACACCCGGGATCCCGACCTCGCCGTCAAGTTCGCCGCGGCCGGCCTCCAGGTAGCCACCGGCGTGCCGCTGATGTGTGACGAGGGCGAAGGCTTCCGCAGCTTCCGCATCGGCCTGTTCGGGCTGGACAAGCTGCATCACATCGATCGCACCCTGGCGACCCTCGACAAGGCGATGACCTATATCGAGACCACCGACGAATAGCCCCGGCGGCGGCGTCAAACACACGAAGGGCGGCCTCAGGGCCGCCCTTCGTGTTTCTCATGCGCGCTTGTCTTCCCGGCTTCCCGGGCGTGAAGTCAACTGCCGAACAGCGACAGGATGATGCGCTCGCCATAGCCCCACAGCAACACGGTAATAGAGAGCAGGGCCTCCAGGACCAGCACCCCGACGGCCAGCGTCGTGCTCGAGACGATGAAGCCTTCTTCGCTGCTGATGCCAAGGAAGGCCGGGATACCGAGATAGAGCAGATAGGCCGTGTAACACAGGCCGATGATCCCGGCGAGCAGGCACAGCCAGATCAGCGGATAGACCGCCACGATCCCGCTGACGAACATCGGCGTGGCCACATAGCCCGCAAACACGATGCACTGGCTCTGGCTCGGCGGCTTGGTGAAGCGCTTGGCCATGTAGCGGATCACCTTGCCCACCACGTAAACCGCCGCAAGGATCACCAGGTAGAATACGATCCCCGCGCCCAAGGCATCCAGGTAGCCGAGCTGGATCGTCGTGCCCCCACCGAGGCTCCACCCCACCTGGGTGGTGCCGATATAGGAACAGATGACCGGAATGGCCGCCAGCAGCAGCACGTGGTGCTCGTAGAGATGGGTGAGCGTCTCGCGCTCTTCCTTGATCTGCTGCCACTCGCGCTTCGGATGGGCGAGGATGCCCCAAGCATGTGTCAACATGGCACTCCCTCCTGCCGGGGACGGGCCACGATGGCCCGCCACTCGATGACTTCACCGGCAAGTATAGGCGGAGACACGCAAGGTCTCCGCCAACGGTCGTACCTTCAGAGGGTATTTACAAACCACTGCGCTCGGCCATGTGGCGTTGAAACCAGCCTCAAGATGCTCATTTACTCGCTCGTAAACTCCGCTTTTTCGGCTGATTTCGCCTTACCTGGCCGTCGCTCGTGACGTTTGTGTCTCCCCCTCTTATCCCAGGGCGGCAATCAACGGAGTGGAGGGAAGCAGGCTTGACTCCACCGACATCATCACGCTTAACGCGGTGATGGTAAGGATCGAGAAGCCGAACACGCGCTTGGCCCAACGCTCGGCGTTGGTGGTCCAGTAGCCCTGCATGGCCAGATACAGCCAGTAGACGCCCATCACCAGAGCCACCGCAAAGTAGCCCGGCCCGGCATAGCCGGCCACGCTCAACGCCAGGGAGGCGAAGACGAAGGCCACCACATAGCCCAGGATGTAGTGCTTGGCGGTACCGATGCCGCGCACCACGGGCAGGACGGGGATCTTAGCCGCCTCGTAATCCTTGAAGCGGAAGATGGCGATGGCATAGGAATGCGGCATCTGCCACAGGCAGAAGATCACCAACAGCGTCAGCGCACCGCCATCGAACTGACCGGACACCGCACAGTAGCCCACCACCGGCGGCATGGCACCGGACAGGCTACCCACCAGGGTGCCGTACTCGGAGCTACGCTTTAGCCACAGGCTGTAGGCGCCCACATAGATGGCGAAACCGAAGGCCGCCAGGCCCACGGTCACGGCGTTGGTGAACACCGCCAACAGGGCGAAGCCCGCGACCCCCAGGAGGGTCGCGAAGCGCAGCGTCTCTGCCACCGACAGCCGCCCCTGCACCAGGGGCCGGCTGAGGGTGCGCTCCATCACCGCATCGATATCGCGATCGATGACGTTGTTGTAAGCGCACCCGGAAGCGATCACCAGGGACAATCCTGCCAGCGTGGCCAGCAGCAGCCAGAGATCGATCTGGCCCTGGGCGGCCAGGAAAAAGCCGCCCAGTACCGAGATGGCGTTGCCACCGATGATCCCCGGCTTGGTCAGAGCCAGGTAGTCCCGACGCCGCGAGGAGGCTGTCATCACCCGATCATCATGTTGAGATGCAGGTTGTGCATGATCCATAGGGAACCTCCGATGACCAGGACCAGGATCGACGCGGTGAAGACGAAGGCCGTGACGTTCCAGCCCTCATCGGTCTTGGTGCTCATGTGCATGAACAGGATCAACTGCACGAGCACCTGAGCCACCGCGGTGGCCACGACGATCAGCACGGTGGCTGACGTGGCGAAGGATCCCGTCATCACCACCCCGAACGGGATGATGGTCAGCACGATGGACAGAATCAAGCCGATCACATAGGACTTGACGCTGCCGTGGCTCTGCTCGGCATGAGAGGCGTGTCCGCTCATATCACAGGACTCCCATCAGGTAGACGAAGGAGAAGACGCAGATCCAGACGATATCCAGGAAGTGCCAGAACAGGCTCAGGCACATGATCCGCGGGCGCGTCATGTCGGTCAGCCCCTTGGTCTGCACCTGGATCAGCATGACCAGAATCCAGATCAGGCCGAAGGTCACGTGCAGGCCGTGGGTGCCGACCAGGGTGAAGAAGGCCGACAGGAAAGCGCTGCGATCCGGACCGAAGCCTTCATGGATCAGGTGCTGGAACTCGTAGACCTCCATGCCAACGAAGCCCGCGCCGAGCAGGAAGGTGATCGCCAGCCAGGCCTTCACCTGGGACGCGCGGTCGGCGTTCATCGCCAGTACCGCCATCCCGTAGGTGAAGCTCGAGAACAGCAGCAGGAAGGTCTCGACCAGAACGAAGGGCAGCTCGAAGATCTCACCGGGCGTCGGACCATCGGCCGTGCCCTTGAGGAGCACGGCGAAGGTGGCGAACAGCGACCCGAAGATGATCAGGTCGCTCATCAGGTAGACCCAGAAACCGAAGAGCTTGGTGCCCGCGGTGTCGTGGTGATCGTGCTCGTGAGCATGATCCCCGTGGTTGCTCAGGGTATCAGTAGACATTACGCCTGCCCTCCTACCTGGGATGCATAGGTTGAAGACTGCGAAACGCCACGCTCGACGCGCTGACGGTGCTCGCGCTCGATGCGTTCGACTTCCGCAGCAGGCACGTAGTAGTCGACGTCTTCACGGAAGATGCGCGCCATGAACACACCAAACATGCCGAGGCCACCGACGATGGCCAGCCACCAGATGTGCCAGATCAGGGCGAAGCCGAAGACGATGGAGAGGCCACCGATGACCGGACCTTCCCAGGTGTCCTTGGGCATGTGGATGTCCTGATAAGGAGCTTCGGACAGCGGCAGCTTGCCACCGTTCTCTTCCTTCATGCGCCAGAAGTCGTCGACACCCTTGATCTCGGGCAGATGCGCGAAGTTGTAGAACTGCGCCGGAGAAGAGGTCGCCCACTCCAGGGTACGGCCGTCCCAGGGATCGCCGGTGACGTCCTGGTTCTGCTTACGGTCGCGGATACTGACGTAGAACTGGATCACGGTGCAGGCGATACCGCACATGATGATCACGGCGCCGACCCAGGCGACGAGCATCAGCGGCTGCCATTCACTGTTAGCGTAGGACTGCATGCGACGCACGGCACCGAAGAAGCTCAGCACGTACAGCGGCATGAAGGCGACGTAGAAACCGACCAGCCAGCACCAGAAGGAGCGCTTGCCCCACTTCTCGTTGAGGGTGAAGCCGAAGGCCTTCGGGAACCAGTAGGTCAGGCCCGCCAGCATGCCGAACACCACGCCACCAATGATGACGTTGTGGAAGTGAGCGATGACGAACAGGCTGTTGTGCAGCACGAAGTTGGCTGCCGGAATGGACAGCATCACCCCGGTCATGCCACCGATGGAGAAGGTGATGATGAAGCCCAGGGTCCACAGCACCGGCGAGGTGAACTCGATCCGGCCGCGGTACATGGTGAACAGCCAGTTGAAGATCTTCACCCCGGTCGGGATGGCAATGATCATCGTCATGATGCCGAAGAAGGCATTGACGTTGGCACCCGCCCCCATGGTGAAGAAGTGGTGCAGCCAGACGATGAACGACAGCACGGTAATGGCGACGGTCGCCCACACCATGGTGCCGTATCCGAACAGACGCTTGCGTGCGAAGGTCGAGATGACCTCGGAGAATACGCCGAACGCCGGCAGGATGAGAATGTAAACCTCGGGATGGCCCCAGGCCCAGATGAGGTTGACGTACATCATCATGTTGCCGCCGAAATCGTTAGTGAAGAAGTGCATCCCCAGGTAACGATCGAGCGTCAGCAGTGCGATGGTCGCAGTCAGAATCGGAAAAGAGGCAATGATAAGGACGTTCGCGCACAGCGAGGTCCAGGTGAAGATGGGCATCCGGAAGAGCTTCATGCCCTTGGTGCGCATCTTGATGATGGTGACGAAGAAGTTGATACCGGTCAGGGTCGTGCCGATACCCGATATCTGCAACGCCCATATCCAGTAATCCACCCCGACGCCGGGACTGTACTCTATGCCCGATAGTGGCGCATAGGCCAGCCAGCCGGTCTGGGCGAACTCACCCACCACCAGGGAGATGTTGACCAGCACCACGCCCGCCGCAAACAGCCAGAAGCTCAGGTTGTTCATGAACGGGAAGGCCACGTCACGCGCACCGATCTGCAGCGGCACCACCAGGTTCATCAGGCCGATGACCATGGGCATGGCGACGAAGAAGATCATGATCACGCCATGGGCGGAGAAGATCTGGTCATAGTGGTGCGGCGGCAGGAAGCCTTCGGCGCCGCCCGCTGCCAGCGCCTGCTGGCTGCGCATCATGATGGCATCGGCGAAGCCGCGAATCAGCATCACCAGCGCCACGATGAAGTACATGATGCCGAGCTTCTTGTGGTCGATGGAAGTGATCCATTCCGTCCACAGGTAGCCCCACTTCTTGAAGTAGGTCAGCGCCCCTACCAGCCCGAGCCCACCGATCGCGATGGCCGCAGCGGTCACCATGATGATCGGCTCGTGGTAGGGGATCGCCTCCAGAGTCAGTTTTCCGAACATAATTTACTCCGCTGCCTCCGCGCTCTCGGACTCGCCGTGGGCGTCTGCGGCTTCGCCGTGGCCAGCACCATGGCCATTGCCCGCGATGGCTGCCATGTACTCGGCGTGACGACCGCCAGCCTTGAAGCTCTTGATGATGCTCTCGTAGAGAGAGGGGGATACCTCGGAGAAGTACTCGACCGGGTTAGCCTCGCTGGGCGCGGCCAGGGCATAGTACTCATCGGGGTAGGTCAGGGACTCGGACGACTCGCGCACCTTCTCGACCCAGGCATCGAAGTCCTGCTGGGTGCTCACGTGAGCCTTGAAGGTCATGTCCGCGAAGCCCGCACCGCTGTAGTTGGTGGAACGACCGGCATACACGCCCGGCTCATCGGCGACCAGGTGAACGTCGTTGTCCATGCCGGCCATGGCATAGATCTGACTACCCAGACGCGGGATGAAGAAGGCGTTCATCACCGAACCGGAGGTCACTCGGAAGTGCACCGGAGTATCCTCGGGGAAAGCCAGTTCGTTGACGGTGGCGATGCCCTGCTCGGGATAGATGAACAGCCATTTCCAATCCAGCGATACGGCCTGGATCTCGATCGGCTCTTGCTGCTCTGCGGTCGGCTCGATGGGCTTGTGCGGGTCCAGGCTGTGCGAGGTATACCAGGTCAGCACCGCCAGGAAGACGATGATCACACAGGGGATGAACCAGACGATGGCCTCGATCAGATTGGAGTGGTGCCAATCCGGACGGTAGGAGGCTTCGCGGTTACTGCGGCGATAGCGCCAGGCGAAGAGCAGCGTCATCACGATCACGGGAATGACCACGATCTGCATCAGACCGAAGGACGTGAGGATCAGGGTTCGCTGTTCTTCCCCTATCTGGCCCTTGGGGTCCAGCAGCGCCGAGCTGCACCCTGCCAACACCAGGGGCAACACCGCCAGCAGCAAGACTCCGAGCTTGCGCAGGGGGGGAGTTCGATTCATGTTTCGACCTCGTCAGGCTTGGCGACAGGAAAAAATCCTGCTGACTTGTAGCAAGTAAGCTACGCAAAGACCGAGACCTGTCCTGCGCCGGTTGACCCATGACCGCAGCAAAGGCTAACCATCGTGGAAAGGGCTCGGCTCACTCATGGCCAAACCCCCGCGAACGCCTCTATGGGGCGCGCGAGAAAGGGTCCGGCCGCGGGGAACGTATTGTGTAGGAAACGCGCAAGAGAGGAAAGAGGCGATTTGCCGCATGTGTCGCACCAGCCCCGGCAGGCCGGTGTCGGAGGATAACGGGCGCCGGGAGGAGCCCGTGCTCAGTAGCCGCCCATGCCTCGCGGCATGAACCCCAGGTTGTTTTCCACCGAACGAACGCCTGCGGCGTTCTCGGCGGCGACCTGCACGGCCAGGCGCTGTTCCTGGCTATCGACCAGCCCCCAGAGCTGTACCCGGCCATCGGCAACGATGATGTTGAGACGTTCGACCATCACCCCGGTATGGCGATCCACCTCCTCGAGGATGGCGTCGCGAATCGCCCGATCGCCGCCGGTCGGTGCCGCGGAGGGCTCCGCCACCGAGAAGCCGCGCAGCAGGTTGGAGCGGCTGACGATGCCCACCAGCCGCCCGTCGCGCAGCACCGGCACTCGCTTGATCCGCCGTCGCTCCAGCAGGGCAGCGATCCGATGCAGCGGCTCGTCCTCTTCCACGGTGACGGGATTCGGCGTCATGATCTCACGGGCCAGGCGCCCGTGGGTGCGCACATAGTCCGCCGCCTGATCGCCTGCGGCAAAAAGCCGCAGCCACCACGAGCGCGGCTCTTCCTCGCCGAGGCGGCGGATCAGGTCTCCCTCGCTGACGATGCCAAGCAGGTGTTCCCGCTCGTCCACCACCGGGACCGCGCTGATGCCGTGTTCGATCAGCAGGCTGGCGATCTCGCGCACTTCGCTGTCGGGCGACACGCTGATCACATGGGGAGTCATGACATCTGCGGCACGCATGGCAAGGCCTCCGGAAAGCAGCACAAGGGCGCGCCACGTCATCGGCGCTCGCCTTCAACATAGCAAGTCCACGTCGACAAGGCTTGATCCCGAGCAAGCCGATGGTCGGCGCGTCACTCACTCATCGGGAGGTGCGACCGACTCGCGCACGATGAGTTCCGGCGCGACGTGCAACTGTTCGACGTCGCTGCGCTTGTCGGCGATGGCCTGAGTCAGCAGCCGACAGGCCTCCCGGCACAGCGTCGCGGTCTGCTGGCGCACGGTGGTCAGGGCGGGCCTCAGCAGGCGCGCGATCTCGATATCGTCGTAGCCGATCACCGACAGGTCTTCGGGCACGCGCAGCCCCTGCCGGGTCGCCTGGCTGATGGCGCCCAGCGCCGAGAAGTCATTGAAGGCAAACAGCGCGGTGGGGCGCCGGCGGCTCCTGCACAGCTGGCGCACCGCCGCCTCCCCGCTCTCGCTGTCCATGCCACCGGCATGCACCCAATCCGGCTCCAGCGACAGCCCCGCCTCGGCCAGGGCGCGCTGGAAACCGCGGAAGCGGCGTATCGACTGATGATGCTGCACGGGCCCGGCGATGCAGCCAATCGCCCGGTGGCCCTGCTCGATCAGATGGCGGGTCGCCAGATAACCGCCGAGCTCGGAATCGTCGCTGACGCTGGTCAGGCTCGGCGTGTCCGAATCCAGCATCACCACCGGGAAGCTGCATGACCCCAGCAGTTCCAGGTAGGCATCGGAGAGCACCGACTCCAGTACCAGCAGCCCGTCGATGCGTCGTCCCTTCAGCGTGCGGATGTAGCTGCGCTGCTTGTCGATGTCGCGTCCGGAATTGCACAGCATCAAGTTGAAGCCGGCCTCGTAGAGCTCCGACTCGAGCCGGGCGACCACCTCGGCGAAATAGGGGTTGGTCGAGCTGGTGACGATCATCCCCACGGTGTGCGTCACATTCTTCTTCAGCGACTGCGCCGAGGTACTGGGAGTGAAATCGAGCCGCTCGATCGCCGCCATGACGCGCTCGCGAGTATCCGCCTTGACGAAGCGCGTGCCGTTGACCACGTGGGACACGGTCGACACGGACACCCCCGCCTCCCTGGCCACATCGGTAATCGTCACCATCGCCGCTGGCCGCCCCTGCCGCGCTTGCCCGCCGCTCGTCGCCCGTTCATTGCCTCTCCTGCCTGCCGCTCGTGCCTCGACCGCCTGAGACGTCAACCGCGGCCCTCGATGACACCAGCATAACGCATTGATTCGCCGAGTAGCAGCGCTTCACGGCTCGTCCAGATCCGTCGCCGGGAAAGCCCTCTACCACCCTCCTGTCAACGTCTGACACGGGATCAGGATACCCCAAATGGGGTAAATAAAAACGTTTGCGCAAACGTTTTTCTCTGCGCTAGGGTGAACGCCATCCATCGAGCCCACGGCCCGTCTTCGGGTCGGCCTTCCATCAACAACACAGGGTGAATGCCGTGACCACCGCCCCTATCGCTCCGCCTCGGGACGGCGCCTCGACCGCACATGCCGACGCCATCGTCGTCGGCAGCCTGAACATGGACCTCGTGGTCCGCACGCCACGCCACCCCCAACCGGGCGAGACCCTGCTCGGCAGAGGCTTCGACGCCACCCCCGGCGGCAAGGGGGCCAACCAGGCCGTGGCCCTGGCGCGCCTGGGTGCCAACACGGCGATGGTCGGTCGCGTCGGCGACGATGCTTACGGCCGGGCGCTGGTGGCCAACCTCGACCGCGAAGGCATCCACCACCGAGGCGTGCTGGCACGCCCCGATACCGAGACCGGCGTGGCCATGATCCAGGTCGATGACGCCAGCCAGAACAGCATCGTGGTCATTCCCGGCAGCAACGGCGAGCTCTCCCCCTCGGACATAGCCAGCGCCGATGCCACGCTGGGCCGGGCCCGCCTGCTGGTCTGCCAGCTGGAGGTGCCGCTGACCACGGTTCGCGAGGCGCTGGCCCGCGCCCGCCGCCATGGCGTCACTACCCTGCTCAACGCCGCGCCGGCCATGACCCTGCCGCAGGACGTTCTGGCGCTGGTCGACTGGCTGGTGGTCAACGAGAGCGAGGCCGCGGCCCTCTCCGGCCACCCCGTCGGACATCCGGACGACGCCGCCCAGGCCATCCGCCGCCTGCGCCAGTCCGGCTGCCGCCAGATCCTCGTCACCCTGGGCGCCCAGGGCGTGGTCGCGGCCGACGACAGCGGCCTGCACCACTATCCGGCACCGAAGGTCGCCGCCGTCGACACCACCGCGGCCGGCGACACCTTCGTCGGCGGCTTCGCCGCGGCGCTGCTGCGTGGCGCCAGCGTGGAGGCAGCTGTCCGCGAGGGACAGGCCGCCGCCGCCATCGCCGTCACCCGCCCCGGCGCCCAGGCGTCGATCCCCCATCGCGACGAGCTCGCCGACCACTGACCCCTACAGGAGAACCACGATGGCCACCCCCGCGCCCGCCCCTACCCCCGCCAAGGTGATCTTCGACACCGACCCGGGCATCGACGACGCCATGGCGCTGCTGTTCCTGCATCGCCACCCGGGCCTCGACCTGCAGGGCATCACCACGGTGCACGGCAACGCCCGCACCGACACCACCACCCGCAACGCCCGCTACCTGGCCCAGCGCTTCGGCCTCGAGGTCCCCGTCGCTCGCGGCGCGGCCGAGCCCCTGGCGATGCCCAAGTCGGCACCGCCCACCTTCGTCCACGGCGACGACGGCCTGGGCAACGCCGGGCTCTCCTTCGAGCCGACCCTGGCGCTGGACCCGCGGCCCGCCTACCAACTGATCATCGACACCGTGCGCCGCCATCCCGGCGAGGTGACGCTGATCGCGGTCGGCCCGCTGACCAACCTAGGCCTGGCGCTCAAGGAAGACCCGGCCATCGCCGGCCTGGTCAAGGAAGTCGTGGTGATGGGCGGCGCCTTCGGCGTCGGCGGCCAGGGCGGCAACATCACGCCGGTGGCCGAGGCCAACATCCACGGCGACCCGCACGCCGCCGACCTGGTGTTCAGCGCCGACTGGCCGGTCGCCATCGTCGGCCTGGACGTTACCCACAAGGTGCTGATGCGCGACGCCGACTTCCGGCGCCTGCGCGACCAGGGCGGCGAGGACGGCGACTTCATGTGGCGGATCTCGCGCCACTACGTGGACTTCTACTCCGAGCGCGAGGCCATCGACGGCTGCTATGTCCACGACTCCAGCGCCGTGGCCTACGTGCTCGACCCGAGCCTGTTCGAGGTGCGCCGCGGCCCGGTACGCGCCGTGCGCGACGGCCTGGCCATGGGCCAGACCATCCAGCGCCCCGACGCCCAGGATTTCCCGCCCAACGCCTGGGACGGCCTGCCCTCGCAGCGGGTCTGCGTGGACGTCGACGGCGAACGCCTGATGACGCTGTTCATGGACACCTTCGTCGCCCCCGAGAAGCCAAAGGGGGAATAAGCGCTTTCGCCAGACACTCTGTGGCGAGGCCGCCGGGGACAAGGCGAAGCGAGGGTCCTTTGCCAGGGGTGAGGCGGAAGGAGAGGAACATCCAGTGGATGTTCCTCCCGCCGAACGGGTTGGCCATGGATGGCCAACCCAGGCCCTGCAAGCGGCGCAGGATGCAAGAGCGCTGCAGGGCAACGGTAGCGCCCAGGGATGGGTTCACAGCGCCCTCGCGATGGTCCGACACCTCGGGGCTTGTCGCCGGGAAAGGCCCGCTTTGCTCAGCCCACTGTCAACCACTGATCCTTCACTAGCTGGACACCGATAATGACAACGCCCGACACCGATACCCTCGCCAACGCGCTGCGCGCGCTCGCCATGGATGCCGTGCAGCAGGCCGGCTCCGGCCACCCCGGCATGCCCATGGGCATGGCCGAGATCGCCGTCGCCCTGTGGCACCGCCACCTGCGCCACAATCCGGCCAATCCCGACTGGCCCGACCGCGACCGCTTCGTGCTCAGCAATGGCCACGGCTCGATGCTGCTCTACGCCCTGCTTCACCTGACCGGCTATGATCTCTCCCGCGACGACCTGGCCGCCTTTCGCCAGCTGCACAGCCGCACCCCGGGCCACCCTGAACTCGGCTACACCCCAGGCGTCGAGACCACCACCGGCCCGCTGGGCCAGGGGCTGGCCAACGCCGTGGGGCTGGCACTCGCCGAGCGACTGCTGGCCGAGGAATTCAATCGCGACGGCCTGCCGCTGGTCGACCATCACACCTACGCCTTCGTCGGCGACGGCTGCCTGATGGAGGGCATCAGCCACGAGGCCGCCTCGCTGGCCGGCACCCTGGGGCTCGGCAAGTTGATCGTGCTCTACGACGACAACGGCATCTCCATCGACGGCGAGGTCGCGGGCTGGTTCAGCGACGACACCGCAGGCCGCTTCGACGCCTACGGCTGGCAGGTGATCCCCGCCGTCGACGGCCACGACGTGGCGGCCATCGACGCCGCCATTGCCCTGGCCAAGGACGACGACCGCCCCACCCTGATCGCCTGCCGCACCCTGATCGGCAAGGGCGCACCCACCAAGCAGGGCAGCGCCGCCAGCCACGGCGCGCCGCTGGGCGACGCCGAGATCCGCGCCGCCCGCGAGGCCATGAACTGGCCCCATGCGCCCTTCGTCATCCCCGATGACGTCGCCGAGGCATGGAGTGCCCGAAAGCGCGGCGAACGCGACGAGACCGCCTGGCGCTCAATGTTCACCCGCTACGCCGAGGCCCATCCCGAGGCCGCCCGAGACTTCGAGCGCCGCCTCGCCGGCGAGCTGCCCGAGGACTTTGCCCGCCAGGCCCAGCAGCGGCTCGAGGCCGTGGCCGAGAAGGGAGAAAAGCTCGCCACGCGCAAGGCCAGCCAGCAGGCGATCCAGGCCTTCGCCGCGGGGCTCCCGGAACTGGTCGGCGGCTCCGCCGACCTGGCCGGCTCCAACCTGACGCTGTGGGACCAGGCCCGTCCGGTCGGTCGCCACGGCGGCGGCAACTACGTGCACTACGGGGTGCGCGAATTCGGCATGGCCGCGGTGATGAACGGCCTCTGCCTGCATGGCGGCCTGCGGCCCTTCGGCGGCACCTTCCTGATGTTCTCCGAATACGCCCGCAACGCCCTGCGCATGGCCGCGCTGATGAAGATCAATCCGATCTTCGTGTTCACCCACGACTCCATCGGCCTCGGCGAGGACGGCCCCACCCACCAGCCGGTGGAACAGACCGCCACCCTGCGCCTGATGCCCAACATGGACGTCTGGCGCCCCTGTGACGCCGTCGAGACCCGCGTCGCCTGGCAGGCCGCCCTCGAGCACACCGCCACGCCCACCAGCCTGGTGCTCAGCCGCCAGGCGCTGGCCGCCCAGCCCCGCGACGCCACACAGCTGGCAGAAATCCGCCGTGGCGGCTACGTGCTCGCCCGGGAGGACGGCCCGCTGGACCTGGTACTGATCGCCACCGGCTCGGAGATCCAACTGGCCGTGGAGGCCCGAACAAGGCTCGCGGACGAAGGCGTGCAGGCCCGGGTGGTGTCGCTGCCCTCGACCTTCGCCTTCGATCGCCAGGACCGCGGCTACCGCGACGCGGTGCTGCCGCCCGGGGTGCCGCGCCTCGCCGTGGAGGCCGGCGTCACCGACTACTGGCGCAAGTACGTGGGCCTCGACGGCGACGTCGTGGGGCTCGACACCTTCGGCGAGTCGGGCCCGGCCGATGCCCTGTATCGCCACTTCGGCCTCACCGCCGAGGCCGTCACCGCACGGGCCCACCAACTGCTGGCCCCCACCCCCGCATCCCAGGAGGTATCCGCATGAGTCGTCTGAGTCGCATCGCCGAATTCGGCCAGCAGGTCTGGCTGGACAACCTCTCGCGCCGGCTGCTCGACAGCGGTCGGCTGGCACGCTGGCTGGAGGAAGACGCCATCGCCGGGGTCACCTCCAACCCGGCGATCTTCCACAAGGCCATCGCCGAGGATCCGCTCTACCGCGACGACCTGGCGCGCCTGCGCGACCGGGAGCCCGACCCCGAGCGCCGCTTCGAGGCGCTGGTGCTGCCCGACATCCGCGCGACCTGCGACCTGCTGCGCCCGCGCTTCGAGGCCAGCGGCGGCGAGGCGGGCTTCGTCAGCTTCGAGGTCTCGCCGCGCCTGGCCCAGGATCCGGACGCCACGCTGGCCGCCGCCAAGCGCCTGTGGGCGGCCATCGACCGGCCCAACGCCATGATCAAGATCCCGGCCACCCGGGCCTGCCTGCCGGCGATCCGCGACGCCATCGCCGCCGGGCTCAACGTCAACGTGACCCTGATGTTCTCGCCGCGCCATCTCGACGACGTCTTCGCGGCCTACTGCGACGGCCTGGCCGCCCGCCACGCCGCCGGCCAGCCGGTGGATCACATCCGCGCGGTGGCGAGCTTCTTCCTCAGCCGGGTGGACACCCTGGTCGACGGCGAGCTGCCGGAATCCACCGCCCACCTGCGCGGGCATATCGCCGTGGCCTCGGCCAAGGCCGCCTACGCGCGCTGGCAAGAGACCTTCGGCGGCGAGGCCTTCGCCGAGCTGCACGCGGCCGGCGCCCGGCCCCAGCGCTGCCTGTGGGCCAGCACCGGCACCAAGAACCCGGCCTACTCGGACGTCATGTACGTGGAGGAGCTGATCGGCCCCGACACCGTCAACACCGTGCCCGACGCCACCCTGGCGGCCTTCGCCGACCACGGCGAGGCCGCCGAGACGCTGACCGAAGGCCTGGCGACGGCTCGCGAGCGGCTCGCCGAGCTGGCCGCCCTGGGCATCGACCTGGACGAGATCGGCGAGCGCCTGCAGCGCGAGGGCCTCGCCGCCTTCGACCAGGCCTACGACGCCCTGCTGCGCCTGGTCGACTGATGCTCCGGCCGGCCGGTCCTGCGACCGGCCGGTCCCGCCTCTCCCAAGCTCGACCTCTCAAGCACGCTCTACCCAACACAACGACAACATGAGGCTCCCATGTCGCATTCTCCACGCCGCCTGCCCCAGGCCCTCGCCGGTGCCGCGCTGCTGACCGCCGCCCCTTTCGTCCAGGCCGACGCCCTGACCCCGAGCTGGTCGTTCGCCAACGTCTCGGTCAACTATCTCGACTGGTCCGACGGCACCGAACAGCGCACCGCCAGCAACGCCGCCAAGGGCGACTTCATGTACCTGGAACTGGAGGGCGGCGCCGGCTTCTCCTGGGGCGAGGTCTACGGCTTCTTCGACGTGGAAAACCCCCAGCACGACGAGTTCGATGACGCCAGCGGCGGCCGGGACAACCGCCGCACCGCCGCCAAGGTGACCTCGCACGTCTATCTCGGCGAGTCGCCCTTCTCGCTCTATGCCCACGTCTACGACTTCCGCGACGACGGCTACCAGACCCGCGAGCAGGACCAGATACTTGGCCTGGGCTATCGCCACACCTTCGATAGCGGCCTGTGGATCAAGCCGTTCATCGGACCGGCCCGGGTGCAGAGCAGCGGCTACACCGGCATGAACGGCTACATGGCCGGCTGGGTCGCCGGCTACGACTTCCAGGCCTTCGACCAGCGCTTCAGCCTGACCAACTGGCACGAGCAGACCTTCGCCCGCGACGATGCCTATCTGCGCCAGAACTATGTCGGCGACAAGGCCGGCAGCACCGGCACCAACGGCGCCGTGGCGCTATGGTGGCACGCCGCCCCGGCGCTGACCGCCGGCGTGCAGTACCGCTACTCGCACAACAAGCTGGGCTCACCGGGTGAGTATCAGAACGCGATGATCTACACCGTCAAGTTCAACTTCCTGTGACGCCCGCCTGACGGCCCGGAGAACTCCCCATGACCATCATCATGAGCCTGGTCGGGATGATGACGCTGATCGCCATCGCCCTGATCTTCTCTTCCAACCGCCGCGCCATCCGCCTGCGCACCGTGGGCGGCGCCTTCGCCATCCAGGCCGGCATCGGCGCCTTCGTGCTCTACGTGCCCGCCGGCCAAGCGGTGCTCGCCACCGTCTCCGACGCCGTCAGCCAGGTGGTGCTCTACGCCAACGACGGCATCGGCTTCCTGTTCGGCGGCCTGGCCGACGTCGAGTCCACCGGCTTCGTGTTCGCCATCAAGGTGCTGCCGGTGATCATCTTCTTCTCCTCGCTGACCGCGGTGCTCTATTACATCGGCGTCATGCAGTGGATCATCCGCATCCTCGGCGGCGCCCTGCAGAAGGCCCTCGGCACCTCGCGCACCGAGTCGCTGTCGGCCACCGCCAACATCTTCGTCGGCCAGACCGAGGCGCCGCTGGTGGTGCGCCCCTTCATCGCCCGGATGACCCAGTCGCAGCTGTTCGCGGTGATGTGCGGCGGCCTGGCCTCGGTGGCCGGCTCGGTGCTGGCCGGCTACGCGGCGCTGGGCATTCCCATGGAGTACCTGGTGGCCGCCTCCTTCATGGCCGCCCCCGGCGGGCTGCTGTTCGCCAAGCTGCTGATGCCCGAGACCGAGACGCCCGAGGACAGCGTCTCCGCCGCCGAGGAACGCCTCGAGGAAGAGGAAGACCATCCCACCAACGTGCTCGACGCCGCCGCCGCCGGGGCCAGCTCCGGCCTGATGCTGGCCGCCAACGTCGGCGCCATGCTGCTGGCCTTCATCGGCCTGATCGCCCTGGTCAACGGCATCCTCGGCGGCGTCGGCGACTGGTTCGGCATGGAATCGCTGAGCCTGGAGATGATCCTGGGCTGGCTGTTCGCGCCGCTGGCCTTCCTGCTCGGCGTGCCCTGGCAGGAAGCCACCCTGGCCGGCTCGTTCATCGGCCAGAAGCTGGTGGTCAACGAGTTCGTGGCCTATATCCACCTGGCGCCCTACCTCGACGGCGAGCAGGTGGTCGCCGCCACCGGTGAGGCCCTCTCCAGGCATACGGCGGCGATCCTGTCGTTCGCGCTGTGCGGCTTCGCCAACCTGTCGTCGATCGCCATCCTGCTCGGCGGCCTGGGCGGCATCGCCCCCAGCCGGCGCCACGACATCGCCCGACTCGGCCTCAAGGCGATGCTCGCCGGCACGCTCTCCAACCTGATGTCCGCCACCCTGGCCGGCTTCTTCATCGCCCTGGGCTGACATCCCCGCGAGCACGGGGCATGGTGAGGCGGGATCACGGCTCCCTCACCCTGCCCCGGGCCATTCCGGCGGGGCCCCGTCCCTCGCCGTGCATACCACTGCAAGGAGGCAACGATGCATTACCCGAACTGGAAACGCGGCCTGCTGCCGGGCCTGCTGCTGCTCGGCGGCTGTGCCGCCTCGACCCCGCCGGCGGACGAGGCCGTCCACCTCACCATCCTGCATACCAACGACCACCACGGACGCTTCTGGCACAACGCCCGGGACGAATACGGCATGGCGGCACGCAAGACGCTGGTCGACGACATCCGTGACGAGGTCGAGGCGGCAGGCGGGCAGTCGCTGCTGCTCTCCGGGGGCGACATCAATACCGGTGTCCCCGAATCCGACCTGCTCGACGCCGAGCCCGACTTCCGGGGCATGAACCTGCTTGGCTACGACGCCATGGCGGTCGGTAACCACGAGTTCGACAATCCCCTGCCGGTGCTGCGCCGCCAGGAGGACTGGGCCAACTTCCCGATGCTGTCGGCCAACATCTACCGCGCCTCCACCGGCGAGCGGCTGTTTCCGCCCTATCGAATCTTCGATCTCGACGGCCTCGAGGTGGCGGTGCTGGGGCTGACCACCGAAGACACTGCCGTGATCGGCAACCCCGAGAACCTCAACGACATCGAGTTCCGCGACCCGGTGGCGGAAGCGGCCAAGCTGGTGCCCGAGCTGCGCGAGCGCGCCGACATCGTGATCGCCGCCACGCACATGGGCCATTACGCCGACGCCCGGCACGGCGCCAATGCCCCGGGCGACGTGACCCTGGCTCGCCGGGTGCCCGGCATCGACCTGATCGTCGGCGGCCATTCCCAGGAGCCGGTGTGCATGGCGGCCGAAAATCGCATGGAGGAGGACTTCGTGCCGGGCGACGCCTGCGTGCCCGATGCGCAGAACGGCACGCTGATCGTGCAGGCCCATGAATGGGGCAAGTACGTCGGCCGCGCCGACCTGGTCTACCGCGACGGCGACCTGCGCCTGGCGGACTATCGCCTGCTGCCCGTGAACCTGCTGGCACCGGACGACGGCGACGACGCCACGCCGCGCCAGCTGGCCGCGCCGCGCATCGCCGAGGATCAGGCGATGCTGTCGCTGCTGGCGCCCTACCAGCAGCAGGGCCAGCAGCAGCTCGACGTGCGGGTGGGCCGTACCGATGGCCGGCTGGAAGGCGATCGCGATCTGGTACGCCGCCAGCCGACCAACCTCGGCCGGCTGATCGCCACGGCCCAGGCCGAGGCGGCCCAGGCAGACCTCGGCGTGGTCAATGCCGGCGGCGTGCGCGACAGCCTGGCCGACGGGCCGGTGAGCTATCGCGACATCCTGCGCGTCCAGCCTTTCGCCAACCGGGTCTGCTACGTGGAACTGAGCGGCGCAGAGCTCAAGGCCTACCTGGCGACGCTGGCCGCGATACCGCCCGACACCGGGGCCTACCCGCAGTTCGGCCGGGTGCGCTTCGAGCTGAAAGACGGCGAGCTGCACGACCTGGTGCTCACCGGCAACGGCGAGCGGCGCGTCGAGGACGACGCCACCTACCGCCTCGCCATCAACAGCTACTCGGCCTCAGGTGCCGAAGGCTATCCCCCGCTGGACGACCACGCCGGCTTCGTCGACACCGGCCTCACCGACGCCGTGGCACTCAAGCGCTTCATCGAGCGCCACTCGCCCATCGACGCCTCGGCCTGGCGCCCCTGAACCATGGCCCGTCACCTCACTCGGCGACGGGTTCCTCGGTGATCACCTCATCGATGTCCTCGAGCCCGGCGAAGCGCGCCGGGCGCACCAGCCCCTGCTTGCTGGCGTCGACCACCAGCACCCGGCGCTGGGCGGTGGCGATGGCCGCCTGCTTGGGCGCCACCTCGTGGAAATGAAAGCAGCTCAGCCCCTGGCGCGGATGCACGCCGGCCGCCGACAGGAAGGCCTTGTTGAGGCCGAAGGAGCGGATCGTCTCGGCCATGTCGTCGCTGGAGAAGGAGCGCGACGAACCATGATAGGCCCCGCCCAGCAGCCACAGCCGCACGCCGGGCCGGGCGCTGACCGCCTCGGCCACGTTGAGGGCATAGGTGACCACCGTCAGCGACAGGTCCTCGGGCAGGCTCATCGCCAGCGGCATCAGGGTGGTTCCGCAGTCGATGAACAGGGTATCCCCCTCCTCCAGGGTCTCCAGCGCCCGCTCGCACAGCCGGCGCTTGGCCTCGGCGTGGCGATCGCGCTGCACGGCCAGGTCGTAGGCCGTGCCGTGGCGGGGATCGTCGCCGCGCATCAGGTAACCGCCGATCAATACCAGCTCGCCGTCGGCGCCCGCCAGGTCGCGGCGAATGGTCATCGCCGAGACCTCGCACAGCGCCGCCGCCTCACTCAGCCGCAGGCTGCCGCCCTCGGCCAGGGCCTCTTGCAGGCGCGTCAGGCGCGCCGCGCTTCGTTCGTTCACTCCACTACCTCTCGCCTCTCGGAACGCTGCTTGCGGGCCCACGTCCCCCATTGCGTTGACGCTTCCTCGATCTCGGGGTTGCGACATGAAATGTGATTAAAATAACATAGCCATGTTACTCGAATAACAAAGACTCGAATCACAGACACGTCGCTCACCCGCTCATCGCCCCGGCCAGGCCGGGTTCACGTTTCGATGTCGACGTGATCGTCCGTCCCCTGCACACCCGGCGCATCACACGACAACAACACCAAGGAAGCCGATTCCATGCCGAACCACATGACGACGCCCCGTTCCCTCGTTCCCCTCGCCGGCCTGCTGCTGAGCGCCGCCGCGCTGCCCGCCGTGGCCAACGAGAACGCCGGCGACGCCGCCTCACCCTTCACTCCGCTGTGGTCGTTCGCCAACGCCTCGGTCAACTACCTCGACTGGTCCGACGGCACCGAGCAGCGTACCGCCAGCAACGCCGCCAAGGGCGATTTCTTCTACCTCGAGCTCGAGGGCGGCGTGGGCTTCGACTGGGGCGAGTTCTACGGTTTCTACGATTTCGAGAACCCCCACAACGATACCCTCGAGGACGACACCCGCGACAATCGCCGCAGCGCCGCCAAGGTCACCTCGCATATCTATCTCGGCGACACGCCCTTCTCGCTTTACTTCCACGTCTACGACTTTCGCGACTACGGCTTCGACAGCGAGGAGCAGGACCGCATCGCCGGCTTCGGCTATCGCCACACCTTCGCCAACGGCCTGTGGTTCAAGCCGTTCATCGGCAAGGCCTGGGTCGAGAGCGGCGAAGGCGGCTACGACGGCGAGAACGGCTACATGGCCGGCTGGGTGCTGGGCTACGATTTCCAGGCCTTCGGTCAGAACCTCAGCGTCACCAACTGGCACGAGCAGACCTTCGATCGCAACGACGACTACCTGGCCCGGAACTACGTCAACGGCCCGGCCGGCGAGGTCGGCACCAACGGCGCCGTGGCCCTGTGGTGGCACCCGGTCGACGCCATCACCACCGGCATCCAGTATCGCTACTCGCACAACAAGCTGGGTACCGCCGACGACTATCAGAATGCGATGATCTACACCCTGAAGTACAACTTCCTGTGACGACTCGCTTGTCGAGAGCCATCGCCGGTCGCGAGGTGCCCCGCGCGCCTCGGCCGCCAACTACAAGGACATCCCCATGACCTTGATCATGAGCCTGGTCGGGATGATGACGCTGGTCGCCATCGCCCTGATCTTCTCTTCCAACCGCCGCGCCATCCGCCTGCGCACCGTGGGCGGCGCCTTCGCCATCCAGGCCGGCATCGGCGCCTTCGTGCTCTACGTGCCCGCCGGCCAAGCGGTGCTCGCCACCGTCTCCGACGCCGTCAGCCAGGTGGTGCTCTACGCCAACGACGGCATCGGCTTCCTGTTCGGCGGCCTGGCCGACGTCGAGTCCACCGGCTTCGTGTTCGCCATCAAGGTGCTGCCGGTGATCATCTTCTTCTCCTCGCTGACCGCCGTGCTCTACTACATCGGCGTCATGCAGTGGATCATCCGCATCCTCGGCGGCGCCCTGCAGAAGGCCCTCGGCACCTCGCGCACCGAGTCGCTGTCGGCCACCGCCAATATCTTCGTCGGCCAGACCGAGGCGCCGCTGGTGGTGCGCCCCTTCATCGCCCGGATGACCCAGTCGCAGCTGTTCGCGGTGATGTGCGGCGGCCTGGCCTCGGTGGCCGGCTCGGTGCTGGCCGGCTACGCAGCGCTGGGCATTCCCATGGAGTACCTGGTGGCCGCTTCCTTCATGGCCGCCCCCGGCGGGCTGCTGTTCGCCAAGCTGCTGATGCCCGAGACCGAGACGCCCGAGGACAGCGTCTCCGCCGCCGAGGAGCGACTCGAGGAAGAGGAAGACCACCCCACCAACGTGCTCGACGCCGCCGCCGCCGGGGCCAGCTCCGGCCTGATGCTGGCCGCCAACGTCGGCGCCATGCTGCTGGCCTTCATCGGCCTGATCGCCCTGGTCAACGGCATCCTCGGCGGCGTCGGCGGCTGGTTCGGCATGGAGTCGCTGAGCCTGGAGATGATCCTGGGCTGGCTGTTCGCGCCGCTGGCCTTCCTGCTCGGCGTGCCCTGGCAGGAAGCCACCCTGGCCGGCTCGTTCATCGGCCAGAAGCTGGTGGTCAACGAGTTCGTGGCCTATATCAATCTGGCGCCCTACCTCGACGGCGAGCAGGTGGTGGCGGCCACCGGCAAGGCCCTGTCCGAGCACTCCGCGGCGATCCTGTCGTTCGCGCTGTGCGGCTTCGCCAACCTGTCGTCGATCGCCATCCTGCTCGGCGGCCTGGGCAGCATCGCCCCCAGCCGGCGCCACGATATCGCCCGATTCGGCATCAAGGCGGTGCTGGCGGGTACCCTTTCCAACCTGATGTCCGCTACCCTGGCCGGCTTCTTCATCGCCCTCGGGGCATGAACCGGCGACGCCGCGGCCCCGGCCCCGGCCGCGGCGTCACGCTTCTCTTCAGGACTCTTTGCTACAGGACAACGTCATGACCGATCTGCAACGCGCCGCCCGCCAGGCCCTGTCGCTGATGGACCTTACCAGCCTCAACGACGACGACACCGATGCCACCATCGAGGCGCTGTGCCAGCGGGCCAAGACGCCGATGGGCACCCCGGCGGCCATCTGCGTCTACCCGCAGTTCATCGTCCCGGCACGCCGGGCGCTGACCGCCCACCGCCTGAACGACAGCGTGAAGATCGCCACCGTCACCAACTTCCCCGACGGCGGCGACGACGTCATGCGCGCCGCCCGGGCGACCCGCGAGGCGGTGGCCTCCGGCGCCGACGAGGTCGACGTGGTCTTCCCCTATCGCGCGCTGATGGCCGGCGACGAAGCCGTGGGCCAGGAACTGGTCGAGATGTGCAAGGCCGCCTGCGGCGATGCCAGCCTCAAGGTGATCCTAGAGACCGGCGAGCTGAAGGACCCGGCGCTGATCCGCCGCGCCGCCGAGCTGGCCGTGGAGGGCGGCGCCGACTTCCTCAAGACCTCCACCGGCAAGGTCGCCGTCAACGCCACCCTGGAGGCCGCCGAGATCCTGCTCGAAGTGATCCGCGACAGCGGCCGCGACGTCGGCTTCAAGGCCGCCGGCGGCGTGCGCACCACCGAGGACGCCCAGGCCTACCTGCAGCTCGCCGAACGCCTCATGGGCGCCAACTGGCTGACCCCGGCGCACTTCCGCTTCGGCGCCTCGGGCCTGCTCGACGACCTGCTGCTCACCCTGGGCGCCTTCGAGGGCAACGCCGGCCCCGAGGACGGCTACTGATGCTTCCCCAGGAGGCCATCCGCGCCAAGCGCGACGGGCAGCCCCTGCCCGTCGCGACGATCCGCGAGCTGGTGCAGGGCATCACCGACGGTAGCCTGTCCGACGCCCAGGTCGGCGCCCTGGCCATGGCCATCTATCTGCAGGGCATGGACACCGCCGAGACGGTGGCGCTGACCGAGGCCACCCGCGACTCCGGCGAGGTGCTCGACTGGGCCGGGCTCGACCTGCCAGGCCCAGTGCTCGACAAGCACTCCACCGGCGGCGTGGGCGACCTGGTCTCGCTGGTGCTGGGCCCCTGGGTGGCCGCCTGCGGCGGCCATGTGCCGATGATCTCGGGGCGCGGCCTCGGCCACACCGGCGGCACCCTCGACAAGCTCGAGGCGATCCCCGGCTATTCGGTCACGCCGGACACCGCCACCTTCCGACGCCTGGTCAAGGACGTCGGGGTGGCGATCATCGGCCAGACCGGCAGCCTGGCCCCGGCGGACAAGCGCCTCTACGGGGTGCGCGACGTCACCGCCACCGTGGAGTCGCTGCCGCTGATCGTCGCCTCGATCCTCGGCAAGAAGCTGGCCTGCGGCCTCGACGCCCTGGTGATGGACGTCAAGGTCGGCAGCGGCGCCTTTATGCCCACCCCCGAGGCCTCCCGGGAGCTGGCCGAGAGCATTGCCGAGGTGGCGAGTCAGGCCGGCACCCCGACCACGGCCCTGCTCACCGACATGAGTCAGCCACTGGCGCCCTGCGCCGGCAACGCCGTGGAGGTGCGCGAGGCACTGGCGGTGCTGACCGGCGAGCGCCGAGGCGGCCGCCTGCTCGAGGTGACCCGCAGCCTGGCCGCGGAGATGCTGTTGGCCGGTGGCCTGGCCGCCGACCGCGACGCGGCCCTGAGCATGCTCGACGAGCGGCTGGCCTCCGGCGCGGCCGCCGAGCGCTTCGCGCGCATGGTGGCCGGCCTCGGCGGCCCCGCCGACCTGCTCGAGCGCCCCGGCCACTACCTGCCCGAGGCTCCGGTGTCGCGCCAGGTGCGCGCCCCGCGCAACGGCTACCTGGGCGCCTTCGACACCCGGGCGCTGGGCATGGCGGTGGTCGAGCTGGGCGGCGGACGCCGCGCCCCCACTGATGCCATCGACCCGGCGGTGGGCCTCACCGAGATCGCCGCGCTGGGCACCCGCCTGGCCGCCGGCGAGCCGCTGGCCCGCATTCATGCCAGAAGCGAATCCGACGCCGAGCGCGCCGAGCGCCAGCTGCTCGCCGCCCTGGAACTCGGCGAGACGCCGCCGGCCGAACCTACACTGATACAAGACACCATCCGTCGGGAGGCCCCATGACACGCGCTATCGTGCTCGTCCTCGACTCCTTCGGCATCGGCGCCACGCCCGACGCCGCGGCCTTCGGCGACGCCGGGGCCGATACCCTGGGCCATATCGCCGAGGCCTGCGCGACGTCCTCCGAACGTGGCCCCTTGCAACTGCCCAACCTCGGCCGGCTGGGCCTTCTCCACGCCCACCACGAGAGCACCGGTGCCTGGGCCGCGGGCGTCGAGCCGCCGGCGACCGTCACCGGCGCCTACGGCCACGCCCGGGAGATCTCCTCCGGCAAGGACACCCCGTCCGGCCACTGGGAGATCGCCGGGGTGCCGGTGCGCTTCGAGTGGGGCTACTTCCTGGAGCGCGAGCACAGCTTTCCGACCGAGCTTCTCCAGGCGCTGATCCGCGAGGCCGAACTGCCCGGCGTGCTGGGCGACTGCCACGCCTCCGGCACCGAGATCATCGCCCGGCTCGGCGATGAGCATGTCCGCGCCGGCAAGCCGATCGTCTACACCTCGGCGGACTCGGTGTTCCAGATCGCCGCCCACGAGGAAAGCTTCGGCCTGGCGCGCCTCTATGAGCTGTGCGAGATCGCCCGGCGCCTGCTCGAGCCCTACAACATCGGCCGCGTCATCGCCCGCCCCTTCACGGGTGAGAGCGCAGACGACTTCGCCCGCACCGCCAATCGCCGCGACTACAGCGTCGAGCCGCCCGCCCCCACGGTGCTCCAGAAGCTGCACGACGACGGCGGCCAGGTGGTAGCGATCGGCAAGATCGCCGACATCTACGCCCACTGCGGTATCTCGCAGACCATCAAGGCCAGCGGCCACGACGCCCTGTTCGACGCCACCCTCGCGGCGCTCGAGCAGGCCGGCGACCGCTCGCTGATCATGACCAACTTCGTCGACTTCGACATGGTCTACGGCCACCGCCGCAACGTGGCCGGCTACGCCGCCGCCCTGGAGGCCTTCGACGCCCGCCTGCCCGAGCTGCTGGAAAGGCTCGAGGACGACGACCTGCTGATCCTCACCGCCGACCACGGCTGCGACCCGACCTGGACCGGCACCGACCACACCCGGGAGCACATCCCGGTGCTGGCCAGTGGCGCCGGCCTGCCGCCCGGTTCGCTGGGCGCACGAGCGAGCTTCGCCGACATCGGTCAGAGCCTGGCCGAACACCTCGGGCTGCCGCCCATGGACGACGGCGAGAGCTTCCTGCCGACTCGGTAACCTCTGAATCACCAAGCCCGGCTCGACACCATCAAGGAGACTCAACATGGCCACCCCGCATATCCAGGCCGCGCGCGGCGACTTCGCCGACACCGTGCTGATGCCCGGCGACCCGCTGCGCGCCAAGTACATCGCCGACACCTTCCTCGAGGATGCCCGCTGCATCAACGAGGTGCGCAACATGTACGGCTACACCGGCACCTACAAGGGCCGCGAGATCTCGGTGATGGGCCACGGCATGGGCATTCCCTCGGTGTCGATCTACGCCAAGGAACTGATCACCGACTACGACGTGAAGAGCCTGATCCGCGTCGGCTCCTGCGGCGCGGTGCGCGACGACGTGGCGGTGCGCGACGTGGTGATCGGCCAGGGTGCCTGCACCGACTCCGGCGTCAATCGCACCCGCTTCCTGGGCAACGACTTCGCCGCCATCGCCGACTTCGAACTGACCCGCCACGCGGTGGACGCCGCCGCGGCCCAGGGCGTATCGGTCAAGGTCGGCAACATCTTCTCGGCGGACCTGTTCTACGACCCGCGCCCCGAGATGGTCGAGCTGCTGCGCCGCTACGGCATCGTCGGCGTGGAGATGGAAGCCGCCGGCCTCTACGGCGTGGCCGCCGAGTTCGGCGCCCGGGCCGCCACCATCTGCACGGTTTCCGACCACATCGTCAAGGGCGACTCGCTGTCCAGCGATCAGCGCGCCACCACCTTCGACGAGATGATGACCATCGCCCTGGAAAGCGTGCTGCGCGACGACGCGGCCCGAGGAGCCGGCGCATGAGCGAGGCCATCGGTCAGGACACTGTTCCACAAGACATTGTCGAAGCGCTGATCACGGTGCGCGACCGTGCCTATGCGCCCTACTCGAACCATCCGGTGGGCGCGCTGATCGTCAGCGAGAGCGGCACCCGCTACGCCGGCGCCAACGTCGAGGTGGCCCACTACAAGGGGCTATGCGCCGAGGCCTCGGCGCTCGCCGCCATGGCCAGCGCCGGCGAGCGCGAGCTGCGCGAAGTCTACGTGATCGGTCCCGGCGAGCACCTGTGCACGCCCTGCGGCGACTGCCGCCAGCGCATCCGCGAGTTCGCGAGCCCCCAAACGCTGATCCGCGTGGTCGACGCCCAGGGCACGCTGCTGCGCCGCTACACCATGGACGAGCTGCTGCCCGACTCCTTCGGACCCGAGAACCTCGGCCGCGACTCGGCGATGGAGTAAGCCCGCGGCGCAGTGAGGGCACGGTAAGCGGCCTGACCAGGTTTGCGTGGGAGGTTTGCGTGGGAGCGCAGCTCTGCTGCGCGAATGGCGCCGTCAGGCGCCCCTGCGGCGCCAGAATAGCCTGCCCCCGATACTTCGGCTTGCTGCGCGACGAGGGTGTTGTCTTTGACCTTCGTGGGAGCGCACGGTCCGGCGCTCCGGCTTGCTGCGCGAATGGCGCCGTCAGGCGCCCCCAAAGCTCCCCAATCACCTGCCCCCCTCACTGCCGGGCACAAGGCGCTCTGGTAGACTGGCGGCCGCCACGCCGCCCGAGAGGACAGCCCGATGAACAGCCCCGCCATCGCCATCCAGCGCACGCCCCTGGTCGCCGTCTACGGCACCCTGAAGCGCGGCCTGCGCAATCACCACTGGCTGGACGGCGCCGCGTTCGTGGGCGCGGACGTGCTCACCGACGTGACGCTCTTCGACCTCGGCCCCTACCCCGGCGCCCGGCTCGCACCCTCGCGCGGCGTCGAAGTCGAGGTGTTCCGCGTCGACGCCAAAGGGCTCGAGGACCTCGACGTGCTCGAAGACTATCGGGCCCGCCGGCCGGCGAGCGGCACCTACGACCGCGTCGTGCATGCCACCGCCTTCGGCCCGGCCTGGCTGTATCTCTACAACCTCGAGGTCGCGGGCTGCGCAGCGATCCGCGAGGGCGGCTGGCAGCCCCGCCCGTCATCCGCTATCTGACCCACTCTCGACGAGGAAACCTTCGATGGGACGTGTTCTCTTACTGATCGTCATCGCCGGCCTCGCCTACGGCGGGCTCTATGTCAGCTACGGCATGGCACTGGAGAACGACGTCGTCCAGGCGCTGGCTGACAGCGGCCTCGGCGTCGTGGAAGTGGACGACATCGGCTACGGCCCGCTGGCGCCGCTGGGCACCGAGGCCGAGATCACCGCCGACGTGCGCTATCAGGGCGCCTCGGCCACCGTCGACCTGAGCCTCCACGGCCACCCGCTGTTCTCGGAGGAAACCCGCCTCGAGTTCGGCGGCCTTCAGGCACTGCGGCTGATCATCGGAGGCGGGCAGTGACCCACTATTCATGATCCTTAAGGCGTGCCGTCTTTCCCCGCACGCCGGTCGATCAGATCGATCTCGGGCTCCAGAGGAATGGGCGGCAACCGCTCCATGATGGCCTCCGCCATGAGTGCGGCAGCATCACGGTCCGGGGACTCGGACCTCTGCTGTGACGACGCCCAGGCTTGGCGATTCGGCCACTTCGCATAGGCCACCCACCAGCCATCATCGGCCCGATGAAGGCGCGAGCCCAGGCCGCCTCGCTGCTCGCGAATGGCTTGCGTCATGCGACGCCATCCTTCCTTGAAGATACCCTCCATCCCCGGCTTCACCTTGAAGCGATACAGCACGTAAAACGCCGCTTGCTCCGTCATCACCATCTCCCGTTCAAGGCCGTGGACGTGCCGCTCGTCCCCGGCAAGCATCGCCAAAGCGGCTTTAGGATCAATCCTTCGTTATGGTAGAGAGTGTCACACCCGGCAGCACATCATATCTACGCCGGGCAGAGCCGCTCTGCCACGCTAATCCTATCGTTTTTCAGGAGCCCCCATGTCCCGCGCCATCGACATTTCCGCCGCCGACGGCACCATCGACGCTCATATCTTTACGCCAGCGAACGCCGATGGCCCGCTGCCGGCCGTGGTGCTGTTCACCGATATCGGCGGCCTGCGCCCCTGCTACCACGAGAAGGCCCAGCGGATCGCCGACAACGGCTACGCCGTGTTGATGCCCAACGTCTACTACCGCGATGCCGCCGGCGAGATCGTGCCCGAGGGCAAGTCCTTCCGCGATCCCGACGTGCGCCCGACGCTGGTCGACTATGCCGGCCACCTCACCCCCGAGGCGCAATCCCGCGACTTCAACGCCCTGCTGGACTGCCTCGACCGAGAAGCCGAGTTCGCAAGCGGCAAGGTCGGCGTGGTCGGCTACTGCATGACCGGCGCCTTCGCGCTGCGCATGGCGGCCGAACATCCCGAGCGCATCGCCGCTGCGGCCGGCTTCCACTCCGCCAACCTGGCCAAGGCCGACGACGCCGAAAGCCCGGTGAACGTGGTCGACGCCATCCAGGCCCGCGTCTACTTCGGCCACGCTGACAAGGACGAACTGCTGCCGCCCGCGCAGATCGCCCGCATGGACGAGGCACTCGCCGCCGCCGGCGTGCACTTTGCCACCGAGCTCTACAAGGGCGCCGCCCACGGCTTCACCGCCAAGGACGCCCCCTCCTACGACGCGGCCGCCGACGAGCTGCATCACAAGCGGCTCGCCATGCTGCTGGAAGAGACGCTGTAGGGCTTCACGCATGGCCTTCCGTCAGCGGCCCATGCGTTGGGGCCGCTGACGGTGCAGTTGCTGGAGTCACTCCTGATGGATGGTTAACGCCGAAGGTCAATTGCCGGCCGAGGCGCGGCAGCGGATTGGACGGTCATCTGAAGCGGTAAGTCAGGCCGTTTTGCCTTAAAACTTCTAATTGCTCAGACACTGACATAGCCCCTTCTAGCGTTATGACGCGACATGAGCGATTTTCCAGCCATGCCCGATGCCTGGCGAGACTTCGTCCCGGCGCCGTGCCTTGGTCATACTGTGCCGCCCATTCCAGGAAGTCAGGATCTGCAGCGCCAAAAAGATGGATCTCTCTTTCCCGCAACCTCTGCAAGCGGATATGCGCTTCCACATAAAGAAAGATCACCACATCGAAAGCATTCTCAATGTCCTCGCCCCATTGCATCACAGACCCTGAGACGACTGCGTCTGGATAGCTTTCCAGACTCGCGATCATCAGCCTCCGCCTTTCCTCTACAGGCCTTTTCTTCGTGAAAGGCGGATCAGTTTCTAGCCAATAGACGTCATCAGCCTCCAGGAAGGAGGCATTCAGATCCTTGGCGAGAGCCTTGCCGAGTGTGCTGATTCCGGAGCCTGCTGCGCCGGTAATAAGAGCATGCATCGTAGAGACCTAACGCCATGTGCAGCGGCCGAACTGTTACGCGAAGCGTGACATTCCGGACAAACTGATGCTGCTTTTTATATGGCACTATCTTCCTGCTCAAGCACGCGTTTGAGCCGATCAAGATTTTGCTCATTTGCTGGACCCGCCCTTTCTTTCACCATCTGCGCAGTCTTCGAATCTTCAAACACTTGAGTCCAGGTTACATGCGTTCCACGGGCCTCAGCGGTGAGTTCAACTGTGAGTCGGAAATTTGGCGAGCAGTCATGAAGGATGACTATTTTAGAATTGGGCTCAAGTACTTCGAACTTGCTCTCGTTCTGGTAGTCACTTCCGTCTGGGGCGTGCATGACAAACTTCCAGCGCCCCCCTTCCGTGAACTCATGAATTTCGAAAGTATTTGAAAAACCCTCAGGCCCCCACCATGTGGCCAGCAGTTCAGGCGAAGCAAATGCCCCGTAAATTTCCTCGGGAGAGAAAGGCAACGTCCTGGAAGTACGTAGTGTTCTGTCGTCAGTCATGCATAAAACTCCAAGTTGTGTACGATTCGTATTGTATAGGCAATAGGCGACCGCCTAGTTTATCGACTGAACGCATCGGGACACTCAGCCGTGTTATATCGCTCACCTCATATAGCCCAACCCACTGAATTTAAAAAACTAACAATAACTAGACACCATAACACCAATTAACGTGCCGTCAACTTAACACGGCCCTACACTCAGCCTGCCACTAATTTAGCTGATGATCTAGCATGGTGCGATCTTCATGGACCGGAGCCAAGTATAGAGACTCCAGCTGCCGCGGCTCACGAAGGATGATGCCGCTCTACTCGCCAAACAGCCCCTTCAGGTAGTCTATGATGGGCTGAGTACCGTAGAGCCAGCGTTCTTTACTCTCTGATTCATGGATATATAGGCAGAGCACCTCGAGCTTGCCGCCCTGCTCCTTCAGGGTCTTGCTGTATTCCGGCCCGAGACGGGTGTCGCGGGTCCCGAGGCCGAGTTCGCGGGCAGCAGGGTCGGCGTGGTCGGCTCCTGCATGACCGGCGCCTTCGCGCTGCGCATGGCGCGGCCCTTACAGGGTTGGTCACCAGCAAGGAAAGGTCATGCGGGTCAGGGGGACAATCTGTTTTGATGATTTACGGACTTATAGCTCCGGCGTCGACACCCTCCTACGACGCGGCCGCCGACGACCTGCATCACAAGCGGCTCGCCATGCTGCTGGAAGAGACGCTTTAAGGCTTCACACACAGCCTTCCGTCAGCGGCCCATGACGTTGGAACCGCTGACGGTGCAGTTCCTTGGATTCGTGAGAACTGCTTGGCGACAATCACTGACCAATTAGTAAGGCCGCTTTCGGCCAGAAGCGGATATACAGCCATTTACCACATGGCATACTATTTCAATCGCCGCTGCTAGCGACCCAATGTCCCTTTTGTTAAATCACCAATAGAATCCTGAGCAGGAACTCCAAAGAGCAGGAGCCTCTTCATTGATATTCTTCACAGCTCATTCTTTCCAGCCCATCCAGCGGGGAGGCGCTTTCAATCCCTAATATCCTTCAGCCACTCCCAATAATCGCGAAGCCCCTCGCGAATGTCGGTAAACCGTGGAGAGAAGCCGAGCTCCTGCTTTGCCAGCGAGATATCCAGCGGGGCACCGCGGACCACGAACGGCCCAGGACCGAGTTGCACGTTGGCACGCTTACCGATGAGATCGGCGACGTGCTCGACGATCTCCAGATGCTCCACGGTCACCCCGCTGGAGATGTTGAAGTTGCGATGGCTAACGCTGTCCTTCTCGAAAAGTTGCACGATTCCGGCCGCCGTATCATGGACGTGGGTCCAGTCCAGGGCCTGCTCCGATCCGTTTGGAGCCTGGATGTTATCCAACCCCTCTAAAGGGCCGAATATTGCCTGGTAGACCTGGTGCATGTGCGACGGCCGTTTGCCGGGGCCGTAGACGAAGAACAGCCGGGCGTTGCGCACATCCATGCCGAAGGTATCGGTGTACTGCATGCCATAGAGCTCGCCGGCGATCTTGGTCGCGCCGTAGAGATCGGTCGCCTTGTAAGGCATCGCCTCGTGCTGGGGCCCCGCGGCGTCACCGTAGACGGCGCCGGAACTCATGTTGACCACTTTGTTGATCCCCAGGATGCGGCAGGTCTCGAGTACATTGAGGGTACCGCTGGCATTGATCGAGATGTGCTTGTAGGGACGAGTCTGGAAATTCGGGCCGGCAATCACCGAGACGCCATGGATCACCCCTTCCAGATCATCACGGTAGCGCAGCATCAGTTCGAACAGGCTGTGGTAGTCGAGTACGTCGATGCTTTCGAGGACCAACTGGTCGCGAACCTCTTCCAGATAGTCGAGCCCGAGACGGTCGAAGTTGCTGGCGGCCATATCGCAGATGATGACTCGCTTGCCTTGCTTGGCCAGCTGGTAGGCGACCCAAGAACCGACATGGCCGAGGCCGCCGGTGATCAATACGGACATGGTTGAACTCTCCTTCTTGTTGGCAAGTCGTTGTCGACGACCGTCAGTTGAGCACCAGGTTGGGCAGCAACATGACGATCGACGGGAAACAGGTGATAATCAACAACACCACGAACAGTGGGATGTAGAAGGGAATGGTTTCCCGAACCAGGCCCACGAACGACATGCCGGTGATCTTCTGGATGGTGAACAGCACCGTGCCCACCGGGGGCGTGATCAATCCGATCATCAGGGTGAAGATCATCACCACGCCGAAGTGCACGGGATCGATGCCGTATTGGGTCACCACCGGTACCAGCAGCGGCGTCAGCAGGAACAATGCCGGCACCGAGTCGATGAACAACCCGATCAGCAGGATGAAGCCGGCCAACAGCAGCATCAGCGCCAGTGGATCGGTCACGGTGGCGAGCAGGAAGTCCGCCACCAGGGCGGTGACCTGATAGCGCGCCAGCACCCAGCTGTACAAAGCACTGCCTGCGATGATGAACAACAGCGCGGCGGTATCGATGGCCGTGGCGCGAAGAATGTCGAGGAAGTCGCGGAAGGTGATCGAGCGATAGACCAGGAACGAGATGATCATGCAGTAGAGGAGCGCGACGACCGAGGCCTCGGTGGGGGTGAAGACGCCCGATAGGATCCCCACGATGATGATCAGCGGAGTCAGCATCGGCAACAGGCCCCGCGAGATGGCCCGCAGGAACTCATCGAGACGCGCCCTGGCCCGGGTGGGAAAGCCGCGCCGATGGGAGATGATCGCCACCATGACCATCAGCCCCAACCCCATGATCAGGCCGGGGATGATGGAAGCCAGGAAGATGGCGGCGATCGAGGCGTTAGCCAGCGCGCCGTAGATGACCGCGGGGATGCTGGGTGGGATGATCGGACCGATGGTGGCCGAACTGGCGGTCACCGCGGCACTGAAGCCGGTCGGGTAGCCGTCGTCCTCCATGGCCTTGATCTCCAGCGCGCCGAGGCCACCGGCATCGGCCACCGCCGAACCGGACATGCCGGCGAACAGCATGCTGGCCACCACGTTGACGTGGCCGAGCCCGCCCTTGAGGTGCCCCACCATGGTGCGGGCGACGTCGAAGACGCGATCCGAGATACCCGCCGAGTTCATCAGCCGGCCGATGAAGAGGAAGGCTGGAATCGCCAGCAGGGTGAAACTGTTGACCCCGTAGAGGGTGCGTTGGGAGATCATCTCCAGGGGAATGGCATCGAAGCCCCGCGTATAGCCCAGCACCATGGCGGAGGACGCGATCATGGCGAAGGCCACGGGTACCCCGATCATCAGCAGGACGATCAGGCCGATGAACATGATGGCGAACACTTCCATGGTCAGTGACTCCGACGTTGTTTGCGGGTGGGCAGACGGGCGGCGACGATTCGCAGGTACAGGTCGCTGAGGAGGATGCCCATCATCAGCAGGGCGGAAATCATCTGGATCAGATAGATGTAGGAAAAGCTCATGTTGAAGGTACTGGCCATCACGCCGGCGGTGCGCTCCATCATGTTCCAGGCCCCGACGATCAGCATCAGCAACACCAGCATGCAGACGATGTCCGCCAGGGCGGTCGCCACATGACGCAGGGGAGACGGCAGGAGATCGGTCACCACGGTGATGCGGATGTGCTCCTGGTAGCGCAGTGCCAACACGGAACCCAGGAAGATTTCCGCCAGGAACAGGTAGCGCGAGGCCTCATCGGTCCAGGGGACCGCCACGCCGAGGGCATAGCGCGAGATGACCTGGATGGCCATGATGATCAACATCAGGGCGAAGGCCGTCATGACGACAGCGGTCAACAGCTTCCAGAACAGGTCGACCGCATGGGTGATTCGTTCCGCGGTGTTCAAGGGAACCTCCGGTAAGAGGTGGGTCGGGGGGGGGGGGAGGCCGGGGCGGGGGGGGGGGGCCCAAGGCGCGCAGCACCCCCCCGTAGAAGAAGACGAAACCGGCGAAGAGAGAAAAAGAAGCGCAGGGGGGTGTGCGGGGGGCGGCGGGCCGGGGGGGGGGGCCCCGGGCGGCCCGCGGGCGCGCAG
>NZ_JACHXM010000033.1 GCF_014192055.1 Halomonas organivorans | reverse complement strand
CCCCCACGTTGCTGATCACCTGGTCGTTCGCATCGATGCCGCCGCTGGCGGTCACGCTGGGACCACCCGCCACGGTCAGGCCATCGTTGGTCACGCTGGTGACGTTGCCGCTGCCGTCGTCGACGCTCAGGCCGCTGGTATCCAGCACGCTGTTGCCGGTGGTGACGCTGTCCACGGCGATGTCGCTGGCCAGAGCGAAGGTCACGTCTTCCTGGGTACCTTCGGTGGCGTTCTTGGCGATCACCAGGTTGCCGTCGCTGCTGGACAGATCGACGGTGTCACCCGGGGCGACGTTGGTGCCATCGGTGCCTTCGGCGGTCAGGTCCCAGCCTGTACCGGCAGTTGTGGAAATATCCTCGATCGCCTGATTGGTGGCGAACAGCTGGCTGCCGTTGATGGCATCGGTGCTGGTCGCCGAGACGCGGCCCGCCGCCACGTTGGTGACGGTGCGTTCGCTGCCCGCATCGCCCACGCTTACCGTACCCACCGGCGCGGTGCCGGCAAAAGTGTAGGTGGTGCCACGAATGGTGGTGTCAGCGGTACCCACCGGCGCGGCGGTAACCGAGTCGGTGCCCAGCGCCACACTATCGGCGTTGCCCGCCGCGGCCCCGAAGCCGAACGCCATGGCACCATCCGCCGAGGCCGAGGCATCCACGCCAGCGGCGATGGCATTCAGCCCGGAGGCACCGTCGTTGGCGTAGTTGCCGCCCTGGGTGCCACCGTCGTTGACGCTGTAGTAGTGCGTCTCGCTGGCCTTGAGCTGGGCCACGTTGACCGCGTCGCTGTCCTCGGTGCCGGCGGCCACACCAGTGATCTGGCGATAGATGCCTGCGCCGTCGTCACCGACGGCCACCGCCCCGGTGGTGCTCTGGGTCGCGGCGATCCCCGCGTCCAGCCCATCGGTGGAGCTGGTAGTCGGGTTGTAGCCTGCCTCTCCCGCACCGGTATCGGCGATGGAACCATTGCCCAGCGCCATACCTTCGGCCACGGTGACGTCCGCCCCGTTGCCCATCACGAAGGCATCGGCCACGTCCACATCGTTGTCGTTACCGATAATGCGACTACCGGTGGCGGTTCCAGCCAGAACGTTATCGTTACCGAACACACCGGCGTCGTCGGCATCGATGGTGTTGTCGTTACCCAGCGAATAGGAGCCTGCACCGGTGATAGTGGTCGGATCGCCAACCGCACCGGAGCCATCACCACTGACCTGGTTACCGGTGCCGATACTGATCGACTGACTACCCGTGGCCTTAGCGTCATGGCCCAGGGCGATGGCGTTTGCGACTGCTTCTGCGTCAGAGCCCACGGCCACCGCATTACTCGCGGTGGTTGAGGCATCAGGGCCAATGGCGATTGAATGGGATGAAGTGTTACTGGCAGCGTCGCCCAAGGCAACCGAGCTGACAGCCCCCGCCGCATTAGTCGCCCGAAGGCCGATGGACACGGATCCAGGAGCGCTCTCTCCAACCGTGGCCGCAGACCCCAGCGCCACGCTATCCCACGCACTATCACCGATGCTGGCAAGCCTGCCGATGGCCGTGGCATTTCGCGACTGATCGCCCACGTCAGCGCTGGAACCAATCGCCGTGGCGCCACTGGAGTCCACGGCACCAGTGCCTATCCGCGCATTCGAGCCGATCACCGTGGCATTGGCAGACCCATTTATCGATACATCCGAGCCCAAGCCTATGGAAGGCCCCCCATCCGAGGATCCATCCACGCTGACATTGCGCCCAATGGCGACATCCCCATCGCTCAGCGCTTGCGCATTGGTGCCCATCGCGATGGCCGAGCTAGCGGAAGCTGTGGCAGCCTCGCCAATCGCGGCGGCTGATTCGCTCGACGCCACCGCTCCCGCGCCAAGGGCAAGCGTTCGGAAATTGGTGGCGACCGAGCGGGTGCCAAGCGCAACCGCCCCTGCCCCAGTGGCATTGGCTCCCGCACCTGCCGAAGGATTGCCACCGCCAAGCGCAACCGAGTATTCCCCCGAAGCCAATGAGAATTCCCCTGCCGCAAAAGAGCCTGACCCCGTCGACTGGGAAAGGTGACCAATCGCAACAGAGCTAAGGCCGGAGGATACGGTGTTCAGACCGATAGCGACGGCTCTATCGTTAGTGCTTGCGGCATTAGCTCCGAGTGCAATCGCCCAAGGACTACACGCAGTAGCACCGCCACCGATGGCGATGCGTCCATTGACGCCAGTGCAATCATTACCGCCACCTGCTTCATAAGCTTGGACCGGTGACAAGCCACCGACGCCGGCAACCAGTCCGAGCGCCAACAGGGCACCCCGCACCGCCCCATCCCGGGACTTGGTACGACGCTTGGCCAGTTCGGAGGTCACCACGGACTGCCCGCGGGCCACATTCCAGACGATGCGATAAACGGTATTCATTGCGGCTCCCCACCGCTGCTCAACGCCATGCTTCAGCGGTAGGCAGCTAGATCATAGTTTGCATAGACAGGCCTTTTCACTGAACACGCGTCGCCATACCCAGGAAGCGGCAAGTAGTCAGGCCCAGGACTTTATTTCGGCTTTAGATCTGTCTTGTCACGAGGAAGCTATCATGAACACACGGCAGCTAATCTCTTCCTTAAGAAAAATTCACACGCTCAGTGAAATAAAAACCAACGCGCATATCTTCAAGGAAAAACTTTGGTTCACATTCCACTTCCCAACCCCGAGAAATGTAAGAAAACATGAATTTCGAAATTTGTTTCCAACTCTCCCAACCTCTCTTCCCCACGAGAGACGGCCAATGATAACCAGCTGTTTTATATGCACAATCCTGGAGAAAACACGGCTTCCACATCACAACACCCATCCACTTTCATCGTGAAGCTATAAATGCGCGATCGCCCACAAGATGAGATGACCATTAAATATGAACCGGCATGACGTAATCAGCGCCGTTATGAACAAATATTACGAACCGGCCATGTCTCACCGAGACCTTGAGTATCCCAATTTCATGCAAGGGCCTGTATCCTCCAAGCAAGGCCGAGCGCAGGAGTAGGAAGATGAAAGGATGGTGTCGACATGCCCTGGTAGCCCTGAGCTACATCGCCATGCTACTGACCACGACAGCCCAGGCTAACGGAGATACGTCCATGGAACGCTATCGTGTTCAACCGGGCGATACACTCTGGGGAATCACCGAACGCCATCGTGGTGAAGCCAAGGAGTGGCCTGTCGTGAGAGATGCCAATGGCGTGAATGAGCCCCGCCATATTCAGCCTGGCGACATACTCGAGATTCCCCCCCTGCCCAGCCTGACGGCAGAGGTACGCCATCGGGAAGGAGGCCAGGCGTGGCTGGTCAAGGCCTCCGGCGAACGCATACCGCTGCGCGAAGGCATGACTGTCGCCCCGGGCGATGCAGTGGAAACCGCGGCCCGCACCTTCGTGTCGCTACGCCTCCCCCATGGCGAAGACGTGGTGCTGCCTTCCAGCTCTCGGGTAGTCGTGAAGCGACAGGATCGACACAACTCGCGGCTGTACCTGGAACGCGGAGAGGTGGAGGCCAGGGTACCTAAGCAGCAAGATCGCCACGAAGTGCTGAATATCGATACTCCGACGGGCATCGTCGGAGTGCGTGGTACGCATTTCCGGGTGGCCCACGCGGACGAGGAGACTCGCGTCAGCACCCTGGAAGGGCTGGTGGCATTGAACCATGCCAACCGTGCCGCCGATGTAGCCGCCGGCAGGGGCGCGCTCATGAACAGGGGGCAACCGACGCGGGTCACGGACCTGCTACCCGCCCCTCGACTGGAAGTCGCCGGCCACGCTTTCCGCCAACCCCTGCGGCTTGACCTGTCGGCGGTGGAAGGGGCCGAGGCCTATCACGTGCAGCTGGCCCGGGACCCCCGCTTCCAGACCGTCTTCCGCGATCAACGCAGCGACGCATTGAGCTTCCGCTTCGACGCGGTTCCCGGCGGCTTTTACTATGCACGCGGCTCGGCCATCGATGCGTTGGGCATCGAGGGGCTTTATGGTCGCCAGCTGGTGCTGCATCAGCCGGTCGAGGCGTCGCTGGTGGCCGGCGACGAAGGCTATGCGTTCCACTGGACCGAGATCCCGGACGTGGAATACCGCCTGCAGCTCTCCGAGGACGAGGCATTCGGCGATCTTTTCATGGACCGCTCCTTCACCAGTAGCCAGGGCGTTACCCTGAGCAATCTCCCCACGGAGGATTTCTTCTGGCGACTGAAAGTATCGAGCCTGGAACAGGCCCCGGAGCACTCTGTCATCGTGGCTTCCGGGAGGCAGGGTGGCACACGTTAGCCAAAGCCTGTTTCGCGGCCTGACCCGAACCTGGTGGCTGATCGGCCTCCTACTGGTGGCCCTCACCTGGTGGGCGGAGCAGCGTGACTGGCTCTTCGACAACACGCTGTATGATCGCCTCCTGACCTCCATGACGACGCCTGCCAGCGACGACATCCTGATCGTGACCGTCGACGAGCGCAGCCTGGAGGCCTTGGGGCGCTGGCCCTGGCCTCGCTCACTGCACGCCGATCTGGTAGACGGCCTGACCCGCGCAGGCGCCTCGGCGGTGCTGTTCGACATCGTGTTTACCGAGCCGGCGCGCCAGCCGGAACAGGACCAGCGCCTGGCCCGAGCCATCGGGGAGCATGGCCATGTGTTCCTGCCCGCGATTCATGTCAGGCGCGGCGAGCGCACCGATGATGCCAGCAGGCTGCTGCCGGTCGAGCCTCTCCGCGACGCGGCCAACGGTATCGGCCACATCGACGTCCGAGCGGATATCGACGGCGCCGTACGCAGTATCCGACTACGCGAAGACGGAGTCCCCCAGTTGACGCTACAGCTGTATCGGGACCTGGTGGCACAGGGAATCACGACACCCTCCGACGCCACACGACGTCTGCTGTCGGATGACCGCCGTGATCTCGAAGTGCGCATCCCATACCACGGATCGACCTATCACTATCCCCGCGTCTCGTATGTCGACGTTCTCCAGGGCCGCCTGCCGGGCTCACTGCTGGAAGGGCGTACCGTCATGATCGGTACCACGGCCAAGGGGCTGGGCGATCATCACCCGACGCCGTTCGGCGGTGCGAACGGCGGCATGCCCGGCATCGAGATACTCGCCAACCTGCTGGACGGCTTGTTGCAGGGCGACCTCATCCGCGACCTTCCCGGCTGGGTCGCCTCGCTGCTGTCTCTCCTGCCACTGCTGATCTTCATGGCCCTCGTCCGCCTGTTCCAGTTCCGCTACATGGCCAAACTGGCCCTCGCTGTCGCGGGTTCGGTGCTGCTCGGCGCCTGGGGGCTGCTGGCCATGGGCTGGTGGTGGCCCCCCGCGGTTGGCCTGCTGTCGGTGATCGGCGCCTACGTGCTCATCAGCTGGCGCTGCCAGGCCTCGGCCTTGCACTGGTTCCAGCAGGAAATCGAACGCCTCGAGTCAGAGCCCAGCATGATTCCGACACCCACTCGAAAGCAGACGCCGGAATGGGGGCTGATCCTGCACAAGCATCTTCGCGCCCTGGATAGCGGTATCACGCGTATCCGCAACTCCCGCCGCTTCATCACGGACGCCCTGGATTCCCTCCCCATCGCCACCATGGTGGTCGACGTGAATGGTCGTATCATTCTCTCCAGTGCCATGGCCAAACTGCTCCTGCAGCGCTGCCGGGTCGACGAGACAGACACCATCCACGAGCTGCTGAACACCATGGTGCAGGAACACCAGGGCAGCGCCCCTCCCGGGCGGCAGGGGCTCGACGCCTTCGACGGCGCCCTCTACAAGGACGCCAGCGAGCATTACTACCACCTCAAGATCTCACCGTTGGTCACCGCGGTCGATGCCTTCAAGGTCGCCTGGCTAATCGGCTTCGTGGACGTCACCAGCGAACGCCAGGCAGAAGTGCAACGTTCGAAGCTGATGCGATTCCTGTCTCACGACCTGAAGGCGCCGCAATCCAACATCCTGGCCCTGACCCAACTGCAGGGCACGCCTTCCCGCCTGTCCGAGGAAGAACTGCTGTCCCAGGTCGCTCAGCAGGCGCACAAGACGCTCAGTCTCACCGAGAGCTTCATGCAATTGACGCAGATCGAGTTCGGCGCCCTGGACAAGGAGTTCCTGCTGCTCTCCGACGTGATCCTGGAGGCCATCGATCAGGCATGGCCGGCGGCGCGACAGCACTCCATCCATCTTGATTACGATCCCCGGGACGAGTGTCCCATGGAGGGTGAACGAACCTATTTGCTGAGAGCGGTCTTCAACCTGCTGGACAACGCCATCAAATACAGCCCTGCAGAGACACGCGTGACGATCGAGGCCCGGGAGACGACATCCGGCATCTCCTTGAGTATCCGCGACCAGGGGGTCGGTATTCCCCAGCGGGATATGCCACATGTCTTCGACAGCTATCGACGCAGCTCCGGCGCCAGCCTGGCGGCGGGTCATGGGCTCGGCCTGTCCATGGTGAAGTTAGTGGTGGAGCAACACGCCGGTACCATCATCTGTGAGAGCCGCGAACACGTCGGCACGCGTTTCCTGCTCACGCTCCCTCGAGCTCACTGCTTCGATGATGAGATTGACCTGGGATAACGCCAGGACGTGGAAGACCGTGCAATAAGAGCAGATGATCCAAGCGCGGGGAAAATCGCGGCTGCACGCCTGATGTCGGCAAGAAAGCATTAGGAGAAAGCATCAAAAAGGGCATGGCCGACAGCCATGCCCCTTGCTGATGCCTTGAAAGGCCAAAGACGGGAGCCGGTCACTCAAGCAGGCTCGAGGCTATCCAGCCCAGGCGTTCCTGGCGAGGAAGATAGACTTGGCTCCAGCCATCCGCACTGCCGAGAACGGGCAGACGTTCGTTTCGCTGCACGCGACCGATGGCCTCGTAGTCGGTGGAATTGCCCGCGCGGATGTTCGCCGCATCGACCCGCACCTGCCTGGTCTGCAGATGTTGCAGGCTGGATGCCAGATTCTCGGCGGCCACCTCGTTACCCTGCTGCGCTGCCATCGCAAACCAGAACACCGCCCAGGCATGATTGCGCTCCACCCCCTTGCCCTGGGCATACATCGCACCCAGGTTATTCTGCCCGAAGGGGTCCCCGGCTTGAGCGGCCTCGCGGTACCAGTGAATGGCCTTGGCGTAATCCTGTTCCACGCCTCGGCCATTCTCGTACAACGAGCCCAGATTGTTCTGTGCCGGAATAACGCCCTGACTGGCGGCAGCCTCGAACCAACGAGCCGCCAGAGCATCGTCACGTTCAACGCCCCGCCCCTCCAGATAGGCAAGTGCCAGGCGCAGCTGGGCCTGGGGCTCGCCGCGCTCCGCTGCGCGCAGATCCCCCGGGGGAGCCTCTTCTGCTTCGCCGCCGGCATTCTGGTTGAGTTCGTCGAGCTTCTCGCGAGCCTCTGGATACCCGGAATCCGTTGCCAGCCGGTACCACTTGCGAGCCTTCTCGAGATCCTGGCTCGTCCCCTCGCCCCGTTCGTACATGCCGGCCAGCCTGAACTGGGATTCGGCGTCGCCCTGTTCCGCAGACCGACGCCACTCGTAGAGGGCGGAAGCGAAGTTGCCTCGCCGATACTCGTCCATCCCCTGTTCGAGATCCGCCACCGCCTGGGAAGCATGGAACCCGACAAAGCCAATCACGGCCAGTTTCCATTTCATATCGAGCCTTTCCTGATGAGGGACGCGCGTGTCACGAGCGGCGCGAGTATCGTCGCTTCCTTTCGGCCCAGGCTCCTTCCTGTATCTGCCGACACTACTGGCCTTCAGCAGCCTGGTCCTCCTGAACAGCGTCCTGAGACGCCCCTTCCTGTGCCGTTCCCATGCCCTGAGCACTCGGCTCGGACCCGGTGAGCCTATCGATGCGCTGGTGCGTCATGACACACATGACACCTGCCGCATTCTCGAAGATGGGATAGTTGGTGTCACAGTACAGGGCAGCCGTATTCAGCACATTGAACGCCCGGGTCGCCGGATTGGGCTGCATGACGCGCGCCATGAACAGCTCCCCTTCCGGACACGCCATGGCCTGCTCATCGGAGGAGGCAACACATAGCTTTGATTGATCTACCGTCTGGAACTGCGGATAGTCGGAGAGGCACCCGGATAGCAGGAGGGGAGCACTGATGATAAGAGCCGAGAATGTCAGACCACGATTCATGCCATGATTCCCTTGCAAAAGTGTGTTTATCCGTAAACTCGAATACCAGCCCGCATCAAACCACTTACATACGATCAAACTAATCTTGCCTGAAAGCAAGACCTTGGAACAGCCTCGAGCCAACGGTCTGCGTGGCTCACTAGCATCTTTACCGTGCCGAGATTTATCCCGAAGTGAGTCTACAGCCTGAAATTTCCAGCGGCCAAGAGGAGGCTCGGCGAGAAAAGATAAACTTTTGTCACTTCCCCCTCGCGTATTCGCCGACCCGATATCCGGCAAGTTTCCCGCTAGGCATCGCCGCCGTTGCTCGAACTCCCAAGGATCTGGATAACTACCTTTTCCGTCCCCCGGCAGGATGTCTCCACATTCCCCCCCTCGCACGGCGAGGACGTGCCGTCGGTGAGTCTCACCCCTTCGTCATCAATGTCAGTATGCGCCTTCAGGAATTGCTGGACCGCCAGGCGCTGGCGTCGGTGTTGTCCGGCGACCGGATAGCTGGCAATCGCCAGTGAGGAAGAGGAAAAGTCGCGCTGCAACAGCGCCGCAAATTCGCCCAGCACCCGCTGCGCCTCGTCGGTCAAGGCGCCATCATCTACCGTAAACATATCGGCGATGGGCAGACTGAAGCGCTGCAGCACGGTCGTACTCTCGATAGGCGAGGCCTCGATGGCCGAAAAACGAACGGCACACTTGGCCGTTCGCCAGCGAGTATCCTCGACGCGCATTTCAGCGTCGAAGACGAGCTGGAATTGGCACATCTGGCGCGTGTGGCCATCTTCGGCGTCGAGATCGAACAGGTAGTTCCATGTCCGAACGTTGAACAGCCCTTCGGAGAAATGGGGGTTCCCCAGCAGTCCCCTGACCTGATCCTTGGTCATGCCGGTTTGAATCGTCCGGATGGCTCGGGAAGACTCGAGCATCCCACCGCGAGCAAAAGCGTCATCCGGATCGGGAAAACCTCCGTTCCCGCCCATGGCGGTACAGCCGCCCAATATCAATGCTATCGCGACGGCAGCGCCATGCTGCGCCGTGCCGAGAATTTTCATGGCCATCGTGTCAACTCGCCTCTGCATACCGGTATCGAGTGCCAACGGACTGGAGCACAGCAGGGTAAAGGGTCGCCGGCCGGTGCCAATCGAGTCAGCGTCATCGCCAAGTCCATCCTGTCGTCCAGTAATCTCAGCGAAATGAATGAGTGTATACCCAACCCAGGTATGACGGCAGCTTCGCCATCCCGCATCGCCGATGCCGGACTGCTCTCGAGAGGCTGGGAAGCTTGAGGCGTCGAGGGATAAGCGACGCCTCAGGGAAAAGACTCACAGGTCGCCGAAGCGATCCTGCAAAAGGCTCAAGGCGACCACCGGAGCCGTCTCGGTGCGCAGGATGCGCGGGCCGAGGGTAAGGGCGGCGAAATCAGCCGCAGCGGCCATCTCGACCTCGCCAGGCGAGAGTCCGCCCTCTGGGCCGATCAGCAGTGCTGCCGAGGTGACCGCGCCTGCACGATCTAGCGCCCCAGGCGTGCCGGGGTGCAGCACCAGGCGCAGCGCCTCGTCGCGACGGACTAGCCAGTCGGCAAGCCCCATGGGAGGGTGGATCGGCGGTACGGTAGCACGCCCGCACTGTTCGCAGGCGCTGGCGGCCACGGCCTGCCAGTGGGCCAGCTTCCTGGCCTCACGCTCACCCTTCAGGCGCACGTCGCCGTGCTCGGTATAGAGTGGGGTGATCGCCACGACCCCGAGCTCCACGGCCTTCTGGATCGCGTAGTCCATCCGGTCGCCCTTGGAGATGGCCTGCCCCAGATGCACCGCCAGCGGCGACTCGCCGTGGCCCTCGTGAACCGCCTCGACACGCGCCACCACCCGCTTGCGGCCGGCCTCGACCAGCACCGCTTCGGCCTCGAGGCCGTGGCCGTCGAACAGCACCAGCGGCGCTCCCTCACCCAGGCGCAGCACCCGAGCCACATGGCGGGCAGGACCATCAGGAAGCACGACATCGCCGCCGGCGGGCAACGCGGCGGCGACGTGAATACGAGGTACCTTCATGGTCAGCGGCTTACTGGGTGGCCTGCTCGCCCTGCTGCTGAGCTTCGCGCTGTTTCTTCTGGGCGTAGATCGCCTCGAAGTTCACCGGCGACAACATCAGCGGCGGGAAGCCGCCACGGTTGACCAGATTATCGATGCACTCCCGAGCGTAGGGGAACAGCACGTTGGGGCAGAAGGCGCCCAGGGTATGATCGAGCTGGGCACCCTCGATGCCGCCGATGCGGAACAGGCCGGCCTGCTCGATCTCGGCCAGGAAGGAGGTGGTGCCTTCCTCACTGTGGGTCACCTGAGCGGTGACCTTGATCACCACCTCATAAAGCTCTTCTCCGACCTGCTGATGGGTCGTGTTCAGATCGAGACCGACCTTCGGCTTGAACGGCTGCTGGAATACCGCCGGAGAGTTCGGGGCCTCGAAGGAGAGGTCCTTGACGTAGATGCGCTGCAGGGCGAACTGCACCTGGGGCTTGTCCTGCTGGCCACTTGCCTGGCCGTTGGCGCCACTGTTCGGGTTGTTGTCTTCCGCCATGGAAAGAAATCCTTTGGTCGTGAGATGAGAAATGGCGTCGTCACTTCTTGACCAGCGGCAGGCCATCCGCCTGCCACTGCGTCATGCCGCCCTTGAGCTTGAGCACGCGTTCGAAGCCGGCCTTGGCCAGCTTGGCCTGAACGGTACCGGAACTCTGGCCATGCTTGCAGGCCACGATGATCGGCTTGCCCTTGAACTTGTCGAGTTCACTCAGACGGCTATCGAGGCTGCTCTGGGGAATGTTCCGGGCGCCGGCGATATGGCCCGCCTTGAAGTCGTTCTTGTCGCGGATGTCGAGCACCACGGCGTCCTCGCGATTGACCAACTGGGTGGCCTCGCTGGTGGTCACGCCATTGGCGCCGCCGCTGCGGATCTCGTAGGCGATCCAGGCGACCAGCACCAGCAGGAAGGCGCCGACCAGTAGCGGATGGTTCTGCACGAATTCGAACAGCTGATCGATCATGGTTCGGAAAGACTCTTTTCGGGTACGCGGTGAACGAGGCCGACGCGAGCCGGCGGCGCCCAGTATACATGATGCCGGGAGGCCACCGAGGGCGGCACGATATGACGCCCGGCGGGACCGTGCGATATGATGCCGCAAGCAGCGGCAAGTCGCGACCCCGCCAAAGGGCTCACGCCATGGTGGCATCGCCCCCCAACCACGAGGCTTCGACCCATGACCGATTCTTCGACCCCGACTCCCCGCCCGGTAGCCCTGATCATCCTAGATGGCTATGGCCACAACCCGGATCCCACCGACAACGCCATCCTGGCCGCGCGGACGCCGGTGATGGACCAGCTCTGGGAGACTCGGCCGCACGCCCTGGTGCATACCGACGGCCGCTACGTGGGGTTGCCGGACGGCCAGATGGGCAACTCGGAGGTCGGCCACATGAACCTCGGCGCCGGACGCATCGTCTACCAGGACTTCACGCGCATCACCAAGGCCGTCGACGACGGCGAGCTGGCCGACAACGCCATCCTCACCGGCCCGCTGGACGCCGCCGCCGAGGCCGACCGAGCCGTGCACCTGCTGGGCCTGCTGTCGCCGGGCGGCGTGCACAGCCACGAGGATCACATCCTGGCCATGGCCGAGCTGGCCGCCAAGCGCGGCGCCAAGCGTATCTACGTCCACGCCTTCCTCGACGGCCGTGACACCGCGCCCAAGAGCGCCCGCGCCTCCATCGAGCGCACCAACGCCAAGCTCGCCGAGCTGGTCGGCGCAGAGAACGGCTACGTGGCCTCGCTGATCGGTCGTTACTACGCCATGGACCGCGACAACCGCTGGGATCGCGTCGAGCAGGCCTACCGCCTGGCCACCGAGGGCGCCGCCGAGCACGTTGCCCAGAGCGCCAAGGCCGGCCTGGACGCGGCCTACGACCGGGGCGAGACCGATGAATTCGTCACCGCCACCGCCATCCTCTCCGGCGACGCCCCGGTGCGCATGGAGGACGGTGACGCTGCCTTCTTCATGAACTTCCGCGCCGACCGCGCCCGCGAGCTGACCCGCGCCTTCGTCGAGGACGACTTCGCCGGTTTCGAGCGCCAGGCCCGCCCGCGGCTGGCCGGCGGCAGCCTGGTGACCATGACCCAGTACGCCGCCGACATCCCGGCCCCGGCCGCCTTCCCGCCCGAGGAACTGCACAACACCCTGGGCGAGGTGATGGAGAAGCGCGGCCTGACCCAACTGCGTATCGCCGAAACCGAGAAGTACGCCCACGTCACCTTCTTCTTCTCCGGCGGCCGCGAGGACGAATACCAGGGCGAGACCCGTGTGCTGGTGCCCTCGCCCCAGGACGTGAGGACCTACGACGAGAAGCCCGAGATGAGCGCCGTCGAGGTCACCGACCGGCTGGTCGAGGCCATCGAGTCCGGCGCCCACGACCTGATCGTCTGCAACTACGCCAACGGCGACATGGTCGGCCATACCGGCGATTTCGACGCCGCCGTCAAGGCCATCGAGACCGTCGACGCCTGCGTCGGCCGCGTCGTCGAGGCGCTCGAGAAGGTCGGCGGCGCCTGCCTGATCACCGCCGACCACGGCAACGCCGAGCAGATGATCCACCCCGAGACCGGCGCCGCCCAGACCGCCCACACGACCTTCGACGTGCCGTTGATCTACGTCGGCCCGCGTCCGCTGAGCCTCGCCCAGGACGGCCGTCTGTGCGATCTCGCCCCGACCCTGCTGACGCTGATGGATCAGCCGGTACCCGAGGAGATGACCGGCCACGTGCTGATCGAGGCGTGAGCCGACGACCTCGCCAGCACCGTTGGGCGCCGATGCTGCTGGGCCTGACCCTGGGGGCCGCCATGACGGCCGCCCAGGCGGCCCAGGTCGACGAGCGCCAGGCACAGCAGCGCCTGGACGCGATCGGCGAGCGTATCCAGGCCGCGACGCAGGATCTGTCCTCCACCCGCGACGCCCGTGACGACGCCAACGAGGCGCTGCGTGAGGTCGAGACCGCGCTGGCCGAGACCCATCACCGTCTGGACGATCTCCAGGCCGAGAAGCGCAACCTGCGCGACGAGGTCGAGGCGCTGGAAGCCAGGCGCGACGAACTGCAGGCCGAACGCCAGCAGCAGCTGGCAGCGCTCGGCAAGCAGCTCGATGCGCTCTATCGTCTGGGCCTGACGCCTCAGCTCAAGCTACTGCTCAACCAGGACGATCCCTCTCGGCTGGATCGCCTGCAGCGCTACCTCAACCATCTCTCGGCGGCACGCCAGCGGCGGCTCGAACAGCTCGAGCGACTGGATGCGGCGCTGGCCGACAACCGCCAGGCCCTGGACGAGCGCGACGCCCGCCTGACGCAGCTGGCCGGCGAACTGGAGACCCGCGGCGCGGAGCTGGCCCGACAGATCGACGAGCGCGAACGGCTGGTGGCCAAGCTCGACGAGCGCTATGCCAGCGAGCAGGCACGCTTGACCGAGCTCGACCAGGATCGTGCCCACGCCGAGCGGGTGCTGCGCCAGGTACAGGAGCGCCTGGCCAGATTACAACGGCCACCGCCCTCCACCGACATCGCCGCCACCCAGGGCAACCTGCCCTGGCCCGTGCAGGGCAACGTCATATCGCGCTTCGGCGGCGGCGACGGCGTGCACCGCAACGGCCTGGTGATTCGTGCCGCCGAGGGTACGCCGATCGAGGCGGTGCACGCCGGTCGAGTGGTCTTCGCCGACTGGATGCGCGGCTTCGGCAACCTGTTGATCCTCGACCACGGCGACGGCGTGATGACCCTCCACGCCCACCTGCAGCGCTTCACCGTGAGCGTCGGCGAAGCGGTGAGCGAGGGCGAAACCATCGGCACGGTGGGCGCCAGCGGCGGCCAGGCGTCCCCCGGGCTCTACTTCGAGGTGCGCCGCCACGGCGAGCCCATCGACCCCAGCCGCTGGATCGCGCGTCGCTAGTCGCTATTCCATTAGCGACCGCGGCCACGCTATGCTGGGCGCTCCCTTTCGTGGAACCGTGAGAGAGCGCATGCCCCTGAGTCCCGCCGGCCTGAACGCCCCGCTGCGGCGCCTGACATCGGCGCTGTTGCCGGTCGCCCTGCTGACCCTGCCGCTGCCGGCACTGGCCGCCCCCGATGCCGCACCTGCGGACGATGAATTGCCGGTGGCCGAGATCCAGGCCTTCGCCGAGGTGTTCGAGCGCATCAAGCGGGCCTACGTCGAGGAAGTCGACGACGCCACCCTGTTGCGCAACGCCATGCGCGGCATGCTCAGCGAGCTGGATCCGCACTCCACCTACCTGGACGCCGAGGACTACCAGAGCCTGCAGGAATCCACCCAGGGCGAGTTCGGAGGCGTGGGCATCGAAGTCGGCAAGCGCGACGGGCAGCTCACCGTGATCACCCCCATCGACGACACCCCCGCGTCTCGGGCCGGGCTCGAGGCCCAGGATGTGATCCTGCGCATCGACGACACCCCCACGGAGGGACTGTCGCTGCAGGAGGCCGTCGACCTGATGCGCGGCGACCCGGGCACCGAGATCCGCCTCACCATCATGCGCCAGGGCGAGAGTGCCCCGCGCGAGGTGAGCATCGAGCGCGAAATCATCCGCACCGAAAGCGTCAAGCAGGAGCTGCTCGCGCCGGGCTATGGCTACCTGCGTATCAGCCAGTTCCAGACCCGCACCGGGCAACAGGTCGTCGAGGCCCTGGAAACGCTGCGCGAGGAGGGCCCGCTGCAGGGCCTGGTGCTCGACCTGCGCAACAACCCCGGCGGCGTGTTGCAGGCGGCAGTGGAAGTAGCGGATGCCTTCCTTGACCACGGCCTGATCGTCTACACCGAGGGTAGATTGCCGGACAGCGCCATGCGCTTCTCGGCACACCGGGATACCGCCGCCCCCGAGGTGCCGCTGGTGGTACTGATCAACGGCGGCAGCGCCTCGGCGGCGGAGATCGTCGCCGGCGCGCTGCAGGACCAGCGCCGCGGCGTGGTGATGGGCACCGAGAGCTTCGGCAAGGGCTCGGTGCAACAGATCATGCCGCTGGGCGAGAACGAGGCCTTGAAGCTGACCACCGCGCGCTACTTCACGCCCAGTGGGCGCTCCATCCAGGCGCTGGGCATCTCGCCCGACGTGGAGGTGGTGCGCGGCCGCCTCGAGGTCGCCGAGAATACCGGGCTGCGGGTGCGCGAGGCCGACCTCGAGGGCCACCTGGCCGGCAACGGCGAAAGCGACGAACGCAGTGAGCTGAGCGCCCGGCTGCGCGACGACTACCAGCTCGGAGAAGCCCTCAACCTGCTCAAGGCGTTGAACGTGCTGGGCGAGCGTGGCACTGCGGTGACCGAACCGCCAGCCTCTTCCGAGTAGCGTGACGGCACCGCCGAGGTGCCGTCACGCCCTCATCGACAAGGGCCTTCAGCGAAGGGCGAGAGCCCTCATTGACAAGGGCCTTCAGCGGAGGGCGAAAGCCCTCATCGACAAGAGCCTTCAGCGGAGGGCGAGAGCCCTCATCGACAAGAGACGGGCAGTCGCCCCCGCCGGCCCGCCGCCTGCTGCATCAGCAGACGCTTGAGCGGCGACAGACGGTCGACGCCGGAGAGCCCAATGTTGCGAGCCAGGGTCAGCGCCGGATGACGGGCCCCGAACAGCAGTCGGAAACCATCCATCAGCTTGAGCATGGCGGCATTGTCGCCGCGACGTCGCCGCGCGTAGCGTTCCAGCCAGGCCAGGCTACCCCCCTCGATCCCCCGCCGCCGGGCCGTCAGTAGCTCCTCGGCCAGCACCGCGGCGTCCATCAGCCCCAGATTGACCCCCTGGCCGGCCAGCGGATGGATGCTGTGGGCGGCATCCCCCACCAGCGCCAACCCCGGCAGTACATAGCGTTCGGCATGACGCTGGGTCAGCGGCACGGCCTGGCCGCCATCGACCGCTTCCACCTTCCCCAGCCGCCCGGCGAAGGCCGTCGTCAGCGCCGCTCCCAGCGCCTCTGCGGAGAGGTTGCAGAGACGCTCGGCCGCTTGCGGCGTGGTCGACCAGACGATCGAGCAATAGTGGTCGTCGTGCTCCACCGTCAGCGGCAGGAAGGCCAGCGGACCGTCGGCCAGGAAGGCCTGACGGGCCACCCCACCGTGGGGCTCGGCGGTGCGAACCGTGGTCACCACCGCCACCTGCCCGGTGTCATGGGCCGTCACCTCGATGCCGGCCAGCTCGCGCAGCGGCGAACGAGCCCCGTCGGCGGCCACGATCAGCGGAGCCGTCAGCCGCTCACCGTCGGCCAGCGCCAGTTCGCGCCCTACCGGCCCCGCCGCCAGCCCCGTCACTCGCGCCCCGAGGCGATGCGTCACCGTAGGCAGCCGCGCCAGACGCGCCTCCAGGGCAGCGCCCACCACGGCGTTCTCGACGATATGGCCCAGCACCGGCAGTCCCGCCTCCTCGGCTGAGAAGCCCACCTCGCCGGTGCCCTCGGCATCCCAGACCCGCATGCCATAATAGGGCGTGACACGGCGTTCGCGCATCCACTCCCAGGCACCCAGGCCCTCGAGCAAGCGCTGGGACACCGGCGTCAGGGCGCTGACCCGGCGCTCCGGGAGGCCTCGCCCTGCCCCCTCGGCATCCAGCGGCGTCGGCCGCGCGTCCAGCAACGTCACGTCCACACCCGCTTCGCCCAGCAGGCAGGCCAGGGTTGCGCCCACCATGCCGCCGCCGACGATGATCACCTCACCGGCCCGCACCGCTTCCTCGCTCATGCCTCTCGTCTCTTCGCTATCGTTGCCGTCACGGCCATCACCATCGCACCGTGGCTGCTCCCACGTCATCGCTCTACCCCCATGGCCCGACGCGCCAGGGTGCGGCGCAGCGGCCCCACCAGATTGAACCCCACCAGTCCCGCCGCCCGGGCATGGGAGAGCAGGGTGCTGTCGAGGCCGAACAGCCGTATCAGGCCATCGCTGAAGCGGATGACATCGTGGCGATCGGCGCCGCGGCGAGCCTCGAAATCGGCCAGGGTGGCGGCGCTGCCCGGCAGCTCGCCTCGCCCGACGCCGCTCTCGATGGCGGCCACCAGGTCCATGACCCCGCGCAGCGCCAGGTTGAAGCCCTGACCGGCCACCGGATGCAGGGCATGGGCGGCGTTACCCATCACCGCCAGTCCCGGCCGGGTGGTCTCGCGCGCCGTCACCAGCGACAGCGGGTAAGCATGACGGCGTCCGACTCGACGGAAGCGCCCGGCGCGGTCGCCGAAGGCGCGCTGCAGCTGGGCGAGGAAGTCGCCGTCCGCCAGCGCCAGTCGCACGTCCTCCTGCCCGGCCTCATGGGTCCAGACCAACTCCATGGCCTGGCCCTTGAGCGGCAGCAGGGCGATCGGCCCGTCAGCGGTAAAGCGCTCATAGGCCCAGCCATCGTGGGGCCGATCGACCTCGACGCCGGCAATCAGTGCCACCTGGCCATAGGGGCGCTCCCGACTCTCGATCCCGAGACGCTCCTTGAGGCCGGAGCGGCCGCCCTCGGCGAGCACCGTCAGCCCGGCTTCCAGGCGGGCGCCGTCGGAAAGGGTCAGGCAATGGCCCTCGTTCCACGGCTGGATCTGCTCCACGCTGGCCGGGCAATGCCAGGCCAGCGGCAGATCGGCGAGCCGCCGATGCAGCACCCGGCCCAGCCAGGCGTTGGGAATCACCTGCCCCAGGGCCTCGCTGCCCAGCTCCTCGGCATTCAGTCGAGTGGCGCCCAACCGGCCCTGCTCGCTGACATGAATGTGTCGAATCGGCGAGGCCTGCTCGGCCAGGTCGCCCCATAGCCCCAAGGTTCGAAAATGGCGCACCGAGCCCTCAGCGATGGCACTGGCACGGGCGTCGAAGCTTGGCTGCCAGGGCGCGTCGAGATCCGTCGGCAGAGGCGCGGCCTCGATCACCGCCACCGTCAGTCCATGGCGCTCGAGTAGCGGCGCCAGGGCACAGCCCAGGCTGGCGCCCACCAGGCCGCCGCCGACGATGGCGATATCCACGCGGCGCGGGACCTTGCCCTCGGCCATATCGCTCATGGCAACGCCTCCAATTTCGTAATGTACATTACGTAATAACCTTTCAAGAACATCAGGAAGCGATCATTTCTTGACCATCAAGGCTTCGATTTCAGCCACCTGCTTGGGCACTCCGACGCTCAGTATCTCGTGTCCCTGTTCGGTCACCGCCACATCATCCTCAATACGGATGCCGAGCCCTCGATAGGCTGAGGGAAGGTCCTCATCCTCGGGGACGTAGAGCCCCGGCTCGATGGTCAACACCAGCCCCGGCACCAGCGGGCGGGATTCTCCCTCCCGCCGGTAATGGCCGACGTCATGCACGTCGAGTCCCAGCCAGTGGGATGTCGCGTGGGGGTAGAAGCGTCGATAGGCGCCGGCCTCCAGGCAAACGTCGAGCTCACCGGACAGCAGACCGAGCTCTATCAGCCCGGCAGTGAGGTCGCGCACCACACCCTGGTGAATGGCTGCCAGGGTGGTGCCCGGCCGCACCGCCTCGATGGCCCGCTGCTGGGCACCGAGCACCACGTCGTAGAGGGCCCGCTGCGCCTCGGAAAATCGGCCCGAGACGGGGAAAGTACGGGTGATGTCGCCGGCGTAGAGATCGAATTCGGCTCCCGCGTCGATCAGCACCAGATCGCCGTCACGCAGCGTGTCCGCGTTCTCGATGTAGTGCAGCACACGGGCATTGGCTCCGCCAGCGACGATGCTGGCGTAGGCGGGGCCGCTGCCTCCCTGCCAGCGAAACTCGTGCTCGAGCTCGGCCTGCAACTGATACTCGGCGAGTCCAGGATGCACCGCGCGCATCGCCCGGCAGTGAGCGCGAGCGCTGACCTCACCGGCATGACGCATCAGCGCCAGCTCCTGAGGGCTCTTGACGAGACGTTGCTCGTGAATCTTGTCGGCGACGTCGGCGAAAGCGAGCGGCGGCCGCGCTCCTCGACGAGCCCCGGCCTGGAGGTCGGCGCGGATCGATTCGGCCAGCCGCAGGGTCTCGCTGTCGTCCAGCGGCAGATACAGCGTGACTCGCCCGTCCAGGAGCTCCATCAGTCGCGCCTCACGCTCGTCGTTGACGAAGGCCTCATCGATGCCGTGCTCGCGCTCCGCGCCGGACGCGCCAAGACGGCGGCCGGTCCAGGTCTCCATCTCCGGATCGCGAGCCTGGCAGAACAGTACGCTCTCGCCTTGCTCTCGACCGGGCAGCAGCAGCAGCAGCGCATCCGGCTCGGGAAAGCCTGTGAGATAGTGAAAGTCGCTGTCCTGGCGAAAGGCGAACTCACTGTCCCGGGAACGGGTTACCAGCGAAGCGCCGGGCAGCAGCACGGCGGCATCGGCGGGCAGCGAGGCCATCAGGCTGCGACGACGCTCGCGGAACTCGTCGCAGCCGATGGGAGCCGGGCGGGAAAGGGTCTCGGGCGGCATGGCACCTCCACGGGTCAAGGGGCAGGAACGGGTCCCGCCGATGCGCGGGACCCGGGGCAGGGCGTCGGGCAGGCTAGCCCGGGCAGATCAGTGCTTGGGCTGGGTCTCGGGATCGTCCACCTTTTCCACCTGCGGCTGGCCGGGATGCTGCTCGGTATAGAGCATCATGGCGGCCATCCGAGCATGCTCGGTGAGCGCGAAGAGGTCGTTCTCGTTCTCCGGGTCATCATCGAGATCGGTGTCGATGGTGGCCAGGCCCTTGAGGTCGTCGACCGCCTCGCGCAGCGCCTCGGACCACTTCTTGCGAGGAGCCTCGCCGGCATCCTCGATGACTTCGAGGAAGCCCTGGGCCCACTCCTTGAGGCCTTGGGCGCGCTCTGACAGGGAGAACAGGTCGTCAGGCAGCAGCGGTTCATAGTTCATCTCGCTGGCCGATAGCGCCTCGACGGTCTGGCGACGCCAGCCCAGCAATCGCTCGGCAGACGGCTCGTCGCGGGGCTGTTCGACCCCAAGATTTTCGCACACCGTCTCCAGCCAGGCCTCGGCGCTGAGATCGTGCAGCGCCAGCGAGGCGCACAGCCGACCATCGAGGAAGGCCGGCGACTGCATGCTGCCATGCAGCAGGAAGGTGTCGGCAATATCGGAGAAATCCTGGCGTTCATTGATCAGGGACATGGGACCATCCGGTGCGAGGACCGCGCAGCGCGTTGACCGGCCGCGAACGGCTCTCTTATAGTGACTTGACGTACGTATTCCCCACGATGTTAACGCATCGGGCCCCCATGACGCCGCACTCCGCGCGCTCGTCCGGGCCCGCCGGAGCCCCCCATGACCGACGCCTCGCGGCCCACTACCGAAATCACCCTGCTGGAGCGCCAGTACGTCATCGCCTGTCCGCCGGACGAGCAGGACAAGCTGGAGCGCGCCGCCCGCTACCTGGACCGCGCCATGCAAGGCATCCACGCCCAGGGCAAGGTGGTCGACCGGGAGAAGGTCGCCATCATGGCGGCACTGAACATCACCCACGAGCTGCTAGAAGCCCTCGAGGAGCGTCGCGCCGGCGAGCAGAGCCTCGGCGAACTCAGCGCAAAGCTGGAGCGAGCTCTCGCCGACGCGCCCTCGCGCTGAGGATTCTTCGCTTTGGACGACGCTCTCGCTCTGCTAGGATAGAGACGTTCCCTGGGGTGTTCGCCAGTCGTTATCGTCCCTCGAGCCTATGCGCAGTACCCAGGGGGCCAACAGCTAGTCCGGACCCGTGTGCATGTCCGTGCGACGGAAAGCCTGACGGTTCGGCTGCGGCCACCCACCTTGAACCACAGGGTTCAAGGGCCAGAATGACAGCGGCACTCTGGGGAACTTCATCCGACATGACTCACATGCTGGACACCGCCGCCTCTATCGAGCGAGACGACGCCCGCCGACGCCTGCGTCGCGAGCTGAGACGTCGCCGCCGCCACCTGAGCGCGCAGCAGCAACGCCAGGCTTCACGACGGCTGTGCCATCACCTGCGCCACCTGCCCGAAGTTCACCGCGCCAGGCGCGTGGCTCTTTATCTGCCCAACGACGGCGAGATCGACCCGACCCACCTGATGCCCTGGCTGAATGGCCGCGGCGCCCGCGTCTACCTTCCCGTGCTGCGCCCGCTGTCCCACAACGCCCTGTGGTTCGTCCACTATCACGCCGGCACCCCGATGGTCACCAATCGCTTCGGGATTCCGGAGCCCTGCACCCGACACGGCGCACATCGCGCCCGCCGCATGTCGGCCTGGGCGCTGGACCTGATCCTGATGCCGCTGGTGGGTTTCGACGACGAAGGGCAGCGCATCGGCATGGGCGGCGGCTTCTATGACCGCACTCTGGCCTTCACTCGCGGCGCCGGACCACGCCCCCGCCTGATCGGCCTCGCCCACGACTGCCAGCGCGTCGAACGCCTGCCGGTAGCGCCCTGGGACGTGCCGCTGGACGCCATCGTCAGCGATCGCCGCGTCCTGCGCCCCTGACGCCGACTGACCGCCCCCTCCTGGCCCGAATGAAAAAAGCGGCCGATGCCTGAGCATCGACCGCTTTTTTCGGGAATCGTCCTGGCCGGCAGCGTTCAGTGCCCGACCAGCGCCTGGGCGTAGCCGGTCGCCACGACACCGATACCGAAGATCAGTACCAGGGTCATGACCAGGTCGGGCTTGCGCTTCATCATCGACTCCCTTCGTGTGTCTTGGCGGCGACGCCGTCGTCGCCGATTGCCGCCACAGACTAGCGGAAGGCCCCGAGCATGACAACTGTCATACTCGGGTGAAGGCGCCATGTGGCCGAACATTCCACGAAAGCGACCACTCACTCACCGAGTGGGTGCGTTTTCAGGCCATGAACAGGCGATAGGCAGGGTTGTCCGACTCCTTCCAGTAGCGATAGCCGATCTCGTCGAAATGCTCCTCGACGTGACTGCGGTCGCCACCCGGCAACTGCATGCCCACCAGCACCCGCCCATAGGCGGCACCGTGATTGCGGTAGTGGAACAGCGAAATGTTCCAGTCATGCGGCAGGTGGGTGAGGAAGTTCATCAGCGCCCCGGGACGCTCCGGAAACTCGAAGCGATAGACCTCCTCGTCGAACTGTTCCTTGGGCCGGCCGCCGCCCAGATGACGGATGTGCAGCTTGGCCAGCTCGTTGTCGGTCAGGTCCTCGACCGGATAGCCGGCGCCCCGCAGCTTGTCGATCACCGCCTGACGATCCTCGCCGCCGGGCTTGACCTGAACGCCGACGAAGATATGGGCCTGTTCGGGATCGGCGTAGCGGTAGTTGAACTCGGTGACCATGCGCTTGCCGATGGTGCGGCAGAACTTCTTGAAGCTGCCCGGCTTCTCGGGGATGGTCACCGCCAGGATCGCCTCGCGCTGTTCACCGAGTTCGGTACGCTCGGCAATGTGCTGCAGGCGGTCGAAGTTGGTGTTGGCCCCGGAGTTGATGCATACCAGGGTCTCGCCGCTGGCGCCGGTCTGCTGGATATACTTCTTGAGGCCTGCCAGCGACAGGGCACCGGAGGTCTCGGAGACCGCACGGGTGTCCTCGAAGATGTCCTTGACCGCGGCACACATCTCGTCGGTGTTCACGGTGATGACATCGTCCACCAGGTCACGCAGCACCGAGAAGGGCGCCTCGCCGATCTGGGCCACGGCCACCCCCTCGGCGAACACGCCGACCTGGTCCAGGGTCACGCGCTCGCCGTTGTCGAGGGCCGCCTTGAGGCAGGCGCTGTCCTCGGACTCCACGCCGATCACCTTGATCTCAGGACGCAGATACTTGACGTAGGCCGCCACCCCGGCGATCAGTCCGCCGCCGCCCACCGGCACGAAGATGGCGTCCAGGCGCCCGGGATTCTGGCGCAGGATCTCCACGGCGACGGTGCCCTGGCCGGCGATGACGTCGATGTCGTCGAACGGTGGGATATAGGTGTAGCCATGTTCCTTGATCAGCTCCTGGGCATGGTCGGCGGCCTCGGCGAAGGCGTCGCCCTTGAGCACCACCTTGGCGCCTCGTGCGCGCACCGCGGCGACCTTGATCTCGGGAGTGATGCGCGGCATCACGATGACCGCCTTGACGCCCATCTGCCGCGCCGCCAGGGCCAGCCCCTGGGCGTGATTGCCCGCCGAGGCGGCGATCACGCCCTTGGCCTTCTGCTCGTCGGTGAGCTGGGCCATCTTGTTGTAGGCGCCGCGAATCTTGAAGGAGTGGACCGGCTGAAGGTCCTCGCGCTTGATCAGGATCTGGTTGTCGAACCGACGGGAGAGAAAGGGGGCCGGCGAGATAGGGGTTTCCCGGGCGGCCTCATAGACCCGGGCCTGCAGTATCTTCTTGACGGTGTCTTCGAGCATCCTGATCTTCCGATGGGTGACGCGAGGAGCCGCATGATGCGGCACGAGGGGAACCCTTATTGGTAGCATTCCGGCCACCATGGCGTCCAGCACGGCGAGTCGCCATGGCCTATAATGGCGCGGCATTCGACACCCTCCAGCCAAGCGAGCAGGACATGACCCAGGACGAACTCAAGGACGCCGTGGCGGCCGCCGCCCTCGACGAGATCCGCCCCCTTCTCGGCAATGACGTCGTGATCGGCGTCGGCACCGGCTCCACCGCCAACCGCTTCATCGACAAACTGGCCGAGCTGCGCGGCGATTTCCGCGGCGCCGTGGCCAGCTCCGAGGCCAGCGCCGAACGCCTGCGCGGCCACGGTATCGATGTCTTCGAACTCAACGAGGTCGGCACCGTACCGGTCTACGTCGATGGCGCCGACGAAGTGAACGCTCACCTGCAGATGATCAAGGGCGGTGGTGCGGCTCTCACCCGCGAGAAGATCGTCGCCGCCTGCGCCCAGCGCTTCGTGTGCATCGCCGACGCCTCCAAGAAGGTCGAGCGACTGGGAGACTTCCCGCTGCCGGTGGAGGTGATTCCCATGGCGCGCTCCTACGTGGCCCGTGAGCTGGTCAAGCTCGGCGCCGACCCGGTCTACCGCCAGGGCGTGGTCACCGACAACGGCAACCAGATCCTCGACTGCTTCGAGTTCATGATCGACGACCCGGTGGGCATGGAGGCGAAGCTCAACGCCATCGTCGGCGTGGTGACCAACGGCCTGTTCGCCGCCCGCGGCGCCGACGTGCTGCTGCTCGGCACCGACCAGGGCGTGCAGCGCCTGACGCCGGAAGCGTGACATGAGAGCCTCGGGGCAAACCTGCGCGAGGGCGCTATGAACCCATCCATGGGCGCTTCTTTGGCCCTGCGGCGCTCTCGCATCCTGCTCCGCTTGCAGGACCGGTGCTGGCCATCCTTGGCCAGCCCGTTCGGCGAAGATCACCTACCCATGGCCAAAAACCCCTCGCTTCTGTTTGCCCCCAGCTCGGCCTCACACAGGCATAAAAGTGAGTACTCACTTCGCCTGCAATAGCCGACCCAAGCCTTCCAACGTGTGAGCCAGGGCGCCGCGATTGGCCTCGACCACCGCCCGCCCGGCAGCGGCGAGCCGCTCGCGTTCCGCCGCGTCGCCGAGCAGGCGCATGAGCGCCTCGGCGAGCGTCGCGGCATCGGTGACTTCCACCAGCGCCTGCTGCTCGCGCAGCGCCTCGGCCACATCGGTGAAGTTGGCAAGCTCGGGGCCGGTCAGTACCGGCACGCCCATGGCGGCCGGCTCCAGCAGGTTGTGACCGCCCACCGGCACCAGGCTACCGCCCACGAAGGCCAGGCCCGCCGCCCCGTAGAGGGCCAGCAGATCGCCCATGGTGTCACCCAGGTAGATCGACGTCTCGGCGGTGACCGCTTCGCTCATCGAACGCCTCGCCACCGTCATGCCCTGCGATCGGCAGAGTTCGGCGACCGCTTCGAAGCGCTGCGGATGACGCGGCACCAGGATCAGCAGGGCATCGGGATAGCGCTCTCGCAGCCGGGCATGGGCCTCGAGTACCGCTGGTTCTTCGCCCTCGTGGGTCGAACCCGCCACCCATACCGAGCGCGAACCGAAGCCAGAACGCAAGCGCTCACTCACCTCGAAAGCCTCGTCATCACGGGCCATATCAAACTTCAGCGAGCCGGTCACCGCGATGTGCGAGGCGACCATGCCCAGCGCCCGGAAACGCTCGGCGTCGTCCTCGGACTTGGCTCCCAACCAGTCCACATGGGATAGCGCCTCGGCCATCAGCCGCCCGAGGCGACGATAGCCGCGGAAAGCCCGCGGCGAGAGCCGGCCGTTGACGACCGCGACCGGCACACCACGCCGTTCGCAGGCGGCCAGCAGGTTGGGCCACAGCTCGGTTTCGAAGAAGATCGCCAGTTCAGGGCGCAGGCGCTCGAGGAAACGCCGCGCGGCACCGGGAAAATCCACCGGGACGAAGTAATGACTCACTTCGGCGGCACCGCCCTCACCCTGCAACCGCTCGGCGATGGCATGGGCGCGTTCTGCGCCGGTGGCGGTCATGGTGGTCAATACCAGGCGGCGTTCGGGATAACGGCGCGCCAGGGCCTCGATCAGCGGTCGAGCGGCCTGGACCTCGCCCAGCGAGGCGCAGTGTAGCCACAGGGTCCGAACCGCCGTCGATGGGGTGGCAATGCAACCCCAGCGTTCAGCACGCGAGCGGCCCGGCAGATTCTCCCGCCACACCCGCCGCCAGATCAGCGGCGAGAGCGCCAGCAGCGCAGCCGAATAGCCACGCCGCACCCAGGGATGGCCGGCCATCAGGCCTCGCGGTCGAGGATGGTGGAGATCATCGCCGTGGTCGAGACGCCATCCTCGAAGCCCAGCACCCGGACCTCGCCGCCGGCGGCCCGCACGGCCTCGCCGCCGGCGATCTGTTCAGGCCGGTAGTCGCCGCCCTTGACCAGCACATCGGGCAGCACCGCCTCGATCAGCCGCTGCGGAGTGTCCTCGCCGAAGGGCACCACCCAGTCCACCGCACCCAGCCCGGCCAGCACCTGCATGCGCCGGACCAGCGGGTTGATCGGCCGCTTGGGCCCCTTGAGCCGGGCAATGGAAGCATCGTCATTGACCGCGACGATCAGCCGGTCGCCGAGCTGGCGGGCATGTTCCAGGTAGGCCACATGACCGGCGTGCAGGATATCGAAGCAGCCGTTGGTCATCACCACCCGCTCGCCGCGGGCCTGGGCGGCGCGTACCGCCTCGATCAGCGCAGGCTCGGCAATGACGCCGAACTCGGCCAGCTTGTCGCCATGCAAGGCGGTGTAAAGCTCGGCGATGGAAAGCGTGGCGGTGCCCGGCTTGGCAACGACCAGTCCGGCGGCCAGGTTGGCCAGGGTCATGGCCTCCGGGAAGCCATGACCGGCGGCCAGGGCCAGGCCGAGCACGCCGATCACGGTGTCGCCGGCACCGGTGACGTCGAAGACCTCTCGGGCACGCGTCGGCAGGTGCAGCGGCTCGTGAGCCTCACGGATCAGGGTCATGCCCTTCTCGCTGCGAGTGATCAACAGCGCTTCGAGCTCGAGCTCGGCGCGCAGTGCCTCGCCGCGCTCGGCCAGGGTGGCGTCATCCGGGCAAGGGCCGGCGACCGCCTCGAACTCGGCCAGGTTGGGCGTGATCACGCTGGCGCCTCGATACTTGCGGAAGTCACCGCCCTTGGGGTCGACCAGCACGCGCTTGCCGGCGGCACGAACGCGGTCGATCAACCCCTGGACGTCGGCCAGGGTGCCCTTGCCATAGTCGGAAAGGATCACCAGGTCGGCATCGCCCAAGGCTGCCTCGACCCGGCTCGCCAGGGGGCCGGTATCCACCTCGCCGAGGCTCTGCTCGAAATCGAGACGGATCAGCTGCTGGTTGCGGCTCATCACCCTGAGCTTGGTTATCGTGGGAATCTCGGCGCTACGGGCGAAGTAAGTGCTCACACCGGCATCCTCGAGGCGGTGCGTCAGCAGGTCGGCGTTGTCGTCTTCGCCCACCAGCCCGGCCAGCGACGCCCGGGCCCCCAGGGAAGCGATGTTGAGCGCCACGTTGGCGGCGCCACCGGGCCGGTCCTCCGACTCGTCGACCCGCACCACGGGCACCGGAGCCTCGGGGGAGATGCGTGAGGTGCCGCCATGGAAGTAGCGGTCGAGCATGACGTCGCCCACCACCAGCAGGCGAGAATGCTCCAGGGCGGTCAGATCAAGCTTCATCGGAAGGCTCCCTTTCCTGGCGGGATGCGGCGATGGACAACACCGCCTCGAGGTTTCGAATGACGTCGTCGGCATGAATCAGCGACATGGCGTCGGGATGACGGACCCGCTGCCCCCAGGGCAGGGTCTCGGGCTCCTTGTGCAGGAAGTGACGCACCGCGTCCGGATAGCGGTTCACCACCTGCTCGCGCCAGCAATAGGGCGCGGCCCGGTCCGGGTTGGTGGTGGCATAGAGGCCGACCACTGGCGTATCCAGGGCGTTGGCCATGTGCACCGGCCCAGAGTCCGGCGCCACCACCGCCCGGGCGCCGTCGATCAGCGCCAGCAGCCCCTTCAGCGAGGAGCCGCCGATGGCGTCGATCACCGCCCCGGGCTGGGACAAGGCCTGGATGCGGCTGCCCATCTCGCGCTCCTGGGTGCTGCCGCCGCCGGTGAGCACCGTCTTCAGTCCGTGCTGGACCCAGGCGTGCTCGACCACGCTGGCGTAGCCCTCCGCCGACCAGTTGCGGAAGTTGCGTAGCCGCGGATTGGCACAGGGGCTCATCAGCACATAGGGCGCCCCGCCGGTCAGCGCCGCGGCTTCCTTGCGGGCGCCCTCGGGGATTGGCAGGTCCCAGACCAGGGACAGGTCCTCGACGCCCAGCAGCCGGGCAAAATCGAGAAAGGACTCGAGCACGTGGGCCCGGGGATGCGGCGCCAGCTGGCGATGGGTGAACCAGTGCTGGGCATCCTTGGCGCGGGCCTTGTCATAGCCCACGCGCAGGTCCGCCTTCAGGCCCAGGGACAGGACGCTGGCTCGCAGCGCCTGCTGCATGTGCAGCAGCACGTCGAAGCGGGTGTCCGCCAGTTGGCGCCACAGCTCGCGCATTCCCGACAGGCCCGTGGCCTTGTCGTAGACGACGAACTCGACCCCCGACAGGCCGGCCAGTAGACTGTGCTCGCCCTTGCCGATGATCCAGGTGATGCGCGCCTGGGGCCATTGGCGCTGCAGGGCGCGAACCGTCGGCACCAGGTTACAGACATCGCCCAGGGCGGAAAGGCGCAGCACGCCGATGTGGGCGGGGCTGGCGGGCAGAGGATGCTTCATGCGATTGGCAACGTTTCGAACGGGAAAGGTTTTCATTTTATATGATGCGGACAGTTTATGTGACGCCGATGGGGCGCCACAAATCGGCCCGTCGACCTTCGATCCCGAGCACTGGCGCCGTCAGGCACGCGTGACCGGCGAGGCGCCCGGCCGCGGCGCCAGCCTGTTCCTCGACGCCGGCGACGAAGAGTGGGTGCTACGCCCCTACCGCCGCGGCGGCCTGGTCGCCCGGATCAGCGAGTCGCGCTATCTATGGACCGGGGCGCAGAGCACCCGTTCCTTCCGCGAACTACGCCTGACCGCCAGGCTCTTTTCCCTCGGCCTGCCGGTACCCCGCCCGGTGGCCGCCGCTGCGACCCGCCATGGCCCCACCTACGAGGCTGGCCTGATCACCGTGCGCCTCCCCGGTGCCCGCGCCCTCGCCGAACGGCTAGGCGACGCCGATGACACCCTGCTGGAGCGGGTCGGCGCCACGGTGCGTCGCTTCCACGACGCCGGCCTGGATCACGTGGACCTCAACGCCCGCAACCTGCTGGTCGATGCCGCCGAGCGGCCGTGGCTGATCGACCTCGACCGCTGCCGGCTGCGCTCTCCCGGCGCCTGGCAAGAAGCCAATCTCGAGCGACTCGCCCGATCGCTGGCCAAGTTCGACGCCGCCTCGGCCATGTCGGCCATCCGCCGCGGCTATGCCTCCTCCCGGGAGGGCTGACCGGCGTATTCCGCCACCAGCGCCGCCACGTGGTGGGCCAGGGTGAAGTCGTCGAGCACCCGTTTCCTGCCGGCCGCGCCGAGCCGCTCTCGCAGTGCGCCGTCGTCGACCAGCTCGGCCAGCGCCGCGGCCCATGCCTCCGGCGATTCGGGAGCGGCGAGTCGCCCGGTGTCCGGGCTCACCAGCTCGGGAATCGCCCCGCTCGACGCCCCCACCACTGGCCGGCCGGCGGCCATGGCCTCGATCACCGTCAAGCCGAAGGCCTCGTTACGCGAGGGCGTGCAGACGATATCCAGCGCCTGCAGGCAGCGCGGCAGGTCGGCGCGAAAGCCCGAGAAGGTGATCCGCGCGTCGAGCCCCAGTGCCTGAATGCGCATGCGAAGCTCCTCGACGAAGGCCGCATTGCTGCCCTCCTCCGCGCCGAGCCCGCCGATCACCACGCCGTGCCAGGCTGACGCGAGCCCGCCTGTCTCGGCCCGCTCGGCAAGCCGTGCCAGGGCCTCGACCCACACCCGCTGCCCCTTGCCCGGCGTGATTCGACCGGGCAGACCGATGGCCACTGCCCCCTCGGGCACGCCCAGCTCGGCGCGCAGCGACGCGCACTCACCTTCGCAAAGACCCTCGACGTAAGGGGCCGGATCGATGCCGAGATAGAGCCGTCGAATGCGCTCGGCGGGCAGCGGGAAGGCCCTGAGATTGCGCGCGCGGGTCGCCTCGCTGATCGAGAACAGCCGGGTGACCCGGCCGTAGGCCCAGCGGTGGTAGGGATCGCGCTTGGGTCGGGTGACGCCCATGTGATCGGTGAAGAACAGCCGGAGTCCCGGACGCAGCGTGGCCAGCAGTGCGCCCAGGCGCAGGTCGCTGGACTTGTGGCAGTGAATGACCTCGATCCCGTGGGCCTTGAGGTAGGCGAGAATGCTGCCGACCCGCCACAGCGCCTGGCCGCGTGACGCCATCGTCAGCGGCGTGACGCCGGCCGCCTCGAGGCTCGCCGCCACCCGGGAGCCCGCAAGTGCCAGGCCGTGGGCCTCCCACCCCTGACGGGCCAGCTCGGGTATAATCCGGGCAGGATACATTTCCAGTCCGCCCCAGCCGTTCGAGAGGCAGAGCTGCATGACCTTGGGTCGCAAGGCATCCTCCATTCGGTGGCGGGGCTCGGGAGCCCCATGACGAGTTTCTCCGACCAACGGCCGCCGCGCCTGCTGGTGGTCCGCAACGACAAGCTCGGCGACTTCATGCTGGCCTGGCCGGCCCTGGCGGCTCTCAAGGCCGCCACGCCACGCCCCCATGTCAGCGTGCTGGTCCCGGACTATACCGCCTCCATGGCCCACGCCTGCCCCTGGGTGGACGAGGTGATCATCGACCCCGGCGACAAAGCCGGTCGCGAGGGCCGACGCGAGCTGCTGGCTCGCCTGAAGGCCGAGCGATTCGACGCCCTGCTGACGCTGTTCTCCACACCGCGCATCGGCTGGCTGGGCTGGCGAGCCAGCATCCCGCTGCGCCTGGCGCCGGCCACCAAGTGGGCACAACTATTCTACAACCGTCGCATCACCCAGCGCAGGTCGCGTTCGGAGAAGCCCGAGTACGCCTACAACCTGGAGCTCGCCGAGGCGCTGCTCGAAGCACTGGGGATCGCGGTACCGCCGCGGCCGACGCCGCCCTACTGGCCGCTGAGCGCCGACGAGCGCGCCCGCCAGCGCGAGGCCGTGGCCGTGGCCACCGGGCTCGATGACGACCGCCCCTGGCTGTTCCTGCACCCCGGCAGCGGCGGTTCGGCGGTCAACCTCACGCCCGAGGCCTACGCCAGGCTGGCCGTCGATGTCGACGCTCGACTACGCGAGGCGGGCCAGGCGCCGGCCTGGGTGATCACCGCCGGGCCCGGCGAAAGCGACAACGCCGATGCGCTTTGCGAGACGCTCGACAGCGCCGGACTCGAAGCCAGGCGCCTGCCGCCGAGCCCGGGGCTCGAGGTCTTCGCCCGCCGCCTGGCGGCGGCCGACCTGTTCATCGCTGGCTCTACCGGGCCGCTGCACGTTGCCGCATGCCTGAACCGGGCCACTGCGGGTTTCTACCCGTCGCGCCGCTCGGCGACCCCGCTGCGCTGGCAGACCTGCAACGCCGAGGACCGACGCCTGGCCTTCTGCCCGCCCGAGGGCGCCCACGAGGCGGACATGGCGGCTATCGATCTCGCCGCCGCCGCCAAGGCCATCGCCGAGCGCCTGACCTCTCCTTCGACCAGCGAGACCCGCCCATGACGCCCATCTCAGGCATCATCATCACGCTCAACGAGGCCGACAACGTCAGCAACTGCGTCGCCTCCCTGCAACGGGTCTGCGACGAGGTGATCGTCGTCGACTCCGGCAGCCAGGACGACACCGTGGCGCTCGCCGAGACCGCCGGCGCCCGGGTGATCCACCAGCCCTATCTCGGCGACGGCCCGCAGAAGGCCTTCGCCGTGCCCCAGGCGCGCAACGACTGGATCCTGGCGCTGGACGCCGACGAACGCCTCGACGAGGACGCCATCGCGGCGATCCAGGGGCTCGCGCTGGACGATCCCCAGCAGGCCTATCGCTTCAAGCGACGCAACTTCGCCGGCCGCCACTGGATTCGCGCCGCGGGCTTCTACCCCGACCCGGTCACCCGGCTCTACAACCGCACCACCTCGGGCTACCTGCCCAAGAAGGCGCACTCCTCGGTGCAGGCACCCGCGGTGGTAGACCTGGATGCTCACATCCGCCACTTCACCTATCGCGACCTGTCGCACTGGATCAGTCGCATCGACGCGCTCTCGAGCCGCGACGCCTGGGCGATGAAGGAGCGCGGCAAGCCACCCTCCGCCATCAACCCGGCGCTGCATGCGGCCACCGCGACCTTTCGCAAGCTGATCCTCAAGGGCGGCCTCTTCCAGGGTGCGGACGGCTTCACCGTGGCCATGACAACGGCGTTCCACGCCTACATGAAGTATGCCAAGCTGAACGAATTGTACGAGAACGAGCGCGCCACCTCCGACGACGATGCCTGACGCTTCCCTGCTCTCCCGACTCAAGCGGCCACGCTGGTGGGCCCTGCTGACCCTGGGTCTCGCCCTGGGCTTCACGGCGGTGACCGCTACCCGCCTGCCGGGGCTGGCGCTGTGGCCGATCACCGCCGGCTGGCTGTGGCTGGCCCATGCACGCCGCTGGGGAGTCGCTTCCGGCGACTCGCCGCCGAGCCCTCGCTGGCCCTGGTCGCTGCTGCCGCTGATCCTGTGGGGCATCTACGTCTATCTGGCCGACAGCTTCGGCAACGTCGACCTGGGCGCGGTGTTCTTCCATCTCCAGGCAGGGATCGGCGAACACGGCGGTGGCGAGCGCCTGATCGCCGCCGTGCTCTATACGCTGGCCATGCTGCCTATCCTGGCGGCCTTCACCTGGCTGGTGCGCACCGATGCTCGCTGGGCGCGCCGGGAGCGGCTGCTGGCCGTGCTGCTGCTGATCGGCAACCCCCTGCTCCTCGGTCTCGGCCAGCGTGGCGCGGCGCTGGTCACCGAGGATGGTGCCTGGCTGGATCGCCGCTACGTGCCGCCGGTGATACGGGACACGCCGGCCAAGCCCCCCAACCTGCTGGTGCTGTACCTGGAAAGCCTGGAACGCACCTATGCGGATCGCGAACGCTTCGGCGATGCCTACGCGCCGCTGGCCGAGCTCAGCCAGCGCGGCGTGGTCTTCGAGGGCGTGCGCCAGCTCGACAATACCGGCTGGACCATGGCCGGCATGATCGCCAGCCAGTGCGGTGCGCCGCTGATGCCGGCCGGGCTGCTCCACGACAGCCAGTTCGAGCCCCTGGAGCGGGTCGTGCCCGGGGTGAACTGCCTGGGTGATCTGCTCGCCGCCCAGGGCTATCACCTCACGTATCTGGGCGGCGCCAGCACCCGCTTCGCCGGCAAGGGTCGCTTCTACACCGGCCACGGCTTCGACCGGGTGCGCGGTCGAGAGACCCTGGCCCCGCGCCTCGAGGACCCCGACTATCTCAACAGCTGGGGCCTGTACGACGACAGCCTCTACGACTTCACCCTGGAAGAGATCCGCCGCCGCGAGGCCGAGGGCGGCCCCTGGGGCGTGATCGCCCTGAGCCTCGGCACCCATCCCCCCGCCGGCTATCCGGCCCGGGCCTGCCGCCGGCGCCAGGGCGAGCACGATGGCGTGGATATCCTTTATTCGGTGGAATGCTCGGCCTGGCTGGTCAAGCAGCTCGTCGAACGGCTCGAGGCCGAGGGGTTGCTGGCCAACACCCTGGTGGTGATCGCCAGCGACCACCTGACCATGCGCGTCTCGGCCTGGGAGGACCTGATCGCCGGGCCCCGGGCCAACACACTGATGCTGCTCCACAACGACCTGGCACCGCGCCGCCTGCGCCGCGAGGCTTCGACCATGGACGTGCTGCCCACGGTGCTCGAGGCAATGGGCTTTCGCCTCGATCATCACCGGGCGGGGCTAGGGGTATCGCTGCTCGCCGACGAGCCGACCCTGGTCGAGCGCTATGGACTCGAGCCGCTCAACGCCCGGCTCAAGGAGGAAACCGCGCTGCAGCGTCGGCTCTGGGAGGGACTGGACTTTCCCCGCCCGGAGCCGGCCTCGGCGACGCCGGACCAGCCCGACAGCGGTCAAGCTAGTCGCTGAGGATGGCGCGCAGCAGTCGCTCGGGCGACTGCTGCTTGAGGCAGTTGGTGTGCCCCAGTGGGCAGGTCCGCTCGAAGCAGGGCGAGCAGTCCAGCGCCAGATAGTGGATCTCGGCATTTTCGGTGAGCGGAGGGGTATAGGCCGGCGAAGAAGAGCCGTATATGGCCTGCACCCGGGTGCCCGCCGCCGCGGCCACGTGCATCAAGCCGGAGTCGTTGGTCACTGCCTGACGGCAGTCGGCGAGCAGGTCCACGGTGTCCGCCAGGCGGGTCTTGCCGCACAGGTTGTGGACGTGGGCTAGCCCGGCGGCAATCACCTCGCCGGCGGGCTCGTCCTTGGGGCCGCCCATCACTCGCACCTCGAAGCCTTCACTCACCAACGCCTCGGCGAGCGCCCGGAAATGGGCCAGCGGCCACTGCTTGGCGGGGCCGTACTCGGCACCGGGCATCATGGCGATGGCAGGGCGTCTTCCCAGGCCATGAGCCGCGTGCAGCGCGGCCAGATTGGCGTCGTCGCGCCGCAGCGCCGGGCGAGGAATCGGGAAGTCGCCGCGCGCTGCCTCCTCCGCCGGCAGCCCCAGCGACACGAAGCGCTTCACGGTCTGGTCCAGCACGGCCTTGTCCAGGCGGCGTCGCTCGTTGAGCAGCCCGTAGCGCTGCTCGCCGTGAAAGCCGGTACGTTGCGGGATACGTGCCAGGAACGGTACCAGCGCGGACTTCCAGGAGCGCGGCAGCACGATGGCGCGATCGAAGCGCCCGCGGAGCGATGCTGCCAGCTTGCGCCGCGCGGACCAACCGAACTCGCCGTGGGCCACTTCCAGGGCGGCGACTTCGTCGACCTCCTCCATCCGCTCGAGGATCGGCCGCGACCAGGCCGGCGCCACCACGCCGATGCGCACCGCCGGATCACGCGCCTTGAGGGTCATGAACAGGCTCTGGGCCATGACCATGTCGCCGACCCAGGAGGGGCCGACGACCAGGATGCGCTCTCCCGGCTCAGGCATTCAGCCACTCCAGGTAGGCCCGCACCCCCTCGGCGACGGTGCGGAACTCACGGTCGTAGCCGGCCTCGCGGAGTCGCTCGATATCGGCGCGAGTGTAGCTCTGGTAGCGCCCCTTGAGTTCGTCGGGAAAGTCGATGTACTCGATACTGCCCTTGCCGTAGTAGTCGATCACCGTCTCGCCGATCGCCTTGAAAGGCTCGGCACGCCCGGTCCCCAGGTTGAAGATGCCGGAGGACTCTGGGTGGTCGAGGAACCACAGGTTCACGTCGACCACGTCGCCCACATAGATGAAGTCGCGGCTCTGCATGCCGGCCTCATAGCCGTCCCAGGCGCCGAACAGCTTGAGGTCCTGCCCGGCGCTGATCTGGGTGTGGTGATGATAGGCGACGCTGGCCATCTTGCCCTTGTGCTGCTCGCGGGGGCCGTAGACGTTGAAGTAGCGGAAGCCGACCACCTGGCTGTCGAACTCGTCGTGGCGCGCACGCACGTACTGGTCGAACAGCAGCTTGGAGTAGCCGTAGACGTTGAGCGGCTTCTCGTGCTCGGGTTCCTCGCGGAACACCTCGCTGCCGCCGTAGGTGGCCGCCGATGAGGCGTAGATAAAGGGGATCCCCTTGAGCTGGCAGAAGTGCAGCAGCTCCTTGGAGTACTCGAAGTTGTTCTCGAGCATGAAGCGACCGTCCCACTCTGTGGTGTCGGAACAGGCCCCCTGGTGGAAGATCGCCTCGATGGGCGGCAGGTGCGGATTCTCGCCGTTGAGCGCGCTCCGAACCCGGGCCAGGAAGTCGTCCTTGTCCAGGTAGTCGCCGAGCGTGCAGTCGGCGAGGTTGACGAACTTGGTGCCGTCGCGAAGGTCGTCGACCACCAGCACGTCGTCGCGACCGCGCTCGTTGAGTGCCTTGACCAGATTCGAGCCGATGAAGCCGGCTCCGCCTGTCACTACGATCATGCTGATTCCTCTCTATGCGGTTGGAGCCACCGCGGTTGGGCCGCTGATGAGGGGCGCCGGGGACGGAGCGAAGAGAGGGTCCTACGCCATGGATGGCGTCGGTAGCGCCCAGGGAGGGGGCACCGCGCTCTCTCGATGGTCCGGCACTCCGGGCTCCGTCGACGGATCAGCCCCGAGCCCACGCCCGACGACGATGGCCCCAGGTATTCCGGGCTGCGCCTATAACCGATCTGCCCGTGATTGTATACTTGACGGCTCGTGAATTCATGGCCAACGGTGCTTCCGCAATGACACAGTCGACGCCAGACGTGACAACCTTCCAGGGCCTGATCCTGGCCCTGCAGCAGTACTGGGCCGAACAGGGCTGCGTGGTCCTCCAGCCCCTGGACATGGAGGTCGGCGCCGGGACCTTCCACCCGGCCACCTTCCTGCGCTCCATCGGTCCCGAGACCTGGAATGCCGCCTACGTGCAGCCTTCCCGCCGTCCTACCGACGGACGCTATGGAGAAAACCCCAACCGCCTGCAGCATTACTACCAGTTCCAGGTGGTGATGAAGCCGTCCCCGGCCGACCTTCAGGAGCTCTACCTGGGGTCGCTCAAGCGTCTGGGCATCGACCCGCTGGTTCATGACATCCGCTTCGTCGAGGACAACTGGGAATCCCCCACCCTCGGCGCCTGGGGGCTGGGCTGGGAGGTCTGGCTCAACGGCATGGAGGTAACGCAGTTCACCTACTTCCAGCAGGCCGGCGGCCTGGAGTGCTATCCGGTTACCGGCGAGCTGACCTACGGCATCGAGCGCATCGCCATGTACGTCCAGGACGTCGACAGCGTCTATGACCTGGTGTGGACCATCGCGCCGGACGGCAGCAAGGTCACCTACGGCGACGTCTTCCTGCAGAACGAGCGCGAGCAGTCGACCTACAACTTCGAGCACGCCGACGTGCCGGCATTGTTCGGGGCCTTCGATCACCAGGAGCGCGAGTGCACCAAACTGCTCGAGGCCAACTTGCCGCTGCCCGCCTACGAGCAGGTACTCAAGGCCTCGCACACCTTCAACCTGCTCGACGCCCGTCATGCCATCTCGGTCACCGAACGCCAGCGCTACATCCTGCGCGTGCGCACCATGGCCCGGGACGTGGCGCACGCCTACTACGAATCGCGCAAGGCCGCCGGCTTCCCGCTGGCCCCCGAAGCCCTGCGCCGCGAACTGCTTGCCGAAGGAGACGCTTGAGATGGCAGCCGATACCTTTCTGGTCGAACTGGGCGTTGAGGAACTGCCGCCGGGCGCGATCGACAATCTCTCCGATGCCTTCGCCGCCGGCGTCCGCCGCGGTCTCGAGGAGGCCGATATCACCCACGGCGAGGTGAAGGCCTACGCTAGCCCCCGCCGCCTCGCGGTGCAGGTCAAGGACCTGGCCGACAAGCAGCCGGACCGCGAGGTCGAGCGGCGCGGTCCGGCGCTGGCCGCCGCCTTCAAGGACGGTCAGCCGACCAAGGCCGCCGAGGGCTTCGCCCGCTCCTGCGGCGTCACCGTCGACCAGCTGATTCATCTGGAGACCAACAAGGGTACCTGGCTCGGCTATCGCGAGCAGCAGCAGGGCGAGGCCACCACCGCCCTGCTGCCCAGCATCGTCGAGAAGGCCATCGCCGCCCTGCCGGTACCCAAGAACATGCGCTGGGGCGCCTCCCGAGTCGAGTTCTCGCGTCCGGCCCATTGGCTGGTGATGCTCTACGGCGAGCGTGTCGTCGAGGCCGCCGCCCTGGGCCTCCAGGCCGGTCGTACCACCCGCGGCCATCGCTTCCATGCGCCCGAACCGCTTCCCCTTTCTCATGCCGACGACTATCTGGCCGCGCTGGAAAGCGCCTGGGTGCTGGTCGACCGTGACGCTCGTCGCGAGCGCATTCGCGAACAGGTGCTGGCAGAGGCCGAGGTTCAGGAAGCCCAGGCCGTCATCGACGAGGCCCTGCTGGTGGAGGTAAGCGGCCTGGTCGAGTGGCCGGTCGCGCTGACCGGTGGTTTCGATGAGCGCTTCCTCGAAGTGCCAGCCGAGTGCCTGATTTCTTCGATGAAGGCCAACCAGAAATACTTCCACCTGCTGGACGATGCCGGCCGGCTCAAGCCGCGCTTCATCACCGTCTCCAACATCGACAGCCCCTCTCCGGAACTGGTGATCCAGGGCAACGAAAAGGTCATTCGCCCGCGCCTGGCCGACGCAGCCTTCTTCTACGAGACTGACCGCCAGCGCCCGCTGGCCGAGCGTATCGCCGGCCTATCCAGCGTGGTCTTCCAGCAGAAGCTCGGCACGCTGGCCGACAAGGCCCATCGCAACGCCGCGGTATCCGCCTTCATCGCCGGCCGCATCGACGGCGACGTGGCCCACGCTCGTCGCGCCGCAGAACTGGCCAAGTGTGACCTGGTGACCGAAATGGTGCTGGAGTTCCCCGAGCTGCAGGGGATCATGGGCCGCTACTACGCCACTCATGACGGCGAGGATGCGGAAGTTGCCCGGGCCCTCGAGGAGCAATACCTGCCGCGCTTCGCCGGCGACGCCATCCCGCAGACCCGTACCGGCCAGGCCCTGGCCCTCGCCGATCGCCTCGACACCCTGACCGGGATCTTCGGCATCGGGCAGCGCCCTAGCGGCACCAAGGATCCTTTCGCCCTGCGTCGTGCCGCCATCGGCGTGCTCAACATCCTGATCCAGGGCGAGCTGGACCTCGACCTGCGCGAGCTGCTGGAGCTGGCCGCCGCCCAGCATCAGGAGCTGCCCTACGCCGACGGCCTGGTCGACGAGGTGCTTGCCTACATGCTCGACCGCTTCCGTGCCTGGGCGCAGGATGAAGGTATCGGTGCCGAGGTCTATCTGGCGGTACGTTCCCGTCCGGTCACCAAGCCGCTGGACTTCGCTCGCCGGCTGCAGGCCGTGAAGGTCTTCTCCAGCCGCGAGGAAGCCGCCGCCCTCGCCGCCGCCAACAAGCGGGTTTCCAACATTCTCTCCAAGCAGAGCGATGCGGTGACCGCCAAGGTCGACGATGGCCTGCTCCAAGAGGATGCGGAAAAAGCCCTGGCCGAGGCCCTTGATACCTGCCGGGACAAGGTCGCCCCGCTGTTCGCCGCGGCCCGCTACGGCGATGCCCTGGATGTTCTGGCCGGTCTGCGTGAACCGGTCGACCGCTTCTTCGATGACGTGATGGTCATGGCCGAAGACGAGGCGGTGAAACGCAACCGTCTGGCCCTGCTGGCCAGCCTCCAGGCGCTGTTCCTCGAGATCGCGGACATCGCCGAGCTCCAGCACTAAGCAACGCGCACGACGACCAAGGGCCGGCGACTCGCCGGCCCTTCTTTTTGCGTTCTTCGCACCTGGTGTGAATACCGGTGTGGGCGCACGGTCCGGCACTCCAGAGCCCCTAATGCTTGCAGGGCAACATGGAATCTCCTTTGAGGAGCCCCTCAGCGGACCAGTGCCTCCGAGCAGGTTGTCGTAGGAGCGCAGATCCTCTGCCGGTTCGACGCCTCGACGAATGGCGCCGCCAGGCGCCCGGGACATCCCCTCTGTTGGTGCCGCCCTCTTTCGTGATCTGAAGCTCGCTGCCACAAAGAACACTCTCACCATGCCAACCGGGCTCGGCAGTGGCTTCACGCTGATCTGCGATGAACCTTTTTTTGCCGATGTTTCACGTGGAACATTCCACTTCGGGCTTCGGGCTTCGGGCTTCGGGCTTCGGGCTTCGGGCTTCGGGCTTCGGGCTTCGGGCTTCGGGCTTCGGGCTTCGGGCTTCGGGCTTC
>NZ_JACHXM010000032.1 GCF_014192055.1 Halomonas organivorans | reverse complement strand
CAGCAACGTCAAGTTCCAGGACGGAGAGCAGGTAGCCGATCAATCAGACAGGAATGCGGCCTGACCGCCATCCACCAGATTTGACGATAACTCCTGGCAAGGTTGACTGGTGCATTGACGTAATAACTGGCAGTGTTGCCCGACGCTGGACTGTCCTGCCCATACTGCAACGCTAGAGTCCCTCCACCGGTAATGCTCACCTCACGGTTGATCTCGATATCGCGCTCGGCATTCAGTGTCAGGGTGTTGGCGCTGCTCCAGCTCAGCTCATCGTTGACCAGAATGTCGCCATTTCCCCCGTCCGTGCCCATGGTGGCGGTTTCGATTTCGAAATCGTTGCTGGCCAGTGCGTCACTTACCGTTTGGCCTGTCATGTCGCCGCCACTGTCGGCGATGGTGAAGTCCTTGGGGTCGATCAGCCAGGTGCCGGTGTCGCCGTTGCCAGCGTGGGTGGTCACGGTAGTGCCGTCGGCTACTTGAACGCGGGCGGCGGAGGTTTCAATAAAGCCGCCGTCGCCGCCTGCGGGAGCCGATGCATCCAGCGTACCGGCCACCTGCACGCTGCCGGAGTCCATATCGCCCATCAGCATGATTTCGCCATTCTCACCGCTGGCGAGGGTGCGGGCCTCGGTAATGCCGGTGTGGTTGATGACGCTGCTGGCCAGGTCATTGGCGGCGCGGGCGGTGAGGTAGACTCGCCCGCCGTCGGCGCGAATGGCCCCGCCCTGTTCGATGTGGGTCTCCAGTGCGGCTTCTTCCACCTCGATCTTGAGCGGCCCGCCGAGATCGAGGGTGACCCGGCTGCCCGCGCCCATCAGAGTGTTGCCGCGCGGGGTGTCGATGCTGCCGGTGTTGATGATCTCGGCGGCGATCATCGCTACATGGCCGCCCTCGGCGGCGGTGATATTGCCTTGGTTGATGACTGCATTGCCGCTACCGCCTTCGAAGGTATAGCGCCCCGCCATGAAGTCTTCGGTGGAGATATCCAGCGTGGAGGCCACCAGTGCGCCGACATCCACTCGGGCGGTGGAGGAGAACGAGATGCCGTTGGGGTTGATAAGGAACACTCGGCCGTTGGCGGAGAGGGCGCCGCGGATCTCGGAAACGTTGTCGCCGGTCACGCGGTTAAGCGCGGACGACTCGGCGTTGGGCTGAACGAAGTCTACTCGGTGATGTTCCGCGATGGAAAAGTCGTCCCACTCGATGGCCAGGTTCTGGCTGTCTTGTCGAATGGTAAGGCTGTTGCCTTGGCGATCGAGATTGCCGGCACCCCCAACGATATGCCCGCCGCTGGGCAACTCCGAGCCGAGCGCGGGGAGGGTTACCAGCATCAGGCCGCCAACTGGCCAGCTGAACGGGCGGGCTAAGCGGCAGCTGGCAGGGCTTTTTCCCGTGCTGCGGACGTTTTCTCCCACGGCCTGCCAGTTGCCTCTGGCGGCATTCCAGACGGTACGGTAGGTGTGGTTCATGGCGGCGTCTCGATCCCTTGTGGTGTTTTATTCCTTTTGAAGTTGACAAGGTTAGTCATGTCGAGCTGCCAATGGCCACACTACTCAGTTATCATTTTCTCCAAAGGTTATCATTTCGTAAGATATATGGGCCTCGTCAAGCGTCACCCCTCGTTTAAGTGCCGCGTGTGCCCGGTAAGAATCATTTCAAGCGTCGGTTTTTCTTCTGCTGTCAGCTTGACAATTCGCTGATGTTTCCATGACGGCTCGTGGATGGTGTTCCGCCGAAATATTGCCGATACGCACGTGTGAAATTGCTGACATGATGGTATCCAACGGCATGGGCGGCCACCTTGATCGGTGCGCCTTCATACTCGATAAGGCGTTTTGCCTCTGTGAGCTTTTGGTGTCTTATATAACTGCTGGCAGACTGGCCTTGGAGGATGACGAATAATTCGTTAAATCTGGTGCGGCTGATACCGAACTTATTTGCCATTGCTCTGGTGTTCAGGCTCTTGCCCAGATTTGTTCTGATGTGTTCGCAGGCTGCTTCATATGTCTTCAATTCCCATTCCGAAGGCTCGTCGATACTCGTTGAGGCCTGGTTTCTTGAAGCGTCATAGTCTCGCAACAGGCTGGAAAGGTAACATTTGGCGAGGCCTTCCCGATGCAGTGCTACCGTGGGGTAAGGTGCCTCAGATGCATGCAGAAAAAGGTCTGCTGCCCACTGTCTGGTGGTTTTTCCGAGGGGAAGTTGAGTGATGAGATCTCTTTCCCTTGCCTTCAGGAAGGGGGCAATCAAGGCGCGAATATCGTCTTCTATCAGCCAAGGGCTCTCCAGGGGGATAGACACGCCAAGATGCCTGATGACTTGATTGCCGGGCAGGTGGAATCGTGTTCCCTCTTCGAATACGCGAAAAATCAGCGAGTGATCAGCGTCTTGCTCCTGGATGTATCCCGATGGCATTGCCAGTGTCAATTTTCCGGATAGTAAGACCAGAGTGCAAAGCAGGTCTCCCAGGTCGTCTTGTGAGGATTGGATTTCCAGGGTGCAATCCTTGATCACCCTGTATTCGGAGTAATAGATCGTGGCGCCGTGTGCCAGCGATGTCCTCATTATGCACCCAGAGCCGGCCCCTTCAGGAAGAGGGAATTCTTGCCCGGTAAAGTCCCATTGCGCATAAAGATTCGTATTGTCGATTCCTGTGCTTGACTGTTTCATAAGCTTTTTATGTTATTTGGAGTGGCTGCCAGATTAATGTAATCCATGGCATGTTGCCACTCCGACGGGAGGCGGCTAAGTAATCAAATGATTAATCGGCTGCGTTGTGTTCCATGCACGGATCCCGGTATGGCAGATTGGCGTGTCTGCGTGTTTCCTTGAGAACGTGAAGGGCCGACCCTCGTGGGTCGGCCCTTCCGCGTTTGGTTGGCGATGTTCGGGCGTCGCGTGGGGCGTCAGCCGGCCTTGGCGGTCTGACGCTCGGCCAGCCGTTCCACGGCCTGGCGAGCCAGCGGCGTCAGGCCGCTGTCGGGCTCGTCGAGGCTGGCGACGATGCGTTGTTTCATGGCCCGGGCCCAGAACTTCTCCAGGTGGGTGCAGACGCCTTCCACGGTCTCTGTGGTCTCGCGGCCGCCGCTCAGGTTGGCGGCGATCTGGTTGACCATGTGCACCAGTGTCTGGCCTTGATCGTGCGACATACTCGACTCCTCAACCGTGAGCCCGAACCGGCGCCGTGCCGGCGGGGCGATGATAGACCAGGTGACGGCCGGGGCGGGCGAAGCCGACCAGCAGCAGGCCGGCCTCGCGGGCCTGCTCCACCGCCAGCGCGGTAGCCGCCGAGACGGCCACCAGGGCGCCGATGCCCGCGCTGGCGCTCTTGTGCACCATCTCGTAGCTGGCCCGGCTCGAGACCAGGGCGAAACCGTCCTCGCCTGGCCCGCCCTCGCGGGCCAGGGCGCCGATCAGCTTGTCCAGGGCGTTGTGGCGGCCCACGTCCTCGCGCACCCGCAGGATGCGCCCGTCGGCGTCGCACCAGGCGGCGCCGTGGCAGGCGCCGGTGGCCGCCTGCAGCGCCTGGTGCTCGGACAGCTCCCCGAGGGCCCGCTGGATGGCGGCATCGGTCAGCGCCGGCGCCCGCACCGCCGGAATCGGACGGATCGCCTGGTCCAGCGCCTCGGTGCCGCACAGACCGCAGCCGGTGCGTCCGGCGAGGCTGCGGCGGCGTTGCTTGAGCTCCGCCTGGCGCTGGCTGGCGATCGTCAGCTGCACCGTCAGCCCGCGAGTGTCTTCCTGCAGCTCCAGGTCGTAGCACTCGTGGGGGTGCGCGATGATGCCCTCGGTGAGGCTGAAGCCCAGGGCAAAGTCCTCCAGGTCGGTGGGGCTGGCCATCATCACCGCGTGGGAGATGCCGTTGTAGACCAGCGCCACCGGTACTTCGAGGGCCAGGGCGTCCTCGGCGTCGTCGCGATACCAGCCCGACGCGCCACGGTGCTCCTCGACGCGATGATGCGCCACGGGGAGAGCCACGCTTGCCGCCGGGCGACGGTTCATGATGCCGCCTCCCGGGCCGTGGCCAGGTATTCGCGCTGCTGGCGGTCGACTTCGTCGAAGCGGCGCTGCCATTCGGAGGGCCGGCTGACCTTCTCCACCTGAACCGCAGTCACCTTGTACTCGGGGCAGTTGGTGGCCCAGTCGGAGCTGTCGGTGGTGATCACGTTGGCGCCGCTACCCGGGTGGTGGAAGGTGGTGTAGACCACGCCGGGCTGCATGCGCTCGCTGAGCCGCGCGCGCAGTACCGTCTGGCCCGCCCGGCTGGTGATGCCCAGCCAGTCGCCGTCCTTGATGCCGCGTACCTCGGCGTCGGAGGGATGCAGCTCGATCACGTCCTCGTCGTGCCACACCTGGTTGTCGGTGCGTCGGGTCTGGGCGCCGACGTTGTACTGGGAGAGGATCCTCCCGGTGGTCAGCAGCAGCGGGAAGCGACGGTTGGCACGCTCCTCGGTGGCCACGTACTCGGTGATCGCGAAGCGGCCTTTGCCGATCGGGAAGTCGACCTCGTGCATGGTCGGGGTGCCGTCGGGATGCTCGGCATTGCAGGGCCATTGGAGACTGCCGCGCTCGTCGAGCTTGTCGTAGCTGACGCCGGCGAAGGTCGGCGTCAGCTGGGCGATCTCGTCCATGATCTCGGACGGGTGCGTGTACTCCATCGGATAGCCCAGCGCGCGGGCCAGGTCGACGGTGACTTCCCAGTCGGCCTTGCCGGCCAGCGGCGGCATCACCTTGCGCACGCGGTTGATGCGCCGCTCGGCGTTGGTGAAGGTGCCGTCTTTCTCCAGGAAGCTCGAGCCCGGCAGCAGCACGTGGGCATACTTGGCGGTCTCGTTGAGGAAGATGTCCTGGACGATCAGGCACTCCAGCGAGGACAGCGCCGCTTCCACGTGCTGGGTATTGGGATCGGACTGGGCGATGTCCTCGCCCTGCACGTAGAGCGCCTTGAAGGTACCCTCGATGGCGGCATCGAACATGTTGGGAATGCGCAGGCCCGGCTCGTCGTCGAGCGCCACACCCCAGGCGGCCTCGAAGCGACCGCGGGCCGCGACGTCGGCGACGTGCTGGTAGCCCGGTAGCTCATGGGGGAAGGAGCCCATGTCGCAGGAGCCCTGCACGTTGTTCTGGCCGCGCAGCGGGTTCACGCCCACGCCCTCGCGGCCGATGTTGCCGGTAGCCAGCGCCAGGTTGGCGATGCCCATCACCATGGTCGAACCCTGGCTGTGCTCGGTGACGCCCAGGCCATAGTAGATGGCGCCGTTGCCGGCGGTGGCGTAGGTGCGCGCGGCGCGGCGCACCGCCTCGGCGGACACGCCGGTAGTCGCCTCGCTGGCCTCCGGGGAGTGGCGTTGCTCGGCGATGAAGTCACGCCAGGCGCGATACGCTTCGGTGTCGCAGCGCTTGGCGATGAAGTCGTGATCCTCGAGGCCCTCGGTGACCACCACGTGGGCCAGGGCGTTGACCAGCGCCACGTTGGTGCCCGGGCGCAGCGGCAGGTGCTGGGCGTCCTCGAGGTGCGGCGTCTTGAGCAGGTCGATGCGCCGCGGGTCGGCGACGATCAGCGAGGCGCCCTGGCGCAGACGCTTGCGCATCAGCGAGCCGAACACCGGGTGGGCGTCGGTGGGGTTGGCGCCGATCACGATGATGGCGTCGGCCTGCATCACCGAGTCGAAGGTCTGGGTGCCGGCGGACTCGCCCAGGGTGGTCTTCAGTCCGTAGCCGGTGGGTGAGTGGCAGACCCGTGCGCAGGTATCGGTGTTGTTGTTGCCGAAGGCAGCGCGGATCAGCTTCTGCACCAGGTAGGTCTCCTCGTTGGTGCAGCGCGAGGAGGTGATGCCGCCGATGCTCTCGCGGCCGTGCTGGTCCTGGATCGCCGTGAGGCGCCTGGCGGCGAAGGCGATCGCCTCGTCCCATTCGACCGGGCGCCAGGGCTGGTCGATGGACTCGCGGATCATCGGCGTGGTGATGCGGTCCGGATGGGTCGCGTAGCCGAAGGCGAAGCGGCCCTTGACGCAGGAGTGGCCGTGGTTCGCGTCGCCGCCCTTGTAGGGCACCATGCGTACCAGCTGGTCGCCCTTCATCTGGGCCTCGAAGGAACAGCCCACGCCGCAGTAGGCGCAGGTGGTGACCACGCTGTGCTCGGGCTGGCCGGCATCGATGACGCTCTTCTCCATCAGCGTCGAGGTCGGACAGGCCTGGACGCAGGCGCCGCAGGACACGCACTCGGAGTCCATGAAGGCCTCGTCCTGGCCGGCAGAGACCTTGGAGTCGAAGCCGCGGCCGTCGATGGTCAGCGCGAAGGTGCCCTGCACCTCCTCGCAGGCCCGCACGCAGCGCGAGCAGACGATGCACTTGCTGGGATCGAAGCTGAAGTAGGGGTTGGAGTGGTCGGTCTCGGCGGCCAGGTGGTTCTCGCCCTCGAAGCCGTAGCGCACCTCGCGTAGGCCTACCGCGCCGGCCATGTCCTGCAGCTCGCAGTCGCCGTTGGCCGGGCAGGTCAGGCAGTCCAGCGGGTGGTCGGAGATGTAGAGCTCCATGATGTTGCGGCGCAGCCGGGCCAGGCGGTCGTTCTGGGTAGTGACCTTCATGCCCTCGGCCACCGGCGTGGTGCAGGCCGCCGGCGTGCCGCGCCGGCCCTCGACCTGGACGGCGCACAGCCGGCAGGAGCCGAAGGCTTCCAGATTGTCGGTGGCGCACAGCTTGGGAATGTTGATGTTGGCCAGGGCCGCGGCGCGCAGCACCGAGGTACCTTCCGGCACGCTGATGGCCACGCCGTCGATCTCGACGCTCACCGGTGCCGCGTCGGCGGCCGGGGAGGGCGGCGGAGTACCGAGGTCCCTGTCGTGCTGGCGGGGATCGAAGTGCTGAATCATGAGCGGTCTCCTTCCGGCGCGCGCTGGAAGTCGTCGGGGAAGTGTTTCAAGGCGCTCTGCACCGGGAAGGGCGTCATGCCGCCCATGGCGCACAGCGAACCGTCTTCCATGGTCTCGCACAGCTCGCCGAGCAGCGCGAGGTTGGCGTCGCGGTCACGGCCTGCCCGGATGCGATCGATGACCTCCACGCCGCGGGTCGAGCCGATGCGGCAGGGCGTGCACTTGCCGCAGGACTCCACCTTGCAGAATTCCATCGAGAAGCGGGCCTGCTCGGCCATGTCGACGCTGTCGTCGAACATCACCACGCCGCCGTGGCCGACGCCGGCGCCGACCTCGGCGAAGGTCTCGTAGTCCAGCGGCATGTCCCACTGGCTCTCGGGCAGGTAGGCGCACAGTGGGCCGCCGACCTGCACCGCGCGCAGCGGCCGGCCGCTGGCGGTGCCGCCGCCGAACTCTTCCATCAGCGTGCGCAGCGTGGTGCCGAAGGAAAGCTCCACCAGGCCACCACGCTTGACGTTGCCGGCCAGCTGCAGCGCCAGGGTGCCGCGGGAGCGGCCCATGCCGTGACCGGCGTAGGCCTCGGCGCCCTCGGCGAGGATGAAGGGCACGGCGGCCAGCGACAGCACGTTGTTGACCACGGTGGGGCGCCCGAACAGTCCCTCGATGGCCGGCAGCGGCGGCTTGAACCGCACCAGGCCGCGCTTGCCCTCGAGGCTTTCCAGCAGCGAGGTCTCCTCGCCGCAGATGTAGGCGCCGGCACCCAGGCGCACCTCCAGGTGGAAGGCACGGCCGCTGCCGCGGATGTCGTCGCCGAGATAGCCGGCCGCTTCGGCGCGGACGATGGCGGCATCGAGGATCCGCTTGGCCAGCGGGTACTCGGAGCGCAGGTAGATGTAGCCCTGGGTGGCGTTGACCGCGAGCCCGGCGATGGCCATGCCCTCGATCAGCATGTAGGGATCGCATTCCATCGCCAAGCGATCGGCGAAGGTACCGGAGTCGCCCTCGTCGGCGTTGCAGACGATGTACTTCTGGTCCGCCGGAGCATCGAGCACCGTCTGCCACTTGATGCCGGTGGGGAAGGCCGCACCACCGCGACCGCGCAGCCCGGAGGCCTTGACCTCCTCGACGATGTCCTGGGGCTCGCGGGTCAGCGCCGCCTCCAGGCCGCGAAAGCCGTCGTGCGCCAGGTAGTCGGCGATCGACAGCGGGTCGGTGACGCCGATGCGGGCGAAGGTCAGACGCTGCTGGCGCTCCAGGTAGGGGATCGCCTTGGTGGGACCCAGGGCCAGCGGGTGGGTGTCGCGGCCCTCGAGCAGGCCGGCGTCGAGCAGCGCCGGCACGTCGCCGGGCGTGACCGGCCCGAAGGCGACCCGGCCGGCCGGGGTCTCGACCTCGACCAGCGGCTCCAGCCAGGCCAGGCCACGGGAGCCGTTGCGCACCACGGTCAGCGCCAGGCCGCGGCTCTCGGCCTCGCGCTCCAGGCGCCTGGCCACGGCGTCGGCGCCCAGGGAGAGGGCGGTAGTGTCGCAGGGAACGAAGACGCGGACGCTCATCCGATCACCTCCAGGGGCTGGGTGCGCAGTTCGTCGACCAGGGCGTCGAAGGCCTCTGGCGTGATCCGGCCTCGAACCTCGTCATCGACGCGAATCGAGGGGCCGCAGGCGCAGTTGCCCAGGCAGTAGACCGCCTCGAGGGTGATGTCGCGATCCGCCGTGGTCTGGTGAAAGTCGACGCCGAGGCTGGCCTTGGCGTGGGCTTCCAGGGCGCGTGCGCCCACCGACTGGCAGGCCTCGGCGCGGCAGACCTGAACCACGTGGCGACCCGGCGGCGAGGTCCGGAAGTGGTGGTAGAAGCTGATCACCCCGTGCACTTCGGCGCGGGTCTGGCCCAGCGACTCGGCGATGATCGGCACCGCTCCCTCGGGCACGAAGCCGAGACGGTCCTGGATGGCGTGCAGGATCGGCAGCAGGGCGCCGGGCTTGTGCTTCAGGGCGTCGATCTCGGCCTGGATCGCCTGGGGCGTCCACTCACGGGAATCGCTCATCGAGTCCCCCTGGTTCGTTGTAGTGCTGGCTGGTTATGCACGCTTGTTCATATTATGGAAGGGGCGTGCGTCACGGTGCGTATAAAGCTAGCATTGGTATCTCGATGGCAAAATATGAAACTTTCTTCACATGAAGCGTATCCGCATCACGCCGGCCTGGTACTTCAGCGACGAGGCCGGCAACCAGCTCGATCCCAAGCTGTTCGGCCTGCTCGAGGCGGTGCACCGGCACGGCAAGCTCACCCGGGCCGCCGAGACCGTCGGCATCTCCTATCGCCATGCCTGGAACCTGCTCAACAAGTGGGGGGAGTTCTTCGGCATCGCGCTGGTCGATCTGGAGCGGGGCAAGGGAGCGCGACTCTCGCCGCTGGGCGAGAAGCTGCTGTGGGCCGAACAGCGGGTGATCGCACGGCTCGGCCCACAGCTGGAGAGCCTGGGATCGGAGCTCAACCTGGCCATCCAGCAGACCCTGGAGGGTGTCATGCCGGTGCTGAGGCTGCATGCCAGCCATGGCTATGCCGTCGAGCTGCTGCCGGAACACCTCGACGAGCTGCGCCTCGACCTGCAGTACTGCAGCCCCCGCGAGGCCCTGGCGGCGCTGCATCGCGGAGCCTGCGACCTGGCCGGCTTCCACCTGCCACATGGCGAGGTCGGTCGGCGGGTGAGCCGGGAGTATCGCGACCTGCTGAAGCCGCGGAGCTATCGCATCCTGCGCTTCATCACCCGTCGCCAGGGCCTGATGGTGGCACCGGACAATCCGCTGGGCGTGAGAAGCCTGGCGGACCTGGTGCGGGACGAGGTCCGCTTCATCAACCGCCAGGCGGCGTCCGGCACCCGGGCGCTGCTGGACGGGCTGCTCACGGATGCCGGGCTCTCGACGAAGCGGATCCGTGGCTACGAACTGGAGGAATATACCCATTCGGCGGTGGCGGCCTATGTCGCCGCCGGGATGGCGGATGCGGGCTTCGGGGTCGAGGCGGCGGCGCGGCGCTTCGGACTCGACTTCGTGCCGCTGGCGCTGGAGGACTATCTGCTGGTCTGCCACCGGCGCAGCCTGGCCGAGCCGAAGCTCAAGTCACTGTGCCAGGTGCTGGCCGGCGAGGCCTTTCAGGCGGCGGTGTCCGAGCTGCCGGGCTATACGCCGGATCGCTGCGGCGAGGTGGAGGGGGTCGAGGCGCTCTTGCCTGAATGACCGTTTGGTGCTTTTCACCGGGCAGTGGCTGTCCTGGAGGGATATTGCGGGATTAGCGTTAGCGCATCCATCATGATCCCGGCTCGGGCTGCATGGTCTAGCACGGCATGGTGAGCGTTCAGCCTTGCTGCAAGAGGGGCACTGTCAGGCACGCTGGGTGCCACTGAGGATCGCCCCTCGGGCGATATCGCGCAGCGGAGCTGCGCTCCCACAATGGCATTCATGCCAATCCGTGAAGAACCCGAAAAAGGCGCGGCGCCGAGGCGCCGCGCAACGGGAGAGACGAGGCTCTGGAGCGGGCTCAGGTCAGGGCGTAGCCCAGTGCCAGGAAGCCGGTGGCGGTGACCAGGGCGCCGAGCAGCGCGTAGGGGAACTGGGTCAGGCCGTGCTGCATCGGCAGGCAGCCGCTGCCCTGGGAGGACAGCACCGAGGAGTCGGAGAAGAAGCAGGCATGGCTGCCGAAGCTCGACGCCGACAGCAGGGCGCCCACCACCAGCGGCATCGGCGCGTCCATGTGCTGGGCCATGGGCACCACGATGGGGATCGAGATCACGAACACGCCCCAGGAGGAGCCAGTGGCGAACACCACCACGGCCATGGAGACGAACACCAGGGCGGGCAGCAGCGCCGGCGTCAGGTAGGGGCCGAGGGCATCGATCATGAACTGGGTCATGCCCAGCTGGTCGTTGACCTCGCGCAGCACGAAGCCCACGGCGACGATGGCCAGCGGCAGCATCATGGTGCGAAAGCCGTCCATGATGCCGTCCATCAGGCTGGCGAAGGTGGCCAGGCGCTGGACGAGATAGAGCACCAGGGTGAACAGGGTGGCGACCATCACGCCTTTCAGCAGGTCGATCTCGAAGTAGGCACTGGCGCCGATCAGCACCGCCATGGGTGCTATGAAGTTGAACACGCCGCGCCACGGCGACTGGGTCGGCGTCGTGTCGTCCAGCGCCGCGTCAGGGGCGCCGTCGGGGATCGGCTGGCCGGCTCGGGCGCGAGCTTCGGCGGCCTTCATCGGTCCCAGGTCGGGCAGCTTGCCGCTGGCGACCAGCAGCACCAGGCCCATGGCCACCCAGCCATAGAGCATGAAGGGGATCGAGGCGATGTAGAGGCCCATGCCCGGGCCCTCGGTGGCGCCGTTGGTCTCCAGCAGTTCGGCGAAGTACACCGCCCAGGTGGAGATCGGCACCAGGATGCAGATCGGCGCCGCGGTGGAGTCGACGATGTAGGCCAGCTTCTCGCGTGAGACGCCGAAGCGATCGGTGAGGCGCTTCATGGCCGCCGAGGTGGCCAGGGCGTTGAGGTAGTCGTCGATGAAGATCAGCACGCCCAGCGCGGCGGTGCTGAGCAGCGACTGGCGACGGGTCTTGACCAGCCGAGTCATGAAGTGGCTGAAGCTCAGGGTGCAGCCGGACTTCTCGAGCATGGCGATGAAGCCGCCCATCAGGCCGCAGACCAGGATCAGCCAGGCGATGGTCTCGTTCATCATCACCGACAGCGAGATGTCGGCCAGCTCGCCGACGAAGTCCTCCGGCTGGAGCATGATCAGCCCGGACAGCGCGCCGATGGCCAGTGCTTCCAGGGTGCGATGGGTGGCGATGGCGATGACCAGCACGATCAGCGACGGCACCAGGCTGGCCCAGCCGTAGTCGCTGCCCGGCTCGTGGGTCAGCGTCAGGCCGCCGACCGTGGCCAGCACGGCGAGCACCAGCAGCAGGGTGCGGCCGGTGCCATCGCGGGCGGGCAGCGAGGGCGAGAAGGGGTGTGGCGAGGGTTGGGGAGCACTCATGGCGACCTCCGTTGGTGGTGTTGTGAGGTGCGGCCGGCCCAGGGGCCTTGGGGCGTGGATTGTTGTTGGCGACCCCGGCGGGGCACGACGGGGCCCTGGGGAAGCCCATGGGCCTCCCGCGGTCGATGTTCACTTTATGGGGTCTGGCGGATGGCCAGACGGAGGACGGCGTCGATGTCCCCGGAGCGGCGTCGGGCCGACCCGGGGCTGCGGTCACGGCCTAGACGTGGCGCAGATACCAGTCGTACTCCAGCTTGCTCACCGCCTGCATGGCCTGGTCGCGCTCGGCGCGGCGGTTGGCGAGGAAGACGCGCAGGAACTCAGGGCCCAGGGCCTCGGTGAGCGCGTCGCTGTCTTCCAGCAGGGTCAGGGCCTGGCTCCAGCTGTTGGTCAGGCTGGGGGCGACCTGATCGTAGGCGTTGCCGGTGATCGCCGCCGGGGGCGTCAACTGCTGGCGCAGCCCGTGGTCGATGGCCGCCAGCAGGGTGGCCACCAGCAGATAGGGGTTGGCATCGGCGCCGGCGACGCGGTGCTCGAGGCGCCGCGCAACGTTGGGGCCGGAGGGAATGCGCACCGCCACCGAGCGGTTGTCGAAGCCCCAGGTCGGTGCCATGGGCACGTAGAGCCCCGGCTGGAAGCGGCGGAAGGAGTTGAGGTTGGGGGCGAACAGCGCCATGGAGGCGGGCATCGTTTCCAGCAGCCCGGCCACCGCATGCTTGAGCGCCGGGGTGCCCAGCGGGTCGCCGTCCTCGGCGGCGAAGACGTTGCGGCCGCTCTCGTCGAGCAGGCTGATATGCACATGGGTGCCGTTGCCTGCCTCGTCGCCATAGGGCTTGGCCATGAAAGTGGCCTCGAAGCCGTGCTGCAGGGCGACGCCCTTGATCAGACGCTTGAGCAGCACGGCGCTGTCGCAGGCCGCCAGGGCGTCGTCGCAGTGGATCAGGTTGATCTCGAACTGCCCCGGAGCGCACTCCTTCAAGGCGGTATCCAGCGGCAGGGCCTGAGCCTCGGCCGCACTGTGGATGTCTTCGAGGAAGTCCGCGTACTCGTCGAGCTCGCTGATCGAGTAGAGCTGGCTGTGGGTGGCGCGCTCGCCGCTGGCCGGCGAACAGGGCGGCTGAGCCATGCCCAGCGCATCCCGTGCACGGTCGACCAGGTAGAACTCCAGCTCCACCGCGATCACCGGATTGTGGCCGCCGCGTCGCAGGCGTTCGAGCACCCCGGCGAGTAGCTGGCGTGGATCGACGGGATAGGGGCCACCGTCGCTGTCTTCCATGGTCATCAGCAACTGGGCCTGACGTCCCTGGCGCAGCCAGGGCGTCGTCATCAGGGAGCCCGGCACGGGGCGGCAGACCCGGTCGCCGTCGCCGGTGTCCAGCCCCAGGCCGGTCGCCTCCACCGTGTTGCCGAGGATGTCCAGGGCGAACACCGAGGCCGGCAGGTTGACGCCGTTCTCGTAGGCCTTTTCCAGATTGTCGCGGGGGATGCGCTTGCCGCGCATCACGCCGTTGAGGTCGCTGATCAGCAGGTCGATGCTGGCGACGTCGGGATGACGCGCCAGGAAATCACGGGCTTCGTCGGCGGGGTGAGAGGGCATGATGACACCTGTTTCCTTCGGACGTTGGCATGGCTGTCATCATTGGGGGTGTTCGTATTTGTTGTCAAATCTTTTACGGTTTGATGGGCGTTCCGGATCGCCTAAAGGCGAGGGTTTTTGAGGTTTATTTGTTTAAAAACAGTAAATTGAATTGATCTTGGCGGCGTCTACGCCTTTGGTGGGTTGGCAAGATTAATCAACCGCGCTATGTTGAGCAAACCATAACAACTTCCCTGTCATGCCGTTTGAGGAGGCTGCCATGCAGAGCCGACCCCTGGTGGGAGTGATCGCCTGTCGCCGCGAGGTGGAGGGGCATCCCGCCCATATGGTCACCGACAAGTACCTGAGCGCCCTGCGCGACTATGGGCTCGAGCCGATCATCCTGCCGGTCTGGGATGACCTCGACGCCGCCGGCGTGACGCCGCTGCTGTCGCGTCTGGACGGCCTGGTGCTGACCGGCAGCTATACCAACGTGGAGCCGGGCCGCTACGGGGCCGAGCGTGCCCCCGAGAATACCCGCGACGATCGCCATCGCGATGCCGCCGCCATGGCCTGGGTGCCGGCGGCGCTGGATCTCGGCCTGCCGCTGCTGGGCATCTGCCGCGGTTTCCAGGAGCTCAACGTGGCCTTCGGCGGCAGCCTCCACCAGGCGGTGCAGGCCGTGCCCGGCATGCTCGACCACCGAGAGCCGGCGGGCGAGCGGGCGGCACAGTACGCCCCGGTTCACGAACTGTCGATCCGCCCCGGCGGGCGCCTGGCGGCGCTGTATGCCGAGCCCGTGTCGCGGGTCAACTCCTTGCACCAGCAGGGCATCGACCGCCTCGGCGAGGGGCTGACCGCCGAGGCCCAGGCCCCGGACGGCCTGGTCGAGGCCATCTCGGTGACCGACGCGCCGAGCTTCACCCTGGCCGTGCAGTGGCATCCCGAGTGGCAGCCCCGTGAGCATCCGCTCTACGACGCCATCTTCCGCGGCTTCGCCGAGTCCTGCCGCGACCATGCGCGCGTCGGTGCCTCGACTGCGACCCCGGCCTGATCGGCCGCGCCCCGACTGGCGTGTCATCAAGGAGAATCATCATGCAGACACCGCAATACCAGGCCCGCGACCGTGCCCATCACCTTCATCCGTTCACCGACTTCAAGGCGCTGGGCGAGGAGGGCAGCCGCGTCGTTACTCACGCCGAGGGCGTCTACATCCATGACAGCGAAGGGCATCGAATCCTCGACGGCATGGCGGGGCTGTGGTGCGTGAACCTGGGCTACGGCCGCCGGGAGCTGGTGGAGGCGGCGACGGCCCAGCTCGAGCAGCTGCCCTACTACAACACCTTCTTCAAGACGACCCATCCGCCGGCGCTCAAGCTGGCCGAGAAGCTCTGCGAGCTCGCCCCGGCACACGTCAATCATGTCTTCTTCACCGGCTCGGGCTCCGAGGCCAACGATACGGTACTGCGCATGGTGCGCCGCTACTGGGCGCTCAAGGGCCGTCCCGGCAAGCGCTGGATCATCGGTCGCGAGAACGGCTATCACGGTTCCACCGTGGCCGGCATGAGCCTCGGCGGCATGGCGCCCATGCATGACCAGGGTGGGCCCTGCGTGCCCGAGATCGCCCACGTGGCGCAGCCCTACTGGTTTGGTGAAGGGCGGGGGCGCGAGCTGTCGCCGGAGGCCTTCGGCCGCCAGTGCGCCGCGGCGCTGGAAGACAAGATTCTCGAGCTCGGCGAGGAGAACGTCGCCGCCTTCATCGCCGAACCAGTGCAGGGCGCCGGCGGCGCCATCATGCCTCCGGCAAGCTACTGGCCGGCGGTGAAAGAGGTGCTGGCCAAGTACGACATCCTGCTGGTCGCCGATGAGGTGATCTGTGGCTTCGGCCGCCTCGGCGAGTGGTTCGGCAGCCAGCACTTCAGCCTCGAGCCGGACTTGATGCCGATCGCCAAGGGTCTCTCGTCGGGGTATCTGCCGATCGGCGGCGTGCTGGTCGGCGACCGGGTGGCCGACACCCTGATCGACGAGGGCGGCGAGTTCTTCCACGGCTTCACCTACTCGGGGCATCCTACCTGTGCCGCCGTGGCGCTCAGGAACCTGGAGCTGCTCGAGGCCGAGGGCGTGGTGGATCGCGTGCGCGAGGACCTGGGGCCCTACCTGGCCCGGCGCTGGGCGGAGCTTGCCGAGCATCCCATCGTCGGCGAGGCGCGCTCGCTGGGTCTGATGGGCGCCCTGGAACTGGTCGCCGACAAGGCCGCCGGCACGCGCTTCGACAAGTCGCTGTCCGCCGGCAACCTGTGCCGCGACCTGTGCTTCGAGGCCGGATTGGTGATGCGCTCGGTGGGCGATACCATGATCATCTCTCCGCCCCTGGTGATCACCCACGAAGAGATCGACGAGCTGGTGCGCCTGGCCCGCCAGGCGCTCGACGAGACCGCACGGCGCCTGTCCGAGCATGTGGTGACCGGCACCGCCCCACGAGAGGAGATTCGCGCATGAGCCCCGCCCCGACGACCCGCGCCGACTGGCAGGCGCTGGCCGCCTCGCTGGTCGAGCAAGGCCTCGAGACCCGCGCCTATATCGACGACGCCTTCGTCGACGCTGCCGACGGCGCGACCCTGACCACGATCAATCCGGCCACCGGCGAGACGCTCGCCGAGGTGGCGAGCTGCGACGTCGCCGACGCCGAGGCGGCGGTGGCGGCCGCCCGGCGCGCCTTCGAGGGCGGCGAGTGGTCGCGCCGGGCCCCGGGCCAGCGCAAGGCCGTGCTGCTGCGCCTCGCCGAGCTGATGGAGGCCCACCAGCACGAGCTGGCGCTGCTCGACACCCTGGACATGGGCAAGCCGGTGGGCAGTTCGCTGGGCGACATGGCCGGCGCCATCGGCTGCCTGCGCCACCACGCCGAGTCGATCGACAAGCTCTACGGCGAGGTCGCGCCCACCGGCAACGACGCCCTGGGCCTGGTGCTGCGCGAGCCGCTGGGGGTGGTGGCCTCCATCGTGCCGTGGAACTTCCCGCTGATGATGACCGCCTGGAAGATCGCCCCGGCGCTGGCCGCCGGCAACAGCGTGATCCTCAAGCCCTCGGAGAAGTCGCCGCTGTCGGCGCTGCGCCTGGCCAGCCTGGCCCGCGAGGCCGGCCTGCCGCGCGGTGTGTTCCAGGTGCTGCCGGGCTTCGGCCACACCGTGGGCAAGGCGCTGGCGCTGTCGATGGACGTCGATTGCCTGGCCTTCACCGGCTCCACCGGGGTCGGCAAGCAGCTGATGCAGTACGCCGGCCAGTCGAACCTCAAGAAGGTGTTCCTGGAGTGCGGCGGCAAGAGCCCGAACCTGGTGTTCGCCGACTGCAAGGATCTCGACAGGGTCGCCGAGCACGCCGCCGGGGCGATCTTCCACAACCAGGGCGAGGTGTGTATCGCCGGCTCGCGGCTGCTGGTCGAGAACAGCATTCGCGAGGCCTTCGTCGACAAGGTGCTGGCCGCCGCCGAACGCATGCAGCCCGGCGACCCGCTGGACCCGAACAGCTTCATGGGCGCGATGGTCGATCAGGCCCAGTACGAGCGGGTGCTCGACTATATCCGCCGCGGCGTGGAGGAGGGCGCGACCCTGCGTTCAGGTGGAAAGGCGCTGGACGGTCCCGGGCTGTTTATTCCGCCGACGGTGTTCGACGGCGTCACCGACGCCATGGCCATCGGCCGCGAGGAGATCTTCGGCCCGGTGCTGTCGGTGTTCGGCTTCGACAGCGAGGACGAGGCGGTGCGGCTGGCCAACGACAGCGACTACGGCTTGGCGGCGGGGCTGTGGAGCCAGGACATCGACCGCATCATGCGCGTCACGCGCCGACTGCGCTCGGGGCAGGTGTTCGTCAACAACTGGGCGGACATGGACCAGACGGTGCCCTTCGGCGGCGTCAAGCAGTCAGGCAACGGCCGCGACAAGTCGCATCACTCGCTGGAGGAGTATTCCGATCTCAAGAGCGTATGGATGACCCTGGCGCCCTGAAGGGCGCCAGCGACTCGAGCACTGATGGGGAAGGTTCCCCTCGACTTGCCGGCCGCGGCTCGCCGCGGCCGGCTTTTTTATGGGTGTTGCCCAGCGATTTCTGCATTGCTGTGGCGCGAGCGGCATCGCGTGAGCCCGCTTCGCGTGTCTGCTTGCGGCGGGCTCTTCCAGCGGCAAGACCTTCGCCCACGACGTCAGTCGATGTCGTCCTCGAAGGCGCTGAGCTCGCGCACGCGGTCGCGGTCGATGTCGATACCGAGCCCCGCCGACTCGTCGAGCGCAATGTGCGTGTCGTCGCCGGGCATCTCGGCCACGTCACTCGCGAGCATCGCCGGGCCGACCAGGTCATTGGCGACGATGTTGGGATGGGCGATGGCCAGATGGGCACCGGCCAGGGTGGCGATGGAAGACTCCACCATCGAGCCCACCTGGCAGGGAATGTCGGCCGCCATGCCCAGTTCGGCCATGGTGCGGGCCTCATGCAGGCCGGCGGACTTCATCAGCTTGATGTTGACCATGTCGGCCGCCTCGAGGCGGATGACCCGAAGCATGTCGCGTAGTCCGTGAATCGGTTCGTCGGCCATGATCACCGCCTCCGTGGCGTGGCTGACCCGGGCCAGGGACTCGAGACTCTCGATGAATACCGGCTGCTCGAACCATTCCACGCCGTAGGGCTCGGCGTGGCGAATCACCTGCAGCGCCTGCTTGGCGCTCCAGCCCTGGTTGGCATCCACCCTCAGGGCCACGCCGGGCGCCAGGGCTTCCCGTACCCTGGCGATGCGCTCGATGTCGGCTTCCGGGGTGTCGCCCAGCTTGATCTTGATCGAGCGGTAGCCTTGCCGGCAGGCGTCGTCGGCCTGGCGTGCCATCTCCTCGGGCGACAGCATGCTGATCACGCAGGGCAGCTCGAGTCGCTCGTGGCAGCGCCCGCCGAGCAGCGCATGCAGCGGCCGTCGACACTGCCGGGCCAGCAGGTCGTGGAGGGCGATGTCCAGCGCTGCCTTGGCTGAGGGATTGTGGCGGACGCGTGCTTCGGCGGCACGGTGAAAGGCGCCGATGTCTTCGGCGGGTTTGCCGATCAGCAGGGGGGCCAGCTCATCGGCGATGATGCGGCGCGCCGATTGCCAGGTTTCCCCGGAGACGTGCTGGTCGACCACGGCCTCGCCCCAGCCGGTGTGGCCGCTGGTCGACTCGATGCCGATCACCAGGCTCTCGATGTCCTCATAGGTGTCGTAGGCAATCTTGAAGGGGCGTTTGAGCGGCAGGCGGATGCCATGCAGGGTGATGCGCTTGATCGTCATGGGAAGATTCCTTTCAAGACCAGGAGAGGAGATGGGCCAGGGTGACCATGCCGCAGGCCAGCAGCAGTTGGAGGCACAGGAGAGGAAGTATCCACTTGATCCATTTGCTCCACGACACGCCGGCCACGGCCAGGCCTGCCATGAAGTAGCCGGAAGTGGGGGTGATGATGTTGGAGATGCCATCGCCAAGCTGGAAGGCAAGCACCGCGGTCTGGCGAGTCACGCCCACCAGGTCGGCCAGCGGTACCATGAGCGGCATGGTCAGAGCCGCCTGCCCGCTGCCCGAGGGCACCAGGAAGTTCAGCAGCAGTTGCACGACGAACATGCTGATGGCGGTCAACACCGCTGGCATGTCGCCCAGCAGTGCTTCCAGTCGGTGCAGGATGGTATCCAGGATGCTGCCATCCTTGAGCACGATCAGGATGCCGTAGGCGAAGCCCACCACCAGGGCGCCCATGGCAATCTCCTTGATGCCGCTGACGAAGTGCTCGGCAATCTCGTTGGGTCCCATGCGCGCCAGCGCGCCGACCAGAATGCCCATCAGCAGGAAGACGCCCGACATCTCGCCGATGTACCAGCCGTGGCGGATGACCCCGTAGGCGATGGCGACGATCGCGCCGACGAAAGCCGTCAGCACCAGCTTGTCCGACAGGCTCAGTCGTTGGCTTCCCGGCAATGGTTCGGAGTGGCCGAACTGGCGGCGGTCGCTGCGGTAGACCGGACTGTGCTCGGGGCGGGCCTTGACCCTGGCCGCATAGCGCGTCACGAAGGCGATGCTGACGCCGACGAAGACGGTCCAGTAGCAGGCGCGCAGCGTCATGCCGGAGAAGATCGGCAGCTGGGCGATATCCTGGGCCACGCCGACGGTGAAGGGGTTCATGAAGGCGGCCGAAAAGCCGGCTCCGGCCCCGACCAGGGGCACGGCGGCTGCGGTGATGGAATCGTAGCCCAGCAGGCGCAGCATCGGGGCCAGAATGATGATGAAGGCAATCGTTTCCTCGGCCAGGCCGAAGGTGGCGCCGCCGGCGGCAAACAGCAGCATCAGCAAGGGGATCAGGACGATATCACGCCCCGACAGCGCCTGGCTGACGCTGGCCACCAGCGTCTGCAGCACGCCGGTGGCCTTGAGCACGCCGAAGGCCCCGCCGGAGATGAAGATGAAGAAGATGATGCTGCTGCCCTCGCGCATGCCCTCGAATACCGCCATGAACGGCGTCAGCCAGTCGGCCTTGTCGGTTTCCACCAGGGCGTAGCTGCCCGGTACGACCACGGTCTGCCCCTGGTCGGTGGTGGTGCGCTCGTAGCTGCCCGCATCGACCAGGTAGGTCGAAAGCGCGGCGATGCAGATGAAGGTGAACAGCACCACGAAGATGTGCGGAAACGTCATGGTCCGCCGGGGTGCCGCCTCGAGTGTCGTTGTTCTTTCGAGATCGCTCATGCCAGGCCTCGGTGTCGAGTGGTGGTTATGTTGGTGGGTTATTGGTGACGCTCATCCAGGAAGCGCCGGGCCACGCCGGCGAGAAAGTCGCTGCCGCGGGCGAGAATGTCGTCGTTGAAGTCGTAGTCCGGCTGATGCAGGGCGGGAGCCGTGTCGCCCTTGCCGTTGCCGATCCAGCCGTAGGCGCCGGGCACCGCCTCGAGCAGGAAGCCCATGTCATCGGCGCCCATGCTGATGGGGTGCGCGACCAGCCGGTCGCGTCCCCAGTGCGTCTCGACGACCTCCCGGCATAGCCTGGCGCAGTCGGCATCGTTGACCACCGCGGGGGTCGAGGGCACATAGTCCAGCGTCACGTCGCAGCCGCTGGCCCGGGCGATGCCCTCTGCGATCTCGCGAATCCGCCTTTCGAGCCGGTGGCGGACACCGGGCTTGAAGCAGCGGGCCGTGCCCTTCAGACGCGCCGTGGCGGGAATGATGTTGCTGGCATGCCCGCTCTGCAGGCTGCCGAGGCTGACCACGGCAATATCCTCGGGGTCGACGTTGCGGCTGACGATCTGTTGGATGGCGGTGACGAACAGCCCGGCGGCGACGACCGGGTCGGTGGTCAGGTGTGGCATGGCGCCATGGCCACCCTCTGAGTGGAAGCACACGTCGAAGTCATCGCTGGAAGCCATGTGCGGCACATCGTGAATGACGAAGGCGCCTGCCTCTACGCCCGGCCAGTTGTGAAGGCCGAAGACCGCCTGCACGGGAAAGCGCTCGAGGAGCCCGTCTTCCAGCATGGCGGGGGCACCGGTGCCGAGTTCCTCCGCTGGCTGGAAGATAAGCACCACACGGCCTCGGGGCGGGCGTGACTGTACCAGCTCAAGGGCTGCGCCCATCAGCATGGCAGTATGGCCGTCATGGCCGCAGGCATGCATGACATTGGCATGGGTCGAACCATGGGCCAGTCCGGTGGCCTCCTGGAGGGGCAGGGCATCGATGTCGGCCCTCAGGGCGACGCTCGCTCCTGGCTGCTGGCCGTCGATGACGGCCACGATGCCATGACCGCCGATGGCTTCATGGACCTCGTCGACGCCGAGTTCACGCAGCATGCTCGCGATACGGCGTGCGGTCTGCCGCTCCTCGCAGGAAAGCTCGGGGTGTCGGTGGAGCTCTTGCCGGAAGGCAATCATTCGGTCTACATCATGTTCTTGCATCACATTGTCCTGTGCTTGTTCTCGTGTCTCGTGCTCACGATGGGCCCGGTCTTTCTAGCCTTCATGCACGTCGCCACCGCTCATCGCAGTCGCTCGCTCGACGCTTCCGTACCCTTGTCTTCCGGGCGAGGTAGTGGCATGAAAAGGGCATTGGCTCATGAAGAGGGGAGCGCATCGTCCGGCGGCCGAGACGTCCGACATCGGCGCCTGTTCGGCAAGTTTTTTTCAGTATGTTCAGGTAGGTAGGCGAGAAAAAATACTTCTTTCCTATGCGGTCATGCTTTTTTGATATGCTGCTCGATTCGAGGGGTGAGGCAGCTCAATGGATACCAAGAAACTGAAGTATTTCCTGGCCGTGGTAGAGGCGGGCTCCATCACGCGAGCCGCCGGGAGGATACCCGTCGCCCAGCCTGCATTGACTCGCCAGATACGCCTGCTGGAGGAGCAGGTGGGCGCCCGGCTGCTCGAGCGTGATCGCAAGGGTGTGTCGCTGACCCATGCGGGTCAGTTTCTCTATGATCATGGCCGCAGGCTGATGGCCGAGCTGGATAGCGTGGCCAAGAAAGCCCGCGCCATCTCCGATGGCTATAGCGATGCCCTGTCGATCGGTATCACCACCATTCATTCCTGCATTCCGAGCATCTCGAACCTGATCAGCCGTTTCCGTGCAGAGCACCCGAGCATTCGGTTGGCTCTGGAATCGATGCTCTCGGGCCCGCAGGCGCGAGCCATTGTCGAGGGGGAGATCGATGCGGGCATTCTGTTCACCGAGCGGGAAGATGACCCCCGGTTAGCCTACTTGCCGATTGCCCGTTATCGCATGGCCATCGTTGCCAGCCGGCGTCATCCTCTTACCGAGTCGCTGCCGACCGAGTTACGCGCCTTTGCCGACGCGCCCTTCATTCGCTTCAGCCGCGATTCGACCCCGGGCAGCTACGACAGGGTCGATCGCTGCTTCCATCAAGCCGGCATCGTGCCCAATACCGTCCAGGAGTGTCATGACGACATCACCATTCGTAGCCTGGTGGCCGCGGGGATGGGGTATGCCATCATGCCGAGCATCATGGCGCGGGGAGAGAACGACCTGGTCGCCTATGAGCTGGACGATCTGCCGATTTCCTCGCAGCTGATGCTGGCCTGGCGCAAGGGCGCCGACTCGAAGCCGATCGACGCGCTATGTCGTATGGTCTGTCGCTCGGCGTGAGGCGTCCAGGCACCTTGCCCGAGTGGAGGGGCTTCCCGTGTCGTCATCGGGGCGGTCGTGAGGCGTATGCCGGTGGCGTGAGTCGAGGCGCCTGGGGCTTCCCTGTTCCGTGCGGCGCGGCTGGGGAAAGTGGCGGAGAAGCGTGGGGTGGCGGGGCGGTCGGTTCATTATCGGCCGGGGGCAGGCGGTGGCGCGAGCCCGCATGCCCCCTCTTGCCTGGAGTGGGTCAGGACGCGGTTTCCTTGGCGGCGCGGCGCTTGGCGACCGATTCGCCGCACAGGCCGAAGTCCTGGATCGCCACGTCGGAGAGCACGACGCGTACGCTCTCTGGCGTGCAGTCGATGCTGTCGACGCAGGCGGCCGTGACCTTCTCGATCAGCGCTTCCTTCTGCTCGGCGCTGCGGCCTTCGATCAGTTGGATATTGACGATCGGCATGGGCATTCCTCGAATATTTGGAAAATGTTTCCAGATATTCCCATCGGCGACGATGGCTGTCAAAGCGAGATGACGACAACGAGGAGCGTTGGCACGGTGAGGCCGGGTAGGGCCGGCCTGTGGCGACGGTTCGGCGCGGCCCGAGTGGGTCAGAAGCTGCGGGCGGGGGTGGCGCAGCTGATCAGGCGGCAGGCGACCTCGCCGACGTTGCGAAAGCGGTGGGGGACGTTGGTGTCGAAGTAGTAGGCCTCGCCTGGACCGAGTACGCGGGTCTCGGCGCCGATGGTGATCTCGATCTCGCCTTCCAGCACCACGCCGGCTTCCTCGCCCTGGTGGGCGATCATTTCGCGGCCGGTGTCGGCGCCGGAGGGGTAGGTCTCGACCATGAAGTTGAGCACCCGGGTCGCCCGGTTGCCGCCTACCAGCTTGTAGATCACGTCGCCGGTGCCCACGTCGGCCAGTTCGTCGGCCGAATAGAACACCTGGTCGCGGCTCTCCAGGTCCATGGTGAAGAAGTCGCCGACGCTCATCGGAATGGCGTCGAGAATCTTCTTCAGCGAGCTCACCGAGGGGCTGACCTTGCCCTGTTCGATGAGCGACAGGCTGGAGTGGGTCACGCCGCAGCGCTTGGCCAGCTCGCGCTGGGAAATGCCCCTCAGGTTGCGCAGGGCGCGCAAGCGCGCGCCGACATCTTCTGCCATGGGTCGTCCTCTGAAGTCGACGGGGCGGGCCGGTGAGGCCCGCCCGATGTGCTCAGCACAGGGCGTCGAGCTTTTCCTTGAGCAGCTTGTTGACTTGCTGGGGGTTGGCGGTGCCGCGCGAGGCCTTCATCACCTGGCCGACGAAGTAGCCGATCATCTTGCCGCGCTTGTCGGGTTCGGCGTCGCGGTACTGGGCCACCTGGGCTGGGCTGTCGGCGATGACCTGGTCGATCATCGCCTCGATGGCGCCGGTGTCGGTGACCTGCTTCAGGCCCTTGGCCTCGATGATGGCGTCGGCGCTATTGTTTTCGCCCCCGCCCTCGCCGTGCCAAAGGGCCTGGAACACCTGCTTGGCGGCCTTGCCGTTGATGGTGTCGTCTATCACTCGGACGATGAGGCCGCCGAGCTGGTCGGCCGAGACCGGGCTGTCGGCGATGGCCAGGCCCTCGCGGTTCAGTGCGCCGGACAGCTCGCCCTGGACCCAGTTGGCGGCCTGCTTGGCGTCGCCGCAGACCTCGTGGACCCGTTCGAAGTACTCGGCCATGGCGCGGCTCGCCGAGAGCACGCCGGCGTCGTAGGCGGAGAGGCCGAGCTCGTTCTGGAAGCGCTCGCGCTTGGCGGCCGGCAGCTCCGGCAGGTTGCCGCGCAGGTGGTCGACATAGGCCTGGTCGAGCACCACCGGCAGCAGGTCGGGGCAGGGGAAGTAACGGTAGTCGTTGGCTTCCTCCTTGGTGCGCATGCTGCGGGTCTCGTCGGCCTCGGGGTCGAAGAGGCGAGTCTCCTGGACCACCTTTCCGCCGTCCTCGAGCAGCTCGACCTGGCGTTCGACCTCGAACTCGATGGCGCGCTCGACGAAGCGGAAGGAGTTGACGTTCTTGATCTCGGCGCGGGTGCCGAAGGCCTCCTGGCCCTTGGGGCGCACCGACACGTTGACGTCGCAGCGCATCGAGCCCTCGGCCATGTTGCCGTCACTGATGCCGAGATAGGTGACGATGGAGTGGATGGCCTTGAGATAGGCGGCCGCCTCCTTCGCGCTGCGCATGTCGGGCTCGGAGACGATCTCCAGCAGCGGCGTGCCGGCGCGGTTGAGGTCGATCCCGGTCATGCCGTGGAAGTCCTCGTGCAGCGACTTGCCGGCGTCCTCCTCGAGGTGGGCATGATGCACGCGGACGGTCTTGCGCTCGCCGTCGTCGAGCAGGATCTCGACTTCACCCGGGCCGACGATCGGCTCGTACATCTGGCTGGTCTGGTAGCCCTTGGGCAGGTCCGGATAGAAGTAGTTCTTGCGGTCGAACACCGAGACCTCGGGGATCTCGGCGTGGATGCCCAGGCCGAACTGCACGGCCATGGCCACCGCCTGTTCGTTGAGCACCGGCAGCACGCCCGGCAGGCCCAGGTCGACGGCGCAGGCCTGGGTGTTGGGCTCGGCGCCGAACGCGGTGGAGGCGCCGGAGAAGATCTTGGAGCGGGTGGCGAGCTGGACGTGGACCTCCAGCCCGATCACGGTTTCCCATTGCATCAGGCGGTCTCCTCGGCGAGGTCGGGACGACGCAGGTGCCAGTCGGTGGCCTGCTGGAACTGGTGGGCGACGTTGAGCAACTGGGCTTCGGCGAAGTGGGTGCCGAGGATCTGCAGGCCCACGGGGCGTCCACCGGCGAAACCGGCCGGCACGCTGATGCCGGGGATGCCGGCCAGGTTGACAGCGATGGTGTAGATGTCCTGCAGGTACATCGATACCGGATCCTTGTTGGCGCCCAGGTCGAAGGCCGGGGTCGGCGATGCCGGGCCCATCAGCACGTCGACCGCCTCGAAGGCGTCGAGGAAGTCCTGGCGGATCAGTCGGCGAACCTTCTGCGCCTGCTTGTAGTAGGCGTCGAAGAAGCCCTCGGAGAGGGTGTGGGTGCCGATCAGGATGCGTCGCTTGACTTCCTCGCCGAAGCCTTCGGCGCGGCTGCGCTTGTAGAGGTCGATGAGGTCGGTCGGATTCTCGCAGCGATGGCCGAAGCGCACGCCGTCATAGCGTGACAGGTTGGAGGAGGCCTCGGCCGGGGCGATCACGTAATACGCCGGGATCGCATAGTGGGTGTGCGGCAGGCTGACCTCGCGCACCGTGGCGCCGAGCGATTCGTAGACCTTGATCGCCTCGCGCACCGCGCTTTCCACCTCGGCGGACAGGCCGTCGCCGAAGTATTCCTTGGGCAGGCCGATCTTGAGGCCGGACAGCGGTGCCTCGAGGCCCTCGGTATAGTCCGGCACGCCGCGCGCCACGCTGGTGGAGTCGCGCAGGTCGTGGCCGGCGATGGCGCCGAGCAGGTGGGCGCAGTCGGAGGCCGAACGGGCCATGGGGCCGGCCTGGTCGAGGCTCGAGGCGTAGGCCACCATGCCGTAGCGCGAGACGCGACCGTAGGTGGGCTTCAAGCCGGTGATGCCGCAGAAGGCCGCCGGCTGGCGGATCGAGCCGCCGGTGTCGGTGCCGAGCGCCGCCGGCACCAGGCCCGCGGCGACGGCTGCGGCGCTGCCGCCGGAGCTGCCGCCCGGCACGGCGCCGAGGTCCCAGGGGTTCTTGACCGGGCCGTAGTGGCTGTTCTCGTTGGAGGAGCCCATGGCGAACTCGTCCATGTTGGTCTTGCCGAGGCTCAGGGTGCCGGCGGCGGCGAGCTTCTCGACCACGGTGGCGTCATAGGGCGCGGTGAAGGTGTCGAGCATCTTCGAGCCGCAGCTGGTCTTCACGCCCCGGGTGCAGAAGATGTCCTTCAGCGCCAGCGGCAGGCCGATCAGCGGGCCGGCCTCGCCGCGGGCACGGGCGGCGTCGGCGGCATCGGCGGCGGCCAGGGCTTGCTCGCCGGTGACGGTGATGAAGCTGTTCAAGACGCCGTCATGGCGCTCGATGCGCGCGAGCAGGTGCTCGGTCAGCTCGCGGCTGGAGAACTCGCCGGCGGCCAGGGCGGCGGCGAGTCCGGTCAGTGTCTGGTCGTGCATGGGGCCGGGGCTCCGTGATGACATGTCATTGACGATGAAAAGAGGAGGCGGTCATTCGACGACCCGCGGCACCAGGTAGAGGCCGTTCTCCACCGCCGGGGCGCAGCGCTGGAAGGTCTCGCGCTGATCGCCCTCGGTGACCTCGTCGGCGCGCAGGCGCTGGGTGGCGTCCAGCGGGTGGGCCAGCGGTTCGACGCCATCGGTGTCGAGCGACTGCAGCTGGTCGACCATCTCCAGGATGCGGCCCAGGTCGTCGAGATAGCGGTCGGCCTCACCCTCGTCCAGGCCGAGTCGGGCCAGATGGGCGGCCCTGAGAACGTCTGCGTGTTCAAGCGCCATGATCGGATGTCCTCGAAAGGGTGGGGGAAAAGACCGCAGAAGGTACCACATTCGCGGCTTGGCGGGCAGGGCCGGTGGCGTGGCGCTTGCCGCCCGTGGGGTGCAGTGATACGGTTTGCCCCCGCACAGGGTTCCCGGTCTGCACTAGGTAACGACTTCATGTTCAAACGTTTGAGGGGGCTGTTTTCCAGCGATCTGTCGATCGACCTGGGGACGGCCAATACGCTGATCTATGTCCGCGGGCGCGGCATCGTGCTCGACGAGCCGTCGGTGGTGGCGATTCGCCAGTCCGGCAACATGCGCAGCGTGGCTGCCGTGGGCGCCGACGCCAAGCGCATGCTGGGTCGCACCCCCGGCAACATCACCGCCATCCGGCCGATGAAGGACGGCGTCATCGCCGACTTCACCGTTACCGAGCAGATGTTGCAGTACTTCATCCGCAAGGTCCATCAGAGCACCTTCCTGACGCCCAGCCCGCGGGTGCTGGTCTGCGTGCCCTGCATGTCGACCCAGGTGGAGCGTCGCGCCATCAAGGAGTCCGCCGAGGGTGCCGGGGCCCGCGAGGTGTTCCTGATCGAGGAGCCGATGGCCGCGGCGATCGGCGCCGGCCTGCCGGTCGAGGAGGCCCAGGGCTCGATGGTCGTCGACATCGGCGGCGGCACCAGCGAGATCGCCATCATCTCGCTCAACGGTGTGGTCTACTCCGAGTCCATTCGCGTCGGCGGCGACCGCTTCGACGAGGCGATCATCGCCTACGTGCGCCGTCACTATGGCAGCCTGATCGGCGAGTCCACCGCCGAGCGCATCAAGGAAGAGATCGGCTGCGCCTATCCCGGCGGCGAGCTGCGCGAGATCGATGTGCGCGGCCGTAACCTGGCCGAAGGCATCCCGCGCAGTTTCACGCTGAACTCCCACGAGATCCTCGACGCGCTGCAGGAGACGCTGGGCTCCATCGTCGCTGCCGTGAAGAGCGCGCTGGAGCAGTCGCCCCCCGAGCTGGCCTCCGACATCGCCGAGCGCGGCCTGGTGCTGACCGGCGGCGGTGCGCTGCTGCGCGATCTCGACAAGTTGATTGCCGAGGAGACCGGGCTGCCGGTGGTGGTCGCCGAGGATCCGCTGACCTGCGTGGCTCGCGGGGGCGGCAAGGCGCTCGAGATGATCGATCAGCATACGTTCGAGCTGCTCTCCAGCGACTGACGAAAGTCCTGAATGATTGATGCGCTCGGCGTCCCGTGGCAAGGCAAGAGGTCTGGGAGCGTCGGGCGTGAGCCTGGTTGCCGGCGGCGCCAGAGTGCCGTGGCTGCCGCCCCTTGATGCTGCCGGCGACATGTTGGGCGCTATTGTCCCGGCGGCGACCGGATCAGGCGCCTGCCTCTCGTCGCTTGCAACATCACTCAACGCCCCTTGGCGGACGAGGGCTCTTGCCGTTGCGGATGATGCATCGCGGTGGTGCTGTGCTGGCAGGCGTCTCGGCAAGGCCCCGAGCGCCGCGAAGGAGATAGGGAGAGAGCGTTATCAAACCGCTGTTCTCGCATGGATCGGTGCCGGGCTATCGCATGCTGCTGTGCGCGCTTCTCGCCGGGGCCCTGATGTTCGCCGATCTGCGTTTCACGCGCATGGAGCCCGTGCGGGCCCAGCTGTCCACGCTGGTGGCTCCTATCCAGTGGCTGGTCAGCTTGCCCAGTGACGCCCTCAACTGGGCGGCCCTGGCGTTTTCGGACCAGCGCGAACTGCTGGACGAGAATCGCCAGCTGCGCGAGCAGATCCTGACCCTCTCGCACCGGGTTCAGCGCATGGCCAGCCTGACCGCCGAGAACGTGCGGCTGCGCGAGCTGCTCGATGCCGCTCGCGAGCGCGACATCCCCTTCATTACCGCCGAGCTGCTGTCCCTGGATCCTGATCCCTTCAGCCACCGCATGGTGATCGATCGCGGGCGCCGTGACGGGGTGTTCGTCGGTCAGCCGGTGATGGACGCCGCGGGACTGGTGGGGCAGGTGACCTCGGTGTCGGCCTATGCCAGCCGAGTGCTGCTGGTGGCCGACGCCAGTCATGCGCTGCCGATCCAGGTCAACCGTAACGGCCTGCGCTTCATCATTCAGGGCACCGGCCAGTACGATACCCTGAGCGTGCTGCATGTGCCCGATACCGCTGATATCCGCGAGGGCGACCTGCTGGTGACCTCCGGACTGGCCGGCCGCTTCCCTGCCGGTTACCCGGTGGCGCGAGTCACCGCCGTGGTTCACGATCCCGGCGAACCCTTCGCGCGGGTCGACGCTCGCCCGGTGGCCCAGCTGCAGCGTGCTCGCCACTTCCTGCTGCTGTTCCCGCCGGAACCGCCCGAGGCCCTGGGGCGTGGCGGCTGGCAAGTGTCGCTGGATCCGAGCGCGATAGAGGCCGCCCGGCAGGTGATGGGCCCCGTCGAGGAGGATGACTGATGGCGACGCGTTCCGAGGCGAGCCTGCCCTGGATCTGGCTGACCCTGCTGTTGGCATTGTGCCTGCAGGTGATGCCCCTGGCCGACGGCTGGCAGATCTGGCGGCCGGACTGGCTGGGCCTGATGCTGATCTACTGGTGCATGAAGGCGCCGCAGCGTGTCGGTGTCTTTCATGGCTTCGTGCTGGGCATCCTGCTGGATCTCCTCCAGGGCGCGCCGCTCGGCCAGAATGCCTTGCTGCTGTCGCTACTGGCCTTCCTGTGCGCGCTGGTCTATCCCCGTTTCCGGGCTTACTCGCTACTCCAGCAGGCGGTGTTGATCCTGGTGCTGCTGGGCACGGTGCAATTGGTGGAACAGTGGCTCAGGACGCTGCTGGGTCCCTTCGCGATTCATCTCTCCTTCCTGCTGCCCTCGGTGATCGGGGCGCTGCTGTGGCCCTGGCTGACGACCCTGTTTCGCGCCTTTCGGCGCCGCCCCGCCAAGAGCTGAGCCCGGAGGACTGCATGCCGCATGAGTCGAGTGACGCGCCGCTGATCCGTTTGGCCTCCGCCTCGCCGCGTCGTCGCGAGCTTCTGGCGTCGATCGGCGTGCCGGTCGAGGTGCATCCGGTGGACATCGACGAGACGCCGCGCCCCGGTGAGGCGCCCGAGGCCTATGTGCTGCGCCTGGCCGAGGAGAAGGCGCAGGCCAGCGCGGCGGGCACCAGGCTGCCGACGCTGGGTTCCGACACCGCGGTGGTGTGCGATGATGCGATCCTCGGCAAGCCGCGCGATCGCGATCACGCCGCCGCCATGCTGCGCTCGCTGTCCGGGCGCACCCATCGGGTGCTGACGGCGGTGGCGGTCGTCGGGCCGGCCGGTATGCTGAGCGTCTGCGTGTCCACCGAGGTGGCGCTGCGCGAGCTCGAAGACGACGAGATCGCCGCCTACTGGGCGACCGGCGAGCCCGCCGACAAGGCCGGTGGCTATGCGATCCAGGGGCGCGCGGCGATCTTCGTGTCGCGCCTGGAAGGCAGCCATTCGGCGGTGGTCGGCCTGCCGCTGTTCGAGACCGCTGAACTGCTGGCGCGCCAGGACGTTCCCCTGTGGTTCGAGAACTGAGGAACGAGTCGCGCCAGGTCAGGGCTATGTCATAATGCTCCGAGTTTCCTCTGGACAAGGATTTCCGCATGAGCGGTGAAGTACTCATCAACCTGACTCCGATGGAGACCCGTGTCGCCGTGGTGGAGAACGGCGTGCTGCAGGAGGCCTTCATTGAGCGGGCCAGGCGCCGCGGTATCGTCGGTAACATCTACAAGGGCAAGGTGGTTCGCGTGCTGCCGGGCATGCAAGCTGCCTTCGTCGACATCGGCCTCGAGCGGGCTGCCTTCATCCATGCTCATGAGGTGATGCCGCCGGGAACCCCCGCCGACGAACAGGTCTCCATCGCCCACTTGCTCCACGATGGGCAGTCGCTGGTGGTGCAGGTCACCAAGGATCCGATCGGCTCCAAGGGTGCGCGGTTGACCACTCACCTCTCGGTGCCGTCGCGCTATCTGGTCTATATGCCCGATTCGCCGCACAACGGGGTGTCGCAGCGCATCGAGGACGAACGCGAGCGCGAGCGGCTGCGCGAACTCATCGAGACCGCCCAGGCCGAGCAGACCATCGAGATCACCGGCGGCTTCATCGTGCGTACCGCCGCCGAAGGGGTGACCCAGGAGGAGCTGGCCGGGGACATGTATTTCCTGCTGCGGCTGTGGCGCAAGGTCAGCGAGCGCAAGGTCACCGCCTCCGCCCCCAGCGTGATCTACGATGACCTGCCGCTGTTCATGCGCACGCTGCGCGACGTGATGCGCGACGACATCGAGAAGGTGCGCATCGACTCCCGGGAGAACCACGTCAAGCTGGTCGAGTTCGCCGAGGAGTTCATGCCCGCGGCGGTGGAGCGTATCGAACACTACGCCGGCGAACGGCCGATCTTCGACCTGTTCAGCGTCGAGGACGAGATCCAGAAGGCGCTGGGGCGCAAGGTGCAGCTCAAGTCCGGCGGCTACCTGGTGATCGATCCTACCGAGGCGATGACCACCATCGACGTCAATACCGGTGGCTACGTGGGGCATCGCAATCTCGAGGAAACCATCTTCAAGACCAACCTCGAGGCCGCCACCGCCATCGCCCGTCAGCTGCGGCTGCGTAACCTCGGTGGCATCATCATCATCGATTTCATCGATATGGAGGATCCGGAGCACCAGCGCCAGGTGCTGCGGATGCTGGAAAAGTCGCTGGAACGCGACCATGCCAAGACCAAGTGCACCGGGATCACCGAACTGGGCCTGGTACAGGTGACGCGCAAGCGCACTCGAGAGAGCCTGGAGCAGACGCTGTGCGAGGCCTGTCCGTCCTGTCACGGCCGGGGGACCCTCAAGACCCCGGAGTCGGTGTGCTACGAGATTTTTCGCGAGATCCTGCGCGAGGAACGTGCCTACAGCGCCGAGACCTACACGGTGCTGGCCGCCCAGTCGGTGGTCGACCGGTTGCTCGATGAGGAATCCGCGGCGGTGGCCGACCTGGAGGAGTTCATCGGCAAGACCATTCGCTTCCAGGTCGAATCCCACTACTCCCAGGAGCAGTACGACATCGTGCTGATGTGAGCCCATGTCGCCGATTCGCCTGGTCATTCGCTGGTCCCTGACGCTGCTGGCGGCGGCGCTCACTGTGGTGGCGCTGCTGACGCTGGTGCTGCGACTGCTGCTCGGCCAGGCCGACCAGCTCACGCCGCGCCTGGAGGCGCTGCTGTCGGCCCGCTTCGAGGCCGCGGTGAACCTCGAGGGCATCGACGGCAAGCTGGCCGGTCTCGATCCTGCCCTCGAGGTGCATGGGCTGACGATGCGGGCCGGCCCCGACGGCGGCGAGCGGCCGCTGCTCGAGCTGGACGCCGCCAGCCTGCGGCTCGATGCCGCCGCCAGCCTTCGCGACGGCATGCCGGTAGTGGCCGATGCGAGGCTGTCCGGCCTCACCCTGCACCTCTATCAGTCCGAGGACGGTCGCTGGCGTTGGCCGGAGCCCGCCGACGTGCCCCCCGAACTGATCCCCGATAGCGAATTCGATCTCGCGCGCCTGGACTTCTGGGTGGGCGTACTGCTCCGCCAGCGGGCCTGGGCCGAGGATCTCGACGTCGTGCTCCACGGCCGCGAGCGCGAGGCGGTGCTCGAAGCGCCGCGGCTGTTGATGGTCGGCGATGCTCGCCGTACCCACCTGGAAGGGCAGGTCCGCCTGCGCGGTCGCCCCGGCGAAGCCGCCGCGGTGGTCATGGAGCTGGTGCCGGGCGAGGGCGGCCTCGACGACTTCGGCGCCGCCCTGCAGGCGAACATGAGCCTCGATAGCCTGACCGGGCTATCGTCGCTGTTCGGCGTCGAGGCGCTGCCGGACTTCACCGACATGGAGGGGGCCGCGCGGCTATGGGGGCGCTGGACCCACGGCCGATTGGCCGACGCGCGGCTCGATGTCAGCGCCCCGCGCTTGGCGCTGCGCCAGCCCCAGGATACCGCCGAGACGCCGGGCATCGTGCTCGAGAATGCCTCGCTGCGTGGCCAGTGGCGCCGCGAAGCGGGCGCCGACGACTGGCAGGCCTGGGTACATGGCGATGCGAGCAAGGTGGTCGGCCCCGAGGCCTCGGCCGGCGGGCGTCCCCTGCCGCGTGACTGGTACCTGGAGGGAGATGGGCGTGACTGGCGGCTCACCACCGGGCCCTTCGACCTCGCCGCCCTGGCGGCCTGGCGGACGCGCCTGCCGCTGCCCGAGGCGCTGGATCGCAGTGTGGCGGCGCTCGCCCCGAGAGGCCGGGTGAATGCCCTGGGGCTTGGCCAACGGGATGGCGAATGGCAGGCCCAAGTCAGCGCCAGCCAGGTGGCCGTCGATCCCTGGCAGCAGGCCCCGGGCGGCGGCCCGCTGGACCTGTGGCTCACGGCCGACGGCACGCGGGGGCGGGTGCGCTTCGCGGGCGGCGAGGGCACCGCGTTGGCCTTTCCAAAGGTCTTCGAGGCACCGATGCAACTGTCCCATGCCCGCGGCGAGGTGGGCTGGAGCTACGACGGGCCGCACAGCTTCGTCAGCGGCCGTGGTCTCGAGGTGGGGTGGCGCGGCGCCGAGGTGACGGGCAGTTTTGGCCTCTCGGTGGGCGGCCCGACGCGCGGTGGTTTCGGCCTGTCGCTGGCGTTCCGTGACGTGGATGCCCGCTCGCGACCGCTGACCGACTGGTTGCCCATGGTGCTGTTGCGCGAGGAGACGCCCGAGCTCGCCGAGTGGCTGGCCGGGGGCCTGGCCGGTCGCGTGTCGCAGGGCTCGCTGCGCCTGCACGTGCCGTTGCGTAAACCGGACACCGGCCTGGCCTCCATCGACCCGACGCTGGACCTGGATCTGGCGGTGGAGGACGGCCGACTCCCCTATGCCGAAGGCTGGCCGGCCCTGGAAAACGTGGCCGGTCGGATGACGCTGCGTGACGATACGCTCAGCGCCGAGGTGGATCGTGCCGAGAGCCTCGGCGTCCTGACCCACGCTGCCGAGGTGCACCTGGAGGGCGAGCGACTGTCGGTGAAAGGGCCGCTCGACGCCGATGCACCGGCGCTGTCGCGCTATCTCGCCGCCTTGCCGATCGACGGCATCGACGCGGCCGCGGACTGGCAGGGCGAAGGCCGCCTCGATGCCGCTCTCGAGCTGGCAATGTCGCTGGACGAACCGGACTCGCTGCGTCTGGATATCGAGGGTGACGCCGACCTGACGCGCCTGACGCACGGGCCCAGCGGGCTGGCCTTTCACGCCATCAAGGGGCCGTTGGCCTGGCACCAGCGCGGTGAGCAGGGGGCGCTCGAAGGTCGCCTCGAGGGCAGCCTGCTCGGTGGCCCCATTCGGGCCGATCTGGACACGGGCGAGGGGCGCGTCGCCCTCTCGGGCACCGCCCAGGCCGAGGCGCTCACCGAGCTGGGGGCGCCGGCCGGCAGCGGCGAGCTGCTGTCCGGCCGGCTCGACTGGCAGGGCGACGTCGACATGTCGGCTGCCTCGCCGACGCTGAACCTGCGCAGCGATCTGCAGGGCCTGGCCATCGACCTGCCCGCGCCGCTGGGCAAGGCGGTCGGTGCTACCCGGGCACTGCGCCTGCGCTTCGCGCTTGGTGGGGAAGGCGCCTGGTCGGGCCGCCTGGGCAGCGCCCTGGGCTGGCGCTGGCGCCCAGAGCGTGGCGGCCAGGGGCAGGCCTGGCTGGGGCGCGAGGCCCCCACGACCTGGCCCGGCGAGCCTGGCTGGTCGTTGCAGGCCTATCTCCCCCGCCTGGTGGTGGCGGACTGGGGGCGCGCTCTGGCACCGCTGGCCCAGGGGGCGGGAAATGCCCGGTCGGGGGCCAGCGAAGGGGTGTCGCATCTTACCCTGGACACCGACTGCCTGAGCGTCGATGGCCATTGCCTGGGCTCGTTGATTGCCGAGGGCGAGCCGGTGCCCGGGGGCTGGCAGCTGGCGCTGGATGGCAGCCTGCTGGCCGGTCGCCTCGAATATCGACCGGGCCTGGAGCGGCCGCTGGATGTTGCGCTGTCCAGCCTGCGCCTCGATGGCCTGCTGCCGTCCGCCGCCCCGGCCGGTGGCAGTGACGGCCGGCTGCTCGACGAGCTCGAGGTGCCGCCGACCCCGGCGGCGGTCCCGAAGGCCCTTGGCGAGCTACCGGCAGGGCGGTTGCGGATCGCCGACCTGAGCTACCAGGGGCGGCGGTTCGGCCCGTTGACCGCCTACTGGCGGCCCGAGCCGGATCGGCTGGTCGTGGAGCCGCTGGGGCTGACCCTGGGACAGGTCAGCGCCCGTGGCAGCCTGGTATGGGAGGCCACCGGGCCCGAGGCCAGCCTGACGCGAGCGCGGCTGGACGTGGATGGCCGGGATCTGGGCACTGCCCTGGAGGCGCTCGGTCAGCCGGTCGCCATTCGCAATGCCGAGACCCGCATCGACGGCCAACTGGCGTGGCCGGGGGCGCCCTGGCAGTTCGCCCTGGCGCGCTCGCGGGGCAACCTTGAAGTGGCGCTGCGCGACGGCCGCTTCGTCAACCTGGAGTCGCCCTCGGCGCGGGTGGTCGGCCTGCTCAATGTGGACAACCTGCTGCGCCGCCTGACACTGGACTTCTCCGACGTCACCGGACGTGGCACCGCCTTCGATCGTGTCAGCGGCAGTGCGACCCTGTATGGTGGGATACTGGAGACGCGAGGGCCGGTGGAGATCGATGGCCCGGCCACTCGCTTCACCCTCGAGGGCAGCGTCGACCTGGCGCGGCGAGAACTCGACCAGCGTCTCGGCGTCACGCTTCCGGTGAGCAACAATCTGCCGCTGGCGGCGGTGATCGCCGGGGCGCCGGTGGTCGGCGGAGCGCTGTTCATTGCCGACAAGCTGTTCGGTGATGCCCTCGACCGCGTGACCCGAATTCACTATCGCGTGGAGGGTCCCTGGACCTCACCGCGCATCGCTCTGGAAAGTGCCGAATGACATCACATACGCAATCCCTGCTCGATCAGGCTGACGAGGCGCTGCTGGCGCCCGGTGGGCTCGATCTCGATGCTCTGGACGCCGGACTCGGCCATGTCCTGGGGGCCGGCATCGACTACGCCGATCTCTATTTCCAGCGCAGCTGGCACGAGGGCTGGGTGCTGGAGGACGGTGAGGTCAAGGAGGCCAGCTACAATATCGACGGCGGCGTCGGCGTGCGCGCCATGGCCGGCGAGAAGACAGGTTTTGCCTATTCCAACCAGATCACCATGGACGCCCTGGCCGACACCGGACGCACCGCCGCCGGTATCGTGCGTAGCGGCAAGCGCCTGTCGGTCGCCTCCCGGGTGGTGGCGGCGCCAACGGCGCGCTATGCGGGCGTCGATCCGCTCGCCGGGCTGTCCGCCGATGACAAGATCGCCATGCTCAAGCAGGCCGATCGCGTGGCCCGTGCGGCGGACCCGTCGGTGAGCCAGGTCAGCGCTTCGCTGACCGGGGTCTACGAAGTGGTGCTGGTGCGTGCCAGCGACGGCACCCTGGCCGCCGATATCCGTCCTCTGGTGCGCTTCAATGTCAGCGTGATTGCCGTGCGCGGCGGTCGTCGCGAACGGGGTAGCGCCGGCGGTGGCGGCCGCTACCCGATGGCCAGGCTGCGTGACGACGAGGCCGCCGAGCGCTTCGCCAAGGAAGCGGTGCGCCAGGCGCTCGTCAATCTCGATGCGGTGGACGCCCCGGCCGGCCAGATGCCGGTGGTGCTGGGCGCCGGCTGGCCGGGCATCCTGCTTCATGAGGCGGTGGGCCATGGCCTGGAGGGAGATTTCAACCGCAAGGGCAGCTCGGCCTTCGCCGGCCGCATGGGCCAGCGCGTGGCGGCCCCGGGGGTGACCGTGGTCGACGACGCGACCCTGGCCGATCGACGCGGGTCGATGAGCGTCGACGACGAAGGCACGCCCGGCCAGTGCACGACCCTGATCGAGGACGGCATCCTCACCGGCTACATGCAAGACAAGCTCAACGCGCGCTTGATGGGCATGGCGCCCACCGGCAATGCGCGTCGCGAGTCCTTCGCCCACCTGCCGATGCCGCGCATGACCAACACGTACATGCGCGCCGGCCAGGACGATCCTGCCGACATCATCAAAAGCGTCTCCCGCGGCATCTACGCGGTGAGCTTCGGCGGCGGCCAGGTGGATATCACCTCGGGCAAGTTCGTGTTCTCGGCCAGCGAAGCCTACCTGATCGAGGACGGTCGCATCACCGCCCCGGTCAAGGGCGCCACCCTGATCGGCAACGGGCCCGAGGCCATGGGTCAGGTATCGATGATCGGCCACGACCTGGCGCTGGATACCGGCATCGGCGTGTGCGGCAAGGAAGGGCAGGGCGTACCGGTCGGCGTCGGCCAGCCGACGCTGAAGCTGGATGAGCTGACCGTGGGGGGCACCCAGTCCTGAAGCTGGAAGCTGGAAGAGCGCCGCTTCGCGGCTGGAAGCTGGAAGAGAAACCATGCCTAAACAGGGGTAGCTTCCAGCTTCTGGCTTCAAGCTTCTGGCTCTAGAGTTCGGCCGTCTCGCGGATCAGCTTGAACAGCCGGCGGGCGTTGGTCGGCGGCTTGCCCTGGTCGCGCTCGCGGCGGGCGTTGCGGATCAGCTGACGCAGGGCCTGGCGGTCGACGTCGGGGTACTCGGCGATGAAGGCTTCGAGGGCACCGTCCTCCTCGACGAGGCGGTCGCGCCACTGCTCGAGGCGATGGAAGGCGTGGTCCCGGCGCAGCTGCTCGCGGTCCATCTCGTCGAACACCGCCTGGATGCCCTCGAGGTCTTCGCGGCGCATCAGCTTGCCGACGTACTGCATGTGACGGCGGCGGGCTTCCCTGGCGCGAATGCGGCCGGTCTCCTCGATGGCTGCCAGCAGGTCGTCGGAGAGAGGGAAGCGGGCGCGTTCGGCCTCGCGCATGGCGATCAGTCGTTCGCCGAGCTCCTGGAGGGCGTGCATTTCACGCTTGAGCTGTGACTTGCTGGGCCGTTCGTCGGCTGAAGAGACATCATCCTGGGTCATGTGGCGTCCTGAATCCTGAACATCGGGGCGTGGGAATGGACCCAGTATACCAGCCCGCTGCGGCGGGCTGGCCAAACGACCATGTTGTGTATCGGCCCCCGGGCCGGTCGAGTGAGGAGTCAAGACGATGACACAGGCTTTCGATGCCGCCGCCCAGCAGGGCCTGCTGGAAACCCGCGCCGAGGCGGCCCTGGCGCTGGCCAGCCGACTCGGTGCCGATGCCTGCGAGGTGGGCGCCAGCGTCGACCAGGGCGTGGGCGTCAATGTTCGCGAGGGTGAGGTGGAGACCGTCGAGCTGTCCCGGGACCAGGGCATCGCGGTGACCGTCTACGTCGGCCAGCGCAAGGGCAGCGCCTCGTCCACCGACGCCTCCGAGGCGTCGATCAAGGACGTGGTCGAGAAGGCCCTGGCGATCGCCCGCCACACCGGGGAGGATCCCGCCTCCGGGCTCGCCCCGGCGGAGCTGATGGCTCGCGAGCTTCCGGACCTCGACGTTCACCATCCGTGGGCGCTTTCCACCGAGCAGGCGATCGACATCGCGCTGGCCTGCGAGGCCGCCGGCCGTGGCATGGCCGGCATCAAGAGCTCCGATGGCGCCGGGCTGTCCAGCGGCGAGGGCGTGCGGGTCTATGCCAACAGCCACGGTTTCCTCGGCAGCCAGCGGGGCAGCCGCCACTCGCTGTCCTGCATGCTGATCGCCGAGGACGAGCATGGCATGCAGCGCGACTACGACTACACGAGCGCCCGCGATGCTCGTGACCTGCTCGCCCCCGAGGCGGTGGGCGAGAGCGCCGCGCAGCGCACCTTGCGCCGTCTCGGCGCGCAGCGCCCGGCCACCGGGCGAATGCCGGTGCTGTTCGACCCGAGCCTGGCGTCGGGGCTGGTCGGCCACCTGCTCGGTGCCATCGCCGGCGGCGCGCTCTACCGGCAGTCCTCGTTTCTCTGCGACCGGCTAGGCGATACGCTGTTTCCGGAGTGGTTCTCGCTGCAGGAGAAGCCGATGCTGATCGGAGGCATGGCCAGCAGCCCCTTCGACGGCGACGGCGTGCAAACACGCGACAACGTCTTCGTCGACCAGGGACAGCTGGTCAGCTACCTGCTGTCCGCCTACAGCGCACGGCGGCTGGGCATGGACACCACCGGCAATGCCGGCGGCGCCCGCAACCTGCGGCTCACCGCGCCGCTCGAGTCGCAGCAGGCGCTGCTGGCGCGCATGGATCGCGGAGTGCTGGTCACCGAGCTGATGGGCCAGGGCGTCAACGGTGTCACCGGCGACTACTCACGCGGTGCGGCGGGCTTCTGGGTGGAGAACGGACGCATCCAGCATCCGGTGGAGGAGTTCACCATTGCCGGCAACCTGGAAGCGATGTTCAAGGGATTGGTGGGGGTCGGTGACGATACCGATACCCGTGGCAGCATTCACACCGGCAGCTGGCTGATCGACGAGATGACGGTCGCGGGCGGGTAAGCCGGGCTTCGCCCGCTATAAGCCGGAAGATCGCCCGCTCCGCGGGCGTAAGCTGGAAGCTTGAAGAAAACCCGGCCGGGCTTCGCCCGGAGCTTGAAGTCATAAGCTTGAAGCTGGAAGAAAACCCGGCCGGGCTTCGCCCGGA
>NZ_JACHXM010000031.1 GCF_014192055.1 Halomonas organivorans | reverse complement strand
GCTTCCAGCTTCCAGCTTCCAGCTTCCAGCTTCCAGCTTCCAGCTTCCAGCTTCCAGCTTCCAGCTTCCAGCTTCCAGCTTCCAGCTTCCAGCTTGCGTCCCCGTCGCGCAGTCTTTAGAATACTGGCGCCCGTTCGTCTGACGAACGGGCGCCGTGTATTTCGATAATCACCTCCTTGCTTCCCCTGGGGCGCGCATGCTGTCTCCACTGGAAGCTGTCAAACCGCAAGGAGAATCCATGCGTCACTACGAAATCGTCTTCATGGTCCACCCGGACCAGAGCGAGCAGGTTCCGGCGATGGTCGAGCGCTACACCAGCGTCGTCACCGAGAACGGCGGTACCGTGCATCGCCTCGAGGATTGGGGTCGCCGTCACCTGGCCTACCCGATCAACAAGATCCACAAGGCTCACTACGTGCTGATGAACGTCGAGTGCCGCGGCGAGACCCTCGAGGAAATCGAGAACATCTTCCGCTTCAACGACGCCATCATCCGCAGCCTGGTTGTGCGCTGCAAGGAAGCCATCACCGAGGCTTCGCCGATGATGAAGCCGGCGGAAGACAAGCGCGCCCGTCGTGACGAGAAGCCGTCACGTCCCGCCCAGTCCGCCTAAGCCACACATCGCACGTCTAAGGAGTCTTCCCCATGGCACGCTTTTTCCGTCGCCGTAAGTTCTGCCGTTTCACCGCCGAGGGCGTGAAGCAGATCGATTACAAGGATCTGGACACCCTCAAGGCCTACATCACCGAGACCGGCAAGATCGTTCCCAGCCGCATCACCGGGACCAAGGCCCGTTACCAGCGCCAGCTGTCCACCGCCATCAAGCGGGCACGCTATCTGGCACTGCTGCCCTACACCGATAGCCACCAGTAAGACGCTGGCGTGATGCTGCCCGTTGCCCGCTGGATGATGCGCGGCACGCCCCAGTCGGTCATCGGGGCGGCCGCCGCCACCCTGGTGCCCTGGCTGTTCTGGCTGGGGGCCGCCATCGCCGGCCTGGTCGCCCTGCGTCGGGGCCTGTCGCCGGCGCTGCCGGTGATCGTCGCCGCCGCCGTGCCCGCGGGATGGTGGTGGACTCGGGGCGACGTCATTCCGCTGGCCTGCATCCTGCTGGTCACGCTGATGGCGGTGGTGCTGCGCGCCCGGCTGCGCTGGAGCGAGACGTTGATCGTCGGCGCCCTTGCCGGGGCGGCGATGATCCAGTTGGGGATCTTCCTGCCCCCGGGCGGGGCCGGCCCGCTGCTGGAACAGCTCCGCCAGAGCTCGCCCGAGATCGCCTCGATGCTCGACGAGTTCGCGCGACAGGGGCTCGAGACCGAGCACCTCGCCGAATTGCTGATCGGCGGTGTCACCGGGCTGGTGGTGCTGCTGGCGGCGGTGGCCTGCCTGGCCCTGGCCAGGAGCTGGCAGGCGGGGCTGTATAACCCGGGCGGCTTCCGCGAGGAGTTCCACGCCCTGCGCCTGGCGCCGCGCGAGCTGCTGGTGCTGATGGTGATTCTCGCCGTCGGTGCGGTGCTGGTGTTGCCCGGCCTGGGCTTGATGCTCTGGGTGCCGCTGCTGGTGGCCGGCATCGCGCTGGTACATGGTGTCATCGGATTGAAGGGAATGAACGGGCTGTGGCTGGTCGCCTTCTATGTGTTGCTGATCACCACCTGGCCCATGATTCTCATCGTGCTGCTTGCGGCCCTGATCGACTCGTTCGCGGACTTCCGCGCACGGCTCGGCCGCAGCGACTGACAAGAGGTTTACGAGATGGAAGTCATTCTGCTCGACAAGATTGGCAAGCTGGGCGGTCTGGGTGACCAGGTCACCGTCAAGCCCGGTTATGGCCGCAACTACCTGGTGCCCTACGGTCTCGCCGTGCCGGCCACCAAGGACAACATCGAGGCCTTCGAGGCCCAGCGCTCCGAGCTCGAGGCCGAGGCCGCCGAGCGCAAGGCCGAAGCCGAGGCTCGCGCCGAACAGCTCAACGACATCGAGCTGTCGCTGGTCGCCAAGGCCGGTGACGAGGGCAAGCTGTTCGGTTCCATCGGTCCGCGTGACCTGGCCGACGCGATTTCCTCTGCCGGTATCGAAGTGGCCAAGAGCGAAGTCCGCATGCCGGAAGGTCCGATTCGCCAGACCGGCGAGTACGACATCGAGCTGCACCTGCACGCCGAAGTCGACGCGACCGTGCGCGTGGTGGTCGTGGCCGAATAAGCCCGAGCCCACCGGCTGCCAGGGGCGCGAGGAGAAATCCTCGCGCCCCTTTTTGCTGCCCCGTTTCCGGGCTTAGGCCTGGCGCTACCTTCGGGTAGAATGTGCCGGTCCATCGATTGCCCCGGCCAGCCGGGGCAATCGATGGCGGTACAGGGACATGTCGTCGACGGCCATCATGCCGTCGAGAGCCCTTGCCACGCCAGCGGATTCACACCTTGTTGCCGGCGTGGCTTGGGCAATGATCAAAGGGATCAGGGCGATCGTCCTTGATGGCCAGGTGAATAGCGGAGGTGCCTGTCACCATGAATGAACCCCTCGAGCTCGACCAGGAGACCGCGGCGCTGAAGGTGCCGCCGCATTCGCTGGAAGCCGAGCAATCGGTGCTCGGTGGGCTGATGCTCGACAATCAGGCCTGGGACAGCGTGGCCGACCGCCTGGTGGCGGGCGACTTCTATCGCTACGAACACCGGCTGATCTTCAACGTCATGACCGCGCTGGCCGAACAGGGCCAGCCATTGGATGTGGTGACCCTCTCCGAGGCGCTCGAGGGTCGCGATCAGCTGGAAACCGTCGGCGGCCTGGCGACCCTGGCGGAGCTGGCCCGCAATACGCCGTCGGCCAGCAATATCCGCGCCTACGCCGACATCGTTCGCGAGCGGGCCACGCTGCGCAAGCTGATCCATGCCGCCAACCAGGTCGCCGAGAGCGCCTTTGCGCCCCAGGGGCGACCGGCCGACGAGCTGGTCAACGAGGCCGAGCGTCTGGTGTTCCAGATCAGCGAGGAGCGCCCCAAGGAGGGCGGGCCCGTCGGCATGAGCGATCTGCTGGCCAAGGCAGTGGATCGCATCGACGAGATGTTCAACATGCAGGGTGAGATGACCGGCCTGTCGACCGGCTTCCGCGACCTGGACGACATGACCTCCGGCCTGCAGCCCTCGGACCTGGTGATCGTCGCCGGGCGCCCCTCCATGGGCAAGACCACCTTCGCCATGAACCTGGTGGAGCATGCGGTGATCTCCAGCGACAAGCCGGTGATGGTGTTCTCCATGGAGATGCCCGGCGAGTCGATCATGCTGCGCATGCTCTCCTCGCTGGGGCGCATCGACCAGACCCGAGTGAGGACCGGCCAGCTCGAGGACGAGGACTGGCCGCGGCTGACTTCGGCGGTCAACCTGCTCAAGGACAAGCAGCTGTTCATCGATGACACCGCGGCGCTGTCGCCCAACGAGATGCGCTCGCGTATTCGTCGGGTCGTGCGCGAGCACGGCAACCTGGCGCTGATCATGATCGATTACCTGCAGCTGATGCAGATCCCAGGCTTCTCCGAGAACCGCACCGGCGAGATCTCGGAGATCTCGCGCTCCCTGAAGGGCCTGGCCAAGGAGTTCGGCTGTCCGGTGGTGGCGCTGTCGCAGCTCAACCGCTCGCTGGAGCAGCGACCCAACAAGCGCCCGGTGATGTCGGATCTGCGGGAATCCGGGGCCATCGAGCAGGACGCCGACCTGATCGGTTTCGTCTATCGTGACGAGGTCTACAATCCGGATAACCCCGACAATCAGGGGCTGGCCGAATTCATCATCGGCAAGCAGCGTAACGGCCCCATCGGCACGGTGCATATGGCCTTCATCGGCAAGTACACCCGCTTCGAGGATCTGGCGCCTGACAGCTACGGCGAGGCCTTCGGCGAGTGACCCCTTGAGTGAGACGGTCGGCACCGTATAATCCCATCCCCCTGAACAGCACACTGGAGGAGCACCATGGCAGGCGGATTTCGGCGCGGTAATCGGCGGCGCACCCCGAAACTCGAGGCACGCGGCGAGTTGCAGTCCGCGGAGCGGGAAGGTCCGTTCAAGGAGTGGTTGGGCATGCCGGACCTCTATCGCTATCAACTGGTGGTGGATGGCGAGAACTACAGCTATCAGACTGAAGATGCCGAGTTGCCGGTGGCGATCGGCGATCGCGTGGTGTTTCGCTACAAGGAAACCAAGGCCGGCAAGTGGGTCGATCGCAACTCCCTGGGCAAGGCGATCGATCCCTCCGACTACCAGTAGCTCTCGAACGCAAGGAACCCAGGGGCTCCTTCATCGGTCATACGGTCGACACGGATTCGTCATCCGAGTGTCATCGGGCAGCGTCAGGCTGTGCCCGATCCACCCAGTGATCCCGAGATGGAGGGACCCATGGACTTCAACGACCTCAAGGCCTTCGTGGCCCAGCACGACAACTTCGAGATCCGCGTGATCGGCCATGCCGGCAGCCATTGCTACCAGGTCGAACTCGAGGACGTGGAGGGACGACGCCACATGTTGACCCGCAGCGGCAAGCCGATGCTGTTTCGCGCCCTCGACGACGTCTACCTGGAACTCAAGCGGGCCGGCATTCATCGGGCCTATCTGGTCCAGCAGGTGCCACACGACGAGGTGATCGGCCGCGACACCCACTATCGTGACCCGCTGGCTTCACGCATGCCGCTGGTCTTCTAGGTTTCATCCGCGCTACTTCGTCCGCCTTCTCAAGGCGGCCTTGAACGCTGACTGCCCCACCCAGGCGCTCGTGCGGCCTTCGCTTTCCTTCCCTCCTTATATTGGCGGACCATGACTCCGCCTCTTGCCTCAGTCGCTTTCTGCAGCCTCGTAGCCTGCGCTGTGTGCTCCCTGGCCGTAGGCCGGTTCGGTGTCGAGTGTAGCGAGGAAGGCCTCGGCTCGCTTTCTCAGTGCCGTTCGCCGGGCATCGGACATGCGAGCCAGGTTACCCAGGATGGGTTTCATGCGTGGGTTGTCGGCCAGGCGATCGGCGTGGCGTTCGATGAAGCGCCAATAAAGGCTGTTGAGGGGGCAGGCATTCTCCTCGGTGGACCGCTTGGGATCATAGCGGCAGCGCTGGCAGTGGTCCGACATGCGGTCGAGGTACTTTCCCGAAGCACAGTAGGGCTTGGAGCCCATCAGGCCGCCATCGCCGTGCAGTACCATGCCCAGGGTATTGGGCAGTTCCACCCATTCGCAGGCGTCGGCATAGACCGCCAGGTACCAGTCGCACAGCGCCGCGGGGGCCACGTCGCACAGCAGCGCAAAATTGCCGGTCACCATCAGCCGCTGGATGTGATGGGCATAGGCGTTGTCGCGGGTCATCTCGATGGCCCGTTTCAGGCAGCGCAGCTCCGTGTCACCGCTCCAGTAGAAATCGGGCAGGCCGCGCTGTCCGTCGAGGTAATTGGCGCGCTTGTAGGACGGCATGCGCGTCCAGTAGAGGCCGCGCACATACTCTCGCCAGCCGAGGATCTGGCGAATGAACCCCTCCGCTGCGTTCAGCGGTGCCTTGCCGTCCTGATAGGCCGCTTCCACGGCGGCGCATACCTCCTGGGGAGCGAGGAGCCCGAGATTCAGGGCGGCAGAAAGGCGCGAGTGGAACAGGAAGGGCTGGTCGTCGCTGATGGCGTCCTGGTAGCGACCGAAGTGGGGCAGCAGGTTGGCGATGAAGTGGCGCAGGTCGACCAGCGACTGGCGGCGTGTCACCGGCCAGTGGAACCCCTCGAGAGCGCCGAAATGGTCGCCGAAATGCTCGGCGACCAGGACCAGTACTTCACGGGTGGTGGCATCCCGGCGGTGGCATGGCGGCTCCGGCGCCTCGAGATGCTCGGGCAGCGGCTCGCGGTTGTCGTGGTCGAAGTTCCAGCGGCCTCCAAGAGGTGAGTCCCCCTCCATCAGCAGGCCGGTGTGGCGGCGCATCTCGCGGTAGAAGCCCTCCAGGCGCAGCGTGCTGCGTCCCCTGGCCCAGTCGGCGAACGCGTCCGGCGTGACGTAGAAGCGATCGTCCTCCACGAGGCGCCAGGGCAGGGCGGCGTCACGACGCTCTTGCATCGCCTGCCACAGCCGCCACTCTCCGGGACGTGTGACGCGAACCTCATCGCAGCCGTAGAGTGCGGCGAGACGTTCGGCCTCGCCGATCAGCGTCTGGACGTTGTCGGGAGCATCCAGGGCACTGTAATGGACCCGCCAGCCCTTGGCTCGAAGTTCCCCGGCGAAATGGCGCATGGCGGCGAGGATCAGCGCGATCTTCTGCGGGTGATGGGGCACGTAGCGGCCTTCTTCGGCCACCTCGCACAGGGCCACGACGGCCCCGTCAGGGGCATCGCGCAGGCTCGACAGGCTGTGGCTGAGCTGGTCGCCGAGCACCAGGATCAGGGGACACGACATGTTTCACCAAGAATTATACAAATGGAGCTGATAGTATAACTATATTCCGCGTGCTTGCCCGGGATGATAGGCTAAGGGCTGGATCATCCGACTCACGCCGATCACGGGGAAAGCGCGTCATGGCCGTCTTCAAGCACTCTTCCGATTCCGCACTGGTCGCCCCGGGCGAGGGCCGGCTTGGCCATGCGCCGCGAGGGCATCCTGCACTGCCCGAGGGTAAGGTAGGTGTGGTGCTGGCCAACCTCGGGACCCCGGACGCCACCGACTACTGGTCGATGCGGCGTTATCTCGGTGAGTTTCTCTCCGACCGCAGAGTGGTGGACTACCCGCGCTGGCTTTGGCAGCCGCTGCTGCAGCTGGTGATCCTGATCCGGCGCCCCTTCGTCTCGGGCAAGGCCTACCGCAGTATCTGGAATCAGGGGCTCGATGAGAGTCCTCTGCTGACCATCACCCGCGAACAGACCGCCAAGCTGGCGACCCGGCTCGAATCGGCCTTCGGGGATCGGGTCGAAGTGGATTTCTGCATGCGCTACGGCAACCCTTCCACCGATAGCGTGCTGCGCCGGCTGCAGGCCCGGGGGTGTGAGCGAATCCTGTTCTTCCCGCTCTATCCCCAGTATGGTTCGCCGACGACCGCCACCGCCTGCGATCAGGTCTTCCGTACCCTGATGACGCTCAAGTGGCAGCCCTCGGTGCGCACGGTGCCTGCCTATTACCGACATCCGGACTATCTCGAGGCGCTGGCCGGCTCGGTTCGAGAAGCCTACGAGGCTGCCCAGACAGCACCGGAGGTCCTGGTGGCGTCGTATCATGGCGTGCCCAAGCGCTATCTCGATGCGGGAGATCCCTACTATTGCCATTGCCGCCAGACCACGCGCCTGCTCCAGGAGGCGCTGGGGATGTCGGACGAGGCCATCGAGACCACCTTCCAGTCGAAATTCGGGCCCGAGGAGTGGGTGGGGCCGGCCACCGTCGAGCGAGTCGCCGCCCTGGCCCGGGAGGGGCGCCGGCACATCGCGGTGATCTCGCCGGCCTTCGCCGCCGACTGCGTCGAGACCCTGGAGGAGATCCAGCAGGAGATCCGCGATGCCTTCCTGGCGGCCGGCGGCGAGACCTTCACCTATGTGCCCTGCCTGAATGCCCGCGACGACCACGTCGCGGCGTTGGAAGCCATCGCCCGCCAGGAGCTGGCGGGCTGGCTCTAGTGCCCCGTTTCAAAGGTGTGACGAAGGGATGGCGGCTCAAGGGCCGCCAGCGAGTGTCGTGCCTACCGACTCACGCCGCGTCTAGTGACGTGACGAGCGTTTCTCGAGAGTGATGGGCGCGCGCTCCTCGGGGGTGCCATGCGGAACTGGCGTTTCGCCGATCTCCTCCTTGTGCAGCTCGACGGGGCGGCCGCGAGTCTTGTTGATGTACTCGAGTCGCAGGTGCAGTCCGGTCTTGGCCAGCAGGTGGGCGCTCACCGGCGCGGTGATGAACAGGAACAGGGCGATCAATACTTCCTGGATCACCGGCTCGTTGTCGGCAATGCCGAAATAGCACATCGAGCCGACCAGGATGCAGCCGATACCCATGGTGGTGGCTTTCGTCGGTCCGTGCAGGCGCATGTAGAAGTCCCGCAGGTGGGCCATGCCCAGAGATCCAATGAAGGCAAAGGCGCCGCCGGCGATCAGGAACAGGGAGATGACTCCCTCGAGAATCACGTAGAACGTCATGCCGATCGCCTCCTATTCGATGATATCGCCGCGCAGCAGGTACTTGCAGACCGCGACGGTGCCGATGAAACCGAGCATGGCGATCAGCACCGCCGCCTCGAAGTAGGTCTTGGTATTGAGCCACAGGCCGAGCAGCACGATCAGCGCGATGGAGTTCACGTACATGGTGTCCAGCGCCAGGATGCGATCGGGGAGACTGGGCCCTACCGTCAAGCGGTAGGCGTTGAGCACCAGGGCCGTCATCACCAATGTCAGGCTGATCTTCAACGCAATGTCTAGCATTCGTAGATCTCCTTGAGCGGGCGCTCGTAGCGTTCGCGAATCTGCTCGATCAACTGCTCGTCGTCCTCGGCGTCGAGCGCATGGATCAGTAGCGTCTTGCCATCCATGCGCAGGTTGGCCGACACCGTCCCCGGGGTGAGACTGATGGTGCTCGCCAGCAGCGTGATGGTGAAGCGTTCCTCCAGCATCAAGGGGTATTCCACGAAGTGCGGCCGCGAGCGCTGGCGGGGGTTGAGAATCAGCCAGGCGACCTGGAAGTTGGCGACCACGATGTCGCCGAGCACCCGCAGTATGTAGCGCAGCAAGAGCCCCGGGCGCTTGATCTGTGGCTGGACATCCCAGAAGCGATAGGTGAACAGTGGGATCGCGACGGCCAGCAAGCCGCCCAGCAGGAAGTGGCCGAAGGACAGGCTACGCACCAGCAGCAGCCAGACCACCAGCAGCAGCAGCGACAGCAGCGGGATCGGAAGCCAGGAACGGGGGCGGATCATGAGGCGTCTCCAGCATCGGACAGCAGGGTGCGAACCACGGCGTCGGGGTTGGCCAACTGTTCGGCGGTGGCGTGGGTATAGTCGCTGATGGGACCAGCCAAGGCCACTAACAGGGGAGAGGCGGCCAGCAACAGGCTGACGCCGATCCAGTGTTGACGGGGCAATGGTTCGCCGTCGCGCTCGCCCTGCTGGCTGCGCCAGAACAGCGTCGAGCCGGCCCGCGACAGCGCGATCATGGCGCTCAGGCCGCTGGCCAGCAGCAGCGGCCATAGCCAGGGCTGCTGGGCATGGGTGGCGGCATCCAGCAGCAGTGCCTTGCCGATGGCGCCGGACAGCGGCGGCAGGCCCGCCACGGCAATGGCGCCGCCCAGGAACAGCAGCGCCAGGGCACCGCCCTGGGTCAGTGGCCTGCCCTTGACGATGCGGGTACCGGCCTTGCCGCGTTGCAATCCGATCATCTCGGCGAGCAGGAACAACCCCCCGGTGATCAGGGTCGTGTGGACCAGGTAGTAAAGCAGCGAGGCGGTGGCCTCGACCGAGCCCATGCCGACCCCGGCCAGCAGCGTGCCCACCGAGACCAGCACCAGATAGGCGACCAGCAAGCGCAGGTCGCGTGCCGCCAGTACGCCGAGGGTCGCCACCGCCAGCGTTGCCAGCGAAAGCCACCACACCCAGGGTTGCTGCAGGGCGGCCAGGTCCCCGGCCTGTTCGCCGAACACCAGTGAGTAGACTCGCAGGATGGCGTAGACGCCGACCTTGGTCATGATGGCGAACAGCGCCGCCACCGGGGCCGGCGCCGCAGAATAGGCCCGAGGCAGCCAGAAATACAGCGGCAGTATGGCGGACTTGAGGCCGAACACTACCAGCAGCAGCAGGGCGCCGGCAGTCACCAGGCCGGTGCGCTCGGCGGGCAGCTCGCCCAGGCGCACCGCCATGTCGGCCATGTTGAGGGTGCCGGTGGCGCCATACAGGGTGCCCACGGCGATCAGGAACAGCGCCGAGCCGGCCAGATTGAGCACGACGTAGTGAACCGCGGCCTGGGTGCGCGACTTGCCACCGCCGTGAAGCAGCAGGGCGTAGGAGGCCAGCAGCAGCACCTCGAAGAACACGAAGAGGTTGAACAGGTCGCCGGTCAGGAAGGCGCCGTTGATGCCCATCAGCTGCAACTGGAAGAGGCCGTGGAAGTTGCTGCCCTGCTCATCGTCGCCGCCGCAGGCGAAGATCACGCAACCCAGTGCCAGCACCGAGGTGAGCAGGACCAGCAGCGCAGAGAGTCGGTCCAGGACCAGCACGATGCCGAACGGGGGCTGCCAGTCTCCCAAGGCGTAGTAGGCGATCTCGCCATCTGCCGCACGGGCCAGCAGCAAGGCGGATACCAACACCAGCAGAAGGGTGGCGCCTACGCCAAGCCTGCGCTTGAGGCGGGTGCCCCCGAGTCGCGAGCGCAGCAGTATCACGCCGGCGAGCAGCGGCAGGACGATGGGCAGGACGATCAGGTGTTGACTCATCGACGCCCCTCCTCGCGATCTTCGCGGGTACGGCCGTCGACATGGTCGTTGCCCATGTCGCCGCGGGCCCGCATGGCCAGGATCACCGCGAAGGCGGTCATGGCGAAGCCGATGACGATGGCGGTCAGCACCAGCGCCTGGGGTAACGGGTCGGCATAGTGCCGGTCACCATCGATGATGGCCGCGCCATGGGTGGTCAGCCCGCCCATGGAAAACAGGAACAGGTTGACCGCGTAGGACAACAGGGTCAGGCCCACCACCACGGGAAAGGTGCGGCCCCGCAGCATCAGGTAGAGGCCGCAGGCGCTCAGCACGCCGGTGGTGATGGCATAGAGACTTTCCATCAGCGTTTCTCCTTGCCGGTGGCGGTGTCGGCAGAGTGGTCGTCCTTCACCGGACGGTGCGCGGTGGTCACCTTGCCGAGGTTGGCCAGAATCATCAGGGTTGCGCCCACCACGGCCAGGTAGACCCCCAGGTCGAAGAGCAGGGCGGTGGCCAGTTCGAAGTCACCGACCAGCGGCAGGTGGAAATGGCCGAAGGCCGAGGTCAGGAAGGGATGGCCGAACAGCCAGCTGCCAAGCCCGGTCAAGGCCGCCAGGCCCACGCCGGCGATGGCCACCGGCTGGTACTGGAAGTCGAGGCGCGACTGGGCCCATTCCACCCCCCGGGCCATGAGCAGCAGGATCAGCGCCACGGCGGTGATCAATCCGGCGATGAACCCCCCGCCAGGCAGGTTGTGGCCGCGCAGGAAGATGAAGGCGGAGACCAGCAGGGCCAGCGGCAGCAGGGCCTGGGAGATGGTGGTGAGGATCATCGGATAGCGATCCGGGCACCATAGCCGCCCCTCGGCGTCGCTGTGCGGCATGAACAGCCGCAGGCGGTTGAGCAGCTTGAAGATGGCCAGCCCGGCAATGGCCAGTACGGTGATCTCGCCCAGGGTATCGAAGCCTCGGAAGTCGACCAGGATGACGTTGACCACGTTGTGGCCGCCACCGCCGGTCACGCTGTTGTCGAGGAAGAAGCCCGAGATGCTGCTGATGTCGCGGGTCAGCACGGCGTAGTTGAGGCTGGCGATGGTCATGCCCAGGGCGCTGGCCAGGGCGGCGTCGCGTAGGCTGCGCGGCAGCGAGGACTCGCGGGGCGTCTTCTGCGGCAGGAAGAACAGTGCCAGCATCAGCAGGATGATGGTCACCACCTCTACCGAGAGCTGGGTCAGTGCCAGGTCCGGGGCGGAGAAGCGCGCGAAGGTCAGCGATACCAGCAGCCCCACCATGGACAGCATCAGCAGCGAGATGAGGCGGTGGCGGTGGGTGATCGCCGTGGCCAGCCCGCTGAAGATCAGCAGTGCCGCCCCGGTCAGCAGCACACCGTCCACCGGTTGCTGGGGTTGGTCGCCGGCCAGGCTCGGCATCTGGCCCAGCCCCAGGGCGACGAGCCCCAGGGCCGCCAGCAACAGCAGCCCCATGTAGCGTTGCAGAGAGGCGTTGTCGAGGTGCCCCAGCAGGCGTTCGGCGTGTCGTGCCGAGCGCTGCATGGCGGCCTCGAATACCAGTCGCGCATCCACCGGCCGAAAGCCGCGCAGGAAGCGGCGCAGGTGAGCGTGGAGCAGGTAGAGGCCCACCCCGGCGACCAGGGCCACGGCACTCATCGCCAGCGGCAGGTTGAAGCCGTGCCAGATCGCCAGGTGGAACTCCAGCGGCACCAGCAGGACGGCGCGGGTGGCCAGGTCGAGCAGGCCGCCGGCCAGCGCCGAGGGGAACAGGCCGACCAGCACGCACAGCGCCGTCAGCAGCGCCATCGGCGCGCTCATCATGCGAGGCGGATCGTGCGGTGCCTTGGGCGGGGCCTGGCGCGGCGCCTTGAAGAATACGGCGTGGACCAGGCGCAGCGAGTAGGCCACCGACAGCACGCCACCGGCGGTGGCCAGCGCTGGCATCAGCCAGCTCAGGCCGCCCAGGACCGGCGTTTCCAGGGTTTCGGTGAACAGCATCTCCTTGGACAGGAAGCCGTTGAGCAGCGGCACCCCGGCCATCGCCGCGCCGGCGATGGCCGTCAGCACGGCGGTGAGCGGCATGACGCGCGCCAGCCCACCCAGGCGGGCCAGCTCGCGAGTGCCGGTCTCGTGGTCGATGATCCCCGAGCCCATGAACAGCGCCGCCTTGAAGGTGGCGTGATTGAGGATGTGGAACAGCGCGGCCAGCACGGCCATGGGGCTGCCGATGCCCAGCAGGACCGTGATCAGGCCCAGGTGACTGACCGTGGAGAACGCCAGGATGCCCTTGAGGTCGGTCTTCATCAGCGCAAACCAGGCGCCATAGAGCAGGGTGGTCATGCCCACCAGCGAGACCACCAGGGTCCATAGCTCGCTGCCGGCCAGCGCGGGATGCAGGCGAGCCATCAGAAAGATACCGGCCTTGACCATGGTCGCCGAGTGCAGATAGGCCGAGACCGGCGTCGGTGCGGCCATGGCGTGGGGCAGCCAGAACTGGAAGGGAAACTGGGCCGACTTGGCGAAGGCGCCCAGCAGCACCAGGGCGAGGATCAGCGGATAGCGCGGATCGGCGAGGATCGCGTCGCCGCTGGTCAGCACCCGGTCCAGGTTGTAGCTGCCGACGACATCGCCGATCAGCAGGAAACCGGCCAGCAGCGCCAGTCCACCGGCACCGGTGACCGCCAACGCCATGCGCGCACCCTTGCGGGCATCGCTGCGGTGGGACCAGAAGCCGATCAGCAGGAAGGACGACAGGCTGGTGAGCTCCCAGAACAGCCACAGTAGCAGCAGGTTGTCGGCCATCACGATGCCGACCATGGAGGCCATGAACAGGATCAGGTAGGCATAGAAGCGTCCGTAGGGTTCTTCCGGCGCCAGATAGTAGTGGGCGTAGAGCAGGATCAGCAGGCCGATGCCCAGGATCAGCAAGTTGAACAAGAGTGTCAGGCCATCGAGGCGGAAGGCCAGCTCCAGGCCGAGCGCCGGGATCCAGTCGACGGCGAAACGCAGCGTCTCTCCGTCGAGCAGTGCCGGCACTTCGGCCAGCGTCAGTAGCAGCGCCAGGGCGGGCAGGGCGGCGGTGGCCAGGGAACATTCGCGGCGTCTCAGGCTGGCGCCGAGCGCCGGCACCAGCACACCGAGAAGGGGTAGCAGCGCTATCCACAGCAAGGTCATCGGTCGGTCATCCTGCACGGTTGCGTTGGCTCAGGGCGTCATCATGCCGAGGGTGCGGCCGAACGCAAGTGGCAGGCGTCGCATCCGTCCCTGGGCGAGTCGTGCCCCATGAAGGCAATCGCCCCACACTGTACCGTAACAGGGCAGTGTCCGCGCGCTTCTTGGTCGCCGGCGGCCAGTCTCGACTAGAGTGGAAGGGAGCGTCCGTCGAATGGCCCCATGCCCGGGGGCCGGGGAGCGCGTCATGCAGGCGCTGGTATTGGGGGGCTTCGTGGTGTCGGGGGTGGCGCCCTGGCTGCATCGCCTCATGGGGGGGCGTGCTGCGCTGCTGCTGGCACTGTGGCCCGCCGCTATCCTGGCCTGGCTGCTGGGGCAGTGGTCTGGCGTGGTGGCCGGTGAGGCTCTGGTCAGCGAGTGGGCCTGGATGCCCGCCCTCGACGTCAGCCTGACGTTCCGCCTCGACGGCCTGGCGCTGCTGTTTGCCCTGCTGATCGTCGGCATCGGTGGTCTGGTACTGGTCTATGCCGGGGGCTACCTGCGAGGACATTCTCAACTGCCGCGCTTTCTGGTGCTCTTTCTCGTCTTCATGACGGCGATGCTCGGCCTGGTCCTGGCCGATAACCTGGTGGCACTGTTCGTGTTCTGGGAGCTCACCGGGTTGAGTTCCTATCTGCTGATCGGCTTTCGCCACACCGACCCGCTGGCTCGCCAGGCCGCACGGCAGGCATTGTTGATCACCACCGGCGGCGGGCTGGCGCTGCTGGTGGGGTTGATTCTGCTGGCCCAGGCCGGCGACAGCTGGTCGCTGGCCACGCTGGTGACCCGCGGCGACACGCTTCGCGCCCATCCGCTCTATCCATGCCTGCTGGCCGGCATACTCCTCGGAGCCTTCACCAAGTCGGCCCAGTTCCCCTTCCAGTTCTGGCTGCCCAACGCCATGGTGGCGCCGACCCCGGTCTCGGCCTATCTGCACTCGGCGACCCTGGTCAAGGCCGGTATCTACCTCATGGCGCGCCTGCACCCAGCGTTGGGCGGCAGCGTCGCCTGGACGCTGACCCTGGTGCTGGTCGGCGGAGTGACCCTGGTGCTGGGGGCGGTGATGGCGCTGCGCCAGACCAATCTCAAGCTGATGCTGGCCCACTCCACGGTGATGGCGCTCGGTGTCATGACGCTGCTGCTGGGCGTCGGCACCCGAACGGCGTTGACGGCCTGCCTGGTGTTCCTGGTGGCCCACGCCTTCTACAAGGGCGCCTTGTTCCTGGTCGCCGGGATCCTCGACGTCTCCACCGGGACCCTGGACATCACCGCCATGGGTGGCCTGCGTCACGCGTTGCCCGGCACCGCCCTGGTCGCCGCCCTGGCCGCGCTGTCGCTGGCCGGGCTGCCTCCGACCCTGGGCTTCGTCGCCAAGGAGCAGGTGTGGGCGACATTACTGACGTCGGATCCTTGGGGCGGGGTGGCGCTGGCGGCGTTGGTCCCGGCGGCCGGGCTGATGGTGGCGGTGGCCGCCATCGTTGCCGTGCGGCCCTTCTTCGGCCCTCCGGTCGCCACGCCGCGGGCGCCGCGCAGCCGGCCGTCGTCGCTGCTGCTCGGCGCAGCGCCGTTGGCCACGCTCTCGCTGCTGGCCGGGCTTGGGCCCGGGGTGCTCGATGGCCTGTTGAGCGCCGCCCTGTCGGCGATCGGGGCGCCGGGCGAGGCGCCGCATCTGGCGCTGTGGCACGGTTTCGGCTGGCCCTTGGCGCTGTCGCTGGGCGGGCTGCTGCTGGGATGGCTGGCCTTCCGCCACTGGGACCGGCTGCGCGGCTGGCTGGAGGTTGGCCTGGCGCCGTGGGTGGCGCGCGGGCCTGAGGTCTGGCATGCGGCGCTGGGCTGGCGGACCCTGCAACTGGCGGAGTGGCAGACCCGATGGCTGCAGAACGGTCATCTGCGCTCCTACCTGGCGATCATCCTGATGAGCTGGATCGGCCTGGTCGGACAGGCGCTGGTCGTCCATCACGGCCTGCCAGGGTGGCCGTCATCGGGCATTCAGGCCTTCGAGGGGATGGTGGCAGGACTGATGGCCGTTGCCGCCGTGACGGCCTGTCTGGTGCGTTCGCGGCTGGCCGCCGTGGCGGCGCTCGGCAGCATGGGGTTCGCCATCGCCCTGACCTTCGTGCTGTTCTCCGCTCCCGACCTGGCGATCACCCAGCTGTTGGTGGAAACGCTCACCGTGGTGCTGCTGGCCCTGGTGCTGTTTCGCCTGCCGCACTTCACCCGGCTGTCATCGTTCCGGCAGCGGTGGCGCGACCTCGGTATAGCCGGACTGGCCGGTGGCCTGGTAACCGCCCTGATGCTGGCCGTGCTCGACGGCGAGCGACTGCCGCGCATTTCCGACTGGATGGTCAGCCAAGGCCAGCCCCTGGGGCATGGCCGCAATCTGGTCAACGTCATCCTGGTGGACATCCGCGCCCTGGATACCCTGGGCGAGGTGTTCGTGCTGGCCCTGGCCGCCACCGGGGTCTACGCCATGCTGTGCCTGCGCGCCGAGGAGTCGTCATGGTCAAGTCCGGCACCCTGATCCTCGGCGTGGCCGCCCAGCTGCTGTTGCCCCTGCAGCTGTTGTTCTCGGTGTTCCTGCTGCTGCGCGGACATGATACGCCCGGCGGCGGCTTCATCGCCGGCCTGGTCGCCGCCGGTGGTTTTGCTCTTTACCTCTTTGCCCACGGTCGCCGAGCCCTGACCGCCCTGCTGAGGATCGCTCCCCGCGACATGGTCGGCCTGGGATTGCTGCTCGGCGTGGCGTCCACCCTGCCGGCCTGGTGGCGAGGCGAGCCGTTCTTTACCGCCCAGTGGTGGACGCTGCCGCCGTTCGGCGTAGCGCTGTCGACGCCGCTGCTGTTCGACCTGGGCGTCTACCTGGTGGTGCTCGGTGCGCTGTTGACGGCCATTACGGCTCTGGTGGAGATCGATCAGGACGACGTGCCGTCCTGAAGGAGGTGTCATGGAAGCCCTGCTCGCCGTGATCGTCGGCATTCTTTTCGCTGCCGCCGTCTACATGCTGCTGCGCCGCTCCATCGTCAAGCTGGTGATCGGCCTGATGCTGCTGTCCAACGCGGCCAACCTGCTGGTCTTCGTCACCGCCGGGCTACGCCGTGGGGCTCCACCGCTGGTGCCCGAAGGACTCGCGGCGCCGCCAAGTGCCGTGGCCGATCCCTTGCCCCAGGCGCTGGTGCTGACCGCCATCGTCATCTCCTTCGGCGTGCTGTCCTTTGCCGTGGTGCTGGTGCGTCGTGCCTGGGAGCTGGTGCGCACCGACGACCTGGACCGGCTGCAGGATACCGACCGATGACGCCCTCCCTGGCCCTGCCGCTGCTGGTTCCGCTGCTGGCCGGTACCCTGTCGCTGGTGGCCTGGCGATGGCAGGCCCTGCAGCGAGCGATTGCGGTGCTGGGGACCTTGACGCTGCTGGCCTGCGGGCTCTGGCTGTTGGCCTCGGTCTGGCAGGACGGCATTCGGGTGCTGCAGGTGGGAGGCTGGCCTGCGCCCTTCGGTATCAGCCTGGTGGCCGATCTCCTGAGCGCCCTGATGGTGGTGATCACCGGCCTGATCGGCCTGGCCGTGGCGCTGTACTCGCTGGCCACGACCGGGAAGGGCCACGAGGCCTTCGGCTACTTTCCGCTGCTGCACTTGCTGCTGGCGGGGGTCGTCGGGGCCTTCCTCACCGGTGATATCTTCAACCTCTATGTGTGGTTCGAGGTGATGCTGGTGGCGTCCTTCGCCCTGCTGACCCTGGGCGGCGAGAAGGCGCAGATGGAGGGCGCCATCAAGTACGTCACCCTCAATCTGCTGTCATCGGTGATCTTCCTGATGGCCGTGGGGTTGCTGTACGGCCTGGTGGGAAGCCTGAACATGGCGCACGTCGCTCGACGGGTGGCGACGCTGGACGGTGGTCCCATCGAGGCGCTGGCGCTGATGTTCCTGGTCGCCTTCGGCATCAAGGCCGCGGCCTTTCCGCTGTTCTTCTGGTTGCCGGCCTCTTACCACACGCCGCCGGTGGCGGTGTCGGCACTGTTTGCCGGTCTGCTCACCAAGGTGGGAGTCTATGCCCTGTATCGCGTCTTCACGCTGATTTTCCCGCTCGGCTCCGGGCAAGCCCAGCAGATCCTGCTGTGGGGAGCGGGGCTGACCATGCTGACCGGCGTGCTGGGCGCCATGGTGCAGTTCGACCTGCGGCGTATCCTGTCCTTCCACATCGTCAGCCAGATCGGTTACATGCTGCTGGGGCTGGCGCTGTTCACGCCCCTGGCGGTGCTGGCAGGGATCTTCTATATCGTCCACCACATCATCGTGAAGTCGAACCTGTTCCTGATCGGGGGCATCGTTCATCGCCTGCATGGCAGCTACCGGCTGGAGCATCTCGGCGGGATGTATCACCGCTCGCCCTGGATGGCGGTGCTGTTCCTGGTGGCGGCGCTGTCGCTGGCCGGCATGCCGCCGCTCTCGGGGTTCTTCGCCAAGTTCCTGATCCTTCGTGCCGGGCTCGAGGCCGGCGCCTTCGGCGTCACGGCCATCGCCGTGCTGGTGGGCCTGCTGACGCTGTACTCGATGCTCAAGATATGGGCCGAGGTGTTCTGGAAAGCGCTGCCGGAGGGCTCGCCCCGCATCGCGGTCCTCGCTCGCGGCGAACGGTGGCTGATGCTGTTGCCGGTCGTGGGGCTGGCGGTGTGCACGCTGCTGATCGGCCTGCAGGCGGGGCCCCTCTATGGCATCGCCGAGGCCGCGGCCCAGCAGTTGCTGGCGCCCGAGCGCTATATCGAAGCGGTGCTGGGGGAGGAGATGGTGCCATGATCGCGGTGGTCTGGACCCTGCTGCTGGGGCTGGCCTGGATGGTACTGAGCGGCGACTTCAGCGGCCCGAGCCTGTTCGCCGGGCTGCTGTTCGCCTATCTGGCGCTGGCGGTTCTCCAGCCAGGAGTGCCGGCGCTTGCCGGCCATGCGCGTCGGCTACCGAGGTGGCTGGCCTTCGCCGGCTTCTTCCTGCGTCAGCTGCTGCTGGCGAACCTGCGCGTGGCGTATGACATCGTTACTCCGCCCTGGTATATGCGGCCGGGAGTGATCGCCATGCCGCTCAGGGCGCGCAGCGATTTCGAGATTGCCTTCGTCGCCAACCTGATTTCCCTGACGCCGGGTACGCTCAGTCTGGATGTCTCTGACGATCGTCGCGTGCTCTACATCCACGCCATGTTCCTGGACGACGAGCCGGCTCTGCGACGCGGTCTGGCCGAGCTGGAACGTCGGGCGCTGGCGCTGTTCCGCTAGGCCGTGTCCGTTGCCGCGGGTCTCGACCGGGAGGAGACCATGTCACTGTTGCTGTCGTTGTGCCTGCTGGCCTTGACCGTCGGTCTCGCCATGGCGCTGGTGCGCTTGTGCCTAGGGCCCAGCCTGCCGGACCGGGTCGTGGCGCTCGAGCTGTTTGCGACCCTGGTGGTTGGCATGATCGGCCTGCTGGCCATTGCCTATGGGGTGTCGGCACTGCTCGATGTGGCCATCGTCATGGCACTGATGGGCTTCATGGCGACCATCGGTTTCGCACGCTTCCTCGAACGCGGAGGGCAGCGAGATGATTGAAGTGCTGGTGGGAAGCCTGCTGCTGGCCGGGACCGGTTTCATGCTGGTAGCCGCATTGGGGGTGTGGCGCATGCCCGACCTGCTGACGCGCCTGCATGCCACGACCAAGGCGGCGACCCTCGGGGTGGCGTTGATCATGCTGGGAGTGGCTCTACACTTCGGCGAGGCGGGCGTGGTGGCTCGCGCTCTGGGCGTGGTGCTGTTCGTGATGCTGACCGCGCCGGTGGCGGCCCATGCCATCGGTCGAGCCGGTTATTTCGTGGGGGCGCGACCCTGGAGCGGCACCGTCAAGGACGAGCTCAGGCCCCACTACGATCCGCTGAACCATCGCCTTCATAGTGGCGTCGAGGAAGAGAGCGGGGGCCCGAGCGACCCGCCCCGCAACAGTTCCGACGTTCCTTGAGCGTCTCCGCCGGTCCCGGCGGACTTGCGTTCGCGTTCATTCGCTATATCCTGTACATTTATTGTACGACTTTTTATGCGTGTCCATGATTGGTGCCATCATGCGTCGCAAGGCCGATCTGCCCGCCAAGACATGTCCGACCTGCAGTCGTCCCTTTAGGTGGCGTCGCAAGTGGGCGCGCTGCTGGGAAGAAGTGCGCTACTGCAGCGAACGCTGTCGACGCGAGGCGCATCGTTCGGCGCGAGCCGGGAGGCAGGCATGAGCGTTGATCTGGTCTGGCTGCGCCAGGACCTGCGCCTGGCCGACAACCCGCTGTTCGGCGGTCCCCTCGACGAACACCTGCTCTGCGTCTACGTCCTCGACGAGCGCTGGCTGGCGGACGGTCGGCTGGGGTCGGCTCGTCTTGGTTTCCTGTGGCAGTGCTTGATCGAATTGCGGGGTTGCCTGCTCGCGCAGGGAAGCGACTTGCTGGTACGACTCGGCGATCCGGCCGATGAGGTAGCCAAGCTGGTCGCCTCGGAGGGGGCTGGACGCGTGCGGGTGCGTCATGACCCCGGCTGGGAAGAGGTGCGGGCGGTCGACCGCTTGCGCCACCGCCTTGCGAACGAGTGTCGGGTGGAGGTGCTGGAGAGCGGCATGCTGTTCTCGTCGGCCAGCCTGCCATTGGCCATCGAGGCACTGCCGGCCGGTTTCTCGGCGTTTCGCCGGAAGATGCGAGAGATGGTGCCCCAGCGTGGCATTCCGGCACCGGTGACCCTGCCGCCCTGGCCCCCTTCGGCGCCGCGGGGACTTCCGGCGCTTCGCCGCGTGTGTCCTCGTGCAGATCGCTGGCGCGCCTCGCCCCGGGGTGGCTTTCGCTTCACCGGCGGCGAGGCGGCGGGGCGCGCGCGGTTGGACGATTACCTGTGGGGCAGCGGGGCCGTGTCGCACTATGCCCACACCCGCAATGGCCTGGTGGGGGCCGACTTCTCCAGCCGTCTCTCGCCATGGCTGGCTCATGGCTGCGTGTCTGCCGCCCAGGTCAATGATGCGTTGCATGCCTGGGAAACGGAGCACGGCGATAGCGAGTCGAGTCGCTGGCTGCGCTTCGAGCTGCTATGGCGGGAGTATTTCCATTGGGCGGCCCGGCAGGACGGTCGCACCCTCTACGGGCGCGAAACGGCGCCGCTCGGCGGAGACGCCTTCGCGGCCTGGTGTCGAGGCGAGACCGGTCTGCCGTTCGTCGATGCCGGCATGCGCGAGCTTGCCGATACCGGGTGGCTATCGAACCGGGCACGACAGAACGTGGCCAGTTTCCTCGTGCATGACCTGAACGTCGACTGGCGACTGGGCGCCGCCTGGTTCGAGCGCTGCCTGATCGACTACGACGCCGCCAGCAACTGGGGTAACTGGGGCTATATCGCGGGCCGCGGGCGACACGTCAGGGCGCACCGCTTCGAGGTGCTCGATCAGGCCGAGTGCTACGATCCTCACGGCGACTATGCGGTTCGATGGTGTCCCGAACTGTCGAGCCTGCCCGCGGGGGAAGCCCGTCATCGGCCCTGGCGACATGCTCCTGCCACCTTTCCACCGCCGTTGGCACCGTCGACCCGATAGCGCCCGACGCGATGCGCGCTGGGTCCTTCGATCGTCTGCCTGATCCTGACGTATGCCACCCGGGTTCGAGGGTAGCGCTTGCCGCGACTGGTCTGAGCGTTCGATCTGGGCGATCATCGGGGCCTGTTTTCGCCAAGGAACGTCGTTGACATGCTGCCCCCGCTCTTGTTTCTCGTACTGCTGTGCGCCAGCCTGGCCGGCTGCCAAGGCCTTGCCACGCCCCATGCCGAGGCCGCTTCGCAAGCCCCTGCGTCAACCGGTACCGGGCCCGATGATCGGATCGATCGTCCTGAACAAGCGCGGGATTTCGCCGCCTGGCGGCGCGACTTTCGGCGTCTGGCTCAAGAGGAGGGCGTCGGCGCGTCGACCCTGGCGTACCTCGACGAATTGCATTATCTCCCGCGTGTCATTGAACTGGATCGGCGCCAGCCAGAGTTCGTACGCCCGATCTGGGAGTATCTGGATGGGGCGATATCGGCGAACCGGGTGAGTGCCGGCCAGGCCCGGCTCGCCGAACATCGCCAGGCGGCGCGACAAGCGGCCGAGCGATTCGGCGTGCCTGCCGAGGTGCTGGTCGCCATCTGGGGGATCGAGAGCAGTTACGGCGGCTATCAGGGCGACTTTTCTACCCTCGATGCCCTGGCGACCCTGGCCTTCGACGGTCGACGCCGCGAGTTCGCCCGCGGCGAGCTGTTGGCGGCGCTGCGTATCCTGGAGGCAGGCGACGTGCCCGCCGAGCGTATGGTGGGGTCGTGGGCCGGCGCCATGGGGCATCCGCAGTTCCTGCCGTCGAGCTATCTGGCTCACGCGGTGGACGGCGACGGTGACGGCCGACGCGACATCTGGGGCAGCGTCCCCGATGTCCTGGCGTCGATCGCCGGCTATCTCGACGAGGCCGGTTGGCGGTCGAGCGAACCCTGGGGAACCGAGGTCGTGCTGCCGGCGGACTTCGACTATTCGCTGACCGAGCCGACGATTCGCCGCACCTCCGCCGAGTGGGCCGCCGTCGGCGTGCACCCGCGGGGCGGCGGTGCCCTGCCGTCGCTGGACGACGCGGCTGTGATCGCCCCGGCGGGGGCGCGAGGGCCGGCCTTCCTGATTGGCCACAACTTCCGGGTCATCCTGCGCTACAACAATGCCACCAGCTATGCGCTGGCGGTGGCCGTGCTGAGCGACGCCATCGCCGGTCGCCCCACCATCCGCGGCGACTGGCCGCGTGGAGAGCCGCCACTGCGGCGCACCGAGGTCCGTGATCTGCAGCGCCGGCTCAATGCGCTCGGCTTCGACGTCGGTGAACCGGACGGCATCCTCGGTCCCAATACCCGGCGCGGGCTGCGGGGCTTCCAGCGTGAGCTCGGCGTGATCCCGGACGGCTTTGCCACCCGGGCCCTGCTGGAACGGCTGCAGGAGGTGACGCCATGAGGCGCATGGCGTGGCTGTTGGCGGCGGCACTGTGGCCGACACTGGCGGCCGCCGAGGCTCCCGAGCGCGTGGTGGGCTGGGTCGAGCCGGTGACCCTGATGCCTTGGGATCTGCCCTTCGAGGCCAAGCTGGACAGTGGCGCCTTGACCTCGTCGCTGGATGCCCGCGACATCCGCGCCTTCGACAAGGCGGGCGAGCCTTGGGTGCGCTTCCGGCTGCAGCTCGAAAACGACGCCGAGGGCGAGACCTTTGCCATGACCCTCGAGCGCCCCCGCGCTCGGCGCATGGTGGTGCGCGGCGCCGGCGGACGCGATGAGCGGCCGGTGGTGTTGCTCGATGTCTGCGTGGGCGGCGTGATCTACGAGGAGGAGTTCAGCCTTCGCGACCGTTCGTCCATGAACTATCCGATGCTGCTGGGGCGGCAGACCATCGGCCACCTGGGGCGCCTGGACGTGGCACGCACTCACCTGACCGAGCCGCGCTGCGACGGCAGCGCCCCGCGGGTGCCCCATGCGCCTGAAGGTGGTGACCCGAACGATCAGGGCGACCACGACGCATCAGAATAGGCGTGCCAGCAGGGCGGTCACGGCGGTCTCCACCCGCAGGATGCGCGGGCCCATGTGGATACCGCGGCAGCCGGCCTCGAGCAGCCGCTCTACCTCCCAGGGGATGAAGCCGCCCTCCGGGCCGACCACCAGCAGCGTGTCCTCCCCGATGCCGCGGGGGCAGGCCTCCGGCATGCCCGGGTGGGCCAGCAGGCCCCGGCGGTCGGCCAGCAGGCCCGGTAGCGCATCCTCGACGAAAGGTCGAAAGCCCTTGGCCAGCGTCACCCTCGGCAGCCGAGTATCCCGGGCCTGCTCGAGCCCCAGCACCAGGTGGCGATAGATTTTCTCCTCGCCAAGCTCCGGTGACTGCCAGTAGCTCTTCTCCACCCGCCGGGTGTTGAGCAGCGTCAACTCCTTCACGCCCAGCGCAGTCACGTGTTCGAGGGTGCGGGCGAGCATCCGTGGGCGGGGCAGGGCCAGCACCAGGTGCACCGGCAGGGCCGGCGGCGGTGCCTGGTCGAGTCCGGACACCTCGAAGACTGCCTCTGTCTCACTCAGGCTCAGCAGCTCGCCGCGCCCCAGGGTGCCGCCTTCGATGCCAAGCGTCATCGCGTCGCCGGCCCGGGCCCGATGGACCTCCCTGAGATGCACGAGCCGACGAGGGTCTCGGACCCGGGCCAGGCGGTCGTTCTCGATGTCGTCGGGCGAGAGCAGGATCAGGTTCATGTGGCCTCGGTAGTGGGCTATCGGCGTCGGGCGTGGCGGCGCGAGCGTGGCATTAAATCCGCCTTTCCCTTGCATGGGAGGTGGGGCGGTGCACAATACCTGCATAAGGAGGCGTCCGCCTACCCGAATCGAACAAGGAGCAGCGCCGTGCGCGTGATTCGCAAGTATGCCAACCGCCGGCTCTATGATACCGAACAGAGCCGCTATGTGACCCTCGAGGACCTGCGCAAGCTGATCCTCGACGAGGTGCCCTTCCGGGTCGAGGACGCCAAGAGCGGCGAGGACCTGACCCGTACCATCCTGCTGACCATCATCATCGAGCAGGAACAGGCCGACGGCGACGCCCAGGTGTTCTCCAACGACCTGCTGGCCCAGTTCATCCGGGTCTACAACATGGCCCAGCCGCTGCCTCTGGCGCGTTACCTGGAGCAGGGCACCCGGCTGATGATGGAGCAGCAGAAACACATGCAGGATCAGTGGCAGCAGGCCATGCGCCATACTCCCATGGAACTGATGCGCGAACTGGCCGAGGAAAACATGCGCTTCTGGCAGCAGAACCTCGGCGGCCAGGCCGGCAAGGGCCGCAAGGACGACGACGACGCCTGACACAGGCGTTGCCCGAAGGCGAGGGCTGCGGCTGCCTCCCGGCAGGCCGGCCACGGATAGACCGCGTCGCTTCGTCAAGCGACGCGGGATACCGGAGGGCCACGTCGGGACTGCATCGGAGAGCAGGCCATGGCACCCACGCGACGGCCTGTCCTCGGCAGGGGCTAGTCTTCCAGGTGTCCAGGTGTCCAGGCGTCGGCTGGCTTGCCCGAGTTTCCCCCAGGGCGGCGTCAGCGGCCGCTTTCTGACATAATGCCGCGACGTTTTCCCCGTGTTTCCCGTGTAGTGAGGTAGAGCAGCGGATGAAGGTTCTGATCATCGGCGGCGGTGGCCGCGAACATGCCCTGGCCTGGAAGGTCGCCCAGTCGCCACGGGTCGAGACCGTCTACGTGGCACCGGGCAACGCCGGCACCGCCCGGGAGCCCGGCCTCGAGAACGTGGCCATCGGCGCCGAGGACCTGGACGGCCTGGTCGCCTTCGCCAGCGAGCAGGCCATCGACCTGACCATCGTCGGCCCCGAGGCCCCGCTGGTGGCCGGCGTGGTCGACCGCTTCCGCGATGCCGGTCTGGCGATCTTCGGTCCCACCGCCGGCGCCGCCCAGCTCGAGGGGTCCAAGGCCTTCACCAAGGACTTCCTGGCCCGCCATGCGATTCCCTCCGCCGAGTACCGTACCTTCGTCGCGGTCGAGCCGGCCCTGGCCTATCTCGCCGAGAGGGGAGCGCCGATCGTCATCAAGGCCGACGGCCTGGCGGCCGGCAAGGGCGTGATCGTGGCCATGACCCTCGAGGAAGCCGAAGCGGCGGTGCGCGACATGCTCGAGGCCAACGCCTTCGGCGATGCCGGTGCGCGGGTGGTCATCGAAGACTTCCTCGACGGCGAGGAGGCCAGCTTCATCGTCATGGTCGACGGCGAGACGGTGCTGCCCATGGCCACCAGCCAGGACCACAAGCGCGCCTACGACGACGACCAGGGCCCCAACACCGGCGGCATGGGCGCCTACTCCCCGGCGCCGGTGGTCACCGAGGAGGTCTTCGAGCGCATCATGGCACGCGTCATCCAACCCACGGTGCGTGGCATGGCCGAGGAAGGTCACCCCTACACCGGTTTCCTGTACGCCGGGCTGATGATCGACGCCGAGGGCAATCCCCGAGTGATCGAGTACAACTGCCGCTTCGGCGATCCCGAGACCCAGCCGATCATGATGCGCCTGCAGTCCGACCTGGCCGAGCTGTGCCTGGCCGGGGCCCGCGGCGAGCTGGCCGGCCATTCCTGCGAGTGGGATGCCCGTGCCGCGGTCGGCGTGGTGCTGGCCGCCGGCGGCTATCCCGGCAGCTACCGCAAGGGCGACGCCATCGAAGGGCTCGACGCCGCCGAGGCCGCCGGCAGCAAGGTCTTCCATGCCGGCACCGCCGAGGGCGAGGCGGGCGAGGTGCTCACCGCCGGCGGCCGCGTGCTGTGCGTTACCGCCCTGGGCGAGGGTGTCTCGATGGCCCGCGACCTGGCCTACCGCGGCGTGGAAGAGATCCGCTGGCCGGACGCTTTCCATCGCGGCGACATCGCTCACCGTGCCATCGCCCGGGAAGGCGGCAAGGGCTGAGCGGCCGGACGACATGCATCACGAGGAGGCGGCATGGAGCGCGTGAAACTGGTCTTCCCCGAAGCGGACCTCTGCCATCGGCATCCGTTGTCGGTACGCATCACCGACATGAACTATGGCCGGCATCTCGGCCATGATGCCGTGGTGTCGCTGATGCACGAGGCCCGTGTTCATGCGCTGGACGCTCTGGCACTTGCCGAGGGCGACATGGGGGGCTACCCCTGCGTGGCGGCCGACCTCGCGGTGCAGTATCAAGCCGAATCACGCTGGCCCGAGGCGCTGGTCGTCGAGACCGCCATCCCGGCCCCGGGGCGCCGCGCCATCGCCGTCTACCATCGCATCCGCCGGGTCGCGGACGAGCGCACCGTGGCCACGGCGCGGATCAACCTGATGCTGGTGGATCCCGCCACCGGGCGCCCGGTGGCGGTGCCCGATCTCGTCTGCGAGCGCCTGACGGGGAGAGCCTGATGTCACGAGAGTACCCGATCATTGCCGTGACCGGTTCATCCGGGGCCGGCACCACCACCGTCAAGCGCACCTTCGAGCGCATGTTCGCCCGCGAGGACGTGCATGCCGCCTTCGTCGATGGCGACGCCTTCCATCGCTATACCCGCCAGGAGCTGGCACGCATCTTCCGCGAGGAGCCCGAGCGCAAGGACGAGCTCTCTCACTTCGCCGTGGAGGCCAATCTGCTCGACCGCCTGGAGGAGCTTTTCCAGGAGTACGGCGCGCACGGCACTGGCACCTATCGCCACTACATCCACGCCGAAGACAAGTCGATGATCGAGGCCGGCTACCAGGTGGGCACCTTCACCGAGTGGCAGCCGTTGCCCACGGGCACCGACCTGCTGTTCTACGAGGGGCTGCACGGTGGCCTGGTGACGGCCGAGCATGATATCGCCCGTCATGCCGACCTGCTGGTTGGGGTCGCGCCGACCATGAACCTGGAATGGATCCAGAAGATCGATCGCGACATGCGCTATCGCGGCTATTCCCAGGAGGCGGTGATCGATACCATCCTGGGCCGCATGGACGACTACGTGCGCTACATCCAGCCGCAGTTCTCGCGCACCCATATCAACTTCCAGCGTGTGCCCACGGTGGACACCTCCAACCCCTTCGAGGTGCAGGACATCCCCGCCGATGCCGAGTCCTTCGTGGTGATCCGCTTCCGGGATCCCGCCACGGTGGACTTTCCCTACCTGCTGGCGATGATCCACGAGTCCTTCATGAGCCGACCGCATACCCTGGTAGTGCCGGGATCGCGCATGTCGCTGGCCATGGAGCTGATCCTGGGGCCGCTGGTGCGCCACCTGCTGGCCCAGCGGCGTTTCCGCTGAGTTCTTCACTCCATTCCCTGTTCGTTATCCGTCGAGGAGCACGCCCCCATGGACTGCCTGTTCTGCAAGATCATCGACCGCGAGATTCCCGCCGAAATCGTCCATGAAGACGATGAAGTGCTGGCTTTCAAGGACCTCAATCCCCAGGCCCCGACCCATGTGCTGATCGTGCCCAAGCGCCATATCGCCACCCTCAACGATATTCAGGAGGACGGTGACCTGGCGCTGGTGGGGCGGCTGCAGTTCACCGCCGCCAAGCTGGCCAAGCAGGCTGGCTTCGCCGAGGACGGCTACCGGGTGGTCATGAACTGCAATGAACAGGGCGGCCAGACCGTCTATCATATCCACATGCACCTGATGGGCGGTCGACGCTTTACTTGGCCGGCTGGGTAGTCGGCAAGCGGCGCCTCGCCGCTATTGACGCGGTGTTCGACGCATCAGGTGCTGCCCGTGGCCATTCCCTTCGGATCGCTTTCCCCGCGCCGCTGCCTTCCGGCGGCGTGGCGTCGGGGAACTGCCCGCGCCAGGACGGCTCGGTTACAATGAGGCCATCATCGATTCAGGGGGTGTCATGAACCGTCAGTATTCCCGTGCCGATCACCTGGTGCGTCAGGGCGATGCCGTGCTGCGCACCCTGCTGCCCGGAGCGGCCCAGGCCTCGCGTCCTTCGCCGGCTACCCCGGAGGTGCGCGATGACGCGCTGGACGAGGCCGAGCGTCGCCACGCCGAAGGGCTGATGCGCATCAATCATACCGGTGAGGTCTGTGCCCAGGCGCTCTACCAGGGCCAGGGGCTGACCGCCAAGCTGCCCGAGATCCGCGAGCAGATGGAAGCGGCCGCCCAGGAGGAGATCGACCACCTGGCCTGGTGCGAGGCGCGTCTCACCGAGCTCGACGGCCACACCAGCCGCCTCAACCCGCTGTTCTACGCCGCTTCCTTCGGCATGGGCGCATTGGCCGGGGCGGTCGGTGATCGCGTCAGCCTGGGCTTCGTCGCGGCCACCGAGGAGCAGGTAGGTCGCCACCTCGATGCCCACATGGACGAGCTACCGTCCGGGGACCATCGCTCGCGAGCGGTGCTGCGCCAGATGGCCATCGACGAGGCCCATCACGCCGAGCAGGCGCTGGCGGCCGGAGGCGCGCGTTTCCCGGCACCGGTGCAGGCCGGCATGCGCCTGATGTCCAAGGTGATGACCAAATCGGTCTACAGGCTCTAAGCTGGAAGTGTGAAGCCGTAAGCTGGAAGAAACCCCAAGAAGCGACCCCCACCCCGAGCTTGCCAGGGTGGGGGTCGCTTTTTCTTTCAGCTTCAAGCTTACGGCTCCGCCGCGCGGCGGCGGGCTAGTCCATGTTGCGGGAGTAGAAGATCTCCAGCATCTCCTTGCGCAGCCGGCTCTCGATGTCCCGGGCCTCCTCGAAGCTGATGTCGCGCCGGGAGGTGCCGAACAGGTAGTTGTCCAGCTCGAAGTCCTTGAGCAGCATCTTGGTGTGGAACATGTTCTCCTGATACACGTTCACGTCCACCATCTGGTAGGCCCGCTTGGTGTCCTCGGCCAGGTAGTCCTGGATGGAGGTGATGTCGTGGTCGATGAACAGCTTCTTGCCGTCCACGTCACGGGTGAAGCCGCGCACCCGGTAGTCCATGGTCACGATGTCGGAATCGAAGCTGTGGATCAGGTAGTTGAGCGCCTTCAGCGGGCTGATCTGGCCGCAGGTGGAGACGTCGATGTCCAGGCGGAAGGTGCTGATGCCGTTGTCCGGATGCGACTCGGGGTAGCTGTGCACCGTGACATGGCTCTTGTCGAGGTGGGCGACCACGGTCTCCGGCAGCGGTCCCGGGCCGGGCTCCATCTGCTCGGGGTCGGCCTCTTCCAGCTCGTGCTCGGCGATCAGGATGGTCACGCTGGCCCCGTGGGGCTCATAGTCCTGGCGCGAGATGTTGAGCACATGAGCGCCGATGATGTTGGTGACGTCCTTGAGGATCTGCGTCAGGCGCTCGGCGTTGTAGAGCTCATCGATGTAGTCGATGTAGGCGCGGCGCTGCTCCTCGGTCTTCGCGTAGCAGATATCGTAGATGTTGAAGCTCAGGGAGCTGGTCAGGTTGTTGAACCCGTGGAGTCGGAGATTGTCGGTCATGTCCGAACCTCCCAAAGTGGCAGATGTTGTCATCCCGACGGTGGCGCCGGAACCCCTGACGATCGAAAGGCGCGTATTATGCACACCCCATCGTGACGGCGCACCCGCGACGGCGGATTTTTTTGCCGGCGTGGCCATCGGGGCGGAGCGCCGAACCGCCCACCCCGGCGATGAGCGAGCGGTGCGGCGTCAGTCCTCGACGATCGTGAAGGAGTGCGTCACTTCCACGCCGCCCTTGGCCAGCATGATCGAGGCGCTGCAGTACTTGTCGGCGGAGAGCTCCACGGCGCGCTTGACCTGCTTCTCCTTGAGCCCCTGGCCGCTGACCGTGAAGTGAATGTGGATCCTGGTGAATACGCTGGGCACGCTGTCGGCGCGCTCGGCCTCGATGCTGGCCACGCAGTCCGACACCGGGGCGCGGGACTTCTCGAGGATCTCCAGCACGTCGAAGGAGGTGCAGGCGCCCATGCCCATCAGCAGCATCTCCATGGGGCGCGGGCCGGTATTGCGGCCGCCGTGATCGGGCGGACCGTCGATGACCACGCTGTGGCCACTGCCGGCCTCGGCGACGAACTGGCGACCATCGGTCCATTTGACGCTGGCTTTCATAAGCGGAGTTCCTTCCTGTTGGTTAAACGCGCGGCTCCACCGTGGCCGCTGCCGGCTTTCCATCCCCCCTGGCGATGAACTGACGACCATCGGCCTATTTGACGCTGGCGTTCATACGCAGGGTGTCCTTCTGGTGTGGGGAATGGGCGGCTCGGCAGCATATCAGCTGGCGGCGCTCGACTCAGCCCGGCCGTGCCCGCAGGGCTCGATCCAGGGCCTCGAGGCGGGCCGGGGTGCCGACATCGACCCAGGCGCCGCGATGATGGTGGCCGGCGACCCGACCCGCGTCCATGGCCGCGCGCAGCAGCGGGGCCAGGGCGAAGGCGCCGTCGCCGTGGTCCGCGACCAGCGCCGGGTCGAGCAGCGCCAGGCCGGCATAGGTCAGGCGCGGCTCGCCGGTCGGGTGGACGCGCCCGGCGGCGTCGAGGCGGAAGTCACCGTCCGGATGATGGTCGGGATTGTCCACCAGCACCAGGCGGGCGAGGTCCTGGCCCAGTGGCGCGAGGGTGTCCGGCGCGATATCGCACCAGACGTCGCCGTTGACCAGCCAGAAAGGCGCATCCCCGAGCAGCGGCAGGGCCCGGCGGATACCGCCGCCGGTCTCCAGCGGCGCCTCCTCGCGGCTCCAGGCGATCGTCACGCCGAACTCGCGGCCGTCGCCCAGCGCCTCGATGATCTGCTCTGCCCGGTAGCTGACGTTGATCACCACTTCCCGTATGCCGGCGGCCGCCAGGCGCTCCAGATGATGAACGATCAGCGGCTTGCCGGCCACCGGCAGCAGCGGCTTGGGGCAGTGATCGGTAAGCGGGCGCATGCGGGTGCCGAGCCCGGCGGCCAGGATCATCGCCTTCATGCTGTGCCCTCCCGATCGAGGCCGCTTTTCGCCAGTCGCGCCGCCAGGGCGGGGCGGAAGGCGTCGGCGAGCCAGGTCTTGAAGGCGTCGTGGCCGTCGAGGTCGGCAAGCGCATCCTCGAGATGAGTGAGGAAATGCGGCAGGCGGGCGAGATAACCTTCGCGATGGTCGCGCAGCGTCAGTCGGCAGAAGATGCCCAGCACCTTGAGCGCGCGCTGGGCGGCCATGGCGGCGACCTGGGTCCGGAAGGCCTCCGCGCCGACGGTCGGCTCGAGCCGGCCGTCGGCCACGGCGCGGCGTCGAAAGGCCTCGATCCACTCGGCACGCCGGGCGGCCTCGAAGCGGCAGTAGCGGCCGTGGAGCAGAGAGATCAGGTCGTAGCTGAGCGGGCCGGCCACGGCGTCCTGGAAGTCGATCAGGTAGAGGGCCTCGTCCACCACCATCAGGTTCATGGCGTCATAGTCGCGGTGCACGGTGACCGTCGGCTGGGCCAGGGCGCTCTCGATCAGCGACTCGCGAAGCGACGTCCAGCCGGACGGCGGTGAGGTCTGCAGCCAGCGTTCCAGGCACCACTCGGGAAAGAGGTCGAGTTCGCGGCCGAGCAGGGCGGCGTCGTAGGTCGGCAGGTCGTCCGGGGTGGCGCGGTTCTGCAGCTCATGGATGAGCGCCAGAGCGGCGTCGTGCCAGGCCAGGGTGGCCGGATCGTGCTCGTCCTCGAAACGGGTCTGCAGCGGCGTGTCGCCGAGGTCGTCGAGCTCCAGGAAGCCGGCCTCGAGATCCACGGCGTGCAGCTTGGGCACCGGAAGCCCGGCCGCCGCCCAGGCTCGGTCGATGGCCACGAAGGGAGCGCTGTCCTCGCGCTCCGGCGGGGCGTCCATCAGGATGCGGGTGGAGGCGTCCGGCAGGGTCAGCCGATAATAGCGACGGAAGCTGGCGTCGCCGGCGGCCAGTCGCAGGTTCACGGCCTGCAGGGCGAGTCCATGGTGCTGGGCGGCCCAGTGGCGCAATTGCGTCTGGCGGGCGAGGGCATCGGCCTCTGGCATCTTCACCTCTCGATGTCCGGTGGTGGGGCGCCGGTTGACGGCCCCGGAGCGTCGCCGCATGCTGAGGCCCGACGTCGTCGGCGTGACAGGGGCTCGTCGGCGGGACAGGTCGCATGGGGCCTGTATAATACCGATTCACTCCACCAAGGACATCGTGGAACATGGCCAAGCGACCCTCCCGGACGGCCCTGGCAGGCCTGGTGACCTCGAGCCTGATCAGTGCCCCCGTGCTGGCGGCGCCCCCCGAGCCGCTGCCGGCCGATCAACTGGACTGGCAGCCTTGGGGGGACGACCGTCCCGCCGGCGCCGTGTGCCGGGGGCGCTATGTGATGCCCGACTATCGTCTGGCGCTGCCCCCCGAGGGACAGGTCTCCAGCGAGGCGGACAGCGGCGAGTATGGCGCCGAGGGCGGGACTCGGCTCAGCGGTGAGGTGGTGCTGCGCCGTGGCGATACCCAGCTCGAGGCGCCCCGCGTCAACCTGCCTGCGGCCCGCGACCGGGTGCTGGCCGAGGGCCCGGTGGCGCTGCGCGACCGCAACCTGCTGGTGCGCGGCGATGCCGCCGAATTTTCGCTGGAGAACGACGCGGCGAGCATCGACAGCGCCCACTACGTGGCCCATGAACAGCGAGTGCGTGGCGACGCGGTACGCCTGGCGCGCCTGGAGGATGGCCGCTACCGGCTTCGCGAGGCGAGCTTCACGAGCTGCGAGCCGGGTAGCGAACTGTGGCGGCTGGTGGGTAACGACATTCTACTGGATCGCGCCAATGGGTTCGGCACCGCCAGGCATGCGCGCCTGGAGGTCGGCCACGTGCCGGTGTTCTACTGGCCCTGGGTGCGCTTCCCCCTCGACGATCGCCGCCAGACTGGCTTCCTGTGGCCGGTGATCAGTGCCTCCGGCGATGGCCTCGACTATGCCCAGCCCTTCTACTGGAATATCGCGCCCGATCAGGATGCCACCCTGACGCCGCGCTGGATCAGCGATCGCGGCTGGCTGCTGGGCGGCGAGTATCGCTACCTCTTCCCGTCCGATGCCGGCACCCTGGAAGGCGCTTACATGGCCGACGACCAGCGTGCGGGACAGGAAGCCTCGGACGGCTCCGCCCTGGAAGATGGTGACGATCGCTGGTACCTGGATTTTCGCCATGCCGGTCGCTTTGATGCGCGCACCGACTATCGTCTGCGCTACGGTGCCGCCAGCGACGGTGCCTACTTCGACGATTTCGGGCAGGACTTCGCCGAGCGGGATACCAACCACCTGTCACGCCTGGCACGGCTCGACTATCGCGGCGACGTCTGGCGCCTGCAGGCCAAGGCCCAGGGGTATCAGAGGCTCGATGATCCGCTCAAGGAGGGCGACAAGCCCTTCTACCGCCTGCCGAGCCTGGATGCTCGTGCCCGCTGGTCGCAGAACAGCGGTTTCTATCAGGAGTGGGCCTCCAACCTCACCTATTTCTGGCGTGATATCGAGGGCGACGAGAATGGGGTCTACGATTTCAAGGACGGTCAGCGCACCATCCCGGTTCGCGAGGCGGCCAACGGGGCCCGGCTGCGGTTGACCCCGGCCGCCGGCTGGCGCTTCGATGACAGCTGGGGCTATCTCGAACCGCGCTTCGAGCTCGCTCACCTGTCCTACGACCTGGACTACGGCGATCGTGAGACCGAACGTGGCACCACGCCTTCGCTGACGGTGCCGGTGGCCTCCGTCGACGGCGGCCTGGTCTTCGAGCGCGATCTGAGCGTCGGCGGCGATGCCTACCGCCAGACCCTGGAGCCGCGGCTCAACTACGCTTACGTGCCGGGCCGCGACCAGACGGAATTCCCGGACTTCGACACCGGTGAGCGCAACTTCTCATGGCAGCAGCTGTGGTCGCCGGATCGTTTCACCGGCGGCGACCGGGTGGGCGATCTCAATCGTCTCTCCTATGGCGTGGAGAGCCGCCTGCTCGAGGACGCCAGCGGCCGCGAGCGCCTCTCGCTGGGCCTCGGCCAGGCGTTCTACTTCGAGGATCGTCACATCGACATGGCCGGGGATCCCGATACGCTGCCGGCGGATCGCGACTCCTTCGACTATTACGCCGCCACCCGCGAGCGCTCGCCGCTGGTCACTCGCCTCGACTGGCGACTGAGCGATGCGTGGCGGACGCGCTGGGAGTGGCTGTATGACGACCATCGGTCGCGCACCGAGCAGGCCAGCTGGGACCTGCAGTATCGAGCCGAGGCTGGCCACGTGCTCAACCTGGGCTACCGCTGGGAGATCGAGGGCTTCGATCTGTCCGAGGAAGATGCCGAAGACGTGCGCGGCTACAACCGCGAGGAAGTCGACGTCTCCGGGGCCTGGAAGGTCACCCCGCGTGTCGACCTGATTGGCCGAGTGGTCTACGACCACACCAATGACCGGACCCTGGAACAGCTGGCGGGTGTGCAGTGGAACGACTGCTGCTATGGTCTGCAGCTGGTATGGCGCAAGTGGATCGACGACGAGGACACCGCCAACACCATCGCCGATGACACCACCGATCGCGGGTTCTTCCTGCGCTTCGTGTTCAAGGGGCTGGGTGGCGTCGGCGGCGAGGCCGCGAGCTACTTCGATGGCAGCGTGCCAGGGTATCGCGGCGCCGCCCTCGAGCGGCGTTGAGCGCTATCCGGCGACGCGACCAACCGGCCGAATTCCGGCCTCGACAGGCAAACCGATACCGAACGAGAGGAAACACCGACATGCGCAGCCGACAACTCGCCACCCTGCTGCTCGCCCTGCTGCTGGCGGCCACGCCCCTGACCGGGCTGGCCCAGCAGGTGCGACAGCCTTTGGATCGCATCGTGGCGGTAGTCAACGAAGGCGCCATCATGGCCTCGCAGCTCGAGGACCGCTTTATCCAGACCAAGCGGCAGCTGAGCGCCCGGGGCGTCGAGCTGCCGCCGGACGACGTGCTGCGCCAACAGGTGCTGGACCGCCTGGTCGTCGAGGAGATTCAGCTGCAGATGGCGCGAGAGGCCAATCTGAGCGTCGACGATACCGAGCTCAATCGCCAGGTGCGTGCCATCGCCCAAGGCAACAACATGACCCTTGACCAGTTCGCCGATGCCCTGGAGGCCGACGGCCTGTCGCTCGGCGTCGTGCGCGACCAGGTGCGCCGCGAGCTGCTGATGCGCGAGATTCAGCAGCGCCGCGTCGGCAGCCGGGTCAGCCTCTCCGAGCGTGAGGTCGATCGCTTCATCGAGCAGCAGGGCGGAAACATGAGCCGTGACCAGGCCCGCCAGGCGCTGTTCCAGCGCAAGGCCAACGACGAGATGGAAGACTGGATCCAGGAGATTCGCAGCGAGGCCTTCGTCGACGAGCGTCTCGAGCCGGGCGCATGAACGATGCCCCGGTCATCGCCCTGACCACCGGGGAACCGGCCGGCATCGGCCCGGAGCTCGCGGTGATGCTGGCCGCCGATGGGCCGGTCGACGGGGCGACGAGCCACCGACGGGTGGCGGTGGGCGACCCCGAGCTGCTCGCCGAGCGTGCCGCGTCCCTGGGACTTGCCCTGGAAATCGTCGAGCTGGCCCCGGGGGAGCCGGTGCCGGAGACGCAACCCGGCGTGCTGCCGGTGTGGCCGGTGGCGCTGGCGGCTCCCTGCCGCGCCGGGGTGCTGGACACGCGCAACGCCGACTACGTGCTCGAGACCCTGGACCGGGCAGTGTCGGCCTGCCGCGCCGCCGATGCCGCCGGGATGGTCACCGCGCCGCTGCACAAGGCGGTGATTCGCGAGGCCGGTCACGTCGGCTTCACCGGCCATACCGAATATCTGCGCGACGCCTGTGGCGTCGACGAGGTGGTAATGATGCTGGCCACCGATCGGGCGCTGCACGCCGTCGGCCCCGACGGGAAGGGCGCGTCGGCGCTGCGGGTGGCGCTGGCCACTACCCATCTGCCGCTGCGCGAGGTGAGTGATGCCGTGACGTCCGAGCGTCTGACGCGTATCCTGCGCATCCTCGACGCCGACCTGCGGCGCTGGTTCGGCCTTGAAGCGCCGCGTATCGCCGTGTGCGGCCTCAATCCGCACGCCGGCGAGGGCGGTCACCTGGGCCGCGAGGAGCTGGAGGTGATCGCCCCGACTCTCGCGGCACTGCGTCATGAGGGCTTGACCCTTGACGGGCCGCTGCCGGCCGATACCCTGTTCACCCCGCGCCACCTGGCCGAGGCCGACGCCGTGCTGGCGATGTATCATGATCAGGGCCTGCCGGTGCTCAAGTATGCCGGCTTTGGCCGCGCCGCCAACATCACCCTGGGGCTGCCGCTGGTGCGCACCTCGGTGGATCACGGTACCGCCCTCGACCTGGCCGGCCGCGGTCTCGCCGATCCCGGCAGTCTCATGGTCGCCGAAGCGCTCGCCGCCGACATGGCCCGTCGAGGCAGCCGCGGCTGAACGGCCTCCCGATTCGAACAGAAGGACAGAGTGCATGGCATCCCGCCCCCAGGGTCATCGCGCCCGCAAGCGCTTCGGCCAGAACTTCCTGCGTGACCCCGGCATCATTTCACGACTGGTGCGCGCCATCGGCGCCCGCCCGGGCGAGCGGCTGGTGGAGATCGGCCCCGGCCAAGGCGCGCTGACCGAGCCGCTGCTGGAGGCGGCCGGCGATCGCCTCGAGGTCATCGAGCTGGACCGTGACCTGATTCCGGGGCTACGCGTGCAGTTCTTCGACAAGCCTGGTTTCGTCATTCACGAGGGGGATGCCCTCAAGGTCGATTTTCGCGAACTGCGCGGCGAGGGCCCGCCGCTGCGGGTGGTGGGCAATCTGCCCTACAATATTTCCACGCCGCTGATCTCCCACCTGCTTGAGGCCGGTGATGCCGTGTCCGACATGCATTTCATGCTGCAGAAGGAGGTGGTCGAGCGCCTGGCGGCGCCGCCAGGCGGCGGCGAGCGGGGCCGTCTCTCGGTGCTGGCCCAGTACTACTGCTCGGTCGAATCGCTGTTTACCGTGCCACCGGAGGCGTTCGTGCCAAGGCCCAAGGTGGAATCGGCCATCGTGCGGCTGATGCCCCATGCCCAGATACCACACCCGGCGCGGGACGAAACGCTGCTGTTCACCGTGGTGCGCGAGGCCTTTGCCCAGCGCCGCAAGACGCTGCGCAACAACCTCAAGACTCGGCTCGACGCCGAGGCCATCGAGGCGCTCGGCATCGAGCCGAGCCGGCGGCCCCAGACCCTGAGCGTGGAGGAGTTCGTGCGCATCGCCAACTACCTGGCCGAGAAGGGAGACGCCTCATGACGGCAACGGCCCTGGGCGAGGAGATTCACGTGGACGTGGAGCCGGCCTTCCGGGAGGATGAATCTGCCCCTGAGGAGGACCGCTTCGTGTTCAGCTATACCATCACCGTGCACAACCACTCCGGCCACAGCATGCAGCTGCTGGCGCGCCACTGGAAGATCACCCAGAGCAGCGGCGAGATCCAGGAGGTGCGCGGCAAGGGCGTGGTGGGGCAGCAGCCGCTGATCGGCCCCGGTCAGACCTTCCGCTATACCAGCCGGGCGATCCTGGATGGTCCGGTGGGGGTGATGGAGGGCGCCTTCACCTGCGTCGATACCGCCTCCCAGCGTCCCTTCGAGGTCGCCATCGCCCCCTTCCGGCTCGCCGGTCCCAACCAGGTTCACTGATCACCGCATCGCGCACGAGGAGCGTCATGACCACCTACGCCGTCGGCGATCTCCAGGGGTGTCACGAAGAGTTCGTGGCCCTGCTCGAGCGCCTCGACTTCGACCCCCGCCGCGACGAGGTATGGCTGGCCGGTGACCTGGTCAATCGCGGCCGCGGCTCGCTGGACTGCCTGCGCGAGGCGATGGCCCTGGGCGATGCCGCGCGGGTGGTGCTCGGCAACCACGACCTGCACCTGCTGGCGGTAGCGCGAGGCGGGGCACGGATCAAGCGCAAGGATACCCTGGACGCCATCCTGGCAGCGCCGGATCGCGAGCGTCTGCTCGACTGGCTGCAGAGTCGCCCGCTGGTGGTGCACCAGGGCGACACCCTGATGAGCCACGCCGGACTGCCGCCGCACTGGAGCCCGGAACAGGGCGAGGCGCTGGCCGAGGAGGTCGCAGAGCGGCTCGGCAGCGAGCGGTCCGGCGCCTTCCTCGAGGGCATGTACGGCAACGAGCCGGCCCGCTGGCGTGACGACCTGGATGGCCTCGATCGGCTGCGGGCCATCGTCAACACCTTTACCCGCATGCGTTTCATCGCCGCCGACGGCACCCTCGACTTCAGCGCCAAGGAGGGGCTCGACAGCGCGCCGCCCGGCTTCGCCCCCTGGTTCCAGTATCCGCGCGACGACGATCCGCGGCTGCTGTTCGGACATTGGGCGGCCCTGGAAGGGAAAACGCCCGGCAGCCGGGTGCGGGCCGAGGCCCTGGATACCGGCTGCGTATGGGGCGGTGCACTGACCGCCCTCGATCTCGAGACCGGCGAGCGGGTCAGCGTGCCCAGCCGCCACTGATTCCTTCTTTTTCCCCGGAGGCCCGATGACTGCCGCGACCTTCCAGCACCTGGACATTCCCACCCTGGCCGAGTGGCTCGATGGCGACGCGCCCCTGACCCTGGTCGATATCCGCGACCCGGCGAGCTTCGCCGCCGGGCACATTCCCGGCTGTCGCCACCTGGACAACGACAGTGTGCCGGCACTGCTGGCCGAAGCGCCTCGCGAGATACCGCTGGTGGTGGTCTGCTATCACGGGCACTCCAGCCAGCAGGCCGCCGCCTGGCTGGCCGGGCAGGGCTTCACCGACGTCTACAGCCTCGACGGCGGCTTCACCGACTGGCAGCACCGCCTTCCCGAGCGGGTGGAGGCCTGAGCTTGGCGACCTGCCGCGACCCGCGGTTGACCGGTTTGACCGTCTATCGGGTCGGTGGCGCCGTGCGTGACGCTCGGCTCGGCTGGCCGGTCACCGACGTCGACTGGGTCGTGGTCGGTGCCACCCCCGAGGCCATGACGAAGCGCGGGTTTCGCGCCGTGGGGCGCGATTTCCCGGTCTTCCTGCATCCCGAGACCCAGGAAGAGTTTGCCCTCGCGCGTACCGAGCGCAAGTCGGGGCATGGCTATACGGGCTTCGAGGTGCATGCCAGCCCCGAGGTCAGCCTTGAACAGGACCTGGCGAGACGTGACCTGACCATCAACGCCATGGCGGAATCGCCGGAGGGCGAGCTGGTCGACCCCTACGGGGGAGAGGCCGACCTGGAGGCTCGGGTGCTGCGCCATGTCTCGCCGGCGTTCGTCGAGGATCCGCTGCGGGTGCTGCGCACCGCACGCTTCCTGGCCCGCTATGCCGGGCTGGGCTTCGTGATCGCCCCGGAGACGCGAGAGCTGATGCGACGGCTCGCCGCCAGCGGTGAGCTGGGTCACCTGGTGGCCGAGCGCGTCTGGACCGAGACAGAGAAGGCCCTTGGCGAGCCATGGCCGGACGTCTACTTCCAGGCCCTGCACGACTGCGGGGCCCTGGCGGTGCTGTTGCCGGAACTGTCCGCGGACGCCGAGGCGCTGGACGAGGCCCTGGGACGGCTGGCTCGGTTGCCCGAGGATATTCCAGCCGATGAGGAGGCGTGCTGGCGCTGGGCGCGCCTGGTCGAGCATCTCGACGTCGACGCGCGCCGGGGGCTGTCCGAGCGCCTCAAGCTGCCCAAGGTGCCGCGCAGGCTGGCCGCCCAGGCCGCGTTGACCCGCCGCCTGGTAGAGGAGGCGCGCTCCGAGGAACTGGATGGCGCGCACGTCATGGCCTGGCTCGACGGCATTGACGCCTGGCGCCACGCGGAACGGGTGGCGCCGCTGATCAGCCTGGTGAGCATGGAAGAGCCGGCGCTGGCTGAGGACCTGGCGCTGGCCTGGCGGCTGGCGGGGCAGATCCTGCCCCGTGGGCTGGTCGAGGAAGGCTATCAGGGCCGGGCGCTGGGCGAGGAACTGGCTCGGCGCCGTCGCGGCGCCATCGACGAGGTGCTGGCGGCCTGAACCTCAGGCCAGCGGCAGGTGATGCTCCCGCCATACGAACTCCACCGGCCACAGGGCCTGGTCGTCGGCGTCGAACGCCGCCCACAGCTCGGCGTAGCGGATCTCGTCCAGCGGGTGGCGGGCATCGGGCAGTAATTCCGCCAAGGGTTTCAGCACGAAGGCATGATGGCGGATCTCGGCGCGCGGCAGGGCGATCCCGTCGTGCTCGCCGCACAGGTCGCCGACGGTCAGCAGGTCGACGTCCAGGGTCCGGGGGCTGAACTTGGGGCTGTCCGGACGGCGGCCGTTGGCGAATTCCAGCCGCTTGCACCAGGCCGCCAGCTCGCCCACCGACCAGTCGCTGTCGAACGTCGCCACCAGGTTGTAGAAGTTGCGGCCGTCCTCGAAGCCTACCGGCTCGCTTTCGTAGACCCGCGACAGGCGCAAGGCGTCGAAGGTGTCTGCCAGCGCGTCGAGGCAGGCCCGCACGTGGCGTTCGCGCTCGATGTTGCTGCCGATGCTGACGGTGACGCGAGCCATCAGCTTGCGCTCCGTTCGCCACGTTCGATGCTGACGCCCACGGCGGTCGCGGCGGGCACTGCTCCGGGTTTGCGCAGGGTCAGGCGCAGCCAGGGGATGCCGAACTCGCGGCGCAGCGTGTCGGCCAGTCGTTCGGCAAAGGTTTCCACCAGCTCGAAGCTGTGCTCGGTGCCGAAGGCCTGGACGCGTTCGCTGATGGCCGCATAGTCGAGGGTCATGGCAATGTCGTCATTCGCCGCCGCGGGGCGGATATCGGTGGCCAGTGTCAGGTCGAGTACCAGGGTCTGGGTGATGGTGCGTTCCCAGTCATAGACGCCGATCACGGTGTCGACCTTCAGCGCTTCGATCAGTACGAGATCCATCGATAGGGTTCCGAGCCGTTGGAAGGGCGGCGGCAGTGCCGGATTGGGCGGCGATTGTACGATAGCGAGACGGCCGGTGACAGTGTCCTGCGCTGTTCCCGTCCCTTCATGGCTGGCAGAATCGGTGCCTCATCCCTGTGAGGCCAGGCCGTGCTGTCTCAACTCGAACTCGTGCTGCCGCTGATGGCGCTGGGCTATCTCAGCGGCACCTGGCTGGGGGCGATCACGGTGTGTCGCCTCGCCGGGCGGAGTGATCCCCGGCTGGCCGGCTCCGGCAATCCCGGCTTCTCCAACGTGTTGCGCCTGCACGGCAGTCGGCTGGCCTTGGCCACGCTGCTCGTCGATGCCGTCAAGGGCATGCCAGTGCTGGGGCTGGCAATACTGCTGGGCTTGCCGCCTTGGGGGCAGGGGCTGGTAGGGCTCGGCGTGCTGTTGGGCCACAGTTATCCGGTGTGGTATCGCTTCCGTGGCGGCAAGGCGGTGGCCAGCGCCTTCGGCGTCATGCTGTTGCTGACGCCGGGAGTGGCGCTGTGCTGCGCCGCCCTGTGGAGCCTGCTGGCCTGGCGGGTGCGCACCGCGGCGGTGGCCTCGCTGGCCAGCGCGGCCATGGCCCCGCTGGCGGCGATCTGGCTGGCGCCGGAGTACGTGCCGGTGGTGATCGGCTTCACGCTGCTGGTGCTCGGCCGCCACGCGTTGAACATACGGCGGCTGGGGCGCGGTGACGAGCCGGGGCTGTAGCCGGGCTTCGCCCGGAGCCGGAAGATTGTCCGCTACGCGGACGTAAGCTGGAAGAGCCGGGCTTCGCCCGGAGCTGTAAGCTATAAGCTTGAAGCTGGAAGAAAACGCTTGACCCCATGATGTCGGGGCCCATGCTGGCTTCCAGCTTCCAGCTTCCAGCTTCCAGCTTCCAGCTTCCAGCTTCCAGCTTCCAGCTTCCAGCTTCCAGCTTCCAGCTTCCAGCTTCCAGCTT
>NZ_JACHXM010000030.1 GCF_014192055.1 Halomonas organivorans | reverse complement strand
TTCCAGCTTCCAGCTTCCAGCTTCCAGCTTCCAGCTTCCAGCTTCCAGCTTCCAGCTTCCAGCTTCCAGCTTCCAGCTTCCAGCTTCCAGCTTACTTCTTGCGTTTGGGCTTGCCCCTGTCTTTCCCCTTGCCCCGCCCGGCAGCCTGCTTGCGCCGGGGCTTGGGCTTGGGCGTTTCCGGCGGCACCCGGTAGTGCAGGTAGAGATCCAGCACCAGTTCGGGCAGTTGGGCGGTGAGGCCTTCCAGGCGTTCGCCGTCCTTGGCCAGCTCGGCCATGTCCGGCTCCTCGGCGAACAGCCCCGAGAGCAGCATGAAGGGCAGCAGCAGGGTGGCGGCGGCTTCCTCGTCGTCGGCGAACCAGGCGGTCTCGTCGAGGAACACGCCTTCCATGAAGCCGGCGCACCAGTCGCCGATGGGGGTTTCCTCGGGGGGCAGGCCGCCCAGTTCCAGGTCGAAGGGCAGTTCGGGCAGTCCGCCCCCTTCCAGCACCTCGATGGCGGTGTGCCGCAGCCGCTCCAGCATCCCCAGCACGTCTTCGCGCTCGGCGTCGTCGGTGAAGTCCGGCTCGCCGTGGAAGAGTTCCGCGACCCAGGCGGCCGGTGCCGCATCGCAGGGTGCCACGGCCAGGGCGACCAGGAAGCCGTGGGCGCCGATCAAGTCGAGCGCGTCGGCGTCCACGCGCTCGGACTCGAGGAAGTCGTCGAGCCGCTCCAGGGCCTCGTCGTCGAGGAGCGGCAGGGGCTGGGGCTTGTCGTCTGACATGTCTCTCACTCGCAGGTATCGTCGCGCGGGGCTTTACGCCATCTCAACGGGGCGCCATTCTAGCATCCCATGACGTCTCCCGCGCTGCCTGACCCCGATCCCCAGTGGCTGGCGGACCTCGATACCGAGGCCTGTCGGACGGCGCTGCTCGACCGTGTCGAGGCGGCCTTCGCGCTGTGTGTCGACGTGCATCCGGGGCTACCACGGCCCCGAGTATGGCTGGATCTGCGGGGACGCTCCGCCGGCCAGGCGCATTTCGGACGCGGCGGGCTGCGCTTCAATCCGGTGCTGCTCGAGGAGAATCGCCACGCCTTCCTGGTCGAGGTGGTGCCCCATGAGATGGCACACTGGCTGGTGCATCATCTCGAGGACGGTCATCGGGCCAGGCCCCACGGCCATGAGTGGCGCACCGTGATGCGCCGATTGTTCGGGCTGGCGCCGCGGGTCACCCATCGCTTCGACACGGCGCGCTCGAGCCCCGCGCCTCATCGCTATCGCTGCGGCTGCCGGGAGCATGCCTTGTCCGCCAGGCGTCATGCCCTGGTACGCTCGGGACGCGCCTATCGCTGCCGACACTGCGCTCAGACCTTGGTCTACTGTGGCCTGAGGAAGCTTGAAAAACAGGCTTAACTATTTGTTATAAAAAAGAAAACCGTTCATACCAATGTCTAAGGGGAAGGCGGATCACCGGGGGGTTATGCTGAAATCATCTTATGGCGCCGGTCGCCTCGACCGGCATCGTCAACCTGAAGGGGCCACCCCGAGGACAGAGGCAATTCCATGAGTGATCAACCGCACGTCTATCCGGTACGCGAGGACATCGCCGCCAAGGCCTGGGCCGACAAGGCCACTTACCAGGCCATGTACCAGCGCTCGCTGGATGATCCGGAAGGCTTCTGGGCCGAGCAGGCCGAACGCCTCGACTGGTTCCAGGCGCCGACCAAGGTCAAGCACACCGTCTTCGACACCCACAACGTCGATATCCGCTGGTTCGAGGACGGCCGGCTCAACGCCAGCGTCAACTGCCTGGACCGCCACCTGGAAACCCGCGGCGACCAGACCGCGATCATCTGGGAAGGCGATGATCCCAACGATGCCAAGACCCTGACCTACCGCCAGGTATACGAGCGCACCTGCCAGCTGGCCAATGCCCTCAAGTCGCTGGGCGTGGCCAAGGGGGACACCGTCACCCTGTACATGCCGATGATCCCGGAGGCCGCCATGGCCATGCTGGCCTGTGCCCGCATTGGTGCCGTGCACTCGGTGGTGTTCGGCGGCTTCTCGCCGGATGCCCTGGCCCAGCGGGTCAAGGATGCCGGCTCCAAGCTGGTGATCACCGCCGACGAGTCGGTGCGCGGCGGCAAGCACGTGCCGCTCAAGGACAACGTCGATGCGGCTCTGACCCGTGACGGTACCGACGTGGCCGAGAAGGTGCTGGTGGTCCAGCGCACCGGCGGCGAGATCGACTGGAAGGAAGGGCGCGACGTCTGGTTCCATGAACTGGTCGATCAGCAGGCCACCGACTGCCCGGCCGAGGAGGTGAACGCCGAAGACCCGCTGTTCATCCTCTACACCTCCGGCTCCACCGGCGCGCCCAAGGGGCTCAAGCACACCACCGGTGGTTACCTGCTGCACGCGGCCATGACCCACCAGTACGTCTTCGACTACCAGGAAGGCGAGATCTACTGGTGCACCGCCGATGTGGGCTGGGTCACCGGGCATAGCTACATCGTCTACGGTCCGCTGGCCAACGGCGCCACGACCCTGATGTTCGAGGGCGTGCCCAGCTATCCGACCACCGGCCGCATGGGCGAGGTGGTCGACAAGCACAAGGTCAATATCCTCTACACCGCGCCCACCGCGGTGCGCGCCCTGATGGCCCACGGCGACCACGTCATGGATTCCAGCTCCCGGGACAGCCTGCGGCTGCTGGGGTCGGTGGGCGAGCCGATCAATCCCGAGGCCTGGGAGTGGTTCTATCGAGTGATCGGCAAGGAGCGCTGCCCGATCGTCGACACCTGGTGGCAGACCGAGACCGGCGGCATCATGATCGCCCCGCTGCCGGGCGCCACCGACCTCAAGCCGGGCTCCGCGACCCTGCCGTTCTTCGGCGTGCAGCCGGCGCTGGTCGACAACCAGGGCAACATCCTCGAGGGGGCCACCGAGGGCAACCTGGTGATTCTCGACTCCTGGCCGGGCCAGGCACGCTCGATCTGGAACAACCACGAGCGCTTCCTGCAGACCTACTTCTCGGCCTACAAGGGCATGTACTTCACCGGCGACGGCTGTCGCCGCGACGAGGACGGCTACTACTGGATCACCGGCCGCGTGGACGACGTGCTCAACGTCTCCGGCCACCGCATGGGCACCGCGGAGATCGAGTCCTCGCTGGTGGCTCACGAGTCCGTGGCCGAGGCCGCCGTGGTCGGTTTCCCCCATGACATCAAGGGGCAGGGCATCTATATCTACGTGACCCTGGCCGACGACGTGGAGCCCAGCGACGAGCTCAAGAAGGAGCTGACCCAGTGGGTGCGCAAGGACATCGGTCCTATCGCCTCGCCGGACGTCATCCAGTGGGCGCCGAGCTTGCCCAAGACCCGCTCGGGCAAGATCATGCGCCGCATCCTGCGCAAGATCGCCGCCAACGAGTGCGATGGGCTCGGCGACACCAGCACCCTGGCGGATCCGTCGGTGGTGGAAGAACTGATCGAGCACCGCGCCAACCGCTGATGGCAGGCTGCTTGCCAAGAGCCTCGCCAACCTCGAAACCGGCCATCACGGCCGGTTTCTTCATCGCGCGAGACAGAATGTCGACAATGGTCATGAGTGGTTGGGCATCGCCTCGGCCATGGGGTAACATGCTGTAAACGATCAAAGCGTCCCGCAGGCGGCGGCCGGCCCCCCGCTGCTCCCGGATCCGGAGGAGAATCCATGGCCTTTGCCCAGAAGTTCATCGTCGCCGATGATCATCCGCTGTTCCGCGCTGCCCTGACACAGGCGCTGCGCCAGGTGGCCCCACAGGCCGAGATCGTCGAGTCCGACACCATGGAGGCCACCACTGAGGTCGTCACCCGGCATCCGGACGCTGACCTGATCCTGCTTGACCTGCACATGCCGGGGGCGCACGGCTTCTCCGGGCTGATCCAGCTGCGCGGCCAGACCCCGGACATCCCGGTGGCCGTGGTCTCGGGCAGCGATGAGCTGCACGTGGTGCGCCGCGCCATCGACTATGGCGCCTCCGGCTTCATTCCCAAGTCGTCGTCGCTGTCGCTGATCGCCGAGGCGGTGGGCGAGATCCTCGACGGTGAGGTGTGGCTGCCGGAGGAGATGGCCGAGGCGCTGGGCGAGGCCGACGAGGAAGAGGCCCGCTTCGCCGAGGCCATTGCCTCGCTGACGCCCCAGCAGTTTCGGGTGCTCAACATGCTCACCGAGGGCCTGCTCAACAAGCAGATCGCCTTCGAGCTCAACGTTTCCGAGGCCACCATCAAGGCCCACGTCACCGCCATCCTGCGCAAGCTCGGCGTGCACTCCCGCACCCAGGCGGTGATCGCCGCCCAGAAGCTCGAGGTCGAGCCGCCCAAGGTCGAGCAGTCCTGAGCCGGCGGAGCCGGCTCAGGACGCGGCTACGCCGCTCGAAGACGTAAGAACGGCGCTTCGCGCCTTGATGAGGGAAGACAAGCTCATAGCCTGTCTTCCTTCTTCCAGCTCGCGTATCGCGCAGCTGGCCTGCAGGGTGCCGGTCAGCAGGGCGCGCAGGTCTTCGTGGGGGGCCATATAAGCCCAATTCATTGGGCGAAAGGCGCCGATAGGCGCCCGGGGGAGATCCTGCAGCGGTACCGCCAACGCCGCCGCTGCGTCGGACCGGATCTGAAGGTCGCTCACACGAAGCGCACTCCACGATGCCAAACTGGACTGGGCAGTGGCTACACGCCGATCTGCGATGCCCCGTTTTTTTGAGTGGCGAGGGGACACAGGCGTGCGACATCGTCGCCCAGGCCGTGGGCGAGTGCCGGTGAGTGCCGACGCCTCTCAGGATGAGGCCAGGAAGCGGCGCATGGCGGCCACCGTCTCCTCGCTGCAGTGGTGTTCGATGCCCTCCGAGTCGGCCCGCGCGATTTCCTCGGGCACCCCCAGCCGGCGCAGGGTGTCCAGTACCACCTGATGGCGGCTGGCCACGCGTTCGGCCATGGCCTCGCCCTCCGGCGTGAGGAAGATGCCGCGGTAGGGACGCGCGATGACCAGGCCGTCGCGCCTGAGCCGTGCTACCACCTTGGAGACGGCAGCGCCGCTGACGCCGAAGCATTCGGCGAGATCGCTGGCGCGCGCCTCGCCGTGCCGCGCATGAAGGTGCGCGATCTCCTCGACGTAGTCCTCGACGAGCTCGGTCTGGTGGTCCTGTCGGACGCGCTGGAAATAGGCATGTTTGGGCAGTGAGTGCATCTGACGATTATCCGTTGCCCAGCAGGGTGAAGAACAGCACATAGCCGTTGAGGGCGATGATCAGCGCGCAGATGATCCCGCCGATGGCGGTGACCGTCCTGGCGTTGACCAGATTGCCCATCAGGCGGCGATCGGCGGTGAAGCACAGCAGCGGAACCAGGGCGAAGGGGATCCCGAAGCTGAGGATGACCTGGCTGGCCACCAGCGCCTTCTGCTCGGAGATGCCCAGCATGATCACCGCCAGCGCCGGCAGCATGGTGATCAGGCGGCGCAGCCACAGCGGGATGGTGAAGCGGACAAAGCCCTGCATGATCACCTGGCCCGAGAGGGTGCCGACGATCGATGAGGAGAGCCCCGCCAGCAGCAGTGCCACGCCGAAGATATGGCTGGCCAGTTCCTGGCCCATCATCGGCGTGAGCAGCTGGTAGCTGTCGCTGATGGTGGCGACGTCCAGGCGCCCCTGGGCATGAAACACCGCCGCCGCCATGGCCAGCATGCTCAGGTTGACCAGCCCCGCGATCGCCATGCCGACGATGACGTCGAGCCGATAGTAGCGCATCAGCCGCTTGCGCTGGTGGTCGTCGCTGGCCTGGATACGGTTCTGCGACAGCGCCGAATGCAGATAGATGACGTGAGGCATCACCGTGGCGCCGAGAATGCCGGCGGCCAGGTAGAGCGAATAGTCGTCGGGGAACCCCGGTACCAGCAGGCCCTTGAGCAGCGGCTCCGGGTCCGGGGTGCCGAGCAGCATCTCCAGCAGGAAGCCACTGGCCACCGCCAGGATCATGGCGCCGATGACGATCTCCATCAGCCGGAAGCCCTGGCGATGCATCAACAGGGCCAGGTAGGTGATGACTCCGGTGAGCAGGGCGCCTTCGATCAGCGACAGGCCGAACAAGAGGTTGAAGGCCAGGGCTGCGCCCAGGAACTCGGCGAGATCGGTGGCGATGGCGACGATCTCGGCTTGCACCCAGTAGAACCACACCACCGGGCGCGGATAGCGTTCGCGGATCACTTCGGCCAGGTTGCGGCCGGTGGCCAGTCCCAGGCGCGCCGACAGGGTCTGGATCAGCATCGCCATCAGATTGGCGCCGAGCACCACCCACAGCAGCGCATAGCCGTAGCGGGAGCCGGCCTCGATATTGGTGGCGAAGTTGCCGGGATCGATGTAGGCCACGGCGGCGATCAGCGCCGGCCCGAAGAAGGGCGTCCAGCCCCAGCGGCGGCGCTGGCCGTTCAGCGTCCTGGCCGCCTTGGAGCGTATGGCGTCGTTGGAAAGGGCGGGCAGCATCGGCTCACCTGTTAACCATGGTTAATTTCTAGTCTTCAGGTTAAGCCAGGGGCGAGTCATTGCCCAATAGTCTTTGCCCGCCGCAGTGATCGCCGTGCGCTATCGAACGGGATGCCGCCGTCATTCGGCCCCGGCGGTGCCGGGGCCTGGCCTGCCTGGATCACTCGCGAGCGGCAGCGCGGCTGGCCTGGAGCGTGCGGGTCAGCAGCGCGCGCAGGGCGGCGGGTCGCACCGGCTTGAGCAGCAGGTGGTAACCGGCGCGCTTGATGGTCTCGGCGACCTCTTCAGTGCGGTCGGCGGTGATCACGATGCCCGGCACCGCGCCCTCCAGGCGTTCGCCCAGCGCCTCCATGGCCATCAGGCCGGTGACTTCGTTGTCCAGGTGATAGTCGGCGAGAATGGCATCCGGGTCCTCGTCGAGATGGCGCAGCACCGACTTGGCACCACCGATCGAGGTGGCGGTGAAGACCTCGCAGCCCCAGCCGGAGAGCATCGCCTTCATGCCCTCGAGGATCAGCGACTCGTTGTCGATGCACAGGATACGCTTGCCGGCCAGCTTGTTGCCGGCGCGCCGCGGACGGGCTTCCTCGGCGTGTTCCTGCTGTCGGGCGGCGACGACCGGCACGCTGACCGCGAACATGGTGCCCACGCCTTCCCAGGAGCGCACTCGAATGGGGTGGTCGAGCACTCGGCTCATGCGATCGGCGATCGACAGCCCCAGGCCCAGGCCCTTCTCGCTCTCCTTGTGGCGCGAGGCCTGGTCCAGGCGACGGAACTCCTGAAAGATCTCGGCCTGCTTGGCCTCGGGGATGCCGGGGCCGGAGTCCCACACCTCGATGGACAGGCGTTCGCCCTGGCGGCGACAGCCCAGCAGCACTCGCCCCTCCTGGGTGTAGCGGATGGCATTGGACAGGAAATTCTGCACGATGCGCCGCAGCATCTGGGCATCGCTGTCCACCCAGATGCCGGTGGAGACCACCACCAGGTCGAGGCCGCGGTCCTCGGCCATCACTTCGAACTCGGCGCGCAGCGGGCGGAAGACGTCGGCCAGGGCGAAATGGCTGCGGCGTGGCGTCAGTGCCCCGGCATCGAGCTTGGAGATATCGAGCAGGGTGCCGAGCAGTTCCTCGGCGGCCTGCAGCGAGTTGTCGATGTGGCCGATGGTGCGCCGCATGTCGGTGGCGTCCATCTCCTGGGACAGCGCCGAAGTGAACAGTCGCGCGGCGTTGAGCGGCTGCAGCAGGTCGTGGCTGGCCGCGGCCAGGAAGCGGGTCTTGGAGGCGTTGGCGTCCTCGGCGACCTGCTTGGCCTGGCGCAGCGCCTGCTCGGCCTCGGCGCGTACGCGGTTCTCCTGGCGCAGGGCGGCGTTGGCCTCGGACAGCGCCTGGGTGCGCTCGCGGACGCGTTCCTCCAGGGTCTCGTTGGTCTCCTTGAGGGCGATCTCGGCGCGGCGGCGCTCGGTGATGTCCTGGTAGAGGGCGAAGAAGCCCAATATCGCGCCGCTGTCGCCGAAGTGCGGCGTATAGGTGACCAGCATGTAGCGAATGCCCTCGGACAGCGACAGCGAGACCTCGAAGCTGACCCGCTCGCCGTCGAGCGCGCGTGCGATCCAGGGCTCGCGTTCACGGGCCAGGGCGCTGGGGATCACCTCCTGCAGCGGCTTGCCGATCACCGCGTTGCGATCGATGGCGAAGGCCTGTTCGTAGGCGCGGTTGGTGAAGAGGTAGCGGCACTCCTTGTCGAAGTAGGCGATCAGTGCCGGGACATTGTCGGTGTAGATGCGGATGTTGTTCTCGGAGCGGATCAGCGCTTCTTCGGTGCGTTTCTGCTGGGTGATGTCCTGGTAGGTGTAGACGAAGCCGCCGCCGGGCATGGGATTGCCCTGCACCTCCAGCACGCTGCCGTCCTGGCGATAGCGCACGTAGCGGTGCGGCTGGCCTTCGCGAATGTTGTCGAGCAGCAGCTGGACGTGCTCTTCGGGGTCGCCGGGGCCGTATTCGCCGTTGTGGGCGTTGTAGCGGAAGATGCGATCGATCGGCGCGCCGACCCGGATCAGGTGGTCGGGGAAGCGGAACAGCTCGAGATAGCGCTGGTTCCAGACCACCAGGCGCAGGTTCTGGTCGACCACGCTGATGCCCTGGTTGATGTTCTCGATGGTGGCCTGCAGCAGGGCGCGGTTGAACTCGAGCACCTGGGAGGCCTCGTCGACGATCGAGATCACGTCCGAGATGCCGATGCCGCGGCCCTGCAGCGCCGAGTTGACCACGATGCGTGCCGAGGAGGCGCCGAGCACCGAGGCCAGGAAGCGTTCGGTGAACTGGATGACGTCGATCGAGGCCCGGGCGTTGTCGTCCAGCGGAGTGCCGGTGCGCCGCGCGTAATCGTCGAAGGCCCGGCCCACCTGGTCGGCGCTCAGGAAGCGCTCGCACAGCACCTTGAGGTCGCCCACCGTGGTGGCACCGGTCCAGGGGCGGTTCACCGAGGTCTGGCGAGTCTCCACGCTGTCGACGAACAGCGAGGCCTGGATGCGTTCCACCACCCGCTGTGGCGTCATCTGCGAGATGAAGATGTAGCTGACCAGGTTGACGCCCAGCGACAGCATCACCCCGTGGGTGAAGCCGTCGCCGACGTTGAGGCCGAACAGCGACGTGGGCGACAGCCAGCCGACGCCCAGCGGGCCACCGTCGAGCCAGGCCTGGGGCAGCACGCCGGCACCGATCATCGCCGGCATCAGCAGGCTGTAGGCCCAGATGGCGAAGCCGGCGTTCATGCCGACGATCACCCCCAGGCGGTTACCGCGTTTCCAGTACAGCCCGCCGATCACCGCCGGGGCGAACTGGGCGGCGGCGGCGAATGACAGCATGCCGATCGAAGCCAGCGAGCTGAAGTCGCCGATCAGTTGGTAGGCGCCGTAGGCCAGCGCCAGGATCACCGCGATGGTGATGCGCCTGGCGCGCAGCACCAGGCGGCCATAGTCCCGTGCCTTGGTGTCGAACCAGCGCAGCCGGAACAGCGCGGGGATGACGATCTCGTTGGAGATCATGATCGACACCGCCACCGCGGCGACGATGACCATGCCGGTGGAGGCCGAGAAACCGCCGATGAAGGTCAGCAGAGCGAGCCACTCGCTGCCGGCGGCCATGGGCAGGGCCAGTACGTAGCTGTCGGGATCGACGCTGCCGTCGGCGAAGACGGTCAGGCCCGCCGCGGCCAGCGGCAGCACGAAGAAGCCGAAGGCCACCAGGTAGAGCGGGAACAGCCAGCGGGCCTTGGCAGCGTCGTCGCGGTGGGTGTTCTCCACCACCGCGACGTGGAACTGCCGAGGCAGGCAGAGGATCGCCAGCATCGCCAGCAGGGTCTGGGCCCAGAAGCTCTGGCCGAAGTCCTGCTGGGCCAGCTGGCGCTGAAGCTCGAGCTGGATGTCGGCGAAAGCCAGCAGATCGCCGAGCCCGTCGAACATGCCCCAGGTGACGTAGGCGCCGAGCACCAGAAAGGCTACCAGCTTGACCAGCGACTCAAAGGCCACGGCGTGGATCAGCCCCTCGTGGTGCTCGGTGGCATCGGTGTGGCGAGTGCCGAACAGGATGGCGAAGGCGGCCATCACCAGCGCCACATAGAAGGCGGTGTCACCGAACAGCGGGGCGCGAGTGATGTCCGACGCCTCGGTGAGCATGCTGAAGGAAGTCGACACCGCTTTCAGCTGCAGCACGATGTAGGGCAGGGTGCCGATCAATGCCACCAGGCTGGCGAAGGCGGCCAGCGACTGGGTCTTGCCGTAGCGCGAGGCGATGAAGTCGGCGATGGACGTGACGTTCTGGTGCTTGGCGACGCGGATCATCTTGGCCAGCACCGGCCAGAACAGCAGCAGCGTGAGGATCGGGCCGACGAAGATGCTGGCGAACGACCAGCCCGAGGTAGCCGCCTGACCGACCGCGCCGTGGAAGGTCCAGGAGGTGCAATAGATCGCCAGTGCCAGGCTGTAGATCACCGGGCGTCGGCGGCTGGCGCCATGGTGGCGAGCCAGGCGATCGCCCCGCCAGGCGATGGCGAACAGCACGGCGATGTAGAGCAGCGAAACGGCGATCAGCAGCCAGCCAGCGAACATGGTCATCTCCCTCGGGTTCCCGACCATTCTAAGGCTCGCCAGAAAACTGTCCACGCTCGGCAGGTGTGAGTGGCCGGCGGTCAACCGGCCGGGAAGATCAGTCTCAGGCGTTCGGGCAGAGCGTTTGACGCAGCGGGTCGTCGTCGCCGAGCTGGCGCAGGGCCTGGGTGGTGGGCTGGCGCGTGGTGTCGTCGAGCGGCACCAGCTCGCCGGAGGCGCAGTTCAGCAGGTGCGGACGGTGCGTGAGCCGGTCGGCGGCGCCCATCTCGAAGCGGTAGAGGATGAATTCGACCAGCGGCTGGCCGTCGGCTCGGGAGCGGGTCAGGCCGTCCTCGTCGACGACCGTGAAGGCCGTGGTCAGCGGGGCCAGGTAGGTCCAGGGGCGCCAGAACGCCGGGTTCTGCTCACTGGCGACCACTCGGGTCGAGTCCGGCAGCTGGGCTCGCTTGTGATCGAACCAGGTGTATTCGTGGTGGATCTGGTAGGCCAGCATGCCGAGGCCGGCGAAGGCCGGCACGATCCAGCGCGGCAGCCGCTTGGCGGAGAGCGTGCGCAGCAGCAGGGCGATGCCCGCCGCGCCGAGCCCGGCGAAGATCGCCGCGATCAAGTGCCAAATCATAGGGAGCTTCCTGACAGCAGTCGGGCTTCCCGGAGGAAGCCCGACATGGCGGTTTGGGGCCGGCGCCTTCGAGGCGCCGGGGTGGATTATGACTCAGTGGTCGACGGCCGTGCCAGCGCCCTTGGGATAGCGCACGCTCTCGACCAGTTCCTGGATCTCCTGGGGCGGCTCGGCGGTCGCCTTGGAGACGCCGAAGGCCACGGCGAAGTTGATGATCGCACCGATCGAGCCGATGGACAGCGGCGAAATGCCCAGCACCCAGTTTTCCGGTGTGTCCGCCAGGTTGTTGGTGCCCGGGATGAAGAACCAGCCCTTGTAGACGAAGATGTACACCAAAGTGAAGGCCAGGCCGGTGAGCATGCCGGCGATGGCGCCGTAGTTGTTCACCCGCTTGGAGAAGATCCCCATCATCAGCGCCGGGAACAGCGAGGCGGCGGCGATACCGAAAGCCAGGGCCACTACCTGGGCGGCGAAGCCCGGTGGGTTGGCGCCCAGGTAGGTGGCGACGACGATGGCCACCGACATCGAGATGCGGGCCGCCATCAGTTCCCCTTTCTCGGTGATATGGGGATTGATCGAGCCCTTGATCAAGTCGTGGCTGATCGCCGATGAGATGGCCAGCAGCAGGCCGGCGGCCGTCGACAGCGCCGCGGCCAGACCGCCGGCGGCGATCAGGCCGATGACCCATCCCGGGAGGTTGGCGATCTCGGGGTTGGCCAGTACCAGGATATCGTTGTTGACCGACAGCTCGTTGCCGGCCCAGCCGCGATCGCTGTAGTCGGCCTTGTCGTTGTAGAACTGGATGCGGCCGTCGCCGTTCTTGTCCTCGTACTGGATCAGCCCGGTCTCTTCCCAGGTGCGGATCCACTCGGGACGATTCTCGTATAGGATCGGGTTGGTGGCCGCATCCTCGACGTTCTCGACCTGGCCGGCCATGTCGGGGTAGACGGTGGTCACCAGGTTGAGGCGTGCCATGGAGGCGACGGCGGGGGCGGTCAGGTACAGCAGGCCGATGAACACCAGCGCCCAGCCGGCGGACCAGCGGGCGTCGGCGACCTTGGGCACGGTGAAGAAGCGAATGATGACGTGGGGCAGGCCGGCGGTGCCGATCATCAGCGACAGCGTGAACAGCACCATGTTGAGCTTGTTGTCCACGTCCGCGGTGTACTGGTTGAAGCCGAGCGCGGTGATCACCTCGTTGAGCTTGGACAGCAGCGGCTCGCCAGATGCCTCGTGGGTTGAGAACAGGCCCAGCGGCGGCAAGGGGTTGCCGGTCAGCTCCAGCGAGATGAACACCGCCGGGATGGTGTAGGCGATGATCAGCACGATGTACTGGGCCACCTGGGTATAGGTGATGCCCTTCATGCCGCCGAGCACCGCGTAGAAGAACACCACCACGGCGGCGATGATCAGGCCGGTGGTGGCATCCACCTCGAGGAAGCGCGAGAAGGCGACGCCGGCGCCGGCCATCTGGCCGATGACGTAGGTTACCGAAGCCACGATCAGGCAGATCACCGCGACCAGTCGGGCTTGCTTGCTGTAGAAGCGGTCGCCGATGAATTCCGGCACGGTGAACTTGCCGAACTTGCGCAAGTAGGGGGCCAGCAGCATGGCCAGCAGCACGTAGCCGCCCGTCCAGCCCATCAGGAAGGTGGAGTTGGCATAGCCGCCGGCGGCGATCAGGCCCGCCATGGAGATGAAGGAGGCCGCCGACATCCAGTCGGCACCGATGGCCATGCCGTTGGTGATCGGATGCACCCCGCCGCCGGCGACGTAGAAGTCCTTGGTCGAACCGGCTTTCGCCCAGATGGCGATGCCGATATAGAGGGCGAAGGAGGCACCCACGAAGAGAACGTTGATGGCGAATTGACTCATGCTGGCTTACTCCCCGAGCCCGTATTGCTTGTCGAGCCGATTCATCTTCCAGGCATAGAAGAAGATCAAGGCGATGAAGGTCAGGATGGAGCCCTGCTGGGCGAACCAGAAGCCCAGATCGGTGCCGCCGACGGGAATGCCCGACAGCAGCGGTCGTAGCAGGATGGCGCAGCCATAGGAAACGGCCGCCCAGACGACCAGACAGCCGGCGATCAATCGCAGGTTGGCCTTCCAGTAGGCTTCGGCGTTGGATGTCTCTTCAGCCATGGTATTGCTCTCCATTTGTTATTGGGGGCGGGGCCGTGCATCGACCTCGTGGGCTCAATGCATGTTCCTCCGGTCGAGCGGACGAGCCGCAGACAAATGCCCGGGAGGTTCTGTTGCAGCGAGAAAGCCATTGGTCGTCCCTTGATGGTCAGGGTCGTCTCGCTCGTTCCTCCCGTTTCCAGCAGTGACGGCCCGACGCAGCTCCCCCGGAGTTCGTTGTCGTGATATGCCGTCGATGGGCGATGGGAATGGCTCATTACCCATCGTCAATGCTGGTCAACAATCCCGAAAAATTCATCGCAGACTTTCGTATCATGAGAAGAAAATGATGGAAGAAGGTTTTTGTTGATGCTTTTTAATTCAATGGCTTGGTGAGGTTGTTGTGATTTATATTGGCCGTGTGTCGTGGTTTGTTAAACGATCGTCTATCCATGATACGGATGGCATCTTGATCTCGATCAAGCGGGATTAGTACCTTGGTATTATCATCGAAGGTCGAAAAGGCAGTGTGTAAAAAAGTCGGATTTGACCTTGGTAGTAGTTCCGGGAGCGTGGCTGGCGTACGTATAACACCATGGTCTAGATTCTGGCCGATGGTGCAGCTTTGCTACTCTGGAGTCCTGCCTTCCCGGCTCCGACATGTGTTTGCCTCGTGGAGGCATCTGACCTGGGTTCAGAAACGTGTGTTGGAGAGAGTGTGTCGGGAGAGGGTGTTTCCGTCATGAGGGCTCTTCGATGGTCGATGTCGATCTCTCCCATCCGCCATTCAGCCTCCTCGACGACACGGGTCGAGAGCGCATACGTGGAGGGCTCGACCTCGCCTATTACGATCGCGATGAGGTCATCCTCGAGGCCGGTCAGCCCGGCGAGTACGTGTTTCTCATCCACAAGGGTGAGGTCGCGGAGCTCGACACCTCCCAGCCCGGGGAGAGCGAGCGCATCGGTCACTACACCAGCGGTGACCTGTTCGGGGCCATCAGCATCCTCAATGGCCAGAGTCGCTATCGTTTCCGCGCCGAGCAGGAAACGCTGTGCTATCTGCTGCCCAAGGCACTGTTCACCCGGCTGTGCGACGCCTATCCAGCCTTCGCCGCGTTTTTCCACCAGCGCCTGGCTCACAAGGCGCGTCTGCTGAGCGAGCGGCGTGCCACGGGTGGGATCAGCATGGCCGACTTCATGCTGGCCCGCGTCGCGGACTGCATGCGTCCGCCGCTGTGCCTCGCGGAAGACGCAACGATCGCCGAGGCCGTGCGTCGCCTGCACGAGGGGTATGCCGACAGCCTGCTGGTGACGGGGGGGCAGGGAGCGGGGATGGTCACCAAGACCGATCTGCTGGAGGCGCTGGTGCTGGAGGACCACGAGGCGGACAGTCGGCTCGCTCCGCTGGCGCATTTCTCGCTGATCACCGCGCGGCCCGACCAGTACCTCTTCGAGGTGCTGGTGCTGATGACTCGCCATCGCGTGGAACGCGTGGTGGTGACCGATCGGGGCTCGCCGGTCGGTGTGGTGGAGCTCACCGACGTGCTCAGTCACTTCTCCAATCGCAGTCATGTGGTGAGCCTGCAGGTGGAGCAGGCCGATGATCTGGCAACGCTTGCCGCGGCGAGTCTGCGTACCCCCGAGCTGGTCAGCGGACTGATGACTCAGGGCGTCAAGCTGCGCTTCGTCATGGGGCTTCTCGCGGCCCTGAACGGCCGTATCATTCACAAGGCCTGGGAGTTCTCGATCGCCGAGCGTCATCGCCGTGCCAGCTGCCTGATGGTGATGGGCAGCGAAGGACGCGGCGAACAGATCCTCAAGACCGACCAGGACAATGGACTGATCCTCGATGACGAGCTGGACTGGCCGGGCTGCGTCGAGCAGATGGCCGGTTTCACCGAGACGCTGGTCGCGTTGGGGTATCCGCGTTGTCCGGGCAACATCATGGTATCCAACCCCGATTGGGTCGGCACCGAGAGCCAGTGGAAGTCACGCATCGCTCGTTGGGTCGAGCAGCGTGACGGCGACAGCCTGATGAAACTGGCGATCATGCTCGATGCCCACTCGGTGGCCGGCAATGCGGCCCTGCTGGACGGCGTGCGTGCCACGCTCTTCGAGCAGGCCTCGCGGGATCAGCTGCTGCTGTCCTACTTCGCCCGCCCGGTATTGCACTTTTCCACGCCATTGACGCTGTTCGGTTCGCTGAAGAAGCCTCAGCACGGCATCGATATCAAGAAGGGCGGTATCTTCCCGATCGTGCACGGCGTGCGAGTCATGGCGCTGGAGCGTGGCATCGCGGCGACCGGCACCCTGGAACGCCTCGACGCCCTGGTGGTAGATGGTCGGCTCGACGGCCGCGTTGCCGAGGACCTGGGCGAAGCCTTGTCGCTGTTCACCCAGTTGCGACTCGAGCAGCAGCTCGCCCGGCGCGAGGGCGGCGAGGCCACTTCGGACATCGAGCCGGACCGGGTGGTGGTGCAGTCGCTGTCGTCGCTGGAGCGCGACCTGTTGCGCGAGGCGCTGCACATCGTCAAGGACTTCAAGCAGCGGATATCGCATCGCTATCACCTGGAATATTCGTAGGTCAGATCGTCGACATGACAAGGAGCCCGACATGCTCAGAACCCTGCGTCGTGTGGTCGACCGCCATCGTCACGCTCACGGCCACTACGGATGGCTTTTCCACCCTTATACCGGGGAGGAACTGGTGGCACTGGCCGTGCAGGCCACGGAGGGCGACGCTCGGCTGGCCGAGCCGCTGGTCATTGCCGCGGTCCGCCTGCGTGGCGATCGGATCCTGACCAGTGAGTCGCTGGAGCTGCGACTGGCACCCACCTCGGGCCTGGACGCCGACACCATTCGCCATCATTGCCTGCGCGGCATCGATCTGGACGACGGGGTGGGCATGGACCAGGCCCTGGCCGGCCTGCTGGACTTCGTCGGCAATCGTCCCCTGGTGAGCTGGCGCCTGGATCAAGAACTCGCGCTGATCAATCGTCAGCTGCGCCGACATTTCGGCTTCGATCTACCCAATGCGGGGATCGACCTGGCCCAGCTCTATCAACGCCGCCAGCGTCACTATCATCCCCAGCTCGAGCCGGTGGCGCCCTTCGAGCGGGTCGCCGAGCGCCTGGGTGTGCCGGTGATGGGGCGTCACAGCGCTCTGGGCACGGCAGTGACGACTGCCCTGATGCACCTGCGGCTGGCGCGGCAAGCGACGCCGGCACGACACAGCGGCTGAGGTCGGCCGCATCGCCAGCCCCGGACGAGGGTGGTAGCATAGGCGCCCGTTCCACTCCTGAAGCCCTGGCAGCGCCGTGACCATGCAAGATGCCGTGACGTTCGACCCCCGCCCCGCCGAAGCGCCGTCCTTCGCCGATACGCCTGAACCGGCTGCCGCCGCGAAGGCCAAGCGCGAGTTCAACAAGCTGCAGAAGCGCCTGCGCCGCCAGGTCGGCAACGCCATCATCGACTTCGGCATGATCCGCGAGGGCGACAAGGTGATGGTCTGCCTGTCCGGCGGCAAGGACAGCTACACCATGCTCGAGATCCTGCGCAACCTGCAGCGCAATGCGCCGGTGGACTTCTCGCTGGTGGCGGTGAATCTCGACCAGAAACAGCCGGGCTTCCCCGAGCACGTGCTTCCCGAATACCTGGACGGCATCGGCGTCGATTATCACATCCTCGAGCGCGACACCTACTCGGTGGTCAAGGAGAAGACTCCGGAGGGCAAGACCACCTGCGCGCTCTGCTCGCGGCTGCGGCGCGGTTCCCTCTATGGCTTCGCCGAGCAGATCGGCGCCACCAAGATCGCCCTGGGCCACCATCGCGAGGACATCCTCGAGACGCTGTTCCTCAACATGTTCTTTGGCGGCAGCCTGAAGTCGATGCCGCCCAAGCTGCTGTCCGACGACGGCAGGAACATCGTCATTCGCCCGCTGGCCTACTGCCGCGAGGCGGATATCGCCGAGTTCTCGCGCCAGATGGCCTTCCCGATCATTCCCTGCAACCTGTGCGGCTCGCAGCCGAACCTGCAGCGCCAGGTGGTCAAGGAGATGCTCGCCGAATGGGAAGCCAAGCATCCGGGGCGCCTGGAAAGCATGTTCAAGGCGGTGACCAACGTGGCGCCCTCCCAGTTGGCCGACCGTGAGCTGTTCGACTTCGCCGGCCTGGAGGAGAAGCAGGCGAAGATGCAGGCCGATCGCATCGATCTGCACAACGAATAGCCGGGCTTCGCCCGGAGCTGGAAGAACGCCCGCTTCGCGGGCTCAAGCTGGAAGCTTGAAGAAAACCCTTGACCCCATGAGGCGGGGTTCATGCTGTCTTCCAGCTTCCAGCTTCCAGCTTCCAGCTTCCAGCTTCCAGCTTCCAGCTTCCAGCTTCCAGCTTCCAGCTTCCAGCTTCCAGCTTGCTAGTGACACCCTTCCTCTTCGGCCAGCTCGATCAGGGCATCCAGGTCGAGGATGTTGACCTCCCGGCCGGAGACGGCCACCAGCCCCTGCTGCTGGAAGCGACCGAGGATGCGGCTGACGGTTTCCACGGCCAGTCCCAGGTAGTTGCCGATGTCGGCCCGCGACATCGATAGGCGAAAGCTGTAGGGCGAGTAGCCGCGGCGACGAAAGCGATCGGAGAGGCTGGCGAAGAAGGTGGCCAGCCGCTGGTCGGCGGTCTTGCGTGACAGCAGGCGCATCATGCGGCGATCGTCGCGCATCTCCTTGCTCATGCTGCGGTAGAGCTGGGTGCGCAGCTTCGGCAGGCGCTCCGACAGGGCGTCGAGGCGGTCGAAGGGAATCTCGCACACCGTGGTGGTTTCCAGGGCGATCACCGAGCCCGGATAGGCGTCCTCGTCGATGCCGTCGAGCCCTACCAGCTCACTGGGCAGGTAGAAGTTGGTGAGCTGGTCCGCCCCGCTCCCCTCGCTGGTGACCTGCTTGAGGCTCCCCGAACGGACCGCATAGACGCTGGTAAAGGCACCACCCTGCCGAAACAGTGACTCACCCTTCTTGAGCGGGGCGCGGCGGCGAATGATGGCGTCGAACTGATCGATGTCCTCCAGCTCTAGTGCCAACGGCAAGCACAGGGAGCTCAAGCTGCAGTTCCCGCAGCGCGTCTCGTGCAACAACGAGCGTCGCCGGCCGGCAGCGGTGTCAGGCATGCTGTCCTCCTTGATGTAGGATATATGCCACATTATGGCGGATGGCTGCTGCCTGAGCATAGCTTTGCTTAGGAGGGAGCCGCCGCCTGGCTATCCTCATCGGCTCGATGCCAGTTGCCGGTTGCCGTGGCGAGCCGTCCGGCGTCGAGTGCCGCGGCATAGGCCATGGCGTTTCGCGTGTTGCGGGCCTCGGCATCGGGCAGCCTGGACACCCCACCGGTGCCCAGGCCAAGCCGGTCCCGGACCGTCTCGCGGCGAGCCTGCTCGAGGGCGTCCTCCAGCGCGCCGCCCCGTCGGGCGTATGCACCCGGGCCCAGCAGGCCATAGCCCCTGGCAAGCAGTAGCGCATCGGCGGCGTTCAATGCATGGTGCCATTGCAGGCTCGACAGCGTACCCGACGGACGCAGCGTGATGCGCGGGGGGGCCATGGCGCCCAGCGTGAGCAGGATCTCGAGCAGCGTATGGCGGGATTGGCACCAGGGGCCGATGGTGTGGACCAGTTCCAGCGAGTGCCAGCCCACCCGCTGCGTCTCGTCCAGCAGCGGTTCGACGCGACGCGCCCAGTGAGAGGGAGAGGTGACGCGCCTGCCCGTCACGAACGGGAGCATCAGCTTCAGGCGATTGAACCCCAGCGCTTGCAGGTGGCGCAGGGCGAAGACGTCCGTGGCCCGGGGGGCGAGTTCGACGATGAAGTCACGATCGCCGCTGGTATCCAGGGCAAAGCGCGCCTCCAGGCGGTCGGCCAGTTCGCTCATCTGCGCCAGGCTCATCCCGGGTAGAGCGTGACCTTCCCAGTGCAGGGCCTGGATGCGGCGACCGGCGGACAGGCAGCGTCGGATCAGCACCATTTCCCGGTCCAGCCTGGCCAGGCCAACCCCGAAGGCCCCCATGCCCGTGTCCTCTCTGGCTGCTCCCCCCCCACACAGCGGCAGACGAAGATGCACTGACAAGGGCCGGTCGGCCATGTTGCTGGCGGTCAGGGCCGCGACGTAATCGTCGGCACCGAAGCTGTCCTGGGCAGTGGCGGGCATGAGGCAATTCCCGGAGGCTGATGCCGTCATGCTAGTGCCCCCGAAGACGTTCGGCGTTGCGCTGGATCAAGCGCGGCGTCACTGGGGATCGCAGTACGGTATCAGGTGCTGCATGTCGGCGGGCCACAGGCCCCATAGCTGCCAGAGGGCAAAGCCGATGATCGCCAGGGCGGCCAGCGTGCGAGTGGCGGGATGACGGATCAGCGTACCCAGCCGCCGGGCGGCCAGGCCGGTCACCAGCAGCGCCGGCAGGGTGCCGAGCCCGAAGGCTCCCATCAGTGCCGCCCCGTGTCCGGCGTCGGCGCTTGCCAGGCTCCAGACCAGCATCGAATAGACCAGGCCACAGGGTAGCCAGCCCCAGATCGCGCCAAGCGCCACCGCCTGGGGAATCTTCACTACCGGCATCAGGCGCCGGCCGAGCGGCTCGAGCCGCTTCCACAGGCGTCGGCCCAGGGCCTCGATGCGCAACAGCCCCTTCCACCAGTCGGCGATGTAGAGCGCCATCAGCACCAGCATCACTGCCGCCAGTATCTGCAGGGTCAAGCGCACGCCCGGTGCGACGCCGATCAGGGTGCCGAGGCCGGCTGCCAGGCCGCCGGCCGCCATGTAGCTGGCGATGCGCCCCAGGTTGTAGCCCAGCAGCAGGCCGGTCAGGCGCGCGGGATGGCGCAGGCTGGGCGGCACGGCGAAGCTCAGGGCACTCATGATGCCGCCGCACATGCCGATGCAGTGGGCGCCGCCGAGCAGGCCGAAGACGAAGGCGGCGGCCAGCGGCGGCAGGTCGAGTCCGGTGGGATTCACTCAGGCGTCCTTGTCGTGATCATCGCGGGGCGGGGCGCCGCTGTCGCGACGCTCGGGTCGCGCCTCGGGCGGCAGGTCGTTGTCGTCATCGTCGAACAGGATGCGATGTGCCGGGCCCTCCAGGTCCTCGAACTGGTCGTTGCGGACCGCCCAGAAGAAGGCCCACACCGCCAGGCCGAGCAGGATCAGCGACAGCGGAATCAGCAGGTAGAGGATGCTCATGGCGTCTCCGTGGCGCTGGCGGAGGCCTGGCGAGTCAGGCGCAGGGCGTTGCCGACCACCACCAGCGAACTCGCCGACATACCGAGTGCCGCCAGCCAGGGCGGGACCCAGCCCAGCGCCGCCGGAGGCAGCGCTAGCAGGTTGTAGGCCAGCGCCCAGCCGAGGTTCTGGCGGATGATGCGGCGTGTGGCATGGCCCACCTCGAGGGCCTCGACGATGCGACCCAGGCGTGGGCCGAGCAGCACGGCATCGGCCCGGGTGCGTGCCAGGTCGGTGGCGCCGTTCATGGCGATGGCCAGGTCGGCGCCGGCCAGTACCGGCACGTCGTTGATGCCGTCGCCGACCATCGCTACCCGTTGCCCCTCGGCCTGAAGTTCACGCAGGCGGGCCAGCTTGTCTTCGGGGCTGGCCTGGGCCCGCCACTCGTCGATGCCCAAGCGTTCGGCCAGGGCCCGGGTGGGGGCCTCGCCGTCGCCAGACAGCAGCTCCACCGCCAGTCCGCGCGCCTTGAGGGTGGAAACGGTCTCGGCGGCATCCTCGCGCAGCCGATCGCTGAGCGAGAACCAGGCGCGTGGCTCGCCGTCTTCGGCAAGCAGCAGCCATTGACCGTCGCCGGGCGGGACGTGCGTCGACCGGGGAGAGGCAAAGTCCGCCCTGCCCAGCCGCCAGCGCCTGCCGTCGAGACGCCCCTCCAGCCCCCGGGCGGGTCGACCGAGCACCTCGGTGGCGACGACGTCGCGTCTCCGGAGGGGGCGAAAGGCGCGGGCGATGGGGTGCTCGGAGTGCGCTTCCAGGGCGGCGGCCACCGCCGTCAGGCGCTCCTCGCCGACGCCACCCAGCGGCATTACCTGCTCCAGGCGCATCTCGCCTGCGGTCAGGGTGCCGGTCTTGTCGAAGATCACACGGTCCAGCCGGGCCAGCGTTTCCATGGCGTCGGCGCGAGTCAGCAGTACGCCGCGGCGATAGAGCCGGCCGTGGCCCGCGGTCAGGGCGGTCGGCGTGGCCAGCGCCAGGGCGCAGGGACAGCTGACCACCAGCACCGAGAGGGTGATCCAGAAGGCCCGGTCGGGGTCGAGGATCCCCCACACCATCGCGGTGGCGGCGGCGATCAGCAGTACCTGGAGCACGAAGTGGTGGGCCAGCCGGGCGGCCTGTCGCGCGATGCGCGGGCGGCTGGCGAAGGCTCGGTCGGTGAGATCGAGCAGGCGGGCCGCCCGGGCGTCGCGGCCGGCGCGCGTGACGCGCATCGTCAGCGGGCTCTCGACGTTGTGGCTGCCGCCGGTCACGGCGTCGCCGACGCCGCGGTTCACCGGCAGCGGCTCGCCGGTGAGCATCGACTCGTCGAGGCTGGACTCGCCGTCTTCGATCACCCCGTCGGCGGGCACGCCGTGGCCGGGCTTGATCAGCACCCGGTCGCCGGCGACGAGCTCGCTGGCGGGCAGGATGCGCTCCTCGCCGGCCTCGTCGAGGCGGATCGCCGACAGCGGCAGGATCCCGGCCAGGGCATTGCCACGGCGCCCGCTGCGCCGCCGGGCGCGCACCTCAAGGTAGCGGCCGAACAGCAGGAAGAAGGTGAACATGGCCGCGGAGTCGAAATAGACGTCGCCGTGGCCGGCGATCACCGCCCAGGCGCTGGCCAGGTAGGCGCTGCCGATGGCCAGCGAGACGGGGACGTCCATGCCCAACTGGCGGTTGCGCAGGTCACGCCAGGCGCCGGCGAAGAACGGCTGGGCGGAATACAGTACCACCGGTGTGGTCAGGGCGAAGGCCAGCCAGTGGAAGAGCGCGTCGAAGTCGGCGCTGAGCCCGTCCTCGCCGGCCACGTAGAAGGGGATCGAGAACATCGCTACCTGCATCATGCCCAGCGCGGCGACGATCAGCCGGCGGACCTGCCGACGCTCCTCGCGCTGCAGGCGGCTCTGGGCGGCGTCGGGCTCGAAGGGCTGGGCCGGATAGCCAATGGCCGCCAGTTCGGCCAGCACCCGCGAGAAGGCGACGCATTCGGGGTCCCAGTGGACCCGGACCCGGTGGTGGGCGAGGTTGACGGCGCTGGCGGTGACGCCTTCCAGGGCATTGAGGCGGTGCTCGATCAGCCAGGCGCAGGCGGCGCAGGTGATGCCGTCCACCGCCAGGGTCGCGTGCACGCCACCGTCGTCATCGGCGTGCACGAAGCGCGCCTGCAGCCCCGGATCGTCGAACACCGCCCAGGTCTCGGCCTGGGCAGTGCGGCGATCGTCGGGTCGCTCCGGCAGTTCGGTGCGGAACCGGTAATAGTTGGCCAGCCCGCCATCGACGATGGCTCGCGCCACGGCCTCGCAGCCGGGGCAGCATAGCGGATGCACGGTGTCGTCGAGGGTCAGCGTCCAGCAGGCGTCCTCGGGCACCCGGGCGCCGCAGTGGTAGCAACTGGCCGTCTCGACGTCAGGGGGCAGGGTGGTCGTCGTCATGGCAGCGGATCAGATCCCGGGTACCAGGGTGATCTCATCCCCGGTGGGGAAGCGGGCCTCGCCGGTCAGTCGCCAGGCGGCCTCAGGGCCGTCGTCGGGTTGCAGGTGCAGATACCAGCGATAGCGTAGCGGTTCGTCGAGCATGGTCACGTAGCGTCCGGCACGCACATGCTCGAGCGTCAGCTCGCGGTCGCGGTGGCTCTCGGTGGGAAAGATCAGCTTGAGGATCAGCCGCTCGGGATGATCGTCGCCGGCCAGGTCGACGACGATGTCGCCGGTGGTCGGGTCGGCGCGCAGGGTCGCCGACAGCCCCAGCGCCTGGGCCCGCTCCTGCTTGGCGATCTGCTGGTTGATGGCCAGGCCTTCCTTGTAATAGTCCTCGGCCACGGTGCCGTCGAAGTAGTGGATCGAGAGGGTCAGGTAGACCAGGCTGAAGGCCACCGAGGAGCCTAGCAGCCCGATCAGGAACCAGGGCCAGAACTGCTTGTACCAGGGTGGAATGTGCTCGTGTTCCGCCGTCATCAGCGGGTGTCTCCTATGAAGCGGCTGTCGCGCTCGAGGCGAATGTCGGGATCGTCGACGGCCTCCAGGCGCAGCAGGATCTCATGGCTGGGTTGCTCGAGGGACGCGGGAGGCGCGATGGCCTCCACCACCAGCCGGCGTGACTCGCCGGCGGGCACGCTGAGCCGCCGGGTATCCAGGCTCAGTCCGGCCAGGCCCGAGGCCTCGAGCCGATAGGTGTGGTCCTTGCGGTCCAGGTTGCGCACGGTCAGGGTGTAGACGTTGCGGATATCGCCTGAGTCGGTCATCTGGAACAGCTGGTTGCGGTCGCGCTCGACCTCGAAGCCCAGTGGCGTGCGATCGCCGACCGCCCAGCCGAACAGACCGATCATCACCAGCAGCGCCGCCAGATAGCCGATCAGCCGTGGGCGCAGCACGTGGGTCGGCTTGCCCTCCAGGGCGTTTTCGGTGGTGTAGCGTATCAGCCCGCGCGGGTAGCCCATGCGATCCATGACGCTGTCGCAGGCATCGATGCAGGCCGCACAGGTGATGCATTCGTACTGCAGGCCGTCGCGGATGTCGATGCCGGTGGGGCAGACCTGGACGCACAGCTCGCAGTCGATGCAGTCGCCATGGCCGGCGTCGCGGGCCTGCTGGTGGCCGAGGCGCCTGCTGCGCGGACCGCGTGGCTCGCCGCGGGCGGCATCGTAGGACACGATCAGGGTGTCGGCGTCGAACATCACCCCCTGAAAGCGCGCATAGGGACACATGTAGATGCATACCTGCTCGCGCAGCCAGCCGGCATTGAGGTAGGTGAACAAGGTGAAAAAGCCGACCCAGAAGTAGGACCAGCCGTTGGCCGAGAGGGTCGGCAGTTCCACCACCAGCTCGCGGACCGGGGTGAAATAGCCGACGAAGGTCAGGCCGGTGGCGGCGGCGATGGTCAGCCAGACGGCGTGCTTGGCGACCTTGCGCCGGACCTTGTCGGCATCCCAGGCGCGCCGGTCTAGCTTGATGCGCCGGTTGCGCGGGCCCTCGAGGCGATGCTCGACCCAGATGAACAGGAACGTCCAGACGCTCTGCGGGCAGGTGTAGCCGCACCACACGCGGCCGGCGAACACGGTGATGAAGAACAGGCCGAAGGCGCAGATGATCAGCAGCCAGGAGAGCAGCATGAACTCCTGGGGATAGAAGGTGGCGGCGAAGACGTGGAACTCGCGGCCGGGCAGGTCGAACCATACCGCCGGGCGGTCCCCCCAGGGGATCCATGGCGTCACGAAGTAGGCCAGCAGCAGCGCCCAGTTGGCCCCGCGCCGCAGGCGCTGGAACACGCCCTTGATCTCGCGCACGTAGATATGGCGGCGGCTGGCATACATTTCCCGGGTGACGGTCTCGCCCGGCGAGTGGTGTTGCACGGCGTCCGGGGTGACGTCACGGGTGGGGATCTTGTCGCTCATGACAGGCTCTCGACAGGCGAGGCGAGGGCGCGGCGGCCCTGCTGGATGGTTCGATTCTAGCCAGTGCGGCGGTCGGCGAGGAAGGGCGCGACGCCGCGTCGCGCCCTTGTCTCGTGCATCTGGCCTGGCCGATCAGTCGCGGCGGCTGAGGTGGTAGACGTAGGCGGCCACCAGGTGGACCTTGTCCTCGCCGATATAGGCGGCCTGGGCCGGCATGTGACCGTTGCGTCCGTTGCGCAGGGTCTGGCGGATGGCGGCGTCCAGCGGTTGGCCGGGCTGGCGATACAGCCAGGTGTCGTCGGTCAGGTTGGGCGCGCCGAGTGCCTGGTTGCCGGTGCCGTCGGGCATGTGGCAGGCGGCGCACACCGAGGCGAATACCGCCGCCCCTTGCTCGGCACGCTGTGGGTCCTGTGCCTGGCCGGACAGCGACATCACGTACTGGGCGAGGTTGGCGATGTTGTCCTCGCCGAGCTGCTGCCAGGCGGGCATCAAGCCATTGCGCCCGTTGGTGATGGTGGTCACGATATTGTCCGGCGCCCCGCCATAGAGCCAGTCGTCGTCGGTCAGGTTGGGGAAGCCGTAGCCGCCCTGGGCGTTGGAGCCGTGACAGATCGCACAGTTGTTGAGAAACAGGCGTTCGGCGACCTGCATGGCCTCGCCGTCCTGGGCCAGCTCGGGAATCGGTACCTGCTGGTACTGCTCGAAGATCGGGGCGTACTGCTCTTCTGCTCGGGCCATCTCGTCTTCCCATTGGCCTTCCTGGCTCCATCCCAGCAGGCCGGCATAGTTGCCAAGCCCCGGGTAGAGCACCAGGTAGCCCAGGGCGAAGATCACCGTGCCCACATAGAGCTGGAACCACCAGCGGGGCAGGGGATTGTCGTACTCCTCGATCTCGTCGGCCGCATGGCCGGTGGTCTCGACGTTGCCCTCGGCATCCGCGGCCTTGTCGGTCTTGCGGTTGGCGAACAGCACCCAGGCGCTGATGGCGATGGTGCCCAGCGTGATGACGATGATCCAGGCGCTCCAGAAACCGGACAGGGAGTCTCCCCAGAGATTGTTCATGTGTTGCTGTCTCCCTTTTCTTGTCGGGATGCGGCGTTCTCGGCGCCGCTCGAGTCACGCTGCTGCGGCCACTCCTCCTCGTCGGCGAAGGGCAGGTTGGCCGCTTCGTCGAAATCCGGCCGGCGTCGCTTGGAATAGGCCCACCCGATCAGACCGACGAAGCTGACCAGCAGGATGGCGGTGATGATGCCGCGTAGGGTCCCGATATCCATGTCAGCGCGCATCCTTCAGCACGGTGCCGAGCTGCTGCAGGTAGGCCACCAGCGCGGTGATTTCGCGTTCGCCGCGCACCTCGTCCCGGGCGCCGGCGATCTGCTCGTCGCTGTAGGGCACGCCCAGCGAGCGCATGGCGCGCATCTTGTCGGCGATGTGCTCTCCGTCGAGGGTGTTCTCGAACAGCCAGGGATAGGCCGGCATCACCGATTCCGGCACCACATCGCGCGGGTTGTAGAGATGAGCGCGATGCCAGTCGTCGCTGTAGCGACCGCCTACCCGGGCCAGGTCGGGACCGGTGCGCTTGGAGCCCCACAGGAAGTTGTGCTCGTAGACCGACTCGCCGGCCACGCTGTAGTGGCCATAGCGCTCGGTCTCGGCGCGGAAGGGGCGAATCATCTGCGAGTGGCAGCCCACGCAGCCCTCGCGGCGGTAGATGTCGCGTCCCGCCAGCTCCAGGGCGGAGAGCGGCTCGAGGCCTTCCACCGGCTCGGTCGTCTGTTTCTGGAAGAACAGCGGCACCACCTCGGCCAGGCCACCGAAGCTGATTACCACCAGCACCAGCACGGCGAGCAGGCCGACATTCTTTTCGACGATCTCGTGTCTCATTGGCGTTCTCGTTCCCTGTTAGGCTCCGGCACTCTGGGGCAGCGGCCGGCGGAGGCTTTCCTGACGGCGTACGGTCATGAAGACGTTGAAGGCCATGACCAGCATGCCGGCCACCCAGCACAGGCCGCCGATCATGCGCACGATGTAGCCCGGACCGCTGGCCTCGACGGATTCGACGAAGGTGTACATCAGGGTGCCGTCAGGGTTGACCGCCCGCCACATCAGGCCCTGAAGGATGCCGTTGACCCACATGGCAGCGATGTAGAGCACGGTGCCGATGGTGGCCAGCCAGAAGTGCACGGCGATCAGCGACACCGAGTACATCTCGGTACGGCCATACAGGCGCGGAATCAGGTGGTACATGGAGCCGATGGTGATCATCGCCACCCAGCCGAGGGCGCCGGCATGCACGTGGCCGATGGTCCAATCGGTGTAGTGCGAGAGCGCATTGACGGTCTTCACCGCCATCATCGGGCCCTCGAAGGTAGACATGCCGTAGAACGACAGCGCCACCACCAGGAAGCGCAGGGTGGGATCGGTGCGCAGCTTATGCCAGGCGCCCGACAGGGTCATCATGCCGTTGATCATGCCGCCCCAGGACGGGGCCAGCAGGATGATGGACATCACCATGCCCAGTGACTGGGCCCAGTTGGGCAGGGCGGTGTAGTGGAGGTGATGGGGGCCGGCCCACATGTAGACCATGATCAGCGCCCAGAAGTGAACGATCGACAGGCGGTAGGAATAGACCGGGCGCTCCGCCTGCTTGGGCACGAAATAATACATCATGCCCAGGAAGCCGGCGGTCAGGAAGAACCCCACTGCGTTGTGGCCATACCACCACTGGGTCATGGCATCGATGGCGCCGGAGTACAGCGAGATCGAATACATGGCCGAGACCGGAATCGCCGCGCTGTTGACGATGTGCAGCACCGCCACGGTGAGGATGAAGGCGGCGAAGAACCAGTTGGCCACGTAGATGTGGGAGGTTCGGCGCTGCTTGATGGTCCCCAGGAAGACGATGGCGTAACTGATCCATACCACCGCGAGCAGGATGTCGATCGGCCACTCCAGCTCGGCATACTCCTTGACCTCGGTGTAGCCCAGCGGCAGCGTTACCACCGCCGACAGGATCACCGCCTGCCAGCCCCAGAAGGTGAAGGCGGCCAGCTTGTCGGAGATCAGGCGGGTCTGGCAGGTCCGCTGCACCACATAGTAGGAGGTGGCGAACAGGGCCGAACCGCCGAAGGCGAAGATCACGGCGTTGGTGTGCAGCGGGCGCAGGCGGCCGAAGCTCGTCCAGGGCAGTCCCAGGTTGAGTTCCGGCCAGACCAGCTGCGCGGCGATCGTGACGCCGAGGGCCATGCCCACGATACCCCAGACCACGGTCATGATCGCGAACTGCCGCACGACCTTGTAGTTGTAGGTAGGATGTTCCAGTGCTCTGCTCATGTCAGGTTTCCATCGAACGCGGTGGAGGGAGACGCGCTTGGGCTGCAGTCTAGCCCAGGCCGTTCGCCCACATGATGATGCCGGTCAAGTCGAATTCGGAGCGATTCGCCCGTCTTTGTGGCCTTGCGAGCGTATCGATTTCCTCATGCATCATCAGCATAGAATAATTGTCGTCACTAAGTGTATACAATGGATGAATACAAAAAAGTAGCCCCCTGCGATCGGCAAAGCGGCCGTTGCAAGCCGCTCGTGGAGCGCCATGACATCCAGGGCCTCGGGCCGCTGGTGATCACCGGGCAGGCCCGGCGGGGCCGACTGTTGCTGGCGCATGGTGCCGGCGCCGGCCAGGATTCGCCCTTCATGCAGCGTCTTCGGGAAGCGCTGGCGGTCGAGGGTGTGCAGAGCCTGGCCTTCGAGTTCGCCTACATGCAGCGCATGCGCGACGAAGGCAGGCGTCGTCCGCCGCCTCGGGTCGAGACGCTGGTGGAGGAATTCGCCTGCTGGCGCGACAGTATGTCGCAGGGCTCGCCTGGCCCGCTGTGGCTCGGCGGCAAGTCGATGGGCGGGCGGGTCGCGAGCCTGTTGGCGGCTCGTGACGGTGCCGATGGCCTCGCTCTTTGCGGCTATCCGTTTCATCCGCCGCGCAAGCCCGAATCGCTGCGCCTTGACCACTGGCCGCGGCTGTCCAGTCCGACCCTGGTGATCCAGGGCACTCGGGATGCCTTCGGTACCCGTGACGAAGTGGCCGGCTATGCGCTGCCGGATGCCGCCGAGCTGCACTGGCTGGAAGACGGCGACCATGACTGGAAGCCGCGTCGGGCCTCGGGGCGCGATCAGGATGGCCTGATCGTGGAAGGCGCGCGTGCTATCGCCGAGGCCATGAGCCGTCATGCTTGTGGCGATGATGCGTGGCCAAGTGAATGAATGTCCTGCGGAAAGTTCGTGCCTCGATATCGAGGTCGATGAAAAAAACGCGTTGACAATCACCGGGGTCCCTGTAGAATGCAGCGCCACGTGACCGGGGGTGGTTAGCTCAGTTGGGAGAGCACCAGCCTTACAAGCTGGGGGTCACAGGTTCGAACCCTGTACCACCCACCACTGTCCTCGACAGTGCCCGATTACGTAGCAGAAACGAGTGCGGACCGGTAGTTCAGTTGGTTAGAATGCCGGCCTGTCACGCCGGAGGTCGCGGGTTCGAGTCCCGTCCGGTCCGCCAGCGTTTTCTGCACCGCATCATCAGTTGCGGACCGGTAGTTCAGTTGGTTAGAATGCCGGCCTGTCACGCCGGAGGTCGCGGGTTCGAGTCCCGTCCGGTCCGCCACGATGACGCCACAATCTAAGCAGTACGCGTGGGCGATTAGCTCAGTTGGTTAGAGCACCAGCCTCACATGCTGGGGGTCACTGGTTCGAGTCCAGTATCGCCCACCACGCGGACCGGTAGTTCAGTTGGTTAGAATGCCGGCCTGTCACGCCGGAGGTCGCGGGTTCGAGTCCCGTCCGGTCCGCCATCTGCTCAGAATTCCAGAAGCCTCGCGGTTCTCGCCGCGGGGCTTTTTCGTGTCTATCTTTCTAGCGCCCGTCGCCCCTCACGCATCCGCATCATGCCGCGAGGGTGGCCTGAGGCCTTCCTCGGTGATGACTCGGAACGGGACGATGTCTTCCCGGACTTTGCGGTTCGTGCGAGGCTATCATACAGTTGTTTTAATTTCTGTCGCTCGACACGAGGAGCCGCAACCGTGATCGCCTTCCCGAACCTGTTCCGATCCCTCGAGCTGGGGCCGCTGAGCCTGCCCAACCGGGTGTTGATGGGCTCGATGCACACCAACCTGGAGGAAGCGCCCGACGGATTTTCCCGGCTGGCCGCCTTCTACGCCGAGCGCGCTCGAGCGGGCGTATCGCTGATCGTCGGTGGCGGCATCGCGCCCAACGCCGAAGGCGCGGTCTTCGCCGGCGCCGCGACGCTGGAGCGCCCCGAGCAGGTGGCCGATCACCGGCGGGTGACCGCGGCGGTGCAGGCCGAGGGCGGCCACATCTGCCTGCAGATCCTGCATGCCGGGCGCTACGCCTACACCGAGGCGCCGGTCGCGCCGTCGGCGATTCAGGCGCCGATCAATCCCCGCGCGCCGCGCGCCTTGAGCGAGGAGGAGATCGAGCGGACGCTCGAGGACTACGTGCGTTGCGCGAGCCTGGCGCGGGAGGCCGGCTACGACGGTGTGGAAGTGATGGGCTCCGAGGGGTATCTGATCAATCAGTTCGTGTGCCGGCGCACCAATCGACGCGAGGATGCCTGGGGAGGGAGCTTCGACAAGCGTATCCGCTTCCCGGTGGAAGCGGTGCGGCGCATCCGTGCGGCGCTGGGGCCGGATTTCCTGATCATCTTCCGGCTGTCGATGATCGATCTGGTGGACGAGGGCAGTACCCATGACGAGGTGGTGGCCCTGGGACGCGCGGTGGTGGACGCCGGTGCCGATGTGCTCAACACCGGTATCGGCTGGCACGAGGCGCGGGTGCCGACCATCGTGACCAGCGTGCCGCGTGCGGCGTTTGCCGAGGTCACCCGGCGGATTCGCTCCGAGATCGCGGTGCCGTTGATTACCACCAATCGCATCAACATGCCTGACGTGGCCGAGCGGCTGCTCGCCGAGGGCTATGCCGACATGGTGTCGATGGCGCGTCCCTTCCTGGCCGATCCGGCCTGGTTGGCCAAGGCGCGCGATGGACTGGCCGAGGAGATCAATACCTGTATCGCCTGCAACCAGGCCTGTCTGGATCATACCTTCCAGGGCAAGCTGACCTCCTGCCTGGTCAATCCGCGGGCCTGCCACGAGACCGAGCTGGTCGTCGAGCCGGCCGCCGAGCCTCGCACCATCGCGGTAGTGGGCGGCGGACCGGCGGGGCTTGCCGCTGCGGTGACCGCCGCCGAGCGTGGCCATGCGGTGACGCTCTTCGAGCGTCAGTCGACGCTCGGCGGCCAGTTCAACCATGCCCGTCGGATTCCCGGCAAGGAGGAATTCGACGAGACGCTGCGCTACTACCGAGTGATGCTCGACAAGCATGGTGTGACCGTGCGCCTGGGAGCTGAACCCGAGCTGCACGCGCTGCACGGTTTCGATGAGGTGGTGCTGGCCACCGGGGTGCGTCCGCGTCGCCTCGAGCTGCCCGGTATCGACCACCCCAAGGTGATCTCGTATCCGCTGGCCATCCAGCATCCGGAGCGTGTCGGGCCGCGGGTAGCGATCATCGGCGCCGGCGGCATCGGCTTCGACGTGGCTGAACTGCTGACTCATGCCGGCTCTTCCGCGCCGGACGCCGCGGCCTGGTGCGACGAGTGGGGCGTGGATCTGTCGGTAACGGCGCCGGGCGGGCTGCGTGAGCCCGAACCGCCGGCGGTACCGCGCAAGGTCACCCTCCTGCAGCGTAAGGACAGCAAGCCGGGGCGCGGGCTCGGGACCACCACCGGCTGGGTGCACCGGGCCTCGCTGCGCCATCGCGGCGTCGAGATGCTGGCCGGATGCGAGTACGTGGGCATCGACGATGCCGGCCTGCACATTCGACTCGATGGCGAGCCTCGGCTGCTCGAGGTCGATTCGGTGGTGATCTGCGCCGGCCAGGAGGCGGTCTGCGAGTGGCTCGAGCCGCTGCGCGAGGCGGGCGTCTCGGTGCACGTCATCGGGGGAGCCCTGGAACCCGCCGAACTCGATGCCAAGCGTGCCATCGATCAGGGCGTGCGGTTGGCCGCCAGGCTGTGACGGAGCGTCGTCAGGAGCGTTCGTCGCCTCTTGCGTTGAAAATCTGCTGCTCGGGAGATGAACCGCCGCGGGTTCGAGGGCTCATAGGAAGTAGTAGCCTGCGTTGAAGATTCCGGGCGCCATCGTCCGGTCGAGCTGACTACGCTGAAGCTACCGAACCCGGTCATTGGGCCAGGATTGCCAGGCCGGAGCCCCGGGCTTTAAGGAGGCATCGATGAGCATCTTCGATCATGTGCAGAACCGCTTCGAACGTATCCAGCAGGAAGAGTTGAGCCTGCAGGAGTATCTGGAACTCTGCCGTGAGGACCCCTCGGTCTATGCCAGTGCGGCCGAGCGCATGCTGGAAGCCATCGGCGAGCCCGAGGTGATCGACACGGCCAAGGATCCCCGCCTGTCGCGGATCTTCTCCAACAAGGTGATTCGCCGCTATCCGGCGTTCTGTGAGTTCTACGGCATGGAGGAGGCCATCGAGCAGATCGTCGCCTATTTCCGCCATGCCGCCCAGGGGCTCGAGGAGAAGAAGCAGATCCTCTACCTGCTCGGCCCGGTGGGGGGCGGCAAGTCGTCGCTCGCCGAGCGGCTCAAGCTGCTGATGGAGCACGTGCCTTTCTATGCCATCAAGGGCTCGCCGGTTCAGGAGTCCCCGCTGGGCCTGTTTTCGCCGGAACATGACGGCGAGCTGCTCGAGAAGGAATACGGCATTCCGACGCGTTGCCTGAAGAGCGTGATGTCGCCCTGGGCGGCCAAGCGACTCAAGGAGTACGGTGGCGACATCACCCAGTTCAAGGTGGTACGCCTGTACCCATCGCGTCTCAACCAGATCGCGATCTCCAAGACCGAGCCCGGCGACGAGAACAACCAGGACATTTCCTCGCTGGTCGGCAAGGTGGATATCCGCCAGCTCGAGCTCTACTCCCAGGACGACCCGGACGCCTACAGCTTCTCCGGTGGCCTGTGCCGGGCCAACCAGGGGCTGATGGAGTTCGTCGAGATGTTCAAGGCGCCGATCAAGGTGCTGCACCCGCTGCTGACGGCCACCCAGGAGGGTAACTACAACCCCACCGAAGGCATGGGGGCGATTCCCTTCGACGGCATCGTGCTGGCGCACTCCAACGAGAGCGAGTGGCAGACCTTCCGCAACAATCGCAACAACGAGGCCTTCCTCGACCGGGTGTATATCGTCAAGGTGCCCTACTGCCTGCGGGTAACCGAAGAGATCAATATTTACAAGAAACTGCTCGAGCATTCCACGCTGGCCGAGGCGCCCTGCGCGCCGGACACGCTGCGCATGCTGGCGCAGTTCTCGGTGCTCTCGAGGCTCAAGGAGCCCGAGAATTCCAGCGTCTATTCCAAGATGCGGGTCTATGACGGCGAGAACCTCAAGGATACCGACCCCAAGGCCAAGTCGATCCAGGAGTATCGCGATGCCGCGGGTGTCGACGAGGGCATGGACGGGCTCTCCACCCGCTTCGCCTTCAAGATCCTCGCCAAGGTGTTCAACTTCGACAATGTCGAGGTGGCGGCCAACCCGGTGCACCTGCTCTACGTGCTCGAGCAGCGCCTCGAGCAGGAGCAACTGCCCAAGGAAACCTTCGAGCGCTACCTGCGCTTCATCAAGGAGTTCCTGGCGCCGCGCTACGTGGACTTCATCGGCAAGGAGATCCAGACCGCGTATCTCGAGTCCTACTCCGAGTACGGCCAGAACATCTTCGACCGCTACGTCACCTATGCCGACTTCTGGATCCAGGACCAGGAGTACCGGGATCCGGAGACCGGCGAGCTGTTCGACCGCCAGTCGCTCAACGAGGAGCTGGAGAAGATCGAGAAGCCGGCCGGCATCTCCAACCCCAAGGACTTTCGCCACGAAGTGGTCAATTTCGTGCTTCGGGCCCGCGCCCAGAACAACGGCATGAACCCGAGCTGGCAGTCCTACGAGAAGCTGCGTGGGGTCATCGAGCACAAGATGTTCGCCAATACCGAGGAACTGCTGCCGGTGATCTCGTTCAACGCCAAGGCCTCTACCGCGGATCAGAAGAAGCACGAGGATTTCGTGGCTCGGATGGTCGACCGCGGCTATACCGAGAAGCAGGTGCGACTGCTGTCCGAGTGGTACCTGAGGGTGCGCAAGTCGCAGTAGCGCCCGAGGGCCGGGCAGGGTGCCGCGAGGCGGCGCCCTGCGCAAGCGAGTGGCAGCCAAGGAGGTCCGCATGACCTACTTCATCGACCGCCGTGCCAATGCCAAGCACAAGAGCGCGGTCAATCGCCAGCGCTTCCTCGATCGCTATCGCACCCATATCAAGCGCTCCGTCGAGGAGGCGGTCAATCGTCGCTCCATCACCGATATGGAGCGCGGTGAAAAGGTGTCGATCCCCGCGCGAGACATCTCGGAGCCCGTTTTCCAGCACGGCCCCGGCGGCAAGAGGACCATCATTGCTCCCGGCAACAAGGAGTTCGTCGAGGGCGATCGCCTACGCCGCCCCGGTGGAGGTGGCGGCGGCGGGGCCGGCGAGGGCAGCGCCTCCAATCAGGGCGAGGGCATGGACGAGTTCGCCTTCACCCTGTCCCGCGAGGAGTTTCTGGACTTCGTGTTCGACGGCCTGGAGCTGCCGCATCTGGAGCGCAAGAACCTGGTGGACCTCGACGAGGTGCGCCCGGTCCGGGCCGGTTTCACCCGAGACGGGGTGCCGGCGCGGATCAATATCGTGAGATCGATGCGCGAGGCCCAGGCGCGACGCATTGCCATGCGCGGCCCCATCCGGCGTGCCCTGCGCGAGGCCCAGGAAGCGCTGGAGGCCGAGGAGCGCAAGGATCCGGTGCTGCGCAATCCGGCGCGAATCAGCGAGCTCAAGGCCGAGATCGAACGGCTCGAGAAACGCCTCGAGGCGGTGCCGTTCATCGATACCTATGATCTGCGCTACAACAACCTGATCAATCAGCCCCAGCCGTCGAGCAAGGCGGTGATGTTCTGCGTGATGGACGTCTCGGGCTCCATGACCCAGGCCCACAAGGACATTGCCAAGCGCTTCTTCCTGCTGCTCTACCTGTTTCTCGAGCGCAACTACGAGAAGGTCGAGCTGGTCTTCGTGCGTCACCATACCGCCGCCAAGGAGGTCGACGAGGAGGAGTTCTTCTATTCCCGCGAAACCGGCGGCACCATCGTCTCCAGCGCCCTGACGCTGGTCGACGAGATCATCCGCGACCGCTACCCGCCAGGTCAGTGGAACCTCTACGTGGCCCAGGCGTCCGACGGCGACAACTGGGACGACGACTCCCTGACCTGTCGCGATCTGCTGGCCAATACGCTGATGCCACGGTTGCAGTACTTCACCTATGTGGAGATTACGCCCCATGCCCATCAGGCCCTGTGGGAAGAGTACGAGCGGGTGGAAGCCGAGTATCCGGAGCGCTTCGCCATGCGCCAGATCGTCGAGGCCGGCGACATCTATCCGGTGTTCCGCGAACTGTTCCGCCGCCGCACCGCCCAGTGAGTGAGGCGAGGCCAAGGAGGCAGCATGACCGATCGCAAGCCCATTGCCAGCGGCTCCGACTGGAACTTCGAGATCCTCGAGGAATTCGAAACCGAGATTGCGCGTCTGGCCGACGAGTATCGACTGGATACCTACCCCAACCAGATCGAGATCATTACCACCGAGCAGATGATGGATGCCTACGCCAGCGTGGGCATGCCGGTGGGCTATCATCACTGGTCATTCGGCAAGCAGTTCCTGGCCGTGGAGCAGGCCTATCGGCGCGGCCAGATGGGGCTCGCCTACGAACTGGTCATCAACTCCGATCCGTGTATTGCCTACCTGATGGAGGAGAACACCCTGATGATGCAGGTGCTGGTCATGGCCCACGCCTGCTACGGTCACAACTCCTTCTTCAAGGGCAACTACCTGTTCCGTACCTGGACCGATGCCGGCTCCATCGTTGACTACCTGCTGTTCGCTCGACGCTACATCGCCGAATGCGAGGAGCGTCATGGCGTCACCGCCGTCGAGCAGTTGCTCGACGCCTGCCACGCCCTGCAGAACTACGGGGTCGACCGCTACAAGCGCCCTTCGCCGGTGTCCGCCGAGGAGGAATCGCGACGGCAGAAGGAGCGTGAAGCTTACCTGCAGGCCCAGGTCAACACCCTGTGGCGGACCATCCCCGGGCGGCCCCGGGAAGACGGCAGCGAGAACTTCCCGGATGAGGAAGACCCGCTGGGCCTGCATGCCGGGGGGCGCTATCCTCCCGAGCCCCAGGAGAACCTGCTCTACTTCATCGAGAAGAATGCCCCGCTGCTGGCGCCCTGGCAGCGCGAAGTGGTGCGCATCGTGCGCAAGCTCGCCCAGTACTTCTATCCCCAGCGCCAGACCCAGGTGATGAACGAGGGCTGGGCGACCTTCTGGCACTATACCCTGATGAATCGCTTGTACGACGACGGCCTGGTGGACGAGGGGTTGATCCTGGAGTTCCTGCAGTCCCACACCTCGGTGGTCCAGCAGCCGCCCTTCGACAGCCCCCACTTCGGCGGCATCAACCCCTATGCCCTGGGCTTCGCCATGTTCACCGACCTGCGGCGGATCTGCGAACACCCCACCGAGGAGGATCGCCGCTGGTTCCCGGACACCGCCGGCAGTGACTGGCTGGAAACGCTGCACTTCGCCATGCGCAACTTCAAGGATGAGTCCTTCATCCAGCAGTATCTGTCACCCAAGGTGATCCGGGATCTCAAGCTGTTCATGGTGCTCGACGACGACCAGGACGAAATGCTCGAGGTGGCCGCGATTCACGACGAGCGCGGCTACCAGCGGATCCGAGACGGGCTGGCGACGCAGTACGCGCTTTCCGTGCGTGAGCCCAATATACAGATCTACTCGGCGGATATTCGCGGCGATCGTTCGCTGACCCTGCGCCATGTGCAGGATAGTCGTCGCCCGCTGGCGCGCAGCGTCTATCCGGTGATGCGCCACCTTCACCAGCTATGGGGGTTCCCGGTCAAGCTCGATTCCCTGGAGGGCGACGAGATCGTGCGTCGCTACCACTGGCCGCTGCCGGAGGATGAGCAGAAGGAAGAGTAGGGCGGGGCTCGATACGAAGCGGCCCGCGCCGAAAGGCGCGGGCCGTTTGTGTGGCGCAGGGCGTTATCAGGCCTTCGCGGTCCAGGATTGGCACCACCCTTCGGGCTTGACGCTGTTCTGCGGGAACAGTTGACAGCCCTGGGTATCGGCCTGGTAGAACATGCAGTTGGCGCAGTGTTCGCCCTCCGCATAGGCCGGGTTGTCGCTGGCGTCGCCGGCAACCTCGACGTAGTTCAGGGCCTTGGCCTGATCGCTTTCGGGGTCCAGAAGGGGCAGCTCCTGGGCGAAGGCTGTCTTGGACAGGATGCCGGCACCCAGCGGCAGGGCGGCGAGGCCCAGCAGGCTATGGCGTATGAAGTCGCGGCGGCTATGGTTGGCCATGTTGGCTCCTCATTGATCTGCTTGGTGCTTCACGGTGTGGCACTGGCTCGTTCAGGCAAGCAGTGCCGATATTGTCGTCGTGCCGGGAGGTGTGTCCTCCTCTTCCTAGCCTAGTCATAGTGTATACAATTATCCAGGGCGAAGTGTATACACTTTGGCGGGCGACGATCATGGCCGGTGTTCCGGCTCTCGTGTCGTTCGACAGGCGTTTCGCCGTCGGGGTTGCACGTTCATGATAGCCAAGCTGCTGGGGTGGGACGAGCCGGTGCGGTAAGTCACCGCATCGTTCGCCGAAGGTGCTGCCTCGGCGAGGACGCTGTTATACTCGGCGCAGTGAAGGCGGAGCCCCGCCGAGCGAGATGCCTGACGGAGCCAAAGGGAGACAGCCCATGCAGAATGCCGTGATCCTGATCAACACCGAGAAGGGACAGGTCAAGTCAGTGGCCGAGCGCCTGGCCGAGGTGGAGGGCATCAGCGAGGTGTTTTCCACCTGTGGGCGCTATGACCTGGTCGCCATCGCCCGGACGCGAGATTTCGAGGGTTTGGCGGAGCTGGTCACCGGACGGCTCAACGACGTCGAGGGAATTCGCGAGACCGAGACCCTCAACGCCATGCAGGTCCATTCCCGCCACGATCTCGAGACCATGTTCTCGCTGGGCTGGTAAGGCCCGCCGGTGCTGCAGCGCCTCTTTCGCCTGCCGTCATGGCGGGGTTCGCTTCGTCGCCTGGGCATCGCCGTGCTCTTCGCCGGGGTCGGCAGTGGCCTGTGGTACATGGAAGAGCGCGAGGTGCGCGAACGACTCAGTTGGATGGGCGTGCCGACCTGGGAGCGACTGACGCCACTGAGCCTGCACCGAGTGCTTCGCAATGACGGCTTCCTGGTGGGTTGGTCGGACGTGCGGGTCAGTGCGCTGTGGGCCAGCTACGTGCTGCGCGCCGATAGTGCGGTCGATGTCGGCGAACGCCCCGGGTTTCGGCGCGACTGGCGCACCCTGTGGCCGGTGACGCCGGACAGCTACTTGCGCAGCGGCTACGATCGCGGCCACCTGGCGCCCAACTATGCCATCGCCCGGGTGTACGGTCCGGCCGCCCAGCGCGATACCTTCCTGATGAGCAATATGGTGCCCCAGCGCCCGGAGCTGAATCGGCAGCTCTGGCAGCGCCTGGAGGAGGTGGTGATCGACCGCTTCGTGCCGCGCCTCGGAGCCTTGCAGGTGATCGATGGCCCGGTGTTCGATGCGGACTTCACCCGCGGCGCGCTGAGCCGTGTCGGTCTGGTGGAAGTTCCGAAGGCCTTCTACAAGATCCTGGTGGTGCCGGGCGACCGGCCGCAGGCGTTGGCCTTCGTCATGCCCCAGGAGGTTCGCGGTGACGAGCCGCTCGACCGCTTCTTGGTCAGCATCGATCGCGTCGAGGCGCTGACCGGGCTGGATTTCTTTCCAAATCTTCCGGATGCCACCGAGCGCGCCCTGGAAGGGCAGGTGGACGCTACTGGCTGGGGGCTCGAGGCGGTGGCGAATCTGCCGGGCCGCTTCGACTGAGCGAGGTGGGCGGTGACCAGGGGCGCAGCAAGGTGCCGAGCGTGTCGCCGGGTTCCATAAGCCGGAAACGCAAAAAACCGCAAGATGTGCGGCCGGGGGAGATAGGAAACGATATGACGATGTGGGGGCGAGGACGAAACCTCGATGCTCTGCTCTTGTCTGCATAACGCGAAATGGTGCCCAGGAGAGGACTTGAACCTCCACGTCCGTAAGGACACTAGCACCTGAAGCTAGCGCGTCTACCAATTCCGCCACCTGGGCGCGTCATGCATATCGTCGTGTTCCAAGCCATCGCGTGATGCGATGTATGGTGCCCAGGAGAGGACTTGAACCTCCACGTCCGTAAGGACACTAGCACCTGAAGCTAGCGCGTCTACCAATTCCGCCACCTGGGCGAAACACGATCGATTCGAGCTTTTAAAGAGCGTGATACCTGGCGATCTGACTGTCAGTGTATCAAATGGTGCCCAGAAGAGGACTTGAACCTCCACGTCCGTAAGGACACTAGCACCTGAAGCTAGCGCGTCTACCAATTCCGCCATCTGGGCAAGTGGCGCGTATATTACCGTATCTCTTCGCAAATGCAACCCCTGGCGACCCTGCCAGGCGGGAATCTTCGCGGCAATTGTCCCTCGGCGCGCCCGATCATGGTTGGGTGAGTCTCGCCACGACGCTATACTGCCGCCATGACAATATATCCCTATCGCATCACCGCATGCCCGCGGCGCCAGAGCGCCATCTCCCCCATGCCGTCCCCGACCCTGCCAAGGATGCACTCCGCATGAATCACTGGACGCTCGAAGGCGATACGCACGCCAGCCGCGAGGCCCACAAGTACGACAAGCCCGCGCCCAGCCGCGAATACCTGTTGGCCCGACTGGAGGAGCACGGCAAGCCCATCACCCACGAGGCCATGAGCCGGATGCTGGGGCTCGAGGACGAGGACCTGCAGGAAGCGGTGCGTCGCCGGCTGTCGGCCATGGAGCGCGATGGTCAGGTGCTGCGCAATCGACGCGGCGCCTACGCCTTGATCGACAAGCTCGACCTGATCAAGGGCAAGGTGCTCGGCCACCGCGACGGCATCGGCTTTCTGCTGCGTGACGACGGCAAGAAGCCCGACCTGGTGCTGCCTCCGCGGCAGATGCGTCGGGTCTTTCACAACGATCACGTGCTGGTGCGCGTCAGCGGGCGCGATCGTCGTGGCCGTGACGAGGCCACTATCGTCGAGGTGCTGGCCCGCAATACCCAGACCATCGTCGGCGTCTATCGCGAGAACACCCCCGAGTTCGGCGTGCTGATTCCCGAGAATCCGCGCATTGCCCAGGAGATCATCATCCCCCACCACGCCAGCGGCGGGGCCAAGGACGGCCAGGTGATCTCGGCCAAGATCGTCCAGCAGCCGGCGACCCGAGTGCAGCCGGTGGGCGAGGTCGTCGAGGTGATGGGGGAGCGAATGGATCCCGGCATGGAGATCGATATTGCCATCCGCAGTTACGAGATCCCGTCCGAGTTCCCGCCCGAGGTGCAGGATCAGATCGCCGGCATGTCTGCCGAAGTGGCCGAGGAGGACAAGGCGCACCGCATCGACCTGCGTGATGTGCCGCTGGTGACCATCGACGACGAGTCCGCGAAGGATTTCGACGATGCCGTCTGCGCCTGGAAAACCAAGTCCGGGAGCTGGAAGCTGCTGGTGGCGATCGCCGATGTTTCCCACTACGTGCGTTCCGGCAGTCCCCTGGATCAGGAAGCGATCACTCGCGGCAACTCGGTCTACTTCCCGGGACAAGTGGTGCCCATGCTGCCGGAGCTGCTGTCCAACGGCCTGTGCTCGCTCAATCCCGATGTCGACCGGCTGGCCATGGTCTGCGAGATGAATATCTCCCAGAAGGGCGTGATCAGCCGCTATCGCTTCTACGAGGCGGTGTTCCGCTCCCATGCGCGGCTGACCTACAACAAGGTCGCTTCGATTCTCGACGACGAGGACGAACAGGGAGAGGCGCTGCGCAAGGAGTATCGCGAACTGGTGCCCTCACTGAAGAATCTCCACGCCCTTTACAAGGTGCTGCGCGGGGCCCGGGAAGAGCGGGGGGCGATCGACTTCGAGACCACCGAGACGGCGATCGTCTTCAACGACGAGCGCAAGATCGAAAAGATCGTCCCGCGCTCGCGCAACGATGCCCACAAGATCATCGAGGAGTGCATGCTGGCGGCCAACGTGGCCACCGCGCGCTTCCTCGACAAGCACGACCTGCCGGCGCTGTATCGCATCCACGAACGGCCCTCCCCGGAGCGCCTCGACAAGCTGCGCCTGTTCCTCAACGAGCTGGGGCTGTCGCTGCCCGGCGGCGACGAGCCGACGCCCCAGGACTACCAGGCGCTGGCCGAGACCATCCGCGATCGCGACGACGCCGACATCATCCAGACGGTGATGCTGCGCTCCATGAGCCAGGCGGTCTACTCGCCCCAGAACGAGGGTCACTTCGGCCTGGCCTATCCGGCCTATGCGCACTTCACCTCGCCGATTCGCCGCTATCCCGACCTGATCGTGCACCGGGCCATTCGCTCGGTGGTTCGCGGCCCGCGCCAGACCAATACCGTGCTGCGTGCCGACGGGGCGCCGGTGGAGCCGCCGAGCAAGTGGTGCCCCTACACCTTCGAGCAGATGCTCGAACTGGGCGAACACTGCTCGATGACCGAGCGCCGTGCCGACGATGCCACCCGTGACGTGGAAAGCTGGCTGAAATGCGAGTTCATGTCCGACAAGCTCGGCGAGACCTATGACGGCACCATCGCCTCGGTGACCCAGTTCGGCATCTTCGTCAGGCTCGATACCTTCTATGTGGAAGGCCTGGTGCACGTGACCTCGCTGCCTTCCGACTACTACCACTATGAGCCGGAAAAGCACCGTCTCAAGGGCGAGCGCAGCGGCATGAGCTATCGGCTCGGCGATGGCGTCTCTGTGCAGGTGGCTCGCGTCGATCTGGACGATCGCAAGATCGACTTCGAGCTGGCCGACGACAAGCCCCGGCCGCAGCGCAAGCCGCGCAAGTCGCGCGGTGGTGGTGGCCAGGGGGCGCCGAAGGGCGGCGCCGGCGACCAGGCTGGCGAGGGCGACAAGTCCGGGCGCAAGCGTCGCCGCCGCGGCCCGCGTCGTCGCTGATGCTCGGAGAGACGCCATGTCGATGAAGAAGAAGCCCAGGTCGGCGCCGCGCCGTGGGCCCAAGGTGCCGGGCGGGCTCGAGGCGGTCTACGGGGTGCACGCCGTGCAGGCGCTGCTCGCGCGGGGCGAGACGCCCCGAGAGCTCTGGCTGCAGGAAGGGGAGGCCGCAGGCCGCCTTTCCGAGCTGGTGGAGCGGGCGCGTGCGCGGGGCGCCCGGGTGATATCGCACCCCCGCGACGACCTGGATCGGCTCGCCCAGGGCGCTGCCCACCAGGGGGTCGTGGCCTTCTGCCCGCCGTTGGCCTTCGAGGCCGAGGCCTCCCTCTGGCATCGGCTGCAGGGCTGGTCGAACGCCGAGGCGCCGCTGCTGCTGGTGCTGGATGGCATCACCGACGTCCACAATTTCGGCGCCTGCCTGCGCAGCGCCGATGCCGCGGGGGCCCATGGCGTGCTGGTGCCCAAGGACAGGTCGGCGCCGCTCAACGCCACCGTGCGCAAGGTGGCCTGCGGCGCCGCCGAGAGCGTGCCGGTCTATCAGGTGACCAACCTGGCACGCGCTCTCGGCAAGCTCAAGGAACTCGGCGTATGGGTCACTGGCACCGCCGGCGAGGCCGAGGCGAGCCTGTATGATGCGGACTTTACCGCCGCCACCGCCCTGGTGATGGGGGCCGAAGGCAAGGGCATGCGGCGGCTGACCCGCGAGGCCTGTGACCAGCTGGTGAAGCTGCCCATGGCCGGCAGCGTCTCCAGCCTCAACGTCTCGGTGGCCACCGGCATCGGCCTGTTCGAGGCGATACGGCAAAGAAGCTTGAAGTCATAAGCTTGAAGCTGGAAGAAAACCCTTGACCCGATGATGGCGGGGTTCATGCTGCCTTCCAGCTTCCAGCTTCCAGCTTCCAG
>NZ_JACHXM010000029.1:30252-43299 GCF_014192055.1 Halomonas organivorans | reverse complement strand
GGAAGCTGGAAGCTGGAAGCTGGAAGCTGGAAGCTGGAAGCTGGAAGCTGGAAGCTGGAAGCTGGAAGCTGGAAGCTGGAAGACAGCATGAGCCCGACGACTTCGGGGTCAAGGGTTTTCTTCAAGCTTCCAGCTTAAGCCCGCGAAGCGGGCGTTCTTCCAGCTTCAAGTGTCAGGCCGGCGCTCGGGTCAGCGCCAGCTTGGCGCCGAATCCCACCAGTACGCTGCCGGTGAGGCCATTGAGCCAGCGCGAGAAACTCGGGCTCGCCAGCCATCGCCCGGCGCGCCCCACCAGCAATACCACGGCGATCTGCCACAGGTTGGCGACCACGAAGTGCACGCCGGCCAGCCACAGCGACTTGGCCAGTGCCGGATCGCCGGGCGCGATGAATTGGGGCAGAAAGGCCATGTAGAAGACGATCGTCTTGGGGTTGAGCACGTTGGACAGCAGCCCCTCGCGCAGTGACCGCCAAGCCGAAACCCGACGACGCTCGCCGTCGACCCCGGCGACAGGCAATCCCTGGCCGCGACGGGCGGCCCCCAGGCTGGCCAGCCCCAGCCAGATCAGGTACGCCGCCCCGGCCAGCTTGAGCGCGCCGAACGCCCAGGCCGACTGCAGCAGGATCAGCGAAATCCCCAGTGCCGAGACGCTAGCGTGCACGAACAGCCCGGCGCAGATCGCCAGGCTGGTCAGCACGCCATCGCGAGCGCCGCCGCGGGCGGTGTTGCGGATCACCAGCAGGGTATCCACGCCCGGCGTAATGCTGAGCAGGGTAATGGCCACCAGGAAGGGCCAGAACTGGGCATCGAACCACATGGGCCGGGTCCTCAGTCGGTGAACACGTCACGCTTGGCATGGCGCATGGAGATCTGGTCGTTGAGGGTCCAGAAGTCGTAGAGCACCCCGAGCCCGCACAGTCCCAGGGTACACAGATAGATCAATCCGGTGAGCCACTTGCCGAGATAGAAGCGGTGTACGCCGAAGGCACCGAGGAAGGTCAACAGCAGCCAGGCCAGCGTGTAATTGGTAGGCCCGGCCTGGAAGCGCAGATCGGCCTGTCGGTCCATTGACGGAATCAGGAACAGGTCGATCAGCCAGCCGATGCCCAGCAGCCCGAAGGTAAAGAACCACAGGGTCCCGGTGACGGGCTTGCCGTAGTAGAAGCGGTGGGCGCCGAGGAAGCCGAATAACCACAGCAGGTAGCCGATGACCTTGCTGTGGGTATCCTGAGTGGCGATGCGGGTCTGATTCATGAAAAGGGTCTCGTTGGTGCCATAGCGGTCGCTGGACGCCAGGGGGCTTTGTGGCTACATTGACCTTGCGGGCGGAAGCACCAGTTTCCCTGCGCCACCGTGTTGACGCAACCCTGGCGCTGATGCACTATCCGCTGCGTTGGTTAGCAAGTAGAAAGTCGTCAGTTGTACTTCGATTCCTTCGATACACCCGGTGCGCACTTCTTCCTTGTCTTGCCCACGCACGACGGGCCCATACGCGGTCTTTCGACCGGCACGGCCCAGCACCATCATTTAGCTAGTTAAGGAAATCGACAATGGCAACTGGCACTGTCAAGTGGTTCAACGACACCAAGGGCTATGGTTTCATCTCGCCGGAAGACGGCGGTGACGACCTGTTTGTCCACTTCTCCGAGATTCAGGCTGAAGGCTTCAAGTCCCTGCAGGACGGTCAGAAGGTGTCCTTCGAGGTGACTCAGGGCAAGAAAGGCCTCCAGGCCTCCAACGTTCGCCTCGCCGAGTAAGCTCGCGTCCGAACGCACGATGACCGGCGATATCGCCGGTCATCGTCGATAAGAAGGCCCGCCAATCAGGCGGGCCTTTTTCATGGTGCCTCGGTCAGGGCGTCGCGTCATCGCCCTCCTGCTCCGCACTTTCCTGTCCGGCCGCACTGCCCTGCTCATCCTCGGCCGACTGACCGGTCGTGGCTTCCTGTTCGGTCTCGGGATCAGCGACGCGGGTCGACTCACGAATCTCGCTCGGCACTTCCTGCTCGGCGCGCTCGAACTGCTCGTCGATCTTGCGGCTGGCCTCTTCGAAGCGACGCTCGGTTTCCTCGAGAATGGCCTCTACCTCAGGGTCCGATGTGGGAGCCAGGGTGTCATCCGGCATCGATGCCCCTTCCTGGAGAACGCTGTCCAGGTCCACCGACGGCGACTCGCCCTCGGCGCCCGCTCCCTCGTCGGTGGCCGCTTCCGGGGCCTGCTGTTCCACCGATTCGTACTGCTGTTCGAGGTTCTTGCTGGCCTCGTCGAAGCGGCGCTCGGTTTCCTGCAGGATTTCCTCGACCTCGGGGCTGGTATCTTCCTCGGGAAGCGCCGAATCATCCGGCAACATGGCTTCCTCGTCGGCGGGTATCGCCTCGGATGAGTCATTCGCCTCGGACGTCGTCTCGGGCATCGTGGCCTCGCCAGCCGGCGACGCATCAGGTGTCGGTTCGGCACTCGACGTCGTGGCGGCCTCCGATGCCGTGCCTTCCCCGGCAACGGGAGCCTCGCTCACCGCGTCGCTGGCGGGAGCGGAATCGGCCCCGTCGTTCGACGCGCCCTCGTCGTCACCGCAGCCCACCAGGGCAAGCATCATCGCCAGGACGAGCGGTTTCCAGGGTGTCATGGCCTTCCTTCTCTTCAATGTGTGTGACGTCATTGCACCAAAGGGGCTGCGGCGCCGCAAGGCAGGTTCAACGTGCAAACAACTGGCCGGCGATGTCGCGGAACGCCTTGAACTCAATGGCATTGCCGCTGGGGTCGCGGAAGAACATGGTGGCCTGCTCGCCGGGCTGGCCCGCGAAACGTACCTGAGGCTCGATGTCGAAGCGGATGCCGGTGGCCGTCAGCCGGTCGACCAGCGCCTCCCAATCGACCATCTCCAGCACCACGCCGAAATGGGGCACCGGGACGCCCTGACCGTCCACCGGGTTACGGTGCACGTCTTGGCGCGATTCGCCCAGCGAGGGATCGAGATGGCAGACGAACTGATGACCGTAGAGATCGAAGTCGACCCAGGTGTCGCTACTGCGGCCCTCGGGGCACCCCAGCAGTTCGCCATAGAAACGCCGAGCCTCGCCAAGGTCGCGCACCGGCACGGCAAGATGAAAGGGGGTCAACATGATCGCATCTCCATGAGCCAGGACGTCTTCATGATGCCGCGGCATGCGCCGGCTGACCAGTCGAACGTCCCGACAGCAGCGAGCAGTCGGCCGGCAGCGCCAGCCCGAGCGCTCCCGGCTCCACGTCGACCCGGAAAGCGCGACGATGGCAGGGCTCGCCGTCGAGCGTCAGCGGCAGCTCGCTTCGCGACTCGACGCTGAGCCAGGCGGTACGAAATGTCTCGACGTACGCCCCCGCCCCGGGACGACGCTGAAGCTCGCGACGCATCGTCGCCATGTCCCGCAGCGAGGCGAAATCGCGCAGAATCAGTACATCCAGCAGGCCATCGTCGATGCGCGCCGCCGGCGTCAGGCGCTGCCCTCCCCCGGAGCGAGTCCCGTTGCCGAGCGCCAGCACGAATAGCGAGGCCTCGCGCTCGCCCTCGGCCCAGCGCAGCGTCACCGGATAGGGGCGATACTGCCAGGCCTTGAGCGCCCCGATCAGGGAGTAGGCGCCGCCGCCGAGCAGCCGCTTGAGGCTCTTGGGGGTCGAGGAGGTGATCTCCGCACCGAAGCCGCCGGTAGCCATGTTGAGAAAGTACCGACCATCCAGCCGGGGGACGTCCACCGACGCCAGCGGGAGATGCAGGGCCGCCTCCAGCGCCGGACCAGGCTCCAGCGGCAGGCCCAGGGCATTGGCCAGGTCGTTGGCGCTGCCCAGCGGCAGGATCCCCAGCCCGGGGCGTGCGTGGGCCGGCAGGCGCATCAGGCCATTGACCACCTCGTTGACGGAGCCATCGCCGCCGCCGGCGATCACCCGCGCGGCTCCCTCTCGACCGGCACGCTCGGCCATGCGAACGGCATCCCCCGCCTCCCAGGTGACCCACACGTCCAGTGCCGTCCCGGCCTTGCGACAGGCGGACACCGCCTCGCGCACCGCCGGCAGCTGGGCCGACTTGCCGTTCAGTATCAGCGTTGCCATGGGCTCATGTTCCTTCTCCTTGATCGTCGTCATGGCCGCTTCACGCTCGGCGGGCATGCTCCAGGGATGAATGCCATTCACTCTATGACTTCCTTACACTGTCTGTCTTCTCGCATCCTTCTTCGACCATCGCGACACAGGGAGTTGTCATGATTGCACCGGCCTTCCTCCTGGCCGCCTTCCTCGGCGGCCTCGCCGCCATGTGCCTGCGGTTGCCGCCGCTGGTGGGCTTTCTGGCCGGGGGCTTCGTGCTCAATGCGCTGGGCTATCGGTCCACGCCACTGTTCGAGACGCTGGCCGACGTCGGGGTCACGCTGCTGCTGTTCAGCATCGGCCTCAAGCTCGACATCCGCACCCTGCTGCGCCGCGACGTCTGGGGCGGCACCTCACTGCACATGCTCGCCTCGACGCTGGTGATGGTTGGGGTGCTCGCCGCGCTGAAATGGCTGGGCCTGCCGCTACTGACGTCGGCCGGCTGGTCGACCCTGGCACTGATCGGCTTCGCGCTGTCGTTCTCCAGCACGGTGTTCGTGGTCAAGGTGCTGGAAAAACGCAGCGAAAGCCAGACCGCCTACGGGCGACTGGCCATCGGCGTACTGATCATGCAGGACATCTTCGCGGTGGTCTTCCTGACGGCGTCCACCGGTACGCTACCGAGCCCCTGGGCCCTGGGGCTGCTGCTGCTGATCCCTCTGGCGCCGGCGCTACGCGCCTTGCTGGACCGCCTGGGCCACGGCGAGATGCAGATGCTGTTCGGCATGCTGCTGGCGCTTGTGTTGGGCTATGCGCTGTTCTCTGCGGTGGGCCTCAAGGGCGATCTCGGCGCCCTGGTCATTGGCCTGCTGCTGGCGCCCCACCCCGCCGCCCAGACCCTGGCGCGCTCGATGTTCAGTCTCAAGGAACTGCTGCTGGTGGGCTTCTTCCTGAGCCTCGGCCTGACCGCCATGCCCAGTTGGGAGTTGTTCGGCAGCGCACTGCTGCTGGTGCTGGCACTGCCGCTCAAGGGGCTCCTCTATCAACTGGTCTTCATGCGTTTCCGCATGCGTCATCGCACCTCGGTGCTGTCGGCCCTGAGCCTGACCAACTATTCGGAGTTCGGTCTGATCGTCGGCGCCATCGCTGCCGCCCAGGGCTGGCTGCCGGAAAGCTTCCTGGTGGTGCTGTCGCTGGCGGTGGCGCTGAGTTTCGCCTTCTCGGCGGTGGTCAACAGCGTTGGAGAGCGCTTCTATCGCTGGCTGGAACCACGCTTGCCCGAGTTCGACGAACACGAGCTCGCCCCCAGCGACCGCCCCCTCGAGGTCGGCGATGCCGAGGCGGTGGTGCTGGGGATGGGGCGCATCGGCAAAGGCGTCTATCGCCGCCTGCAGAAGGAATACGGCCTGCAGGTGCTGGGCATCGACAGCAATCCCAAGAGCATCGAACGACTTACCGCCATGGGATTCAATGCTCTGGAGGGCGATGCCGTGGATTCGGACTTCTGGGACAAGCTGCTGATGTCACCGGACGTGCAACTGGTGGTGCTGGCCATGCCACACCACGCCGGCAACCTGGCCGCCCTCAAGCAGCTGCGCTCGCGCCACTTTCCTGGGCGCATCACCGCAGTGGTGGAATATCCCGAAGAGATCGAGCCGATCCGCGAACTCGGCGCCAACGCCGTCTTCCACGTCTATGACGAGGCCGGCCGCGCCCTGGCCGACAGCGCCGCCGAAGAGGCCGGACTTACCTCGCGCACCAGCCTGCTGGGCTAGGCAGTGGCTGAAAAGTGTCTACGCTCGCCGACGTTTCAGGCCATGCCTCGGCTGAACCACCGCGCCCGCCCCGGCGGGCGTGCTACCATGCGCCCGCTCCTTTTGCCCGCCCTTTTTTCGCCTCGAGGCTTTCCGCGCATGAACGACTTCTTCGCCGCGATCGGCCAGTTCATCGGCCACGTCATCCGTTTCGTCGTCGATGCGCTCAGCGTCGGCCTGAATGGCCTCGACGATGCCGCCAGCAGCTTCATCGGTGGCATCGCCGGGGCACTCGGCATTCCCGCCAACCTGCTCAGCCTGCTGGTGCTGATCCTCGGCCTGTGGCTGCTGTGGAAGGCATTCTCGGCGCTGCGCCGCCGCGCCATCGTCGCCACCCTGATCTGGATGCTGTTGGGTGTGTCGGTGCTGGGCTGGCTGATCAACTGATCACGCCAAAGCACTTGCCCCGCGCATAAAAAAGACGCCGCCCTCCCGGGCGGCGCCTTTCGTCTGGCCGTAGCCTCGTCGATCAGGCGAGCGCCTTCTCGATCACCTCATACACGTTCGGCGAGAGCTTCTCGGCGCGGATGCGCTCGAGCTCGCCTTTCATGAGCTCCTGACGGGGCTCGTCGAAGCGCCGCCAACGGGTCAGCGGGGTGACCAGTCGCGAGGCGATCTCCGGGTTCAGGCGGTTGAGCTCGATCACCACGTCGGCCAGCAGCTTGTAGCCTTCGCCATCGAGACGGTGGAAGTTGATGCGGTTCTGGGCGAAGGCGCCGATCAGCGCGCGAACCTTGTTGGGATTGGTCAGCGAGAAGGCGGGGTGATCCATCAGGAACTTGACCCGCTCCAGGGCGTCGGCCTGGGGGCGCGAGACCTGGATGCTGAACCATTGGTCCATGACCAGCGGGTCATGGGCCCACTTCTCGCCGAAGGCGCGCAGCGCCGGGTCGGCCAGGTCGTCACGGCTGGAGTGCACCAGCAGCGTCAGTGCCTGGCGCACGTCGGTCATGTTGTGATCCGCCTCGAACTGCCGGCGAGCCAGCTCGACGCCCTCCTCGTCCTCGATGCTGACCAGGTAGGACAGCGCCACGTTCTTGAGGCTGCGAGCGCCGATCTGCTCGGGCTCCGGCGCATAGGGCGCCTCGCTGACGTTCTCATGGTAGACGCGCAGGAAGTCGTCGCGCAGGGCGATTGCCAGGGACTGCTTGACGAAGGTGCGAGCGGCATGGATGGCATCCACGTCGACCAGCGGCTGCTGCTCGGCGATGTAGGCTTCGGAGGGCAGCGTCAGCATCTCGGCGAGCACCGCCTTGTCGTCGGTGGCGGTGTTCAACAGCGAACGGAAGGCCTCCACCACCCGCGAGTCCATGACCTTCTCGACGCCGTTGCGGTGGGCGGCGATGAGGTCGTCCAGGGCCAGCAGCGCCAGGCGTTGGCCGGCATCCCAGCGATTGAAGCCGTCGCTGTCATGGGTCTGCAGGAAGGCCAGGTCCTCGCGGGAATAGGGGAAATGCAGCTTGATCGGCGCCGAGAAACCACGCGCCAGCGACGGCACCGGCGCCTCCTCGACGTCGGTGAACAGGAACTCCTGCTCCTCCTCGCGCAGATGGATCACGCCGTCTTGGCCCAGGTATTCGCCGTCCAGGGTCAGGGTCAGATCGCGGCCGGACTTGGTACCGACCAGGCCCAGCCGGATCGGAATGTGCAACGGCTGCTTGTCCGGCTGCCCCGGGGTGGCCGGCGTACGCTGACGCAGCACAAGACGATAGGCGCCGTTGGCGTAGTCGTACTCGCCGTGGGCATCGATCTCCGGCGTTCCGGCCTGGGAGTACCAGCGCATGAACTGGTCGAGATCCTGGCCGGAAGCCTCCGCCATGCAGGCCACGAAGTCCTCGATGGTCACCGCCTGGCCATCGAAGCGCGAGAAGTAGAGATCGCTGCCGCGCCGAAACGCCTCCCAGCCCACCAGGTTGCGCAACATGCGCACGATCTCGGCGCCCTTCTCGTAGATGGTCAGGGTGTAGAAGTTGCCGATCTCGATGTAGTGATCCGGCCGCACCGGGTGCGCGGTGGGTCCGGCATCCTCGGCAAACTGGGCGGTACGGAAGAAGGACACTTCTTCGATGCGCTTGACCGGCGCAGAATTGGTATCGGCGGAGAAACTCTGGTCGCGGAAGACGGTGAAGCCCTCCTTCAGCGACAGCTGGAACCAGTCGCGACAGGTGACGCGGTTGCCGGACCAGTTGTGGAAATACTCGTGGGCGACGATGCCCTCGACGCGCTGGAAGGCGGCATCGGTAGCGGTGTGAGGATGGGTCAGCACCGCCGCCGAATTGAAGATGTTGAGCCCCTTGTTCTCCATGGCGCCCATGTTGAAGTCGTTGACCGCCACGATCATGAACAGGTCGAGATCGTATTCGCGGCCGTAGGTCTCCTCGTCCCAGCGCATGGCCCGCTTGAGCGAGGCCATGGCGTGATCGGTCTTGCCGAGGTTCTCTTCCTCGACCCAGATCTGCAACGTCACCTCGCGACCGCCGGCGGTGGTGAAGCGGTCCTCGACCTTCTGCAAGTCGCCGGCCACCAGGGCGAACAGGTAGCAGGGCTTGGGATGCGGATCTTCCCAGGTCACGAAGTGACGCCCGTCCGGCAGCTCCCCGCGCTCCACCGGGTTGCCGTTGGAGAGCAGCACCGGCTCGCGGTCACTCCGGCCGACCACGGTGGTGGAGAAGGTCGCCATGACGTCGGGGCGATCCGGGTAGAAGGTGATGCGACGGAAGCCCTCGGCCTCGCACTGGGTGCAGAACATGCCGCCGGACTGGTAGAGCCCTTCCAGGGCGGTATTGTCCTTGGGCGCGATCTCGACGTCGGTATCCAGCAGGAAGCGCTCCGGTACGCCGTCCACGCGCAAGCCACGCTCGGTAAGGACGTACTCGTCGTCGCCCAGCGGCTGGCCGTCGATGGCGATCGATTTGAGCGTCAGTTGCTCGCCGTCCAGCTCAAGCGGTTCGCCGGCCGCGCGCTCGGGGTGGCGCTCGACGTGCAAACGCGCCTTGACACGAGTCGCCATCGGGTCGAGGTCGAAGCTCAGCTCGGTGTGGGTGACGCGATAGGCAGGGGGACGATAGTCGCTCAGGTAGATCGATTGGGGTTCAGACATCGAGGATGGCTCCTGTGAAGGTTGCCGGCCATTGTACGGCCCTCCCAGCCCCGACCTCAAAGCGATACTCGATCAGGAATCGGCGACCGGCTCCGGTCGCGTCAGGATCCAGGCGCCGACCAGCGCCAGGGCACCGATCAGCGCGACCTTGAGCCACAGGGCACCCACCGTGAAGGCCAGGATCAGCATCGATACCAGCAGCATGCAGCCGGCCAGCCACTTGGCATGGCGGGGAATCGCCCGCTCTTCCTCCCAGGCCATCACCGCAGGCCCGAAACGCGGATGCGAGCGAATCCATCCGGCGAATCTCGGCGACCCCTTGGAGGCAGCCCACACCGCCACCAGCATGAAGCAGGTGGTAGGCATCAGCGGCAGGAAAGCACCGATCACGCCGAGGGCAAAGCTGATGACGGCGATGGTCAGGTAGACGATTCGGCGCGCATGAGACATCGTGCGCTCACTCCTTTGGCGGCAACGGCGTACCTGTATTGAAGCCCAAGCCACCCCCGCCTGCCAATCGCCATCGTCAATGGCGACCCCAGCGACGGGCTATGGCGAGACGACCTCAATCGCGGAAGTTGTCGAATTGCAGCGCCAGGTCGGGGCCGTCCTCGCCCTTGAGCAGTGCCATGATCTTCTGTAGATCATCGCGCTTCTTGCCGGTGACCCGAACCTTCTCGCCCTGGATCTGGGCCTGCACCTTGAGCTTGGTGTCCTTGATGCGCTTGACGATGTCCTTGGCTTCCTTCTGCTCGAGGCCCTGCTTGAGTCGTACCGTCTGGCGGGCACGAACCCCGGAGAGTTCCGGATCGTCGATCTCCAGGCAACGCGGGTCGATGCCCCGGCCGATGAGCTTGTTGCGCAGCATGTCGAGCATCTGGCGCAGCTGAAAGTCGACCTCGGCCTCGAGGGTGACCGTCTCGCCATCGAGCGCAAAGGAAGCCGTGACGCCCTTGAAGTCGAAGCGGCTCTGCAGCTCGCGATTGGCCTGGTCGACGGCGTTGCTGGCCTCGTGCTTGTCGAATTCGGAGACGATGTCGAAGGAAGGCATGGGCAGTATCCCGATGATGAACGAAGGCGCCATTCTATGCCCGGCAGCCGGTCACGCCTAGGCATCCGCTACCCAACCGGGGCTGACGCACGACCCGACTAACCTGCCCGAGCCAGCGCCAGCGCCTTGCCCATGCGCCAGGCCGCACAGCCATCCTCGTAGTAATCGTCCAGCCAGTCGCTGGGCGCAAAGCCCATGCGCCGATAAAGTGCCAGGGCCGCCTGGTTATCGGCACGCACCTCGAGCACCAGCCAGTCGCAGCCTCGTTCCCCGGCGGCACTTTCCAGCCATTCGAGCATCCGGCGGCCGAGGCCACTCCCGCGTGCCCCGGGATGCACGCAGAACGAATAGAGCCGGGCTCGGCCGCTGCCGAAGCGAAACAGCAGGGTGCCATAGCCGACCAGTCGTCCATCCTCTCCTTCGGCCACCAGGGTCAAGGCATTGGCGCGGTTGAGCAGATGCCACAGCTGGCGGCGGCTGAATCGATCGCCGCTGAAGGCCACCTGCTCGAGGCGATAGAGGTCGTCCAGATCGCGAGACACCGCGGGGCGCAGGAAAACGGTCATGGTCAGTATCGTCCAGTGGTCCTGCCACGGATTCTGGCCAGGCAGAGGATCGCTGTCAGCGGCCTTTTCAATGAAATCTTTTCACGCATGTTCCAGCTTGTATGGATCGTGGCTCAGGCGCATGCTGAGCCCGTCACCATCCACTGGTGCCCCGCCCATGAGCGTACTGAGAATCGTCGTCGACCACCGCGACGACTGGCTGCCCTACTTCCCTAGCGACGACCTGATGGTCGCTGACGACTTTCTCGCTCTGGACGGCGCGCCGGGCCGTCCCAGCGGAGAGCGGGGCACTCGCGTGATCAACCTGTGCGGCGACCTGGACTACCTGGGCACCGGCTATTATGTCTCGCTGCTGGCCCAGGCCCGCGGTCAGCGAGTCCAGCCCGACGTCGAGACCCTCAACGCCCTGACGCGCAAGGCCACCACCGACCTGGCCCTGGCACCGCTGGCGCCGCTGCTGGTCGAGCTGTCCCGCGACGGCCGATTGACCGGCGACAGCCACGAGGTGCGCATACTGTTCGGCGAGTGCCTGGACCCCGTCTTGGCGTCCCTGGCCCGCCGGCTGTTCGAGCGGCTGCCCTGCCCGCTGCTGGCGCTGCGTCTGGTGCATCGCCAGGCACAGTGGCGCGTGGAGCGCGTGCGCCCCTGCCGCCTGCGCGACCTGAACGACGCCGAGCAGGACCTGTTCGCCACGGCCCTGAACCGCCACTCTCGCCAGGTGTGGCGATCGCCGCGCGCGCGGCGTCGCTACCGCTTCGACCTGGCGATCCTGGTCAATCCCGAGGAAGCGCTTCCCCCCAGCAACCGCGGCGCCCTCAAGGCCTTCATTCGCGCCGGACGGCGACTCGGCATCGATGTCTCCTTGATCACCCGGCGTGATATCGCCCGCCTGGCCGAGTTCGACGGCCTGTTCATTCGCGAGACCACGGCCCTCAACCACCATACCTGGCGCATGGCCCGCCGAGCCGAGCACGAGGGGCTGGTGGTCATCGACGCCCCGGACGACATCCTGCGATGCACCAACAAGGTCTACCTGCATGCCCTGCTGCGCGCCCGAGGCATCCCCGCGCCGGACGGCCAGCTGCTGCGTCGCGGCGATCGCGACGGCATCGCCCGTCTGGCCGAGACGCTCACCTTCCCCCGGGTGCTCAAGATTCCCGACGGTGCCTTTTCACGCGGCGTGGTGAAGATCGCCTCCGGCGAGGCGCTGATCCATGAGGCCAACCGGCTGTTCAGGGACTCGGCCCTGCTGCTGCTCCAGGAATGGCTGCCCACCGAGTTCGACTGGCGCGTCGGCGTGCTCGACGGCCAGGTGCTGTTCGCCAGCCGTTACTACATGGCGCGCGGCCACTGGCAGATCTACGACCACGCCGGCGGCCGCGTCAGGAGCGGCGGTTTCACCACCCACTCGCCCGATGACGTCCCGGCGCCCGTGGTGCGGGCAGCGTTACGCGCCACTCGCCTGATCGGCAACGGCCTGTACGGCGTCGATCTCAAGCAGATCGGCGATCGTGCGCTGGTCATCGAAGTCAACGACAATCCCAACATCGATGCCGGCATCGAGGACGCGGTGCTGGGCCCGGCGCTCTTCGAGCGCATCATGGCGGTCTTCCTGGCCCGCATGGAGGCACGCCGACTGGGCAGCTGACGTCGTCCACCGCCTGGGGTAGGCTGCCTTCCCTTGCCCCCGACACCAACAGGAGCCGAGATGAGCGATCGCGACGAACGCCACCGCCGAGCCATGCAGACCCTCAAGTCCCACGTCGACGACAAGGTCGCCGCCGCCACCGAGCGGCGCGGCCAGCTGCTGGTGTTCACCGGCAACGGCAAGGGCAAGACCACCGCCGCCTGGGGCACCGTGACTCGCGCCCTGGGCTACGGGTACCGGGTCGGGGTGGTGCAGTTCATCAAGGGCCAGTGGGAATGCGGCGAGCGTGCGCGTCTCGAGGAGGACCCGAACCTTGAGGTGGCGATCATGGCCACCGGCTTCACCTGGGAGACCCAGAACCGCGAGGCCGACACCGAAGCCTGCCGCGCGGTGTGGGCCGAAGCCGAGCGCATGCTCGCCGATTCCGAGGTCTATCTGACGGTGCTCGACGAGATCACCTACATGCTGAAGTTCGGCTACCTGGACATCGCCACGGTCAAGCGAGCGCTGGAAAACCGTCCCGCCGAGCAGACGGTGATCATCACCGGACGCAACGCTCATCGCGAGCTGACGGCCATGGCCGACACCGTCACCGAAATGCAGGAAGTTCGCCACGCCTTCAATGCGGGCCTCGAGGCACGCCGCGGCATCGACTATTGATCAGCTCCAGATCGTGCCCACCGGCGTCTCGGGGCGGTAGTGGTAAGCGATCTGGACCTGCAGCAGCTCGGCGGTAGCCAGCGCATCGGTGAGCGCATGATGGCCCTTGGGCATAGTGCGGCAACGCCGCCCGCTCAGGCTCAGCTCCAGATC
>NZ_JACHXM010000029.1:8301-30156 GCF_014192055.1 Halomonas organivorans | reverse complement strand
GATCGTGCCCACCGGCGTCTCGGGGCGGTAGTGGTAAGCGATCTGGGCCTGCAGCAGCTCGGCGGTGGCCAGCGCATCGGTGAGCGCATGATGGCCCTTGGGCATAGTGCGGCAACGCCGCCCGCTCAGGCTCAGCTCCAGATCGTGCCCACCGGCGTCTCGGGGCGGTAGTGGTAAGCGATCTGGGCCTGCAGCAGCTCGGCGGTGGCCAGCGCATCGGTGAGCGCATGATGGCCTTGGTAAGGCGGCAGCCCGTAGCGGATACGACTGTCGTAGAGGCGGATGGAGGCCGGGGGGCGGCCCATCCAGCGCCGGAAGCGCGCCACCAGGGACTGGCGATGTATGCGTGCCTCCAGCGACATGGTGTCGATCGTCGGAAACATCACCCCTTCTCCGAGTCGCGCCTTGACGGCCACGTCGAGGAAAGGCCGTTCGATGTGTCGGTAATGCACCACCGCCAGGCGGCCTGCCAGGGCGTCGAGCAGATCTTCCAGTATGTCATCGAGCTCAGGGGCCCCGGCGATGTCGGCGTGGGTGATGTGGTGAAAGGTCACCGACTTGGCGTCGAGCGGGCGACGCGGCCGAACGACCCAGTAGCGTCGTCCGGTCAGGTCGATGCGCCCCAGGGTGAAAGGCACCAGCCCGATGCTGACGATGGAGTTGCGCCGCGCGTCGAGTCCCGTGGTTTCCATGTCCAGCGCCATCAGCGGGGCCTCGGCGATCGGCGTCTCGGGGGCCGGTGCGCCGGCGGCGAAAAAACGCGCCAGGCGCCGGTCCCGGGCACTGCCGGCCCGGTTCGCCAGATAGTTCGTCCAGTCGGGAATCTGCGTCCTGCGCGGGCGTGTCAGCATCCTGATGCTCTCATTTGGCCCTCGATGGCATGGGATAACGGAACTTGAGGAATTTCTGGGCGTGGCTCAGCGACTGGAAAGCATCCTTGAGATGGTGGCGCTCGCTGCTCGAGACGTTCTCCGGCTCGATATTGTTGTCCGGGATCTGGTCATGCTGGATATCGATCACCTGATGACGAATCCTCGACATCGACAGGAACTCCAGCGCGTAGCGCAGGCGATCGCTGACCCCGGGGGCGAGCAGCTGGGTGCGGTCGATGTCATCGAGCCGGTCGAAGCTGTTCTGGGCGTTGGAGCCGCAGGCCAGGGCGTGCACGCGGATCAGGTCGACCATCGGCGCGGTGCCGCGACGCTTGAGGTTGATGGAATTGTTGTGCTTGCCGTCCTTCTCCATCACGAAGGTACGGAAGAAGCCCAGCGGCGGCGTGCGATTGAGCGCATTACGCGCCATGGCGGCCAGGAACAGCGGATGACGGGCAGCTTTCTGGGCCACCAGGTCCTGGAGCTGCTCGACCAGCACGTGATCGCCGAACACGGGGTCGAGGTCGAAGAAGATCGAGCTGTGCAGCAGCCGCTCGGGATTCGGTTGCTCGATCCACTCGGTGAAATAGCGCTTCCACACCGCCAACGGCTGTCGCCAGCGATCGTTGGTGGCCATGATATCGCCCTTGCAGAGCGGGTAGCCGCAGGCATCCAGGCCGTGGCAGACGAAACCGGCCAGTTCGCGGAAGTAGGCGTCGTGCTGCTCGGGAATGAAGTCGTCTGAGAGCACCAGGGCATTGTCCTGATCGGTGACCACGGACTGCTCATTGCGCGCCATGGAGCCCAGCGCCATGAAGCAGTAGGGCACCGGGGGCGGCCCGAGGCTCTCCTCCCCCAGCTCCAGAAGGCGACGAGTGAAGCTGCGCGCGATGGTCGACAGGGCGCTGCCCACCATCTGCGAGTCGGCGCCCTCCTCGACGAGGCGCACGAAGGCTGCAGCGACGTCAGGGGCGAGCCGTGCCAATCCTTCGACGCTGGGCTGGTGGAAGATGTTGCTGACCAGGTAGAGGCTACTCTGGGTCTCGTAGCGAATGATGTCCGAAAGGTGCACGATACCTACCGGCCGGCGACGATACATGACCGGCAAGTGGTGGATGTTGTGGCGCAGCATGACCAGCATCGCTTCCTGGACCGACTCGTCGGACTGCACGGCGATGACCTTCCCGCTCACCACGTCACCGACCGGCGTGTCCGGCGAACGCCCCTCGGCGACAACCCGGGTGCGAAAGTCGCTGTCGGTCAGGATGCCACGCAGCTGCCAGGCGCGATCCTCACTGTCGCGAAAGGTGTAGCGAGGATTGTCGCCCGGCGTGTCCAGCACCAGCACCGCCGACGCCTGATAGTCGGTGATCTGGCGGGCGGCTTCCTGAACGGTGGTCGAGGCCTCGACCATCACCGGGTAGCGGGTAACCAGCTTGCGCACCCGGGTGATCATCATGTCGTTGTTCTTCTTCTGCTCCTCCACCGCGCTTTCGAGGCGCGGCCGCTGCAGCTCGACGAAATCGGCAAAGTCCTCGTCGGCCTGGCAGAGATGCTGGAAGACCGCCTCGGGGATGAAGTAGATGAGGCAATCTTCCATGGCCCGGACCGGATAGCGTACGCGGTGATTCCGCAGCAGGCTGAACTGACCGAAGATCTCCCCTTCGCCCCGACGATTGTAGAGTTCGCCGCCGCGTCGGTAGACCTCCACGGCGCCGCTGCGGACATAGCACAGCTCGTGCAGTTCCTGATCGAGCGTCAGGATGTCCGTGCCGGCCTTGAAATAGGCCACCTCGACCTGGCTTGCCACCTCGTCGAGCAGTTCATCGGAGAGCGTCTCGAAAGGCGGAAAGCGTCCCAGGTGCTGCCGAATCTCCAGCAGTTCCACATCCATGGCCTAGTGTCCTGTATCAGAGGTTGACGGTAGAATTCCGGCGGCCCCTTGAACCGCCATACCGCGATACCACTCCTCGCCGTTGCGCTGCCATGCCTCGTCGCGGCGCCTTGCCTGGCGATCCAATGCACTCGTCATCTCTTCAGCGCCCCCGTTGAGTCGGAACACCGGTATCCCGCATCGACCGTTGACGTTGACTCCAAGTCTGTAAGCGTCCGGCAGCGCTGTAAAGCCTGCCAGACGCAGAAAGGCCACCCCGCGGGGTGGCCTTTCAACATGTCGGACTTGCGCCGTCTTTCTGGCTCAGGAAGACGCCTCACTGGAAGCCTGGGCCATTTCCTGCACGCGCTGCATCAGCTCCGGGTCCTGCTGGATCGCCTGGCCGATGGCATTGAAGGTGTCCACCTCGAGGCCGCTGTTCTGCACGGCCTCGACCATCTTGTCGTTGGCCTCCTGGCGGACCTGCTTCTGCGCGTCCTCACCCTCGGCCTCCTGGAGACGCTTGGTATAGTCCTGAGAGATCACCGCGATCTCCTTGGAGGCATCGGCGAACTTCTGCAGCTGAGCGTCGGAGAAGTTCTGGGCCGGGGCCTGAGTCTCGGCCGAAGGCTGATCAGCGGCGCCGGCGGCGTTTTCCTGGGCGTGGGCCATGGAGCCCATCAGCCCGACGCTGAGCAGGGCGGCAGAGAACAGGGCGGTGATGCGTTGCATGAATACCTCCGGAAATCGTTGTGGTGCATGCGTTGGCTGCTCCCCTGTGACGGGGAACTCGGCCAAGGGTTCACCATGATCGTGTAACAGTTTGAAAAAACAACGCTCCCAAGCGGGAGCGTTGCAGTCAAGGGGCGGCGTCTGGCGAATTAGCCATAGGCCAGGTTAGGCAACCAGGTGACCAGCGCCGGGAACAGGATCACCAGCAGCAGCCCCAGCGCCTGCAGGCCCAGGAACGGGAACGAGGAGCGGAAGATCTGCGCCATGGTGATATGCGGCGGGCACACCCCCTTGATGTAGAACAGCGCGTAGCCGAACGGCGGGCTCAGGAAGGACATCTGCATGTTCACCAGGTAGATGACCCCGAACCACAGCGAAACGTCGGCGGGCGCCACGCCGGGCAGCCCGAACACCCCGTCGAAGGACAACCCCTTGATCAGCGGCACGAAGATCGGTACCGCCAGCAGCAGGATACCCACCCAGTCGAGGAACATACCCAAGGCCACCAGCAGCACCATCATCAGCGCCAAGACCGCATAGGGACCGAGGCCGGCGCCGGAGATCAGCTCCTGCACGAAGGTCTGGCCGCCCTGAAGGATGTAGAAACCGACGAAGATGCTGGCGCCGAAGATGATCCACATCACCATCGCCGAAGCGACCAGGGTGGTCATGCAGGCGGCGTGCAGGTTGGCCCAGGTCAAGCGCTTGTGCATCGCCGCCACCACCAGAGCACCGAAGGTGCCGATGCCTGCCGCCTCCACCGGAGTGGCGATGCCGGTGAAGATGATGCCGAGCACCAGGATGACCAGCACGATGGGTGCCAGCATGTTGCGCAGCAGGCGCAGCTTCTCGCCCATGTCGACGCGATCCTCCACCGGCATCGGCGGCGCCATGCGGGTATTCAGGGTACCGCGCAGCCAGCAGTAGCCGGCATACATGGCGGCCAGAAGCAGGCCGGGAATCAGCGAACCCAGGTAGAGCTCGCCCACCGACTGCTGGGCGATGACGCCGTAGATGATGGCCAGGATCGACGGCGGAATCAGGATACCCAGGGTGCCGCCGGCCATGATCGATCCCAGCGCGATCTCGGGATTGTAGCTACGCTTGAGCATCGCCGGCAGCGCGATCAGGCCCATCGTCACCACCGCGGCGCCGATCACCCCGACCATGGCCGCGAGCAGCGTCGAGGCGATGATGGTGGCGATGGCCAGGCCGGCCTTGAGCCCGCCCATCCACTTGTAGACGACGTCGAACAGCTCCTCGATGATGCCCGCCTTCTCCAGTACCGAAGCCATGAAGATGAACAGCGGTATGGCCGAGAGCTGGTAGTTGGTCATCATCGGAAAGATGCGCGAGGGCATCAGGTTGAGCATGTGCTGGTCGCCCACCAGGTACAAGAAGGCCACCCCCAGGCCGCCGGTAACGAAGGCCAGTGGCAGGCCCGCCATCAGCACCACCATCAGGGTGCCGAACATCACCAGGGTCAGGCCGCCGATCCCCAGGCCACTGAGGCTATGCTCGAGGCTGCCGGCCAGGCTCTGGTAGTCGGTGACGCCGATGTTGACCATCTCGAATATCCCCCAGGCGGCCAGCAGCGCGCCCAGCCCCACCAGCAGATGGGCGAAGCCGCGGCCGTGACGCTCGCGGGCGCGATGGTGGCGGAAGGCCTGGAAGTCGCGGATCAGCTGGGCGATGCCCTGCAACAGCAGCAGCAGGGCACCGAAGAAGAGCATGAACTTCACCGGATAGAACTCGATGGCCCACTCGGTGAAGGAGGTCTCGTTGGCATAGCTCGAGCCGAAGAAGAACTTGTCGCTGACCGCCTGCGAGAAGAACTTCCACCCTGTCACCATCAGCCCGAGGGTGAAGATGAAGAAGAACACCGAGGTCAGCAGGTCCAGGGCCGCCTTGTTCACCGGACGGGCGCGCTGGTAGAGGATGTCCACCCGCACGTGACCGCCCTCGCGTAGCGCAAAGGCACCGGCGATCAGGTACTGCATGCCGAACATCAGGGTCATCGACTCATGGACCCAGTTGGTCGGCGAGTTGAAGGCGTAGCGCACCAGCACTTCATAGGCGAAGGCGAAGGGCGCGATCAGCGACCAGTAGGCGACATAGCGGCCGAAGAAGCCGGAGACGCGGTCGACGGCGGCGGTGAAGAGGTTGCCCGGCGGCCGATAGCGCTCCACTGGGGCTTCGCCGGGGATCTCGGCGGTGTCGCCGCCGCTGACCACGGCGCCGCGGCGGAAACTGCGGTCGACGAAGAACATCACCACCAGCGGCAGAAAGGCCAGCACGGACCAGTAGAGCCAATGGGGGAGGACGAATTCGATATCAAGGTTCATGGACACTCCTCCGCTGCGCCATCGCTTCCCGGCGATGACAAACGGATCAACGACTCAGGGAATGGCGGGATGCATGAGGGCTTGCCGCCGGGCCGGTGACCGTCCACGGACGACCACCGGCCCGGTATGCTGGCGGCTCAGAGATTGAGTTCGTGGTCCTTGATGTCCTCGTCGGTGATCAGCGCCACCGCCGGATCCATCATGGTGTCGAGGTGGGCCTTGAACAGCCGCGCGGCGTCCGGATCCTTGTTGGCCCACTTGAACCACAGCGGGATAGCGGCTTCGCGGAAACGGTCGGCGTCGTCCTCGGAGAGGTGAATGATCTCCACGCCCTTCTCGCGGTACTTGGGCCAGGCCTCGGAGTTGGCCTTCTGAATCGCCGCATAGTGCTCGCGGGAGTAAGCCGCCACCAGGTCATGCATCAGGTCCTGGGTCTGTGGCGACATGCGTTCGAAGACGCGGCGGTTGACCGAGATGTCCATCAGGTCGACCGCCTGGTGCAGGCAGGGCGTGGAGGGCGGGCCCATGATGATGTAATCGGCGACCTGCCAGAAGCCCAGTTCGTAGTTGACCGCCGCGCCGGTGTAGTCGGCGGCGTCGATGGTGCCCTTCTCGAGAGCCGGGTAGACCTCCGAGCCGGGCAGCAGGGTGGTCTGGGCGCCGATGGAAGCGAAGGTTTCGGCGACGATGCCACCGGGCATACGGATCTTGACGCCCCTGAAGTCGTCGAAGCTGCGCAGCGGCACCTTGGAGTGGATCAGGTTGAGATCGTGGTGGACATAGCCCAGCAGTTCCTGGCCCTGCTTGCGATAGAGATCCTTGGCAATATCGAAACCGCCGTAGGCACCGAACATGATGTCCCACTGGTGAGGGACAGAGAGCCCCATGGGATAGGCGGTGAGGAAGACGCCAGCCGGCATCTTGCCTGGCCAGTAGACGGTGAACCAGTTCTGGCCGTCGAGCACCCCATTTCGCACTGCATCGGCGACCTCGAAGGCCCCGGCCACGGCGCCGGCCGGGAAGGGTTCGATGGTCACCTCTCCACCGGTGGCCTCGGCCACTCCCTTGGCCCACTGCTCGAAGATCCGATAGCCGGTGGTGCCCGGCTGCCAGGAGGACTGCATGCGAATGCGGATGCCCTGCTGGGCCTGGACATTGCCGACCCAGGGGGCCGCCACCGCCGCCGCGGAGCCTATCGCGGCGGCCTTCAGGAAGTTGCGACGATTGCCGGCACCGCTGACCGTCGATTCAACGATGTCGGATACAGTGCGCTTTGGCTGCTGGTCGTCTTGCATGGCGAGGACTCCTCGGTTGGTGTTGCGCCCGCCCCGCTCACGGCGACGACGGGAGGCTTGTTGTTGTCTTGGCTGGTTCCACCCCATGGCACGCAGCGGCCTCGAGCCCCTGCGGCATGGACAACACGATCCATGTCTCTGGAAATACCTTCCGAATCCAAACGTAGTGTCCCCATGACCCGCGGCCAACAGCGACTTTCAACGTATATCGCTCAACTCGACTGGGCGACAATCAAGTAACGCTCTGTTATATATAAGAATTAACACCCCGGGTCAGCATCAGGCGGAAGCCCCGCCCTACGACTATTGAACGAGTGACCAAGGACGACAGCGGGGGAAAGAGAACGGACAAGACGACGGCCATCGTCGGGGAGACGATGGCCGCGGATGATGGCTGGCGTCAAAACGCCATCGAGGCTTTCTCAGCGCGAGAACACCACCGTGCGACGGCCGTGCAGGAACACTCGCCGCGCCACGTGGTAGCCCACGGCTCTAGCTAGGGTCAGACACTCGATATCGCGCCCCTTGGCCACCAGGTCTTCGGGGTCATCAGCGTGGCCGACCGGCTCGACGCCCTGGGTGATGATCGGCCCCTCGTCGAGATCGTCGTTGATGTAGTGGGCCGTCGCCCCGACCAGCTTGACCCCCTTCTCGAAGGCCTGGTGGTAGGGCTTGGCGCCCTTGAAACCTGGCAGCAGCGAATGGTGGATGTTGATCGCCCGGCCGGCGAGGCGCTCGCACATCTCGCTCGAGAGCACTTGCATGTAGCGGGCCAGGATCACCAGCTCGGCGCCGGTTTCCTCGACCACCCGCCACACCTGGGCCTCCTGCTCGGCCTTGGTCTCCGGAGTGATCGGGAAATGGTAATAGGGCAGTCCATGCCAGTCGGCCAGCGGCTGGAGGTCGGGATGGTTGGAGACCACCGCGCGGATCTCGATCGGCAGCTGACCGGTGCGGTAGCGATACAGCAGGTCGTTCAGGCAATGATCGGCCTTGGAGACCATGATGACCACCGGCAGGCGGGTGCCCGGCGCGGTCAGCTCGAAGGTCATCTCGAACGCCTCGGCCCGGGACGCGAAACTGGCCTGGAAGGCTTCGGCGTCAAAGTCGGCATCCAGCGGCCGGAACTCGGTGCGGATGCAGAAGCGCTCGGCGTGGCGATCGTCGAAGGACTGCTGCTCGGTGATGTAGCAACGCTGCTCCTTGAGGAAGCGCGTGACCACGTCGACGGTGCCCAGTCGACTGGGGCATTGGGCGGTGAGAATCCAGGTATCGGCGCGGCTATCGGCGCTACGGCTCATCGGGTTCATGGCGAAATCTCCTGACGACGCAGGCCGGGAGCGAGCCCCGGCCTGGTCTGGTCATACGATGTGGGGCAGCGGGGGTCAGCGTTCGACGCCGATGGCGTACTCCTCGCCGGCATCCAGCAGCCAACGGTAGGTGTAGTCGGCGAAGCTGCGACGCACCACCAGCTCCCAGCGAGCTTCGCTGGGCCTGCGCAGGATTACCGTGGCCTTGGCGAACACCGTGGTCACGCCCTTGCCCACCGGGAAGTGGCTCGGATGAACGTCGTAGATCACCGACTTCATCAGCAGCTCCCGGGCGGCCTCGCCCTCGAGCTCGACCAGGGTCTGGCCGCCGCCGACGTTGCTGATCGCGAAGTGGGCATCGCCCAGCGCCGCGCGCAGCCGGTTCTCCAGCTCGAATTCCTCGCCGCCGGGCACGATGACCAGCCACTCGTCCGGGGAGATCCATTGAACGGAGCGCTGGCCCTCGGCGTCATGCACCAGGCCCTGGGGCTCGCCGGGCAGTGAGACGCCGAGCACCTCGCGGACCGCCTCGTCGAGCACGATGGCACCGCCACGCAGCACCAGATGACCGAGGAAGGGGCGCTCGCGCAGCACTACCCGGCTCTTGGCGGTGGGGGCCGGAGCCCCCGAGCGACGATAGGAATAGGCCAGCGGCGATTCCACCGGGATCTTGGCCTCGGTGCGGGTATCGAAGGTTGCGACGTTAGACATTCTGACGCTCTCCCTTGGGGTCGAGGAAGATGGTGCTGACGATTTCGGCCTCATGGACCTGGCCGTCGGCCATGGGCAGATAGACGGTCTCGCCCATCTTATGCTGACCGCCCTTGACCACCGCCAGGGCGAAGCCCGAATCGAGGGTCGGGCTGTAGTAGCTGGAGGTCACGTGCCCGACCATCGGCATGGGGATGGCGTGGTTCGGATCGAGGACGATCTGGGCGCCCTCCTCCAGCACCACCTTGGTATCCTTGGGCTTGAGGCCCACCAGCTGCTTGCGGTCGGTACGCGCGGTATCGGGGCGCGACAGGGCCCGCTTGCCGATCCACGGGAACGGCTTGTCGTAGCCGATCGCCCACTGCATGCCCAGGTCCTCCGGGGTCACCGAGCCGTCGGTGTCCTGGCCGGCGATGATAAAGCCCTTTTCCGCCCTCAGGACATGCATCGTTTCCGTCCCGTACGGCGTCAGGCCGTACTTGTCACCGTGGGCGAACAGCGTCTCCCAGACGTGCAGGGCGTAATTGGCCTGGACGTTGATCTCGTAGGCCAGCTCGCCGGTAAAGGAAATGCGGAACACCCGCGCCGGCACGCCGGCCACGTTGCCAGCCTTCCAGTCCATGAACTTGAAGGCGTCCTTGTCGAGGTCGATGTCGGTGACTTCGGCCATCAGTTTGCGCGCCTCGGGCCCGGTGACGGTCATGGTCGCCCAGTGGTCGGTCACCGAGTTGAAGTAGACCTCGAGCTCCGGCCATTCGGTCTGGTGCCAGATCTCCAGCCACTCCAGCACCGTGGCGGCGCCACCGGACGTGGTGGTCATCAGGAAGTGGTTCTCGCCGAGGCAGCTGGTGGTGCCGTCGTCGAACACCATGCCGTCGTCCTTGCACATCAGCCCGTAGCGCACGCGGCCGGGCACCAGCTTGGCCCACTTGTTGGTGTAGACGCGACCCAGGAACTCCCGCGCGTCCGGGCCCTGGATGTCGATCTTGCCCAGCGTCGAGGCATCGAGGATGCCCACCGCCTCGCGCACCGCCAGGCACTCGCGGGCCACCGCCTCGTGCATGGTCTCGGTCTTGCCGTTGACCTTGCGCGGGAAGTACCAGGGGCGCTTCCACTGGCCGACATCCTCGAACTCGGCGCCCTGCTCCACGTGCCACTGGTGCATGGCGGTATAGCGCTCGGCATCGAACAGCTCGCGGCAGTGACGGCCGACGATGGCGCCGAAGGTCACCGGCGTGTAGTTGGGACGGAACACCGTGGTGCCCACCTCGGGGATCGAACGGCCCAGGCAGCGCGCGGCGATGGCCATGCCGTTGATGTTGCCGAGCTTGCCCTGGTCGGTGCCGAAGCCCATGGCGGTGTAGCGCTTGACGTGCTCGATGGACTCGAAGCCCTCGCGGGTGGCCAGCTCGATGCCCGCCGCAGTGACGTCGTTCTGCAGGTCGACGAACTGCTTGGGCGCCCGCAGGGTCGGCTTCTCGTGGGGCACCTGGTAGAGCGCGCAGGGCGCACCGTCGCGCCGCTCGGCGACGCTCGGCAGACGCACCTCGCCGGCCGCGAAACCGCTCTCCTCGGCGGCACGGGCGCCGGCTTTGATGCCGTCGGCCAGCACCTCGGCGGTGGCGTAGACGGCCTGGGCCCCGCCGGCGGCGGCAACGCCTTTTACCGTATTGGGCACGAAGCACAGCAGGTCGTCACGCCAGGTGGGCCGGCTGCCGGTGTGGGAGGCCAGATGGATGACCGGGCTGTAGCCGCCGGAGCTGGCGATGGTGTCGCAGGCCAGACTCTCGGCGCTGCCGACGACCCGGAAGCCTTCGGCGTCGATCTTCGCTACCCGAGCGCCGTTGACCCGGGAATCGCCCTTGGCCTCGACGACCGCGGAACCCGCGATGATACGAATGCCCTTGGCACGAGCCTGTTCGACCAGCTCGCCGTCCGGGTTGGCCCGGGCGTCGGCGATGGCGACCACCTCGCGGCCGGCTTCGACCCAGTCCAGGGCGGCGCGATAGGCGTGATCGTTGCTGGTGGAAAGCACCAGCTTCTGCCCCGGCACCACCCCGTAGCGGCGGATATAGGTGGAGACCGCGCCGGCCAGCAGGTTGCCCGGTACGTCGTTGTTGCCATAGACCAGCGGGCGCTCGTGGGCACCGGTGGCCAGCACGACGCGGCCGGCGCGCACGCGATGCAGGCGCGAGCGAACCTGGCGACGGCCGTCCTTGAGCGGCGCGGTGTCGGCCAGATGCTCGGTGCGACGCTCGTGCAGGGTCACGAAGTTGTGGTCGTGATAGCCGTTGGCGGTGGTACGCGGCAGCAGGGTCACGTTGTCCATGCCGGACAGCGCCGCCAGCGTCTCGGCGACCCACTGCTCGGCCGGCTTGTCATCGAGCAGCTCGCGGGCGTCGAGCAGCGAGCCGCCCATCTCCTCCTGCTCGTCGGCCAGGATGACCCGTGCACCGCTGTTTGCCGCGGCCAGCGCCGCCGCCAGGCCGGCCGGACCGGCACCTATCACCAGCACGTCGCAGTGCTGATGGAGGTGATCGTAGATGTCCGGATCGTTCTCCATCGGGCTGCGGCCCAGGCCCGCGCCCTTGCGGATGACCTTCTCGTAGGTCATCCACATCGAGGCCGGCGCCATGAAGGTCTTGTAGTAGAAGCCCGGCGGCATGAACTGGCCGCCCAGCTTGCCGACCAGCCCCATCAGGTCACGCTGGACATTGGGCCAGCCATTGGTGCTGCGTGCCTCGAGGCCGTCATACAGCGCCTGCTGGGTGGCACGCACGTTGGGCACCTGGGCGGCCTCGGCCTTGCCCAGCTGGACCACCGCATTGGGCTCCTCGGCGCCGGCGGCGAAGATGCCGCGCGGGCGGGAATACTTGAAGCTGCGGTTGACGATGTCGACGCCGTTGGCGAGCAGCGCCGAGGCGAGGGTGTCGCCGGCATGGCCCTGGTACGTCTTGCCGTTGAAGGTGAAGCTCAGCTTGCGCGAGCGGTCGATGCGACCGCCCTGGGCGAGACGGTTCTCTTGTGTCCTGGGCTGGCTCATGCGCGGACTCCTTCACGAAGCGGTGCCTGGTCGGCGGCGTCAGAAGACGGCCGGCCCTCGGGGTGCCCTTCGCCACCATCCGCGGTGAACGTCGGCTGCTCCCCCATCTTGTAGGTCTCGAGGATCTCGTAGGTCACGGTGTGGCGAGTGACGTTGAAGAACTTGCGGCAGCCCACGGCGTGCACCCACAGCTCGTGGTGGATGCCACGGGGGTTGTCGCGGAAGAACAGGTAGTCGCCCCACTCCTCGTCGCTGCAGGCGTCGGGATCCTCGGGGCGGGCGATGTGCGCCTGGCCCTTGGGATGGAATTCCTCTTCCTCGCGGGTCTCGCCGCAGTAGGGGCAATGGATATAGAACATCTTGTTATCCCTCCATCACTCAGGATGAAAGCGAAATGTATCTCTGTACTTTGAGCGCCTGCCGGTGCTGAACGAAAACTCGTCGAGCGAAGGCAAGACAAGGCAAAAAATGGCGAAATAGCGGAGTTTACGAGCCGTAAATGAGCATATTGAGCCATTTTTTAACGCCGTATTGTCGAGCACAGACCGTTTTCGTCAGTACCTAGTGGGCGACGCCGGCGGCGCCATGCTCATCGACCAACGCCCCGGTGTTGAAGCGGTCGATGGAGAACGGCGCGGCGATCGGGTGCATCTCGCCCTTGGCCAGGCTGGCGGCGAACACGTGGGCCGAGCCCGGGGTCGCCTTGAAGCCGCCGGTGCCCCAACCGCAGTTGAAGTACAGCCCCTTCACCTTGGTCTTCGAGAGGATCGGGCAGGCGTCCGGACAGGTGTCGACGATGCCGCCCCACTGACGGTTCATGCGTACTCGCGAGAAGATCGGGAACATCTCGACGATGGCCTGCAGGGTGTGCTCCACGGTGGGGTAGCTGCCACGCTGGCCATAGCCGTTGTAGCCGTCGATGCCGGCGCCGATGACCAGGTCGCCCTTGTCGGACTGGCTGATGTAGCCGTGCACGTGGTTGGACATCACCACGGTGTCGAGCACCGGCTTGAGCGGCTCGGAGACCAGCGCCTGCAGCGGGTGCGATTCCAGCGGCAGCTTGATCCCGGCCATCTTGGCCAGCACGCCGGAGTTGCCGGCGGCCACGCAGCCGATGGTCTTGGCCTCGATGTCGCCGCGGTTGGTGTGCACGCCAAGGACCTGGCCGTCACGGATCTTGAAGCCGGTGACCTCGGTCTGCTGCAGGATGTCCACGCCATGGGCGTCGGCGCCGCGGGCGAAGCCCCAGGCCACGGCATCGTGGCGGGCCACGCCGGCACGCGGCTGCCAGGAGGCACCCATCACCGGATAGCGGGCGTTCTTGGAGCAGTCCATGATCGGCACCAGCTCCTGGACGCCCTTGGCATCCAGCACCTCGCCGTCGATGCCGTTCAAGCGGTTGGCGTTGACCCGGCGCTGGATGTCGCGCATGTCCTGCAGGGTGTGGCCCAGGTTGAGCACGCCGCGCTGGGAGAACATGACGTTGTAGTTGAGATCCTGGGACAGGCCTTCCCACAGCTTCATGGAGTGCTCGTAGAGCGCCGCTGCCTCGTCCCACAGATAGTTGGAGCGCACGATGGTGGTGTTGCGCGCGGTATTGCCGCCGCCCAGCCAGCCCTTCTCGATCACGGCGACGTTCTTGATGCCGTGCTCCTTGGCCAGGTAGTAGGCAGTGGCCAGGCCGTGGCCGCCGCCGCCGACGATGATCACATCGTAGGCCTTCTTGGGCGTGGGATTGCGCCACTGGCGCTGCCAGTTCTCGTGATGGCTCAGCGCGTGCTTGACCAGCCCGAAGCCTGAATAACGTTGCATAGGGGTCTACTCCTCAAGGGCCCCGCCGGCACACCGGCGGGGACGGGCTCACGCGGTGGCGGTATCGGCCTGCTCGGCAGCGGCCTGGGCATAGACGGGATGGCGGGCGCACAGCTCAGCCACCTTGCCACGCACTTCGTCCTCGATGGCGGCGGTGTCGTCACCCTTGGCCAGGACGTCGAGGATGTCGCAGATCCAGCCGGCCAGGGCCTCGCAGTCGGCCTGGTCGAAGCCGCGGGTGGTCACCGCCGGGGTGCCGATGCGCAGCCCGGAGGTCACGAACGGGCTCTGCGGATCGTTGGGCACGGCATTCTTGTTGACCGTGACATGGGCGCGGCCCAGGGCGGCGTCCGCATCCTTGCCGGTGACGCCCTGCTTGATCAGCGAGACCAGGAACAGGTGGTCGTCGGTGCCGCCGGATACCACGTCGTAATCGCGCTCGACGAAGACGCTGGCCATGGCCCGGGCGTTATCGATGACCTGGGCCTGGTAGCGCACGAAGTCCTGGCTCATGGCCTCGCGGAAGGCCACCGCCTTGGCGGCAATGACGTGCATCAGCGGGCCGCCCTGCTGACCCGGGAAGACCGCGCCGTTGAGCTTCTTGTACAGCGCCTCGTCGCCGCTGGCCGAGAGGATCAGGCCGCCACGCGGTCCGCGCAGGGTCTTGTGGGTGGTGGTGGTGACCACGTGGGCGTGGGGCAGCGGGCTCGGATAGTGCCCGGCGGCCACCAGGCCGGCGACGTGAGCCATGTCGACCAGCAGCCAGGCGCCCACGGCGTCGGCGATGTCACGGAAACGGCGCCAGTTGATGACCCGGGAATAGGCCGAGAAGCCGGCGATGATCAGCTTGGGCTGATGCTCGCGGGCCAGGCGCTCGACCTCGTCGTAGTCGATCTCGCCGGTCTCCGGGTTCAGGCCGTACTGGACGGCGTTGTAGTACTTGCCGGAGAAGTTCGGCGCCGCGCCGTGGGTCAGGTGACCGCCGTGGGCCAGGCTCATGCCCAGCACGGTATCGCCCGGCGCGACCAGGGCCATGAAGGCCGCGGCATTGGCCTGGGCGCCGGAGTGCGGCTGGACGTTGGCGTAGTCGGCGCCGAACAGGGCGCAGGCGCGCTCGATGGCCAGCTTCTCGACCACGTCGACGTGCTCGCAGCCACCGTAATAGCGCTTGGCCGGATAGCCCTCGGCGTACTTGTTGGTCAGCTGGGAACCCTGCGCCGCCATGACCTGGGGGCTGGCATAGTTCTCGGACGCAATCAGCTCGATATGGGCTTCCTGACGCGCTACCTCGTCGGCGATGGCGGCGCTGATCTGGGGATCGGTCATGGTCAGGTTGTTGTCATTCATGTCTCGTCACCCTCGGGTTGGCTTCACAACGTTAAGGTAAGGCGGCGCTCGGAGCGTTCTGAAAACGACACCGTCCTCGCCGAACGAGACACCGGGGCCTCGTTCGTTTCCTCTTGGGACATATTGATAGCCAAGCCTGACGCCCAAAGATTGAACGTATGCGACAAATTTACCGAGATATTCGCGACAATAATAGTAATCTATTGATTTTTATACATTTTATTTATAGACGATTTTTGTATTTATGCCCAGAAACCCGAAGAGCCGCCGCAACCGCGCCGGCCCTCATTCACAGGGGATCGACTAACTCGTGACCTGGGAACGCGACCCGACATGCAGGAAGAAGGGGTCCACCGGCGCCGCGCCCTCTCCGGCCGACTTGCGCATCGCGGTGGGTGTGGTGCCGAAGGCATCGCGGAAGTGTCGCGAGAAGTGGGCAGTGTCGGCGAAGCCGCAGCGCTCGCCGATCTCGGTGACGCTCTTGGCGGTGTAGTGCAGCAGCCACAGGCCATAGCGCAGGCGCAGGTCTCGGGCGAACTTCTGGGGACCGACCCCCAGCTCCTCGCGAAACTTGCGCTCGATGTTGCGCCGCGAGGTGCCGATGCGTCGCGCCAGCTCGTCCACCGAGATCGTCTGGCCCAGGTGCTGCTCGATGATGTCGATGGCGCGGCGCACCAGCCGGTCGGCCACCTTGTCGAAGATCACCGGCTGCGGCTGAGGATGGCTGCCCTGGCGCGCTTCGTCGATGAGCATGATATGCAGGCTCTTCATTGCCCAGGCCTTGCCCAGGTGGCGCTCCACCAGATAGGCCGCCAGGTCCGCGGAGGCGATACCCCCGGCACAGGTCAGCCGGTCGCCGTCGTCGATGAACAGCCGGTCCGCTACCGGCTCGATGTCGGGGAAGCGCTGGGTCAGGTCGCCATGGTGATACCAGCTGACGCAGCAGCGCCGACCGTTCATCAGCCCGGCCTGGATCAGCGCGAAGACGCCGGTGCAGACCCCGACCAGGGGCACGCCGGCCTCGTCCACGCGCTTGAGGTAGGCGAGCGCCGCCTCGTCCACGGCGTCGTGCTCGTCCTGCACGCCGCCGATGACCACGATGTAGTCGAACTCGCCGGGATCGCGGAAGGGAGAACAGGGGGTGATCGCGGCTCCGCAGCTGGACATGGCATCGTGGCCACCGCTGGTCATGAACACCCAGTGGCAGCGCAGCTGGCGGGAGCGGTCGCCCTCGTCGGCGGCCAGGCGCAGGCAGTCGACGAAGGCCGCGAACGGCATCATGGTGAAGCGCCGCAGCAGTACGAAGCCGACGGAAAGGGGCTCGCCCTCGTGAGGGTGACGCATGGCTCGGGATCGATCACTCGGTGGGTTGGATCAACCAGTGTCCGGCACGGCGCGCTGGAACGCAAAGGTCGACCGACGCGCAAGGCATGAATCATATCCGCGCCGCAAAAAAGCCGATCGGATTCATATACTGGGAAAAGGCGTCGCCGCGGACGCCGGCTCGACACACTTCGACCGGGAGGAACCGGGTGTCGACTTCCTCGCCAGAGCTTCGCTCTGCCAGTTCATCGCCGGTCCTCGAGGCCCGGCAACTGACCAAGACCTACCGCATGGGAGCGGTGGAGGTAGCGGCCCTGCGCGGCGTGGATCTCGACCTGGACGTCGGCGAGCTGGTAGTGCTGCTTGGACCGTCGGGCAGCGGCAAGTCGACGCTGCTCAACCTGTTGGGCGGGCTGGACACCCCCAGCAGCGGTCGAGTGCGCTTCCATGGCCGGGACCTCACCGGCGCCGGCGAACGCACCCTGGACCGCTATCGACGCAAGCACGTCGGGTTCGTGTTCCAGTTCTACAACCTGATTCCCAGCCTCACGGCCCGCGAGAACGTGGCCCTGGTCACCGAGATCGCCCGCGCGCCCATGACACCCGAAGAGGCCCTGGACATGGTCGGCCTGGGGCGGCGACTCGACCACTTCCCCGCCCAGCTTTCCGGCGGCGAACAGCAGCGCGTGGCGATCGCCCGAGCCATCGCCAAGTGCCCCGAGCTGCTGCTGTGCGACGAGCCCACCGGCGCACTGGACCGCAACACCGGCATCGTGGTGCTGGAGGCGATACTGCGGGTCAACCGCGAGCTGGACACGACCACCGCGCTGATCACCCACAATGCGGTGATCGCCGACGTGGCCGATCGCGTGCTGCATTTCGCCGACGGCCGCATCGCCGAGAGCCGCCTCAACCCGATTCGCCGCGCGCCGACGGAACTGGTGTGGTGAACCATGAGCAGCCTCGATCGCAAGCTTATCCGCGAGCTATGGCGGCTGCGGGCCCAGGTCCTGGCCATTGCCCTGGTGATCGCCTCGGGCACCGCGCTGCTGATCATGGCGCTGACCACCATCGAGGCGCTCGAGGACACCACCCACGCCTACTACGAGCGATCGCGCTTCGGCGAAGTCTTCGCCGACGTCACCCGCGCTCCCGAGTCGCTGACCCGGGAGCTCGCCGAAATACCCGGCGTTCAGCGGATCTCGACGCGCATCGTCGAGGGAGCACTGCTCGACTTGCCGAACGTCGCCGAGCCGGTGATCGGGCGACTGGTGTCACTGCCGGAGCACGGCGTCGAGACCATGAACGCGCTGGTCCTGCGCAGCGGCCGGCGGGTGGCCCCCGGCCAGCCGGACGAGGTGGTGCTCGGCGAGCCCTTCGCCGAGGCGCACGGGATCGTCCCCGGCGACCGCTTCGAGGCGATACTGCGCGGCCGCCGCCGAACCCTGCTGGTGGTGGGCACGGCGCTCAGCCCCGAGTACGTCTACGCCATCGCGCCCGGCGGCCTGATGCCCGACGACGAGCGCTTCGGCGTGCTGTGGATGGGCCGCAAGGCACTGGCTGCCGCCTTCGATCTGGACGGCGCCTTCAATGCCGTATCGCTGGGGCTCACGCCCGGCACCGATCCCCGCGACGTCATGGCGCGCCTGGATGCCAGGCTCGCGCCCTACGGTGGCACCGGCGCCTATCCCCGAGCCGAGCAGACCTCGAACTGGTTCCTGCAGAACGAGATTGCCCAGCAGAAGAACATGGCCCACCTGCTGCCAAGCGTCTTTCTCGCGGTGTCGGCCTTCCTTACCCATCTGGTGATGGGGCGAATGGTCGACACCGAACGCCGCGAGATCGGCCTGCTCAAGGCCTTCGGTTACTCGCGATCGGCGATCGCCTGGCACTACGCCAAGCAGGTGCTGGTGATCGGTGGGCTCGGCGTGATCATCGGCGCCCTGGTCGGGGCCTGGCTGGGCCACTGGAATACCCGCCTGTACGCCGAGTTCTATCGTTTTCCCTTCCTGCTCTATCGCCCAGGCCCCGACAGCTTCCTGCTGGCCGCCCTGGTCAGCCTGGGAGCGGCACTGCTGGGCGGACTGGCGGCAGTCCGGCGCGCCGCCAGCCTGCCGCCCGCTCAGGCCATGCTGCCGCCCTCACCGCCCGTCTATCGCCGCGGCCGGCTGTCGCGCTCGGCCCTGGCCGGACACATTGATGAACCCACCCGCATGATCCTGAGGCGACTGATGCGCTGGCCGCTGCGCGCGCTACTGGCCAGCACCGGGCTGGCCATGTCGGTGGCGGTGCTGGTGATGGCCCTGCAGTGGCTGGACGCCATCGACTCGCTGGTCGACAGCGTCTTCGTTCAGGGGCAGCACCAGGACGCCACCCTGGGCTTCCACGACCTGCAGCCGCTCGACGCTCTCACCGGCATCGAGCGCCTGCCCGGCGTACTGGCAGCGGAACCCTTGCGCGGTGTGCCGGCGCGCCTGCGCCACGGCACGCTCGATGAGCGCGAAGCCATCACCGGCCTGCCGATCGATGCCCAACTGAGCCCGGTGACCGACGTAGATGGCCACCCACTGGCGGTGCCACCGGATGGTCTGCTGCTGTCACGACAGCTGGCCGACATGCTCGCGGCGGACGTCGGCGATACCCTACGCGTCGAGATTCTGGAGGGGCGGCGCCCTATCCTGGAGCTGCCGGTGGTGCGCCTGTTCGACACCTACCTGGGCAAGCCGGCCTACATGTCGCTCGACGCCCTCAACCATCGAATGGGCGACGGACGGGTGATGCGCGGCGCCCGGCTCGCCGTCGATCCGACCGATCGTGCGGCACTGCTTCGAGCACTCAAGACGCTGCCCGCCATCTCCGCCGTGCAGTTCCGCCAGGCCGCCATCGACAAGTTCTACGCCACCCTGGGACAGACCATGTTCATCTTCGTCGGCTTCTTCGTCGCCTTCGCCACGGTGCTCTCGGTGGGCGTGACCTACAATGCGATCCGCATCGCGCTGGCCGAACGGGCCCGGGAACTGGCCACGCTGAGAGTGCTCGGCTTCAGCCGCTGGGAGATCTCCTACATCCTGCTCGGCGAGGTGGGATTACTCACCTGGCTGGCCATTCCGCTGGGCTGCCTGCTGGGCTATGCCCTGGCCTGGTACCTGGCCAGCGCCTTCGCCACCGAACTGTTCCGGGTACCGCTGGTGATCCTGGATGCCACCTACGGCAAGGCGGCACTGATTGCCCTGGCGACCACCGTCGCCTGCGCCGCCGTGGTGCGGCGCAGGCTCGATCGGCTGGACCTGGTGGCGGTGCTCAAGACGCGGGAGTGATGGCGATGGACGTGAAGGGACGCCGAGGTCTGCTGTGGGGAGGTCTGCTGGCCGTGCTCGCCGCCGGGATCGGCTACGCGCTGCGCCCCCAGCCGGTGCCGGTGGACCTGGCGACCGCCGAGATCGCCCCGCTGCGAGTTACCATCGACGAGGAAGGCATGACCCGCGTGCGCGACGTCTACGTACTGGATGCGCCCCTGGCCGGGCGTATCGAGCGCATCACCGCAGAGGCCGGCGATCCGGTCGAAGCCGGCCGCACGCCGCTGGCGACGATCGCCACCGCGCCGCCCGCACTGCTCGACGCGCGCAGCATCGCCGAACAACAAGCCGCCGTGGCCGGGGCCCGATCGGCACGCGATCTGGCCGCAGCCGATCGCGAGCGGGCCGTAGCCGACCTCGACTTCGCCCGCCAGGAACTGGGGCGCGCCCGTCGCCTGGCTGAGGAACAGAGCCTGGCCCGCCGCGCTCGAGAGGATGCCGAACGCGCTTTCCGCGTCGCCAGCGCCGACCTGGCGATGGCCGAAGCGTCGCTGGCGCTGCGTGAACACGAACTGGAGCGGGCTCGAGCCCGCCTGATGTCTCGCCGCGATCTCGAAGAGCGCGCCGAGGCCTGCGAATGCGTGACGGTCACCTCACCGACCAGCGGCGTCGTGCTTCGGGTGATACGGCGCAGCGCCGGCATCGTCGACGCCGGCACGCCGCTGATGGAAATCGGCGACCCCTCCGACCTGGAGGTGGTGGTCGACCTGCTCTCCGAGGATGCGGTGCGCGTGACGCCGGGCCAAGCGGCCATCATCGACGGCTGGGGCGGCCCCGAGCTGACGGCGGAAGTCCGTCGCATCGAACCGCTCGGCGAGACGCGCGTCTCGGCGCTGGGCATCGAGGAGCAGCGCGTCGACGTGATACTCGACCTGACCGACCCAGCGTCGCGCTGGCGACGCCTGGGCCACGACTATCGGGTCAACGTGGGCATCGTGCTGTTTCAGGACGACGTACTGCAGGTGCCGCTCGGCACGCTGTTTCGCGACGGCGATGACTGGGCGGTGTTCGTCGTCGACGGCGGCCGTGCGCGGCGCCGAACCGTGACGATCGGCGCGCGCAGCGACCTGGCGGTAGAGATCCGAGACGGTATCAAGGCAGGCCAGAGGGTGATCCGCTACCCCGGCGAGCGGGTCAGCGACGGCAGCACCATCATCGAGCGCTGAGATCAGGGCTTGGCACTTTGATGCTCAGCGATATCCGGCCCGATCTCCGACGGCAAGCCTTCGCGAGGGCGCCATGAACCCTTCCATGGCCAAAAAACCTCGCGATGACTTCATCGCCGGCCTGGCCAAGACCGAGTCCGGAAAGGCCCCAGACACCAGCGCCCCGGGCCATGGCCCGGGGCGCTTCGCGTCGAGAGACATCCGCATCCACGACGTTGGCGTCTGTCTCAGTATTCCACCACCACGTTGCCTTTCGGCTTGCTGCAGCACGACAGGATGTAGCCCTCGGCGACGTCCTCGTCGGTGATGCCACCGTTGTGATCCATCTCGACTTCTCCGGCGACCAGCGGCACCCGGCAGGTGCCGGGAGGGAGAGAGCCCCATGCCGGCGGCATGGGGCCCGTGGGCGGCTCAGTATTCCACCACCACGTTGCCCTTGGGCTTGCTGCAGCACGACAGGATGTAGCCTTCGGCGACGTCTTCGTCGGTGATGCCACCGTTGTGATCCATCTCGACTTCTCCGGCGACCAGCGGCACCCGGCAGGTGCCGGGAGGGAGAGAGCCCCATGCCGCCGGCATGGGGCCCGTGGGCGGCTCAGTATTCCACCACCACGTTGCCCTTGGGCTTGCTGCAGCACGACAGGATGTAGCCTTCGGCGACGTCTTCGTC
>NZ_JACHXM010000029.1:0-8206 GCF_014192055.1 Halomonas organivorans | reverse complement strand
ATGTCGGTGATGCCACCGTTGTGATCCATCTCGACTTCTCCGGCGACCAGCGGCACCCGGCAGGTGCCACAGATCCCCATACCGCAGGCCTTGGGAATGTGCAGCCCCAGCTTGGCCGCGGCGGTGTGTACCGTCTCGCCCGGCTGGATGCGCACGCTCTTGCCGGTGCTGCTGAACTCAACGCTGAGCATGTCGGCGGCATCGAGCTCCTCGGCCTCGGCCTCGGCCTGCTCGACATGCTCGATGACCTCTTCCTGCACGTCCAGCGGCGTGGCGCCGAACGACTCCTCGTGGTAGCGGCTCATGTCGAAGCCGTTCGACTCGAGCAGGCGCTTGACGGCATGCATGTAGGGCGTGGGGCCGCAGCAGAAGATCTCGCGGTCCATGAAGTCGGGCGCCATCAACTCGAGCATTGCCTGGCTCAGGTAGCCGCGGAACCCGGCCCAGGCCTCGCCCAGCTCGTCGCTGCGTTCGCAGACGATGTGCAGCTTGAACTCGGGAATCCGCGAGAAGATGTGCTCGAGTTCGCGATGGAAGATGATGTCCTTCGGCGTGCGCGAACTGTGGACGAACTGCAGGTCCACCGCGGCGTTGGTATCGAACAGCCAGCGCACCATCGACATCAGCGGGGTGATGCCGACCCCGCCGGAGAGCATCAGCACCTTGTCGGCGGCATGATCGATGATGTTGAAGTTGCCCACCGGACCGTGCACGGCCAGCTCGTCGTTGACCTTGAGGTTGTCGTGCAGCCAGTTGGAGACCACCCCACCAGGCATGCGCTTGACGGTGATCGAGAAGCTGTACGGCACCGACGGCGAGCTGGAGATGGTGTAGGAACGCATCACCTGTTCACCGTCGATCTCCAGCTCCAGGGTCACGAACTGGCCCGGCTTGAAGAAGAACATCACCGGCTGCTCGGCCATGAAGCAGAAGGTGCGCGTATCCCAAGTCTCCTGGATTACCTTGACACAGCGCACCAGGTGGCGCCCGTTGGTCCAGGTCTGGGTGGTGACGGGATTGAGGAAGTTCATTGTCATGTTCGTGTCGCCTGGGGCTGCAGCGTGAGGGTCTCCGACCGCGGTGCCACCGCCTGCCGTTGGTCGAATTCTGCGCAGCCCGGCGCCTCGCCACTTGCCTGTTAGCGACACAAGCATGCCCAACAGGTACACCGCCTCGACTTTTCCTGCCGCCCCGCGTCGCGGTTGCATCATCGCACGTCGTCGGTAGACAACCCCCCCTTCGGGCACTGTTCCACACTCGCCTCAACCCGCCGCGGGGCTCACCGGGGCGCGGCCCTTTAGAAAACGCTGAATAAATAGCCGAGCATAGTGAAGCGCAAGGCGCACGGAGCACAGAAAGCGAGATATAACGAGGGGTTAAGCGAGCTTTCGAGCACCGCGCAACGAAGCGATTTGCATGCGCAGGCATTTACGCAGTGTTTCCTTTATGACCTTGGCTGTATTCCAATAATCCCGCTGCCGCTCATGCGGCCCAGCAATGAGGAAACGTCCCACATGGATCCCATGTCACCCGCCCGCCTGGACGACCCCCTGGCCCCGGCCCGCGCGGCCACCGCCGAGATGCTGGCCAACCGCCGGCAAAACTACTCTCTGCCTCAGCCCTTCTACAATGACGAGCGCCTGTTCGCCCTCGACATGCAGGAGATCTTCGAGAAGGAGTGGTTGTTCGCCGGCATGACCTGCGAGATTCCCAGCAAAGGCAACTACATTACTCTCGAGGTCGGCGACAACCCCGTGGTGATCGTGCGCGGCAGCGATGGCGAAGTCCACGCCTTCCACAACGTCTGCCGCCATCGCGGCTCACGGTTGTGCGTTGCCGACAAGGGCAAGGTCGCCAAGCTGGTCTGCCCCTACCACCAGTGGACCTACGAGCTGGACGGTCGCCTGCTGTTCGCCGGCACCGACATGGGCAAGGACTTCGACCTCTCTGCCCACGGCCTCAAACCGGTTCACGTTCGCACCGGTGGCGGCTACATCTTCGTCAGCCTGGCCGACGAGCCCCCGGCCATCGACGACTTCCTCGCGACGCTGGATCACTATCTGGCCCCCTACGACATGGCGAATCTCAAGGTCGCCGTCGAGTCCAGCATCGTCGAGCAATGCAACTGGAAGCTGGTGCTCGAGAACAACCGTGAGTGCTACCACTGCAACGGCGCTCACCCCGAGCTGCTCAACTCCCTGCAGGAGTTCGACGACACCGACGACCCCCGCGCCACGCCAGCCTACAAGGCGCTGGTCGAGCGCAAGCAGGCCGATTGGGAAGCCCAGTGCGTGCCCTACAAGCTGACGCGTCTCGACCGCCGCAACCGCTTGACCCGCACGCCGCTGCTGGACGGCGCGTTGTCGATGACCATGGACGGCAAGCCGGCCTGCAAGAAGCTGATGGGCAACCTGCAGAGCGCCGACCTGGGGTCGCTGCGCATCCTGCACCTGCCCAACTCCTGGAACCACTTCATGGGCGACCATGCCATCGTGTTCCGGGTCCTGCCGCTCGGCCCGCAGCAGACGATCGTCACCACCAAGTGGCTGGTGCACAAGGAGGCAGTCGAAGGCGTCGACTACGATCCCCTCGAGATGCGCAAGGTATGGGACGCCACCAACGATCAGGACCGGCGCCTGGCCGAGGAAAACCAGCGCGGCATCAACTCGAAGAGCTACGAGCCCGGCCCCTACTCCGAGACCTACGAGTACGGCGTCATCGACTTCGTCAACTGGTACAGCGAACGCATGCTGGAGAACCTCGGCCACAGCGCCCCCAATCTCCAGCTCGCCAACGGCTGATCGAGCGCGCCTGCTCGACCCGCTTCACGCCTGTGCATCATGGGCCCGCCGCTGGCGGGCCCATTGCCTTGTCGCATCTCCCTCCCGTACGACACACCCCGTCCGGCTCTGGCGGTCGGATGCCTGGCCTTGTCCAGCCCGCCTCATGCTGTCGCTCAGGCCTCCTCGGCGGGTGGCTCGTCACCTTTCGCCAGGTCCGGCAGCAGGAAGCTCTCGATGGCCTGACGCACCGAGGGCAACATCACGTCGCTATGCGCCATCAGCTCGTGCACCAGCTCGGCGAGCCCAGGTACGCCGACTTCCACGTGCTTGAGTCGCGCCATGCGCGCACAGGTCTCGGGACAGGCTCCCTCGGGGATCCGAATGCCCAGCGCCACCAGGCGCTCTCGGAAGTCGTCCCCATCGATCAGGTCGACGATCATCATGCGATGTTTCTCCTCTTGGAAGGTTCGGTGTGGTTCACCATCAGCGGCGTCATTGCGGTGCCGCCTCGATAGGCCCGTCTCCCGGGCTCAGCCGGCAGGCGGCGTATTTGAATTCGGGAATCTTGCCATAGGGATCCAGCGCCGGGTTGGTCAGCAGGTTGGCGGCGGCCTCGGCATAGCAGAACGGCACGAACACCATGCCTTCGGTCATGCCCGGGTCGACGCGTGTCCTGAGGGTGATCCGGCCGCGTCGGGTGACGATGGTCACCGGCTCGCCCGGGACGAGCTTCAACCGGCGTAGCTCTCCTGGCGCCAGGCTGGCCACGGCTTCCGGCTCGAGGTCATCGAGCACCCGAGCACGGCGGGTCATGGCCCCGGTATGCCAGTGCTCCAGCTGTCGCCCGGTGGTCAACACCGTGGGGTAGTCGCCATCGATGGGCTCGTCCGGCGGCAGCGGAACGGTCGGCGAGAATCGCGCCTTGCCCGAGGCGGTGGGAAAGGCATCGCCGAACACCACGTCCCATCCCGGTGCATCGTCCGCCGGACAAGGGTAGGTCACCGAACCCTCGCGCTCGAGGCGCTCCCAGGTGATGTGATCCAGCGAGACCATGCCATGCTTCATTTCGGCGAACACCTCGCGGGGATGGGCGTAGTCCCAGCCCAGGCCGAAGCGTCGGGCGATCTCCTGAATGATCCACCAGTCGGGCCTGGCCTGCCCGGGCAGGGGCACGGCCTGGCGTCCCAGCTGTACCTGGCGGTTGGTATTGGTCACCGTGCCGTCCTTCTCCGGCCAGGCCGAGGCCGGCAGTACCACATCGGCGAACTGGGCGGTCTCGGTGACGAACAGGTCCTGCACCACCAGGTGTTCGAGCTGTCCCAGGGCCGCCCGAGCATGTTCGAGATCCGGGTCCGACATCGCCGGGTTCTCGCCGAGGATGTACATGCCCCGGATCACCCCATCGCGAATGGCGTCCATGATCTCGACCACGGTGAGGCCGGGCGTCTCGTCCAGCGGCGTATTCCACAGCTCCTCGAAGGCGGCACGTAGCTGGGCATCGCCCACCGGCTGGTAGTCGGGCAGCACCATGGGAATCAGGCCGGCATCGGAAGCGCCCTGGACGTTGTTCTGACCGCGCAGCGGATGCAGGCCGGTGCCGGGACGCCCGGTATGGCCACAGGCCAGCGCCAGCGAGATCAGGCAACGGGCGTTGTCGGTGCCGTGAACATGCTGGGAGATGCCCATGCCCCAGAAGATCATCGCCCGCTCGGCGGTGGCGTAGAGGCGGGCCACCTCGCGAATCGCCTGCGGATCGACGCCGCAGCTCGGCGCCATGACCTCGGGCGTCAGCTCACGGACGTGCTCGGCCAAGGCCGCGAACCCCTCGGTGTGGGCGTCGACATAGTCGTGGTCGACCAGATCTTCGGTCACGATGACGTTGAGCATGGCATTGAGCAGCGCCACGTCCCCCCCGGGCGTGAAACGCAGCGAGCGGTGGGCGTAGGCGTCCAGGGCCTGGCCGCGCGGGTCGAGGATCACGATCCGAGTGCCCTGCTTGGCGGCCTGCTTGAAGAAGGTCGCCGCCACCGGATGATTGACCGCCGGATTGCAGCCGATCAGCACCACCACGTCGGCTTCCAGTGCCTGCAGGAAGGAGGCCGTCACCGCGCCGGAACCGATGCATTCCATCAGCGCCGCCACCGAGCTGGCATGGCACAGACGGGTGCAGTGATCGACGTGGTTGGAGCCGAAACCGGTGCGCACCAGCTTCTGGAACAGCCAGGCTTCCTCGTTGGTGCACTTGGCGCTGCCGAAGCCGGCCAGCGCCGCCGGGCCGTGGGTCGTCTTGAGGTCGACGAGCCCCTTGGCGGCCAGTTCAAGCGCCTCGTCCCAGCTCGCCTCGCGGAAGTGGCTGCTCGGGTTGGCAGGATCGAAGTCCGGATCGAGCGCCTTGGCCACGCCGGGCTTGCGGATCAGCGGCATGGTCAGGCGCGCGGCATGGCGCGGATAGTCGAAGCCGAAGCGACCCTTGACGCACAGCCGGTTGCGGTTGGAGGGGCCATCGCGCCCTTCCACGGCAAGGATGGCATCGTCCTTGACCTGATAGGTGAGCTGACAGCCTACGCCGCAGTAGGGGCACACGGAATCCACGCGACGATCGGCCGCGCGAGAGTCACCATGCCCCTTGTCGTCAACCAGGGTATCCGGCATCAGGGCACCGGTGGGGCAGGCCTGGACGCACTCGCCGCAGGCCACGCAGGTGCTCTCGCCCATGGGATCGTCGAAGTCGAACACCACCTTGGATGCAGCACCGCGATGGGCCAACCCGATGACGTCGTTGACCTGCACCTCGCGACAGGCGCGCACGCAGAGGTTGCACTCGATGCAGGCGTCGAGGTTCACGGCCATGGCGCTGTGCGAGCGATCATGCATCGGTGCGGCCTCGCGTAGCGGCACATGGTGCACGGTGGGTGCCGAACGATCCTCGCGCGGCGGCAACCATCGGCGCACGGCGTCGGCGTCGAGCCCCAGCGCCTCGGCGGTGTCCCAGAAGTGGCTGGAACGGTCGGGGCCCTGCTCACGCGCGGGCTGGTCGACCAACAGCAGCGCCATGACGCCCTCCCGGGCGGCGCGCGCCCGCTCGGAGCTGGTACTGCGCACCACCATGCCCGGCGCCGCCTCGCGCAGGCAGCTGGCCGCCAGCACCCGCTCGCCCTCGATCTCGACCATGCAAGCCCGGCAGTTGCCATCGGCCCGGTAGCCGGGGGCGTCCTTGTAGCACAGGTGGGGAATGGTCTCACCGGCACGCAGGGCGACCTGCCACAGGGTGTCGCCGGGCGCGGCGCTCACTTCCACGCCGTCCAGGGTCAGGGTGAAGGTCTCGTGACTCATGACGTGCCCTCCCTTACCCCTTAACGATCACGTTCTGGTCGGCGAGCGCATCGCGAAAGTCGCGCAGCAGGCTCAGCACCGGATTCGGCGCCGCCTGGCCAAGGCCACAGATGGAGGCATCCATCATGACCCGCGACAGCCGTTCCAGGTCGGCCGCCTGCCAGGTATCGCGCTCGATCAGGGTCAGCAGCTTTTCGGTGCCCACCCGGCAGGGCGTGCACTGGCCGCAGGACTCGTCGGCGAAGAACGCCATCAGGTTGGCGGCCACGGCGCGCAGGTCGTCGTGGTCGGACAGTACGATGATCGCCGCCGAGCCGATGAAACAGCCGTGCTCCTGCAGGGTGTCGAAGTCCAGCGGAATATCCGCCTTTGACGCCGGCAGGATGCCGCCAGAGGCGCCGCCGGGCAGGTAGCCGGCCAGTCGATGTCCCTCGGCCATGCCGCCGCAATACTCTGCCACCAGCTCGTTCAGGGTGATGCCCGCCGGCGCCAGATGCACGCCGGGCCGGTTCACCCGTCCTGACACCGAGAAACTGCGCAGCCCCTGGCGACTGCGACGTCCCTCACCGGCGAAGGCCTCGGCGCCCTCCTGCCAGAGGCGAGGAATCCAGTAGACGGTCTCGACGTTGTTGACCAGCGTCGGCCGACCGAACAGCCCCCGCTGGGCAACCAGCGGCGGGCGATGGCGAGGCTTGCCGGGCTTGCCTTCCAGCGACTCGATCATCGCCGACTCCTCGCCGCAGATGTAGGCCCCGGCACCGCGGCGCAGCACGATAAAGCCCGGCTCGGCCAGGCCGGCGGCCTCCAGCTCGGCGATGGCCTCGCCAAGTACCCGGTGCAGGCCGGGGTATTCGTCGCGCAGGTAAAAGTAGAGCGCCTCGGCATTCACCATCCAGGCCCCGAGCAGCGCGCCCTCGAGAACCCGGTGGGGCTCACGCTCCAGGTAGTGGCGATCCTTGAAGGTACCGGGCTCGCCTTCGTCGGCGTTGATCGCGCAGTATCGCGGACCGGGCTCGTCGCGAACGGAACGCCACTTCTTGAAGGTGGGAAAGCCGGCACCGCCCAGGCCGCGCAAGTTGGCGCGCTCCAGGGTGGCCAGCAGCGCCTCCGCCGTCACCCGACCATCTCGACAATCGACCAGCAGGCGGTAGCCGCCACCGGCGCGATAGGCATCGAGCCGCTGCCAGAGGATCGCCTCGGGATGGAAGTGGCCGGTATCGATCACCGCCTCCACCGCCTCGTGGGTGGCGTGATTGACGTGACGATGGCCCACCTCCACCACCGGCGCCATGTCGCAGCGCCCCATGCAGGGGGCCCTCAGCACTCGCACCACAGCGGGATCGTTGCCGTCCTCGAGCACGGCCCTCAGGGCGGCGGCTCCGGCCAACTGGCAAGGCAGCGAGTCGCAGACCCGCACCGTGATCGCCGCTGGCAGCGCCTGATCGTCGTGGACGACGTCGAAATGGGCATAGAAGGTCGCGGTCTCGTAGACCGCCGCCATCGGCAGGTTCATGTAGGCGGCAAGCGCCCGCAAGTCGGCGAGCGCGAGATGCCCCTGAGCGTCCTGAATCACATGGAGGTGCTCGATCAGTAGATCGCGACGCCGACGCTCCGGCGCTTCGCGTTCATCGCCGAGCCATTGGCGCAGCCGGTCGAGTGCGGCGGGATCGAGCTCCCGGCCGCGGGGGGTGCCGCGGAAGCGGCGCCTGGGGGTCACGCTCTGGACGCTCATGGTGGGCTCGTCGCGATCATCGTGCCTACCGCAAGATTGGCACCACCGTGTGTGGCTCGCAACGTCGACGACGCCGGCAGGCGGGGCGACAGATATGCCGATGTCGCTCTCGGCAAGGTCGCGACGCAAGACGGCGCCCCGAGGGGCGCCGTCTGCAGGGTCATGGCTGCGCTCAACGAGAGCACAGCCATGAAATCAGTGCTTGCTTAGGCGGCCACGTTGCGTGCGGGTCGATAACCCTGAATGGCTCGCCGCCCTGCCCCTCAGGCCGCCACGCTGCCGTGGGGGTCGATGACGAATTTCTTGGCGGCCCCGCCATCGAAGTCGGCGTAGCCCTTCGGCGCCTCGTCCAGGGTGA
>NZ_JACHXM010000028.1 GCF_014192055.1 Halomonas organivorans | reverse complement strand
TCGGTCTGGCCACCGACCCAGCCGCCCATGTCGACGTAGCCGTAGGCGGCACCGGGGCGCGCCGGATTGACGTTGAGGCAGATGCCGGTCTGGCCGGACTTGCAGTTGCGGCAGCGACCGCAGGCAATGTTGAACGGCACCGAGACCAGGTCGCCCGGATTGAGGAATTCCACGTCGCGGCCGCACTCGACCACGATGCCGGTGATCTCGTGCCCCAGCACCAGGCCGGAGGGCGCGGTGGTGCGGCCGCGCACCATGTGCTGGTCGCTGCCACAGATGTTGGTGGTGACGACCTTGAGGATCACGCCGTGTTCGCACTTGCGATTGCCCAGGGCGAGTTCCGGATAGGCGATGGACTCGACGGCGACTTCACCCGGGCCCTTGTAGACGACTCCGCGATTGGCTGCACTCATGTGGCTGGCTTCCTTCGTGTTGTTGGATCTGTCGGCGGCACTCCGCCACCCGACCATAGGCGCCTGCGCCGCTACGGAATGTTCCCCATGAGGCGTCGCCATGCCTGATCGAGACATTCTCGCCGCCATGGTGCAGGCGCCTATCCGGAGGTCGTTTCCACGACACTCTCCTTTCGTCCATCGCGCCAAGAATGTGCGGCGTCGCCCGTGGCGACGCACAACAACAACCGAGGACCATCCATGATCCACGATGACGACCCCATCCTGGCCCCGGGCCAGGACAACAAGCAGATATTGGGCCTGGACTTCCACAACCCCGTCTTTCCGCTGTCCGCGCTGGCCATTCTCGGCTTCATCATCTACGCCCTGGTCTACCCCGACGCCGCCAACACGCAACTGACCGCGGCACGCGGCTTCGCCATCGAACACTTCGACTGGCTGTTCATGATCGCCGGCAACATCTTCGTGATCCTGTGCCTGGTACTGATCGTGCTTCCCCTGGGGCGCATACGTCTTGGCGGGCCCGACGCCAGGCCCGAGCACTCGTTGGTCTCCTGGTTCAGCATGCTGTTCGCCGCCGGCATGGGCATCGGCCTGATGTTCTGGAGCGTGGCCGAGCCGGTGGCCTACTACACCGACTGGTACGGCACCCCGCTGAACGCTGCTGCCGGAACTCCCGAGGGCGCCAGCGCCGCCATCGGTGCCACCATGTTCCATTGGGGCCTGCATCCCTGGGCCATCTATGCCGTGGTCGGCCTGTCGCTGGCTTTCTTCGCCTATAATCGCGGACTTCCGCTGACCCTTCGTTCAGCCTTCACCCCGCTGCTCGGCGATCGCGTCCGCGGCTGGTTCGGCCACCTGGTGGACATCCTGGCGGTGCTGGCCACCATCTTCGGCCTGGCCACCTCATTGGGCTTCGGCGCCACCCAGGCCGCCGGCGGGCTCAATTACCTGTTCGACGTACCCAACACCCTGGGCACCCAGATCGCGATCATCGTGGTGGTCACGTCCGTGGCGCTGCTCTCGGTGTGGCGAGGCATCGATGGCGGGGTCAAGCTGTTCTCCAACATCAACATGGTGATCGCCCTGGCGCTGCTGCTGTTCGTGATCCTGACCGGTTCCACCCTGATGTTCGTTCATGGCCTGTGGGACACCAGCCTGGCCTACCTGGACCATATCCTGCCGCTCTCCAACTGGATAGGTCGCCAGGACACCACCTGGTATCACGGCTGGACAGTGTTCTACTGGGCGTGGTGGATCTCCTGGTCACCGTTCGTCGGCATGTTCATCGCCCGAGTCTCCCGGGGACGCACGGTGCGCGAGTTCCTGATGGCGGTGCTGCTGGTGCCGACCCTGGTGACCTTGGTATGGATGAGCGCCTTCGGCGGCAACGCCCTGGCCCAGTCCCAGGCAGGCATCGGCGCACTGGCCGATGGCATCGGCGAGGTGTCGCTGGCGATGTTCCAGATGCTGGAGCATCTACCGCTGACCACCCTGACCTCCAGCATGGCCATCGTGCTGGTACTGGTGTTCTTCATCACCTCATCCGACTCGGGCTCGCTGGTCATCGACAGCATCACCGCCGGCGGCAAGGTCGATGCTCCTCGCTCCCAGCGGGTGTTCTGGGCCACCCTGGAAGGAGTGATCGCCGGCATCCTGCTCTACGGCGGCGGCGACAAGGCGCTCGGCGCCCTCCAGGCTGGAGCAGTGGCCACCGGCCTGCCCTTCACCCTGGTACTGCTGGTGATGTGCGTGGGGCTGGTGAAGAGTCTACGCGAGGAGCAGCGCGCGTTGGGCCTGGGCAAGGTCGCCTGAACCATCCTGGCATCATCACCGACGCCTCCGGAGGGGAACCTAGTCCAACCGGGGGCGTCACACTCGGATGATACCGCCGGCCCCGTGGGACTCGACCTTGCGACCGGTTCCAGGCATGGTATTACCACCACGCCTGGGCGCCGACCGGCGTCGCGTGGCCCACGAGCGCCAACCGCAAGGAGAGTGATCCACCATGTCCAAACGACTCGTATCGGGCCTCGCCGGCCTGCTGTGCCTGATGGCCTGGGCCTCCACGAGCCTCGCCCAGTCCACCGCCTCCAGCGAGGGTGCCGGCAACAACTACGAGAGCGAGCAGTTTCAGCAGTGGGAGGTGCGCTGCCCCACCGGCGGCCAGAACGCCCCGTGCAGCATGACTCAACTGGTCAACAACCCCGACGACAACCAGCCGGTGATGCGGGTGATCATTGCCCAACCGCCGCAGGCCGAGACCCCGATCATGACCTTCCTGCTGCCGCTGGGCGTACGCCTGGCGCCCGGTCTGCAGCTCAGCGTGGGCGGCGGTGAAGGCGTGCCCTTCCCCTACCAGGTATGCGACCAGCCAGGATGCCGCGCCGACCTGCCACTCGAGCCATCGCTGATGCAACAGCTGCGCGGCGGCAGCAACGCCACCCTGAGCCTAATCGGACCGCGCGGCAATCGTCGCGACCTGAACATCTCGCTGATGGGCTTCACCGACGCGAGTCAGCGCATCACCCCCTGATCCGACCCTACCCGGACGTCTCGAGTCTCGCTCTCTCGAGCGAGGCTCGTGGGTGTCCGCCTTCCCGATATCTCTTCCTGTCACTCCCCGCTCGCCGGCATGATTCACAGCAACGGCGCTCTACTCTCTCCCAGCCCTGAGTGCCCCATGACGACGCTTGGGCGAGACGCCCATCGGCATCAACGACACAGTCGCGCCTGTATGCGACGCGTCCATCTGCCACCAACAGCAGCCCACATTGGTAGTGCATGGTGGCACGCGCCCGCTCAAGAAAGGTGTCTTTGCAAGGCCTCTTCACTTGCCACCGGCCCCCACTCATCTCTCTTCCAGCCCCACATTCCAGAGCCACGACGAAAACAGGCCAGGAGATATCTCCTGGCCTGTTGGGTAGCCGAGTCCCGATGACATGGGTCTAGCCCCTGTCAGGCAGCGCCGTCTCACGGCTCACCACCACGAGATGCCAGGTGCGAGGCTCACTTGGCTTCTGTCGCATCCGGCAAGGCTTCAGCCAATGCACGAGAGTATGTATTTCGCGCCGTGCGATGGATCGCCAATTGCTGCTCGAGGCGGGTGATCTCCTGGTCGGTCACACGGAGGTTGCCTACCTGGGACTTGGCCTCGTCAGAGAGTTCGGAAAGCGGATATTCCTTACCATCGATAGTGATCGCGGGATTGTCTTCCTTGGCCATTAGGCCCTCCTTTTATCCAAAAAATGAACGAATGTGGCAACACCACTGCATTCATGACACTACTGAATTATGCGCATGGAAGTGGTGGTTATTCAAGATCCATTACCCCGAAACACATACCGGCAAGGAAGCTCAAAATCGCTCATCAACTGTCGAAATCCAGATGCAGTTCCTCATCACCATCGAACCACTCATCCAGACTCTCAGCCGGTGGTGATACCGCGTGACGGAGGCGATACAGCTGTGCCAGTTGATTCAGCCGATGCTGCGAAAGCAGCTGTGCATAGGCAAGGCTCAGCCCACCGGCATCACGCAGTGCGGCAAGACGATCCTCAGGCAGCGCATTGAGGGCTGGCTCGTCGATGCGATACAGCCCCTCGACCTCGTGAGTCTGTTCATGCTCGTCCTGAGTCTTGAGCGGCCAGGGCTGAATCAGCCCCTCGGCTGCCAGGGCCTTGACCGCTCGAGCCGCCAGAATCCGGCCACGCACCAGCTTCTCCAGGAAGGCCCGAATATTGGCCAGCCGGGATGATTCGACGCCGTCCTCGGTGAAGCAGCACTCGCCTTGCTGGCGCGCATCATCGAGCCAAAGCCCACTCTCGACATCGACGCAAAGCCGCCACTGGCGGCGGTCCTCGCTGGGCTGCAGTCGAAAGGGATGGGCGCGATAACAAGCTGGCACATAGCCGCTGAGCCATCGACCATCGGGCGCGACACAGAGGTTAAGACCACCGGTCAAGGCTTGTACGGCGACCAGTTGGTAAAGACCCTCGTCGAGGCGACGAAACGCCAGGGGAACGGCCTTGAGTACGTGAGGCACTTCCTCGAGTGTGACCGGCGCCAGGGCATCGCCGGCGGCAAACTGGTAATCAGTGTAAGGAAGCCAGCCAGCATGGGCATGGAGATTGGCCTCGATGGGCATATAGCGGGACATGCGCTCTCCCGAATCGGGGCGGCCGGGGCCGCCGATTGACTTACATCACAACAAGAAGCCCCCGCTCAGCGGGCTGAGCGGGGGCTTGGGGTAAAAACCCCGGTCTAACCTGGCCGCCATTTCGCTGAGCGAGATGGCGCTGCCGTCATCTTAGGCGATGTTGGCGTCGGCCAGGGCCTGAGACTCACCGAAGTCCAGGGTGCCGACCAGGTCGACAGTGTAATCGGTAGAGTCGTTGGCGGAGTTCAGGTCGAAGACCTTGTACTGACCGGCGTTGTTGGCGTGCTCCACCATGATGATGCTGTCGACACGGCCGTTATCGACAGTGCTGCCGATGGCATCACGGATATCGTCAGCGCTCAGGTTGGCGAAGGTCGTTTCGGCGTCGAAGTCAGAAGCTGCGAAGGTCACAACGTTCACTTCGTCATTGGCCACGTCGTAGTCGTTGCTGCCAACGGTACCGTTATTCACGCCATAGCTGGTGAAGTCCAGGATATCGCGGTTGGCGACAGTGTCATCACCAGAGGTGAAGTTGACGATGTCGTCATTGCCGAAGCTGTCCTGCAGCACCAGGGTATCGTTGCTGTCGGCACCGGTACCCAGGACCACCACGTCGTTACCTTCGCCAGCGGCGATGGTGTTGTCGCTCTCGGCTGTGCTATCGACACCACCAACGTTCTGGGCGGCGGCGGTGGCACCGTTGCCGGCTTCCTCGGCGTAGATCGCTTCGATATCGCTCAGGTCGGCGCTGGTATCGGCGTTGCTGTCGCGGAAGGCGACGTTCAGCTCGTCCAGGTTGTTGCCATCGATCAGGGACTCGACGTTGAGGATGTTGCCGTCACCGTCGGAGGCCTCGAGCAGGTTGGCCAGCACGTGGTCGTTGTTGACCGCGTCCTTGATGGCCTGGTTGACCTGCAGGGTGCTGATCTCGTCGTCCTGGTTATCGGCAGTGCGAGTGGTCGGCACGTCGATCCAGACAGACTGGTGGCCCTTGAAGGTCACCTGCACCTGAACGGTCGCATCGTTCTCGACACCGAAGGTCTGACCCACGCCGTTGGCACCGCCGGACAGGTCCACATCGCTGTTGGACTGACCGTTCGGCAGGGCACCGGCGGCCGCGGTGGAGTTGAACTCCCAGCGGTCGCGGCTGTTGCCCATCAGGCCGGAGTTGTCGGCATAGACGACGTCGTTGCCGGTCCCGGTGCCAATCACGGCATCGCCCTGACCCCAGGTGCGCACCACGTCATCGCCCGCACCGGTGGAGATGGTGTGGTTGGCGTTCAGCTGCTGATCGGTCAGGTCGTTGATGTCGTAGCCGTTGTTCTGGGCATCGTCATACACCAGCGTTTCGACAACGTCGTTACCGTCGCCGCTGTCGATCACCAGGTTGACGTCTTCGCGCGCCATCACGTCGCTGTCGATGGCCAGAGAGATCTGGTCGTCGCCGGCGGCGGTGGTGTAGTTGAAGGTGGCGTTGTCGTCCTTCGGATCGACGGCATCGTCGGTGGCGTTCAGGTCACGCTCAATCACTTCTTCGGTGATCAGGCCGCTGAGCTTGATCTCGCCGCCGAAGTCACCGCCGTTGAAGTCCTGAACGTCGACCAGACCGAACTGCTCTTCGCTGTTGATCTCTTCGAGACCCAGTACGTCATGGTTGATCTGGGTGCCGACACGGAAGTAGCCGTCGCCGGACAGGTTCACTTCCTTGAGGAAGTTGCGATCACCAACGCTTTCGTTGTTGGACTCGAGGCGAGTCAGCCATACGCCGTTCTCGGCGCTGACGTTCATCTGCTCGATACCCTTGTCGGAGTTGGACTCGCCGACCAGGTTGATGGAGCCGCCCTGAGAGCCGTAGCCGACGTTGTCCAGGTCGAGGTTGGTCTCGATCAGTTCCTGGATGTTCTGCGGCGCCTCGGTGCTCTGCTCGCCGTAGAGGGTGAAGCCACCGGCAGAGGCGTCTTCGCTGTAGGTGAAGTTGCCTTCCTCGATGACGCCGCCGTTCTTGTCCGTCAGCACCAGCGTGGTACCGGACACGGTCTTGCCGTTGTCGTCGGTCGCCTGGAACTCACCGCCCAGGGTCGCTTCGAAGCCGGCCAGCAGCGGGTCGTCGCTGGCAGCCAGAGCGTCCTTGACGGCAGTCAGCAGCTGCGGGTAGGTCTCGGCGTTGAAGATCTCTTCGGACTGCAGCACGACCTGCTCACCGTCGACGGTGAAGCGGAAGCCGTTGACCGGCAGATCGCCCAGCGGACGGTCGGTGTCGGCAGTACGCAGGTCCAGCAGATCGATGAACAGCTGGGAGTTGGCAGTACGGTCCTCGGCGCTCAGCACCGGGCTCAGGAACAGACCGTTGTACTCTTCACCGGCACCGAGCTGGTCGGAGAGATGGAAAGTGTAGTCCTTGGAGCTGGTCGCGACCTGGCCAGCTTCGTCCCACTCGATCTTGCCGATGTTGACGACGTTGGTACCGCCGGTGCCGTTGGCTTCGGCCACATAACCTTCAGCTTCGCTGTCGGTCACCCAGATCAGGGAGCCGCTATCGTCGAGCTCGAAGTGACCTTCGCTGCTGCCGGTATTGGCAAAATCGATGTCGATAGAGCCACCGGTGTCACCATCATTACCACCGTCATCGGCCGGGATGTCGGCCACGACAGCGTCGATATCCAGGGCGGACACGTCGGTGTCGGCGTCGACGTCAGACAGGAAGTCAGCTGCATAGTCGGCAGCGTCGTCACCGGCGTAGTCGCTGCCAGCGGCGTCGGTGAAGGCCTGAGCGGCTTCCACCTTGTTGTTCATGGCATCGACGTCGGCGTTCTCGGCGTTCTCGGCGATCACCAGGGCGATGTTGGCCAGAGACAGCTCACCGGATTCCAGTTTGCCGACGTAGAAGTCCAGGCCGCCCTGCTCAGCATCGCGAGCGAACAGCTGCTGATACAGGTTGTTGACCAGTTCCTCGTTGCTGAGGTCGCCGAAGCGAGCTTCGTACTCGGCGGAATTACCGAAGTCGTTGATGACCGCGGCAGCGCCTTGGCTGTCGATCTGCTCAGCCCAGAAGGTCTGACCGGCGGCGTCCGCAGGGCGGCCATAGTAGGCCACGTAGAGCTTCTGAACCAGATCCAATGATGCTTGTGTTGCCATGGGACTATAGTCTCCTTGCTATTCGAAGATGCCGACAGCGCGAGGCATGCCAGACCTCTTTCTACCTTGAGCGCTCAAGGAATTTCCTTGGTTCACCCAACGTCCTGTGGTGGCCATATGTTTGACAGGTAAGCCATTGGCTTCGCTTTTGCCAACGTAAGAACACCCTCTGCGAAGGGCGAACGTGCCTAATGTATAGGCGTCATTCGATACAAGTCAACGTCAATAAAACAGTGGAATATTAGGTAAAACATTCCTCAAAACTCATTCCATAAGACAAATCTCAACCTTATGTAAGAGATTTGCTATATTGTCGTAGGACTTTCGCCATCACATGGGCAAAAAGCTAGAAATTAGCCATGAAAAGCCTTTATTTTCATGACTATGCGCGATTCGGCATATCAAAAATGCCCAAGAAAGGATGCCGTCTTAATACCCCACTTACAGGTAAGTCATTGCTGACAAAGAAGGAAATAGACACTCTGTGCCGTAACGGCGACCCATTTCCGAGTGACAGGCTTTGGAGGAAGAAATATCCCCTGATCGAGACGCTCCCGATGGAGGCTCTGGAGCACGCGTTGTACGTGCTCGATGACGCACCGCGTCTGACGCCGCCAGCCTTCTGTGCAAGCCTGCGCTGCGTGCTGCGGTACATCAGCCGACAGTCGGAGAGCACTCCTTCCCAGGGAAGTGCCTTACCTGGGAAGGAGCGCGACGGCGAAAACGCGACGTAAGCCGCCAGGGCACCCTGGCGGCCAGGATGTCAGGACACGCTTCGATGAACGCCAGCGAGCATCATTGGAGGGACGATGGACGGCCTCACGTGGCTGACCATCGGATGGGAGGAGTACTTCAGGAGAAGCGGAAGGACAGGAAGCGGCTTGCCCGCTTCAGGGCGCCAGCAGCGTAGCGACGACGCGCTCCCAGCCGATGTCATGGTCCGCGTACACCTGCCGGGCGGCTTGCCCCATCTCGGCAGCCCGACGCGGCTTTTGCCAGGCATCGTCCAGCGCCATGGCGAGGGATCCCGGGGTAGGCTCTGCGACCCAGCCTGTCTCGCCCGGATGCACGAATGCCAGCGGACCGCCGCTATCGGTGCAGGTGATCAACGGTTTGGCTGCCAGCATGGCTTCCAGAGTGACGTAGCCATAGTCTTCGTCGAAAGGAGGGAACGCTATCGCACGAGCATGGGCATACAGTGTCAGCTTCTCCGCTTCGCTGATATGCCCCAGCAGGCGGACCCGTTCGCGAACCCCGCTGAGCTCGATCAATTGTTCCAGAGCCGCTTGCTGACTCCCTTCACCGGACAACAGCAACCTCACGGGCCGCTCGCATAGCGCCACGGCACGTATCAGCAGCGCCTGGCGCTTGAGGGGTTCAAGCCGGCTCGGGTAATAGATGTATCCCCAGTCGTCGCCACAGGTGAAACGCTCGGCACGATGGGGAGGGTGATAGAGCGGCTCGGCATCCAGACCGTTGTATCTGGCAAGGCGCTCGGCCACACGCGGGGAATTCGCGAAGCGCCGTCGCGCCTGCCCCAGATGGCGGGTATCGAAGGCTTCCACCTCCGACCTGAGCCGGGCCAGCGACGGACTGGCCGTGGCAGGGTCGAACAGCTCGTAGCACACCCGGTGCTGATGCATCAACCAGACCACGTGGTCGGGATGCGCGACGCCGTAGCCGGGAAACTGCAAACTGATGACACGGTCGATGGAAACATCGTTGGGGGCGATGGCCTCGAGCCCTTCCACGAATGTCATCTGGCGGCGGATGTGATCTTCACCGTAGTGAAACGGCAGGCGTAGGCACTCCACCCGATGACCATCCTGGCGAAGAGCCTCCACCAGCCCTTGCACATGGTAGTTGGCGCCCCCCGAGATAAAGGGCGTCTGGTTGGCAGTGACCAGCAGCTTCATGGGTTCCCCTGATCCAGCGAGCTGGCCTTGCGCGCCACGACGGCGTAGTCCATGGCCGAGGCCAGCATGGCGTTGAGTCGTTCGACCACCGGTCCCTGCCCGGGTACTCGGGACGTCTCCGGTGGCGGGTTGAAGCGGCGCAACGTGGTATCCCCGAAACCGTGAAACTGGCACAGGAACTCCAGCGTCGGGGGCGGCAAGGGATTCCGATGAGTCAGGTCATGATAGAAGCTGTAGCTGGCAACGATCAGATTTTCGGGGTTAGGCGTTTCCAGGATCAACACGCCGCCCGGAGCCAGTACGCGATGCGCCTCACCCACCAGGCGAAACAGCACCTCGAAGGGGAGATGCTCGGCAATGTGAAAGCCGCTGATCAAGGCAACGCTGGCGGTCTCGCATGAGCTGAGTGCTGCCAGGGCATCCTGGTGCTCGACCTCGAAGCCTTGCTCACGACAGTGCGCGACCATGGTGGCATTCAGGTCGATACCGCGGGCCTCGAAGCCGGCACGACGTAGCAGGTGCAGCCATTCCCCTCGCCCGCACCCCAGATCCAGGGCGGTCTCTCCGGCCTGGCGAGCCAGACTCCAGTCCGCCCGGTAGTGATCCAGGTGCGCTGACAGCGACGCTTCAGGGCCACGGAAAGCCGTTTCGAAGGCCAGATAATAGGCATCGAGCTCCGACGCCAGATCATCGTATTCCCGGGAGTCGCCCTGCGAGCGGGAATCCCCCACAGGCTCGCCGGGCCTGCCCCCCGACTCGGCCACCGTCCCACCGAGCCCGGTGATGGCGCGACGCCAGGCGGCCAGCTGTTCCCACAGCGCTTGCTGGCGGGCATATTCGTGATCTTGCCGAGCCCCGAAGTGCCGCTGCCGGTCATCCATCTCGAGCAAGGCGGTAGCCAGCTGATGGCGTTCCTCGCACCAATCGGACTGTTGTACCAGCAGCCGGCAGGTCGCCGCTTCCAGGGCCCACCGCGGACGGTATCGCCGCGTCATGTCGGCGAGCCAGCGGCGCCACAGGCGCAGTCCGATATCCCTCAGCGGGCCGAGGCGATCCAGGCGCCCACGCCAATTCCTGCAAGCCTCCAGCCTGGCCGGCAAGACCTGGCCGGTCAGGCGGCGGTGACGAAGCGCTTCATCGGCGTCGGCCAGCTCCACGGCAACCGCCAGGCGCCCTTCCGTCGCAACCCGTTTCGCATAGTGCTCGAGCCCTTCGGAATCGACTTCGCGCCCCAGCAGATGGCGATACAGTCCCTCGACGAACGCTCGGTCGTCGCGGTCGTGACTCAGCAGTTCGGCCAGTCGCGGGGCGCCGGCATCGAGCAGCACAAACGCTTGCTCCTGGCGGTCACGCAGATCGCTCAGGCTACGACGCCAGTCTCCGATGGGAGGGGCGACCGGCGGCTGTTGGCCCGACAACGAGCTCGACGCGTCGCGCAGACGGCGTACCAGTTGATCGATGGTATCGTCTGCACTCATGAGGCCTCCTCTCGGGCAGCGGGATCGTTTCGGGTATCGAGCTCGATGTGACAGGCCAACTGACAGATACCGGAAAACTTGCTGCCACGATAGCCAGCCACCTCGAACTGCAGGGCGCTGTCGTGCCACCAATAGCAGTCGTCGAGATGATGGTCGCCAGAATGTAACGCCAGCGTGATGGTGTACTTGCCAGGCGCAATGGTGGCCTCGATCGCCAGCCTCACTCGTCGCTGCTCATCTCTGACCAGACGGAAGGCCCCCTGCTGCTGGTAGGTATTGATGCCGAAAATATCCTGGCCGAAGCGGTCTCGAATCAACACGCCCAAGGCCACGTCATCGAGTGCTTCATGAGCCAGGAGCGTCAGATCCAGCCACAGCGTTTCACCGCTGGTGAGCATCTGGCTATGGCTGTCTTCTCCTTGGGCATTCGCGTCGATGATCTCGGCCTGGCGCGTCCCATAGGCACCATCGTGGCGAGCCTTGTGTCGTCCTTCCTCTTCCTCGGCCTGACGCGCCATGATGCGATTGTAAAGGTTGACGGCACCTTCCGGCTCTCCTTCATGGACCACGCGCCCTCCTTCGAGCACCATGGCTCGGTCGCATAACACCTTGACGGCATTGAGGTCATGAGACACGAAGAGGATGGCGCCGCCCTGCTCCTTGAACTCGCGAATACGCTTCATGCATTTCTGCTGAAAGTAACCGTCTCCCACCGAGAGAGCTTCGTCGACCAGGAAGCAGGCCGGCTCGGCATGGATGGCGATGGCAAAGCCGAGTCGCATGACCATGCCCGAGGAGTAAGTACGCAGAGGCTCGTGGATGTACTCGCCAAGCTCGGAGAAATCGATGATGTCCTGATGACGTGCCTCGATCTCGGCATGGCTCATGCCCAGCATCAGCGCATTGGCGGTGATGTTCTGAATGCCGGTCAACTCGGGGTTGAACCCCGTACCCAGCTCGAGCAGCCCGGTCACCCGGCCGTCGATGTGGATATCCCCGGCATCGGCCATCAGCACGCCGGTCATCAGCTTGAGCAGCGTGGACTTGCCTGCACCATTGCGCCCGAGCACACCGAGCACTTCCCCGGAACGCACCTCGAAGCTGACGTCTTCCAGCGCCACATGGGTATGGTGACGATTGCGACCCGTCAGCGCCTCCAGGAGTCGATCCGAAGGTCGTGAGAACATCTTGAACGACTTTTTCAGGTCGGTGACACGAATCATGACTCGACTCCTCAGAGGCAATCCCGCAGGTCGCGCTCGGTACGCTTCAACAACCAGAACGCCGCGACGGCCAGCCCCAGAGTGACCAACACCAGGGCAGCCAACCAGCCCAGGGCGGGAAGGCGCTGATACATGATGAGGTCACGATAGGCGTCGATGAACTGGAACAGGGGATTGAGCTGCATGTAGCTCAGGACCCAAGGGGGCAGGATATCACTGACATAGACGATGGGCGTGGTCCAGAACCATACCGGCAGCAATACGGCCACGGCTTCCTTGATGTCCTTGAGATAGACGGCCAGTACCGCCAGCAAGAGTCCCAACGCGTAGGTGAAAGCCAGCTGCAGGCCGAATACCAGCGGCACGCCCAGCCACCACGCACTGAAAGGGAAGTCGATCAGTACCAGGAAGGCAGCAAAGAAGATCATGCTGATGACATAGACGACGCTCTCGGCAAGCAGGACCGACAGCGGCAAGGCCTTGAGCGACACTCGAACCTTGGTAATCAGGTTGGCCTGCTCGCCATAGAGATTGGTGATGGCACTGAGGCTCTTGGCGAAGGCGGTCCAGGCCAGAATCCCCACGATCAGGTAGATGCTGTAGGTGTACTGATCGATCTCTGCCCCAAACCCTTCCAGGCGAGCGCCCATGATCTTGGAAAACACCAGCACGAAGACCAGGATATTGATCAGCGGCGCAATCAGCGTCCAGGCCTTGCCAATCAGCGAGCCGCTATGCCGCTCGATGAGCTCCTGTCGCGCCAGATGCCAGAGAAAGGGCGCCTGGTTTCGCCAGCCAGCGAGCCGGGCATGCACTGATGCCATCATGCGCTCACCTCGCCGGGCTGGCCTGGCGCGTTCGATACCGGCAGGTCGGCGAGGATCGGCGTCAGCCATTGATCGGTACTCTGCGCCCAGTTGTTGAACGGCAGGGCGGCGGAATCGCGTAGCTCGCCACGCGACCAGCGCTCGCGCCATTGGGTCAGGGCCCGTGCCAGAGCCTCGGGACTATCGGCCTGGAAGTAGTCGGCATGATCACCGGCCACCTCGCGGAACACGGGAATGTCCCTTGCCAGAATCGGGATGCCCCGGTGAGCGGCCTCGATCAGCGGCAAGCCAAAGCCCTCGCCGAAAGATGCTGCCAACAACGCGTCGCTGGATTCATACAGAGACAACAGCAAGCCATCACTGGCTCCCTCAACCCAGAATAGCCGCCGGTCTCGCAGGGCATGACGCGCCAGGCGCGAGGCCAGGTCATCCACCTGCCACCCCTGCTTGCCGACAATGACCAGGTTGATGGCATGGCCGTCCTGCCAGCATCGCTCCAGGGCTTCGAGGACCTGTCGATGCCCCTTGCGCGGTTCCATGGTGCCCACCATCAGCAGCGTCGGGCCGTCGAGGGCCTCGACGGCCGACAGCATGGCTTGCTCAGAGCGCTCCAGCGGCACGTCATCGTGCTGGGCCGACGAAAAATCGGCGCCGAGGTGAAAGGCCTCGACCCAAGGTCGATGCGCCGAGGTAGGCGTCGCCAGTTCCCGCCGAACATCCTCGGCGACGGTGGCGGAAACGCAGGTGATGCCATCGGCCAGGCTTGCGATGTCGTCAAACCAGCGGCGCATCGTCTCGGGCGTCCCCTCGGGAAAACATTGGGGCATGTGCAGCGGCAGAAGATCATGCACGGTGAAATAGCAGCGCACCCCCATGGCCCGCATGCGGCGAAGGGCCTCACCGGCCTGTTCCAGCAGCGGAGGCGCCCACTCGACGCTGACGTAGATATCACCAGGACGCGCCTGGCAGGGACGATCCGGCCCCGGAGGACGAATCCCCAACTGATCGCTGGCAAATCCCCGGGCGAGATGGAAGTCATCGCCTCCCCAGCGCACCAGCTCAACGCGCCACCCGGGAGGCGGTTGACGCAACAGCCGGTCGGCAATGCGTCTGGTCACCCGCTCGATGCCGGTCTTGAGATCGTGCCAGGCGATGGTGCTGACATCGAACAGGATACGCGGCGGCGTGTCAGGCGACATATCGCCCGTCTCGACCAGTCGACGGGCATGCGCTGCCAGCACGTCCTCGCCGGCCTGCCTGACACAGGGTAGCTGCGAGAGGTGATCCAGCCAGGCCTCGCGCCGATAGCGGCGGGCGCCATGGGCGAAGCGCTCGATGGCGTCGCGATAGCGCGTAGCCACCATGGTCGGGTCGAGATGTGTCGACACATAGTCGCGGGCCGCGGCCCCGAGGGCCTGACGGACCCCGTCATTCTCGACCAGCCGCCCCAGGGAGGATGCCAGATCGGAGACCGTCACTTCCTCAGGCAGCATCACAACGCAGTCATCGGGAATCTCGACGCTGCTGCCGTGGGCGTTGGTCACGACGGCCAGACCGTGGGCCATGGCGTCCAGGATCGCGCCAGAGCTTTCTCCCCGGGACTGCTGGCGCAATTGCACGGCAATATCCGCCGCCTTGAGCCACGACACATAGTCCTGGCGCTCGACATAGCCTGTCACGGTGATGTGTCGTCCGCGGGGGTGCTGCTTGAGTTGCCGCGCGATGCAATGGCCGAAATCGCCAGCGTGCTGGGCCCCCACTAGCACGAGGTGTAGCGGATGCTGATCGAGGCCATCTCCCTCGAGCACGGCCTCGATCAAGCGGTCAGTGAGCTTCTTCGGGTTAATGCCCCCGAAGCTGGCGATCAGGCACGCCGTCTCGTCGACACCCAGTGCCTGTCGCGCCAGGCGCCGTGCCTCGGGCGTCACGTCCGCGGGCAGCTGGCGAAGGTGCGGGATGATGGCGCCCTCGTCACGCCAGGCCCCCGGCCGCCAGTGCCGATCGATCGCCCGGGCATGCTCCGAATGGTAGATGATGCCCGCCGCATCATCGGTCACGAAGCCATTGACGGGATACTGTTCCGGGCCGCGTTGCCCCTGACTCGTCGACTCGAGCGCCAGCACGGCGGGATATCCATGATCGCGGAAAAGCTGATGACGCAGCCCGTCGGGCCATGCCCCGCTATCCTTGAGCCACCAGACGGCATCGAAGAGATAGGCATCATGCAGTACGACGGTGCCGGGATTGTGCCGCAGCAGTTCGAACTGATAAGCATGGTAGGGTGAATTACCGATCTGGTAGAGAACGCGATCGAAGGTCTCGGCGCTCGCCTCGAAGTCAGCCGGTTCGAGTACCGAATAGGTCGCCGCAAGACTCGACTCGATGTCGGGCTGGCCGGTCACCAGGGTAATCTCGTAGTGGGCCGCCAGATAGGGCAGCAGTTCTGCGCTGTAGTCGGCTATACCGGTCGCCTGCGGAGGCATCGGGGACACGAAGGCCAGGCGGGGTCTCGCAGCATTCGCCTCTCCGGCACTGGAAGCGGTCGGAGAGAAGTCGCGCTCCCTCGAAGGCTGATTCGCATGAGTCGAATAGCGCCGTTTCCCATCGGGCAACGCCGCCAGCATGCCCTGCAACGCATGCTCCCATAACGCGGTATCTTCCTCGATCAGCGCCCGTTGAGTATCCTCGAGAATCGTGGCGATATCGCCATCGGCGAGCATCGGGAGCCACTCGCGGCGAATGGTGATCACTGCCTCGGGAACGAAACCGACCAACAGCAGCCTATCCCCCGATTGCCAGCCATCGGACAGGCTAGTCGCCCAGCGGTTGTCCGCCTCCAACGGCAAGCCGCCGGGGTTATCGATGATATGCAGAGTATTCATCGCTGCCGGCTCCCTCTATGCTGCAGATCCTCGATCAGGCGCTGCTGCGGCTCACTGCGAGTATCGAACTCGTTGGGTGGCAGTTGCCGCTCCAGCAGAGGGCCGCCATGCATGAGCCGAATCACCAGGCCACGCAACCGCGGCAAGCGCTCCAGAATTCTTCTTCCCCACAGTTTGATGCGCGGCGAACGCTCAAGACGATGCAGAAAGCGGGATATCAGCCGCCGTAGCATCCGTTTCATGAGGCGGGCTCCTTCAAGGGTCCAATTCATGCATCAGGTCGAGCCAGCCCGACCAGAAACGTTGTCGAGAAAACCGATCCGCCTGCTCCCGACAAGCTGACGAATCGAAGGCTTTGCTCTCGAAACGCTCGAGCGCCTCCCCGAGAGCGACACACGTCTGTTCGTCGAAAAACACCCCGGTGGCCGCCGTCCCGTGTTCCAGGCCCAGCACGGTCTCGCGGGCACCGCCCCGTCCATAGGCTATCACCGGCGTGCCACAGGCCTGGGCTTCAAGAGGCAGGATCCCGAAATCCTCATCGGCAGCAAAGACGAACCCCTTGGCATTGGCCATCAAGTGCTTGAGCATCTCGTTCGGCTGAAAGCCCAGCAGTTCGATGTTCCTGGCACCACCGGCAAGGCGTTCGAGCCGCTTGCGCTCAGGCCCATCGCCGACGACCTTGAGACGCCGTTTACCGTCGGCGCGGAACGCCTCAACGATCAAGTCCAGCCGCTTGTAAGGCACAAGCCGTGAAGCCGCGAGGTAGTAATCATCACGCGGCCCGTCATGGCAGGACATGGATTCGAGATCCACGGGCGGATGAATCACGGTGGCATCACGACGATAGTATTTGCGAATACGGCCCGCCACATTGGTGGAATTGGCGATGAAATGATCTACCTGACTGGCCGTAAAGTGATCCCACTGGCGAAGCCGCTTGAGCACCCGTCTCAGGTACCACTCGAGCGGAGTAGGGAAGGAAGCATCATTCAGATAAGCCTCCTTCATGTCCCATGCGTAGCGCATCGGGGTATGGCAGTAGCAGACATGGCGCTGACCGGGATGGGTAACGACGCCCTTGGCCACGCAGTGACTGGATGAGATGATCAGATCGAACTCACTCAGGTCGAACTGCTCGATGGCATAGGGCATCCAGGGGAGATAATGGCGGTAATGCCGGCGAGCCATCGGCAGGCGTTGGATCAGGCCGGTGTTCACCTTGTGGCGGGCGATGCGCCCACGCTGCCCTGCTGGCAGAAAATCCACCAGAGTGAAGATCTCTGCCTGAGGGAAGGCCTCAAGCAGCGCGTCCAGCACCTTCTCGGCCCCTCCCTGCACCACCAGCCAGTCATGCACGATCGCAACACGACGCCCCTGCCCCCAGCATCGAAGTGCGGTCAAGGAGTCGACCTCACCCGTCATGAGACACGCCAGTCGGCGTCCGCCCATAGATATCATCGAAACGGACGATATCGTCTTCCCCCAGATAAACGCCGGTCTGTACCTCGATCAAACGCAAGGGGATCAAGCCGGGGTTCTCGAGACGGTGCACCGTGCCGAGCGGGATATAGGTCGACTCATCCTCGCTGAGCAAGAAGCTTCTCATGGACTCGCTGTCACCGTGGCCACCGCCCAGCGTGACCCTGGCCGTGCCCGCGACCACCACCCAATGCTCCGCTCGGTGATGATGCATCTGCAGGGAGAGTCTCCCACCGGGCTTGACCACGATCTCCTTGACCTGAAAACCTTCAAAGCTAACCAGTGCACGATAGTGGCCCCATGGCCGATAGACGCTCTGGTGGGACTGGAACTCCGCGCGCCCCGCTTCCTTCAGAGCGTTGACGATCTGCTTGGTCTCCTGGGCATGCTCACGATTGGCCACAAGAACGGCATCTTCCGTTTCCACGATGACCAGGTCCTTTACGCCAACGCCTGCTACCAGGCGCGACTCGCTACGCACGAGGTTGCCCGTCGAGTCATGAAGCAGTACGTCGCCATGAACCGCATTGCCGTCCTCGCCGGCCCCGCGGCGCTTGAGATCGTGTATCGCATCCCAGGAACCGATATCACTCCAGCCGGGGTCCATGGGCACGACGGCGGCCGTCTGCGTATGTTCCATGACCGCATAATCGATGGATTCACTGCGACATTCCGTGAAAGGACGCGGATCGATTCGCAGGAAGTCCATATCTTCCCTGCGCCCCTCATAGGCCGCTTGACAGTGCTCGAGAATGTCGGGGGCATACTCTGACAGCTCTCGCAAATAGTGGCGGGCCCCGATCAGGAAGATGCCGCTATTCCAGAGGTAGTCTCCGCTATTCAGGTAGGTGCGTGCACGCTCGCTGTCAGGCTTCTCGACGAAGGCATCTACCTGGAAGCCCGCCCCCAGCGCTGCCCCGCGGCGAATATAGCCATATCCGGTGTGCGGCGAAGACGGCTCGATGCCAAAGGTGACGAGTTGACCTTGTGACACGAGGTCTCTTCCCTTCGCGACGGCCTCGGCAAACGCAACATGGTCGTCGATGACATGGTCGGCCGGCATGACCAGCAGGCTCGCGTCATCGTCGTCCTCAAGGGCCGTCATGCAGGCAAGTGCCAGCGCCGGCGCGGTATTTCGCCCGATGGGCTCCAGCAGGATAGTCGTGGCCGGCACGCCAGCCGTTTGCAGCTGCTCGGCGACCAGGAAGCGGTGCTCATCGTTGCAGACCACCAACGGTGAGGCGCAGCCTTCGATATGTGCCAGGCGCAAGACAGTTTCCTGCAGCAGGCTATGGCGCTCGGAATTCAGCTTTAGAAACTGTTTGGGGTAGTGTTCGCGAGACACTGGCCAGAGACGTGACCCTGAGCCTCCGGACAGAATGACAGGCCTTAGCATGCGTCCTCCGTGACAGAGCGTCATACGTGCGCTCTCTGCACCTGGTTCTCAGCATTCCCACGGCGACCCTGAACGTGCCGCAAGTAATGTGGCGGAATGGCGCAGAATGATACCACCTCAGCTCCAGAGATGGCAGCAGCCCACAGCGCACAGAATACGCCCTTGTCCTGGCGGTTCCGCCGCTTGTCACCATGGTGGCCATGACGGACCTATGGCTGCCGATTGATGAACCCTCGCGTCGGCGTCATGGCAAGAATCTTGAAGTCAAGACCCAGCGACCAATTATCAATATAATAAAGGTCATATTCCACTCGCCGCCGCATCAGCTCGATATCTTCGGTGATGCCACGCAGTCCGTTGACTTGAGCCCATCCCGTCATGCCCGGCTTGACCCGGTGCCGCTGCATATAGACTTCGATCACGTCCTTGTAGTGGTCGTTATGGTCCATGGCATGTGGTCGCGGCCCCACAAGCGACATTCGTCCTTGCAGCACATTGTAGAGCTGGGGCAATTCGTCGAGACTCGTCTGGCGCAGGAACTGCCCCAGACGCGTGATGCGAGGGTCACTATCAACCGCCGGGCACGTTCCCTTCTCCGAGTGATGGGGGCGCATTGTGCGAAACTTGTAAATGCGAAAACGCTTCCCATCCAGGCCATGACGATGCTGCTTGAACAGTATCGGTGCGCCCATTTTCCAATGCACTAAAGCGGCAATGATCAACATCACAGGGAGAAAGAGAAGGAACATCAATAGCCCCAGAAGCCGATCCTCCAGCGCCTTGATCCAGCGCATCGGGCCGTTGAGCGGGCTGACATTGAGGTCCAGGGAATACATGTCCGCGACTTTCGCAACGCGGTGATTAAGCAGCCGCACATCGGAGAGATCCGGAAAGTAGCGAAGATTCACGGGCACGGAGAACAGCTCGCCGGCAATCGACTTGACGGTCTCCCCTTCGGTAAGAGGGTAAGTCAACCAGATTTCATCGTAGTCCCGCCGAAAGACGCTCTGCGCGACCAGCTCCTTGACGCGACTCAGGATGTCTCCTTCCGGCGTGTCGGTCACGACGTGGCTGATGCGATAGCCGATATAGGGCAATGCGGCGAGGTGCCGCTGAACTCGCTCTATATTTCCGGCTCGCCCGATGACCAGAACCCGCTTGAGGTTGTAGCCCCTGGCCCGCAGCGAGCGAAGATAGGCATAGAGTCCGGCGCGCAGCAGGCAGCCCAGTCCCAGCACGGACAGTGAGGACGCCAGCATCCAGCCACGGGAGAAGATGGGCGAACTCTGCGTAATGACGAGGAAGACGCTGAGCAACACGATGGCCAGCAGACAGCTGAACGCATAGATCCCCAGCATGGTGAACAGGCTACGCCCTCGCCAGGGTTCGTAGAGGCCTAGAAGCTCCCCGCAGGCAGGCAACAGCAAACCTCCCACCAGGATCAGCAACGAATACTCGATGCCCTGGGCATCGTCCAGACCGGGCATCGTGATCAACACCCCTGCCGCCACGAGCATGGCGATGCCGGCATCGAAACAGCGCATCAGGCGTCGCAGCCAATCACTGGAAGTCGTACTCATGCGGCCTCTTCGTCTATCGGGTCGCGATACCGATACACGGCGACCGACGAGTTACGGCAAACATCAGCCATCTTGCTCGGATGTCCGAGCCATTGCCTGCAACGTCACCATGGTGCGCACGAGGTCATCCGACCCCAGGTCACCCACGGCCACTTCGAGCTTCAAGCGCTCGAGCAGGTACTCCCGCACGGTGTCGACGTACTGGATTCTCAAGTCATAGAGCTCGGCCCTGGCATCCAGCACGTCGACCAGGTCGCGCAGTCCCAGCTGTTCGCCTTTCTCCGCCGCTTCAAGAAACAGTCGACTTGAATCAATGGACCGCCCCAATGCGTTGAGCTGGCGACGGCTACCGGCGATATTCCTCAGGCTTTCCCTTACCTGTTGGCGCGCCAATCGGCGGGCATTTGTCAGGGAGGCCTCCCGAGCCAACGATGACAGCTCACCCTGTCGCACGTTGGCGCTCGTATAGCCCCCGCGGTAAATGGGAAGCTCGAGCTGAACGCTGGCACGCCCATCCTGGCTCACTCGATAGGGGTCGTTCGAGTCGCGATCCGAATAGCTGAGGTTCAGTGACACCTCAGGGTAATAGCCTCCACGACGCACGTCTGTGTCCGCTTCGGCCAACCCCAGCCGCCGACTGGCCAACACCACTTCGAGATTGTCGGCGGTACGCGGCAGCCACTCGTCCACGTTGCCTGCCACCTCGGCCAGCTCGACCGAGCGTAGGTCTCCCAGCGACTGTCCGAAGGCCAGGCGTTGCCCCGTCAGTCGCTCAAGCTCGCCAAGGGCATCCTCGAGCTCGTTCTCGGCTTGAATGCGATCCGCCACGGCCTGGTCAAGACGGGACTGGGACTCCAGCACATTGAGACGATCCCCAACGCCCAGCTCGTAGGAGCGAGAGGCCTGACGGTGTTGCAGAGCCAGCGATTCGCGCTTGGCCTCGAGCAGCCCCACCTTGCGCGAGGCAAGAAAAGCGTTCAGATAGGCCTCAACCAGCGACATGGCCAGCTTGTTTTCACCAACGGCCACCTGAAGGCGTGCCGCCTCGACCTGGCTCTCGGCCTTGTCGACACCTCGCCAGCGTTCGACGCTGAACAGTGGCTGGCTCAGGCTCACCTGCCAATTGACATCTCGCGTTTGACCTTCATAACGAGCCTCGTCATCGCTGGACCTGAACTCGTTGCTGGGGTCATAGTCGGGATTGTTCGTGTAGTAATTATCGCTTTCCTGATAGGAATACCCCCCGGAAGCGCTTACCTGTGGTTTGAGCTGAGACCACGCCTTGTCCACTTCTTCCTCGGTGGCCTGCAGCTCATAGCGCTGGCTCGCCAGATCGCTATCGTTCTCCAGGGCAAGCACGAACAGTTCAGGCAGTCTCGGCAGATCGACAACCGATGATACCGGCGCCTGCTGCGTAAGCTGATCCTGGAATGGCACTTCCATCGGCTCGTCAGCTGCCCACAGCAAGGTAGAGAACGTCACGCCCATCACCGACAGTCCACATGCCGTCGACCAGCGTCCGCTCGGCCATCTCCTTCTCGAGTGCGCCATCCTGCGCATGTCCTTACTCCTCTCGCATCGCCCTGGCAAGCATGTCACTGATGGGCTTGGCAATGTAGCTCGCAAAGGTCCGGTCACCGGTACGAATCATGACTTCGGCGGGCATTCCCGACAGCAGTTTCATCTGCTCGGTCATGTCCTTCCGCCCTTCTTCCGTCACCTTGACCCGCCCCTTGTAGTACTGCTGGCCCGTGGCCTCGTCCTCGAAGCTGTCAGCGCTGATATAGGTGACTTCCCCCGAGATCTCGTCGGTCAAGCGCTGATTGAAAGCCGAGAAACGTATGTCGGCAGGCTGCCCGATGAAGATATGATCGATATCGCGATTCGGTATCCTGACCTCGACGACAAAGCCATCCCCGCTGGGAACGACATCCATGATCGGATCCCCCGAGCGGATGACAGCCCCCTGGGAGTGCACCTTGAGGCCAACCACCGTCCCGGACACCGGTGCGGTCACCGTCGTCCGATTCACCTGGTCGGTCAGCGAGGTAATCCGCTCTTCGGATTCCGCAATCTTGGCCTGGGCGTTGCGCAACTGCTCGCCAACCTCGGACTGATACTCCTGGCGACGCACCTCCTTCTGGACCTGATTCTCGCTGATCTGCGACTTCAAGCGCGCGACCTCTGACCTGGAGCGAGCCACCTGACCTTCGTATTCGAGGATTTGTCGCTCGAGCTCCCGCAGGCGCTGATTGTCGCCCAGTCCCTCACGGAACAGGGAGCGAAAATCCTCCGCTTCGGAGCGCAGCGAGGCGATACGCCTGAGATTCACCGAGATCTGGGCCTCGAGCCCATCGATCTGATCACGCATCTGGTTGGCCTGCTCATCCAGCGACGCCAAGGTACTGTTGAGCGACTCCCGGCGTGACACGAACAAGCTGCGCTGTACCGCCAACACTTCCTGCACGCGCTCCAGGTCGCTGCCGGTCAACTCCTCGGGAAAGCTCAGGCTATCGGCCTCCCCCTGCTCGGCGAGCAGGCGCACTTCCATGGCACGATTGATGAGGTACTGGGCACGGGCGATGTCCAGTTGAGCACGCGCCTGGGTGTCGCTCAGGATGACAAGCGCATCCCCCGCCTCGACATGGTCCCCATCCTTCACCAGGATGTCACGAACGATACCGCCTTCGAGATGCTGCACGGTGCGCTTGAACGATTCGATGGAGACACTGCCCGGCGCCACCACGGCGACAGCGAGCTTGGCAGTCAGCGCCCAGGTTCCGAAGCCCCCAAATGCCACCAGCAGGATCACCAGCCCCCAGCGCCTGACCTTCTTGTCGCTGGTGGGCAGCTTCTCGACGGCCTCTCCTTCCAGGGGTTGAGAGTCCGGCGTGATGTCGATGCTCGGAAGTTTCCCTGCTTGGCTATCCTCTCGCTCGGCCGCCATTACCGTTGCTCCTCGCTGCCATTTTCGGATTCACCAGGGCGTTTACCCCCACCCACGGAGGCCAGGCGATAATTGTTCCCTGCCGCCACTCGGCGCTGGGAAGACGTCTTGGCAAACTGTGCCAGCACCTGGTCTCGAGGGCCGAACATGCTGACCTGCCCTTCTTTCATCACCAGCAACTTGTCCATGTTCTTGAGGACGCTGGTGCGATGGCTGATGACCATCAGGGTCGTTCCCTCGGCCTTGAGCTGGGAAATGGCGTCGGAGAGCGCCTTCTCCCCGGCGTCATCCAGGTTGGAGTTGGGCTCATCCAGCACGACCAGCACGGGGTCTCCGTACAGGGCCCTTGCCAGACCGACACGCTGGCGCTGCCCCCCGGACAGGGCTCCGCTGGAGGCAGAGATTTGCGTGTCGTAGCCGTTGGGCAGCTCGAGAATCATCTCGTGCACGCCGGCTTTCTTCGCCGCCGTCACGACCTTCTTCGAGTCGATGTCGCCGAAGCGCGCGATGTTCTCGCTGACCGAGCCATCGAACAGCTCGATATCCTGGGGCAGGTACCCGATGTGAGGTCCTAGCTCATCACGGTTGAAGTGATGAATATCAGCGCCATCCAGCCGCACGTTGCCAACCTGAGTAGGCCAGATGCCCAGCAGGACGCGAGCCAGGGTCGACTTGCCGGCGGCACTGGGACCAATGATGCCGATGTGCTCGCCGCGAGGCACCTCGAAATTGATACCTCGAATGGTCGCCATGCGCGCGCCCGGGGGAGCCGCCGCGACGGTTTCAATCGCCAGGTGCCCGTCGGGAGCAGGCAGTGACATCCGACGCTGCTCCTCGGGGATCTGGGTCAACAGTTCGTTGAGACGCTCATAGGCGCCTCGGGCACCGACGAACCCTTTCCAGCTTCCGATCATCTGGTCGATAGGGGCCAGAGCCCTCCCCATGATGATCGAGCCGGCAATCATCATTCCCGGCGTCATCTCCCCCTGCAGCACCAGCAGGGCCCCCAAGCCGAGAATCATCGACTGGAACAGCATGCGCAGCACTTTCGAGGCATTGGTAAGAGCGCCGGCCCGATCACTCGCCTGGGACTGCTTGGCCAGGTAAGCGTGATGCTTTTCCGCCCAACGCCCCATGATATTGGGCAGCATACCCATGGCATGCAGTACTTCGGCATTGCGAAGGTTAGAGTTGGCAAGCTCCTGCGACTTGATGCTCTCATTGCTCGCTTCGGCAAGCAGCCCTTTCGTGGCCATCTCGTTGGCGATGGCCAATGCCAGAAGAATGACACCGGCACACAGGGCAAAGACACCGAGCCAGATATGGAACAAACAAAGCACGCCAATATAGATGGGGACCCAGGGGGCATCGAAGAAGGCGAACAAGCCATTTCCGGTGAGGAACTGGCGCAAATTGGTAAGATCATTCAGCGGCTGTGCCGACTGGCGCCCCTGAGCCACGACGCTACGCCGGAACATGGCACTGTAGAGCCTGCTGTTGAGACTGGTATCTAGCCGGTTTCCAACGCGCACCAGGATGCGCGAACGCACTAGCTCGAGCCCACCCATGACCATGAACAGAAACACTACAACCAGCGTCAGCACGAGCAAGGTTTCCTCGCTACGTGAGGTTATGACACGGTCGTAGACCTGCAGCATGTAAAGAGGCGGAACAAGCATCAGCAGGTTCACGAACATGCTGAAGAAGCCCACGGAAAGAAATGATCCCTTGCAGGCACGGAGCGAGAGCTGCAAGTCCGTTGCGTCCTGTTGCTTTGCCATGAGGCGATTCACCGATTGGGGGGATACGACAGAGGCTCGAAGAGAGATAGCGCAGCGAAGCCGAGCGCAGGAGGGTAACAGAAATCCCATTACCGATATAGGACTTGGCTAATCAACTAGATGTGAGAAATTTCGTACAAAACGCCGATTTGCGGCAATCTCACTGCCCTTCAATAGCTAAAATCTATTAAAGCATCATATCACTCCGCTAGTCGGTTACCGCGCCTAAAGCTGCCCTGCAAAGATAAAAAAGTCCCGGCCATAGACCGGGACAACATTCGCTTGCCAATCTGAGCGGCATGCCTGGCGAGGCACCAGGCGGCATCACCTTCAGCGCAGTACGCCTTCTTCTTTCAGCAACTTGAGGATCGCCTCCGCGCCTTGCTCCGGAGCCACATCGGTGAGCACCTGGCCACCGCCCCCCTCGGCCTTGGCGGCCGCGGCCTTGAAACGGTCCCGGGCCGAAGCGGCCTTGACGATTTTCAGACGCTTGGGCCGCTTGCGGGCCGGCTGGGTCTCCCAGTTCGCCCAGGCCTCATCCACGGTCACGCCGCCCGGCACCGCGGCCAGATGGCCACGCCGCGCCGGCCCGAACGCGCTCTGACGCGGCGCCGGCGCCGCGCCATCGACGGTCACGATGGCCGGCAGGCGCACCTTGAGGCGACGGCGCTGGCCTCGCGGCAGCGCCTGCAGCAGGGTGGCGACGCCGTTTTCGACGCTCTCCACCGCCGCCAGCCCACTGACCACCGGCCAGCCCAGGCGCTCGGCCAGCAGGTAAGGCAGCAGGCCGGAGCCTTCGCCCTGTTCGGCGCGTTCACCGGTAATCACCAGCTGAGGCGGCGCCCCGCGGAGCGCCTCGGCGAGCGCAGGCAGCGTATCGGCGCCCTCGGGCTGCTCGACCAGGGTCAGGGCGTCGAAGCCCATGCCCAGGTAGCCGCGCAGGGCCGACTCACAGTCCGCCTCCTTGCCGCCGGCATGCATGAGCTGAACCCGGGCGTCGGCCACGCCGCGGGCCAGCTCCACCGCCCGGGCATCCTGATCGGCGCGGCGCGCGCGACCGGTGGTGGGATGACGTCCCACCGAGACCAGCACGGTGATCTCCAGGGGCTGGATCGTGCTCTGTTCAGGCCGCATCGCGCTGCTCCTCTCGTTGCTGCTTCACCAGCTCGACCAACGCCTCGAGCACCTTGGCCGAATCGGCAATCACCGCCAGGTCGGCGCGCTTGATCATGTCGCAGCCGGGATCCATGTTGATGGCCACCACCTTGTCGCAGGTCTGGATCCCCTGCAGGTGCTGAATGGCGCCGCTGATGCCCACCGCCACGTAGACCCGGGCAGTGACCCAGGTGCCGGTGGCTCCCACCTGTCGATCGCGAGGCATGAAGCCATCGTCGACCGCGACTCGCGAGGCCCCTTCCGTGGCCCCAAGCACCTCGGCGGCGGCATGGAAGCCGTCCCAGTCGCGCACGCCGTTGCCGGCAGAGAGGATGAACTCGGCCTCGGCCAGCGCCACGCCGGCCGGGTCCACCGGTACCTGGCCCAGGTCTTCGATGCGCGAGAGCGGAGATGGCAGCGCCTGGGGCAGGTCAAGCGCCTCTGCCGCGTGACGGTTGTCGTCGACCGGCTCGGCGCACTCCGCGAGTGCCAGGGTGATCCGCGGCAGCGGTCGGCGGATATCGATGGTGGCCGCCGCACCGCGCGCCAGGCACTGCCAGCCGAGCTCGGCATTCGCATCGGGCTCGACCTGCCACACGCCGGTAGCCGGGCGCTCGCCGAGCCGCGCCGCCAGGCGGCGGCCCAGGTCGGCGCCGCCGAGCTTGGAGTCCGGCACCAGCCAGTGACGCGGTGTCCAGGCCTCTTCCACCGCCAGCAGCGCGCCGAGGCGAGCCTCGGGGGCGAAGCCGTCGAAGCGGGGATCGTCGAGGATCAGCAGGCGGTCGACGCCGGCCTCACCGAAGCCAATCTCTTTCAGCTCGCCGTCCCCCTCGCGGTGGTACCCGCCGAAGACCACCACCAGCACTGCGCCACGGGCATTCGGGTCGGCATCGGCCAACTGCCGGGCCAGGCCCAGCAGGTCGCGGTCGTGACTGGAGAGGCGGCCGCCGGACATGTCCGGCACCACCGTGACCAGGAAAGCCGGCGACTCGATCTCGACCAGCGGCTTGCTCTGGGCAGCCGAGGCTGCGCCCCTGCTGCCGCCAACGGCGCCCTGTTGAATGCCGCTGCGATCGATGCGCTTGATACCGTTGGGGCCCATGAAGCCCACGGCGTGCGGGTTCTTGCGGACGAGGCCATTCGGCCCCGGCCACTCGCTGGCCGCCCCCTGGCCGAGCTCGCTCAGGACGTCCAGATGCTGTGGGTGCAGCCGGTTACGGGCGATCCATTCCTTGCGCGGATCACGACGGACGATATCGCTCATCACGCCACCTCCACGGCCTGGGGCCGATTCGATGATTGCCGGTCCGCACCGGCGGACGCCTCGGGCGCCTCGGTCAGCGCGCCCGCGACCAGTTCGGCGATGTCGCGCACCTCGGCGGTGGCGTCGACCACACCCTCGAGCATGGCGGTGCACTGCGGGCAGCCCACCGCCACTAGCTCGGCACCGGTCTCGCCCACGTCGTTCATGCGCATGTCGGGAATGCGACGCTCGCCGGGGATGTCGGTGATCGGCGCGCCGCCGCCGCCGCCGCAGCAGCGGGAACGGAAGCCGGAGCGTTCCATCTCGGCGACCTCGATGCCCAGCGCCTTGAGCACGTTGCGCGGTGCCTCGTACTCGCCGTTGTAGCGGCCCAGGTAGCAGGGATCGTGATAGGTCACGCCGCCGCCCTTCCAGGGCTTGACGTGCAGGCGACCGGCCTCGAAGAGTTCCGCGATGTAGGTACTGTGGTGGCGCACTTCGTACTGGCCTCCCATCTCGCCGTACTCGTTGCCAAGCACGTGGAAGCTGTGCGGATCGCAGGTGACGATGCGCTGGAAGCGGTACTTCGAGAGCGTGGCGATGTTGCGCTTCGCCAGGCTCTGGAACGTCGCTTCGTCGCCCAGACGACGGGCCACGTCGCCGCTGTCGCGCTCCTCGTTGCCAAGCACCGCGAAGTCCACGTCGGCGGCGCGCAGCACCTTGACCAGCGAGCGCAGGGTACGCTGGTTGCGCATGTCGTAGGCGCCATCACCCAGCCACAGCAACACCTCGGCCTCGCCGCGATCGGCCATCAGCGGCAGCTCCAGATCGGCGGCCCAGTGCATCCGCGCGCCGGGATCGAAGCCGCCGGGGTTGTCGGTGGCGATCAGGTTGTCGAGCACCTCGGCGCCCTTGTTGGGGGTGTTGCCGTGCTCGAGGGTCAGGAAGCGCCGCATGTCGACGATGGCATCGACGTGCTCGATCATCATCGGGCATTCCTCGACGCAGGCGCGACAGGTGGTGCAGGACCACAGGGTCTCGGCGTCCACCAGGGCCTTGCCTTCACGAGCCACGATCGGCCCGTGGGGCGTGCCCTGGTGCTCACCCACCGGCTTGCCCGGATAGGGGCTGCCGGCATAGGCGGCATCGCTGCCGCCGGCCATGCCGACCACCATGTCCTGGATCAGCTTCTTGGGGTTGAGCGGCTGGCCGGCGGCGAAGGCCGGGCACATGGCCTCGCAGCGGCCGCACTGCACGCAGGCATCGAAGCCGAGCAGCTGGTTCCAGGTGAAGTCGCTGGGCTTCTCGACGCCCAGAGGGGCGCTTTCGTCGTCCAGATTCAAGGCCTTGAGGCCGGTGGAGGGGCGGCCCTCACCCCCTTGCGTGGAAAAGCGCTCGGCGCGACGGTGGAAGGCCAGGTGCAAGGCGCCGGCGAAGGCGTGCTTCATCGGCCCGCCCCAAGCCATGCCGAAGACCATCTCGCCAAGGCCCCAGACCAGCACGGCGCAGAGCGCCAGCGCCAGGATCCAGCTGCCGAAGTCTTCGGGCAGCAGGCCCACGGCAGGCAGGGTGATGGCGAACACGCTCAGCGAGAAGGCCATCAGGCTCTTGGGCAGGCGCATCCACGGGCCCTTGGAGAGCCGCGACGGCGGTTGGCGGCGCCGGCGGGCCACGAAGCAGCTGCCGACGAACATGGTGGCGCTGGCGGCCAGCAGTACCCAGCCGAGTACGCCGGCGGCCAGGCCAAGGCCGTGCACCAGCACCATCAGCACGGCCGCGGCAACGAAGCCACCGGCGGTGGCCACGTGGGTATTGGACATCACCTTGTCGCGCCCGACCACGTGGTGCAGGTCGACCAGGTAGCGACGCGGCATGGCCGCCAGTCCCTTGATCACCGGCACCGGCGAGGGGCGGCCCTGGCGCCACAGGCGCGCGCGCCGGATGGCACCGATCGCCGCCAGCCCCAGCGCGGCGAAGATCAGGATCGGAAGTAAGGTATCGAGCATCTCGCTCACCTCATCGGCGAGCTGGAAGCTGAAAGCCGGAAGCTGGAAGAAAGGGCGAAAAGCGCGGGTTTTCCTTCCAGCTTCAAGCTTCAGGCTTCCAGCTAGGGGTTAAAAGTCCTTGCAGAGGCGCAGGGCGTCGTAGATCGCCGCATGAGTGTTGCGTGGTGCCGTGCAGTCACCCAGGCGGAACAGCAGGAACCCATCGCCGTCTTCGCTCAGGCAGGGCTGCGGCTTGATGTCGTACAACGCCTCCAGGTCGACCTGACCCTTGTTGCGGGACTGGTGCTTCAGCTCGAAATAGAGCCCCTCGTCCGGACGCACGCCGTTCTCGACCACGATCTGGTCGACCACACGCTCTTCCTGGGTACCGGTGTACTCGTTCTCGAGCACCGCCACCAGCGAGTCGCCTTCGCGGTAGACCTTGTGCAGCATCAGGTCGGAGGTCATGATCACCTCCTTCTGGTAGAGGCTGCGGTAATAGGTCGGGAAGGTAGTGCCGCCCACCGCCGCACCTGGCTTGATGTCGTCGGTCACGATCTCGACCTTGGCGCCCTTGTCGGCCAGGTAGTCGGCTGCGGACATGCCGGCGAACTCACACAGGGCATCGTAGATCAGCACGTTCTTGCCCGGCTCGACACGCCCGTCCAGGATGTCCCAGGTGCTGACGATCAGGCTCTCCTCGGGATTCTCGGAGTAGCCCCACTCGGGGTACTGGTCGAGGTACGGCTTGCCACCGGTCGCCAGCACCACGATATCCGCACGCAGGTCCTTGAGGGTGGCCTCGTCGGCACGGGTCCCCAGGCGCAGGTCGACGCCGAGACGCGCCAGCTCCAGCTGGTACCAGCGGGTGATACCGGCAATCTGGTCGCGCTGAGGCGCCTTGGCGGCGGTGGTGATCTGCCCACCCAGCGCCTCGGCGGCTTCGAACAGGGTCACCTCATGGCCGCGCTCGGCGGCCACTCGCGCAGCCTCCATACCGCCGGGGCCACCGCCGACCACCACGATCTTGCGCTTCTTGCCCTCGGTGGGCTCGATGATATGCGGCAAGCCCATGTACTCGCGGGACGTGGCGGCGTTCTGGATGCACAGCACGTCCAGGCCCTGGTACTGGCGGTCGATGCAATAGTTGGCACCCACGCACTGCTTGATCTGGTCGACCTGGCCCATCTTGATCTTGGCAATCAGGTGGGGGTCGGCGATATGCGCCCGGGTCATGCCCACCAGGTCCACATAGCCGCCCTCGAGGATCCGCTCGGCCTGGTTGGGGTCCTTGATGTTCTGGGCGTGGATCACCGGTGCGGAGACCACTTCCTTGATACCCGCCGCCAGGTGCAGGAACGGCTCCGGCGGGAAGGACATGTTGGGAATGACGTTGGCCAGGGTGTCGTGGGTGTCGCAGCCAGAACCGACCACACCGAAGAAGTCCACCTGTCCGGTGGCATCGTAGAAGGCGGCAATCTGCTTCATGTCGTCGTGTGACAGGCCGTCCGGGTGGAACTCGTCGCCGCAGATGCGCATGCCGACCACGAAGTCGTCGCCGACCTCGGCGCGCACCGCCTTGAGCACTTCCATGCCGAAGCGCATGCGATTCTCGAAGCTACCGCCCCACTGGTCGGTGCGCTTGTTGACCCGCGGGCTCCAGAACTGGTCGATCAGGTGCTGGTGGACGGCGGACAGTTCGACGCCGTCCAGGCCACCTTCTTTCGCCCGACGCGCGGCCTGCGCGAAGTCACCGATGATGCGCCAGATTTCCTCCTCCTCGATGGTCTTGCAGGTGGAGCGATGAACCGGCTCACGGATGCCGGACGGCGACAGCAGGGTCGACCAGTTGTAACCGTCCCAGCGCGAGCGGCGACCCATGTGGGTAATCTGGATCATGATCTTGCCGCCATGCTTGTGCACGGCATCGGCCAGATTCTGGAAGTGCGGGATGATGCGGTCGGTGGAGAGATTCACCGAGCTCCACCAGGCCTGCGGGCTATCGATGGAGACCACCGAGGAGCCGCCGCAGATGCACAGGCCACAGCCGCCCTTGGCCTTCTCTTCGTAATACTTGACGTAGCGGTCAGTGGTCATGCCGCCGTCGGTCGCGTAGACCTCGGCGTGTGCGGTGCTGACCACGCGGTTACGGATGGTGAGATTGCCGATCTGGATCGGCTGGAAGATCGCGTCGAATGCCATGATGAAGCTTCCTCAGCCCTGAGCGGAGTTGGAGAATGCGGCGGGACGGGTCACGAAGATGCCAACGTCGCAGCCTTCCTCGGCGCCGCTCTGGGTCTGCTCGGCGACGGTGCGCAGATCGCTGCCACGGGCGGCGAGGATCTGGTCCATGGCGCCGGCGAACCAGCCGGTGAACATGTATTCGATCTTGCGGCCCACCTTGCCCATCTGATAGACGAAGGCACTGTGCTCCAGTCGCACGCGGCAGGTACCCGCGTCGAGATCGATCTCTTCGGTGACGAACAGCCCCCAGCCGCGCTGGGAGAGGCGCTTCATGTAGTGCTCGAAGACCTCCACGCCCTCGAGGCCGTGGCACTCGGCTTCCTTCTCGCACCAGTGCCAGGCGCTCTTGTAGCCGGCCTGATAGAGAATCTCGGCATACTTGTCGGCGCCCAGGGCCTCTTCCACGGCGATATGGTTATTGATGAAGAAGTGCCGCGGCACGTAGAGCATGGGCAGCGCATCGGTGGTCCAGACGCCGGTCTCGGCATCCACTTCGATGGGCAGTGCGGGAGCCATCTTGGTCACGATCGTATTCCTCGAATTATCGTTATAAAAAGATAAGAAGTAAGAGGTAAGGGATAAGAATCAAGAAACGAGAAGTGAGAAGTCAGAGAAGGGGTAGAGAACAGCATCTTCTTACTTCCCTCTTCCCTCTTCCCCTTCGTTCTTGGTCCTAGCTGCCCCAGACGTCCTTCAGCACATTGACCCAGTTTTCACCCATGATCTTGCGCACCTGACGCTCGCTCATGCCGCGCTTCAGCAGTGCCTCGGTGAGATTGGGGAATTCGCCGATGGTACGGATGCCCTCGGGATTGATGATCTTGCCGAAGTTGGTCAGGCGACGGGCATAGCCCTTGTCGTGGGTCAGCCACTCGAAGAACTGCTTGTCGTGGCCCTGGGTGAAGTCGGTGCCGATGCCAATGGCATCCTCGCCGACGATGTTCATCACGTATTCGATGGCCTCGACGTAGTCGTCGACGGTGGCGTCAACGCCGGCGCGCAGGAAGGGAGTGAACATGGTCACGCCGACGAAGCCGCCGTTGTCGGCGATGAACCTGAGCTCTTCGTCGGACTTGTTGCGCGGGTGTTCCTTGAGCCCGGACGGCAGGCAGTGGGAGTAGCACACCGGCTTCTCGGAGGCCTCGATGACCTCGCGAGAGGTGTTTTCGCCGACGTGGGAGAGATCGCACATGATGCCCACACGGTTCATCTCGGCGACGATCTCGCGACCGAAGCCAGACAGCCCGCCGTCACGCTCGTAGCAGCCGGTACCGACCAGGTTCTGGGTGTTGTAGCACATCTGCACGATGCCCACGCCTAGCTTCTTGAAGATCTCGACGTAGCCGATCTGGTCCTCGAAGGCGTGGGCGTTCTGGAATCCGTAGATGATCCCGGTCTTGCCCTCTTCCTTGGCCCGGATGATGTCCGCGGTGGTACGGACCGGGCGCACCAGATCGCTGGACTCGGCCATCAGGGCGTCGGTCTTGACGATGTTGTCGACGGTGGCCTGGAAACCTTCCCAGACGGACACGGTGCAGTTGGCGGCCGTCAAGCCGCCCTTGCGCATGTCCTCGAACAGCTCGCGATTCCACTTGGCGATAATCAGGCCATCGATGACGATGGCATCCTGGTGCAGCTCGGCAGGGGTCATGGCGGGGGCTCCGTGGTGGTGCATGATCACGCCGGCAGCATATCCCCCACCCCGCGGGGCCCGGCGCCTGGAAGCGACCGGGAAAATTCCAAAAACGTCACGATCGTCGCGATCGCGACACGACGGGAAATCGGTGTCGCGTCAGGGCACTCTCGAGGCCACCGGACGCGTCAGAGTCGTTCGAGGTAAGCGGTGCCGAGGTTACGCATCTGGCCACGGATCCAGGCGCTGCGACCCAGCACGTGGGCACTGGGGCGGGAAGCGCTCCACCCCCGGGGGTTGGGCAGGATGGCGGCCAGCCGACTGGCCTGGACGGCACTGAGGCGGGACGCGGAGACACCGAAGTAATGCTGGGCCGCGGCCTCCAGGCCGAAGACCCCGTCGTCCCACTCGGCGATATTGAGATAGACCTCGAGGATCCGCTCCTTGGGCCAGAGCGTCTCGAGCAGCAGGGTGAACCAGGCTTCCAGCCCCTTGCGCACCCAACTGCGACCGGTCCACAGGAACAGGTTCTTGGCGGTCTGCTGACTGAGCGTACTGGCGCCGCGCAGGTCACCGCCGTCGAGACTGGCCTCGACGGCGCGGCGCAGCTCGACCAGGTCGAAACCGTGATGATCGGGGAAGCGCTGGTCTTCAGCGGCAATCACCGCCAGCTTGGCGGTATCGGCAAGTTCGGCCCAGGGGCGCCAATCCTGGCGGATATCCAGGGATTCACCGGCGCTCCAGGCTTCCACCTTGCGCTCGAGCATCACCATGGAACCGCCCACCGGCACCACCCGGAACATCAGTACCGCCAGCACGCTGAGCCCGATCCAGCCGAGCAGCGCGAGCCCCAGGGCCCGTGCCAGCCATCCTAGTCCTTTGCGCATCGCCTCCCGCCCGGAGCTCCGTGACCGCCAGGCGGGCGAGACGAGCGCTCACGGCATCCGTCGTCACCGAGGGCCGGGAAGGAGCTCCTAGTTCCTCAACCTGACACTGGCATAGGTCGGCTCGCCCCTGGCCTGATCCAGGGCGCTCATGGCCGCGGATACCGGTGCCTCGGGAACCGACTCGAACGAGGCGGACTGTAGCATGACGGCGGCCTCGCGGCCCAGTTCCACCGGCACCAGCTCGACGGCGCTGGATCCCAGCCGCTCGTCGCGAGGCGGGATACCGAAGTATTCCCGATAGCACTTGGAGAAATGCGGCGTGGAGACAAAGCCGCAGGCCGAAGCCACCTCGATGATCGACATCGGGGTCTGCTTGAGCAGTTGCCGGGCTCGCGTCAGGCGCAGCTTGAGATAGTAGCGCGACGGCGAGCAGTGCAGGTTCTTCTGGAACAGCCGCTCCAGCTGGCGGCGCGAGACGTTGACGTACTCGGCCAGCTCGTCGAGGCTGATCGGCTCCTCCAGGTTGGCCTCCATCAGCGCCACGATCTCCAGCAGCCGCGGCTGGGTCGTGCCGAGCACATGCTTGAGGGGCACGCGCTGCTGATCCTGCTCGTTGCGCACCCTGTCGTAGATGAACATTTCGGAGATGCCGGCGGCCAGCTCGCGACCGTGATCACGTGCGATCAGGGTCAGCATCATGTCCAGCGGCGCCGTGCCACCGGAGGAGGTCGCCCGCTCACGGTCGATGGAGAACAGTCGGGTGGTGAGCGACACCTTGGGAAAGGCTTCCTGCATGGCGGCCAGGCACTCCCAGTGCACGCTGGCCTCGAAGCCGTCGAGCAGCCCCGCCCGAGCCAGCGCCCAGGTGCCGGTGCACACCGCGCCAAGGCGACGCGACTGTCGCGCCTGGGACTGCAGCCAGGTGACGTGCTCGCGCTGCACGCTGCGCTGAGGTCCCACGCCGCCGCACACGATCACCGTATCCAGCGCCAACGGCACCGTGATCGAGGCGTCGGGCGTCACCTGAAGACCATCGCTGGCCTTCACCGGCCCGCCGTCGAGGCTCAGGGTATACCAGCGATAGAGTTCACGGCCCGCCAGTTGGTTGGCCATGCGCAGCGGCTCGATGGCCGACGCCAGCGAGATCAGGGTGAAGTTGTCCAGCAGCAGGAAGCCGAGGGTCTGGGGAACGGCGGCATTACGCGAGGCCTGAGGAGCGCTTGTCATCTTGGTCTCCAGCACGGTGTATATTGTCGTGTTCTTGTTATCGGACGGGGCTTTGCTTGATGTCTTGGAAAGAGCCACCTGTCGCTATCAGGCATGCTCATTGCGAAATTTACCCGCCATGTCGTTTTTCAGCATGTCAAATTTGCCTATCGGAGAATGGATTCCCGGTACATAGCGGCAATGAGTCGCGAACAAGCATGCCGATGACGCAGAGACACACGATGCGTGCAACGAAAAGCGCCGCCTGAAAGGCGGCGCGGCAGAAAGGGAAACGACTCAGCGTCGAGCGTGCAGATGCTCGGCGTGGTAGCGCAGATGGTCGTCGATGAAGCTGGCGATGAAGAAATAGCTGTGATCGTAGCCGGGCTGCCGACGCAGGGTCAGCGGATGATCATGCTCGGCGCACACCGCCTCCAGACGCTCGGGGCAGAGCTGCTCCTCGAGGAAGTCGTCGGCCTCGCCCTGGTCGACGAACAGCGGCTGACGGGAGGCCCCGCGGGCCACCAGTTCGCAGGCGTCGTACTGCGTCCAGTGGCTGACATCCTCGCCCAGATAGTTGCCGAAGGCCTTGCGCCCCCAGGGACACTGGGTCGGATTGACGACCGGTGCGAAGGCCGACACCGAGCGATAGTGCCCAGGACGGCGCAGGGCCAGGATCAGCGCACCATGGCCGCCCATGGAATGGCCGCTGATCGCCTCCCGGCCATTGACCGGGAAGTGCTGGCGCACCACCGAGGGCAGCTCCTCGGCCACGTAGTCGTACATCCGATAGTGGTCCTTCCACGGCGCCTGGGTGGCGTTGACGTAGAAGCCCGCGCCGGAACCGAAGTCGTAGCTGTCGTCTTCCCCCGGAAGGTTCAGCCCGCGGGGGCTGGTGTCCGGGCAGACGATGGCGATGCCCAGCTCGGCGGCCAGACGCTGGGCGCCGGCCTTCTGCATGAAGTTCTCGTCGGTACAGGTCAGTCCCGACAGCCACCACAGCAGCGGTACGCGCTCGGTTTCCGCTTGCGGCGGCAGGTAGATGGCGAAGGTCATCTCGCAATCGAGCGCCCGCGAGCGGTGCCGATAGCGCTTGTGCCAGCCGCCGAAGCTGCGGTTGGCCGAAACCAGCTCGAGGTGTTCGGTCATGGTCATGGGCGATTCCTCGTCGGATTCGCCCGGTGTCGTGGGCGCATCGATCGATGCAGCATCCGCGACACCGGGCACGGGTCGGTCAAGAGAAGAGGCGCGGCATCGGGCGCGTATTGCGCATCGAGCCCTTCGCGCGGTATCGGGCGCGCGTTGCGTATCGAGCCCTTCGCGCGGCCTCGGGCGCGATCAAAAGTGCAGCACGGTGCGGATACTCTCGCCCTTGTGCAGCAGCTCGAAGGCCTCGTTGATCTTCTCGAACGGCATGTCGTGGGTGATGAAGTCGTCGATGTTGATCTCACCCTTCATGTAGCGATCCACGTAGCCCGGCAGCTCGGTGCGACCCTTGACGCCACCGAAGGCAGAGCCTTTCCAGACCCGACCGGTGACCAGCTGGAACGGACGAGTGGAGATCTCCTCGCCGGCACCGGCGACACCGATGATCACCGACTCGCCCCAGCCCTTGTGGCAGCACTCCAGGGCAGAGCGCATGACGTTGACGTTACCGATGCACTCGAAGGAATAGTCGACGCCACCGTCGGTCATGTCGACGATGACCTGCTGGATGGAGTCGCTGTAGTCCTTCGGATTGACGAACTCGGTGGCGCCGAACTGCTTGGCCAGCTCGAACTTCTCCGGGTTCACGTCGATGGCAATGATGCGGCTGGCCTTGGCCATGACCGCACCCTGGATCACGGCCAGGCCGATGGCACCGAGGCCGAACACCGCCACGGTGGCGCCCGGCTCGACCTTGGCGGTGTTCATGACCGCACCGATGCCGGTGGTCACGCCACAGCCGAGCAGGCAGATCTTGTCCAGCGGCGCTTCCTTCGACACCACGGCCAGGGACACCTCGGGGACCACGGTGTACTCGCTGAAGGTGGAAGTCCCCATGTAATGGTGGAGCGGCTTGCCCTCCAGGGAGAAACGGCTGGTGCCGTCGGGCATCACGCCCTTGCCCTGTGTCGCACGCACCGCACCGCACAGGTTGGTCTTGCCGGACAGGCAGAACTTGCACTTGCCGCACTCGGCGGTATAGAGCGGAATGACATGGTCGCCGGGGCGCAGACTGGTGACGCCTTCGCCTACTTCCTCGACGATGCCGGCGCCCTCGTGGCCCAGCACGGAGGGGAAAAGCCCCTCCGGGTCGGACCCGGACAGCGTGTAGGCGTCGGTATGGCAGACGCTGGTGGCGGCCATGCGCACCAGCACTTCGCCGGCCTTGGGGCCCTCGACGTCGATCTCGGTCAGCTCGAGCGGCTTGCCCGCTTCCAGGGCGACGGCGGCACGTGACTTCATGATTCACTCCTCTCAATGGGGTTGGCCTTCCCACAGTCTAGGCAAGACCGCATACTCGGATAAACTGCACTAAACGCATGACATTGTTGCCACCTGACAACAATCCAGCGCACCGCTCATCGGAGGACACACCGTATGCAACGCTGGGACCGCGTCGAGGCCTTCATCGAAGTCGTTCGCCTGGGCGCCTTCAAGGCCGCCGCCGAACGCCTCAAGGTCTCGAGCTCCCACGTCAGCCGCCTGGTCAGCCAGCTGGAAAACCAGCTGGGCACCACCCTGCTCTATCGCACCACGCGGCGGATTCGTCTCACCGAGGCCGGGCAGCTCTACTACCAGCACTGTCAGCACCTGTTCGAGGGCTTCCGCGAGGCCGAAACCGCGGTCAAGGAACTTCAGGACACCCCCACCGGCCTGCTGAGCCTGACCTGTGCCACCACCTTCGGCGAACGCTTCATCGCGCCGCTGGTACACGACTTCATGTGCGCCAATCCGCGGCTCGAGGTGCGCATGCACTTCACCAACCGCCAGGTGGACATCATCGACGAGGGCTTCGACATCGCCATCCGCATGGGCCGGCTGAAAGACTCCTCGCTGATCGCCCGGCGCCTGTGCGAGCGGCGCGAGTACGTGGTCGGCGCGCCCGCCTACTTCACCCGGATCGCCCAGCCCCATAGCCTCTCGGAGCTGTCCCGCCACCGCTGCCTGGTTGGCTCGCGGGACTACTGGCGCTTCGACGTCGACGGCGTGCGCCGCGACATCCGCGTCGACGGCCCGCTGAGCGGCAACTCCGGCCCGGCGCTGCTCGATGCCGCCCTGAAGGGCCTGGGGGTGGCCCAGTTGCCCGACTACTATGTCGAGGAGCACCTGGCCCGCGGCGCGCTGATCAGCGTGCTCGACGCCTATCGCCACGGCGACACGGCGGTGTGGGCCGTCTATCCCCGCCATCGCCACCGCTCGGCCAAGGTCCAGCACTTTCTCGACTACCTGGTCGCCCATATCGGCGAGACGCTGCCGCCACGCGGCCCCCGACACGAGACATAAAAAAAGGCGCGCCACCGGAGTGACGCGCCAGGCAGGACGGCATGCACCGCCCGACAAAGAGATCGTTCAGCACTCGATAGCGTTGACCGCCAGGCCGCCCTTGGAGGTTTCCTTGTACTTCTCCTGCATGTCGGCGCCGGTATCGCGCATGGTGCGAATGGCCTTGTCCAGCGAGATGAAGTGCTCGCCGTCGCCGCGCAGGGCCATCTGGGTGGCGTTGATCGCCTTCACCGAGGCGATGGCATTGCGTTCGATGCAGGGTACCTGCACCAGGCCGCCTACCGGGTCGCAGGTCAGCCCCAGATTGTGCTCCAGGCCGATCTCGGCGGCGTTCTCGACCTGGGCCGGGGAGCCGCCCAGCACCTCGGTGAGGCCGGCGGCGGCCATGGCGCAGGCGGAGCCCACCTCGCCCTGGCAGCCCACCTCGGCACCTGAGATGGAGGCGTTCTTCTTGCACAGGATGCCTACCGCGGCGGCGGTGAGCAGGAAATCCACCACGCAGCGCTCGTCGGCGCCCTGCTGGAACTTCATGTAGTAGTGCAGCACCGCCGGAATGATGCCTGCCGCACCGTTGGTGGGCGCGGTGACCATGCGCCCGCCGGCGGCGTTCTCCTCGTTGACCGCCAGGGCGTAGACGTTGACCCAGTCCATTGCCGAAAAGGTGGTGGAAATCAGGTTGGTGTCGCTTTCCAGCGCCTCCAGGCGACGATGCAGCGCCGCGGCACGACGCTTGACGTTGAGCCCCCCCGGCAACACGCCTTCGCCCTCGAAGCCCTTCTGCACGCAGGCTTGCATGGCTTCCCAGATGCGCCACAGGCCGGCACGGACCTCGGCTTCGTCGCGCCAGGCCTTCTCGTTTTCCATCATCAGCTCGCTGATGCGCAGGCCGTGCAGGCGACACAGCGCCAGCAGTTCAGCGGCACTGTTGAAATCGTAGGGTAGCGCCGTGGTGTCGGAATCCAGCTCGCCGCTGGCCGCCTGCTGCTCATCGACGACGAAGCCACCGCCCACCGAGTAGTAGACGTTGCGATAGAGCTCCTCGGCGTGGCCGTGGGCTATCAGGGTCATGGCGTTGGGGTGATAAGGCAGGCTCTCGTCGTGCCACTGCAGGTCCCGGGTCCACAGGAAGGGAATCGCCAGGCGACCGTCGAGCAGCAGGGTCTGGGACTCCAGCAACTCCTCGATGCAGGGCGAGACGATGGCAGGATCGACGCACTCCGGGCGCTCGCCCATCAGCCCCATGATGGTGGCGCGGTCGGTGCCGTGCCCCTTGCCAGTCGAGGACAGAGAACCGTGCAGATGCACTTCGACCCGGGCCACCCGCTCCAGCAAATCCCTGCCACGCAGGGCCTGGACGAAGTCGTAGGCCGCCCGCATCGGGCCGACGGTGTGGGAACTTGAAGGACCGATACCGATCTTGAACAGGTCGAAGACGCTGATTGCCATGGGAAGAACCTCGTGTCGGGCCCGGATCACGCCGGAAACGCCTTATTGTCAGTTACACTAAAGCCAGCTGGCCTTCGCTTGCGTTGAGGCTTAATGTTGTCGCCACTTCGTCACGACGACAATCCACAATATCTTGCCCACAGTATAGAATCGCTAAACCATGAGCCGACTCCTTAACTCCCAGACCCATGCCTGGCTGAAGGTCTTCGCGGTCAGCGCCCGACACCTATCCTTCACCCGGGCAGCGGAGGAACTCCACGTCACCACCGGCGCCGTGAGCCAGCAGATCAAGCAGCTCGAGGATCGCCTTGGCTTCAAGCTGTTCCGACGCCTGCCACGCCAGCTGGCCCTGACCGAGGAAGGCAGGCGTCTCGCCGCGGTGGTCGAGGAGGCCTACCAGGCAGTGGGGCTCGAGGTGAAACGGCTTCGCAGCGGCGTGATGAGCGGCATCATCCGCCTGCGCGTGGTGCCCTCCTTTCTCAACAAGTGGCTGATGCCGCGCCTGCCGCGGCTGCAGGCCCGATTCCCTGACATCGAGCTGCACATCATCGCCGAAGACAGCAGCACCTCGCTGCGCGAGGGTGACTTCGACCTGGCCCTGGACCTCAACGATGGCCACTATCCGGGGATGTCCATCACGCCACTGATGGAGGAGACGATATTCCCGGTCTGCGCGCCTTCGCTGATGCGCGGCCGCCCGCCGCTGCGTCGTCCGGAAGACCTGGCATGGTATCCGCTGCTGCACGACGTCACCGCCTGGCGCGGCAGCCATGACTACGGCGAATGGGAACACTACCTCCAGGCCATCGGCGCACCGCGGCTCAACGTACGCCGCGGTTATACCTTCAATCGCAATCACCTGACCATGGAAGCCGCGCTGGCCGGCATGGGCGTGGCCATCGCTCGCCAGACCCTGATCACCAACGAGCTGGATACCGGCGCGCTGGTGGTACCCTTCGCACAGCGCGTCGCCACCGGCATGCATTACGGTATCGTGCATGCCGCCGGCTCGCTGGACGACCGCCGAGTGCTGGCGGTGCACGACTGGCTGCTGGAGGAAGCCCAGCGTCAGGGTCGCTCGCGGCATCCCGTGGTAGCAGACGGCAATACAATAGAGAGGATATAATGAGCCAGCTAAATACATCACCGGCCCAATCCTCATGCCCGACCAATCTGCCGACCGCATCGGCTTCCGCGCCCTCTGTTTGCGCGGCCTCGCTTACCTGCTGCTGATCGCCGCCCTGCTTCAGGGCGTCCTCTATGAGGCCAACCAACTGGGCGTCATGCGCTTCTCGGAGTCAGGCTTCACCGAGATCGCCCAGACCCTGCTGCTGCTCGGCGCCACCGCGCTGGTGCTGATGACCCGCCGCCTCGACCACCAGTGGCCCCATGTCACCCTGCTGCTACTGGGACTGCTGGGCGCCTCGCTGATACGCGAGCAGGATGCCTGGCTCGATGCCTACGTCTTCGACGGCGCCTGGGAGCTGCTGGTCACGCTGCTGGTGGTACCCATCCTGCTGATAGTCCTCCGCGGTCGCCTCTCCTTCGCTGCCGAACTGGAACGCTATGCCGCCACCTTTTCCGGCGGCCTGTTCGCCGCCGGCTTCCTCGCCACCTACGTGTTCTCGCGCCTCTACGGTCGCAGCGATCTGTGGCAAGCCATTCTTGGCGAGCACTACCTGCGCATCGTCAAGGATGCCGCCGAGGAGGTTACCGAACTGTTCGGCTGCACCCTGCTACTGCTGGCCATGCTGGAACTGTGGCTGATGGTGAAGCGACGGCAGCGCCGAGCGGCGAACTGATCGCCTCGCACCGCCCTAGAACGACGATGACCGACCCAGAACGACGATGCCCGCGGAATATCCGCGGGCATCGTCGTTGAGAAGCGCTGAACGCCGGCCTACTCGTCGAGGAAGGAACGCAGCGGTTCGGAGCGCGACGGATGGCGAAGCTTGCGCAGCGCCTTGGCCTCGATCTGACGGATCCGCTCGCGGGTCACGTCGAACTGCTTGCCGACCTCTTCCAGGGTATGGTCGGTGTTCATGTCGATACCGAAGCGCATGCGCAGCACCTTGGCCTCGCGGGCGGTGAGACCGCCGAGCACGTTGCGGGTGGCTTCGATCAGCCCCTCGCCGGTGGCCGAGTCGATGGGCAGCACCATGGTGCCGTCCTCGATGAAGTCGCCCAGGTGCGAGTCGTCGTCGTCACCGATCGGCGTTTCCATGGAGATCGGCTCCTTGGCGATCTTGAGCACCTTGCGCACCTTGTCCTCAGGCATCTCGAGACGCTCACCCAGCTCCTCGGGGGTCGGCTCGCGCCCCATTTCCTGGAGCATCTGCCGGGACACCCGGTTGAGCTTGTTGATGGTCTCGATCATGTGCACCGGAATACGGATGGTGCGCGCCTGGTCGGCGATGGAGCGAGTGATCGCCTGGCGGATCCACCAGGTCGCATAGGTGGAGAACTTGTAGCCGCGACGATACTCGAACTTGTCCACCGCCTTCATCAGGCCGATATTGCCTTCCTGGATCAGATCCAGGAACTGCAGCCCGCGGTTGGTATACTTCTTGGCGATCGAGATCACCAGGCGAAGGTTGGCCTCGACCATCTCCTTCTTGGCCCGGCGCGCCTTGGCCTCACCGATGGACAGGCGACGGTTGACCTCCTTGATCTCGGGCACCGGCAGCAGGATCATCTCTTCCTCGAAGGCGATCTTGCGCTGAGCCCGCTGGATGTCTCCCTTGAACACGGCCAGCTTGTCGGCGTACTTGGCGTTGTCGGACATGAAGTCGTCGAGCCAGTCCAGACGCGACTCGTTGCCGGGGAACGCCTTGATGAAGGTCTTGCGCGGCACCTTGGCTTTCTTGACGCACAGCTGCATCACCGACTTTTCCTGGGCACGCACCTGCTCGACGCTGATGCGCACCTGGCCGACCAGGCGCTCGAAGTGCTTGGGTACCAGCTTGATCGGCGAGAACAGCTCGGCTAGACGAGCCAGCTCGGCCTGCGCCGACGCGGAGCCACGCCCCTCGGCCTCGATGGCGCGCTGCGCCGCCGCGTTCTGCTCGCGGATCTGCTCGAAGCGGGCACGAGCCTCTTCCGGATCCGGACCGCCGCCGCTATCGTCTTCTTCCTCGGCGTCTTCGTCGTCCTCGTCGGCATCGCCTTCGGCCACCTCGGGCTCTTCGGCCACTTCCGCCTCGGCGACGCCGGGAATACCCTCGTCGGGATCGATGAAGCCCGAGAACAGGTCGGACAGGCGACCCGGAGCCTCTTCATCCTGGGTGGCGTCATAGGCCTCGAGAATCGACTCCACGGCGCCCGGCAGGTAGGCCAGCGCGGACATGACCTCGCGCGTGCCCTCCTCGATGCGCTTGGCGATCTCGATTTCGCCCTCGCGGGTCAGCAGTTCCACGGTCCCCATCTCGCGCATGTACATGCGCACCGGATCCGTGGTTCGGCCCACATCGCTCTCCACCGCCGCCAGGGCGGCCACGGCCTCCTCGGCGGCCGACTCATCGGTGGAGTGATCGGCCATCATCAGCGTGTCTTCATCGGGCGCTTCCTCGACGACATTGATACCCATGTCGTTGATCATGCCGATGATGTCTTCCACCTGATCGGGGTCGGCGATATCCTCGGGAAGATGGTCGTTGACCTCGGCATAGGTCAGGAAGCCCTGTTCCTTGCCGCGCGCGATCAACTCCTTCAGACGTGACTGCTGCTGCGCATTTCCAGCCATAGAAACCCTATCTCGACGAAGAAGAATGAAGCACCTGAAGCACTGAGGCGGAGAAAAAACTCGATAAGCCGAACAGTATAGCGGGTGTGACCGCTCGATTGCCAGTTCGGTGTATTTGCGCGGTCATTCAGGTGTGTTAGGTTGTCAGGTTGCGCCCCGCTCGGGTGACGCTGCTGTAATATGGTGATGGTAGGAGGAAATTCAACCCCGCCGCCAATTTCCTGGCGCATAAGGCCTCAGGTCTTCAGCTCCATCAACAGTTCGTTCAGCCGCCGGCGCTCCTCCTGCGACAGCCGCTCCCCGGCCTGCGTCCGTGCCAGCAGGGCGTCATACTCCTCCTGCGGCGACCGCTGTCGGCGATGGCGCTGGAAGTAGGCGACCCAGTTGTCAAGCTCGGCGCCTCGCACTCCCTTGGGCACCAGCGGCGCCTGGCGCGCCAAGGCCGCCAAGCGCTCGCCTTCCGGCGTGCCATGGAAGTGCGCCAGCAACACCTGGGCACTGCGATAGCCCCCGGCCTTGAGCAAGCGCACCACCTCGCGACACAGCGAGGCCTCGGGATCGGCCTGGTCGCACCAGTCATCGTCCTCGGGCAGACGCTCGACCAGCGCCGGCTCATGCACCAGCAACTGCAAGGCGCGCGCCATCCGCCCCATCGACGACTGCCGCCGACCGGTCTCCAGCGGCCGCTCCTCCGACGGCGGCGCCGAGGGCATGTCGCCTCCCGGCGGCAATTCGGCGGACGGCGCCGTCTCGGTCGCGCCGCGGGACATCAATGCCTCGAAGCTTGACTGGTCGACGCCGGTGCGCCGCGAGAGTTCCGTCAGCAGCAGCGACTTCATCACCCCCTCGGGTAGCCGACCGATCGCTCCCAGCACCTGGCTGGCGAAGCGCTCGCGCTCCTCGAGGCGATCGAGGTCACGCCCTTGCGCGGCGTGCTCGAAGAGGTACTCCGACAGCGGGCTGGCACACGTCACCCGATCCTCGAAGCCCGCCGGGCCTTCACGACGCACCAGGGTATCCGGATCCTCGCCCTCAGGCAGGAACAGGAAACGCGCCTGGCGGCCGTCGATCATCTGCGGCAGCACCGTCTCCAGCGCCCGACTTGCCGCCTGGCGACCGGCCCGGTCGCCGTCGAAGCAGAACACCACCTCGTCGACCATGCGGAACAACCGCCCCAGGTGATCCTCGGTGGTGGCCGTTCCCAGGGTGGCCACCGCGTTGCGGATGCCGAACTGGGCGAGCGCCACCACGTCCATGTAGCCCTCGACGATCACCAGCCGCTCGAGGCGCGGATTGGCCTGGCGCGCCTCGTAAAGCCCATAGAGCTCGCGCCCCTTGTGGAAGACCGGCGTCTCCGGGGAGTTCAGGTACTTGGGCTTGGCATCGCCCAGCACCCGACCGCCGAAGGCAATGGTTCTCCCACGGATATCGCGAATCGGGAAGATCACTCGATCGCGAAAGCGGTCATAGCTGCGCCCGCTGTCTTCGCGGTGCACCAGCAGGCCGTACTCGATCTGCACCGCATCGGCGATGCCGCGCTCGCCGAGATGGCGCTTCAGCGACTCCCAGCCGCCGGGGGCATAGCCGATGCCGAAATCACGCACGACCTCCGGCGACAGCCCGCGGCGTTCCAGGTACTCGCGAGCGCCTTGCCCTTCCGGCATGCGCAAACGCTCTCGGAAGAAGCTCGCCGAGAGCTCGAGCAGGTTAACGCCTTCCTTGCGCTTGCGCTCACGCGCCTGGGCTCGCGGATCGTCGGCCCCCTCTCGAGGCACCTCGAGCCCCAAGCGAGCCGCCAGCTGCTCCACCGCTTCGGGGAAGCGCAGCTTGTCGTACTCCATCAAGAAGCGCAGCGCGTTGCCGTGGGCGCCGCAGCCGAAGCAATGATAGAACTGCTTGTCGGCGCTGACGGTGAACGACGGCGACTTTTCCTGATGGAAGGGGCAAAGCCCCGAATGGTTGCGCCCGGCCTTCTTGAGCTTGACCCGCTCGCCGACCACCTCGACCACGTCGACGCGGGCCAGCAGGTCATCGATGAATCGTTGCGGGATCTGACCGGTCATCAGGCAATCCAGATGAGCTTGAGAACCACGGCGCCGAAAACGGGCGCAAAAACAAGCGGCCACCGATCGGCGGCCGCTTGGCGTCCCTCCCGAGTCGACCCGCTAGCGAGCCGGCCGACCCCAGTACGGATCAATAGAGCCGTTCGAAACGCTTGCGCTCACGCTGAAGCTTCTTGGCGTGACGCTTGACGGCAGCAGCCGCCTTGCGCTTGCGCTCTGCGGTCGGCTTCTCGTACTGCTCGCGACGGCGAACCTCCGAGAGAACACCGGCTTTTTCACAGGAACGCTTGAAGCGACGCAGCGCGACGTCAAACGGCTCGTTATCGCGTACTTTGACAGAAGGCATTAAGCACTCACCTACCTTGGAAAACTTGAGTTCGGTTTGAACGCACGCCTTCCGGGGGCCGATCGCATCCCAACTCGACGCCGGCGAAAAACGCTCGCGGAGGTGACGACGGGAACACGATCATTGCCCTGGGCGCACGACCCAGTCTTGCAGCGCACAGCATTCTAGTCGTCGCGCGGTCGCCATGCAAACCGTTTCGCCCCCGAGCCCCTGCCGCGAGCCGACCAAAAGGCGTAGAATGCCGCCATTTCCGCAGCACCGAGCCATCACCATGCGCGTACTGGGCATCGAGACCTCCTGCGACGAGACCGGCGTCGCCCTCTATGATACCGAGCGCGGCCTCGCGGCCGACGCCCTCCACAGCCAGATCGCCATGCACGCCGAATACGGCGGCGTGGTGCCGGAGCTGGCCAGCCGCGACCATACCCGCCGCCTGCTGCCGCTGATCCAGCGGGTGCTCGACGACGCCGGCACGGCCCGCGGCGAGCTCGATGCCATCGCCTATACCGCCGGCCCCGGCCTGGTCGGGGCGCTGATGGTCGGCGCCAGCACCGCCCACGGCCTGGCCCGGGCGCTCGGCATTCCGGTGCTCGGCGTGCACCACATGGAGGGCCACCTTCTCGCCCCGATGCTCGAGGACGCCCCGCCGGCCTTCCCCTTCGTGGCCCTGCTGGTCTCCGGCGGCCATACCCAACTGGTGGAGGTCGCGGGCCTCGGCCGCTATCGGCTGCTCGGCGAATCGGTGGACGATGCCGCCGGCGAGGCCTTCGACAAGGCCGCCAAGATGCTCGGCCTGGACTATCCGGGCGGCCCCGCCGTGGCGCGCCTCGCCGAGGCCGGCGACCCGACGCGCTGGCGTTTCCCGCGGCCGATGACCGACCGGCCCGGCCTCGATTTCAGCTTCTCCGGGCTCAAGACCCACACCCTGACCGCGATTCGCCGGCTCGAAGCCGACGGCAAGCTTGACGAGACAGCCCGCGCCGACGTGGCCCGCGCCTTCGAGGAAGCGGTGGTCGATACCCTGGTCATCAAGTGCCGCCGCGCCCTCGACCAGACCGGCCTCAAGCGCCTGGTGGTGGCCGGCGGCGTCAGCGCCAACGCCCGCCTGCGCGAGCGCCTTGGTCAGGCCGCCGCCAAGCGCGGCGCCGAGGTGTTCTACCCCCGCGGCCGCTTCTGCACCGACAACGGCGCGATGATCGCCTACGTGGGGGCCCAGCGCCTGCTCGCCGGGGAACGCGACGAGCTCGGCCAGATGCAGGCCGTGCCGCGCTGGCCGATGGAAACCCTTCGGGAGCCGTAAGCTGGAAGCTGGAAGCTGGAAGCTGGAAGCTGGAAGCTGGAAGCTGGAAGCTGGAAGCTGGAAGCTGGAAGCTGGAAGCTGGAAG
>NZ_JACHXM010000027.1 GCF_014192055.1 Halomonas organivorans | reverse complement strand
CGTAGTTATCGATCATCAGCACGGACATGGCGATAGGGTCCTTGATTTTGCAGTGGTTTCTATTTTCGGGCTCTGTTTGTTACCCAGGATCTTACCCAGATCGTTCGCGGTACCTGCGCCAGCCCGTGCCGGGGCCAGACAAACGAAAACGCCGCCCCGGTGGGCGGCGTCGTCATCTCACACGTCAGCGGCCGCCCTTCTCAGAAGGGCCACCACTGGCGGATGCGTTGTGTCGGTCGGAATAGGGTCATACCCGGATGATGCCGCTCGCCGGGCCGAAGTGTCAATCACGCCCTCACGCCCGGTGCAGATTCGACACCACCCACCTTGCACCCCACCCCTTCCCTGCCGATACTGTACACGCATACAGTCACAGGGAGGCGCGACCGTGCCCAAACCATCTCCGTACCAGCTGCTCGGGCAGCGTATCCAGATCGAGATCCAGGCGGCGAACCGGCGTGAGAAACGCCAGGTGCATCTGAAACCCGAGGACGGCGACGACCTCGACGCCTGGGATCGTATCATTGGCGAGATCGATGAGAACGAGAACGTGGACATCACGCGGACCCCGGAGGGTTGGTTGGTCAGCTGGGTACCGTCGGAGGCGTGACGTGGCCACCGGCCGTGAGTCGTTGCTATGGCGCAAGCGATTGGAGCGGCGGGGCTGGGTCAGCCTGCGCCGTGGGGCTGCGCCGGGCAATCGGGTGGTGGAGTACCACGTGGTGTGGCAGGGCTGGCTGATCAGCGGGCGGGTGCTGCTCGGCCATCGTGATCGGCGCTGGGAGTGGTGGGAGCCGGGGTCGCCGACGTATCTGCTCGAGCGCCGGCACGATGTCACGGAGGGAGTGTGGCGGTATTGCCGGCGTCGCGCCGCGCAGCTGGGCCAGGTTGCCAGGCGGGTGCCGTGGTAGTCGGGCCATCCCTGGCCCTGAATTCTACTTGAGGAGATGTGGTGTCGGTTGAGTCGCGGGCGGCTCCGGCGAGAGCGCGCATCGTCCTGACGCCACACCCTTAACGTAGTGCGCGGGATGCGCCCGTACCGTAGGACATCACCCCATCTCATCGTCAGCCGGCTCGATCAGCGAGGCGTCGTCATTTGCTGGGCGGTTGACGCGGCGGCTCACCGGCCAGTGCGTAAGCAGCTCGTCATCGAGGTGGTGGACGGCGCCTCGTAGGGCCTCGCGGTCTGTCATGTGAGGGTCGAGCCAGGGCGCCAGACTGTCATCATCCAACGCCAGCGGCATGCGGTCGTGGATCTCGGCGGCGGCACCGCGGGCGGGCTCGGTGAGGATCGCGCAGCCTGGGTTGCCGTCGGGTCGCTCGGTCCAGATCCCGGCCAGCCACAGCGGCTCCCGATCGGCCCGGGTGATGTAGTGCGGTTGCTTGCCGTCCAGCAGGGCCAGCCATTCGTACCAGCCGTCTGCCGGTACCAGGCAGCGGTGCCGGGCGAACGCCGAACGGAAATAGCGTGACGTGGCCACGCCTTCCGACTTGGCGTTGATCGGCTCGGGCGCTTTGCCGGTGGCCCAGTGCGGGCGGTAGCCCCACCACAGCTGACCCAGGGCCAGTGGCGCGCCCTCGCCGGAGTGCCAGGCCGCGGTGATCCAGGTGCCGGGGCACACGTTGTAGCGCGGAGATGTCGGCAACGGCTCGAAGTCCTCGCCGAGGATGATCCGAAGCGACCGCCGAACGCGGGGGATGTCGTAAAGGGCGAATCGTCCACACATGGTGGGAGTATAGCTTGCAGCCGATTTGATCAACTTTGCATAGCGGCCTCTAGCGAGAGGCGTTTTCGTCTCTACCGTCCGGTCGCGCTGGCTGCGCGCCCTGGTCGTCCCTATTTCGTGTTGACTGGAGCCATACGAAATCCATATCCGCACGTTTCATACCAAGCTCACGCCGAAACTCCTCTCGTATTGTTCTTAATACAGGGTCAACATCGATCTTTCCTCCATCTTCCCCCCTGAAAGCACCGGGCATCTGTCTCGAAACTTCAACAACAGCCCTTATCTGAGCATCACTCCCTGCCAGCTGTATATCCGCAAAGACCTTCCTAATCTCATCTAGCCCCCAGCTGTCAGCAGTAACAATCTTCGCCACTTGGTCGTATGATCGATTCAAAAACTCAGCCCTTATCTCCCTTCTCTTATTGACCCTGTCACGCCATGAAGTAAAAGCATGGACCAGACAATAGCCCAAAACCGCAATAAAAACAGAGGCAAGCAAGTCGTAATTCAAGCCATCAAAAAAGCTAAAATCTGACCCTAGTAGTTTGTCTTTCATGATACTCTCGTCGACCAAAGGCGGAGAAGATCTTCACCTAGCCAGCTCTGTAATGCAACACGTTGCGATAACACAAACGGCTGATGCAATAGATGGGCTCGATAAAGTACCAGCTATGAGTCACCCGACGGCCCTCAAGCGCCGGCCATGATGCCGAACCACTCGGGAGGCGTGACGGTCATCGTGCCGCCCTCGCCGTCGTCGACCTCCCTCGGCGCGCGGTCGTACACGCTGTCATAGATCGCCAACAGCTCGGGATCGGCAAACACCTGGTCGTAGACCGCTTGAGCTGTGCCGCGCCCGGCATACGGCGCCTCGGCCAACACCGTGACGTGCGGCATGCCGCGCCATTGCTCGACCTCAGCGGGGCGGAGGCGGGCATAAACGGCGAGCGACTGCCCGCCGTCGAGGGCCGTTGCCGGGGTGCGGGCAAATCCGGTCACCACCGGCGGCTGCACCACGGCGCCCGTCTCGTCGCGCTCCAACAGGGCGGGGTAGTTGGTGTCGAGATGCGTGACGAGAGCTGGATAGTCGGGAACGTAGATAATCGCGTCGATCATGATGTCAGCTCCTGCATCTTGCTGTCAGTCAGCGCATGGGGGTAGACGATGACGTCGGCGACGTTGACGCTCTTCACCGGTCCAAGCGAGGACACTGCGCGTCCCACATATCGATGCGTCACATCGGGCATTGTGGTCTGAAATGGGCCTAGCAGTTGCCCGTTAATCGCGGCGGTGAATTCGCCGTCCTGCCACCGGACAATTGCCGACACCTCAGTAACCCCCTCAGATTCGGCAGTCGAGAGCCCAAGCGCACCCCCGCTATCCTCACCATTCGATATAACGCGAAACCTGATCGGTGTTGACGACGCTGGGTTGAATTCCAGCCCGATGCGCGCGAAAGCCGAACCGTCCGATAGTGCGGCTGCGTAGGTCTCGCCTTGTGCCGGATTGGGAACGGTAGCTTTTAAGAATAGAGCGCCCTCAACGGAGTTGAATTCACCCCCAAGAGCGTCGCTTATATCATCCGTGTCGCGCGTTACCGGGCTGCTGGTAGTGGGAATGTAGCCGGTCGGAACCTCGCCGGGATTAATTTGGAATCCTGCAACGGTAAATCCTGCACCGGGGGAGCTGGCGAATGCCGAGGATATTGTGACTAAGCCTGAATCATTGCTTGATGCAAATGGAGCGTCAACGCGCACTAGCTGACCAGGGGTGACGGGGGTGGTGTATGAATTGCTCCCAATTCCCTGAGAGTCCGAGTTTGAGCGCAGGCTAATCGAATCGCAGCCTGGGCCCGGAATAACGTATATTGAATACGCATAAAGAATATCGGGGGTCAAACCCGACAATGCGTGGCGCAGATTTTCTTGGGAAAATCCAACAGAAGAAGCCCCCTCGACAAGCCATTCAGGCTCATCCTTGACGATGCGGCCGCCAGAAACTTCCGTCAGAGACACCCCGACTCCTGTCGCCCATGGCGATACAGACATGTCGTTTGAATGCAGGGCATAGTTGCCGCTCGACGGCCTGGCAGCCACCCCCAACGGCTCTCCCGTTTCAGGGTCCCAGCCCCGACCGATAGCATCCGCCGGAACCTCAGTGATGCGTAGCTCCCCATTCGGCCCGCTGGGCTGCCACTCCCAGGCAGGCGTAGCCCGCTGAAACCCATCCCACAGTTCCTCCCCGCTCAGCGCCGTATCCACGCCCCCCGACACTCGGCTGCCCAGCCCGTAGGCGCCGTAGGCAAAATCGCTATGCAAGGCTTGCCCGCTGTCGCCCCGGCGCTGTAGGGACCGGGCGAGCCGGGTAGCCTGGGCGTTGCGCTGATCGACGCCCGCCTGGGTGTAATACGTCGTGATCAGCGTGGCGCTACCGCCGTCGTTGCGATAGACCGCAACCTCGCTGGCCGTGGGCGCGGTGATCACGCGGAAATAGTCGGTGTCGACGGTATCGGCCAGGCCGGCAGAGACGCTGGTATAGGTCGCGGTGGTCTCGGCGACCAGGTCGGCCAGATTGTCGGCCAGCGTTGCGCTGTCGGCGGCGTCCTGCGCCGTTTGTTCGATCTCGTCACCGACGGTGTTGATAGCGCCCACCGTGACGTTCAAGTCATCGCCAAAATCGAGCAGCTTTTGATTGACGTCGTTCTGCTTTGTGATGACCTCGACGGTATCGCCGATGTCAAAGTTTGAGCCGACGAAGTTCGGGACGTCGATAGTGGGGATATTTGTTGCCATGCGTTAAACCTCGTCGAATTGGATAGGGGCTTGCCACTGGTTATATGCAGAGTGCGTGTGCGTATAGTCGCCGCCGCGCCGGGCAACAAAGGCGTGTTCGTTTTCCAGCATGCCGCCCTGTTCGGGATACATGCTGACGTAAATGTCCCGGCGCTTTCCTGCCGTTAGCAGTTGCCGCGTATTCTCGCTGATACCCTCGCGGGAGAGATGGGCGAGATCGATAGAAAGCCGCCTGGCCGATCCCTCGCCAACGGCGCGCAATGATCCCGATTCGGTGCGCTGCAACTCGGTGAAATCGAGCCAATCTAGCGATACGCCGTATTGTGGATTCAGTTCGGGCGAGAACGTGACGCCGGCAAAAATGCGGCCGATTTCGAGGTAATCATCGGGGTTCGCCGGGTCGTTGATCGTAATGCGATATGCGTCGGCGACTACGGGGTCTATCCAGCTCGTGTACTGCCGAATAGGAAGCCCCGTCAGCGCGCTCGCTCCCCAGGGATCGATGCCGGCCCGCCATATCCCGAGCGGGATAATCTCAGTTGCGACAACGGCGCCCGAGTCATACACCACGCTCCCGCTGAGCATCAGCTCGACGCGGACGGTGCCGGCGGTGCTGATGTTGTGGGCATAGATCACCACGGCATCGAGATACGCCGGTTTCGCCAGGGTCGCCTCGATGGTCTGCTCAGGGAGGTCGACGACGGGTTGGAACTCGGAGCGCCACACATAGCTCCGGCCGCTGCGCTGCGTGTACTCGATCGGCATGCCTTCGGTCGAGGCCGTGAGCGTCGCCGTGTCATGCAGATTGTCGAGAATCATGCGGAGTTTGTTGCTCACACCCAGACCTCCAATGTTGATGTGCCGCGTGTCGGGGATTGCGAGACGGCCAGCACCAGGGCGTCGACATCGTCGAGCAGGGGATGCCGGATGTTGACGGTGTCACCGACGCTGACACGCAGCGAGAACGCCTCAATGGACCAGACGTCGCGGCGCTGATCGCGAAACGCCATCAAGTGCCCGCGCTGCTGATTGGCGTCGGCCGCGTCGGCAATCGCCGTGTCGATCGTGAGCGTCTCGGCATACGGGTATTCGGGCAGCGACTGCGTGCTGCTGCTGTCGCTCCAGTCGCGGCGCAGACGCGCGGCCTCGGTCGGCTGATTGGCCTCGACATCCCCAGCTATGGCGCTGAGCGGGCTGTAGTTCCGCCCCCAGCGCAGCGTCAGGGATTTCCACGGGCGCTGCGTCTCGGACAGTGAGATCTGATCCCGCACGATGTCGTCACCGACGATAGTGGCCACCGGTGCGAGCAGATTGACGGTGTAGCGCCGGGCGACGATGCCGCCGGTGGGGTCGAGATACCAGTACGCCCCCAGTCCATCGCACAGATCGTCGAGGATCTGCGCCCCGGTTACCTCGCCGTCGTAGTAGAGCCCCACGGTGTAGGGGTAGAGTTGCGCAGCGCTCACCGTCAGCCCGTACTGCGCGGCGACCCACGCGACGATGTCGTTGGGCGTGTTGTGCTGCTCCTCGATGTCGACCGTCGGCGTACCGACGACCGTGGCGTCCATCGTCAACTTTCCGTTCGCCTCGTCGCCGGTAAACGTCACCGGGTTGCCGTTGTCCTTCGGCGCGAACGAGTCCACGGCGAGATAGCTCGGCTGATACGTCAGCGTTGCCGTCTCGACCCTCGGCATCGGCGCGTTGTAGACCGAGCCCAGTGCCAGCGGCACCGGGCCGGCATCGTCCGGCAACTGACCGGTGTCGATGCGCTCGTCGAGGATTCGAGACTCGTCGTGCATCGCGAACGTCAACGAGCCCCGGCGCGACTCCGTGATGCCGCCATTGCGGCCTTTCGCGATCAGCCGGAAATCATCGCGCGACCAGTCCGGCGCCCCGAAATACAGCTCGATGGGGTGGCCTTCCCATGCGCGATCCAGCCATGGGTTCAGCCCCCCATCGTTGAGCAACGCCACCTCGCCGAACTGCGTCATGCCGTCGATCCGGGTGCTGATGTCGACCGCCGATTTCAGCAGGTCGTCATACAGCCGGTTCGGGTCGCTATCGCCGGGCAGCGAGATAAACGGATGCGTCGCGACATACTCGACGCCGCCGTCATAGTGCAGCTCGGCGAGCACGATGCGCCGCGCGGTGAGGTCGGCGAGCCAGGCGTCATACTCCTGCTCTGTCACGTCATCACCCCCTTGCGCTGCTGCTTGTTGATGCGGTTCGCGGTCTGCTGCTCGCGGATCTGAGTTGCACGCTGGCTCTCGCCGCGACGGTTGCCCTCGGCGCGTTCGCGATTGCCCTGATCGAGCAGGTTGGTTACCTCGGCGCGCAGGCGCTGATTTTCTGCGTTCGAGGTCTTGAGCTCGCGGCGCATATCGTTGAGCACTTCCAGCACATCGCCTTGCCCCAGCAGCGGCAGCTCGGGCATCGGCGGCGCGTCGTACATGCGAACGCCGAGCCCGTCGGGGCCTGATGCCAGCGGCATGATCGCCTCCGGCCCGGCCTCGCCCATCATTCCCATCTGAAATGCGGTGGGGCGGTCGACGATGGAGTTGGCGAACACGCCGCCATCGGCGAAGAACGACCAGTCGGCAGCAAGATCGCTGACGCGGCCGGATGGGATGTTGCCGCCGAGCCCTTGGATCCGATCGAGCGCCACGCCGACAGCGTTCTCGGCGCCGGAGAGAGTTTGGTATTCCCGCTCCAGGTAGCCGAGCGACGCAGAGCCGGCGACGTCATCGATGCGGTCCCAGAACAGGTCGATCCACGAGCGAGCTTTCGCCGGGGCATTGCTCGATGCGCCGCCAGACGAGCCGCCGCCGGTGGTGCCGCCGGTTGACGAGCCGCCACCAGACGACGAGCCACCGCTGTTCGCGTCCTCGGGCCCGCGCTCCAGGTAGCCACCCTTGGCGGCCCCGAATCCGGCGATACCCATATCGCCCCAGACCGTGGCCATGTTGTAGGCGGCGTCCTGCCAAGCGAGCGGCTCGTGGTGCAGACCGAGCGACACTTTCAGACCGTCGAGGCGGGCATCGTTGAGCGGTGCGGTGTTGGCCTGCACGGCCTCCAGCCGGCTGATCGTCCCATCGCCGTCGATGTCGAGGCGACGATAGATCCGGCGCAGCTCGGCGTCCGATGCCAGCCCGGCGAACTGTTTGCCGAACTCGTCGTAGTTGATGAGGCCATCGGTGTTCAGGTCGATGCCGTCGAACATCGGCTCCAGCGTGCTGCCGATGCCCTGTGCCAGGCCGGACACACGGGCGGCAGTCAGCTCCTGCGCCGACAGCAGGCCATCGCCGTTGGCGTCGATACGCTCGATCAGTCGAGAGATCTCGGCATCGGTCGCATGCGGGGCGAGCACGCGGCGCGCCTGTTCGGCCGTCAGCACCTCGCCGCCCAGCCGCCGCATCTCAGTCTCGAGCGTGCTGCCGATCAGGCCGGCATCGACGCTGGACTGCGCGATCAGCGACTCGAGTTGCGAGACCTGGTCGTCCGCATTGACGTCCATGCGCGCGATCATGCTGCGGATCTGGCTGTTGGTCGCCTTGCCGGCCAGGCCGCGCTTCAGCTCGCTGAACGTCAGCAGGCCGTCGACGTTGGCATCCAGGCCCTCGAAATTCTGGGCAACGGACGTCGTCAGCCCGGTGATTGAGGCGATGACGTCGCCCGCCGCGCCGGAGATCGCGCCCTTGAGCTCGTCAGCCAGGAGCTGCTCGGGTGACAGCTGTTCGGGCAGGGTCTCGAGCGCACTGGTGATGCGGTCGAGCACCGCTTGGGAGCCCTCGCCGCTGGCGTACATGCCCTTGGCGGCATCGAGATAGCGGTCGGCATACTGCGTGATGCTGCCAAGCGCATCCTGGTCGCCGGCCCGGGCCGCCGCGAGCTGGGTCTGCCACGCCGACGCGGCGGCATCGAGCTGCTCCTGCGGCGTGCCCATGCCCTGGTCGGTGGACGTGAGCTGGGCGAGCCAGTCGTCGATGGACGTCGAGAAACCGGCGAGGGTTTTCCTCGCCTGCTCCAGTGCCTGATTGCGCTCCTGCTCGGCTTCCTTGGCATCCCGCAGCGCCCAGATGCGTTCCTGCAGCGGATCGAGCGAGTCGTTCATCGCGTCCAGCTCGAGCTGACGCTCACGGCGGGTGGCCTCGGCCTCGAAGCCCTGCAGGCGCAGCAGCTCGATCTCCATCCGTGCACGCTGCTCGGCGATGCGAGTGGCGTCGGCTTGATCCTGAATCGAGTCCGCCGCATCGCTCGCGGCCACGGACGCGGCTTCGGACGAGTTGCGGATCTGCGCCAGCGCCTCGGCCACCGTCAGTCCGCCGCTCTCGATCAGCGAGACGTAGTATTCCAGCCCGCCGGCATCGGCCTCACGGCCGAGCACATCTTGGTAGATCGAGCCGATCACGTCCTCGACCGAGCCCGCTACCTGGGCGAACGCCGGGGCCAGTTGCAACAGTTGCAGGTACGCCTCGCGGCCTGCCTCGGTGTTGAGGTTTTGGGCCTCCACCAGCCGGCGGAACTGCGCCGTGGTCTCCGGGACCTGCCCGGTGATGTCACGCAGCGACTCATACACGCCGCTGAACGACTGTGCGGCTTGCTCGGTCTGGCTGGCGTATTGCGAGTAGAACTGCTGCTGGAGGCCGGCGAGGGATTCCACCCCGCCCGCAGCGACCTGTAGCTCGCTCGCCGCATGGATCGCGCCGCCTGCGGTAGCATCGAAGGTGATGCCCATGCGCTGCGATGCCTGCTCGAGGACGCCCATCGCCGATGCCGCGGCGGACATTGACTCGGCGGCAACAACATACGCTTCAAGGTCGGAAGAGTATGACGCGATCTCGGCACGTGCATCGGCAAGCGCCTGCTGATTACCGGCCAGAGCGTCCTCGACGGTATCGAGCGCTACGCCGAACCGCGCTACCTCTTGAGCACCGGCGTCCAGGCCGTCGTCAAATAGACGCTCGAAGAGATCTTGGAACTGGCTGCCGGTGGCCGCGAACGCCTCCCTGTACCTGCTGGTGAGTATCTTGGCGACGTCACCCGGGGTACTGGTTTCCCCGTAGTAACCCCTGCCGTCCTCATGCCCCGTATTGAGCACGGCCTCTTGCATTGCAGCGCGTTCGCGTTCGCTGTCGGCGATCGAGGCGAAAAGGTCGTCCATCTTTGCAATGGATTCGACCAGCGTCTGGGCTTCTTCAACATCCCATAAATCCTTGACTTCATGGGAGTTGCCAGCATCGAACCCGACGGCACCGAACGCACCTTCAGCTACGATGTCGTTATCCCAACGCTGGCCCTCTTGGGATGCCCGGCGCTGCAGCGCAATGTCCAGGTCGTTGTTCGGCGAGCCAAACACAGTGTCAACGACAGAGCCGATGGCCGAGCCCACGCCCGCACCGATGGGCCCCCAAATACTGCCAATGGCAGTCCCCGCCATTTGCCCATAGTTGGAATTGGCTTTCTTGTCGGAGACCATGCCGCCAACTTCGGAGCCCACATAGCCGCCGGCATAGTAGGCTGCCGCCAGCGCGCCGGCATTCGCCAGACCTGCACCCGCACCGCTCATCCAGCCGCCGCCGGCTCCGCCTGCAGCACCATAGCCGGTGCCGGTAGCACTTCCGGCCCAGCCTGAATAGCCGCTGGCGGCAACCTGCGAGGCCCAGCCGCCCCCGGCACTCGCTCCTGATCCGGTCACCCAGCCATAAATATTCTTGCCAGCACTGACAAGCGTATTGGGATTGATGTCAAACCCGCCGCCCTGGCCGCCACCCCCGAACAGACCGCCACCGGCTTGACCCTGCCCCTCGCCGGTGATCATCGCCTGGATCGGGATGATCAACTGACGAGTGGTGAGGTTGTGGGCGATCTGAGCCATGCTGTCGAGCAGGATGTCCTCGAGCGAGTCCATCGCACTGCGCGAACCATCCAGCAGGCCACGCCACTGATCCACGAATGCATCGTCCAGGCGCTCCACGCCCCGCTCCATGACGGTCAGCGACGCATCAAAGGCGGTCTCGGTGCCCTCGGCGGCACGCTGGGCTTCCAGCCCGTATTCCTCGGCGGCCGTGCCGGCGTTGCGGTAGCTATCGTCAAGCCGGCGCATGGACTCGGCCAGCCATTCGTTGCTCTTGTTCTCCTGCAGGGCGATCTGGGCGATCTGCGCCTTCTTCTCGGCATACTCTCGCTGGGCGGCCTGGAGAGGGTAGAGCTGGTCGAGGAGGGACTGGGCGGCCTCAGCCTGGCGGTCGAGTTCGCTTGTGGCGGAAGCAGAGGACTCGGCGAGGTTGGGGAGCCCCCCCCCAGAGCCGCCCAGCTCCTCCAGGATGCTATCCATTTCCTTGAGAGTGTCGGTGCCAGCGCCGATCTGGGTCATCAGCGCCGCCAGTTCCTGGCGCGCCTGCCGACCACGGGCCATCTGCTCGGGCGTGATGATCTCCATCGCGCCGCCCTGGGCGGTCAGCTGGCCAGACTCTCGGGCCAGCCCGTTGAGCTTGGTGATTTCAGCCCCAAGCTCAGCAGCTTCCAGCCGCCACTCCGTCAGGTCGGCCAGCACCTTGCCGCGGGTGTTGATCTGCTGCTGTTCGGTCAGCAGCGCAAACCCTTCAGCCAAGCCGCGCACCTCGCGCGAGGTGTTCTCGGCCTGCCGTTCCACCTCGCTCATGTGATCGCGTGTAGTGATCAGCGCCCCCACCAGGGCGCTCGCTGCCCCAACAGCCAGCATCAACGGGTTAGCTCGAACAGCAGTATTGAATGCCCATTGCGCGGCCGTCGCCGCCAATAGACCGCCGCGAATAGTTAGGTAGGCAGTCGCCAATCCAGCCGCAGCACCGGCAGTTGATCTGAGGGCCGTCTCGGCAGCGCCGATCTCATCATCCCGCAATTCGGCGACCAGTGACGCAGCACCACTGGCAGCAACATTCAGCCCCGGCCCCAGCTCCGCCAACAGCATATTGGCAAGACCCTGACCTGTAGCGGTGAGCTGCTTGACGGCGCGGTCCGCCTCGACCGCGGCATCGATGTCGACCTGGTCCATGGCCACGCCGAGCTGGCGAGCCTCGTCGGTGTACTGGCGCAGGACCGCCGCATTGTTCTCCAGCAGCGGCTGCAAGCGCACCGCGTCATCGGCAAGGGACTCCAGAAACGTTGCTCGCTCCGAGGGAGTCAACGCTTGAAGCGACTCCCCGATCTTGAGTAGTTGCTGATCCGGCGAGAGATCCAGCAGCTCTTTGATATTGAGCCCCATCTGCTCGATGAGGTCGGCGGCCTCGCCGCCGCCGGTACGAGCGAAATCACCGATTTTCTCGGAGGCATCCTTGAAGATGTCTCCCATTTTGTCGCCCTGAATGCCCACCTGCTCGCCAGCGTACTGCCAAGCCTGAAGCTCCGTCGTGGAGGTCTGCAGCGCCTTTGCCAGTGCATTCGTCTCGGAAATCATCCGAGCTTGACCCGCCATGCTGCTCACGGCGAAGGCACCCGCCAACGCAGAACCGACACCAATCGCGGTATTGCGCAAAAACTCCAGGCGCTGCCCCGTCTCGTCGGCCTCGTCGGCGAAATCGCGAGCCCGCCGACGACCACGGTCAAACCCCTGGTTGAGCTGACGCAGCTCCTTCTCGGTGGCTTGGATCGCCTTGATGCCACCGGAGGCATCGCCGGTGATGATCAGGCCTGTCTTGTACTGGCGAGCCATGGGCTACCTCGTCATTCGGGCACAAAAAAGCCCGCCGGGTGGCGGGCTCATACATCGTTGAGTTGAGAACGCTAGAACTGAGAAGCCTGCATCTTGGTGAAGGTTTTGTTGTCAGCCGTGCACAACGCCTTCTTACCATCAGTGAATTTCACAATGAAGGTGACCTCCTTCTTGCGCCCGCCCGCGAGCAACCCAGCGAGAAGGCCAACCGGGCCAAGAATTACGGCACCTGCAGCACCCCACCCAACAGTCCCACCAATTCGTTTCACGTTCTCTTCGCTGGCCGGCGCAAGCTCTTCGACGTCTGTCGATTGATACTTCTCATTACCCCAGATCGCATCTGCCTTGGGCATGAAGAAAGTATTCGGTAAAAACTGAGCCTTACGGTTGGTTGCAAAATCACCGGCATGAACCTTGAACTCACCGAACATATCTGCCTCCCTGCGTTATGTAGTCCAAAGATTGCTATGGCGGTTACTGCAATACGCTGTAGCCGCGTCCGTCCAGGCACTTATGCACGGCGCGCCGCTGAGCGACAACCGCGCTACCACCACCCTCGGCGGCACCGGCCACCGCACCGACACCGGCAGAGCGACCAAGATAGTCACCGCTATCCATGGCGATCGCGACCGTCGCCGCCGTTGCCAAGGCACCTACGATGGCACCCATCACAGCTTGCGACTGGGGATTGATGCGCTGGGCATAGGCCCGGCACTCGCGTAGATCCTGCTCGTACTGGGCGCCGTCGACGCCTTTGGTGTCGATCAGCGGGCGATAGTTAGAGACATTGGCACAACCGGCCATGACCAATGGTACGGCCAAGGCCGCAATGAAGGTTTTGCGTGACATAAGCATCCCTGCGTAAAGGGAGTGGATCGCTGCCTCTTCCGGGCAGATGGCTAAGTAAGCCTAGCTCAGCCACCCGACCGACTCCACCCACCGTTCAGGCACGGGCTATCGCAGGGCGCCTCGGGGCGTCCTGTCATAGGGCCCGCCGAAGCGGGCCATGTCACAGGGACTGGCTACGGCAGGCGCGGCTCGGCCACGGTGATCGGGCGTTCGCCAGCCTCCGGCGCCCACTCGTTGAACTCGGCGACCGCTTCCATCAGCTGCCGGCTGGTGTCCTCAATCTCGGCCAACTGGCGGTGCGCGGCCTCGGGGTCGAAGGTGTAAACGGTGCCCTTGATGCTACCCATCACGCCGCGCAGCTCTCCGCGTAGCGCAGTGATGGCGGAATTTCGCTGGAGGTGAAGGCGCTCAACGTCTTTGCGCAGCACCTGGCAGCGCCCGATCGCTTCATAGTTCATGGCCGTGCTTCTCCTTGGGCATCGCGATTACATGCGGCGCAGGTTCGGGCGCGCCTGCCACTCACGCTCGAACTGGGGCTTGAGGTGGCTGGCCAGCGAATCCGCCACTCTCACGCCGTCTCGCAGCTGGTCGTGCAGGTCGACGCCCGCCCGGCTACCGAGCAGCGTCATGGCCTCGCACAGGCTGTAGCGGTCGTAGATGTCGCACACCCGCTTGACGCAGAGGTAGAGCTGGAACAGCTCTTCGACCTGGGTGTCATTCAGCGCCGCCGACGCGGAGCGCGTGCCGGCCTCGAGGTGGTGGCGCAGCGCCAGCAGCTCGGCGCCAGCGCCGGCCACGTTGTTCACGGTGACGGCCTGGCCCTCGGCATGGGCGCGCTCCAGGGTCCTGATCAACTGGCTCAGGGCGGAGCGTTCGGCGCAGCCTTCGCCGTACAGCTCGCTGCGCGGGAAGTCGAACCAGGCCTTGGTGCGCGGCAGGTTGATCTCGGCCTGGGCGCTGGGCAGTTCGGCGCGCTCGATGAACTCCCCTTCCAGCAGCCGGCGGGTCTCGCCGTCGATGCTTTCCTGCACGAAGCTCATGGCCTGCTCGACCTGGGCCGGGCTGGCGTCTTCGATATGGGCCACGCCCAGGTAGCCGTTGACCAGCTTCCACATGCCGGCGTAGTCGGCGGCCTCGCCCCGGGCGCTGCGCAGGTTGGCCAGGGTGCGCACGGCACGATTGAGCGGCCGGCGTTCGTCGATGGTGGTGGCCCGCGGGTTCACCGCTTCGCCCTTCTGCCAGTAGTCGGCCAGCACGTCGAAGCACTCGGCCTGGTACTCGACCAGCCGCTGGCGGATCTCGGGCTTGACCCGGTTGGTGTCGATGCCGAACAACCAGCCGTTCAGCTTGCTGAGCGGCAGTGTCAGCAGCTTCCGATGCTGCCGCTCGCCGGGAAGCTGCGTTCGTATGACACGAACGCAGGTCTTCAGAACAGCGTGGCGCTTGATGCGCTCATGTTGCCCGTGCCAGGCAAGGCCGATCGTGTCGCAGATTGGCTTCATGGCCACGCGCACGACGCCCTCGACGCTGAAGGTCGGGATGGCGGTGCCGTGGAACTCGACGGAAACGGGAGAAGCGGTGATAGCTGTCATGGTGGAACTCCTTTGAGGTCAGGAGTCCGCCGCCACTGTCGCCTTCAGATGGGGGCGGACTGCGCAGGGTTGGCGAACCGGTCAAAGGAGAAACCGGCAGACCCGAAGGTCTCCCCACGCAGCCCGCCATAACTCAGGCATAAAAAAAGCGCCTATCGACGCCTTTGCTGCGCCTCCAATGATTCCAGGTCGCCAAACCCGGGCCGCTGATTTGGCAGCGGCACGAGAATGGTCGCCCAGCCAGGCGCAGGCGTCAAGCTGGCTTAACTGCGAGTAAGCTACCTATACAAGGTGCCTTACATGCGCCAGCACCGAAACGCCCGCGATGGCCGTGTATGGATGTTCAGTGGTCGAGCGCCAAAGAGAGTTGCAACCGCTCGCCCCAGTAGCGCTCGGCCATCTCCATCGAGGACTTCTCCCAGCGCCAGCTCGCCAGGCCACGCCCTTCCGCGCTCGCCTGCTCGCGACGATCCTCCAACGCCTGATGCGCCGCTTCCCACTTGCGGCGCACGTACTCGCCGCCCTGGGTGATGGTGTCGAGCACGTCCAACACCCAGCGGCGGAAGGCCTTGGCCTTGGGTGTGCGGGCGAACATGGCGAAAAGGTGGGCGCCGCGCAGAGAGAAGATGCGGACCTTCTGAACGCCGCCCGCCGTGGGCAGATCGACAACCGCTGTCATGGTGTCGGTGAACTCGTCGGCGTTCCTGTCGTAGACATCACGCACCGCTCGGCTCGCATTGCGGTAGCCCAAGGCATGAGCAATTTGCGTACCCCTTGCCCACACCTCGCCATCCAAGGTGATCAGCTCGATCTCGGTACCATCGAATACCATCGGTTGCATGGTGCACTCCTCATAGAAACGAGCCTCGTCGCCCAGAACACCAGCCCGCAGAGAACAACCGATGCTCTCCGAGGCTCGTTTCTGTGAGGCTCTGCGCTTGCTGCGCCGGGCGTGGCGCATGAAAAAGCCCCGGCGGATGCCAGGGCTATAGGTTGGTCCGTTGGCCGGGACCATCGGTATTAAAGCGGTTTATGAATTCAGCCCCTCGAGCGCCCCGGCTTCCAGATGCTGGATCTGCTCGAGCAGTTCGTCCTGGTCGTCGAAGTCCAGCCGGGCGTAGCGGGGGTGGCCGTAGAGGGCTTGGTAATCCAGCCCGCGATAGACGGCGCCGCCCATGCCGGCGACGATCTGCCACTGGGTGCGCAGCGCCGTGAAGAGCTCGAGGGCGGGCCAGTGTTCGGCCCACACTTCGCAGCGCGTTTCTTCGGGCGGGTCGTCCGGGGGCGCGATGTTGAACGCCTTGGCGTCAGCGGCCCGAGTGTCTTCCACCTGGCCGGCGCCCGCCCACCACCGGCCGGCGGCCTTCAGTTTTTTGCGGCGGCCTGCGCGCGCCCTTCCTGCGCGGCGTACCAGCTCAGCACCAGTGGGCGGCGCACGTAGGGGGTCTCCATCAGCTGGGCGACTAGATCCTGGCTGAAGGACACGTCCTTGCCCTTCTCGTCCTTGATGCCTTCCAGTCCGAGTAGGTCCTGGGCGACCAGGGCGTCGTCGTCCAGCTTGCCGTCGCGCTGCTGCTCGAAGATCTCGCGTGTCTTGCTGACCGGGTGCAGCCGCCAGCGGGCGTGGATGGTGGAGGGTTCGTCATCGCCGGGCACCTGCACAGTGACGGGTACGGTGATGTCTGGGATCTGCTTGAGTACGAAGGTCATGGTGTCGGGGTCCTCGATGGAGGTAAGGGCCGAGCGCCGCCCGGCGGCGGCGCGGGCGGGTTACTTGAAGGTCAGGGTGAAGTCGTTGTCATCGGAGCCGGTGGGCAGCCAGCGCAGGCCGATGTCGTAGTGCATGATGCCCTGGTTGTTGGTGGGCGAGATGCTGTTGAGCTGTACCTGGTTGCCCTTGAGCTCGACGATGTTGCCGGCCACGCTGCCGTGAGTCAGCGTCACCGGCACCAGGGTCACGCCGTTGTGGCTTTCCACCGCGGCGAAATAGTCCTTGGTGGCCAGGTCCGGCGCTTCGATGTTGGTGGAGCCGCTGGCCTGGCGATCGGTGATGTGCACCGACTCGCAGTTGATCAGGTTGCGGTACTCCACGGTGTTGCCGATGTCGAGCGACAGGGACGACATGCAAGCGTTATGGCCATCGATGTTGGCGGTGGTGTTCTGCTTGTTGATCGGCAGTTCCTTGGCCTGCACCGCCTGGTCGGCCATCGATGCATCCGCCGCGGCTTCGGTTTTCTTGTAGAGGCCGGTGAGATTGAACTGGATGTAGGGCAGGCCCTGACTGTCCGAGGTCAGCGACCAGGTGCCACGAGCGCCGCTGATGTGCTGCATCTGCCCATCTTCCATCCACCACACCTCGACGCTTTCGTGGCCATCGCTGACGGGCTGGTAGACCACGTCGGTGTCGACGTTGATGGTTTCGCTCATGCCGCAGGCGCGCAGCAGCGGGCCGTAGGCCGGCGCAGTACCGGCGGTGCCCTGCCCGGCATACGGCACGCGAATCTGCCGCTCCACGTAGGGGCCGGTATTCACCTGCTCGAAAGCGCCGAGGCCATCGCGCATGCGCTCGCGGTCCACGGTGTTGCCGGCATAGGGGTTGCCGCCATCGAGCATCACCACCTCGAGGATGGTGGCCCCGGTCATGTCGGCGCTGGGGACGCCGTAAGCCGATTCGATCTTGACCACGGCATAGCGTTTCCGCCACTTCTTAGCCATTGCTGTTCTCCGTTACGTCGCTGGTTTTCTTCGGCGCCGGCTTGGCGGCGGGCTTGGGATCGGCCTTGGCAGTTGCCTTGGTCCGGGGCTCGGGCGCGGGCTTGGTGCGTTCGACCAGCACGCGCTTGCCGTCACGGATCTCGTAACGGCCACCGTGGTTGGGCATGGGGACCTCCGTCGGGTCAGGTGGAGAGGAGGCGCTGGTAGCGGTAGAGCTCGCGCCAGAAGACCAGGCGACCGGAGACGGCCACCCGTTGGCCGCCGGCATACTCCAGCGGGGAAACGGCATCGTCGGTTTCAAGGCCGAGCAGCGCGTCGACCACAGCCTGGCGCTGGGCATCGAGATCGCTCTGCTCGGCGACCAGCGTCACCGCGATGTGCTCGTGAACGGTCTGGCGAACCTCGAAGGTGCCGATGGCGTTGGGTTCGGCATCAGCCTGCACCGGATGCACGAACGCCGCGGGCAGCGCCGGGGCGGCGGTGGCCAGGCTGGTGGCCTGGAGTTCGAAGTGGGCGCGGTACTGGCGCGGGTCGAATTCGTAGTCGGTGGCGGCGTCGGTGATCTCCCAACTCTCGAGGCCGGTATGCGCCGCCACTCGGGCGATCAGGTCGTCGCTCATGGTGCGCAGCGGGTCGAACTCTGGGCTGCGCAGGCTGAGCACGTAGGTATCGACGCGGCTCAGGCGGTAGCCATCGACCTCGATGTCGCCCTGGCCGGCCAGGCTGTAGACGCCGGTGGTGTCCGGTGCGTCGTTGGGGAGATGCACCGGCCAAAGGTTGCCGCCCACCACCGGGTCGACGAGCGTGACCAGCCCGGGCACGGTGTCGGTCCTGCTGGGATCGGCATCGCTGGAGCGCCAGGCGGTAACGCCGGCGGCAGCCAGCGCCGCGAGGATGGTATCGATCATGTGCGCAAGCCCTTGCGATCGAGGTAGCGGGTCAGGCCGTCGTAGAAACGGCCCTCGAAGCCGGCGCTGTGCATCTTGAGCGCCGGGCCAAGGAACGGGTCGGCTTCCTGCCCGGGGTGGCGATAGGTGTAGGTGACCCACTGGCCATCGCGCCGCCGGGCTCGGTGACCGTTGAGGTTGCGGCGCACGGTGCGGGTGCTGGGCTCGATGCCAGTTTCCACGATGCTGGCCACGAAGCTTTGGTCGTAGCCGCCCACCTTGCGGGTAGGCCCGACGAAGATGGCCGGGCGTTCCGGCCCGATCCCCAGCCGGCCCCGAGCACTGCGGCTCAGCAGCTTGTGGCCGATGGACTTGCGCAGATCGCCGGTCAGCGCCGGGGCCAGGCGCTTGGCCGTCTTCTTGACCGGGGCAACAGCGCGCACCAGGCCCGCCCGTACGGCGCGGCTCTGCAGCTCTTCCTCCAGTCCACGCAACTGGTCGAGGACCTCGCCGAATCGATCGCCGGCGACTTCGATCTCAAACCCACTCATGGACCATGATCTCCAGTTCGCGACGGCGGCCGTCGATGTCGAGCGGCCGCCCCTCGATGCGGTAGGTCAGCCCGGCGTGTTGGAGGCGCAGCGTCTTGCCGGTGGCGGCGGCCACGTCAGCGCGCCAGCGCATGCGGATCTTGCCGCTTGTCTCGCTCTGCGCCTCCTGGGCGGCGAGCAGCAGCCGGCCGCTGAGCGGCTCGACGCTGGCCCAGACGGTGGCGCCGGCTACCCAGTCAGGCGGCGTGGCGCCGGAGACGGTGCGCTCGCCCTTCTGGTACCACTCCAGGGTGACGCGATGGCGGAGTTTGCCGGCTCTCATGCGCTACCCCACGGCGTGAATGATGTGCGGCGCCAGCAGCATCTCGACGCCGAGGGGAATGTCGGTGGCGATGGTGCCGATGGCGACGGCTTCGCGGTTCTCGTAAAAGTGGCCGATCAGCAGCAGCAGGGCGGCGCGCACGTCGGGCGGCGTGGTATCCGGCCCCGTCGTGGCAGTGAGCGTGACGCTCTCCGGCTCGTCGATGGTGGACGGCCACTCGCTGCCCCACTGGGGCGCCAACGTGGGATACAGCGGCCGAGCATCGAGACGCAGCGCATTGGCATCCAGCGATTGGTTGGTGCCGGCCGGATCGATGTAGTCGACCGAGTCCACGGATGCCACCGGCGTCCACGGCAGCGCGATCGCTCCATCGCCCGCCGGGAAGCCGTCGAGCGCCAGTGTGCGCTCGACCTGCTGGAACACTTGGCGGGTGCGCTCTTCGGCGTGCCGGTAGGCGGCGTCGATCAGCGCTTGGATCAGCCCGTCCTCGGCGGTGTAGCTCTCGGCCTCGTCGGGGCTGGTGATCAGGCGCAGATGCAGCTTGGCCTCAGCGAGTGTGATCATCGCGGGTCTCGGTCAGGGAATAGGGGGCGGCCGTCCTTGGCCGCGGGTGGGTCAGGTCTTGTCGGCGCCTTCGGTGCCTTTGGCGGCGGGCTTCTGGCCGCCGCCGGCCTGGCCGCTCGAGGCCTTGGCGTCTTCCTTGGCCTTGGCGGTGGGTACGGCGATCTTGCGCTCCTCGAGCTGCTTGGCGCGCTCGGGCTCGAAGCCGGCGCGGTCGCCCTTGGCGTAGCGGTGCCAGGGCTTGCGGAAGGTCATCGAGATCAGCTTGGATTTTTGCTCGGCCATGGGATGGCTCCTGTGAATGAAGGTCTGCAAACAACGCCGCCCGCCGAGTGGCGGGCGGTGTCAGGCGTGACGGTCGGCGCTTACCACGGCACCTCGGTACCCAGCACCAGGCCTTCGGGGTGGCGGAAGGCGATGTCGTGCTCCTTCACCACGCGCAGCAGCGACTGGTTGCGCGAGAAGGCGCTGACCAGGTTGTCGGCGGCGTCCTTGTAGGTGGCCTCGCGGCTGAAATCGATGGTCATGGTGTCGCTTTCGCCGATCACCACGTCGTTCCAGTCGGCGAAGTAGATCTCGCTCTCGTTGCTGTTGCCCGACCCGGAGGTGTCGAGGTTGTTGGGGATGGTGGTGGTGTGCTTGATCGGCCAGCCCTTGAGCTCACCTTGAGCCATCTCGGGGTAGACCTTGTTGCCGTTGCCGTCGCGCAGGCCGAACAGCTTCATGTAGGTGCGCGGTGACAGCCCCCATCCTGGGGTGATCAGCAGGCTGTCGCTCTCCATCAGCGTCAGGATCAGGCTATCGAGATAGGCATCGATGCCATCCAGGTCGACGGTGCCGCTCCAGGGCACCACGCGCCCTTCGGCCACGCAGATCGGACCGAAGCCGGTGGGGGTGTCGCTGGAGCCATCGTCACGCAGGAAGGCCTTGTCCTCGCGCACCGCCATGCTGGCCAGCATGTCGTTGAGGAACAGCTGCTCGACGTTGAAGCCGGCACGACCGATCAACTGGTTGGAGAACGGCACCAGGGTGATCATGGTCTTGGCGTTCAGCGCGACGTCGTCGGTGCTGCCTTCGCTGGCCAGCACATCACTGCCCTCGCCCACGTAGCTGGAGGTGGCACCGGAGGCCATGCGCGGCAGGCTGAGGTTGCCGTTGGGCAGCGGCATGGTCTGGGCGCCCAGCGAGCGCACGATGGTCTTCGGGCGCAGCAGCTCGATGATCTCGTCGTGCATGTTCTGCGGCACCAGCGAGCCACCGGAGCCGGCGGAGGTTTCCACCGCCATGGCCACGTCGTTGTCGCCGATCTCGTTGCGGGCGAACTGGGCCGCGATCTGCATGTCGCCGCGGCCAGCGGCGACGGCCATGGCCATGCGCGCCGCGGTGGCACCGGTGTACTGCTTGAGCTCGGGCTTGACGTGCACCGCCGGGGCGCCGTTGCCGCCCTGCCCTGCCTGGCTTCCGGCGTAGGTCTCGACCGGCTGTGAGGCGGTGGCGTTCATGCGCTCGGTGCGCTCGGCGCGCTCCAGCTTGGTGGTCAGTTCTTCGAACTGGGTGGAGAGCTGTTCGAACTGCTCGAGCTGTTCGGCAGTCAGTTCGCCGTTCTCGGCCTCCAGCTTGGCCAGCTCCTGCACCTGGGCGTTGATCTCGGCGCGCTGGCGGCGGAGTTTCTCGATGTCGTACATGATGCGTCCTCTTGGGTTGGGCACAGAAAAGGCGGCCCGTGGGCCGCCTTTGGGGTGTCGCTCCGCCGCGTGGCTAGAGCCGACAGCTGGCGTCGAGCGCCCGGGCTTGCGCCCGGATGCTGCGACTTGACTGGGATGAACGGGAGCTGGAGCCGGCATAGGCCTGTGCGATGCTGTCCAGGGCGTCCTGAGCCGGGGCGATCTCGTCGATCAACCGGGCGGAGAGCGCGGCCTCCGGGTCGTAGAGCCGCGCCTGGGTGGCGATGACGTCGGCCACAGCGAGTCCGCGGTACTCGGCCACCGACTCGGTGAACATGGCGTAGGCGTTGTCGAGCTTGAGGTTGATCTCCTGCTCGGCCTGGTCGGTGATCGGCGCGTGGGGCGTGAGGTCGTTCTTGTGGTCGCCGCGGAAGTAGGTGTTGAAGGTGATACCCATGGCCTCTTCCATGCGGCTGACCTCATAGGTCTCGATGATCACACCGATTGAGCCGACGCCGGCGGTGGGGCTGGCGACGATCCGCGAGCAGGCCGCGGCCAGGAAGTAGCCGGCCGAGTAGGCGGCGAAGTTGACCAGCGCGGTGATCGGCTTGACGGTGGTGCTGGCCCGGATGAAGTCGGCCAGTTCCTTGCAGCCCATGGCCTGGCCGCCGCCGGTGTGGAAATCGAGCACGATCTCTTCGACCAGCTCGTGCTTGAGGGCGGCATTGATCTGGGTGCGCAGCCGCTCGTAGCTGAGGATCTCCTCGCAGGCGCCGTTGATCTGGCCGCGACGGGCGACCAGTACGCCGTGCACCGGGATGATGGCCAGCCGGCCCACCACCTTGAGGTTATGCATCTCCCGTTCTTCAGGGTCATGCGCCATGGCCGGGCCTTTCGGCAGACCCTGGTTCTGGCCCAGAGTCTCCGGGAGATCCGTGACACGACCCAGCAGGCGCGGCTCGAGCACGGAGCGCACCGCCTGCACTAGAGTCGGGGTCGCGTAGAGGGGTGTGTCGAACACCATCGACGCGACGTGCGGGTAGTTGATCATGGCGTGCGACATAGGATCTCCTCGATCTCCTGGAGCTGCTCGGGGGTGGCGTTCAGGCTTTCGCCAGCCTTTCCGGCGTCGGTCATGTTCATGGGCGTGAGGTAGCGATTTCCGCCGGGGATCGGCGGCATGTTCTCCAGCCGACGGATGTCGTTGACCGACAGCCAACCCCACTGGCGGCCAAGGGCGTAGGCCTCGTAGCGGCTCTTCTGGTCGCCACGCAGAAGGCCCTGGACGTTAAACTCGATGTAGAGGTTCTTGCGCTCCTCCGGCAGCAGGAGGTCGCGCATCATGGCGGCCTCTTTGCGCTTGATCCACGGCAGCAGGGTGAAGATCACGAACTGCAGGCCCTGGTGCTCGATGTTGTTAAAGGTCGCCTTGTCGAGCTGCTGGACCATGTGCGGGGGCACCTTGTACAGCCGGCACACCTCGATGACGCCGAAATTGCGCGACTCGAGCAGCTGGGCCTTCTCGTTATCCATGGCCAGCTGCTTGTACTCCATGCCCTCCTGCAGCAGCGCGACCGAGAACATGTTGCGCAATCCTGAGTGCTTCTCGGCGAACTTCTCCAACAGGCGGTCAACCTTGGCCTGGTCTTCGATCGGAGGCGCTTCCCTCGGGCGCTGGATGACCCCGGACATGGTGGTGCCGCGCTGGAACACCGCGGCGGCGTGTTGCTCGGTGGCCAGCGCCAGCCCGATAGCATCGGCGTTGGTGGCGATCGGCGAAAGCCCGACGAAGCCATCCACCGAAAAGGCCTTGACGTGGTGGACCATGCGCATCGGCAGGACCTCGTTGAGGTCGAGCAGCTCGTAGTAGGGCATGCCGTCCGGCCCCTTGAGCACGCGCACCTTCTTGGGGTGCACGGGGATCAGCTCGCGGGGGTAGCCAGCGCCGTCACGCTCGATCAGCGAGAACTCGTTGCCCTCCAGCGCCAGCGAGCCGATGCCCTGCTCGTAATACTCGAACGAGGTGTCCTTACGGTTGGGGGCGCTATGCACCACGTCGTACAGCGGGTGATCGATGGCGCGATCACGGCCGCCGTTGGCGTCCCGGCGATACAGCTCGCAGGGCAGTTGGGCCACCGATTCGGCCAGCAGGGTGACGCAGGCGCGCAGCGCCGAGACGGCCATGGCGGTCTCGGTGTTGACCATGGTGCCGGCCTTGGTCTGGCGGCCAGCCACGGAGCTGACCCAGCCGGTCCAGTCGGCGCCCTTGCGCGGATGGCCACCGGCGGCGGTGCTGGTGAAGAGGCCAGGCCAGAACATCAGCTGCCCCCCTCACCGGCAGGCTGCCGGCGGGCGGCGGCCCGAGAAACCAGGCAAGACCAGACCAGACACAGCGTTCCACCGGTGATGTATCCGGCGGCGGGCAGGACCAGCCAGGCGCCATAGGCCACCAGGGCGGCACCCACGATGCCGACCAGGAGCGTGAGAATATTGATCAGCATGTGACGTCCGTTGTGTCGTAGATGGATTTTTCTGGCTCTTGGCCTTCGGTGAGCACCGCCCGGCCCAGCGCCATGAGGATGGCGATGATGCCGTCGATCTTCTGCTCGGGCTTTTCCTTGCGCGGGTAGATGTTGTCCTTGGCGTCGGCCTTGGCGACCACGTTGCTGGCCATCCACGTCAGTACCGGATCGCAGGCATGACGCCAGCGCCCGCCGGTGATGGCGGCCTCCATCTCGCGCATGGCCGGGCTCATGTTCTGCACGGTGTTGCGGAACTCGATGATCTCGGCGCCATCGCTCATCAGCTGGTGGGCCAGTTGGGTGGCGCGCCAGGGGTCGTAAGCGATCTCCTGGATCTCGAAGAGACCGGCGAGGTCCTTGATGTCCTCGCGGATGACCTCGAAGTCGAGCTCCTCTCCATCGGTGGTGATCAAGTCGCCACTGTTCACCCAGCTCTCGTAGGCCGCGCGGTTGTGGCTGGCTCGCTCGACGGCACCCTCGGGCAAGTAGCTGCGCACGAAGACCGTCCAGCGCGTTTTCATTCGCCCCTTCTTGTCCTCGACTTCATCCCGGAACAGCAGCGCGATGGCGGCGATGTCGGTCTTGCTGGCCAGGTCGACGCCCAGCCAGCAGGGCTTACCGATGAAATCCTCGATCTTCAGCGAGGGGTCGCCGACCGCATGCCACTGCGCCATGTTCAGCCAGGCCGTGCGTGCGCTGACCCAGACGTTGAGGTGCTTGGTCAGGAAGCTGTTCTGGCGGCTCGGATAGCGGATGGCGTCCCGCTGGGCCTTGAGGAGAAACTCCTCGCTGACCGAGACCCCGAAGTTCGGGTTGGCCTTGCGCAGCACTGCCGGGTCCTGCCAGTCGTCCCCAGCGTCAATGGTGTAGATGATCCCGAACAGCTCGTCGTTGGGCAGTGCCCCGTCGAGCATCTGCTGTACCTGGCGACGCTTGTCGTAGCACGGCCCCGCCAGGTTGAAGCCCGCGGTGGTGATGATAAACATCAGCGGCTGATCGCGGGCGCCCATGCCGGTGAGCATGGTGTCGTAGAGGTTCGGGCTCTGGTGCTCGTGGAACTCATCGACCAGCGAGCAGCTCGGCGATGAGCCGTCGCCGGGGTCACCGATCAGCGGCTCGAGGCGGCTGCCGTCCTCCGGGATCGAGATGTTCTTGGCCATCACCTCGATGCCGGCCGCACTGACCAGGGCCGGCGACTTGTTGAGCATCAGCCGGGCCGGGCGGAACACCTCCCAGGCCTGCTTCTCGGTGGTCGCCCCGCAGTAGACCTCGGCGCCGTATTCGCCATCGGCACACAGCATGTAGTTGGCGATGGCCGCGGCCAGCACCGACTTGCCGTTCTTGCGCTCGACCTCGATGTAGGCCTCGCTGAACCGCCGCAGCCCGCTCTTCTTCTTCAGCCAACCGAAGATGGCGCAGACGATGAACAGCTGCCAGGGCTCCAAGGAGACCAGCTGTTTCTCGCGCGCCCAGCGCCCCTTGGTGTGAGGCAGCAGCTGGATGAAGACGCATGCGTGTTCAGCGGCGTCGCGGTCGAACCGGTACGGATTGGACCGGGACTTCGCTGCCTTGAGATCGTCCAGATGGCGCTGGCAAGCCTGCCGGACCTCCTTGCACGCCGGTATCCGGCCAGCCACTACGTCCCGGGCGTACTTGTTCGCGGCGTTGACGTTGGGGTAGCTGGCCATGGAGTCTCATCGCTTCTTGCCCACCAGGTGCTTGAAGGGGTTGTTGGCGTCCTTCGCGCCCGGCACTGCCAGGCGCGCTCGGCTAGCGGGGTCCAGGCCGAGGGCACTACCGAACATCGCCAACTGCTTGAGCGCGGCATTGGCCTCGGTGCATGCCGGGTTCTTCACGTCGGAGTTCATGCCGGGCACCACGATGCCGTTCTTGGCGATGTCCTCCTCGGACTGGCGCCACCGCGCATAGGCCGAGCAGTAAGCCTCGAGGTTGGGAACGTCGGAGGCGGTCAGGATCTTGCTACTCACCAGCCAGGGTGCGACGCGCTCCCACATCTGGATGCCATAGGGGTGCAGCCACTCCGGGGGCAGCGGCACCTCGAGCAGCTCATCACCTTCCGGCTCATCGTGATTGACGGCCCGCTTGCCGGCGTTGCCCTGCACCGCCTTCAAGTGGCTTGGCTTGGGCTTGCGACCTCTTGTCATCTGCAACGCCTCTCAATTGCGAGCGATTCGCGCCGACCTGATTTTTCAATTTCGCGGGTGTAAAAATTTGACCTCAGCGTCGGTGTCCGCTGGCGAGAGGCTCCAGGGATTTACCCCCCCCTCCCCCTCAGGGGCCGTCGCCTCGGCCCCGCAGGGCCTCCTCCTGGGTCTTCGCCTTGTGGCAAGGCCCACAGATGGCCTCGAGGTTGTCGTCGCTGCCAGAGCCTCCAGCAGCCAGATTAACGATGTGGTCTACCTCGATGGCAGGCGTCACCCGGCCGGCCCGCCAACAGGGCTGGCACAGGCCGTTGTCACGCCTCAGGATGCGGTCCCGTTGGCGCCGCCAGGGTCGGCCGCCTCGGCCGCTCTTGGCCTGGCGCTTCTGGTTCCAGCCAACGGCCAGGTGAGCATGCGCATCGCAGTAGCCATGGTTATCGGTGGTCTTGCTGGCGCACATCGGTGCGCGGCAAGGACGCGGGGGCTTGGTTGGCATGGCAATAGATCCTCGACCTGATACTGCTGACGACCAGGGAATGCCGGAAATTTGTCGAAATTTGCGATGCTGCGGCCCCGTGGACGCCTTTAGGGGGCCCCGGGAGGACCCGCGGTGCCGCCCCGGGACGCCGCCCGCGCGGGCAGCGATTCAGCCCGATCGCTTCAGGCGCAGCGCATCCATGAACCCGCCGGGCTGCTGACCGGCAGCCACTCGCTTGTCCTGGCTGCGCTTGTGGACGTTGATGCCGAGGATGGCCAGGGCCACCGACCACATCGGCGTGAGAGCGGTCACCGCCTGGGCCATCTCGCCGGCCTGCGACAGGTCGGTGACCAAGGCCCAACCGATGGCGCCGCTCTGCAGGAGCCATGCCAGGGCCATTAGGTAACCGAACGTCGGCCGCCAGCGGCGCACGTATGCGTCATTGCTGGCCGCCTCGGCGCGGATGGTGCGGTTGACCTCGGCGAGTCGAGCGGTCTTCTCGGCAGCCTCCGCCGCCTCGGCTTCCATCCGCAACTGCTCCAACTTGAGGCGATGATCGCTGTCGATGCGCTTCAGCTCCGCCGGGTCCTGCAGCGCGCCAGCCAGGCCTTCAGGAGAGTTCTCGACACCCAGCAAGCCAGTGACCATGCGGGCGGCGCCAGCAGTGATGCCGCCAGCAGCAGGACCGCCAAGCGCAGTGGCCACGGCGGGCGCAACCTTGGCGACCTCTTCGACGGCATCCTTCCAGTCCATCACTGACCTCCGGTGGTGAGCAGGTCGGCCAGCACCTTGCCAACCGTGGATGCCGCGGCACCGAGAAACAGCATGGCGACAGCGGCAAGCGCCGACCAGCGCCCCATCAGAGCGCGGTACTGCTGTTTGCCTGTCTTGCTGGCAACGGCCGCCTGCAGCTCCAACTCGCGGATGCGGTCGCTGTGGTCATCGACCCGAGCCTCGAGCTTGCCCATCTCGGTGGCATGGGTGTTCTGCCGCTCCTCCATCCGCGTGAGGCGGTCGAGGATCTGGGCGTTCAGTTGGCGAAGGTCGCCGAGAGAGGTCTCGATCCTGTCGAGCTGTGATCCGTTCTGGGTTACCTCGGACATACTCACGACGCCCCCTCGCCAGGCAACGCCTTGGCGACTCGGTCGTACCAATCCCGATCCTCTCCCTCGAGCTGGCCACCGGCGGCGACGTACACTCGCGCGAGAGCCTCGAGGCTGTGCTCGTGCTGTCCGTACCCGGCACCCGGCAGAGATGCCCAGATGTTGCGGCAGCGCTCGATGGCGACCGAGAAGCGTCCGGCCTGGATCATTGGCAGAGCGCCCTGCTCACGCAGCTGCTGGATCGCATACAGGTCCTGCGCCTCGGGGCCGAAGTCAGACAACCCAAGCTGCCGCTGATAGTGCCGCCAGTAGCGGGACAGGATCTGGTAGCGGCCAGCCGCTGTGGACCACAATCCCGGGGCGTACTCGATGGCCGGGCCGTCGATCAGCGGGTGATCGGCGTAGCTCTCGAACAGGTCGAGGTCATCCGGCAGGGAACCGACCAGGACGTTGTAGCCATCGTCGGTGGCCGCCAACATGTCGGCTCCGATCTCGGCATGGGCCAGGGTATCGAGGAGTGCGAGCACGTTCTGCCCGCCAGCTTGTGTCGGGGTCAAACGCGCCATGCGCACCTCACATAGAAAGCCCCGCACGAGGGGCAAGACGCCAGGCAGCGCCATCACGAATAGGGAGCCGCCCTCGGGGATGGCGCGACAGGGGAGGACGCCGGGCGGCATAACAACTGGTAGCGGATGCCGGAGTTGCACCGACTTCTCCGGGTTATGAGCCCGGCGTCTTGCTGTCTGACCCATCCGCTGCAAACGCAAACGGCCCGCCGGGGTGAGCCGGCGGGCCGTGGTAATGTCTGGCGCCTGGCGGATTGATCGCCAAGCTACAGATACAGTAGCGCAACCGTGGAGAAAGCGCAATATATGGTGTGAAATCGGCTACCTCTGTGGATAACCGGTCGCAACGATCGAGATTAGAACGAAAGGCCAGGGCTGCGAAGAAGGCCACCGGGGAAATGAAACACAAGTGTTGTCACAGAAACACTTGTGTTGTATGATTACCTCATCGACACCAATGGAGGAGGTATGAAATACAGCGAGTTCGTTCGATGGCTAAAACAGCAGGGGGTTGAGGTCACCAAGGGCAAGGGACGGCACAGCTTGAAGGCGACCTACAACGGAAAGACGGTTCCAATTCCCTACCACGGCGCCAAGGAAATCGGCGAAGGGGTTAGGAAGACGGTCATCAAGCAACTGGGCCTCTGAGGAGGCCCCACCCTGAACATCGACGAACAGCGCGTATGAATACTTTCAGAACTGAGTGAATGAGTTAGTTAAACAGCCTAGAAATGGAGAGATGCTATGCGCTACGCAGTCCATGTAGTTCCCGACACCGTCGGATACATGGCGACCTGCCGGGACCTACCCGAGTTCATTGCGGCCGCGGAAACCGTGGATGCAACCTTGGAGAACGCAGTAGAAATTCTGGAAACCACCCTGGGGATCTACATCGACGAGCGTCGTCGCATCCCGACCCCCAGTTCTATCCAAGAAGGTGAGCAACTTGTAGCCGTACCCTTGAGCACAGCCCTCAAGGCGCTGTTGTCAAATCAATTGCTCGATCAAGGATGGCGAAAAGCGGATCTGGCTCGAGCAATGGGGGTGCATGCTCCCCAGGTTGATCGCCTGCTAGACGTCAACCACAAGTCGAAATTGGCCGCGATCGAACGCGCATTCGACACCATGCATCGCCGCGTTGAGGTTGAGGTAGAAGTCGCCTAACCTAGCGCTTGCGCTGCAACCACAAAGCCCTCGCTCCATGCGGGGGCTTTTTTTCGACCTAAGAGTTCTCAGGCAGCTACCTTCAAGTTATACCGGCTGGCCTCTGCCATCGGATTCGTGACTGCCTCCAAGCTTGGCCAAAAAGATCAGCTGCGCCTTGGCAGACTTCGCCGCGTCCTTGATCGCCTGCCCGTTCTTGAACGCCGGGACCTGGTGCGCGGTGCGCACCCGGCGGCGGCCGCCCTCCTGGCCCTGGGCGTGCCGATCGGCCAGCGCCGCGCGCTCCTCCTCGCTGCGCGGCACCACTTGCAGCTGGCGCCGGCCGCCCTGCTCTACCGCGCGCTCCTCGATGCAGTCGAACGCACGACCCGCGGCCACACTGCCATCGAACCCCAGCAGGTGAGCATAGCGGGCGATGTCGGCGGCAATCTGGTGATAGCTCGCCGCCCACTCGCTGCCATGGGCGCGGCGGTCCAGCTTGCGGGCCTGGATCAGCAGCGCCAGCAGCTGGCGCTCGGGGATGTTCGCCCAGGCCAGCCAGCGGCGCACGGCCTCGTGGCTCTCGTGGTAGCGGATGCCGCGGTCGTAGAGGGTGGCCAGCGGCTCCCGGGCGATGTCCGTGCCGCCGGGCGCATGCCCCGGGGCGATCGGGCTGCCGCCGATCCCCTGCAGGTGGTCGGTGCCGTGCAGCGTGCGGCGCTCCACCTCCATGTCGAGGACCCGACGCACGAACACGCGCGTCGCCTCGTCGTCGTGCTCCGGGTGCTGCTGGCGCGCCAGCTCACGCAGCCGCCAGATGCCCATGCGCTCGTAATCCCTGGTCTGTGCCGTCACGCTATTGCTCCCCTCGGTCTGCGCCAGTGCTGCCATCGCCATCATCGTCTCCCCGTTGCCATTCCGAGCCGTTCTCCAGCACAAATCGTTCTCGCTCGCCCACCACGTGGGTGCGCGGCCAGCTGGCATACTCCCGAAGCACCCGCTTCGCTTCTTCGAAGCCCCGCGCCAGCGCCGGTCGATACCCGCGCGACTTTGCCAGCGCCAGCCACGCCCGCTGGCTCTCGGCCAGGTCCGCATCCTTGGGCGGTGTGGCCTTGAACTCGAGGTAGAGCCCAAACCATCCGCCCCGCGCATCCATCACCACCAGGTCGCTTACCCCAGCCTTCACGCCCTGCTGCTTCATCCGCCCCGCTTCCTTGCCCAGCCGATACCCGCCGTTGGGCACGTGATAGGTGGCGTCGTAGAGCTGGCCCACCGCGGTACCGCGCATCTTCTCGCCGAGGAGCCAGCGCATCACCACAGCCTGCTCCTGGCCTTCCCAATCGACCGGCTTGCGGCGAGGCTTGCCGTCGGCGGTGGGCTTCCGCCGGACAGGACCCCGGCCATAGGTGCGTGAGCTCATGCCAGCAGCTCCCGCGCTTCGATCAGCGTCAGCCGGCCGGTGTGGAATGCCCCGGTGTCGATGTAGTGGACGTTGCCGAGCTGGGTGGGCGCGCCGACGATGGTGTGGCCGACCACCACGGCATCGATGCCGATCACCGGCGTCTCGTCCTGCTGTTGAATGCGCGTCCTGCCCCATACCATCTGCACCCGGTTCGGCCCATCGACCTGCCACAGCGTCGCCCAGTCCTTGGGCGGCTCGGCGTGGACCATTCCGATACGCTGCCCGTCTACCTCCACCTCGCGGGCATACGGCAGATGCTCCAGAGCCGCCTCGAGGGTCGCCTTCACCTCGCGGAGATTCTCGCCCAACGCCCAGGTGCCGCCGTTCGACATCCACAGCTCGTGGGGCATCCAGTCTCCCTCGTTGTCGATCAACAGGGCGTTGAGCGCCAGCATCTCGTGGTTGCCGCGCACGCCGTGGAACCAGGGCTCGAACGCAAGCGACAGGCAGTCGAGCGACCGAGCACCACGGTCGATCAGGTCGCCCACGCTGAATAGGCGATCCCGGCCCTTGTCGAACCCCACTCGGCTCATTTCTGAGTCCAGTAGATCCATCTGGCCGTGGATGTCGCCGACGAAGAAATCGCGGCCCTGCGTGTTGGCCTCATGCCGTTGGATCATCACCGCCTCCTCGGGTCGTTGTGGTACCGGGCATCCCGGGGCTTCTCTTGGGGCTCGCTCATATCCGCTGCGGGGGATAATCGGCAATTATCCGCCATAGGGGATATGACGCTGGCGCGAGTGCTCAGCATGCGCCCTCCCTCCTGCGCTTCCAGTTGCCGAAGTCGGCGACGATCCTGCGGAACATCGCCGCGGCTTCCTCGTCGTGATCCAGCTCAGCACGGCTGACGACGCCGCACGCCTGGCGGATCGCATCGGCGGCGTCCTCCGGGGTGTGGGTGCCGTCCGGCAGCTGGGCCTCGGTCATGCCGTGCTGGCGCCGGCGGCGGGCATCGAGGTAGCGCCCGAACACCGGCAGTCCGCCGAGCATCGCGGCTTCCCGCGCCAGCCGGCCGCCCTTCATCTCGGCCGTCATGCCGGCACCTCGTCGGGCTGGGTGATGCTGCTCGGCTTCCATCCGGTGGACTCGCTGACCTGGCGCCAGCTGGCGTCGTCACCTTCCTCGAGCCGCACCAGGTCATGGCACTGGCAGCGGCCGGTTCTCGTATAACCTTCGATCTCGATGCGCACCCAGGAAGCACGCCCCCAGTGCCTGCGTTCCGCCTTCGACTTGGGAGACGACTTGCAAAGCACCCTGGCCACGAGGCCAGACAACTCGGGGACGATCTCCTCACCGACCAGCATCACGGGGTCACCAGCACGTATGCGCTTCCCGCGGCGGTCATAGCCCAGCACCCCAGTCAGCCGGTCGTAAACTCGACGGATGACGTTCATGCCCCACCCCCTGCAGCCAGCAGCTGCTCCCCGGTTTCGATCAGCCAGCGCAGCTCCTGGCCGGCGTCCTGGTTGCCCTGGGCGTAGTCCTCCCGGGCCTGCTCGAGCAGGGTCAGGTGCATCGCCGCACAGCGGTTGAACAGCTCGGGCGGGATGGTGACGCCCTCCTCGGGATGGATGCGCTCGACGCTGGCGGGATACTCGATGGCCGGGAGTGCCTGCCCCGCACCGTCACCGGCCACCTCCGGGGCCTCCGGAATCCGCCCCGCCTGGTAGGCATTGACCGCCGGGCACTCCGGCGCGTGATGCTGCCCCGGGGGGCTGGCGCAGGCGTCACAGCCCTTGGGCTGGGCCGGGCGCGTCACCGGCTTGGGCGCACCACCGACGGCCGGGCGCAGGGTGTCCCGGCTCTTGGGGCGCACCGGCGGCAGGTTGTCGGCGGCAGAGTGGTTCGTCGGCGCATCATCGGTCGCCGTCTCGGGGTGGACCCGCTCCATCCAGCCGGGCGAGGGCCACACCGCCTCACCGGTCACCACGACGAGCTCGAGGCGGCGCAACTCCACCAGCGCGTTGAGCACGCGATCCTGCTCCGCCGTGGCCCTGGCGTTGCAGTAGGCCTGCAGGATCATGATCGGCACGCCGCGGCGGGTCTGGCGGTGCTCCGAGACCACCCCCGTCAGCACCTTGGCCTGCCACTTGGACAGGCGGATGCGGTTGTCGATGTCGCGAGAGGTCGTCATGCCGCCACCCCCAGGGCCTGGATCATCCGGTTGCCCATGGCCATGTCCCGGTCGTGCCAGCCAGCGGCATACCAGGCGTCGTAGGTGCTCAGCGCCTCGGCGTAGAGCCGGGCGCCACGCTGGCGGGCTTCCCCGCCCCGGCGGTAGGCCGTGGCCTCGCCGAGGCTGATGTCGTGCTGGGCGGCGAACAGCCCGTCCGCCACCGCCGTGTCATGCACGCTCGCCATCGAGGAACTCCTTGAGGCCCTGCGGGCGCAGCTGCTGGGATTGGAGCGCCAGCGCACGGCCGGCAGCGGTGAGCGAGAACAGGGGGTGGCAGTCCTCGCCGATCTGCTCGTCGACCAGGGTCTCGATATAGCCCCCGCGATGCAGCCGGGTGACGGTGTTGGCGACCATGCGCCAGCTAGGACCAGCACCGCAGGCATTGGTCAGCCGCCGCCACAGATGATTGACGGTCAGCCCGGTATCCGGGCCGCCGGCACGCGCCAGCGTCAGCAGAATCGCGCGGTCGAGGGTGATGGTGGTGTCAGGCATCGTCCTGGCCCTCCTGGTCTACGGACATCACTGTCATCAGCCAGTCGATGCCCTTGTCGGTGATGCCCAGCACCTGCCGGGCCGGCTTGCCCACGGTCCCGATCACATCGATCAGTTGGAGAGCGAGCAGCTCATGGCAGCGCGGGCAAACGCTGGAAAGCGGGATCCCCGGCAGCTCTGCAAGCTCTTGACGGGTCCAACCCTCCCCCTTGGCGCACCAGTAGAGGGCGGCCATGATCCTGACCTGCTGGTGAGCGGCACGACCGGAGCGGCGAACGTCGTCGAGCCCTTCGCGGGAGACTTCGTTGCCGGTGGGTTGCATCAATGCGGTCATGGCTAGTCCCTCCCCGGCGCGACAGGCGGCAGCGCCTCCATCGCCTTCATCAATTCCCGACCGCGATAGGTGCAGGCGTTGAAACCGTCCTCGCCGCGCACCACCACCTTGGCGATGGCCCCGACCTCCAGGAGATCGTCACGATGGGCCTTGCTGGGGACGTCGCCGTCGCGGACTGGGCCCTCGCTGTGGCAGCAGCGGAGAACGTCGTAATGTCCGCCGCCGAGGTCGTGGGCGATGTCCGCCAACTCGATGATCTCGAGCAGCTCTGATTGGCTGCACAGGTCCAGGCGCTCGCCGCCGATGGCCTGCAGGATTCGCTTGATGCTCATGATCACCTCCCTCCCAATGCGCCACGCAGGGCAGCCAGCCCCTCGCGGCCACTCATGCGTTGTTTCAGCCCGGCGGCCTCCGCGCGGCGCTGCGCCTCCTCTCGCCCGGCTCGCTCGGCCAGTTCCGCCGGTGAGCGGCTGCCGTCGTGCTCGAGCAGCTGGCGCTCGGTCAGCGTTTCGCCGGCCATCACCCGATTGACCAGGGCCTGGTAGTGCTTAGCGAAGCGGCGTTCGGCGGCCTCGATGCGGCTCTTGGTTCGGGTGTGGGTCAGCTCCCACCAGCCGGTGGCGTTGCCGGCCATGCGCACCGCCTCGTGGCTCCAGCGGTGCTGTCGCGGTTGGTGGGCGTGGTCCGTCACCTCGCGCCAGGCCTCAGCGACAGCCGGCATGCCGAAGTCCTCCGGCGTAGGCGCCAGCAGCTTGATCAGCACCGGGATCGTCGGCGGCCAGGTATTCCCCTCGCGCTTCAGCTCGCTCATCGCCCGCTCGATCACCCGCCGGGTCGGCAGCGCCTGCCACCGGGCCAGCTCCATGGCCATCTCGCGCTTGCTCAGCGCCAGCACCTGGTCGCTGGGAAACGCGCTCTCCCAGGTCCGTGGGTACAGGGCCGCCAGCCGGGTGAACACCTGGCTCACCAGCGCCAGCACCTGGTCCCTCGGCGCCGTCTCCGCCTTCGGTTGGCCACCAGCCGTCGGCCCAGCTGGTGTCGTTCGGGTCGGCGAGCTGTTCGCGGACTCGCCGGCGTTGATCCGCTGGGTCTGCTGTGCCAGCAGCTCCGGCATGGCGTGAGGCATGGGGGTGTCCTCCAGTGGCGGGCGCCTGGCGGCGCAGGTTCTCGTGGACCCAACGGGCAAACCGGCGAGTCCAGTCGGCAGTGGTGGCGGTACGCCCGGGCTGGGCGGCGAAGTGCTCACGGAAGTCGAGCAGGGCCTGGTGCACGTCGGCATCGGGCGCCAGCCCACGCTCCCAGCAGGCGCGCTGCCAGGTGGCGGTGTCCGGCTCCCAGTCCAGGGTCATCGGCTGCTGGCGCTGACGGTGGCCAGCCAGGGGCGGCTCGGGGTCGACGGAATCGGCCGGGGTGACCAGCGGCTGGCCATCGTCGTCGAGGCCCTGGCCGAACACGCCCCGCGAATCGCTCGCGTCCGCGTCAGAGTGAGAGGGGGTTAGAGTCCTAGTGGTAGATTCAAGGGGTGACACCGGTGTCACCCTCCCCCTGTCACCGGTGTCACCCTCCCCTGTCAATTTGTCACCCTCGGAGGGTGTCAGGTTGTCACCCTGGGGAGCGGATGCCGGCTGGTCAGATGTAGTAGGGGTGACAGATTGACACCCTGCACCTACGGCCAGGCGGTAGCGGTTGGATTGCTGCCGACCGTTGGCCGCCTGGCGCTTGTGCACGGTGAGCAGCCCGCGTTCCTCGAGGGCATCGATGGCCCTCTGGACACTCCGGTTGGAGCACCCCATCTCCTCGGCCATGGTGCTGATGGAGGGCCAACACACATGGTCCTCGTCGGCGTAGTCAGCCAGCAGCATCAGCGCCAGCCGCGACGGGGTGCGGATCTCGGACGGCAGCGTCTTCATCGACTGCCGAGCCCAATGCATAGCGGCCAGGCTCATCCCTGCCCCTCCAACTGCGCCAGCTCGAGCGCATAGGTCGACAGCAGCTCCAGGTGCCCACAGCGGTTGTCGCGCACCCTGGCCACCGGCGCGGCCCAGGCCGGCGTCAGCCGCATCAGCTCGGCCATCTCGGTGTGGTAGCGCACCCGCAGGCGCAGCTCGGTCAGGCGATCGTCGTCGCGCTCCGCGGCCTCGATCTCGAACGCCAAGCGGCTGGTCGAGGTGATCAGGTCGGCCCGGGCCCGGGAGGCCTGGCCGGTCTGGCTGCCTGGCGGCGTGTGTGGATCGTTCATCATCAGTCCCTGTTCGTCTCGCCGTCGCTCTCGTCGAGCCGCGCCTGGAACTCGGCGGCCCGCTCCAGATGGCGACGGCGCAATGCCTCGTCGCCCCCGTTCCCCCAGGCCTGGATGCAACGCAGTAGCTCGGCCGCGGCCTGGTGGTACTGCACCTGCAGGCTGTACTCGGCGGCGGCATTGCCGAGCCCCTGGGTGTCTTCGATCAACAGCGCCAGCCGGGCCACCAGAATCGACAGGCGGGCAATCTCCCGCTGCGGCTCGTCGGTGGTGTGGGGCGCTGAGGTGGTGTCCTCCGGTTGGTGAGTGGGCGGTACCGTCACCCTGGTCACGCGGCGGTCGTCGCTCGCATGCCGGGCTGCCGTTTTGGGCTCTCGCCCTCGGCGCGCAGGGCGCCACGAGTCAGCTTCTCCAGCTGCAGCGCGCGGTGCGGCGGCACGTTCTCGCCCCACTGGCTGACGGCCTGGCTGGTGATGTTCAGCGCGGCAGCCAGCTTTCCCCGGTTCCCGAAGTGTTGAATTGCGTCGTGTGTCTTCATCACTGCATCCCCTGTCATGCCTGGACGGCCATACAGCACCTTCAAACGCGCTGAGTATTAGCAACCAGCGGTTTAACCTTGGAGGTGTCAGCTCGCAGAGCGCCGCCAGTGATGTTCTCGATCTGCCACTGACGCCCCATGGGGACCGTGTCAGCCCACAAGCTGACGGCCTGGGTGGTAATCCCCAGTGCCTCCGCTGTAGCGCTGACAGACCCGAAATGGGCAATGACGTCTGACTTTTTCATGGCCGCCTCTCTATGTAAGTGCGCTTACCATAGTAGGCAAAGCCGAGCTACCTCACAAGCCGTAAGATTGCTTACATGAGCACTCAATCAGAACGCATCAAGGAAAGACGCAAGGAACTCGGGCTGACGCAGCAACAAGTTGCTGATCCCGTAGGGGTTTCTCGCGTGTCCATCACGCAATGGGAAAATGACCCATCGGTGCGGATCTCGGGGGCGAACCTCGCTCGGCTCGCCAAGGTGCTGAAGGTCAGCACGAACTACATCCTCAATGGCGGACCATCCCGCATGGAGGAGCCGTCCGGTCAGTACCATCTGGAGAACAACCTGGCTGCAGCGCCGGCCATGCACGGACAGGTACCGGTAATCAGTTGGGTGCAGGCAGGCGCGTTCACTGAGGTGTGCCACGTTGAGCTGGATCCGGAGGACACCATCTGGCTCCCGCGCCCGCCCGGCGCCAGCGAGGATTGTTTCGCCCTGAGGGTGGTCGGCGACAGCATGGTGCCCCGCTACAACCCCGGAACGCTCATCTTCGTAGACCCCGAAGTGCAGCCCGAGAATGGCGACGATGTCGTCGCCCGCCTCACCGACAGCTCCATCGAAGAAGCCACGTTCAAGCGCCTGATACTAGAGCCCGGCGCGCCCAAGACGCTGATGGCGATCAACCCCAACTGGCCCCACCGCTTCATCGAGATCAACGGCAACTGCGAGATCATCGGCACCGTCATCGCTGATATGAATCTACGTCGCCGCTGACACCATCCTGGCTCTCCGGCTGACCGTTATCGGCACTCCGAGAACACCCGCCTAGCCCGCCCATCCCGGCGGGCTTTTTCTCGCCCGACATGTAAGCGTACTGACATTTTCCCTTGCGCATCTGCGTAAGCTAGCTTACCTTGTAATCGTCACGCGTAAGCGGACCTACAAGAGACAGGGGAACAGTCATGCAACTCACCTTCGGCACCTGGCGGGCCACCGCCAACACCGACCGCACCCGGGGAGAACTCGCACCGCGCGAGGCTCAGCACCTCATGGCGCTGGCCAGCGGCCTCTCCGCCAAGGAGATCGCCCGCGAATTCGGCATTCAGCCCGCCACCGTCAAGCACTCGCTGATGCGGGTCTACGGCCGGCTCGGCGTTCGCCGTGGCACCGCCGCCGTCGCCGAGGCCATCCGCCGCGGCTGGATCGCTCCGCTCATCATCCTGCTGATGGTGGCCGACCTCCACGGCCAGACGCTCCGCGCTCGCATGCCGGTTCGCACGCGCCAGCAGAGCACCGTCACCGCCCGCGCCGCCGCCGGTGGCCGTGGCCCTGACCTGGGGGTGCTGATCGCATGAACCGTTTCCTGACCGGCCAGATCATGGCCGCCACCCTTCTCGACCACGGCTGCGACATCAATACGCGCGAGCCGATGGCGCTGGGCATGGACCTGGCCATCGCCGTCAGCCTCCAAGGCCGCTACCGCGTGCGCTTCGACTACTACGGCAACGCCCACAAGCTGCGCGTCACCGTCCGTCTCACCGAGGCCGAGGGCGCCGAGAACCCGGACGGTCTGGCACCCCAGCCGGCGTTATTCGAAGTGGCGCTGCCCACGCGGGACACCGACGCCCAGCAGTGCCGCCGCATCCGCGACGAACTCGAGCGGATCAACGACCACCTCAGTGACCTGCTACTGGAGGGCCAGCCGTCATGACCAACGCCATCCCCGCCTCCGCGCACATGATCGCCGCGCCGGTCCACGACCTGGCCGCCGCCTGGAACCAGCACGCCGTCGAGCGCTGCCAGGTGGACCCCGCCACCGAGCTGCTGGCCGTGCCGGTGACCCGCCCCGGCCGCAAGCCGGGCTGGCGCCCAGCGTTCCGCGTGCCGGCCACCAGCACCCTGGTGATCGTCCACACCGCCAGCCCGCACGCCTCGCCCGAGCAGGCACGCCAGTGCCTGGCAGACCTGCTCACGGCCATGGCCGCCGAGGGCAGCATCATCCTGCAACCGGAGATCGCCGCATGAATCGCTATTCCCGCGCCGACCGCAACACCGGCGGCATCGTCGGTGGGCTCGCCCTCCTGGTCCTGGCCGCCGCCGGCATGCTCGCCATGGCCGCCGTCACCCGGATGGACACCCAGGTGGCCAGCGAGATGCACCGCCAGTATTGCCAGGACGTCGCCCTCTGGCAGGCCGAGGCCGCCCGAGGCGTGCCGCTCAACCGCCGAGTCGGCCAGCCCGACTGGAAGGGCATCGCCGCCGAGCAGTGCCCCGCCCGCGTGCAACCCATGGATCACACCGCCCAGCGCCAGCTGGTGCAGTTCTGAGGAGAGCCGAGATGCGACTGATCGACCACGTGACCGCACACCCGCTGCTCGATGAACGCCCCGTGAAGGACGTGCTCGAGCCGCTGGGCTTCGACATCCATATCGAGACGTTGGAGACGCCGGACCAGGACGAGGAGCGCGAAGACGCCGAGCGCTTCGAAGCGGATCCCGAGGCTTTCATGGCGGGGATGGAGTTCAGCGTGCCGGAAGGGTTCACCGAGTTGGCCCGCTTCGACACCGAGGACTGCGAGATCGTGATGCTGGCGGTCAAGCCCGTGACGGCGGTGGCCCTGGCTCTGATGGCTCCAGTGGATGAGGCGGAGGTGCCGGCATGAAGGAACGTCCGATCCTGTTCAACGACGAGATGGTCCGCACCCTGCTCGATGGCCGGAAGACACAGGCGCGGCGGCTCTTGAAGCCTCAACCGGGAACCACTCCGGACGACTACCCGGGCGCGCCCGGCCATTGGTGGCCGTGCAATGCCGTCCATTCGATGGTGCACGTAGAGCGCGAGCTTCAGAACAAGGCAGGTGGCTGGGAAGGGTTCGCGGGGACCGTCTGCCCCTTTGGCCAGCCCGGCGACCGGCTGTGGGTGCGGGAGGCTCACGGCTACGAGATCCGTTCCGTAGGCGGCACGCCTCACGAGCAGATCGCCTATCGCGCTTCCAAGCCCAACGCAGTGAGCTGCTACGACTGCAACGGAGTTGAGCAGCCGATGAAGTGGCGCCCCTCCATCCACATGCCCCGCTGGGCCTGCCGCCTGCTGCTCGAAGTTACCGCCGTGCGCGTCGAGCGGCTACAGGACATCAGCAGATTCGATGCATGCCGCGAGGGAATCTACGCCGAGGACCATGACTGGCGAGAGTCTGAGTTCTACCTGCCGAACGTGGCCTATCGGTCATCGCCTAGTGCAGGCGTTCGCTACTCGAGTGCGCGACACGCCTTTGAAGAGCTGTGGGCATCCATCAATGGCCCCGACAGTTGGGCAGCCAACCCCTGGGTCTGGGTCGTCGAGTTCCGCCGGATCGAGGCGCAGGAGGTGGCCGCATGATCCCCTCCTTCGCCTGGAACGCCCTCGCCCATTTCGCCAGTCGACCCGCGGTCGCCCGCTGGCTGATCCGCCGGGCCATGCGCACCCCGTACCGCCACATCATCAAGAACGGCGAGTGCTACATGGAGCGCTACTGGCTGTTCAACCCCTACGACAACGAGACCCGCGTGGCCCGCTGGCCCTGGTGCCCGGTGTCGGTTCGCCTCCACGTCATCCGCCAGCCCGATGAGGACCAGCACCTGCACGACCACCCGTGGGACGCCCGCACCATCATCCTGCGCGGCTGGTACCTCGAGGAGCGCCACGGCCACCACCTCGCCTCGCGCCAGCCCGGCGACACCGCCGAGATCGGCGTCCGCCGCTACCACCGCATCAACGAGGTCTGCCAGGACGGCGCGGTGACGCTGTTCCTCACCGGCCGCGAACGCGGCGACGGCTGGGGGTACCTGGTCGACGGCCGCCACGTGCCCCGGGCCGAGTATCTCGCCCACCAATCCACCAGCCACGCGGAGCTGACGTCATGAAGATGCACCCGCACTTCGAGATCGACTACCTGCTGGGACGCAGCGACTGCCAGCTGGCCGAGATCATCACCTCGCCCACCGACATGCAGCAGGCCCGCCGCGAGCTCGGCGAGCTACAGGACAAGGGCCAGCAGTACCTGGTCGTGGGCGACTGCGACAACACCAACCCCGACGGATCCTGCGCGGGCCACCCGTCAACTGCCGAGGAGGTTTGAGCATGGTCACCATCGAGCCGCTGGACGAGTGGAAAGCGCGCCAGGTCTTCGAGGAGGTCGAAGCCGAGTGCGAGGAATGCGCCGGTAAAGGCGAGTGCGAGTGCTGTGGCCGCGAATGCCTGTCATGCGGCGGCAGTGGCACTGCTGGCATGCAGGCGCTCCCCGATCGAGACGTCGAGGTTCGCTACTTCAAAGACGTCATCGAGAGCCTGCAGCGCTTGTGCGCCTTCTCATCGCGCCACGACTTTCTCGATGAGGTCGGCGCATTCATCAAGCGCCACGGCCGACTGGACTATCACCCCGCTATTCGCCAACGAATCCTGCACTGAGGAGCCCTGCCATGCCCCTACCCCCGAAACCGAACATCGAATCGCTTTCGGTCTGGCTCGACAAGCCGGCCGTCCAGCAGGCGTTCACCACCCTGGTCGCCCCGATCATCGAGGCAGCCGCCACCGCCCAAGCCTACGGCGAAGAGGTTGCCGGCCAGCTCCACGGCGATGACGGACGCCTGTATCCCAAGGCAGGTGAGGCCGTGATCGGCCGCCCGGGCAGCCTGGTCGTCAAGTTGGTGGTCGAGCCAGCAGCCAGCGGCGGATGGGTCGGCGAGAGCCTGACCCACGACGAGATCAACGCCATCGGCATCAGCGACATGGTCGTCGACGGCAAACGCCTGACACCCCGCAAGGAGGCCTGATCTATGTGGTTTCGCAACCTCCACCTCTACCGCCTGCATGACGTACCGGACGCCGACGCCGTAGTGCTTGAATTCTTCCTCTCCCATCAGGCCTACCGCCCGCTCGGCGGCAGCGAGGCCCGCCGCCTGGGCTGGACCGCCCCCGCTGGCCGCGCCAGCACCCTGCTCTGCCACGAGCTGCAAGGCCACCGCCTGATCACCGCCCAGCGTCAGGAGCGCATCCTGCCCACCTCCGTGGTCCGCGAGGAGGTCGACGAGCGCGTCGAGGCGATCGAGACTGCCGAGGGCCGCAAGCTGCGCCGGCAGGAAAAGCTGACCCTCAAGGAACAGGTGTACGAGGAGCTGCTGCCCCGGGCCTTCGTGCGCAGCCAGCGCATCGACCTGTGGTGGGACACTCAGCGCCAGCTGATCGCCATCAACACCAGCAGTCGCAAGCGCGCCGAGGAGGTCCTCGACCTGCTGCGCGAGACCCTCGGCTCGCTCAAGGTCACGCCGCTGGCCAGCCAGACCCTACCGATGCGCGCCATGACCACTTGGGCCAGCGACCCAGCCAGCCGCCCCGCCGATCTGGCAATGGGCGACCAGGTGGAGCTGAAGGCCAAGGGCGATGACGGGGTGATCCGCGCCCGCCAGGTGGACATCGACAGCAGCGATATGCACGAGCACCTGGTCTGCGGCCGTCAGGCAAGCAAGTTGGCACTCGGCATCGAGGGGCGCCTCTCGTTCGTGCTCCACGACGACCTCGCCCTCAAGTCGATCCGCTTCGACGACGCCCTGGTCGACGAGGCCAGCCAGACCGACGACGGCGACGACGCCGTGGTGCGCCTCGAAACCGACTTCCTGCTCATGGCCCAGGCACTCGCCGAATCCATCGAGCGGATCCTCGACTGGCTCGGCGGCGAAGCTCAGGCCGGTGGGGCCGTGCCGAAACCCTGAACGAACGCGCCCGGCCCCGAGGCGCCAATTTCGGGCACGCATCAACCCCAGCCGGCGGAGGGGATGTATCACCGGCAGCGACCGACGCGCCTAACCTCGGACACGCTACCCCCGGTTGCAGCTGGGGATGCGCCGCACAGCCGCAGGCGGGAGGCAAGGGCGGTCGCCGGATAGCCCACGAGACGGGCCCCTAACAACCACCGGAGAGCAGCATGGTTGCCGTGATCACCAAATGGACCGCCCGGCGCCGCAGCACCTTGCAGCGGATGATCGACCAGGGCCTGAGCTACCGCGAGATTGGCCAGCGCATGGGCGAGACCGCCACCGCTGTGCGGGGCGCCGCCCAACGCTACGGGATGATGCGCCCGGAGCGGCTCATGCGCGGTCAGGCCTGGAACCGGGCAGACTTCGATCGCCTCGAGCAACTGCTGGACGAGGGCCTGGGTTTCGAAGAGATCGCTCGGCGCATGGGCCGCACCTACAACGGCATCCGCTGCGCCGTCGCCCGCCTGGGGCTGACCGACCGTGAGCGCCAGCGCTATCGCCTGCGGGAGGATTGGCCCGAGCTCGAGCCGATCATCGAGGCCTGCATTCAGGTGGAGAGGATGGGCGTGCCGCAGATCGTCGACCGCCTCACCGCCCTGGGCTACGTCATCACCCGGGCAGCCATCCACTACCACCTGCGGCAGTTCCCAGAACTGCACCGCGAGGTCGTGAGCAACGCCGAGCGTCGCCGCCAGCATTGGCGCCTCATCCACGGCCAGCGGCGCACCGTCCGCGCGCGCCAGCAACAACGCCAGGAGGTCGCCCTTTGATGCCCTCCACTCTCATCCTCGCCGGCGTCCAGTTCGTCGGCCTGTGCCTGGCCCTGGGTGGTATTGGTCTCTATATCGCCGTAGCGATGGGCCACCCAACCACCGAATGGCACCAGCTCAGCCCGCGCGCCCGCCTCGACCTGGTGCTCGGCTGCCTGCTCATGCTGGTCGGCCTGGCTGTGATCGTCAGCGCTGTCGCCTGGTCTGCGATTCAGGGAGGAAGCCAGTGACCAACCTCAACCTCTTTGGCCACGAGCTGGTGGTGGACAATTTCGCCGGTGGTGGCGGCGCCAGCGAGGGCATCGAGCAGGCCCTGGGCCGGCCGGTGGACCTCGCCATCAACCACGACCCCACGGCCATAGCCGTGCACACCGCCAACCATCCGGGCGCCGAGCACAGCGTGGCCGACGTGTGGGACATCGACCCCGAGCAGGCCACCCACGGCATGCCAATGGGGCTGGGCTGGTTCAGCCCGGATTGCCGGCACCACAGCAAGGCCAAGGGCGGGCGCCCGGTCTCCAAGTCGGTTCGTGGCCTGGCCTGGGTCATGACTCGCTGGGCGGCCAAGACCAAGTTCCGGGTCGGCGTGCTGGAGAATGTCGAGGAGTTCCTCGACTGGGGGCCTCTCGTCAAAGGTGCGGACGGCAAGGCCCGGCCCAACCCGGCGCGCAAGGGCGAGACCTTCCGGGGATTTGTCCGCGCTCTTCGCCGGCACGGCTACGAGGTCGACTGGCGGATCCTGCGCGCCTGCGACTACGGCGCCCCCACCATTCGCCAGCGCCTGATCCTCGGCGCGCGGCGCGACGGTCTGCCCTTCAACTGGCCTGCGCCGACGCATGGCGACCCCGCCTCGCTGGCCGTTCGCCGCGGCAAGCTGCTGCCCTGGGAGAGCGCCGCCAGTTGCATCGACTGGAGCATTCCGTGCCCGTCGATCTTCGACCGAGCGCGCCCGCTGGCGGATGCCACCCTCCGCCGGATCGCCAAAGGCGTGATGCGTTTCGTCGTGGAAGCGGCGGATCCGTTCATCGCGCCGATTACCCAGGCGACCAGCCCGGCCGGTGCGCACCTGGTCGCAGCGTTCCTGGCCAAGCACTACACCGGTGTGATCGGCGACGACCTCCGCCGCCCGCTCCCCACCATTACGGCCACTGACCACAACGGCCTGGTTACCGTCACCCTGGCCCCAGCCGCCAGCGCCGCCGGCCATCGCTCGACCCTAGTCGCCGCCTTCCTGGCCCCCTACTACGGCACGGGCTCCGGCGAGACCGGCCGCGACCTCCGGGCGCCAGCACCTACTGTCACCACTAAGGACCGTTTCCAGCTGGTGACAGTGACAATAGATGGCGAGAGCTGGGCCATCGTCGACATCGGCACCCGGATGTTCCAGCCCCATGAGCTGGCCATGGCTCAGGGATTTCCCGACGGCTACCAATTCGCCGAGGCCGGCGGCGTCGCCATCCCGAAGTACCAGCAGGTGCGCCTGATCGGCAACTCCGTCTGCCCTCCACTGGCCCGCGCCATCGTCGAGGCCAACTTCACCCACGAACGCCGGTTCATGCCGGCGCCAGCAGGGAGGGCCGTGGCATGACCTGCCGCCTGGCATGGGGCGTCTGCCGCTACCCGCAGCCGAGCGCGGCGGTCTTCTGTCTCGAGTGCATGGCGCCTATCGAGTACGGCATCTCACCTGCGCAGGTCGCCCACCGCCGCGACGAGCTGCAGGAAGCGTTGCTCTGCCGACGCCAGCACGCCATTCCCGTTATGCCGCGGGTGACGCGGCCCGCCCAGCCCACGCAAGGGAGATTGTTCTGATGAACGCCATCGTTCGCCCGCGCCTCGGGCTCATCCGAACCCCGCACACCTCCGCCTGGCTCGGCGTGCGCAAACAAATCGACATGCTCCGCTGGCAGCTGCCGATGCCATTCACCATCCGCGACCTCGCCCACGAGATCGGCCGGCAGGTGCCGCGCGAGTTCGAGAGCCACGCCGCCAGCCTGGCCGAAGCCACCCTGCGCGACTGGCTGCGCCGTGGCGCCATCCAACCCACCACCACCGGCGGCGAGCTGCCGGCCTATCGGAGAGCGTGACCATGGGCCTATTCACCTATTGCCCGAAGTGCTGGCCGGCCGACCTGGTCGATTACACCGCCGGCCACTGCGCCGTGTGCGGCACCGAGCTGGATCACGTCGGCCCGCGCCAGCACATCGCCCTGCTCGAGCTGCAGCGCGACGAACTCGCCAAGGCCCTCGGCGAGGCCCACCAGATGCTGATCGACCACGGCGTCCTGGGAAAGCACAGCGACGGCAACGCACACCCGCACCTGCGCCTGGTGCACGTGAAGAAGGACTGACCATGAACAACTATGAACTGGACCAGAAGACCCAGGAGCTGGCCGACAGCCACAGCCGGTACGAGCTGGCGAAGATGTTGATTCGGGAGCGGGAGGGCGAGCAGGCCCTGGCGGCGCATGTGGAGTGGCTGGACGGGCTCCGCCGTAACGTCATTGAGGCGATACGCGATGACCGCTTCGAGGATCTAGACGTCAGCTTCTACCGAGACGACATGCAGCCACCGCACCCCGCCACCAACCTAGCCCGCCGGGATGCCGACCAGCGTGCCCAGGAGCTGGAGTCCTTCGCCGAGCATTGCCGGATGTTGGGCCATAACGCGCACATCAACGGCTACCACCAAGCAGGCAATGCCGCAGGCGATATGGCGGATGAAGCCATCGAGCGCGCCGACGAGATTCGCCGCCAAGCCGAGCAGGCCGACACGGCCGGGGAGGACGGATGCTCTACCTGATCGACGTTGCCACCAAACACCACGTCCTGATCCACCGCCACGAGTTCCGGGGCAGGATCCTCGGAGAGGTTCGCATCTACGTGCCGGCGTCAGGCGGATGGATCCTTGCCGGATACGGCCCGCAGGAGCGCCAGATGGCACCGGAGCAGATGTGCCAGGTCAGGGTCGGCGGCTGGGAATCACGGCCAGAGCGGGCTGACGAGCAGGATTGGAACGCAGCGGCAGGGCATGGCTGGCCGCTGGAGTATCGGCTGGTTGAGGCCGGGGAGGAGAGATCATGACGCGTAAAGAGCTGACACGCCTGACCTGGTGGGTAATCACCGCCATCGGCTACGTGATCGCGTGGCCGTTCTGGAAGCTGTGGCAGCTGCTGCGAGGGAGCCGAGATGATGAGGAGGGTGATTCATGACCGAACTACTGCCGTGCCCGTTTTGCGGGAGCTCAGATGTCGATGCCGCCGGATGGCTCGACGGCCAGGGTCGCCGGGGCCCTGAGTGCATGGGCTGTGGCGCGACAGCGCAAAGCGTGGACGCCTGGAACCGCCGCCACACGCCGGCTGGCTGGCAGCTTGTACCGGTTGAGCCGACGGCCGGAATGATGCGGGCGCTCTGGCAGGCTGAGCCACTCGACAGGCATGCCGCAATGCTCTCCGCCGCGCCGCGGCCGGGAGGTGCTGAGTGACAGCCACCAGCCACCTGCGCGGCCACCCCATTGCATGGGATGCCCTGCGCCAGCATTGGGTCTACTGCGACACCGGCGAGCCCACGGTCGACACCTGGCAGGATCGGGATTGCGGCCATTGCGGGGAGCGCGAAACCCCGGAGGGACACGACGCCTGCCTCGGCACCCTGCCCGGCGTCATGAACGCCTGCTGCGGCCATGGCCAGGTGACCGAGGCCTACGTCCAGCACTGGTGCGGACACCTCGTGCGCGGCGCTGCTGCGCTGGCTGAGATCGAACGACTGAAGGCCCTGCGGGCCGGGGAGGATTGATGGATTGGAGCAAGCTGATCACCCATGACCGCGATGAGCACTCATTCAGCGGCGCGTATCAGGATCACGAGATTGAGATCGAGCGAGAGGACGCTGACGACAGGTGGTACATCATCGTCACCGCGCCCTGCGGAATGCGCGATTACGACGGCTGGTGGTGGGATGAGGGCGCACCCCTGGATGAGGCCATCGAGGAAGCGGTGCGCGGGGCGATGATCGATGAGGAGACAGTCGAGTGACCCAGCCCACCCACACCCACCGGCAGCACGGCGGCCGGTTCGCGATGCTCGCGCACTACAACGGCGACACCGCCCTCGAGGCGCAGATGATCGTCATCTACCGCGACCTGGATCGCGAGATCGAGACCGCCACCACGGCGAAGGACTGGGAGCAGAACTGGAAGCCGATCGCCGCCGACGACTGCACCCTGTGCCTGGGCACTGGTACCGACGCCATCAAGGGCAACAAGCGCCAGCCGTGCGGTGGCTGTTTCGGGCTCGGCAAGGTGATGAAGGACGGCGAGAGGCCCAATGACTATTGGCAAATCGCCGAGGTCGCCCTGGGCATCATCCAGCGCCAGCAGCGCATCATTGAGCAACGGGACCAGGTGCTGGCGTTCCCCGAGGTTCAGGAGGTGCTGCAGCAGCGAAAGGCGCGCCAGGAGAAGGAGCCCGCGGAATGGGTCCAGCGCGAACAGGAATGGCGGGAGAGCGGTGGCCGTGGCCACGGCGGCCGCCGGCACACGGGAGACTGATGATGGCGAAGCTACTACCCATGAAAGAAGTGGCCGAGCGCGTCGGCTACAGCGAGAGCAAGGTCTACCAGATGATCCGTCGGGGCGAGTTCCCCGCCGGCCGAAAGATGCCCACCGGCGGGGTCCGCTGGCTGGATGAGGATGTCGACGAATGGATCAGGACGACATTCGCCCAGGCACCGGAGGCGCATCTTGCTCCAGCGTGAGCGCATCAATGTAGTCGCTCCACCACTGGAGCATCTGGCGGCGCTCACCTAGATAGTCGGCATGGTTGTAGGAGGCGCGCACCTTATCCCCAGGGGTGTGCGCCAACTGCCGCTCGATGACGTCGCCGCGCCAGCCATGCTGGTTGAGCAGCGTCGAAGCCGTAGCCCTAAACCCATGGCCAGTGAACAACCCCCTCCACCCCATGCGGCGCAACCGATCATTGATCGTCGTCTTGGACATGGGCTCCCGGCGGTCGCGTAATCCCGGGAACATCAGCTTGCCGTTGCCGGAATATTCGTGCAGCTCCTGCAGTAGCGCCACAACCTGACGAGGCAGGGGCACGACGTGAGGACGCCGACGCTTCATCTTGTCCGCCGGCACGTGCCACTCGGCGCGCATCCAGTGGATCTCTTCCCAGCGCCCCTGGCGCATTTCCCCAGTGCGCAGCATGGTTCGCATCAGCACCTCCATGGCAATCTGCGTCAGCCGGTACCCACCCTTGTCGGGAATGCTGAGCGTCAGGTCGCGCAGTTGCTCGGGAGTGAGCGCCTTGGCATGGCGGGTCGGCGGCCGCGTCACCGCACGGCGAAGCGGAGCCGACGGGTCATGCTCGGCGCGCAAGGTGCTGGCCGCGTATTGGTAGATAGCCCCCACCCACTGACGCACAAGGATCGCCACCGAAGGCGCGCCCCGCTCCTCGATGTCGCGCATCAGCTTGAGGACATCCGCCGCGGTCACCTTGCTGATGTGCTTGTGGCCGAAGGCCGGGATCATCTCCCCCTCGATGCCCTTCTTCACCTGGTTGGCATAGTAGGTTGTCCAGTGGCCCGCTTGCTTGCCATGCCACTCGAGCGCGATGCTCGCGAAGGAATCCTCCGCTGCGGCCTGTTTGGCTGCCTGTTGCTCCCGGTACTCCTCCAGCGGATCGCCGCCCCGGGCAGCCGTCGCTTTTACCCAGTCACGGATCTCCCGCGCCTCTGAAAGCCCCACGGTGGGATAATGCCCCGCGGTGAACAGTGTCTCCCTGCCGTGCATGAAGTACCGCACCCGCCAGATCTTCTTCCCGCTTGGCCGCACGTCAAGATATAGCCCCTCCGCATCGGTGATGCGATAAGGCTTCTCGCCGGCCTTCGCCTTCCTCGCCTTGGTATCTGAGATGGCCACCTGGGTAACGCCTCCCCTCGTTTCCCCACAAGCTAGTCGTTACCCAGGATCTTACCCAGGTCGGTTCGATATTCACATGATCCCCGGTGCACCACTATACAGAAAGCCCCGCATATGGCGGGGCTTTCAATACTGGATATACATCCATATTCACATCTATGCAGGGCTGCCGTAGTTATCGATCATCAGCACGGACATGGCGATAGGGTCCT
>NZ_JACHXM010000026.1 GCF_014192055.1 Halomonas organivorans | reverse complement strand
GGCCAGCCCGCCGGCCAGCGCGCCCACAAGCCGTTCATCTTCACCGTGGCCCTGAACAAGGCCGTGCCGCTGATGTACAACGCCCTGGCCTCCGGCGAGATGCTGCCCAACGTCGAGCTGAAGTGGTATCGCACCTCCGTGGAGGGCAAGCAGGAGCACTTCTTCACCACCTCGCTGACCGACGCCACCATCGTCGACATCAACCTGCGCATGCCCCACGCCCAGGATTCCAACAGCGCTGAGTTCACCCAACTGATGGACGTGTCCCTGGCCTATCGCAAGATCGACTGGGAGCACACCGTCGCCGGCACCTCCGGCTCCGACGACTGGCGCGCCCCGATCGAGGCCTAAGGCCTCCTGAGCCCCACGCCATGTGGGGCTTCGTACCGCACATGGACGTTACTGGTGCCAGGAGATCCACTTTCATGTCCTCTCAACATCGTTGGCAGTTCACGCTGAAGATCGCGAGCCATTCCGACACCGATATCGCGGTCGTCGAGTTCACGCTTCACGAAATGATGTCCACGCCCTTCGAGATCAATATTGCGTTCGCCAGCCGCGACGATGGCCTCGAGCCTGATTCACTGCTCGACCAGTACGCGACGCTCACCATCTGGGAACATGGTGTTCCGCAACGCCGCGTGCATGGTGTCGTGACCGAGTTCGCCCGCGGAGACCGCGGCCATCGTCGCACGCGCTATGACGTGGTGATCCGCCCAGCACTTTGGCGGCTGGCGCTGCGCCAGGATTCACGCATCTTCCAGAAGATCTCGCCTAACACCATCCTGACCCAGTTGTGCGAGGATATGGGCATCACCGATGTCGCCTTCGCCACCCGGCGCCAGCCATCCGAACGCGAGTATTGCGTGCAATACCGGGAAAGCCACCTGGCCTTTTTCGAACGGCTGGCCGCCGAGGAAGGGATCTTCTACTTCCACGAGTTCGAAGACGTGGAGGGCGGCATGCATCGCCTCGTGCTCGCCGACTCCCCGCAGGTTCTGATCAGCCTGGGAGAGCTGCCCTACCACCATCGGGCCGGCGGCACCGCCCCCCATGCGCACGTGCGCAGGCTGCGCCAGGTCGCTCGGCTACGTTCGAATGCCGGCACGCTCAAGGACTACACCTTCAAGAACCCCGCCTACGGCCTGCAGCACGCTCACCAGACCGGCGACGGTGGCCACTATGAGCACTACGACGCCCCGGGGCGTTACAAGGCCGATGCCTCCGGGGCGTCCTTCGCCCGCATCCGCCTCGAGCACCTGCGAGGCGATGCGGCAACGGCCGAAGCCGAAAGCGACATTCCGGCCCTGGCACCCGGCCATCGCTTCACCCTCACTCAGCACGAGACCCGCAGCCTCAATCGCGGCTGGCAAGTCATCGCGGTAACGCATCACGGCCAGCAGCCGCAGTCCCTCGAGGAAGACGCCGCCGACGCCAGCGGCATGACCCGCTATCACAACACCCTGAGCCTGGTGCCCGACGATCGCACCTGGCGGCCTAAACCCAACCCGCGCCCCCGGGTCGACGGCCCGCAAATGGCCTTCGTGGTCGGGCCGCCCGGTGAAGAGATCTATTGCGACGAGCACGGCCGCGTCAAGGTGCGCTTTCCGTGGGACCGCAACGCCCCCGGCGACGAAAAAAGCAGCGCCTGGCTGCGCGTCTCCCAGGGTTGGGCCGGCCCCGGCTACGGCGCCATGGCCATTCCGCGCATCGGCCATGAAGTCATCGTCTCCTTTCTCGAAGGAGACCCCGACCAGCCCATCATCACCGGCCGTACCTACCATGCGGTCAACACGCCGACGGACGCGCTACCCGCCAACAAGACGCGTACCAGCATCCGCACCCAGACCCACAAGGGCGACGGTTTCAACGAACTGCGCTTCGAGGACGAGAAAGACCGGGAACAGGTCTGGCTGCACGCCCAGAAAGACTTCGACCTGCTGACCCTCAACGACCGCACCGAGGACATCAAGCGCGATAACACCCTGCACGTCTATCGCGACCGCACCACCGACATCGACCGCGACGAGACCCACCTCGTCCACCGCCATGAAGTGCACACCGTGGACGGCAACGAAACCCATACCGTGCACCAGAACCGCCGCAAGACGGTCGACGGCAACGAAACCAATACCATCGGCAAGAACCAGTCGACCCAAGTGGGCAAGAACGCCTCCACCCGCATCGGCAAGAACAAGACCGAAACCGTCAACATGGCCTACATGCAAAACGTCGGCATGGGGCGCATGGAGAACGTCGGGCTCGGCTACAGCCTGAATGTGGGGGCGCTGATGAACACTTTCGTCGGGCTCAGCCAGACCAGCCAGGTCGGCCTCAACCACTCCCTCAACGTCGGTCGCAACATCACCCTCGAGGCCGGCAACCAGTTGACCCTGCAGGTCGGCAACAGCCGGTTGGTGCTCACCGAGGACGCGATCTACCTCGACGCCGGCGAGATCCACGTCAAGGCCGGCACCACGGTGCATGTCGACGGCCCCGATGACGTCTTGCTCAACACCGGCACCGCCCAGCCCGCACCGGGTAGCGAAGAGGAAGAAAGCCAACCCGATGCCGGTGGAGGCAGCAACGGAGGCGTCGCCGATGGCTCATGTTTCTAACGCGACGCCCTTTTCCGAGGCGCTTTATCGCAAATGGGGGCCCGGCGGCCATGAATACGAAGTACTGGCGGTCAGGGGGACCTTTCGCTTTACCGGCGACAACCGACCGCTGGCCCTGGCCGAGACCCAGCGCCCTATCCGTTGGCAGGAGACCTACGCAGGGGACCGCGAGGACGACCCCGCCCGCTTCATGGCCGACGATAGCGACCTGGTGATCGGCAAGCCCGCGACGGATGTGCATGTCAGCGGCACGCTGCGCCATCCGCGAAGCATGCCGCGAACCTGCTGGCGGGTGGGTGTTCAAGTGGGCCCCGTCGACAAGCGCCTCAGGGTCTGGGGACGTCGACGCTTCGAGTATGGCCTGCTGGGCTGGAAGCTCTCCGCGGCCGAACCGGTCGATGCCGTGCCACTGGACTATCGGCATGCCTTCGGTGGCTGCTATGCCACCGAACCGCAAGCCGGCCAGGACCCGGCACAGGCCTGCCTTGCCTATCCGGAAAATCCGGCGGGCTGCGGCTGGCTACCGGCCTCTCGCGACTACCGTTGTGCGCCAAAATCCGTGGTGCGCCGTCTCAAGCCCGACCTCTCGACGCGGCGGACGCTGCCCGCGCCCCAGCTCGAGGACCTTGACCAGCCTGTGCGCTCCCCCTTCGATCGCCTGCCACCGGCGGGCTTCGGCCCCATCGCTCGCTGGTGGCAGCCACGCGTCGCCCGCCAGGGCACCCTCGATGACGCCTGGCTCGCCCATCGCTATCCCCAGTGGCCGGACGACTTCGACTATCACTTCTACAACAGCGCCCATCCCGACCTGATTGCACCTGGCTACCTGCGCGGCGATGAGGTCGTGATCCTCAGCAACTGCCTGGCCGGCAGCCAACTCATCGAGGCCGGAAGCTTCAGCCTGTATGGCTATCGCACCCACCTGCCCGGACTCTCCGTCAAGGCGCTCGCCGAACAGCGCAGCGGCGAGCACACCGTCACCGCTCTGGCGCTGGATACCGTCGGCATCGACCTGGATCAACGCGAGATCACCCTGACGTGGCGAGCCCTGTTTCCGCCACAGGATCCCCTGCGCCGGGTGATTGTCTCCGCCTCTGCGCTGCAGGCCCGGAGGCGTGCATGAGCGATGACATCCAATTGAACGATATGTGTGTCACGCCTGACGGGCCATGCGAGACCGATGACGGGCCACCCGAAGCAGACAGCAGCACGCCTCGCGACACCCAGGGCGAGACGCTGAGTGGTGGCAGCCAGCATGCGGCCAACGCCGATGCCCAGTGGCTGGCCATCACCAGCGCGCCCGACTTCTGCCGGGTCGGCAACAGCGTGGTCGGCTTCGACAGCACCGCCACCCTCGACAGCCCGGTGCGCTATTCTCCGGACGTCATCGCGGCCGGGCGCAAACTCTATCGTGTCGGCGACCTGATCTGCGGCGTCCGGGGCGATGCCGGGTCCGGCATCGTCTCCGGCACCTCGCTGGGCAGCGGTCATGTGCTGATCACCGATGGCCAGGATAACGTCAAGGTCAACGGCCTGCCGATGGCACGCCACGACAGCGCCTGCCTGATCAACTGCAACGCCTCGGGCGTCGGCGGTGCTCCGGGCTATCTGACCACGCTGCGCCAGACGGTGCAGAGCGCCCCCGGCCAGGCCGGCGCCGCGAGCGACAGCGAGCCGAGCTGGAACGCCGGCCAGGAAGCCGGCCGAGTCATCAGCGACAAGTGGGAAAGCGCCAAGTCGGCGGCCCGAACCGCCTGGGAGGCGCTGCCCTTCAGCGGCGATGCCGCCACCACCGCGGCAGCGCGGGAACGGGTGGTGCAAGGCGCCGTCGACACCTACCGAGGCCTGGACACCCTCACCGGCCCAAGCCCCCTGGATCTGCTCGACAGCGGCATCGGCCTGGTCACCGGTGACGCCGAGCGCGCCGCACGATACGGTGAGGAGTGGCAGCGCACCGCGGACGCCTACGGCGGCATCAAGGACGCCGTGGTGGACGCCTGGCAAGAGGCCCGCGAGCGCAATGGCACCCTGGGCGCGATCGAGATGAGCGCCACGGTGTTTGCGTTCGAGCTCGTGGGCCCCAAGGGCACCGGCGCGGCCAAATCGGCCGCCGACCTGGCCGAGGCTGCAGGGGATGTTGGTCGGCATGCCCCCAAAAGACCGTCAGACGTTGCAACGGATGATGGGGTTCATATATCTTCTAATGCAGATATAAATCCGGACAAAAAAATCAATGGTCGAAAAATAATAAACTCCGAACCGCCTGAAAAGACTGTAGAAACCGCTGGAGGCATTGTTCAGTTCGACAAAGATGGTTTTCCTGATTTTACCCCCTACTCCCAAAAAACAGTTCGGGTTGAGGGTCTAAATGGAAGCATGGTCAACGATGTCCCCCTTGCCATGGAAAGGGCAGGAATCACATCTTATAATAAGAGCAAGTATGTATGGCACCACCACCAAGATGGCAAGACCATGATGCTGGTCCCAAAAAGCGTCCACTCGGTCAGAAATGGTGGGGTTGCACACACTGGTGGCAGAGCCGTTATCCAACATAACGCAAACAACCCTGACAGCTTGTTAACCTATCCATCACCGGATGAAGTTTTCTGAAAGGATCTTAGAATGAAACAGCCCTCAAACATTACAACCATGGCAAGAAAGATATGGAAAGAGCCACTACACACAGAGCTTTCAAAAAAATATATAGACGTCTCTTTGTACAGAGAGCTAAAAAATAACATACCAGACTCAGCCATCGCCTTGGAAGAGGTATTCCCCATGAGCGAGCTTGAAGAAATATGGGAAAATTTCAAACCCTACTTAGAGCCGCATAAAATATTCCCCCTAATTGGAACCTTAGGCGAAACCGTTATATGCATTGGCTACGGCAAAGAGAATAGAGAAAAAATTTATTATTTCGACTTCGACTTCGGAAAAATTCCATTAAACAACGACAACCTAGATGACTTCATCGAAAAACTAAAAACCAAATAAAAACATGAGATCTTCAACCATGAAACTGAACATCAATACTCTGACAGCAGTCGCCACTGGCTTGGTAAAGCCTCTTTCGCCGTTCCCCTTTCTGCTCAGCCACCAGTAGATACATAGCATCGCTTTTCGAAAATCAAAAAGACGGCGGTTTCAATGACCAAATGCAACACATGACCCATCAGGCCGGTGTTGCCATGACCCATTGCTATCGCCATTTCCCTGCTGCAGGCCGAACCACCATCAGCAAGCGGTGATGGGAGCGGCCTGAGACCAGCTCCGCAGCGGCGATGAGCTGATCGACGTGATGGCGGACATCGATGAAGCCGCCAACCGCGCCCAGGATTTACGCGCCGAAGCCGAACGGCAGGTGCGTTACACTTCCTCATCCGGCCGGTCGACCCGCGCAGCGGGCGAGTTTGCGGCAGAAATGGCGACGCCGTATGGCACCGCTGTGGATATCAAAGATACGGCGCAACTATGGAGCGAGGGGCGCTATCTCGCCGCGTCAGGAATGACCCTGCTAACGGCGGTATCGGTTATCCCGGGCGTCAGGCTTCTACGTAAGGCGGATGACGTCGCGGACGTTGCCCGGAGTACTGATAGGGCAGAAGATGCGGCGGGAAGTGCCAATCGCAGCGGAGCGTCGGATGATGGAGTCAGTGTGTCTAGCTCAGGCCGTGACTTACAGGCCACATTGCCTAGACCATATATTAATGCCGAGACTAAACGTGCGCTTGGTAGTCCGCCAGAGGGGATGAAAAACCCTCACATTCACCATGTGCTTTAGGTAAATGGGCGCAAGGGGCCGCACCGAGCGGCTGTCAGAGAAGGCCAAGACATCCTAAGAAGCCATGGTATTGATCCCCTTCAAGGCGCTGAAAACCTGACATGGGCACCTAATAAAGGGCATACTCGTTCGGCTGCGGAAGCGCTGCTTGAGGACTTAAGGGCTGCTGATAAGGCCGGTTTAGATAGAGAGGACATCTTGGACGTATTGAAAGATCATGGCGAAATTGCTGCAGAGAGGTAGTCATGAAAGATAAAGAAGAAGTCATATTTGTGAGCATTGCTCACGCAATCAAATCTCAAGACCTAGAGAAGTTAGCTTCTTTATTTAGTGAACATCCTGAACAGGTAAACCGTATAATTCCCTTGGGACGACAAACATGGCTGGGGTATGCAGCTTCGCGTGAGAAGCCACGGGTAGTAAAATATCTTATTGATATAGGAGTTGATGTCAATAAGGGCGATGAAAGAGATGGTAGAAAACCCATATGCAACGCAGCATCTAAAGGTAATTACGACATTGTTAAGTGTTTGTTGGATGCAGGAACAGTTTTAGATGTCTCTGCCTCAGTCCGTAACCCGCTGTTCGGCGCCATCACCAGCCGATCTCCGGCCATCACACAGCTCCTTTTAGAAGCGGGCATCGATAGTACAGCGCGCTACAACAGTGACACGATGAAGAATATGGACGCAGTGGCCTTCGCACTTATGTGGGGTGATAAGGAAAGTGCGCGCTTGATTGCTCTAAGAAATGCCAAAGGAGACGAGAAAATGGCAGTGAAAGCTTTAGAGGAAGCGGATAAAATTGCAGAGGAAAATGCAAGATAAGGAAATAGACCGGATGCTTTTGTTGCATCCTACAGCATTGAAGGCAAGAGACCTCGAAAATTTCGATTTAAGAATCAACAGGGTGGTTAAATGAGCACTGAGTTACAGAAAAAAATTGTACAAGAGATTGCAAGAAGCGCCCCCCGTATGGGATAAGCTAACTGTTAACATGGAAATTGATGACATTGATGGCGAAATAGTCAGCAGTGAAGAAAGCGATCTTTGGGTTAATGGAGAATCTAAAGAGCTTGATCTTACATTTGAAGCCTCTGAGTATTTTGAAAAGCTTCGTGAGATCATGACTCAGAACGATAGGGAAAACCGTGCTTGGACGATCTGTGATCTTGAAATCCAGAATAATGGTCAATTCAAATTTACGTTCTCATATGATGAACCGCCTAGACTGGCTACTTTGAAGGAGTGACAAAGAGAGCACTTAAAATGCTGTGTCAGCTAGCTCACAGGTTGTACAGTGATGGTTATCACCTGACACATGCCCCTGTGGGTTCTCTATAGTTAAGCAGTGTTTTCTGTCGTTTTCCTGGGCTCCTTTTTCGTCGCCTTGGGGAGTCCCTTCTTGAAGACGGCATAGGGCGTCGCCCCCTTCATGTTGCGGCCCTGATGCGGCCGTTTCGTGTTGTAGATGACCAGATAATCGTCCAGGTCCTGCTGCATCTCTTCCAGGGCCTCGTACCACTTGGTGCGCCCCTGGATGCGGAAGTGCTCGTCCAGCAGGGTGCGGTGCAGAGCGCCCCCGGCCAGGCCGGCGCCGCGAGCGACAGCGAGCCGAGCTGGAACGCCGGCCAGGAAGCCGGCCGAGTCATCAGCGACAAGTGGGAAAGCGCCAAGTCGGCGGCCCGAACCGCCTGGGAGGCGCTGCCCTTCAGCGGCGATGCCGCCACCACCGCGGCAGCGCGGGAACGGGTGGTGCAAGGCGCCGTCGACACCTACCGAGGCCTGGACACCCTCACCGGCCCAAGCCCCCTGGATCTGCTCGACAGCGGCATCGGCCTGGTCACCGGTGACGCCGAGCGCGCCGCACGATACGGTGAGGAGTGGCAGCGCACCGCGGACGCCTACGGCGGCATCAAGGACGCCGTGGTGGACGCCTGGCAAGAGGCCCGCGAGCGCAATGGCACCCTGGGCGCGATCGAGATGAGCGCCACGGTGTTTGCGTTCGAGCTCGTGGGCCCCAAGGGCACCGGCGCGGCCAAATCGGCCGCCGACCTGGCCGAGGCCGCGGGGGATGTCTCGCGACGCACGCCGGACACCCCCTCACGGGCCCCCGAGGGCGATGGCGTTCATATCTCGAGAAACGCCACCAACCATCAGAAGGGCGCCTTTGGCGAAGCACGGGCCCATGAGGTGATGACGAGAAACGGTATGGAGCCGATAGGCCGTACCGACGGCGTCTACCAGCCAGGTCAAACGGGCATTGATGGCCTCTATCGCAACCCTCCGCACAGGCGGCCGCCGGACTTCGTGGTCACCGAGGCCAAGTTCGGTCGGGGTCGCCTGGGTAAACTGGCCGATGGCACCAAGCAGATGGATAATTTCTGGGTGGAAGAAAGGCTTGCTGATGCCGTGGATCCCGACGCCAACCCCGTACTTGCCGATGAGGTCGATAGAGCCTGGAGAGCGGGCCGTATCGATAAATACCTGGTGCGCGTCAAGCATGACGGCAGCACCACCGTCAAACAGTTGAACGATAAGGCCCATATCATCGGCAATGTGCCGGGATTTTAACCGTCAAGGAGTCAATACCATGCTACGCGCGACTAGTCGCAGAAAAGAGGAACTCGACGAGTATCTTCGTTTTTACACGGAGGTTGTATTCCGGGACAAAGCCGAGCTCACCGAGCCTGCTGCTCTGCCTCCCGAAGGAAAGGTCAAGGGCGCCTCCATGTTGTTCAGCAAGGTCATCAACCTCATGGTCGCCCGCTACTCCCGTGGCGACGACCTGGCCAGTCTTCGCGACGGCCTGCCAGACCTGCTCGAGCAGCGCGAAGCGCTATTGCACTACCTCGATGCCCTGCCCGAGGAGAACCAGGAGTATCGCATCCAGTATGAGCGTTTAAGTCAGTCAAGGTATATTCATTATTGCCGCTGGCTGACCTTCGCCGCCTGCCTCGGCGCCGATCAGGCGCATATCGATCGCGCCCTGGCACTGATTGACAACGCCGGCGTCGATGCGCTGTTCGATCGCATCGCCATCGCCCTGGGCGATCGTGAGCGTCCGGTGGCCGACGGCCTGCTGTATCCCAAACCCTATGCGCCACTTTTTGAGGCTCTGGATGCCTCCCCGGCCCAGCAGGGCCAGTTGATCAAGACCTTCCTCGATGGCTATGCCAAGACCGTCAAAAGCTGGGGCATCGGCATCATGAGCAAGGGCACGGGGCCCTATCATCCCGGCGACTGGTGCTTCGAAGCAGCGCTGGTGGTCAAGCTGTTCGACATCGACGATAGCGATTTCCGCGACCATCCCCTCTATCCCGCCGCCCTGGTGCATGGAGACCCTGCATGAGTGCCGATGCTTTGATGCGCGACACCCGCAAGTCGCCCGCCTACTTCACCGCCTTGCTGAGCGAACTCGAGGTCGGCCTGCAAGGCGAGCCCACCGATCCGGTCAACCGCCTGCCCGATGACCGGGTGCGAAGCGCCTGGCAGCTCTTCGAGGGCAGCCTGTATGGCCTCATCGCCCGCTACTCCCAGGGCGATGCTTTGGAAAGCCTGCCCCCTCTTCTGGATGAGGTGCTCAGACGCCGCGAACAGTTGGCCGAGTACGGCGATAAGCTCCCGGAACGCCAGCAGGTCATGCGACGCTCGCTGGAGCAGTTCGACAGCCGCTTCGAGACCTTCGACACCTACCTGTATCACCTGTGGTGGTGGTCGCTAGCCGTCTGCCTGGATGTCAACGAGGATTACCGTCGGCGCATGCTGGCCGTGACCGGCAACGTCGGTCAGGACGCGCTGTTCGATCGGCTGGCCCAGGCGCTGGGCGATCGCGACCGCCCGCAGGCGGATCGCCTGAACTATCCCCACCTTCATGCGCCACTGCTCGAAGCGATCGAGGCGCCCGCCACGCTGCGCCCCCACGTCCTCAAGCGCTTCCTCGATGGTTGGTATGCCGGATGTGAAGCCGCCGCCTGGTACGACAACCACCTCAAGGAGGATGACGAGTTCGAGCTGACGGATTTCTACGTGGGCTACTGGTGCTTTGAAGCCGCGCTGGTCGTCGCACTCTACGACGTGGACGACACCGAACTGTGCCATCACCCCTGCTACCCGGCCGATCTGGCGGCGCAATATCGGGCATCGACCACCAGGCGTTGATCCGCCGGGAGCGGCCATATCGCCGGCCCAACGGCCGGCGATGCCCCCTGTCGCTCTTCTCCCCTCAGAATGGGGGAGCATGCCTCGTAACGCGGCATAAAACCGGTAGCGGTAAAAACCGGCATCAACGGCCTTTATCGCCGCCCAGGCCCGCCGCCAGACTTCGTGGTCACCGAGGCCAAGTTCGGTCGGGCTCGCCTGGGTAAACTGGCCGATGGCACCAAACAGATGAGTGATGACTGGGTCGAACGAAATATCGAAAAGGCAGTGGATCGCAGAGCCAACCCAGCCCTGTACGACGAGCTTATGGAGTCTTGGGAAACAGGGCGTGTCGACAAGTATCTGGTACGGCTGAAGCATGACGGCAGCACCCGGGTAAGGCAGCTCGATGGCCGGTCCCGAATCATCGGCACCCCAAAGGGATGTTAATCGCAAGGAGTCAGTACCATGCTACGCGCGACTACTCGTCAAAAAGCCGAACTGGATGAATACATCCGCTTCTGGTCTGAAGCCGTCGCCGAAGACGAAGAGGAGGTTTCTCAACCGCAGGGGCTGCCTCCCGAAGGAAAGGTTAAGGGTGCATCGATGCTGTTTACAGACAAGCTCAACATCATGGTCGCCCGCTACTCCCGTGGCGACGATCTGGCCAGTCTTCGCGACGACCTGCGCGACCTGCTTGAGCAGCGCGAAGCGCTACTGCACTACCTCGATGCCCTGCCCGAGGAAAATCAGGAGTACCGAGTTCAGTACGAAAACTTGAGTGATCACCGCTATATCCATTATCTCCGCTGGCTGGCCTTCGCCGCCTGCCTCGGCGCCGATCAGGCGCATATCGACCGCGCCCTGGCACTGATCGATAACGCCGGCGTCGATGCGCTGTTCGATCGCATCGCCATCGCCCTGGGCGATCATGAACGTCCGGTGGCCGACGGCCTGCTGTATCCCAAACCTTATGCGCCACTTTTTGAGGCGTTGGATGCAGCCCCCGTTCAGCAGGGCAAGCTGATCACAAAATTCCTCGATGGTTATGCCAAGACTATTTATAAATGGGGCCTAGGGTTCATGACGATGCCCGATGATGATGGTCCCTATCATCCCGGCGACTGGTGCTTCGAAGCCGCCCTGGTGGTCAAGCTGTTCGACATCGACGATAGCGCCTTCCGCGATCATCCCCTCTATCCCGCCGCCCTGGTGCATGGAGATCCTGCATGAGTGCCGATGCTTTGATGCGCGACACCCGCAAGTCGCCCGCCTACGTCACTGCCGTCGGCGAGCGTTCACTGCCGTCTTGGCGCCGGGGGCTAACGCCGTCCCTCACGTCGGCGCGGCGTGCTCGACCATCAGCTGCAGCGATTCGCGGCCGCGCCAGCGGTTGCGGTTGAGCTTGTAGGCGCAGTGAAGCCGGTCGCCGACCCCGAAGGCCGGTACTTCTCCCGGGGTCAGCGCCCGGAACCAGATCGCCCTGGTCGCCACCGGGCCGGCCGAGAGCTCCATCATCAGGTGATTGCCCTCGGCGCCCACCGGGCGCAGCGATTCCACCAGAAACGCCCCTTCGAACAGCGGCGGGTCGAACTCGCGGCCGTAGGGCCCGAGCGCCTCCAGCTCGTCGAGGGTGGCGAGGCTCATCTGAGCCGGTTCCAGTTCGCCGTCGGTGAAGATCCTGGGGAACAGCTCGGTGTCGCCGAGCTGCTCGCCTACCGCCTGCAGGAAGGCGGTGCGGAAGGCCTCGAGCGCTTCTACCGGTACGCCGACGCCGGCGGCGCCGCGATGGCCGCCGAAGCGCGGCAGCGCCTCGGGGGCGAGTTCGAAGGTGCGCTGCAGAGCATCGCGCAGGTGCAGCGCCTCGATGGAGCGCCCCGAGCCGGTCAGCATGCCGGCCTGGGCAGCCGGGGTCAGCACCAGGGTCGGCCGGCCGAAGGCCTGCACCAGCCTCGAGGCGACGATGCCCTGCACGCCGGGATGGCCGTCCTCGAGGTAGACCACCAGCGCCGGCGCGTTATCGGCGAGCTGCAGCCGGGCCAGCGCCCTCGCCTGCTCGGCCATGTCTGCCTCGATCGCCTTGCGCGACTGGTTGTCCTGATCAAGCGTCTCCAGGTGCCGCGCCGCCGTGGCATCGTCCGTCGCGAGCATGAAATGCAGTGCGGCGTAGGGATCGTCCAGCCGCGAGCGGGCGTTGATCCGCGGGCCCATCTGGAAGGCCAGGGTCTCGGCGTCGAAGGGCACGCTGTCGGCGCCCAGCCGCTCGGCCATGGTCCGCCAGCAGGCCGCCTCCATTCGATTGATCAGCGCCAGGCCTTGGGTGACCACGGCGCGGTTGGCCGCGCTACCGCCGAGCGACACGCAGTCGGCCACGGTGCCCAGCGCCACGTAGGAGAGCCAGGGCGACAGCTTGGGCGTGGCGGCCGACAGCACGCCCCACTCGATCAGCACCGAACGGGCCAGCGACATGGTCAGCCAGGCGACCATGCAGCCGGCGATGGTCGGGTCCGGGTAATCGCAGTCGTCGCGGGTCGGGTTGACGGTGGCGAAGGCCGAGGCCGGCGGGCCTTCCACCGGCAGCGCGTGGTGGTCGCTGACCACCACGTCGATGCCGGCGGCCTTGAGCCGGGCGATGCGCGGCTCATCGGAGCTGCCGCAGTCGGCGGTGATCACCAGGCTCGGCCGCGGCGAGAGTTTCAGGGTGCGCTCCACCAGCGGCAGGCTGATGCCGTAGCCGTCGTGGATGCGGTGACCGATCAGGCTATGCAGCCTGGCCTCGGGCACGCCGAACAGCTCGTTCAGGGTGCGGCGGATCACCACGTGGGAGGTGATGCCGTCGACGTCGTAGTCGGTGAGGATGCCGATATGCTCGCCCTCGACCACCGCCTGAGCGATGCGCTCGGCGGCCGGGCGCGCGTCCTTGAGGCGCTCGGGATGCGCCAGGTGGCGCAGGCTGGGCGACACCAGCGGGGCGAGCTCGCCAGTATGACCGGGCAGGCGCCCGGCCAGCACTCGGGCCTGCAGCGGCGTCAGCCCTTCGGCCAGGGCGCGGGCCTCCAGGGCCTCGTCGCGGGGACGCGGCAGGATGCGGGGCGTCAGCGATGCGTCGGATACGGGCGTCTGGGTAGCGTCCACGGAAACTCCTGGAGGTGACGGCAAGACGCCCGGCGAACCGGGCGTCATGGGTGCAACGGCGATGGCGGGGAGCCGCCGGGGACGGACGCCCCCGGATCGGCTTCCGCATCGGGACCGACTTAGCGCCGGTTCTCAGCCACGAACCGCTGCACGGCGGCGAGCTCGGCCGGCAGCACGCTGTAGCGCTCCTCGCGCTCCAGCAGGTCGTCCATGTGCGGCGGCAGCGGCACGCCCGGGAAACCGGCCTTGACCACCGCCTCGGCGAACTTGGCCGGATGCGCGGTGGCCAGGGTGACCATCGGCACGCTCTCGTCGCCGCGCTCGCGCTCGGCGGCGCGATAGCCGGTGGCGGTGTGCGGGTCGAGGATCTCCTGGGTGCGGTGATGCGCCTCGCGAATCACCTCCAGGATGGTGGCGTCGTCGATGCTGTGGCTGGCGAACATCTCGCGCAGCCGCGCCAGCGGCGCATCGGCCAGCGCCGAGGGCTCGTCCTGGAAGCGCTCGAGCAGCGCGGCCACGGCGTCGCCGTCACGCTGGTAGGCTTCGAACAGCAGGCGCTCGAAGTTGGACGACACCACGATGTCCATGGACGGCGCCAGGGTCGCGACCAGCTCCTTCTTGGAGAAGTCGTTGTCGGCCAGGGTGCGGTGCAGAATATCGTTGGCGTTGGTGGCGATCACGAAGCGCTCGACCGGCAGGCCCATGCGGTAGGCCATGTAGCCGGCGAAGACGTTACCGAAGTTGGCCGACGGCACGCAGAAGCTCACCTTGCGGTGCGGCGCGCCGAGCGCCACGGCGGAGGCCACGTAGTAGACGATCTGGGCCATGATGCGCGCCCAGTTGATCGAGTTCACCGCCACCAGCCGGGTGCCGTGCAGGAAATCCTGGTTGGCGAAGCTGGCCTTGACCATGGCCTGGGCGTCGTCGAAGTTGCCCTCGATGGCGACGTTGAAGACGTTGTCCGCCAGTACGGTGGTCATCTGGCGACGCTGGACCTCGGACACCCGCTGGTGCGGGTGCAGGATGAAGATGTCCAGGTTGTCGCAGTGGCGGCAGCCCTCGATGGCAGCCGAGCCGGTGTCCCCGGAGGTGGCGCCCATGATCACCGCGCGCTCGCCGCGCTTCTTGAGGAAGTGGTCGAGCAGCCGGCCAAGCAGTTGCAGGGCCACGTCCTTGAACGCCAGCGTCGGGCCGTGGAACAGCTCGAGCAGGAAGTGGTTGGCGTCGAGCTGGTTCAGCGGCACCACGGCGTCGTGGCTGAAGGTCGCGTAGGCGTCGCGGACGATCTCGCGGAAGGTGTCGTCGTCGATCTCGCCGCCCACGTAGGGCTGCATCACCCGGAAGGCGATCTCGGCGTAGGAACAGCCGGCCATGTCGGCGAGCTGCTCGTGGCTGAGCTGGGGAACGGCCTCGGGCACGTAGAGGCCACCGTCGCTGGCCATGCCGGTGAGAACGACCTCCTCGAAGGACAGCGCGGGCGCCTGCCCGCGGGTACTGATATAGCGCATCATTCCACTCCGTGGGACTCGAGCTACGGGCTACGGGCACGTCACTGCCCGCTGCCCGAGGCTCGCGGCCGATGGTTATTGGTTCTCGTCCAGCGACTCGACGCGAATGCGAGTGACGGAGCCGGCGATGTCGGCCATGGATTCGATCTTGCGGATCGCCTCGTTCATCTGCTTTTCGCGAGTGCGATGGGTCATCAGGATGATCGGCACCAGTTCGCCCTCGGTGGCCTCCTTCTGGATCAGCGCCTCGATGGAGATGCCTTCCTCGGAGAGGATGGTGGCGACACGGGCCAGCACGCCGGGGCGGTCCACCGCCAGCAGGCGCAGATAGTAGGCCGTGCTGATCTCTTCCATGGCCAGGATCGGCGGCTGGTCGGCGTTCTCGCCGATGCCGCTGAAGGCCAGGTAGGGCACCCGGTAGTGGTGATCGGTGGTGATGTCGCGGGCGACGTCGAGCACGTCGGCCACCACCGCCGAGGCGGTCGGCTCGGCGCCGGCGCCGGCGCCGTAGTAGAGGGTCGGGCCCACGGCATCACCCATCACGGCGATGGCGTTCTTGACGCCATGCACATTGGCCAGCAGCCGCTCCTTGGGAATCAGCGTCGGGTGAACGCGCAGCTCCAGGCCGTCATCGGTGCGCTTGGAGATGCCCAGGTGCTTGATGATGTAACCCAGGTTATCGGCCTGCTCGACGTCCTCGGCGGTGACCCGGGAGATGCCCTCGGTGTAGGCCTTCTCGAACTGCAGCGGCACCCCGTAGGCGATGGAGGCCAGGATGGTCAGCTTGTGGGCGGCATCGATGCCTTCCACGTCGAAGGTCGGATCGGCCTCGGCATAGCCCAGCGCCTGGGCCTCGGCGAGCACGTCCTCGAAGGCACGGCCCTCGTCGCGCATGTGGGTGAGGATGAAGTTGCCGGTGCCGTTGATGATGCCGGCCAGCCACTCGATGCGATTGGCCCCCAGGCCCTCGCGCAGCGACTTGATCACCGGGATGCCGCCTGCCACCGCGGCCTCGAAGGCCACGATCACGCCCTTCTCATGGGCGGCCTGGAAGATCTCGTTGCCATGCACCGCGATCAGCGCCTTGTTGGCGGTGACCACGTGCTTGCCGTTTTCGATGGCGGTCAGCACCAGCTCCCGAGCCACGTCATAGCCGCCGATCAGCTCGACGACGACGTCGATGTCGGGGTTGGCGGCCACTTCGAAGACGTCCTGGGTGCTCTTGATACCGGTGACGTCACACTCGGGGTTGGGGGTTCGGTAGGCCACCTGCTCGATGACGATGGGACGCCCCGCCCGACGTGCGATCTCGTCGGCGTTGCGCGTCAGTACGTTGAAGGTCCCGCCCCCGACGGTGCCCAGGCCACAGATTCCCACTCTCACCGGTTTCAATGTCATTCCCCTCGTTACTGGCGTGTGTCACAGCGATGTCGGCCCCAAGGGCCCCCGCACTCGATGGCGCGGCTATTGATCGTTCAGACCCAACATGGCCGCCAGGCGCTCCGCCGGCACGTAGCCGGGCACCAGGCGCCCATCGGGCAGGACGATGGCCGGCGTGCCCTGCACGCCGAGTTCCATGCCCAGATGATACTGTGCCTCGACCGGATTGTCGCAGGTCGTGTCACCCTCGAGCGCCCCGTCGCGCTTGGCCGTCGACATGGCCTCGCTCGGATTGTCCGAGCACCATACTTGCTGCAGTTCCCGAGCGCCCGGCGAGTTCATGCCACCGCGCGGAAAGGCCAGGTAATCCACTTCGATCCCCATGGCATTGAGGCGCGGCACTTCCTCATGCAGGCGACGGCAATAGGGGCAAGTCGTGTCGGTGAACACCGTGACCCGTGCCCGGGGCTCGTCGGTGCCGCGAAACACGACCCGCTCGTCGTCGGGAATCGCGGCAATCCTGGCAGCACGTTCGGTATTCTGTGCCTGCTCGGTCAGGTTGACCAGGCCGCCCTGGGCATTTTCGTAGAGGTCCCCGACCAGGAAATAGTCGCCCTGCGCATCGGTGTAGAAGCGCTCGCCGGTCTCCAGCCGCACCTCGTAGAAACCTGCCAGCGGCGTTGGCTCGATGCGCTTCACCGGCATGGACTGGCCATCGACCTCCAGGTGCTCGGTCAGCCGCTCGATGACCGGGTCCTGGGCCATGGCGGGGAGGGACAGGGCGGTGAGAGCTCCGGCGACAAGGGCACGTGTGATTCGTCTCATGTTTCAGCCTCGGGGGTGATGATCGGCGTGCAGGGCCTCGAGCCGGGCCTGCGCCACGTGGGTATAGATCTGGGTGGTCGAGAGGTCACTGTGACCCAGCAACAGCTGTACGACACGCAGGTTGGCCCCATGATTCAACAGATGGGTGGCAAAAGCGTGGCGCAGCGTGTGCGGCGACAGCGGCCGGTCGATGCCGGCGACCAGGGCATGCGCCTTGATGCGGTGCCAGAAGGCCTGCCGGGTCAGGCAGGCATCGCCCCGGCCGGGGAACAGTGCCGGACGCGTGGGATCGCGCATCAGCGCCGGACGGCCGGTGCGCAGATAGCGCGACAGCCAGTCCACGGCCTCCTCGCCGAGCGGGACCAGCCGCTCCTTGTCCCCCTTGCCTCGCACCCGCACCACACCCTGGCGCAGATTGACGGCATCGGTGGTCAGCCCCACCAGCTCGCTGACGCGCAGCCCGGCGGCGTAGAGCACCTCGAGCATGGTGCGATCGCGTAGCCCAAGCTCGCTGTCGAGGTCCGGCGCGGCAAGCAGCCGCTCCACCTCGTCCTCTTCCAGGGTATTCGGCAGCGAAGGCCGGGCCGGCGGCAGACGCACCTCGGCGAGCGGATCGTGGTCGATACGCCCCTCGGCCAGCGCCCAGCGATAGAAACGCCGCAGGCTGGACAGCAGCCGGGCATTGCTGCGCAGCTTGTAGCCGCCATCACGGCGCTCTTCCAGCCAGGCTGGCAGGGCATCGAAGCCGGGTACCAGCAGAGTCGCGTCACGCGCCTCGAGCCAGCGAGACCAGGCCGTGAGATCGCGGCGGTAGGCCGCCAGGGTGTTGTCGCTGGCGCCCTGCCCCAACCACAGATCGTCGAGGCAGGCCTCGATCAACGCCACGGCATCCTCACCGACCGTCATGCCGCCTCTCCTCGGACATCCCTGAACGACGAAACCCCGCCCCGCGGCTGCGGTGACGGGGTTTCGATGTCACGCGGACTGACAAGCCGCGTCACCACTGGCCGGTGAGGCGTTGCCTCAGGCCAGCTTTTCCTTGATGCGGGCGGACTTGCCGCTGCGCTCGCGGAGGTAGTACAGCTTGGCCTGGCGCACGTCGCCGCGACGCTTGACGCTGATGGAGTCGACCAGCGGGCTGTAGGTCTGGAAGGTCCGCTCGACGCCGACACCGTGGGAGATCTTGCGCACGGTGAAGGCGGAGTTCAGGCCGCGGTTGCGCTTGCCGATGACCACGCCTTCGAAGGCCTGGAGACGCTCGCGGTTGCCTTCCTTGACCTTGACCTGGACGATCACGGTGTCACCCGGGGCAAACTCCGGCACTTCCTTGCTCATCTGCTCGGCTTCGAGCGCCTGGATCACCTTGTTCTTGCTGCTCATGACGATAACTCCTCGATAACATACGTTGACTCGCCGGTCCGGCAGTGGATGGCCGGCGAATCGTGATCCCGGCGCTCGAACGCGTCGAGGCACGGGAGTGCTGTTGGTGACACAGGTCCGTCGCCCCTCGGGGCACGTCCTGCACCTCCGCCCTGGCCTATCGGGTGGCCAGCGCGTACTCCTCGATGAACTCCTTCAGCAGCGCCTGCTGCTCGGCGCTCAGCGTCCTGCCCTCGAGCAGGTCGGGCCGCCTGAGCCAGGTCCGCCCCAGGGACTGCTTGAGCCGCCAGCGCCGAATGGCGCCATGGTGGCCGCTGAGCAGAACGTCCGGCACTCGTCGTCCGTCGATGACCTCGGGACGCGTGTAGTGCGGACAGTCCAGCAGTCCGTCGTTGAAGGAGTCCTCGACCGCGGAATCCTGGTGGCCCAATACTCCGGGCACCAGCCTTGCCGCGGCATCGATCAGCACCATGGCCGGCAGCTCGCCGCCGCTCAGCACGTAGTCGCCGATCGACCATTCCTCATCGATGTCGGCCTCAACGACCCGTTCATCGATGCCTTCGTAGCGTCCGGCCACCACCACCAGGGGAGGGCCTTCCGCCAGTTCCTGCGCGCCGCGCTGATCCAGCTGCCGCCCCTGGGGCGAGAGATAGATCACTTTCGGACGTTGCCCGGTCGCTTCCTCGGCCCGCTCGCGGGCGTCGTGGATGGCCGAGCGCAGGGTATCGACCTTCATCAGCATCCCCGGGCCGCCGCCGTAGGGGCGATCGTCCACGGTGCGATGCCGATCGGTGGCGTAGTCCCGGGGATTCCAGAACTCCAGGGCGATGTGCCCCTTGTCCACCGCTCTGCCCGTCACGCCCTGACGGGTCAGCGCCTCGAACATCTCGGGGAACAGCGATACCACGCCGACCCACATGGAGGCTTCGCTGCGACTCAAAAGTCCGGATCCCAGTCGACGGTCATCACGCCGGCCTCGAGATCCACTTCCAGCACGACTTCATCGGGCAGGAAGGGCAGCAGCCGTTCGCGATCGTCGACGGCATCCTCGCCGCGCCCCTTGACCACCAGCACGTCGTTGGCGCCGGTCTCGAAGAGGTAGTCGACCTGACCCAGCGTCACGCCCTCGCGAGTCACCACTCGCAGGCCTTCCAGCTGGTACCAGTAGAAGTCGTCGTCGCCGTCAAGCTCGGGCAGCTCGGCCGTCGGCAGCAGCACCTCGGCGCCGGCCAGGGCTTCGGCCTGCTCTCGACCGTCGACGCCTTCCAGGCGAGCCACCAGGCCCTTGCCCTGCGGGCGCCCCTGGGAAAGGCGAAAGCGTTCCAGGCGCCCCTCATGGCGCAGCACCCACTCGTCGTACTCGAGGATGCCTTCCATCGGGCTGGTGTACGAATACACCTTCAGCCAGCCCTTCACTCCGTAGGGGCTGGTCAACTTGCCCAGCACTACGTGTTCGTCGGCCGGGCTGCGCTCGACGCCTGCGCTCATCGCGATCCTGCCTCAGACATTCGGGGCAACAGGCCGATCAGGCCTGCTTGCGGGCTTCCTTGACCAGCTCGGCGACACGGCCGGAAAGCTGGGCGCCCTGGTCCTGCCAGTGCTGGATGCGCTCGAGGTCGACGCGCAGACGCTCTTCCTGGCCACGGGCCACCGGGTTGAAGAAGCCGAGGCGTTCGATGAAACGACCGTCGCGAGACTTGCGAGAATCGGTCACGGTCAGGTGGTAGAAGGGACGCTTCTTGGCGCCACCACGTGCCAGACGAATGGTAACCATGCGTTGACTGTCCTTCGGTTGAGTTACGGAGGTTGTCGGTCGGGAGCGAAGCCCTCGACAATCGGTTCGACCGCACGCCGGTGGGCGTGCCGCCGGGGTGTTCGGTCACGACGATGCCCGCGATGAATCGCAGGCCTGCCAGTGAAGACGCCGCATTCTACGGAAATCTCCCCGGCTTGGAAACCTTTTTAGCTGGCGGCGCCGGCGGCTCAGCGCCACGGCATCCCGCCGGGACCGCCCATGCCGCCCGGTCCTCCCGGGCCGCCGCCGCCCATCATGCCGGACATGCCGCGCATCATCTTCTGCATGCCGCCCTTCTTGCCGGCCTTCTTCATCATCTTCTGCATCTGCTTGTGCTGCTTGAGCAAGCGATTGAGATCGGGCACCTGCAAGCCGGCGCCGGCAGCGATGCGGCGCTTGCGAGAGCCATTGATGATGTCGGGCTTGCGGCGCTCCTGGGGCGTCATGGAGTTGATCAGCGCCTCGAGCTTGCCCATCTCCTTCTCCGGGCCGGGGCCCTGGGCCATCTCGGCCATCTGCCCCATGCCGGGCAGCTTGCCGAGCAGGCCGCCCATGCCGCCCATCTTCTTGAGCTGCTGGAGCTGGTCACGGAAATCCTCGAGATCGAAGCCGTCGCCTTTCTTGACCTTCTTGGCCAGCTTCTCGGCCTTGCCCTTGTCGACGGTGCGCTCGGCCTCCTCGATCAGCGACAGCACGTCGCCCATGCCCAGGATGCGCGAGGCCACCCGGTCGGGATGGAAGGGCTCCAGGGCATCGACCTTCTCGCCCACGCCCATGAACTTGATCGGCTTGCCGGTGATGTGGCGCACGGACAGCGCCGCCCCGCCGCGGGCATCGCCGTCGGCCTTGGTCAGGATCACCCCGGTCAGCGGCAGCGCCTCGTGGAAGGCCTTGGCAGTGTTGGCCGCATCCTGGCCGGTCATGGCATCGACCACGAACAGCGTCTCGTCCGGCGACACCGCGGCGTTGAGGGCCTGGATTTCGGCCATCATCGCTTCGTCGATGGCCAGCCGGCCGGCGGTGTCGACCAGCACTACGTCGTGGAACTGGATCTTGGCGTGCTTTATCGCCGCCTCGGCGATGGCCACCGGCTGCTGGTCGCTGCTCGACGGGAAGAAGTCGACCTCGACCTCCTTGGCTAGCGTCTCGAGCTGGTCGATGGCCGCCGGGCGGTAGACGTCAGCTGATACCACCAGCACTTTCTTCTTCTCGCGCTCGCGCAGATAGCGCGCCAGCTTGGCCACGGAAGTGGTCTTGCCCGCGCCTTGCAGGCCGGCCATCAGCACCACCGCCGGGCGACTCTTGAGCGTCAGGCCTTCGTTGGCCTCGCCCATGATCGCCTCGAGTTCCTGCTGGACGATCTTGACGAACTGCTGCCCGGGAGAAAGGCTCTTCGACACCTCCTGACCCACGGCGCGCTCGCGCACCCGGTCGATGAAGGCCTTGACCACCGGCAGGGCCACGTCGGCCTCCAGCAGCGCCCGGCGCACCTCGCGCAGGGTATCCTTGACATTGTCTTCGGTCAGGCGAGCCTGACCCTTGATCGACTTGAGCGTCTGCGACAGACGATCACTGAGATTCTGGAACATGGGCCTCTCCGCGTGCGCTGGCCTGGAAAGCCTCTCGACATCTCCGCATCGATGGGGAGAAGGGGCTTTTCCTGCAATGGGGCAAAATTATACGCCTTGTGGCGACGAGTCTCCATGGCGTCGCGCTCGCCCGGCTGGGCGGGGCAAGGAGGATTCGGTATAGTGACGGCTCCATTCCTTACCGTCACACGCTGGCAAAGGCGCACGGATAGCCATCGATGCAAGCGCTCCCCCTAGCCCTAATGGCTTTCATTCTCTATGTCGCGGCGGCCTCCTGGCAGGCCTTGGCGCTGGCACGTCGTGTACCGCCACGCAATGCGCTGGTACGAGGCTTCGGCACGCTGGGTCTGCTTTGTCACCTGCCGCTCGCCGTGGGCCTGCTCGACAAGGGAGACTCGCTGCTGCCCGGCTTTTCCACCAGCGTGGTGCTGGCCGGGGCCCTGGCAGTGCTGGTGCTGCTGGTGGTCAGCCTGTTCAAGCCGGTACTCAACGTCGCTACCGGCCTCTTCCCGCTGGCCGGCGTGGTGCTGCTGCTGGCCGTCGAATGGCCGAGCCCCGAGAAGGCCTCGGGCATGACGCCGGGCATCGCCCTGCATGCCCTCAGCTCGGCGCTGGCCTTCGCCCTGCTGGCGATCGCCGCCGTACAGGCGATCCTGCTCGGCGTGCAGAACCAGGCCCTGCGCCATCACCATATTCGCGGCGTGGTCCAGTCGCTGCCGCCGCTGACCACCATGGAGCGGGTGCTGTTCGAACTGATCTGGGCCGGCATGATCCTGCTGACCCTGGCCATTGCCAGCGGCTTCGTGTTCGTCGACAACATGTTCGCCCAGCACCTGGTGCACAAGACGGTGCTGTCACTGGCCGCGTGGGTGATCTTCGCCGCCCTGCTGGTCGGGCATCATCGCCTGGGATGGCGCGGCATGCGTGCGGTGCGCTGGACGCTGGGCGGCTACATGATGCTGCTGCTGGCCTACTTCGGCAGCAAGTTCGTGCTCGAGGTGCTGCTGGCCCGTCCTTGACACCGGGGTGCCCCATCCCTACAACTCAAGCCTGATACGCGATTGAGGATCCTTCGACTTGAGCGACGACTTCCCTCTGGGATTGCTGTTTAGCCTGCTGCTGCTGCTCATCTGCCTCTCTGCCTTCTTCTCGAGCTCCGAGACCGGCATGATGTCGATCAACCGCTACCGACTGAGCCACCGGGCCGGCGAGGGCGAGGGCCGAGCCCAGCGGGTGATGCGCCTGCTGGGCCGCCCCGATCGGCTGATCGGCGTCATCCTGATCGGCAACAACTTCGTCAACAACCTCGCGGCCTCGATCGCCACCATCATCGCCATCCACTTCTTCGGCGAGGTGACCGGACCGGCGGTGGCGACCAGCCTGCTGACCATCACCATCCTGATCTTCGCCGAAGTCACCCCCAAGACCTATGCCGCGGTGAAGCCGGAGCGTATCGCCTACCCCGCCTCGCGAATCCTGGAGCCGCTGCTCAAGCTGCTCTATCCGCTGGTGTGGATGGTCAATGCCATCTCCAACGGCCTGCTGCGCCTGCTCGGGGTCAAGACCCTGGAAGCCGGCGGCGACAACCTGACCCGCGACGAGCTGCGCACCGTGGTCCACGAGGCGGGGCCGCTGATCCCTCGCCGCCACCAGGCCATGCTGGTGTCGATCCTCGATCTCGAGAACGTCACGGTGAACGACATCATGGTGCCTCGCCACGAAGTGGTAGGCATCGACCTCGACGACGCCCTGGATGACATCCTGACGCAGATTCGCACCAGCCAGCACACCCGGCTACCGGTCTACAAGGGCGATATCAACAACATCATCGGCATGCTTCACCTGCGCAACGCGGCGCGCTTCCTGTCCCGCGGCGAGGTCACCAAGGCAGCCATCGTCCAGGAGGCCCGCGAACCCTACTTCATCCCCGAGTCGACGCCGCTGCACACCCAACTGCTCAACTTCCAGAAACAGAAGCGGCGTATCGGCATCGTGGTGGACGAGTACGGCGACGTGGAAGGCCTGGTGACCCTGGAGGACATCCTCGAGGAGATCGTCGGCGAGTTCACCACCGACGTGGCCGGCCAGGACCAGGAGATCCACCTGCAGGAGGACGGTAGCCACGTCATCGACGGCACCGCCAACATTCGCGACATCAACAAGTCGCTGGGCTGGCAGCTGCCCACCGACGGCCCCAAGACCCTCAACGGCCTGATCCTCGAACACCTGGAATCCTTCCCCGACGGACCGGCCTGCCTGCAGATCGGCCCCGTGCGCATGGAGATCCTCGAGGTGCGCGACAACCTGATCACCTCGGCACGCTGCTGGCAGGCCGTGCGTCGACCGGAGGCAGCCCAGGCCTGATTCAGCGCGCTGACCGATGGCTCACCCAGGCGTCGGCCTCGGCTTTCAATTCCCGAACCCGTGCTTCCACCCGAGGGCGCTCGGCCGATCCAGCGGGCAGCGGTTCACCAAAATACAGCGCCACTCGGGCACGGAAGCGTCGCGGCCGCTTGGACAGCGCCCGGCCGCCACAGTGCGACGTCCATGAGCCCCACAGGCCGGCCAGACCTGCCGGCACGACCGGCACCGGATCGCGCGCCAGGATCAGTTCCAGGCCTCGACGGAAGCGCTGAACCTCGCCGTCCGTGGTCAGCCGCCCTTCGGGGAACAGCATCACCACCTCGCCGGCGCGCAGCGCCTGGCTGACTTGCCCCAGCGCACGGCGCAGCCCACCGGGATCGCGACGCTCGGAATCCACCGGAATCGCCCCGACCAGCTTGAACAGCCAGTGCAGCCAGGGCGACTCGTAGATCGGCCGATCCATCAAGAAGCGCAGCGGGCGCGGGCTGGCACCACCCACGACCAGGGCATCGACGAAACTGACATGGTTGCATACCACCAGGGCGGGGCCATGGGCGGGAATGTGGCGGCGGCCACGGAAACGCAGCCGGTAAAGCAGATGAATGATCAGGAACACCAGCCGCCGCAGCACCCGGCGCGGCGAGCGCAGCCACCACCCCAGGGCGGCCAGCGCCAGCAGGGTCGGCGCGCCCCAGGCGAGCAGATCCGTCAAGAGTCGCCGGACCTCGCTCTCAGCCCCGCCAGCAGGGTCGACAGCAGTTGGTCGAGCAGCTCACCCACCTCCAGCGGCTCGCTCTGCCAGTAACCCAGGCGCTCGTTGAGTCCCAACTGCACCAGCCCGTGCACGCTCCCCCAGAGGGTGCGCCCCAGACGCCGCGCCTCCAGGTCGTCGAGCGCCGGCTGATACTCCTTCAGGGTGGTTTCGACGCGCAGGAACAAGGCCTCGATCATGTCGCTCTGGCGCTGATCCAGCTCGCCCTCCTGGGCCAGCGGGTAATCGAACAGCAGCTGCCAGCGAAACGGCTCGCGGCGGGCAAATTCCCAATAGGCCCGAGCCAGCGCCTTGAGCCTCGCCTCGGGCGTCGATTCCTCGAGCAGCGGATCGATGGCGGTACGCAGCCGGGCCAGGGATTCGATGTTCACGTGCTGAAGCAGGTTGCCGAAACTGCCGTAGAGCTTGAGCAGCGTGCTGGGGGCACACCCCACTTCCCGCGCCAGGGAGCGCAGCGACAGCGTATGGACCGGCTGCTCCTGCAACCAGGCATCGCAGGCGGCCATCACCTGGGCATGAAGGGCTTCTGGAGCATGCTGTCTGGGACGAGCCATCGACTTCCTCGCGAGCCGGGGAGAGCGCGGCACCCCCAACGGGCGGACACCGGCGACGATCTCATATGAAAACACTGTTTCCGCTAGCATATCGTGCCTGCGGACCAACGCAAGCCCGCCACCGGCAAGCTTTCTTCTCCGGGGCGTCTTGGTTACCCTGACGCCCCCAGTCTGCGGAGGTTCCATGGCCGGTCGTCTCTATATTCCGCCCCTCGACCTCGAACGCCTGCTGCCCGGCCTGATCGCGGACGATACGCCGATCACCGGCGTCAACCTGGCCCCGCGCCGCCCGCTGTCGATGATTCGCCTCGAGGCCGGCCGCCCCAGGATGTGCCATGCCTTCTGGGGCCTGACCCCTCCCTGGCTGGACGTGCTCGACCGTGCGCCCCACTGCGCCCGGGCCGAATCGCTCGCCTCGCGCCCGATGTTCCGCGAAGCCTTCGCCGCCCGGCGCTGCCTGGTACCGGCGGGTGGTGTCTACGTCTGGAAACCCCAGCCAAGGGCCAAGCAGCCCTTCCTGGTGACCCGCGTCGATCGAGGCCCGTTGCTGCTCGCCGGCCTGTGGTGCCGCTTTCACACCACCCTGACCCGCTACCACGACTCCCTGGCGTTGATCACGGTCCCTGCCAACGACCTGCTGGCGCCGCTCACCGACCGACTGCCGGCGACGATTCCGGTCGCGGCCGTCGACCGCTGGCTGGACCCCACGACGCCCGTGGAAGACCTGAATGATCTGCTGACGCCGGCCCATGGGGAACTGTTGGGCGCTTTTCCGGTATCAAGACGAGTGAACGACCCCAGCCATCAGGAGGCCGCCTGCGCCTACCCCACCGGCCCGATGCTGCGCCGGACCGCCGCCAAGGAGTGATGATGACCCGACACCCCCGCCCCCACCTGGCGCTGCCTCTCGCGCTGGCCATGGCCCTGTTGCCGACGCTCGGCGCCACCTCGGCGGCGGCCGACACTGAGCCGACGAGCACGCCGCTGGTCAGCCCCTCGGACCAGCGCGAATACCGGGCCCTGACGCTGGACAACGGCCTCACCGTGCTGCTGGTCAGTGACGCCGAAGCAGACAAGGCCGCCGCCTCGTTGAACGTGGACGTGGGCAGCGCCCAGGACCCGGACGACCTGGCCGGCCTGGCCCACTACCTGGAACACATGCTGTTCCTGGGCACAGAGGCCTACCCCCAGGCCGACGCTTACCAAAGCTACCTGTCGCAGCACGGCGGACAGCACAACGCCTATACCGCCGCCCAGGACACCAACTACTTCTTCTCGGTGGATCCCGACGCCCTGGACGGCACGCTCGATCGCTTCAGTCACTTCTTCGTCGACCCGCTGTTCAACGCCGACCGGCTGGCCAGCGAACGCCAGGTGGTGCACTCCGAATACATGGCGCGCAAGCGCGACGCCGGCCGTCGCCATATCGCCGTCCTCGACCAGCTGCTGAATCCGGCGCATCCCACCACCCGCTTCTCGGTGGGCAGCAACGCCACCCTGGCCGATCGGCCGGCGGGCGAGACGCCGCTGCGCCAGCGCGTGATCGAGTTCTACGAGCACCACTACGGTGCCAATGTGATGCATCTGGCGGTGGTGGCGCCCCAGCCCCTCGATGAGCTCGAGGCCCTGGTACGCAACGACTTCGCCGCGGTACCCGACCGCGGCCTGACACGCCCGGAGATCTCGGCGCCGCTGGTGACCCCGGACGAGCTGCCCGCCGCCGCCGAGCTGCGCTCGCTGCGCGACGACCGCCGTCTGACCTTCTATTTCCCGATCCCCGACCCCGACACGGCTTATCGCCTGAAACCCACCAGCTACCTGGCCAACCTGCTCGGCCACGAGGGAGAAGGCAGCCTGCTGCACGCCCTGCGTGAAGCCGGCTGGGCAGACGGCCTCTCCGCCGGCGCTGCCCAGGGCGACGGCAACGACGCGTTGTTCAACGTCGATATCAGCCTGACACCGGAAGGGGCGAAGCATCTCGACCGCATCCAGGCCAGCCTGTTCGCCGCCATCCAGGAGATCCGCGAGCGTGGCATGGAGGCCTGGCGCTACGACGAGCAGGCCCGGCTCGCCGAGCAGCAGTTCCGCTTCCAGGAGCACGGCAGCGCGCTGGGCACGGCCATGCGACTCGCCACCAGCCTGGCTCGCTACCCGCTCGAGGACGTCAACTATGCCCCCTATCGCATGGACGGCTTCGATGCCGGGCGCATCGACGAATGGCTATCGGCCCTGCAACCGGAAACCCTGCTGCGCCTCTACAGCGGCCCCGACGTCGAGGGCAGCCATGAGACGCCCTGGTTTGACGTGTCCTGGTCGCCGGTCTCGCCCGATGTCGGCGACGCCGCGCCCCTGGCCGGCCTGTCGCTACCCGAGCCCAACCCCTACATCGCCAAGGACCTGAGCCTTCTGGAGGGCCGGGACGAGGCGCCGATACAGCGCATCGACAGCCCCGAGTTCGACTTCTGGCAGCAGCGCGACGACAGCTTCGACACGCCCCGGGTCGAGTGGCGCTTCAGCCTGCAGCATCCCGGCGCCAGCCAGAATGCCCGCGACGCCGCCCTGTCGCGGCTGCTCGCCGGCTGGCTGCAGGACAGCCTCAACGAAACCCTCTACCCGGCTCGCCTGGCCGGACACGGCTTCGAAGCCTACGCCCATGCCCGCGGCATCACCCTGTCGTTTTCCGGCTGGCGAGACGGCCAGCAGGCTCTGATCGAGCGAGTGCTCGACCAACTGCGCGAGGGCCCCATCGAGACGGCCGACGTGGCACGAGTCCGCCAGCAGCTGCGCCAGGAATGGCGCAACGCGCCCGAGGACGCGCTCTATCGTCAGGCCGGCCGCACCCTGGCCGAGACCTTGATCCGCCCGCAGTGGTCGCCCGAGGCACTGCTCGCCGCCAGCGAGTCGCTGGATGCCGAGGCGCTGAGCGAATTCCGCAATGCCTTCCTCGCCGACCTGCACCTGGAGGCCATGGCAGTAGGCAACCAGACCGCGGAGGCGGCCACCCAGCAGGCCCGCGAGGTAGCCAGGGCACTGTCGCCCCAGCTGGCCAGCACGGCGATCCCCGAATTGACGCCGCTGCGGGCCGATGCCGAACTGCCGGCCCTGACCCCTGACACCACCCGCGACGAGTTCCTGGTGATGCGCTATCTGCAGGGCGCCGATCGCTCGCTGGCCAACCAAGCGCGACTGGCGGTACTCGGCCGACTGCTCGAGACGCCCTTCTATCAGCAGCTGCGCACCGAGCAGCAGCTCGGCTATGTGGTCAACGCCGGTTACCAGCCGCTTCTCGATGCGCCGGGCATCGGCCTGCTGGTGCAATCGCCCAGCACCGACAGCGCCACCATCCAGGCACGCATCGACGCCTTCCTGACCGCCTTCGGCGAGCGGCTCGGGGAACTGGATGACGACGCCCTGGCCCCCTACCGCCAGGCGGTCCACGACGACCTGCTGGTTCGCGATCCCAGCCTGACGGCACGCACCAACCGGCTTTGGCAGACCCTGGCCCTGGACGACGGCAACTTCGATCGCCGCCAGCGCCTGGCCGAACGCGCCCTGACGGTGACACCCGAGGCGCTGCGCGATCTGTGGCCAGGCCTGGTCGACGATGCCGTGGTCCACATCACCCACGACCCGGGCGACGCCGCCAGCGACGTCATGGCCCTCAAGGCCGACCTGCCACCGCTGCCCGGCGGCGGCGACTAGCCTTCCTCTCCTTCCCCCCCCCCAACGACGAGGCCCGGCCGAATGGCCGGGCCTCGTCGTTGGGCCTTGGTCGGCTTGCCCTGCCAGTAGCGACAAGGGCCGACCGAACATCGCCTGTCGGTCAGCCGAAGGCCTGGGCCGGCATGATCGACTCCACGTGCATCACCAGCTCCTCCAGCACCTGGCGGTCGCGGTCGCCGAGCGCCCCCTGGTTCAGGCGCTCGATCTCCCGGGCGAAGTCCTTCAGCGCAAAACCGGCGACGGCAGCGTCGTTCATGCGCTCCCAGCGGAAGGCCTCCCAGCGGGCCTGCTCCTCGCCGGTGAGGGTGTCCGGGTAGCTGCGCGCTCGATAGCGAAACAGCATTTCCTCGAGACGAGGATCCTGGAAGGCGAAACCCGCGCCCACCAGGTCCCAGGGATCGGTGGCCCGCACCCGCTCCATCTGCTGGCGATCCGAAGGCGAGAAGAAGCCACCGGAATAGAGCATCAGGTCCGGGTCATGGGGCGGTTCCGGCGGCGGCGCGGCAAACACCTCGGCGACCCGGGCGACCACCTCCGGATGGTCGGCCAGCACCTTCCAGTGGCGACGACAGGTGGGCATGTCCAGCGCCAGGCGCTCGACGATGTCGCCATACTCGCCCTGGCGTGGCCCGGCGACGTCCTTGAGGGCATTGGGCGGCAGCACCACCGGGCACTTGTTGATGTGAATGACCTTGAGCGGAATGCGCGACTCGCCCTCGGCCAGGTCGTCGTTACTGACGAAGACCCGCTCGCGGATCTGCTCCGGGGACAGCGTCAGCAGCGGCTCGGGGTCGACGGCCAGGTCATAGACGATCACCCCGTTGGGGTTGGTGGGATGCTCGGCCAGCGGCATCACCAGCGCGCTGCAACCGCGGCTGGCCGGGTAGCGCCGCGAGATGTGCAGCATCGGCTTGCGACCCGGCACGTCCAGCTGGCGAGCCACCTGTCGCTTGCCACGCTGGGCCAGCAGGTAGTCGAACAGATTGGCATTGCAGCGTCGCAGCAGCCGGGCCAGGGCAATGGTGGCGCGCACGTCGGCCAGCGCATCGTGGGCACCGGCGTGTTCGATGCCGTTGGCCGCCGTCAGGTCCTCGAGACGAAAGCTCGGCGAACCATCCTCGCGGGTCGGCCACTCGATGCCCTCGGGACGCAGGGCGTGAAAGGCCCTCACCACATCGATCAGGTCCCATCGCGAGTTGCCGTTCTGCCATTCCCGGGCATAGGGGTCGAGCAGGTTACGGTAGAAGAGATGACGACCGACCTCGTCGTCGAAGCGCAGGCTGTTGTAGCCCAGCGCACAGGTGCCCGGCTCGCTCATGGCGTCCATCACGCGACCGGCGAACTCCGCCTCGGGCAGGCCGCGGCGCCGTGCCTGCTGCGGCGTGATGCCGGTGATCAGGCACGCCTGGGGATGCGGCAGATAATCGTCGGCTGGCTTGCAGAACAGCTCGATGGGCTCGCCGATCTCGTTGAACTCGGCATCGGTGCGAATGGCCGCGAACTGGGAGGGCCGATCCCGGCGAGGATCGGCACCGAAGGTCTCGTAGTCGTGCCAGAGGAAGGTCAGGGGGGCGGCTTTCGACTGCGCCATGAGCGAGCTCTCCGAGCAGGCATTGGAAAACGGGCCCCAAGCCTAGCACAGGGCGCACGGCGGCTCAGCCGCCGTCAGCTCTTGGGCAGGGTGACGTTGAGCTCCAGCACCGAGCAGTTGTCCTCGCTGTCGAGGGTGATATTGACGGCCTCGTCATCGACCTGCACGTAGCGCCGGATCACTTCCAGCAGCTCTTTCTCGAGCATCGGCATGTAGTCCGGCTGGCCGCGCTGACTGCGCTGGTGCGCCACGATGATCTGCAACCGCTCCTTGGCGACGGAGGCAGACTTCTTGCGCTCGCGCTTCAGGAAATCGAGTAGCTTCACCGACGACCTCCTCCGAACATGCGGCTCAACAGGCTCTTCTTCTGGTACTCGTGGAAGCGCAGCGGCACCTCCTCATCCATCAGGCGAGCCACGGTGTCGGCATAGGCCTGACCGGCATCGCTGGCCTCGTCGTGGGTGACCGGAATGCCCTGGTTGGAGGCCCGCAGCACCGCCTCGGACTCGGGGATCAGGCCGACCAGCTTGATGGCCAGGATCTCCTGGATGTCCTCGAGATTGAGCATGTCGCCGCTGTCGACCCGGTTGGGGTTGTAGCGAGTGATCAACAGGTGCTCCCTGACGGGATCCTCGCCGCGCTCGGCGCGCCGGGTCTTGGACGCCAGCAGGCCGAGGATGCGGTCTGAGTCGCGCACCGAGGAGACTTCGGGGTTGGTGACCACGATGGCCTCGTCGGCGAAGTACATGGCCAGCTGGGCGCCACGTTCGATGCCCGCCGGAGAGTCGCAGACGATGTAGTCGAAGTCCTTGTTCAGGGTATTGAGCACGGTCTCGACGCCTTCCAGCGTCAGGGCGTCCTTGTCGCGGGTCTGGGAGGCCGGCAGGATATGCAGGTTGTCGACGCGCTTGTCGCGGATCAACGCCTGGTTGAGCCCCGCCTCGCCCTGGATGACGTTGACCAGGTCATAGACCACACGCCGCTCGCAGCCCATGATCAGGTCGAGGTTGCGCAAGCCCACGTCGAAGTCGATGACCGCGGTCTTCTGACCACGCAGCGCCAGGCCCGTGGCGATGGCGGCCGCACTGGTTGTCTTGCCGACCCCACCCTTGCCGGAGGTCACAACGATGATCTTGGCCAAGTGTCACATCCTGTCTGTCGTGTAATGGAAAAGGCGACCCGCCCGAGGCTTGTCACCCCATTGTCGCCCGAGCCTCAAGCCAGCGAGGTGATCCCCAACTGGTCGTCGTCCAGGCGCACCTGAACGGGAGTTCCCAGCAGCCGTGGATCGATGTCCTCCAGCCGCTTGTAATTGCCGGCCACCGACAGCAGTTCGGCGCGCAGCTCGCGGCAGAAGATACCGGCGCGGGCATTGCCATGAATGCCGGCCAGCGCACGACCGCGCAAGGCCCCGTAGACGTGAATGCTGCCGCCCGCCAGCACCTCGGCACCGGCATTGACCGCGCCCACGACCACCAGGTCGCCGTCCGGTGCGGTGATCTGCTGACCGGAACGCACCGTGCCGCGAAAGATTCGCCCGCCCGTTCCCGGCAGGGGCTGGTCCTCCTCGACCGCCGCCGGCTCCGGCGGAGCCTCGTCCTCGGGGACGGACACGCTCTCCAGGGTTCGGGGCCGTGCCGCTTCCTGGGGCGGAAACCAGCCAAGCCCCAGGGCCCAGGAGGACTGCTTGACGGGATCCGTTCCGCCCCGAACGGCCACGGGCAACAGCTTGTGCGACCGGCACACTGCGCAGATCCGCTCGAGGGCCAGGTGCGGCTCGTCGAGGCGCTCGACGCTGAGCACCACAGGCGTATGCTGAAAGAAGGCGGGAGACTGGCTGAGCTTGCCGGCGAGCTGCTCGCGAATGCGCTCGGGGTCAGCGCTGGTCAGCTCCATGACCGTCATCGGCAGCATGCCGCCCTTGAAGGTGAATGCCATCCCATCCCTGTCCACTTTGAGACTCATTGCCGAACTCCACGTCGGGTGATGGTTCGAGGGCCTGATCCCAAGCTAAGCGAGTGCCCACGATCCCGCAACCGATCATATGTCACGGCGGGGCGCCTTGTCAGTGTCTCGGAACGGCTACACCCGGCCGGGAATCCCCTTTTCTGCCGGCACGCCACATGCTTAGATAAGTCAAGGATCACGCGTCCTTGCGACGCGACTCACACTACCGCGCACCGGCCTGTCACGCCAGGTTCACCGGTCCATGTCAGGAACCCCCATGCCAGGACTCCTTCGTCGCCTGTTCGCCCCCCGATGGCAACACCCGGATCCCGAGGTTCGCCGCCATGCCGTGGCTCGCCTCGACCCGGCCCATCCGGAACAGCGCAAGCGACTGGAGCACCTCGCCATCGATGCCGATTCCGAGGTGCGTCGGCGCGCCCTGGGCATGCTCGACGATCCGCAGCGACTGCTGGCAATGCGCCGCGAGGGCGCCGCATCGGTCGAGCTGCGTGAGCGGCTGCTGGCCCTGCTGTGCGGCCGAGATGGCACGCTTGAGCTATCCCGCCGCATCGACCTGATGGAGACGCTGGACGACGTTGACCTGCTCGAGCGCATCGCCCTGCAGGGCGACAACCAGCAGTTGCGCCTGGCCGCCCTCGCCCACCTCAGCGAAGAGAACGCGCTGATCCGCCAGGCCTGCGACAACGGCATCGCCGCCGTGCGCCAGGCTGCCGCCGCCCGGGTAGAGAGCGAGGCAGGCCTGCAGCGCCTGGTCCAGGAAGCCAAGCGCGACCGCCGGGTAGTCCGCCAGGCTCGGGAGCGCCTCAACCGGCTACGCGCCGATGCGGCCTCCCTGGCCGAAGCCCGGTCGCGCCGCGAGGCACTGCTGGAGCGGCTCGAGACCCATGCTCGGAGCGCCTGGGAACCGCTCTACGCGGGACGCTTCCGGCACCTGATGCGTGAGTGGTCGTCTCTCGGCGACTTGCCGAATGCCGATCAGGAACACCGCTATGTTGATGCCTGCCTGCGCTGCCGAAAGACGATCAGCGACCACGAGGCCCACGAACAGGCTCAGCATGCCGCCGAACGTCGCCGCGAGGATGCCGACCAGGCGCGGGAGTCGCTGATAGAGACGCTGGAAGAAAGCCTCGAGGGGCTGCGCCACGGCGAGCGTCTAGCGGACCAGGACATCGCCAGCCTGCGCGCTCAGAAGCAACTGCTGGCCAGCCGCTGGCAGGCCCTGTCCGAGCAGCATCTCGCCGATGAGGCCCTGCGCCATCGCTACGATCAGGCGCTGGCAGGCTATGACCAGATCGTCCAGGCCCGGGTGCGCCTCGACGAGCGGGCAGGCGCCATTGAGCAGGCCCTCCAGGAGGGTGACGAAGAGCGCCTGGCCGGCCTGATCGAGGCATGCGGCTGGCCACCGAACCTGCCGCCCTCGCCGCTGCTGCAGCGGGCTCGATACCGACTCGCGGCCCAGGAGGACGAAGGCGACCTGGAGGCACGGCTCGCCCGCTTCGGCGACGACCTCGATCGCCTCGAGGAACTGCTCGACCAAGGCGCCTTCAAGGGCGCAAGCCGACTCCATCAGCGACTCCGCCAGCAAGCCGAGGCGCTGTCGGAGGCTCGCCTGGGCGAGCGACATGCCCGACTCAAACGACTCGGCGCCCGGCTGGCCGAGCTGCGGGACTGGCGCGGTTTCGTCGCCGGCCCCAAGCGTGCCCATCTCTGCGAGGCCATCCAGTCCCTGGTGGAGGATCATGGCCTCGGCGACGCCGAACTCGATCGCCGTCACCGCCGGCTGGTCAAGGAGTGGCGCGCCCTGGGGGATGCCGCCGCCAACCGTGAACAGGCCGTCGCCTTCCGCGCCGCCTCGGATCGCATCCATGAGCGGCTGAGCGACTGGCACGCCCGACAGCAGCGGCAACGCCAGGACAACCTGGCAGCCCGAGAGACCCTCTGCGAACAGCTCGAGACGCTGCTCGCGCAGCCTGCCGCCGAGGCCGACCCGGACGCGCTGCGCGAAATCCGCGACCGCGCCCGCCAGCAGTGGCGGCGGTTGTCACCGGTGCCGCGGGACGACGCCGAGGCCATCGGCAGGCGCTTTGGCCGTATTCGTCATGACCTGCAGGCGCTTATCGAGCAGCGCGCCATCGAGATTGCCGACGCCAAGCGCGAACTGATCGAGGCCGCCCGCACGCTACGCGACCAGACACTACCGGCGAACCGGCAAGCGGAACAGGCCAAGACCCTGCAGCGCCGCTGGCGCGAGCTTGGTCGCGCCCCCAAGGGCGAAGAACAAGCGCTATGGCGCGAGTTCCGTCATCTTTGCGACGAGATCTTCGCGCATCGGGACGCCGCACGCGACGACCAGGCCCAACGCAGCCGCGCCCGCCTGGACGCCATGCAGGCCCTGATCGATCGCATGGACGCCTGGCAGCCCGCCAACAGCACCGACGAGAGCGAACTCGAGAACGCCATCCAGGAGGCCGCCGCGCTGGCCCCGCTCCCCTCGGGGCGCCGCAGCGAAGGCATGCGCCGGCGCTGGTCGGGCATCGTTCGCGCTCGTCGCGAGCGGCTGGCCCGGCTGGCCCTGATGGAAGAGGTAGAGCGTTGGCGGCGGGTACGGCCATTGCTGGAGGCCCACCTCGAGGCCGACGAGGCTCGGCTGAGCGGCGGTTCGTCGCGCGAGATCGCGGCACCGGACGCACCTGCCCTGCCGGCCGACCTGCGACGCGCCCATGATGAACGCAATGCCGCACGCCGTGATCCCCCCGCGGAAGCAGAGGTGGCGGAGCGCCTGGCGAGGCTTCGCGTGCATTTATCGGTACTGGCGGGAAACCCGTCGCATCGGCAGGACGACCCGCTGCGACTGGCGATTCAGGTAGAGCGGCTCAACGACGGTCTGGGACGTGACCCTTCCCGGGCCGAGGAGCTGCGCGGCGTGCTCGCTGAGCTGCTGGCCACTGGGCCGATCCCCAAGGCCCTCTGGGAGCGCGAGGTCGGCGAACTCGACCGCACCCTCGAGAGCTTGACCCGGCTGCCGCCGCCCTGATCGCCCGCCCCTGAACGAGAACGCGAGGCCGAAGCCTCGCGTTCTCACCCTGGATTCTGGCGATACTCAGCCCATGAACTGGCCGCCGTTGATGTCGATGTTGGCCCCGGTGATGAAGCCGGACTCCTTGTCGGCCAGGAATACCACCAGACGGGCGATCTCCTCCGGGGTACCGTAGCGCTTCACCGGGATGGTCTCGCGGATCGCCTCCCTCACCTTCTCGGGAATCTTCATGATCATGTCGGTGGCGATGTAGCCCGGCGACACCGTGTTGACGGTGACCCCCTTGGTAGCCGTTTCCTGCGCCAGTGACATGGTCAGACCGTGCATCCCCGCCTTGGCCGCGGCGTAGTTCACCTGACCGAACTGGCCCTTGCGCCCATTGATCGACGAGATGTTGACGATACGGCCATAGCCCTGCTCGAGCATGTCCTCGATCACGCTGCGGCAGGTGTTGAAGACACTGTTGAGATTGGTGTCGATGACCTCGCTCCACTGCTCGGACGACATCTTCTTGAGGGTGCCGTCACGAGTGATGCCGGCGCAGTTGACCAGCACGCTGATTGGACCGTAGGTGTCATGGATCTCCTTCGCCCCCGTCATGCAGGCCTCGTAATCGGAGAGGTCCACGCCGGACAGCGCGATGTTGTCGTAGCCGTCCGCCTTCTGTTGCTCAAGCCAGGCCTTGGCCTTTTCGGGGTTGTGGTATCCAGCGACTACCTGATAGCCAGCATCGGCCAGGGCACGGCAGATGGCGCTCCCGATGCCTCCGGTTCCTCCGGTCACCCAGGCTACGGCAGTAGATGTTGTCATTGGTGCTCTCCCTGATGGTTGCCGACCTGGACTGGGCATCTGCCCAGCCCTTCGACGAAATTATCGCCGCCAAGGCTGTCATTCTTGTGACAGCTCAGCCCGAGTATGGACCAGATCTCGCGGACAACACGAGAGCGCAGATGCCGGAGACAATGGACTATTGACCTACGTCAGTCTCCGTGTATAATACGCCTCACGTTGATGCGGGGTGGAGCAGTCTGGTAGCTCGTCGGGCTCATAACCCGAAGGTCATCGGTTCAAATCCGGTCCCCGCTACCAAACATCAGAAAAAGGCCGATACCTACGGGTGTCGGCCTTTTTCGTTTCTCCAGGGCGAAAGGTCATCGGTTCGCTCTCTCAAGCCCGGCGGTCCCCGCTACCCAACATCAGAAGAAGGCCGATACCTACGGGTGTCGGTCTTTTTCGTTTCTCCAGGGCGAAAGGTCATCGGTTCGCTCTCTCAGACCCGGCGGTCCCCGCTACCCAACATCAGAAGAAGGCCGATACCTACGGGTGTCGGTCTTTTTCGTGCGTGGGCTGCTCGATGTCAGGCGCGGCGCTTCACCGCCCCGGGAAGGTCATCGGTTCGCTCTTGCCTCCAGGCGAACGTTACCGCCCCGCGATTCGCGGTGACATGCCCAGCCGCCCGATACCCGGCAGCTTGAGGGCGGGGCGACGCAGGTCGAGACCAAACGCCAGCCCCAGCAGGTTGACCTCCAGGCCGTCATTGCGTCCCAGCGTCAGCCCCAGCAAGCCCGACAGCGAGACGGTCACTCCCTGGCCGGCCGGGGCCGGCGCCAGCCGCGCATCGAACAGGTAGTCCTTGCCCACCGCGGTGACCGGCAGGCCGACCTCCAGGCCTGCGACCCGACGCACCACCCAGGCGGTGAAGGTGTTGCTGTTGGGCCCTGGCCAGACCCGATAGCGCGACGCGGCGGGATAGGCCGCGACCGCCGCCTCGATGTCATCGAGCATCGCCGCGGCCGCCTCGCCGCGGTAATCGGCGAGCAGCCGCGGAGCGCTGCCGTACCAGGCCCGGTCGGGCGTGGCCGTGACCCGGGTGACCAGGGTCGGGCGACGCCAGCTCAGCACCTGATGCAGGCGATAGGCTTCGGCTCCCGGAGCCAGGGTCGCGATCCAGGTATGCACGCCGAAGGCCCCGCGCCAGCTCCAGGCCCGAGCCTCGTAGACCTGCACCACCGCGCCGGATGCCTGGGCCGGGCTCGGCGCCAGGCCCGCCGACGCTCGGCTGGCCGAGGACCAGTGCGTCTCCCCCGCCACCAGTTGGGTCACCAGCAATCCCAACGGCCCCACCAGCAGCAGACCCAGCAGCAGCGCTGCCCCGAACGTCCACCGACGGCGTCGCCTCATCGTCTTCCCCCTTGAATACGCGGGCCGACACCCGCATCTCTTGCATGAATTCATCTTAACGCCAAGGCCAGACCAACATGCCGATCGTCGATCCCCGTACCGGTGAACCGCTCACCTCCGACACCCCGACCGAGACGGCGACCGCCGCCCAGGAACAAGGCCAACCGCGCGACGACCTGATCATCGATGTCGATCGCAGTAACATCCAGCAGTTGCTCGAGACCTCGATGCAGGTGCCGGTGCTGCTCGATTGCTGGGCGCCCTGGTGCGAACCGTGCAAGAACCTGATGCCGGTGCTGGAAAAGCTTACCCGGGAGTACAACGGTGCCTTCATCCTGGCCAAGCTCAACATCGACGACAATCAGGACATCGCCGGCCAGTTGGGCGTGCGCTCGGTGCCCGACGTCAAGCTGATCAGCCAAGGTGGCCTGGTGGATCACTTCCAGGGGGCACTGCCGGAAAAGCAGGTGCGCGAGTGGCTGGGCAAGTATTTCCCCGAACCGGAAGGCGCCCAGTTGAGTCCGGAGGAGCAGGCCGCTGCGGCCCTGGAAGCCGGCGATGCCGACACCGCACGCCAGATCTACGCGGAGCTGGCCCAGCAGTGGCCGGACTACGGTCCCTACAAGGTAGAGCTTGCGCGCACCCTGGTGGCCGCCGGCGAGCCGGATGAGGCCCGTGCACTGCTCGACGCCCTGCCACCGGAGGAGCGCGACGCGCCCGCTGCCCGCGGCGTCCGTGCCAGCATCGAGTTCGGCGAGGAAGCGCCATCGGCGGACCAACTGGCGGCCCTGGAAGGTCGTGACGACAGCGAGGCGCAGTACCAGCGCGCGCTGCGGCAGGTGGCGGACGGACAGTACGAGTCCGGCCTCGAGGCGTTGCTGGCGCTGATGAAGCGCGATCGCGCCTACGGAGACGATGCCGCCCGCAAGACGCTGCTGCGGGTCTTCGACGCCCTGGGCGCCGATCATCCGCTGACCGTCACCTACCGCCGCAAGCTGTTCGCCCAGCTCTACTGAGCCTCGCCTCGTTGCGTCCGTCTGGCCCGCCGGGGAGACGGACGCGACGGCTCATGCCCGCAGCACCTCGTCCAGCCGCGCCAGCGCCACCTCCAGCTGGGTGGCGGTGGTACCGAAGTTGAGCCGCACGAAGCCCGGCCAACCGAAGGCGGCGCCGTCGGACAGCGCCACGCCGGCGCGCTCGAGCAGCATGCGCTGGGGCGAGGCGCCAGCATCCTGCAGCGCCGGCGCCTCGCGCAGGTCCAGCCAGGCCAGGTAAGTGGAAGCCGGTGGCGCCATGCGCACGCCCGGCCAGCCGGCCACCCGCTCGACCAGCCTTACCCGATGCCCACGCAGCGTCTCGAGCAGCGCCTGACGCCAGGGGTCGCCATGGCGATAGGCGGCCTCGGCGGCCACCAGGCCCAGCACGTTGCCGTCCGGCTGTAGCCCCTTGGCCATCGCAGCGAAGCGGCGCCGCAGGCCGGCATCGGGAATCACCGCGCAGGCGGCGGTCAGCCCGGCCAGGTTGAAGGTCTTCGACGGCGCCCAGAGGGTCAGGATGCGCGCGGCGAGCTCGGGATAGGCGGCGGCCAGCGGCCGGTGCCGGGCGCCCTCGTCAAGCAGCAGGTCGCAGTGCAGTTCATCGGAGACCACGATCAGATCATGGCGCTCGACCAGCTCGGCCAGGCCGTCGAGTTCCTCGACACGCCACACCCGACCGGTGGGATTGTGCGGCTGGCACCACAGCAGCAACCGGGTCTCGGAGGTGATCGACGCCTCCAGGGCATCGAGGTCCAGCCGCCATTCGTCGCCGGACGCCTCGGGCGGACGCATGGCGGCCTGCTGGGGTAGCCGGCCGGTGCGCTCGGCCACCTGCAGGAAAGGAGGATAGATCGGCGTCACCGTCAGCACGCCGTCGCCCGGCTCGGTGAGCGCCAGGCTCGCCAGGTGCAGCGCCGGCACCACGCCCGGCAGCCACAGCTGCCAGTTCGGCTCGATGGCCCAGTCATAGTGCTCGACACTCCAGTCGCACAGCGCCCGGCGCAGGCTCTCCGGCACCAGACCGTAGCCGTAGACGCCGTGATCGACCCGGGCACGCAGCGCTTCGATCACCGCCGGCGGCGAACGGAAGTCCATGTCGGCCACCCACAGCGGCAGCACCTCCTCGCCATAGCGGTGCCACTTCTGTGATGGCCAGTCGGCACCTTCCGGGTGGCGTCGTTCCACGGGCGTGGCAAAATCGAAATCCATGGCAGTCCCTGCTCCGAAAATAAGGTCGTGACGAATGAATGAGACGATGCCGCAACATGGCTTCTATGCCAAGGTACGCCACGGCATGCCGGCCATCATCGCCCGCTGGCTGGACATTGGCCGCGGCGAGCCGGACCGGCTGGCCCTGATCCTCGCCGAGACCGCTCGGGTGGCCAAGCTCGGCGAGCCGGACGACACACCCGACGGCGCCATGCTACGTGCCTGGGCCGACCCGCAGGCGAGTGACGAGGTGCCGCTGTGGGCCGGGCGCACCGCGGTCTTCCTGCTGGTGCAGATGCCGGCCCGGCCGCTGCCTGGCGACGACGCCGAGGCCTGCGCCTGGGCCTACTGCTGGCTGCGCAACCGCAATCCGGAAAGCTTCGAGGCCGCTCGGGAAGCACTGCCCGAGCACCTTCGCGAACCACTCGAGGCCGCCCTCAAGGCGGCCTGGACGGACCGCCAGGGTCTTCGCCTCGTGTAGCGCTAACGGCGCCGCGGCGCCTTCTTGGGCTTGAAGCCCGCCGGCTTGGTGGCCAGCCATTCGACGAAAGCACGAATGTCCGGATGCGCCAGCAGCGACTCGCGGCTGCGATAATGGTCGGCCAGCTCGCGCTCGCCGAGCACCGCATGAACGTGCTTGTGGCAGGCATGGCACAGCCAGAGAATGGCGGTAAGCCGCTCGGCCCGGTCGAAGCGACGCCGGTAGCGTGCCTTGCCATGCAAGGCACGGGGAATCAGGTGGTGCTTGGTGAGCGGCGCGGCTCGTCCGCAGAGCGCACAGCCTTCGGGGCGAGGCGGCGGCGAGAGATCATGGCCGGCCATGGCCACCTCCACGACATGACTTGCCTATAGGATAAGGAAAACCACATGGATGTTCCGCTCGCCTGGCAACTGGCCAAGCTTCTGGTCTCGGTCGGCGTGGTGCTCGGCCTCTCGGTGATCGCCGAGCGTCTCAGCACCCGCATGGCCGGACTGCTCTCGGGCTACCCGCTGGGCACCGCCATCGCGCTGTTCTTCATCGGCCTCGAGATCTCGCCGGCGTTCGCCGCCGAGGGCGCGGTTCACACCCTGGCCGGTTTCTCCGCGACTCTGGCATTGGGCGGAGGCTACCTGCTGGGCGGGCGCCGCGAAGGCCTGCCCGGCGTGCTGATGGGCACCCTCGCTGGCCTGGCAGCGTGGCTGGCGGCGGCCTGGCTGCTGACGCTGGTCGATTTCGACCGGCTCACCGGCACCCTGACCACCGTGGTGGCCATCGGCATCTTCCTGCGGCTCTATCGACGCCTGCCGGACGCCGCCGCCCAGCCCAAGGGCGGCTTCTCGTGGGGCGCCCTGGCCCTGCGTGCCGGACTGGCCGCCGGCATCATCTTCCTGATCACCGGGCTGGCTCACGTGCTGCCCTCCGCCTGGGCGGGCGTCATGGCCGCTTTCCCGGTGACCATGTATCCCTTCCTGGTGATCCTTCACCTGACACACGGCGTTGCCCCGGTGGCCACGGTGATCAAGCACTACCCCGCGGGGCTTGGCTCGCTGCTGTGCTATGCGCTGTGCGTCTCGCTGACCTACGACAGCCTGGGCCTGGTTGCCGGCACCCTGATCGGCTTCGCCGTCGCCACCACCTGGCTGCTGGCCTGGACCCGTCTTCAGCGCCTGTGGGCCGAGCGCCGAGCGCCCGCGGCGCGCTCCTGACGGTACGGTAGCCGGAGCGCGATGCTGCGGGAGACGACGAACGCCTCCCGCCCGCATGCCTTCCCTCGTGTGCCTAGGCCGGCGCGGTGCGGCGCCTCAGCCGTCCCTCCACGCGATGCGACATCGCCACGTTGCCGATCATCTCCAAGTCACCGCCTTGCTGGCGCACGGTGCGCTGCCAGTCATCCAGCAGCTCGGCGCAGGCATGATCGATGTAGCGCAGCTGGCCGATGCACACGCGCAGATGGGTATCCGGGCTGACCTCGCCCAGCAACCGTGCCAGCTTGGGAACGCTCAGGAAAGTCGCGGTACCCCGCAGGCGCAGCTCAACGCCACCGGCCTCGTCGGTGCCCCACCGGGCACGCAGCCGGGAGGCGCTCCAGGCCAGCTTCAGCAGGGTCAGAGCGAAGCCCACCAGCACGCCGGTCAGCAGGTCGGTGCACACGATGCTCAGCGCCGTGGCGAGATAGATCAGCGGCGGGGTGCGGCCGTAGCGGCCGAGATGGCGGACCGCCCGGACATCCACCAGCTTGCCCCCGGTATACACCAGGACACCGCCCAGGCAGGCCACGGGAATGCTCTGCAGCAGGCCGGGGAGCAGCATCACCAGTGCCAGCAGCCACAGGCCGTGCAGAATCGCCGACAGGCGCGTGCGTGCACCGGCCTGGACGTTGGCCGAGCTGCGCACGATCACCCCGGTCATGGGCAGGGCGCCGAGCGCGCCGCACAGCATATTGCCGACGCCCTGGGCCGACAGTTCGCGGTTGAACTGCGAGCGCGGACCGGCGTGCATGCGATCGACCGCCGCCGCCGACAGCAGCGTCTCGGCACTGGCGATGAAGGCCATGGCCAGTGCCGCCACCAGCAGGCTCGGATCGGCCAGCGTACCCAGGCCCTGCCAGCCGATCCAGTCGACGGCCTGGCCGAGATCGTCGGGCAGCATGACCCGGTTGATCGGCAGCGCCACGCCGCTGCTGACCCACGTCACCAGCGCCACGCCAACCAGCGCGCCCGGCAGGAAGCGCAGCGAGGCGGGACGGCAACGCTCCCAGAGCCACATGATGGCGATGGTGGCGATGCCGACTGCGCCCGCCATCAGCGAGCTGCTTCCGTTCACCTGTCGCACCGCCTCCCAGGCGGCGCCGGGGAAGGCGATCAGGTTGGCCAGCCCCGAGGCCTGCGGCTCGGCGTCGAGCATCACGTGCAGCTGCGAGAGCATGATGAGGATGCCGATCCCGGCCAGCATGCCGGACACCACCGCCGGGGCGACGATCCGGAACCAGCCGCCGAGCCGCAGTACCCCGGCCAGGCACTGCAGGGCACCCGCCAGCAGCAGCACCGGGCCAAGCGCCGACAGGCCATGGGTATTCACCAGTTCGAAGACCAGCACCGCGAGCCCCGCCGCCGGTCCGCTGACCTGCAACGGCGCCCCCGCCAGCAGGCCAACGACCAGGCCACCGACGATGCCGGTAATCAGCCCCTTGGCGGGCGGCACTCCCGAGGCGATGGCGATGCCCATACACAGTGGCAGCGCGACGAGAAACACCACCACGGAGGCTATGGCATCACGTGACAGGAAACGAAGGAGGTTCATGAGCTTTCTCCACATCCGATGTGAGTCAGAAAGACGCCGGCAATAGCCGGCCGAGGCGGCGTTCATCACCGCTCGCGCCAGCATTGAGCCGATAATGGCCCCGCCCACGTCCCGGGCGTCGAAGCTGGCGTCCTGCCAACTTAGAAGAGCTCACCTTGCCGGAGGCTGACGACGCCGTTCACGCTGGGTTCATGTATCCATTGACCAAGCACTTGCTCGGCAGCGATGCTGAAGGGCCGGCCCGCCCGGCACCACCCGACGAGGAGCCCCATGTTCACTCGCACCATCGAACCCGCCTTCTACGACACCGACGCCCTGGGTCACGTCAATAACACCCGATTGCCGGCGTGGTTCGAGCTGGCTCGCAACGACCTCTTCAAGCTCTTCACGCCGGACCTGGATCCAGGCCGCTGGCGCCTGATCATGGCGCGCATGGAAGTCGACTACCGCGCCGAGCTCTTCTACGGCAGCGACATCGAGATCCGCACCTATCTCACCCGGCTGGGCAACAGCTCCTTCACCGTGACCCAGGAGGCCTGGCAAGGTGGGCGAATGGCGAACCTGGGCCATACCGTACTGGTCCACTACGACCATCAGGCCAAGCGCGCCGTGCCGATCGAGGGCGAGCTGCGCGAGGCACTTTCCGCCCACTTGCAGGACACGGAGACCGTCGAGGCATGACTCCTGCCGTCAAGGCCCTGGAAAAGGCCGGCGTGGCCTTCGAGACGGCCAGCTACCAGCACGACCCGCGACGCCCGGCCTATGGCGAGGAGGCGGCCGAGGCCCTGGGCCTGCCCGCCGAGACGGTGTTCAAGACGCTGCTCGCCAAGCTCGACGACGGCCGGCTGGCGATGGCCATCGTGCCGGTGCCCACCCAGCTCGACCTCAAGGCGCTGGCTCGGGCGGCCGGCGCTCGCAAGGCACGCATGGCCGACCCCATCGAGGCCGAACGGGCCACTGGCTACGTGGTCGGCGGCATCAGTCCGCTCGGCCAGAAGAAGCGCCTGCCGGCCTTCATCGATGCCAGCGCCGAGGCCCTGACGCGCTTCCACGTCAGCGGCGGACGACGCGGCCTGGAACTCGCCCTCGCGCCTGCCGACCTGGCCGACCTGCTGTCGGCCTCCTTCGCGCCCCTGGCGCGGGCCTGAGCCGAATGCCACCACGCGCGGTCCCAGTCTCATGCCCGCTTCGCTCGCGCCCATCCTCTCAAGGAGCCGCTCATGGCCATCCGCTACGACCTCTGGCTCGATCCCGACGACGTCGCCCGCCACCGTGCCGTGGAGGCCGACCTGGAGAATTTCTTCCTGGAGCGCTTCGCCGACTTCCCGCATATCCGCTTGTTCGGGGCCGACCCCTACGATTATGATGCGCCCTTCAACCGCCTCTACGATGTCCTGATGGCGCGGGGCAACGAGTACTGCGAACGGCACTGGCACTACGTGCCCACCCCCGAGCAGCTCAATCGCACTTTCTTTCGCGCCGTGGGACGCTCGAACAAGTTCATACGAGACAACCCCGACGATGGTGATCCACCCCGACACGACGCCTGACGACCGCCAGCTCGCCGTCATCGCCGAGCAGCTCGGCCGCGCCCCCCGTGGCATCGAGGCGCTGGCCGCCACCGACGGCGAGGGCACGCCGCTGGTGCTGCGCATGGCGCCCATCGTCGACGAAGCGCCCTTCCCGACCCTCTACTGGCTGAGCGACGAGCGCCTCAAGATCGAGCTGTCGCGCATCGAAGCCGCCGGGGTGATCAAGACCCTCGAGGCTCGGCTGAAGGAGGATCCCGACTTCCTCGCCGCCTACCATCGCAGCCATGAAGACTACGTGGCCGCCCGCTGGCGACACATGACGCCGGCCCAGCGCGACGAGGTAGAGCGCCGCGGCTACGCCGAGGTATTGCGCGAGCGCGGCATCGGCGGCATCGCCAACTGGGATCAGGTACGCTGCCTGCACACCCAGTACGCGCACCACCTGTGCGGCAACAACGTCATCGGCCAGTGGGTCGACGCCGAATACGGCGTCATCGACCGCCTGCCCTGACGCCCTCCATAACGACATCACAACAGGAGCCCCCATGTATCTGGACACCCACGTGATCGCCAGCCTCGCTCTGATCGCCAGCCTGATCGGCATCGCCATCGGCGGCATTGCCCTGCTGCGCCGCGCCATTCGTCGCGATGCCGCCCGCGCCCGCTGAGCGCGTCACGACCGATGCTTCCGCAAGGGCGCCCTCGGCGCCCTTTTTCGTGGTCGCAAGCTTTGCCGCCGGCTATCCGCCCCCGCTAGGATGAGGGGTTCATCAAGGAGAGAACACCATGTCGAGTTTCTGCGTCTATCTGGGCTCTCGGGAAGGCCGCGACCCCCGCTTCCTCGCCGCCGCTCGCGCCCTGGGCAAGGCCCTGGCCCGCCGCGGCCACTCGCTGGTCTATGGCGGCGCCCGGGTCGGCATGATGGGCGAGCTGGCCAACAGCGTGCTGACGGCCGGCGGCGACGTCGTCGGGGTGATGCCGGATCATCTGGTGGAGCGCGAACAGGCGCACCTCGAGCTGACCCGGCTGATCCGAGTGCGCAACATGCACGAGCGCAAGGCCAGCATGGCGGCCCACAGCGATGCCTTCATCGCCTTGCCCGGCGGCATCGGCACCCTGGAGGAGCTGTTCGAAGCCTGGACCTGGCGCTATCTGGGGCTGCATGACAAACCCATTGGCCTGCTCGACACCGGCGGTTTCTACACGCCGCTGTTGACCTTCCTGGACAGCACGGTGGAGCACGGCTTCCTCGACGCCCATACTCGCGAGGAGTTGCTCGCGGCTGACGAACCCGATGCCTTGCTCGATGCCCTGGAGGGCCAGTTGGACAGCGATCGACGCTGAGTCGATCGACGGTGCAGGGCGCTCACCCCCATCGACCGGAGGATCTCCCATGCTGGCCATTCACCACGATGAAGAGCGCATGACCTGGCGAGAGTCGCCCGCCCCGGCCGGCCCCGCTCCCGGCGAGGTGCGGCTCAAGATCGCCTGGGCCGGCGTCAACCGCGCCGACCTGATGCAGCGCGCCGGCCATTATCCGCCGCCGCCCGGGGCCTCTGCGGTGCTCGGACTGGAGGTCAGCGGCACGCTGATCGAGATCGGCGAAGGCGTCGACGGACTGGAAGCCGGCCAGCGGGTCTGCGCCCTGCTGGCCGGCGGCGGCTACGCCGAGGAGGTGGTGGTCGACGCCCGACAGGTACTGCCGCTGCCCGACGGCCTCGATCTCCGGCAGGCCGCCGCCCTACCGGAAGCGTTCGCCACCGCCTGGCTAAATCTGTTCATGGAGGGAGCCCTGGCGTCGGGCGAGCGGGTGCTGCTGCACGCCGGGGCGAGCGGCGTTGGCACTGCCGCCATCCAGCTGTGTCGATCCTTCGATCATCCCTGCTTCGTCACCCTCGGCAGCGACGCCAAGTTGGCCACCTGCCAGGAGCTGGGCGCCGAGGCCGGCTGGAATCGCCACCGGGGCAGTTTCGTCGATGCGGTGAAGGACTGGGGCGGGGCCGACCTGATCCTGGACCCGGTAGGCGCAAGCTATCTGGCCGACAACCAGCAGGTGCTGAACACCGACGGTCGGCTGGTGGTGATCGGCTTCATGGGCGGGCGCCAGGCGGAACTGGACTTCGGGCGGCTGCTGATGAAACGCCAGCGGGTGATCGGCTCGACCCTGCGCAGTCGTCCGCCGGCGGAGAAAGGCAAGATCCTGGCCGCGCTGCAAGCGCATGTGTGGCCACGACTGGCAAGTGGCGAGATCGCCCCGTTGATCGACCGCAGCTGGCCGATTGCCGAGGCGGAGGCGGCCCATGCCCATGTCCAGGCGGATGCCAATGTCGGCAAGGTACTGCTCGAGGTTGGTGGCGAGGCCTAGAGCGCCTGGGTGCGCTGATAGGTCAGCTGCAGCAGCAGGGCATCCTCGCCGGCGCGGTGGCGGTGGATGCCCCGCTCGCGGATGATCGCCTCCTTGGTGGCGCTCCAGCTCGCCAGCTGGGCCTCGCTGAGCAGGCGACGCAGGGCCTCCAGGCGGAAGGCCGGCAGCATGCCGGCGTGATGGAAGAGCAGCGACAGCCAGGTGTTGTCGTAGCCCCAGCTGTCACTGTAGGCCACGCCGATATCGGCGAGCTCGTCATTCAGCCAGCGCGCCACCTGGCGCACGGGATAGCCCTCGCGCGCCAGGCGGCCGCGCGAAATGCCATGCAGGAGTTCCGCCTTGGGGTCCCAGTGCGTCCATTCCTCGAGAGGCTGGATGAGAAAGGCACAGGTACTGCCGTCCGAACGGGCCAGGCCGACCTCGATGGGGTAGCTGCCGCGTCCGAATCCGGACGCTTCGATATCCAGCAGTGTCGGTAGCGTCACGGGCTGCTGAGTCCTTGATGATGTAGAGTCGCCGCTCATTGACGACCGGGGAGCACCGCCTCGTCACGAGGCGCCATCATCCTAGTGTCGCGTCCCGGCTTCGCCGCTGTCCAGTGACTCGGCCAGGGCCTGCCAGTGCCCGGTGCGTTCAGGGTCTTCAGGCAGCCCAAGTTCACCGTCGCGATAGGCCCGCGCCAGGCGCTCCGCGGCCAGCGGATGTCCCGCTTCCCCGGCGCGCGCATACCAGGTCACCGCACGATCGTCGCGGCGTGGATACTGGGCGCAACCGTGTTCGTAGATCTGCCCCGCCTGATACTGGGCATGACGGTCGCCGCTCTGCGCGGCCTCGAGCACGTAACGGGCGCCACGCGCCTTGTCCTGGGGCGAGACGGCGCGATGGAACAGCATGTGGCCATACAGGGACAACGCCGCCGGATGGCCGGCGTCGGCACAACGCTGGAAAAGATGCAGCGTCAGACGCTGGGTGCGCGGCGAGCGCGGCAGCCAGCGGGTATGAAACAGCTGTCGTGCCAGACGATACTCGATCCGAGTGAACAATGATGATGCCTGCTGCATGGCAAACAACCTTGCGTCCAGTGGTTCGATTGACGACGTCGAGCACCATCCTGTGTCCGGCGTCCTGTCCTGGGGAAATCGGCCCTGCGGCCTCCGCCGGGGCAACGGGGTCGCAAGCATACGCCCGCCCCGGCGGCGACTCAACCCCCCGACATTTACGATCCCGCCCCCCGGGGCTACCATGCGGTGCGAACCGCCCCAACCCCATGATGAGGAGTGACGGATGCAGACCCGCCCCCTGGGCCGGACCGGCCTCGAGGTCAGCCGGCTATGCCTCGGCACCATGACCTTCGGCGAGCAGAACAGCGAGGCCGAAGCCCACGAGCAACTCGACCGTGCCGTGGCCTTCGGCATCAACTTCATCGACACCGCCGAGATGTATCCGGTGCCGCCTCGGGCCGAAACCCAGGGACTCACCGAGGCCTACATCGGTAGCTGGCTCAAGGCGCGGGGGTCCCGGGACGACGTCATCATCGCCACCAAGGCTGCCGGTCCGGGCCTCGATCACATCCGCGGCGGGCCACGCCTGACCCGCGAGCACCTTCATCAAGCCATCGACGACAGCCTGTCGCGGTTGCAGACCGACTACGTCGACCTCTACCAGTTGCACTGGCCCGATCGTCGCGCCAACTTCTTCGGCCGCCTGGGCTACGAACACGACGAAGAGGAAGACGCGACGACCCTCGAGGAAAGCCTCGCGGCACTCCAGGAACTGGTGCAGGCCGGCAAGATCCGCGCCGTAGGCCTGTCCAACGAGACGCCCTGGGGCGTGATGCATGCGCTGCAAGTGGCGGAGTCCCAGGGGCTGCCCCGTGTCGCCTCGGTGCAGAACCCCTATAGCCTGCTGAACCGCAGCTTCGAGGTCGGCCTGGCCGAAATCGCCCATCGCGAGGACGTCGGCCTGCTGGCCTATTCGCCGCTGGCCTTCGGCAAGCTGTCCGGCAAGTACCTCGACGGCGCCTGGCCCGAGGGCGCACGTCTGACGCTGTTCGAGCGCTTCCAGCGCTATAACACGCCGCTCGCCGACGAGGCGACCCGCGCCTACGTCAACATTGCCCGCGAGCATGGCCTGGACCCGGCGCAGATGGCCCTGGCCTACGTCAACTCGCGCTCCTTCCTGACCAGCAACATCATCGGCGCCACCAGCATGGCGCAGCTGGAAAGCAACCTGGAAAGCGAATCGCTGCGCCTCGACGAGGACGTTCTCGCCGCCATTGAGGCCGTACATCAACGCTACCCCAATCCCTGCCCCTGAGGCCTTGCCCTCGACGGCGCCGGGGCTATCGAGTCCATAGCCCCGGCACGCGGGCGCGCCTGATATACTCGAGCCGAATCTATCCAGGCACAGGAGCGCCCCATGCTGAGCGTGATCTCGCCCGCCAAGACGTTGGACTTCGAGACCCCGGCGACCACGTCCCAGGCCACCCAGCCCGACTTCCTCGACCGCAGCCGCGAGCTGATCGGCATCCTGCGCGATCTCTCGCCACAGCAGATCGGCGAGCTGATGGGCGTCAGCGACAAGATCGCCGGGCTCAACGCGGCCCGCTTCTCCGAATGGCAAACGCCTTTCACGCCGGACAACGCCAAAGCCGCCGCCCAGGCTTTCCAGGGCGACGTCTATGTAGGGCTGGAGGCCGCTTCGTTCGACGATGGCGACAACGCCTTCGCCCAGGACCACCTGCGCATCCTCTCCGGCCTTTATGGCCTGCTGCGGCCGCTGGACCTGATTCAGCCCTACCGCCTGGAGATGGGCACCAAACTGGCCAACCCCGCCGGCAAGGATCTTTACGCTTACTGGAAGCCCACCCTGACCGGCGCCCTGGAGCGCGCGATCGCCGAGAGCGGCAGCAAGGTACTGGTCAACCTGGCCTCCAACGAGTACTTCAAGGCCGTCGACGCCAGGGCACTCGATGCCCGGGTGATCACCCCGGTGTTCAAGGACGAGAAAAACGGCCAGTACAAGATCATCAGCTTCTACGCCAAGAAGGCCCGGGGCCTGATGGCGGCCTGGATGATCCGCCAGCGCCTGGACGATCCCGAGGGCCTCAAGGGCTTCGACGTGGCCGGCTATCGTTTCAACGCCGCCATATCAGAGGGCGATACCCTGGTGTTCTGCCGCGCCGAGCAGGATCGCCCCTGATCCTCGCTGCCCTGCATCGGCGGCGCTAATCGAAGAAGCGCAGCGACCGCGGCGAGCGCGGTTTGAGAAAGCGGCGGTGCACGTCCTTGAAGCGGGCATCGTCGCAACGCTCCAGCCACTCGTAGGCCACCATGTCGGCACTCACCGTCCAGCCGCCGGCCCGCTCGATCCGCCGTCGAGCCAGGGACGCCTCCTCCGAGCGCCGACTCACCGCCGCCTCCGCCAGCCAGAAAACCTCGTAGCCCGCCTCGCGTAGCCCGAGCCCCGTCTGCAGCACGCAGATGTGTGCCTCCGCCCCGCACAGCACGATCTGGCGCCGCCCGCTCGCGGACAGCGTCGCGGCAAAGCCAGGCTCCGCGTGGGCATCGAAGCGGGTCTTGTCCCAGAAACGCGCACCTTCGAGCGACTCTCGCAGGCGCGGGTCGTTGCCACCGAGCCCCGCTGGATACTGCTCGGTCAGCCACACCGGCACGTCCAGCACCCCGGCCACGCCACCCAGCCAGCGCGCCTCGACGACGGCCTGTTCACCGCCCTCCAGCACCGGTATCAATCCCACCTGCAGATCGACGATCAGCAGCAGGCTCTGCTCACGCTTCAGACGCATCGTTCGGCCTCGCTCGATAGACGGTGTCGGTGACCCGCTTAGTCGCTAGAATGAGGCTCTCGACTTTTCACGGCGGATCCTCCGCCACATTCTCTGGAGACCCACGATGCGTCAACTCCTCGTCATGCTCGTCGTCGGCCTGCTGGGCTTCGGCCTGGCAGTCGACCACGCCGATGCCCGCCGCATGGGCGGCGGCAAGAGCTTCGGCAGCTATTCCCGCTCCGCCGACGCCCCAAGCGCGACGTCCACCCGCTCTACCGGAGCAGCCGGCACCCAGCGCAAGCCTTCCAGCGGCTTGTCGCGCTTCGCCGGCCCCTTCGCCGGCATGCTGGCCGGCGGCCTGCTCGCTTCGCTGTTCTTCGGCGGCGCCTTCGATGACCTGCGCATGCTCGACATCCTGCTGATTGGCGGCGCGATTTTCCTGCTGTTCCGGCTCTTCGCGCGCAAGCGACGCCCGGCCATGGCGGGCGGGCCGGCAACGGCGTCCCGCGAGGCGCATGAGCAGCCCCAGGCCTTCCAGGCCGGCCCTCTGGGAGGCGCCGGCGGCCTCGGCAAGGATCCCGACTGGTTCGATCGCGAACGCTTCCTGGGCGGCGCCAAGGAACACTTCATGACCCTTCAAAGGGCCTGGGACAACAACGATTTCTCGCAGATCCAGGACTACGTGACGCCCGAACTCTACAACCTGCTGCGCCAGGAGCGGGATCAGCATCCGGCCAACAACCGCACCGAAATCGTGCGCCTGTTCGCCGAGTTGGGCAGTGTCCAGGAGCTCGGCTCCCGGGCCGAGGCCAGCGTGCTCTTCCATGGCATCCTCGACGAGAACGGCGAGCAGAACGCCTTCAACGAGACCTGGCACCTGGTTCGCGAACTCCGCGACGGTGCGCCCTGGCACGTTCAGGGGATCGAACAGAACCCCGCCTGATCCCCTCTGGCGGTATATAGCATGCAGAAGGCCGGGCGATCGCCCGGCCTTCTCGTGTCTGGGGAAACTCGCGACGATCGATGCCTGCCGGGCCCCGCTATCCGCCGCCCTCGTCGCGCACCCGCGGGGCGTTCAGCGACAGGTCGAAAGACTACGCGCCGAGGAGGGGCCATGCATGGCGCTACGGCCCACCGGGAGCCTGGCCGGGTCCACCCAGACTGACAGAGACACGACACCTGCCACCGCTGCGCGGTGGATCGCGCTGCGGAGCAGCGCTCCCACGAATCCCAACGACGTCATGAGGATGGGCGGCGTCCTTGATCCCTGGTCCTGCGCCAGGAGCATCCTCGTCCGGCCCACGCCGTCTCCGCCATGACACCTATCGACCAGACATGAAAAAACCCCGAACCTGTCGGTCCGGGGTTTTCTCGGTATAGATGCCTGACGATGACCTACTCTCGCATGGGAACTCCCACACTACCAT
>NZ_JACHXM010000025.1 GCF_014192055.1 Halomonas organivorans | reverse complement strand
ATGACAACAGACGACGCCGGATACGCGAGACGCATCTCGTCAGCATGATTTGCATTGCCCTTTTTCGCCTGACGACCATAGCGTGCGGGAACCACTTGATCCCATGCCGAACTCAGCAGTGAAACCGCTCAGCGCCGATGGTAGTGTGGGAGTTCCCATGCGAGAGTAGGTCATCGTCAGGCATCTATTCGGAAAAGCCCCCGAGTTCATGAGAACTCGGGGGCTTTTCATTTCGTATTCCCCCATCATCCAGCATTTTCTCGTTGGGCATGCTGCTCTGACGCAGCCCTTTCTCATTTGATTTCCCGTTGACCGAATCAGGCCGATGGCCTTAGCGCGCGTTGTCTATGGCGGTGCCCAAGGCGTCAGCATGGTTTCATGCCGGCAATGACGGGTATTGCCCCTTTTCTACCCAAGACCCTTTTCTATCCAAGAAGGAGAGAGCGGCCGGATTCGGCCGACAGTAGTGCATGAGTGAAGATCCCTCCAACTCGATGACAACCGCTCCCACTGCCAAGAGACGCTTGGGGGATCCCCTGGTGCTCGGTGTGAGCATCGGCTTCATCCTGGGCTTCGTCGCCCTGTCGCTGTATGACGTCGACATGGTGGCCGAAGGGATTGCCGCCGGTTTTGCCTGGACCGCCAGGACGCTGGGCAGCTATTTCCAGTGGCTGCTGCTGCTGACGTTTCTTGTAGCCATGGGCCTGGTCGCATCGCCGGCGGCCAGTGCCCGGGTTGGTAACCTCGAGCGTCCCGAGCTCAGCACCTTCAAGTGGCTATCGATCATCATGTGCACCCTACTGGCAGGGGGCGGCGTGTTCTTCGCTGCCGGCGAGCCGGTCTATCATTTCGTGGTGACGCCGCCGGCCTTCGACACCGAACCCGGCACGCCCGAGGCGATCGCCGGGGCCCTGGCACAATCCTTCATGCACTGGGGCTTCCTGGCATGGGCGGTGCTCGGCTCGTTGACCGCGGTGGTGCTGGCCCATGCCCACTACGAACGCGGCTTGCCGCTGCAGCCGCGCACGCTGCTCACGCCGGTGCTTGGCGAGCGTGTCACTCAGGGATGGCTGGGCAGTCTGGTGGATGCGCTGTGCGTGATCGCCGTGGTGGCCGGTACCGTGGGGCCGATCGGTTTCCTGGCCACCCAGGTCAGTTTCGGGCTGCATGAGCTGTTCGGGCTGCCGGAGGGCTATACGACCCAACTGGTGATCCTGGTGGCCCTGGGAGCCGTCTATGTCACCTCGGCGATGACCGGCATCCATCGCGGCATCCAGTGGCTGAGCCGTTTCAATGTGATCCTGGCGCTGGCCATTGCCGCGGTCATCTTCCTGTTCGGGCCCACCGCGTTCCTGGTCAATGCCTTCACCCAGGGCTTCGGCGAGTACCTGACCTCCTTCTTCACCATGGCGACCATGACCTCCCAGACCGCGCCGGCCTGGTGGATGCAGTGGTGGACGGTGTTCTTCTTCGCCTGGTTCATCGGCTACGGTCCGCTGATGGCGATCTTCGTGGCGCGCATCTCTCGCGGTCGTACCATCCGCCAGATGATTCTGGCCGTGGCGGTGATGGCGCCGATCGCCACCACCGTGTGGTTCACCCTGCTCGGCGGCTCGGGCATCCACTACCAACTGACCGGCGCCATCGACCTGTCCGAGGCGCTGCAGAACTTCCAGTTCGACGTCGCCACCCTGACCGTGGCCCAGGCGCTGCCGGGCGGGCCGGTGATGGCGCTGGCGATCCTGCTGTTGACCACTATCTTCGTGGCCACCACCGGCGACTCGATGAGCTATGCGATCTCGGTGGTCGGAGCAGGGCATGATGCGCCAGATGCCCTGGTGCGAGCCTTCTGGGGAATTGCCATGGCGCTGATGGCGGCCATCCTGTTGCATATGGGGGCCGGCCAGATCGGCGCGCTGCAGCAGTTCATCGTGATCACCGCCATTCCGGTATCACTGGTGCTGCTGCCTTCGCTGTGGACAGGCCCTCAGGCGGCAATTGCCATGGCACGGGAACAGGGCATCATTGCGCAAGCGCCATCGGCGCGCGGCACGAAAACCTCCTAGCGACGCCCGAGGGGGTGAACAGGAAGGTGTCCGTCGGCCTCGAGCAACGCGTTCGGGGCCGGTGGGTCGGGGCTCGGTTGAGCGTGATGAATCGCGTATAATGCGACTAAAGTCTAATAATGGAGGAGGCTCCCTTGACGCTGACGACACCGGCCCTGCTGTTCCCCGCCATTTCTCTGTTGCTGCTGGCCTATACCAATCGCTTCCTGACTCTGGCTCAGCTGATTCGCAAACTCGCCGACGAGGAGCGCGATGAGGTGGCCCGCCGACAGATCATGCTGCTGCGCAAGCGGATCACCCTCACCAAGCGCATGCAGATGGCGGGGGTGTTCAGCTTCCTGCTTTGTACGCTATCGATGTTCGCGCTGTTCCTGTCACTCAAGCTGCTCGGCATGCTGCTGTTCGGGGTCAGCCTGATCAGCCTGTCGGTGTCGCTGGTCTTCTCCCTCTGGGAGGTGAAGATCTCGACCAACGCCCTGAATGTCCAGTTGCAGGACATCGAGAACTGGAGCCGTGATCGGGCGACCAGCAGGGCCGTTGCCGAGGAGGATGAGGACGAGGGCATGCACGGCTTGTGAGCCCTGTGTCCCCCGGCTAGACTGGCGGGCCTTCACAGGAGGCTACATGAACCCCCAGCAGTTGCTGTTCTATTGCCGCTCCGGTTTCGAGCCCGATCTTGCCGGCGAGGTCGCCACCAAGGCGGCCATGCTGGGCTGGCAGGGCTATCCACTGTCCGAGCCCCATGCCGGCCACGTGCGTTTCGTGGTGACCGACGAGCGTCCCGCCAACGCCCTGCATCGCGCACTGTCCCTGGAGACACTGGTCTTCGCCCGTCAAAGCCTGGTCGCCCTCGAGCCTCTGGAAGGGCTCTCCCGGGAGGATCGACTCTCACCCATCGTCGAGCAGGTACTGGCCAGTGGCTGGAGCTTCGAGTCTTTGTGGCAGGAGACCCCGGACACCAACGAGGCCAAGGCGCTGGCCGGATTGATCAAGGCCCTTCGGCGCCCGCTCGAGTCGACCCTCAAGAAGCGCGGGGCGCTGCGCCGCAAGGCGGGGGGGCGGCGCCTGCATCTGCTGTGGACCGACGGCGATCGAGTGCAGCTCGGCATGAGTTTCCCCGGCAATCGCAGCGAGCAGCTCGGCGGCATCCGCCGACTACGCGCGCCTCGCGAGGCACCCAGCCGCTCGACCCTCAAGCTCGAGGAGGCCTGGCACGAATTCGTCCCGCGGGACCAGTGGGAGACGCGCCTGGCCGAGGGCATGCAGGCGGCGGACCTGGGGGCTGCACCGGGAGGCTGGACCTGGCAACTGGTCCATCGCGGCATGCAGGTGTTCGCCATCGACAACGGCCCCATGGATCGACGACTGATGGCGACCGGACTGGTGGAGCACCTGCGCGAAGACGGTTTCGTGTGGGAGCCGCCGATGCGGCTCGATTGGCTGGTCTGCGATATCGTCGACAAGCCGGCGCGGGTAATCGACATGGTCGAGCGCTGGCTGGTCCGGCGCTGGTGCCGAGAGGCGGTGTTCAATCTCAAGCTGCCGATGAAGCGGCGTTGGGAAGCGGTCTCGGAAGGATTGGCCCGCCTGGATCAGGCCCTGGACGAGGCGGGCGTCAAGGCAGAGATCGCCTGTCGCCACCTCTACCACGACCGCGAGGAAGTGACGGTCCACGTGCGGCTGCTGAACTGAGGGCGAGCGGCCCTGGCGGCAGGCTCATCCTTGCGGATTGCAACGGGATCACCGCGCTGGCAGGTGGGCCGACTAATAGCTGGGCGCGAAGATGCGCACGTGTTCTTCCTCGGTCAGCAGCGGGTAGAGGTCCTGCATGACCCGGCCGCGTTGCTCGCTGTCGCGCCATGCTTTCCAGGCGTTGAGGTCGCGCCACTTGGTGATCACCAGGCGCCGGTCGTCGTGGCCCTGTTCGGTGAGGCTCTCGCCGCCGCCGAACCCCGGGGCACCGAGCACCTGGCGCATGGCCTCCCGGGCGACCGCCTCGTATTCTGCCTCCAGCCCGGGCATGATACGACGTTCGATAAGAATCTTGATCATCCACTCACTCCCCACTCACTGCTGCGTTTCGAGGCGAACTCATCGATGGTTGACTCCACGGATTCCCTGCCGACCTGCCATGCCGAGCTGGACACCACCGGGCTCTACTGTCCCGAGCCGATCATGCTGATGCACAACAAGGTGCGTGACATGCAGCCGGGCGAGGTGCTCAAGGTGATCGCCAGCGACCCGGCCACCACCCGCGACGTGCCCAAGTTCTGTGGATTCCTGGGGCACGAACTGCTGGCACAGAGCGAGGCCGACGGCCAGTATCTCTACTTCATCCGCCTGGGGTGACGTAGCGCCTTACCCCTCAGCTTTCGGACGACTCCGGCATGACCATCAAGGCCAGGGCCTCCAGGGTGGCGGGGTCCTCGCGCCGGATGCGGTTGGCGATCTGTCGCTGGAAGAAGTAGACCACCCGGTGGCGGCTGTGCCCGGGATAGAGGCAGGCGTCGCCGAGCAGGATCGGCGTCGAGTCGACCAGCTGCTCGTCGGCCAGCAGTGCCTCCACGGCGCCGTCGCTGTAGAGCCGCCAGCCGAAGATCTGCTTGAGCTGCCAGGGGGCATCGCCCTCGTCCATGCACAGGGCGTGAGTGCCCTGGGTATCCGGCAACTGCTGGATCAAGGTGGGTTCGTCGGTCGTCTCGTACTCGAAGTAGGCGGCGGCCTGCTCGAGTTCCATGACCTTGTGATCGGGAGGCAGCTCGAACAGCTCCTCGGTTTCCGGGTCGCGATAGCCGATGAAGCGGCCATGCTCGGGATCGTCGAGCACCTGGCAGGGCGTCAGGTGCTCCATCCAGGGCACCAGGCCGACGACTTCGCCGTCCTCACGCAGCCCCCAGGCCAGCAGGGGCATGCCGAAGTAGGCATCGGATTCGTCGGGCAGGTGGTACACCATCTCCAGGCCATCGAGCTCGGGAGCGAGGCGAATCAGGCGTTTACGAGCCTGCTGGCGTTGGCGCATGGCGTCCAGGTCGATGACCTGGGCGGGGCGAGGTGACAGCGGGATACCCATGTAGTCCCTCCAGCGGCGGCTTGGTCACGGCGTTGGCCCTCGGGGCCGGTCGGCAGCGCTCAACGTCACTGTCACCCCATCAATAGCACAGACTGGTGACCGAGGTTAAGCCTTGGTTGTCAGCGGCAGTGCCGCAGCAGGCTGGCGCGCAACTCCCGATGCCGTTGCCGAGCCGTCGCCAGGGCAGGCCAGGGCGCCCGGGGATCCTCGAGCGACAGCCAGCGCCGTCGGTAGGTCACGATGGCCGGTCGAGGGGAAATCAGCTGGGCGTCGAGCAGGCGATGGACGGCCGATAACCAGCGTCGTGACGCGAGCTCGAGGCGATCCAGCCAGGCCACCAGCCGCGTGTCGCCAGAAAAGGACGGCAGGCCGGCCGGCGTGGCCGGGCAAGCCTCGTCTTCCAGCGCCGTCTCGAGCAGACGCGAGGCCTCGCTCAGGCGCCGTTCGGCGAGCATCAGCGCGCGCAGCAGCTCGGCGGTCAGCGGCCGCTCCTGCAGCGTCTTCAGGTGCCCTTCCAGGGTGGCCGAGTCCGCCTCCCAGCGGCGGTCGAACTGGTGAAGGGTCGCCTCGCGTAGATAGGCCAGCGCCGGCAGTTGAACATCCACCTCGGACAGGGCATCCGGTGGCAGCGGCGAGCTGGCCCGGGAGAAGCTGTCGACCCATTCGCTCGAGGCGAACAGGGCGTTCCAGCTTGCCCTGGGGAGCTGGTCGGTCTTGAGCTGGGTGAGGCGTGCCAGCCTGGCCTTGTCGTTGTCGCCGAGCGTGGCCGGGACCTCGGTGTTCCAGCACCCGCTCAAGCGACGCCACAGGGCCAGCTCATAAAGCCAGCGTTGGCTGGGGGCGGCCACCTTGCCCAGCTGGTTGTTGCGCCCGGCGACCAGGTTGGCAATGTGGCAGCCGCGCAGGGCGAACACGTCCAGCAGCCCCTCGCGGGTCTCGGGGAGGGTGAACAGCCGGGCGTCGGGCCCGGGGAAGTCGCCGATATTGGTCGGACGGGCCTTGGTCGGGGGCGCCAAGTCCAGCGCAGCGGCCAGGCGCTGTTGATAGTCGCCGAGCAGGGCTCCGGCGGGCCCCTCGCCGCAGCCGTTCAGCAGCCAGGCCATCAGGCCGAGCAGCCACCACCGGCCTCGTTTATTCCGGCGGCGTTTATTCCGCTGACAGGGGAATCTCCAGGTCACCATCCGCGATTGCCTTGCTCCGTCGTCTCAAGCGTTCGCCCAGCAGCAGGGCGGCCACCGTCAGGCCGGCCACCAGGCCGATCCAGTAACCATAGACGCCGAGCGGTGCCAGCTGGCCGAACAGGCCGTGGTCGCCGAGCCAATGGCCGCCACCGAGCCCGACCAGCCAGTAGGCGACGAGCGTGATCAGCATGATCACCCGGGTGTCCTTGTAGCCGCGCAGGGCGCCGGCGAGATTGACCTGCAGCGAATCGGAGATCTGGTAGAGCATGGCCAGGCCCACCAGCGACAGGGTGATGCGAGTCACCTCCGGATCGTGGGTATAGAGGCCAATCACCGGCTCGGCGGTGAGCCACAGCAGCAGGCAGTTGAGCAGCGCCACGCCGAGCGCGATCAGGATGCCGTTCCAGGCTACCAGGCGCGCGGCCTCGGGGCGTCCTTGCCCCAGGGTGTTGCCGACCCGCACCGTCAGCGCCATGCCCAGTGACAGCGGCAGCATGAACAGCAGCCCCGTGTAGTTCAGGGCCACCTGGTGGGCGGCCACGGTGACCTCGCCGAGGCTGGCGATGAACAGCGCGATCAGGGTGAACAGCGTCACTTCCACGAAGATCGCTACCCCGATGGGCACGCCTACGTAAAGCAGCTCACCGATCGGCCGCCAGCGCGGCAGGGTGGGCGAGCGCCACAGCGCGACATCGCCGTAGGCGCGGCTGCGGCGGGTGTAGGCGATCATGGCCAGGCACATCACCCACATCGACAGTGCGGTGGCCAGCCCACATCCCACCGCCCCCAGCGCCGGGAGGTGCGCCAGGGGCGCTGGCAGCCAGTCGCCCAGCAGGGCCTCGAGCCCCGCGCCGCCGTAGATCAGCAGATAGTTGCTGGGCACGTTGACGGCCAGGCCCAGCAGGCTGATCCACAGGGCAGGCCGGGTATGGTTCATGCCGTCGGAGAAGGCGCGTAGCGCCATGAACAGTCCGACGCCCGGCATTCCCAGCGCTACCGCGGCCAGATAGCCCGTGGCGCGCTCGGCCACGGCGTCGGGTACCTCCATCAGCCGAAACACCGGCATTACCGTGGTCCACAGCAACCCTGCCGCGACAATCCCCAGTGCCATGCCGATCCACAGTGCCTGGTGCACCTGGATGCGAATGCCGTCTCGGCGCCCTGCGCCGAGCAGCTGGGCCACCACGGGGGTCAGGCCCATCAAGGTGCCGGTCATGAACAGCATCAGCGGCATCCACAGGCTCGAGCCCACCGAAACGGCAGCCAGGTCGGTGGCGCTGAGACGGCCGGTCATCATCACGTCCACCGTGCTCATGGAGGCCTGGGCGAGCTGGGCGCCGCAGATGGGCAGCGCCAGGCGAATCAGGGGACGAGTTTCCGTGCGCGAGGCGGCTATCAGTTGGGGAATGAACTGGGCCAAGGGAGAGCTCCATGCGAGGGTGACCCCGTGCTCCATGCATTCGGGGAAGCCCTCCAGTCTATCAGGACAATCGGGGCTTAGCCCGCTGCGCTGCCTACTGCCGCGTTCCCGCGCGGGGAACCTCGGCAAAGGAGCTCAAGCGAAGCCAGCCAGCGAAGGACTGCCGCAGCGACCGAGGGCCATGCAGGGTCAAGTCCCCGTCGCGCCGGGCACGTTCGACGCTGCGGTCACCCAGCCAGATGGCGGTCATCACCGCCAGCGGAACGGCCACCTGCAGGTCCACGTCGAAGCCAGGGTCCTTGAAGCAGACATCTACCCGCTCTGCTTCCAGAAGCAGCCAGTAGAAGCGCTGGCGTGCCGGCATGTCGAGGAACTCGAAGCGCAGCACGGTGCGGCCGGTCGGCAGGCGATCGAGATGCAGGCGACGATGGAGGTCCCACATCAGCAGGTCCGGGTCCAGGTCCTCGCGCGAGGCGTGCTGGCTCACCCAGCGTTTGCCCCAGGCCCCGAGGGCTTCGATCACCGGGCGCAGGGCTTCCCCGGCGGCGGTGAGCCGATAGGCACTGCCACCGCCTGGCAAGGCGAAGCGCTCCACCAGGCCCTGATCCTCGAGGCGCTTGAGTCGCTGGGAAAGCAACGAGGGCGACATCCGAGGCACGCCGCGGCGCAGGTCGTTGAAGTGCTGGCTACCGCACAGCAGCTCGCGCATCACCAGCGGCGTCCACCGCTCGGCGACGATCTCGGCGGCCTTGGCCACCGGGCAGAACTGTCCGTACCCCTTGTCCATGTTCTGACGCTAGCCCAGCGCCACACGGGGTACAAATATCGAACTGGTGAAAGCCCCCAGGCAGCGCCACGCTGAAAGCGAACTCTCTCCATGCCTGGCGGCCACCATGATGGGCCGCCGTCTCGAACGGGGATAGATACTATCCCGGGAGCTTGATCATGAAGCCGCATCTTTCTGCATCCCGCCCGTCGGCCGAGGCGCTTGCTGCCCTGCGTGGCCGCTTGCGCGGCACCCTGATGGCGCCGGACGAGGTGGGGTACGAACAGGCCCGGATGGTCTGGAACGCCATGATCGATCGGCATCCGGCGCTGATCGTGCGAGCCCGTGGCACCGCCGACGTGATGGCTGCGGTGCGCTTCGCCAGGGAACATCGGCTGGCGATCGCCGTCCGCGGTGGCGGCCACAACGTGGCCGGTCTCGCGGTCTGCGACGGTGGCCTGATGATCGACCTGTCGGCCATGACCTCGGTACAGGTCGATCCTCAGCGGCGGAGGGCTCGCGTCGAGCCGGGCGCCTTGCTCGCCGACCTCGACCGGGAGACCCAGGCTCGGGGGCTGGTCGTTCCCGCGGGGTTCATCTCTTCTACCGGCGTCGCCGGTTTGACCCTGGGAGGCGGCTTCGGCTACCTGTCGCGGCGCTGGGGGCTGACCGCCGACAATCTGCGCGAGGTGGAGCTGGTCACCGCCGAGGGAGAGGCGCGCCGGGTCACGCCCGATGGCGACCCCGAACTGTTCTGGGGGCTGTGCGGCGGCGGGGGAAACTTCGGCGTCGTCACGGCCTTGGTGTTCGCCCTCCACGACTTGCCGCACGAGGTCCTGGCCGGCCCGGTGGTGCATGATATTGCCGAGGCGCCGGCAGTGTTGCGGCGGGTCGCCGAGATCATGCGCGATGCCCCCGACGATGTCGCCTGCCTGCCGGTGCTGCGTCATGCACCGCCCAAGCCCTTCATCCCCGAGTCCCACCACGGGGCCATGATCCTGCTGCTGGCGATGATCCACAGCGGCGAGCCAGGGCGAAGTGAGCAAGCCTTGGCGCCATTGCGCGGGATCGGTCGGCCGCTGGGCGACGCCGTGGCCAGACGCCCCTACGTCGCCTTTCAATCGATGTTCGACGCCACCGCCGCTGCCGGAGCGCGCAACTACTGGAAAGGACACTACCTCGACGATCTCGCTGACGATGGCATCGACACGCTGTGCGAGCAGGCGGTTCGCATGCCGGGGAGCGAATCGTCCATCGGCATGCTGTCGCTGGGCGGCGAGATCGCCAGGCGAGACGCGGCCTCGACTCCCTATCCGCATCGCCGCGCCGGCTGGGTCGTGAACATCCAGGCCCGCTGGCGCGATCCCGAGGAGGACCCTCGACAGACCGCCTGGGCGCGAGAGGCGTTCGCCGCCCTGGCGCCTTTCGCCACCGGTGGGGCCTATGTCAACTTCCTCAGCGGCGACGAGGGCGAGGCCAGGCTCCGCGCGGCCTATGGCGAGGCGACCCACGACCGCCTGAGGGCACTCAAGCGGCGTTGGGATCCGGACAACGTCTTTCACCTCAACCAGAACATTCCGCCGGCCGATGCGGTCGCCTGAGCGCGAAGGCTTGCCGCCCCGGCGGTTTTCGGCGCCGGGGCGGCCTCGCTATACTGTGCGGCCTCATTCACGACCCTGCCGGAGCCCGCGTGAGCCACCGCCTCGAGGATGTCATCGCCCTGTTCGACGGCCTCTTCCTGCCGACCTGTCGTACCCGCCTGGTGCGCGGCGGCGACGAGCCGCTCTACCTGCCCGCCGATGCCGAGACGCCCTGGCATCGGGTGATCTTCGCCCGCGGCTTCTACGCCAGTGCGCTGCACGAGATCAGCCACTGGTGCATCGCCGGCGAGCGTCGTCGCGAGCTGGAGGACTACGGTTACTGGTACCTGCCCGATGGGCGCGATGCCGAGCAGCAGCGCGACTTCGAGGCGGTGGAAGTCGCGCCCCAGGCGCTGGAGCGACTGTTCGCCGCGGCCTGCGGGCATCGTTTCCAGGTCAGCGTGGACAACCTGGGCGAGGTGGAGGTCGATCGAGAAGGCTTCGCCGAGCGGGTCGCGGCGCGGGCGGCGCGCTTTGAACGGGAAGGCCTGCCAGCCCGGGCCGAGGCCTTTCACGTGACACTGACGGCCTTCTATCGCAAGGGCGCCTCGCTCGAGGCGGCCGTGGCGGCGGGCCGGGCGTGTCTCGAACGCCGGGAGGCGCCCGTGGCCGAGCCCGCCTGAGGGCCCAGGCCCTGCCGGCCTAGAGGTGTCAGAGCTCGGTGTCGTTGAGCCGCTGGTGCAGGGTCAGCATGACCTGGATCTCTTCCTCGGGGCGCAGCGGTTCGAGCCCCAGTTCGCCGAACAGCTCGCCGCGGGCCCGGGACCAGTCGCCGGGAGCCAGGTCGGCGTAAAGGCTCTCGGCCGGGGCCAGTTCCACGAAAGGGTCCAGCCCGTAGGTGTCGAACAGTCGCGAGAGTGCCGCCTCGTCGTCGCCGACGCCGGCGGTGTAGAGAGTGGCATTGAAGTGGTCGGTCTCCAGCTCGCGGATCACGTCCAGCGGGCTCACGCCCATGCTGGAGAGCTCCTCCAGGCTGTAGGCGCCCAGCGAGACCAGTTCGTCATCCAGCCAGTCGTCGTCGGGCTGGATCAGGGTGTGCTTGACGCGACCGTCCGGCAGGGTCCAGGCGATGGACAGCGGCAGGTCGCCGTCGTCGCCGGTCTCGATCGCAATGAAAGCAGGCAGGTCATCCATCTCGGTGCCCCTCCTTGCGGGCAGGCTCGTCGAGGCCGAAGAAGGCCCGGGCGGTAGCGGTGGTGGCGCGGGCCAGGTCGGCTTCCGTGTCGCCGCGCCAGTGGGCGATCTCGCGCACGATCCAGGGCAGCAGCGCCGGCTCGTGGCGTCTGCCCTTGAGTTTGGCAGGTAAATTGCGCGGCAGCAGGTAGGGGCAGTCGGTTTCCACCATTAGCCGCTCGGCGGGAATCGCGCCGACAAGCTCGCGCAGGTGGTGGCCCCGGCGCTCGTCGCACAGCCAGCCGGTCAGGCCGATGTGCAGGTCGAGGTCCAGGTAGCCGTAGAGGGTGTCGCGGTCGGCGGTGAAACAGTGCACCACCGCGCGGGAGATGTCGTCGCGCCAGGCGTGCAGCATCTCGCGCAGGCGCTCCCCGGCATCGCGCTCGTGGACGAACAGCGGCAGGCCGCTCTCGGCGGCCAGTGCCAGCTGGGCCTCGAAGGCGCGCTGCTGCTCGGCAGGCGTCGAGAAGTTGCGATTGAAGTCCAGGCCGCATTCGCCCACCGCCACCACTTCCGGCTGGCGGTGGAGCTCGCGCATCGCGGCCTCGAGCTCGGCATTCCACTGGCTGGCATCATGAGGATGCACGCCGGCGGTGGCATACAGGCCCGGGTGGCGGCGGGCCAGGGTCACGGCCTGCTGGGCGTGCTCGCGGTCGGTGCCGGTGAGGATCAGCGTCTCGACGCCGGCGGCGCGCGCGCGCCGGAGCGTGGCCTCGAGGTCGCGGGCGAAGCTCTCGTGGGTCAGGTTGGCGCCGATGTCCACCAGCGGGGCCGGCGAACGGAACCTCAGCGCCTCGGGCAGCACGTCGTCGAAGGGGGGCGCGGTGTCGGCCAAGGCGAAACACTCCTGTCGTTATACCTGGCAAGCGAAGCGATCATCGCCCGTGCCAGCCGGGCGCGTCGGCATGCGTTCGCCGGCGGCACGGGCGCGTGCCGGCCTGTTGGCCGGCGTGATACGAGGCGCGCATTGTACCCGGCGCGGGCAGGGTGGGGCCACGTCGAGGCGGCCATGCGTTACACTGGGTCGCTTGGATGAATGAAGAGGTGAGCGCGTGACCCTGCTACGTCTGGAACAGCTGCAACTGGCCTACGGCCCCCAGGTGCTCCTCGACGGCGCCGACCTGGTGCTGGAGAAGGGCGAGCGCCTGGCCCTGGTGGGCCGCAACGGCACCGGCAAGTCGACCCTGCTCAAGCTGGTGTCGGGCGAAAACCTGCCCGACGGCGGCCATATCTGGCGTGCGCCGGGTCTCAAGATCGGCGTGCTTGCCCAGGACCTGCCTGATGCATCCGGCGAGACCATCTTCGACGTGGTGGCCCAGGGCCTGCCGGAGGCCGGAGAACTGCTGTCCGAATATCACCACCTGGTACAGCAGGCCGAGCCGGACATGGCACGCATGGCCAGTCTGCAGACTCGGCTCGAGGCCATCGACGGCTGGTCCTTCCATCAGCGAATCGATGTGGTGTTGACCCGGCTCGGGCTGCCGGAGGATGCGGCCATGGCCGACCTCTCCGGTGGCTGGCGGCGCCGTGTGGCCCTGGCCCGGGCGCTGGTGGCCGAGCCTGACCTGCTGCTGCTCGACGAGCCCACCAACCACCTGGACCTGGACACCATCGCCTGGCTGGAGGAACAGCTCTCCGCCTTCAACGGCTCAGTGCTGTTCATCACCCACGACCGCGCCTTCCTGTCGCGTCTGGCCACCGGCATCCTCGAGCTTGATCGTGGCCGCCTGGGTCGCTATCCCGGCGACTACGCCAAGTATCAGGAGCAGAAGACCCACGAGCTTGAGGTCGAGGCCCGCGAGAACGCCGAGTTCGACAAGAAGCTGGCCCAGGAGGAAGCGTGGATTCGCCAGGGCATCAAGGCCCGCCGCACCCGCAACGAGGGTCGCGTGCGGGCCCTGGAGCAGATGCGTCGCGACCGCGGCGAGCGTCGCGAGCGCCAGGGCCGCGCCAGCCTGTCGGTGGACAGCGGCGAGCGCAGCGGCAAGCGGGTCGTGGAGCTGTCCCACGTCACCCAGTACTACGACGGCGAGGCGATCATCCGCGACCTCAGCATCGAGGTGCAGCGCGGCGATCGCATCGGTCTGATCGGGCGCAACGGCGCCGGCAAGACGACCCTGCTCAAGATCCTGCTCGGCGAGCTCGAGCCCAGCGAGGGTCAGGTACGCATGGGCACCAAGCTGCAGGTGGCCTACTTCGACCAGCTGCGTGCCGGGCTCGAGCCGGAGAAGAGTGTCTACGACAACGTCGCCCAGGGCAGCGACCGGCTCACCGTGGGCGGGCGCGATCGCCACGTGATGAGCTATCTGCAGGACTTCCTGTTCACCCCGGAGCGCGTGCGTCAGCCGGTCAAGGCGCTGTCCGGCGGCGAGTCCAATCGCCTGTTGCTGGCCAAGCTGTTCACCCAGCCGGCCAACGTGCTGGTGCTCGACGAGCCGACCAACGACCTGGACGTGGAGACCCTGGAGCTGCTCGAGGAGCTGCTGCTCGACTTCGACGGCACCCTGCTGCTGGTGTCCCACGACCGTGCCTTCATGGACAACGTGGTGACCAGCGTGCTGGCCTTCGAGGGCCAGGGCTGCGTGCGCGAGTACGTGGGCGGCTACCACGACTGGGTGCGCCAGGGCGGCAAGCTACCGCCGGCACCCTGGGAAGGTGCGGCCCGCCAGGCGGCGGAGCCGGTGGCCGAGGAGGCCCCGGCCGCCAGCCAATCGGCCTCGTCGGCCAGCGAGAGCGCGGCGCCGGCGGCCAAGGCGGCGCCCAAGCGGGCCAAGCTGTCCTACAAGCTGCAGCGCGAGCTCGACGGCCTGCCGGCGGACATCGAGCGCCTGGAAGCGGCGGTGGCCGATTTCGAGGAGCAGGTCGGCGATCCTGCCTTCTATCAGCAGGACAACGAGACAGTGACCGCGACGCTGCAGGCGCTGAGCGACCGCCAGGCGGAGCTCGATGCGGCCATGGAGCGGTGGATGGAGCTTGAAGCGATGGCGGCCGGCGAAGCCTGAGAGATTCGCTACTGCGTTCGACGCCCCACAGGGAGGTGGAAAGTGCGTTGGCCCTCGAGAGCGGCCTGCCTCTATCCTCGCTCGTCGACGTTTCGGGCGCCGCCTGAATGAGAGTGCGTACTCTCGTCACGCCAATTCAGATCAGGGCTCCTGGAGGGCCTGCCCATTACGCCGAAAGGCGCCACTCGTGGCGCCTTTCGCAGGGAGCGCTTGGCGGGAGACTTATTCTTCGGTTTCCTCGCCGTCCTTGCCGACGCGCACCGCCAGCACGTCGCACTTGGCGCCGTGCAGCACGCCAGTGGAGGTCGATCCCAGCAGCAGGGCGAAGCCGTGGCGGCCGTGGGAGCCGACCACGATCAGGTCGACGCCCTGTTCCTCGGCAAAGCGGTGAATCTCGGTGTCGGGCATGCCCACCACCACGTGCTGGTTTTCCTTGTCGACGTGGGCGTCGGCGATCTCCGCCAGGCGCTGCTTGGCATGCTCGTCGAGCTGGTCCTGTATGCTGGTCAGGTCCATGGGGATGTCGCCGCCGTAGGCGAAGCCGAGGGGCTCGAGGGTATGCATGATGGAGAGCTTGGCATGGTTGCGGTCGGCGATCTGCATCGCCCGCTCCAGCACCCTGTGAGAATCCTTGGTCAGATCGACTGCGACCAGGACGTGACGATACTCGTTGCTCATGGCATTGCCTCCGGCAGGGTTCGAGATGAGTCGCTGCCTCCCACTCTAGGACGCACGACGAGACAAGACAACGACTTGCATCAAGATAGGAACAGAAAACGCTTATGATCTGGTTGATCATTGCCGTGGTGGTCGGGTTGGTCTTCGCCCCCGCCATGTGGCTGCGCCCAAGCCCACGCCAGCAGAGGACGATGCGGCTGCGCGACGCCTCCGTCCAGGCCGGTATTCAGGTGCGCCTGGACCCTTCGCCACTGCACCAGGATGCCGAGCGCCTGCCCGCTTACCGCTGGGCCTATCCCCCGCAGCGTCCGGGGCCGGACTTCATGCTGGTGCGCGACGCCGAGGCCAGCACGGCCCTGAAGCCGTTCGTGGCGGGGTGGCGATGGCGCAAGGAGCCGCTGCGCCCGCTGCCCGAGACCGTGCGGCGGCACTTCGAGGCGCTGCTGGCGACGCTGCCCGGCGATGCGGTGGCGGTGGAGTCGGGGCATGATGCCCTGGTGCTGTGGTGGGACGAGTCGATGGAGGTGGAAGCCTTCATGCCGCTGGCCGACGACATGGCCGAGCTCCGTGAGGGGTTGGCGGGGCGTCCGGATCGCCCCGAGGCGCATGTCGGGCCGAGGGCTCCCCGCGCCTGAGCGCGGGGTCTGGGCTGGTGGGCCCAGGCGATGCCTAGCCTTCTTCCCGGGCCTGGATCGCCAGCCCATTGGCCTCGATGCGTGACAGCAGCTCGCTGAGCTGGGCGACCTCCTCGCTGGAGAGCCCCTCGAGCATCTCCTTGCGGGCCTGGCTGACTACGGCGTCGATGCGCTCGAGCAGAGGCATGGCCTCGGCGGTGAGCACGATACGTTTGGTGCGCCGGTCCTGGTCGCAGGGGCGACGCTCGATGAGCCCCTGTTCGGCGAGCTGATCCAGGGTTCGGACCAGCGAGGGCGCCTCGACGCCGATGGTCCGTGCCAGGTCGCACTGGGGCTGGTCGTCGCCCATCTGCCACAGATGATAGAGGGTGACCCAGCGCGTTTGCGTCAGCCCCTCGGGGGCCAGGCGGCGGTCGATGATGGCGCGCCAAAGGCGCGGCAAGCGAGAGAGTTGAAAGCCGATGTTGGGATGCATGGGACTCTGCATGAACGGGGAAGCCTGAGCCGATTGTCCGGAGCCGTGGCGTGTAATGCAAGTCGCGCGCCATCAGGACTCTGGTCCCGGGCGAGCGATCAAGCGACGCAGGTCCAGCCCGGGGATGCCCGGCGGAAGTTGGATGTGGCCGTCGGCCTGGGTGGCCTGTTCGGCGGTGTCGCTGACCCGGAAGCGCAGCACGCCGATGCGTTGGCCGCTGGCGGTCATCACGTCGATCCGCCAGCGGCCGGCCGGCGACTCGGGAAAGTGGCGCTTGTGGGTCCAGGCCCGATAGCCTTCCTCGCGTCCGCCCTGTATCTCCAGCGGGATGCGATCGACCAGCTCGCCGTCGTGGCGCCACTCGTGGACGACCTCCTCCTTCAGTCCCCGCGGAGCATGGATGGCCGTGTAGGCGTAGAGGCCATGACCGGTCAGTGCCGCCGGGGTGAGGCGCAGTCCACCTTCGGGTGCCCGAGCCTGCTCGTCGAAGGAGGGCGACAGGGCATAGCCGGAGAGCCACAGGCTGGCCGGCGGCACCCACGCCCGCCCCAGCCAGCCGAGGCCGGCCAGCAGCGGTAGCAGGGCCAGCATGGCCAGCCAGCGTCCCAGGTTCAGGGGGCGCAGCAGCTGCATCAGGCTTGGCAGGCTGAAGACCACCATGGCGACCAATGCGATCGCCAGGCTCTGGCCGGTAGTCAGATGCAGCAGCGTCGGCAGCGTCACCAGTACCACCAGGAACACGCACTGGGCGTGGAAGGCGAAGTACAGCCAGCGGTGTCGGGCGGCCAGGCGGTAGTAGAGCGGGTCGAGGATCGACAGCAGCGCCAGGCCCAGCATCAGCACCGTGAACAGTGCCTGGCCGCTGGTCCAGACCGTGGTGGCCAGCAGGAAGGGCAGGGTGAAGAACAGGGTTTCCTGGTGGACCATCTGGGCGACGAAGGTGGTGATCCCGCGGGGCAGGGCGGGATAGCCGCGATGGGTCAGCCAGCGCGCGATCAGGCTCTCCGATACCAGCAGTACCCAGGTCACCAGCATGCCCAGCGCCAGGGCGGCGCCCAGCCACTGCTGGCGCTCCACCAGGAAGAAGCTCGCCACCCCGGCGACGAAGGCGATCGGCGGCCACAGCCAGTGCCAGGGACGGGCGCGCTCGGCCAGGCGAGCCAGGCGCAGTTGCCAATCCTCGAGCCGGGAGGCGCGAGAACTGGGAGGGGGAGGAAGGCGGTCGGCGGTCATGGGCGCATCCAAGTGTCCTGTATCAGAGGTCGACTGTCGAATTCCGGCGGCCCCTTGGACCGCCATGCGGTGTTGCCACTCCTCGCCATAGCGCTGCCATGCCTCGTCGTGGCGCCGTGCCTGGCGACCCAAGGCGCTCGCCATCTCTTCAACGAACCTCAGAAACAGGACACTAGCAGGCTGCGCGCCGTGGTGGGAGTCGCCGTGGCGCGACGCGGGGCGATCGGAAGGGCTTGACGTCATCCTCAGACTGGCCCAAGCTGATCGAATCAAACGGCCGTATGAATTCCTGCACGGAGATTCGTGGATGATCTATCAAGGCAATGCCATCACCGTGGCACGCGATGACGACGCCGTCGCCACCCTGACCTTCGACCTCGCGGACGAGTCGGTCAACAAGCTGTCGGCGTCGGTGGTCGAGGAACTCGCCGAGGCAGTAGAGGCGGTTCGCCATGCCCCGGGGGTCGAGGGGCTGATCCTGACCAGCGCCAAGGAGGCCTTCATCGTCGGCGCTGATATCACCGAATTTCACGCCATGTTCGAAAAGGGCGAGGACGAGATCCTGGCCATGCTCGAGCGGGTACACGGTATCTTCAATGCCCTGGAGGACTTGCCGTTTCCCACCGTCACCGCGCTCAACGGCCTGGCCTTGGGCGGTGGCTGCGAGGTGGCATTGTCGACGGATTTCCGGGTGATGAGCGAGTCCGCCCAGATCGGCCTGCCCGAGACCAAGCTCGGCATCCTGCCCGGATGGGGCGGCTGCGTGCGCCTGCCGCGGCTGATCGGTGCCGACAACGCCATCGAGTGGATCGCCGGGGGCACCCAGAACAAGGCCGCCGAGGCGCTGCGCATGGGCGCCGTGGATGCCGTGGTACCCGGCGATGAACTGGCCGCGGCGGCCCGTGATCTGCTCGATCGCGCCCGCGCCGGTGAACTGGATCACAAGGCGCGACGCGCCGAGAAGACGACGCCGCTGAAGCTCGATGCCATCGAGCAGATGATGGCCTTCGAGACCGCCAAGGGCTACGTGGCCGGCAAGGCCGGGCCTCACTATCCGGCGCCGATCGAGGCCATCAAGGTGATCCAGAAGGGTGCCGGCGAGGGCCGGGAACGGGCCCAGGCCATCGAGGCCAAGGCCTTCGCCAAGCTGGCCAGGACCGAGGTCTGCTACAACCTGGTGGGCCTGTTCCTCAACGATCAGATGGTCAAGAAGCAGGGCGGCCGCTATGCCAGGCAGGCGCGCCCCGTCGAGCGTACCGCGGTGCTGGGTGCCGGTATCATGGGCGGCGGCATCGCCTACCAGAGCGCTTCCAAGGGCACGCCCATCCTGATGAAGGACATCAAGGAGGAAGCCATCGAGCTGGGGCTCAAGGAAGCCCGCAAGCTATTCGCCAAGCAGGTCGAGCGCGGCAAGTTCTCCGTCGAGCAGATGGCCGAACGGCTGACCAACATCCGCCCGACGCTGTCCTACGGCGACTTCGCAGGGGTCGACCTGGTGGTCGAGGCCGTGGTGGAGAATCCCAAGGTCAAGGGCGCCGTGCTGGCCGAGGCCGAAGACGCGGTGGGCGAGGAGACCGTGCTGGCCTCCAACACCTCGACTATCTCGATCACCCGCCTGGCCGAGCACCTCAAGCGCCCCGAGAACTTCTGCGGCATGCACTTCTTCAACCCGGTGCATCGCATGCCGCTGGTCGAGGTGATCCGCGGCGAGAGGACCGGCGACGCCGCCGTGGCGGCCACCGTCGCCTATGCCCGTCAGATGGGCAAGACGCCGATCGTGGTCAACGACTGCCCGGGCTTTCTGGTCAATCGGGTGCTGTTCCCCTATTTCGGCGGCTTCAGCCAGCTGGTGGCGCAAGGGGCCGACTTCCGCCGCATCGACAAGGTGATGGAGCGCTTCGGCTGGCCCATGGGCCCCGCCTACCTGCTCGACGTGGTGGGCATGGACACCGCGGTGCATGCCGGCGAGGTGATGGCCGAGGGCTTCCCTGAGCGCATGGCCGACATGGGCAGCGCCGGAGGCAAGAGCGCGATCCAGCTGATGGTCGACCACCAGCGCCTGGGCCAGAAGAACGCCAAGGGCTTCTACGCCTACGAGGAAGACAAGAAGGGCAAGCCGAAGAAAGTCGTCGACGAGGCTGCGCTGGAACTGGTCGCGCAGTTGGCCGAGGGCGAGCGGGAATTCTCCGACGAAGCCATCATCGCCAGGATGATGGTGCCGCTGTGCCTGGAGACGGTGCGCTGCCTGGAAGATGGCATCGTCGGCACGCCCGCCGAGGCCGACATGGCGCTGATCTATGGCATCGGCTTCCCGCCGTTCCGCGGCGGCGCCCTGCGCTATATCGATGCCATGGGCGTGGATGCCTTCGTCGCCCAGGCCGATGAGCTGGCCGCCGAACTCGGGCCGCTCTACGCCCCCACCGACAAGCTGCGCGAGATGGCCCGCCAAGGCGAGCGTTTCTATCAGGATGGCGGTCAGGCCTGATTCACCGCGTTACAAGGGAGAAATCATTCGATGAGTTTGCATCCGAGAGACATCGTGGTGGTCGACGGCGTCCGCACCGCCATGGCCAAGGCCAAGCACGGCGCCTTCCGCCACGTGCGCGCCGAGAACCTGTCCGCCGCCGTCATGCAGTCGCTGTTCGACCGCAACCCGGGGCTCGACCCGAAAGAGGTCGATGACGTCATCTGGGGCTGCGTCAACCAGACCCTGGAGCAGGCCATGAACATCGCCCGCAACGCGGCGATCATGACCGGCATTCCGCGCAGCGTGCCCGCCCAGACCGTCAACCGCCTGTGCGGCTCCTCGATGAGCGCGCTGCACATCGCCGCGGCCAACATTCGCGCCGGCATGGGGGACGCCTATGTGATCGGCGGCGTCGAGCACATGGAACACGTGCCGATGACCCACGGCGTCGACGTCAATCCGGCCGCCAGCAAGCATGCCGCCAAGGCGGCGATGATGATGGGCCTGACCGCCGAGCTGCTGGGCAAGATGCACGGCATCTCCCGGGAGGACCAGGACGCTTTCGGCGTGCGCTCCCACCGGCTCGCCCAGGCCGCCCAGGACAACGGCGGCTTCGACCGCGAGATCATCGGCGTCGAGGGCCACGACGCCGAGGGGCGCCGGGTCCGCGTCGACCGCGACGAGGTGATCCGCGCCGATGCCAGCCTGGAGAGCATGGCCGGGCTCAAGCCGGTGTTCGATCCCAGGAACGGCACCGTCACCGCCGGCACCTCCTCGGCGCTGTCGGTGGGCGCGAGCGGCATGGCGGTGATGAGCGCCGAGCGCGCCCAGGCGCTGGGCCTCGAGCCGATCGCCCGCGTGCTGTCCACCGGCGTGGCGGGCTGTGACGCCTCGATCATGGGCTACGGCCCAGTGCCGGCCTCGAAGAAGGCGCTCAAGGCTGCGGGCCTGACCATCGACGACATCCAGACCGTCGAGCTCAACGAGGCCTTCGCCGCCCAGTCGCTGCCGGTGCTCAAGGACCTTGGCCTGCGCGACCGCATGGAGGAGGCGGTCAACCTGCACGGCGGTGCCATTGCCCTGGGCCATCCGCTGGGCTGCTCCGGGTCGCGTATCTGCACCACTTTGCTCAACGTGATGCGCGAGCGCGATACTAGCCTCGGCCTGGCCACCATGTGCATCGGCATGGGCCAGGGCGTGGCCACGGTGTTCGAGCGCCTCAAGTAAGCGCCATGGCCGTTCGCGGCCTGTCCCGCAACGTCACGACGGCACCCCTCGGGGTGCCGTCGTCGTATCCGCTCAGTCGCTGCCGGTCTGCTGGAGCTGCTGCACCGAGGCGACCAGGTCGTTGAAGCGCTCGCCCTGTACCTGGACGTGGGACTGGATCTCGGTTTCGGCGCGCTGCTCGTCACCCTCGGCGATCGCCGCCAATACCCCCTCGTGTTCCGCCAGCGAGCGCTCGAGTCGATGGCGCAGGTGGAGCTGCATGCGTCGGTAGGGCTGCAGCACCGCATGCAGCCGCGCGGCCTCCTGGGCCAGGAAGCGGTTGTGGCTGGCCTCGTAGATGCGCTGGTGAAAGACGCCGTTCTCGTAGTAGTAGCCGTTGGCATCCCCGGCCTCGGCCATCCGCCGGCAGGCCTCGTGGGCCTCGCGCAGTCCCGCCAGCTCCTCGGCGGTGATGCGCCGTGCCGCCAGCCGTGCGCACATGCCCTCCAGCTCGGCCATCACCTCGAAGCGTTCCACCAACTCGGCCACGCTGAGCTGGGTGACGAAGGTGCCGCGCTTCGGCACCACCTTGACCATCCCCGACATCGCCAGCTGCTGGATCGCCTCGCGGACCGGGGTGCGCGAGCACTCGTACTCCCGCTCCAGGGCTTCCGGATCGAGGCGAGCCCCGGGGGGGTAGCGCCCCTTGATGATGGCGTCCTCCAGCAGGTCGCGCAGTCGCTGTGCCTGGGAAACCTTGCCCATTTCCGATCCTCCTGCTTGACACATCTATATCTTGGACCTAAATGTTATATATAACAACTCGGCATCATATATTCCTGGTGCCGTCTTCATCCTCGCACGGGGTCGGTTTGCCTCGCATCTGGAGATCAGGGCATGAAGATGAACATGGATTTCCTGGAAAGATTGCTGTCGAGCGTGTCCCGGCGGGCGCGACATCGTCCCGGGCGCCAGCCAGGGAGAGAGGCCTCGCCCGACGTGCCGCAACTCGCCGCGGCCTGTGACACCCTGCTGACAGGAAGCGGCGGTGAGGCGTCGCAGATCCTCGTTGCCCAGCGGATCCTGAACGGCTATGACGGCCTGCAGGCCGACGATCGTCGCGCCTTTCTCGCCATGCTTGCCGAGCGCCATGGGGCGCTGCCCGAGGCGATCCACGCTGCCTATGCCGCCTATCGCGAGCATGAGGACGAGGCCAGCCTGCAGCAGCTGATCGAGGCCTGCGAGCCGCCGCGCCAGGAGCTGCTGCGTCGGCTCAACCTCTGCCCCGGCGGCACCTATGAGCTGGTCAAGATGCGCGCCGACCTGCTGGGCAGTCTCGCCGACGCCCCGCAACTGGCGGCGCTGGATGCCGACTTCGCGCACCTGTTCGCCTCCTGGTTCAATCGCGGCTTCCTGATGCTGGAGAGCATCGACTGGAACACGCCTGCGGCGGTGCTGGAAAAGCTCATCGAGTATGAGGCCGTGCATGAGATCCGGGACTGGAGCGATCTTCGCCGCCGCCTCGACCCGGAGGATCGACGCTGCTACGCCTTCTTCCATCCGGCCATCGGCGACGAGCCGCTGATCTTCGTCGAGGTGGCACTGTGCCGCGGGATTCCCGGTAATATCCAGACCCTGCTCGCCGGTGGCGACGAGGTCGCTCCGGAAGACGCGGATACCGCGGTGTTCTACAGCATCAGCAACTGCCAGGCAGGGCTGAAGGGCATCTCCTTCGGCAACTTCCTGATCAAGCAGGTCGTGCAAGAGCTCAAGCGCGAACTTCCCGAGCTCGACAACTTCGTCACCCTGTCGCCGGTGCCGGGGTTCGCCAAGTGGCTGGAGCAACGGCGCGAGGCCGGCGAGTGTCGGCTCTCGCCCGACAACGCCGCCTGCCTGGACGAAGCCGGCTGGTGCGACGACGCGGCGGCCCGTGAAGCCCTCGAACCCGAGTTGCTGGCCCTCGCCGCCCACTATCTTTGTGAGGCCAAGCAGCGCCACGGTCTGCCGCGAGACCCCGTGGCACGCTTCCATCTCGGCAACGGCGCCAGCCTTCACCGCCTCAACTGGCCCGCCGACACCTCCGCCAAGGGCTGCCGCCAGGCCCATGGCCTGATGGTCAACTATCGCTACGAACCGGACCGCATCGAGCAGAACCACGAGGCCTTCAGTCGCGAAGGCAGCGTGGTCTGCACCAGCGAGATTCGCCGCCATGCCAAGCGCGCCCAGCCGCTGTTGGCGGCGCCGGTCGACGCCTGACGCCCCTCTCACCCCAGGAGACACGCATGAATCACAATCTCTTCTTGCAGTTCCAGGCCCATTTTCGCCAGACCCCGGACAAGACGCTGATCGATACCCCCGAGGGCAAGCGCTATTCCTACGCCGAGGTGCTGGTCACGTCCCAGCGCCTGGCCGGTACGCTCCAGGCGCTCGATGTCCAACCCGGTGACCGGGTGGCGGTGCAGGTCGACAAGAGCCCCGAGGCGATCATGCTCTACCTGGCTTGCCTGCAGGTCGGCGCGGTCTACCTGCCGCTCAACACCGCCTATACCGGCGCCGAAATCGACTACTTCCTGGGCGATGCCGAGCCGCAGCTCTATGTCTGCCCGCCCGAGCGGTCCGGCGAGGCCCAACGCTTCTGCCAGGCGGGGCGCGCGGTGCACGTCGAGAGCCTGGGCACTGCCGGTGACGGCAGCCTGATGGAGCGGGCCGCGGACGCCGAGCCGGTCACCGAGATCGCCCGGCTCGACGAGAACGACCTGGCGGCGATCCTGTATACCTCGGGCACCACCGGGCGCTCCAAGGGGGCCATGCTCAGCCACGCCAACCTGGCGTCCAACAGCCTGGCGCTGGCCGAGGCCTGGCACTTCTCCGCCGACGATCATCTGCTGCACGCGCTGCCGATCTTCCACACCCACGGGCTGTTCGTGGCCTGCAACATCGTGCTGACCGCGGGGGCCTCGATGACCTTCCTGCCCGGGCTCGATGTCGACCAACTGCTCGATCTGATGCCGCGCGCCACGGTGCTGATGGGCGTACCGACCTTCTACACTCGCCTGCTGCAGTCGCCGCGCCTGAACCGCGACACGGTCGCCAGCATGCGGCTGTTCGTCTCCGGTTCGGCGCCGCTGCTGGCCGAGACCCACGAGGCGTTTCGCACGCGCACCGGTCACGCCATCCTCGAGCGCTACGGCATGACCGAGACCAACATGAACACCTCCAACCCCTACGACGGCGAGCGTCGTCCGGGGACGGTGGGCTTCCCGCTGCCTGGCACCGAACTGCGCATCACCGACCGCGACAGCGGCGCCGAGCTGGCGCGTGGCGAGACCGGAATGGTCGAGCTGCGCGGCCCCAATGTCTTCCAGGGCTACTGGCGCATGCCCGAGAAGACCCGCAGCGAGTTCCGTGGGGATGGCTTCTTCATCACCGGCGACCTGGGCGTGATCGACGCCGACGGCTACCTGCACATCGTCGGCCGCGACAAGGACCTGGTGATATCGGGGGGCTACAACGTCTACCCGAAGGAGGTCGAGCAGTTGATCGACGAACTCCCGGGCGTAGCCGAGTCGGCGGTGTTCGGCGTCGCTCACCCCGACCTGGGGGAGGGCGTCACCGCGGTGGTGGTCGTCCGCGGGGGAGAGGCGGCACTCGACGAGGCGGCGGTGAAGGCGGCGCTTGCCGACCGGCTGGCGCGCTACAAACAGCCCAAGCGGGTGTTCGCCATCGAGGCACTGCCGCGCAATGTCATGGGCAAGGTGCAGAAGAATCAGCTGCGCGATAGCTATGCCGATCTCTATACCGAGCAGGAGGCGGATACCATGGCCGGGTGACCCGGCTTTCCTGCGCCCGGCCATGCCGCCGGGCATTCCCCGTCGCGAGGATACGCGGCATGGAGCACGCTCATATCCGGGCAAGACCCGAGACTCGATTACAACGACAAAGAAGGACATGACCATGGTGATTTACGGAGTGGCCCTGCTGGCCGGATGCATGATGCTGGGGCTGGTGGTCGGCGACCTGCTGGGGCAGGTGCTTGGCATCGATGCCAACCTTGGCGGTGTCGGCATCGCCATGCTGCTGCTGATCTTCTCGACGGGCTACCTCAAGGCCCGCGGCAAGTTGCCGGAGGCGACCGTCAGCGGCATCAACTTCTGGAACGCGATGTACATCCCCATCGTGGTGGCCATGGCGGCCAGCCAGAACGTCGCCGCGGCCTTCAGCGGCGGCCTGGTGGCGCTGCTGGGCGGGGCCCTGGCCGTGGTGCTGGGGCTGGCGCTGGTACCGGTTTTGGCCGGAAAGCCCGCGCGGGCGCCGGTCGCGGCTGACGGACCGGCGGCCCGCGCCGAGTCCCTGTCGCCCCGCACCGCCAACCGTTAAGGGAGCCCCTCCATGCTGCAGTCACTGTTCGACCTCTTCGACAAGTACCACCTGGTGGCGGCCTTCGCCGTCATCGGCCTCACCATGTACGCCGCCTACTGGATCAGTGCCCGCTTCACCCGTGGCAAGCTGCACGGCTCGGCGATCGCCATCATCCTCGGCCTGGCGCTGGCCTATGTGGGCGGCAAGGTCACCGGCGGGAGCGACGGGCTGGCGGATATCACGCTGTTCTCCGGCCTGGGGTTGATGGGTGGGGGCATGTTGCGCGACCTGGCGATCATTGCCACCGCCTACGGCGTTCGCTTCGAGGAGATACGGGAGGCCGGTATTCGCGGCGTGCTGGCGCTGTTCGCCGGGGTGGGGGTGTCCTTCCTCGCCGGTGGACTGGTCGCGGTCGGCTTCGGCTACACCGACCCGGTCGATATCACCACCATCGGTGCCGGCGCCGTGACCTACATCGTCGGTCCGGTCACCGGCGCGACCCTGGGTGCCAGTTCGGAAGTGATCGCCCTGTCCATCGCGGCGGGGCTGGTCAAGTCGATCCTCACCATGATCCTCACGCCCATGGCGGCGCGATTCATCGGCCTCGACAACCCTCGCTCGGCGATGATCTTCGGTGGCATGATCGGTACCACCAGCGGCGTGGCTGCGGGGCTGGCCGCCACCGATGCTCGATTGGTGCCCTACGGTGCCATGACCGCGACTTTCTATACCGGCCTCGGCATCCTGCTTGCGCCTACCGTGCTGTTCCTGCTCGTGCGTGGCGTGTTCTAGGCGACGGTAGCGCTTGGGCCCCGTGGTGTGCCCCGGGGCCCGGGTACCCGCTCCATGACAAGGAGATCGACATGTTCACGACTTCTTCCATGTCGGCGTCAGGCTGCGGCCAACGCCTCCCCGAGATCGTCCAGTGGGACGCCCTGAGCCTCTCCCGGGCGATCCATGCGCGGGAGGTGTCCTGCCGCGAGGTGATGTCGAGCTACCTGGCGCATATCGAGGCATGCAATCCTCGGGTCAACGCCCTGGTGTCGCTGCAGGATGGCGAGCGCCTGATGGCCGAGGCCGACGAGCGTGACCGAGAGCTGGCGTGCGGCGAGTCGCACGGCTGGCTACACGGCATCCCGCAGGCGATCAAGGATCTGTCTCCGACGGCCGGGATTCGTACCACCCTGGGCTCGCCGCTGTTCGCCGATCAGGTGCCGACCCGTGACGGCATCATGGTCGAGCGCATCAAGCGTGCCGGCGCCATCGTCATCGGCAAGACCAACACGCCGGAATTCGGCCTCGGGTCGCAGACCTACAACCCGCTGTTCGGGGCCACCCGCAACGCCTTCGATCCCGCCAGGTGCGCCGGCGGCTCCAGCGGTGGCGCCGCCGCCGCGCTGGCCATGCGCCTGCTGCCGGTGGCCGACGGCAGCGACATGATGGGCTCGCTACGCAATCCGGCCGCCTACCACAACGTCTTCGGCTTTCGTCCCTCTTTCGGCCGGGTTCCCCATGGGCCGCAGCCCGAGGTGTTCGGCCACCAGCTGGCCACCGAAGGGCCGATGGGGCGTACAGTCGCCGATGTGGCGCGGCTGTTGGCGACCCAGGCAGGCCCCGACCCGCGGATGCCGCTGTCCATCGTCGAGGATCCCGCGGCCTTCGCCGGTGATCTGGAGGGAGAGATCAGGGGGCAGCGCATCGGCTGGCTGGGCGATTGGCAGGGATACTTGCCCATGGAGCCGGGTGTGCTGCCGCTCTGCGAGCGGGCGCTCGGCACCTTCCGCGAGTTGGGCGCGGACGTCGAAGCCGTGGTGCCCGATTTCGATCCCGCCCGGCTGTGGCAGGCCTGGGTGACGCTGCGCCAGTGGGCGGTAGCGGGCAATCTCGGCGAGGCCTATCTCGATGCCGCCAAGCGCGAACGGCTCAAGCCCGAGGCCCAGTGGGAAGTGGAGGGCGGCCTGGCGCTCTCGGCGCTGGACGTGCACCGTGCCAATCTCATCCGCAGCGCCTGGTATGCCTGTCTCCTGGAGCTCTTCGAGGACTACGACTATCTGGCGCTGCCCACCGCCCAGGTGTTCCCCTTCGACGTCGATACGCCCTGGCCGCGGGCGATCGCCGGTCGACGGATGGATACCTACCACCGCTGGATGGAGGTGGTGATCCCCGGCTCGCTGTCGGGCTGCCCGGTGATCAGCCTGCCCGCCGGGTTCAGCGACGCCGGCCTGCCGATGGGCATTCAGGTGATCGGTCGCCACCAGGCCGACCTGGCCGTACTGCGGTTGGCCCGGGCGTACGAGGCGGCGAACGAAGCGCTGCTGAGCCGCCGGCCGATCGACTAACCGGACGTCGCCGTGTCCGCCGCCGGCGCCTGGGTCGGATCCGTCGACGTGGCCGGCTCGGAAGCGTCGGGGGAGGGCGTTTCGGCGGGCAGCCAGCCGCGCTCCCGGTAGTAGCGCTTGGCGCCTTCGTGCAGCGGCGCCGAGAGCCCGTCGTGGATCATGCGTTCCGGGGTGAGGTCGGCGTAGGCCGGATGCGTGGCCTTGAAGGCCTCGAGGTCGTTGAAGACGGCGGCAACGATGTCATGGACGGCCTGCGGATCGGTGTCCGCCGAGGCCACCAGGGTGGCACGCACGCCGAATGTCGTCACCGCCGGCTGGTCGTCGCCATAGAGGCCGGCGGGAATGGTGGCGCGGGCGAGGTAGGGCGTCTCGGCCACCAGGCGGTCGACCGCCGGGCCGGTCACGTCGACCAGCCGGGCGTTGCAGAGCCGTACGGCTTGTTCGACGGAAGGGTTGGGGTGTCCCACGGTATAGACCATGGCATCGATGTTGCCGTGGCAGAGTTCCAGCGACTGCTGGTCGGCGGGCAGTTCGTCGGCCGGCCTGAAGTCGTCGAGGGTCCAGCCCCAGGCCTCGAGCAGCGTCATCATGGTGCCACGCTGGCCGGATCCGGGGTTGCCGACGTTCACCGCATGCCCCTTGAGGTCGGCGAAGCCGTCGATGCCGCTGTCGCGCCGGACCACCAGGGTGAAGGGCTCGCCGTGCAGCGACATCACCGAGCGCAGCGAGGCGTCCGGACCGGCCTCGGCGAAGCCGCCCGTGCCGGTGACGGCCTGAAACTGCAGGTCCGACTGGGCGAGGGCGATGGTCACCTCGCCGGCCCGCAGCGCCGCGAGGTTGGCGGCGGAGCCGCCGCTGGGTTGGGCCACGCAGGGCGCGTCGAGCAGCCTGCACAGGGTGCGCCCGGTGGCGTGGTAGACGCCGGCGGGGCTCGCCGTGGCGATGACGATGGGCGGAGCATCGGCGGCCTGGAGCGGCGTGATTGACCAGGCCAGGGCCGCCAGCCACAACAGGTGACGGCCGAGCGAAGCGCGAAAAGACGCGATGGCGCGCTGTGGCGCCGACCATTGGAATTCCATGGCGCACCTCCTGAGGCATCGACGTATTGCCGGGCGTCGATAGCCTCAGCATAGCCCCGCCCCTCACAGGATGCCGCCGTCCAGGCCTGCGGCCAGATACAGCCCCAGTTCCTCGGTCCTGTCGAGGAAGGCGTCCTGCCACTCGCCCCTGAGCGTCAGCGGTTCCTGTGCCCACTTCCAGCGCAGGCCGGTGACGATGCCTTCAACGGCGCGACGGGTGCCGGTACCGTCGTGGCCGGCGCGAATGTAGAGCGCGCAGGGCAGGCCCTGGGTCTCCTCCAGCAGCGGGTAATAGCAGCGGTCGAAGAAGTCCTTAAGCGCTCCGCTCATGTAGCCCAGGTTTTCGGTGGTGCCGAGCAGGATGGCGTCGCAGGCCCGCACGTCCTCGGGGCCGGCCTCCAGCGGCGGCTTGACCACTACCTCGACGTCCTCGATATCGGGGTGGCGGGCGCCGCGCTCGGCGGCCTCGCGCAGGCGGCGGGTGTTGGGGGAGGGCGCATGGGCCACGATCAAGAGTCGCTTCATGTCGGCCTGCCGGGTTGAAGAATGGCGTGGCCGCCATCATGCCATGGAGTAGCGCCGTTGACAGGCTCGCACGCCTCGCCGACGCTGAAATCAGCATCCACGATTCCATCAGGGAGGAAGCCCCATGGCCTTCGCCTTTTCGAAGATGCAAGTGACCAGTTCCGCCTTCGAGGACCGTCAGGCAATCCCCATCAAGTACACCGGGGAGGGCGATGATCTATCACCGCCCCTGGCCTGGGAAAATCCCCCGGAAGGCACCAAGGGCTATGCGGTGATCTGCCACGATCCGGATGCACCGCTGGTGCAGCACGGCAGCTATGGCTTCGTCCACTGGGTGCTCTACGACCTGCCGGCGTCCACTACCTCGCTGAAGGAAGCCACCGCCGCGGGCACCCGGGGGCGCAACGACTTCAACCGCAACGGCTACGGCGGGCCGATGCCGCCGGAAGGGCATGGCCTGCACCAGTACTATTTCTGGGTGCTGGCGCTGGACAAGCCGACCGCGCTGCCCGAGGGCATCTCCATGGATGAGCTGCTCAAGCAGGTCGAGCCGCACCTGCTGGGCATGAATCGGCTGATCGGCACCTACCGCCGCGACTGAACGCGCCCGCGCCCTGTTGCCTGGCGAGCGGCGGGGCTCAGTCGGCGATCATGTCACTGTGAGATGGGGCGGCGACGTCGTGATTGGTGGTGACGATGCGCTCCAGCTCCTCGCAGAAGGCCTCCAGCGCCCCACCGGTATGGCCGGGTCGCCGGTGGAGTTCGATTTCCACCTGGCCCAGCAGCGGCAAGCCCTCCGCCTCGCCGACGATCCGGCATCCCGCCGGCACGCTGCGAGGCGTCTTCACCGTCATCGCCAGGCCCGCCTGCACCGGCAGGTTGATACCGGTGGGAGACTGGCTGGCGTAGCGAATCTCCCAGCGCCGCTCTTCACGGCCCAGCGCCGACAGTGCATGGGCCCGGAAGGTACAGCCCTCGGGATTGAGGGCCAGCGGCAGGACCTCCCAGTCGCCCGGGTGGCACTCTTCGGCCACCACCCACACCATCGGTTCCCAGCCCAGCAGCTGACCGGACTGGGTCGGCAGGTGGCGGATCGACAGCACCACGTCCAGCAGGCCCTCCTGGAACTGCGCGACCAGCGACGCGCTGATGTCGCAGGTGATGTCCAGCCGGGTGTCCGGAAAGCGCTGGGCGTAGCGTTCCAGCAGCTCGGGCAGGTAGGCGCTGGCCTGCTCCTCCGAGGTGGCGAAGCGGATCAGCTCGCCGCGCCGCTGCTCGCCCAGCGCCTCACGGGCTTCGTCCTCCAACGTCAGTATGTGACGGGCATAGGGCAGCAGTCGCTCGCCGTGGCGGGTCAGCAGCACGCTGCGACTGGTGCGCTCGAACAGGGGCTGGCCCATCTGGTCTTCGAGGCGCTTGATCTGCAGGCTTACCGCCGACTGGGTGCGATGCAGCACCTTGCCGGCGGCACTGAAGCCCTGGCACTCGGCCACGGTGACGAAGGCGCGAAGCAGCACGGTATCCATAAATTGATGAGCCTTTGAAATTGGTATCATCTCAATGATTCATTTCTATTATGAATAGGCCGCTTCTAAGCTGTCCAGTATGAATACGACAGCGGAGCATCCCATGCCTGTGGAACCCTCGGTCGACACCCCTGCCAGCGCTCTCGACGGGTTGATCGACCTGCAACGCTACCCCCTCGACGACCTCGATGGCGATACGGGGCACACCCTCATCGAGCAGTGTCGCCGCCAGCTGGCGGTGGACGGTTGTGTGGTCCTCAAGAAGTTCGTGCCTGCCGAGGCCCTCGAGCGTCTCGAGCGCGAGACCGAGCGTCTGTCTCCGGACGCCCACTACAACCAGACCGAAACCAATCCGTACAACTGCGATGCCGATCCCTCCAAGCCGGCCAGCCACCCGCTGAATCGGTTCGACGACCGCACCAACGGCTTCGTCGCCGGCGATCGCATCGGCGAAGACACCATCATCCGTCAGGTTTACCAGAACCCCGACTTCCAGCGCTTCATCGCCACCGTGGTCGGCATGGAGGAGATCCACCAGTACGCCGACCCGCTGGCCGACCTGGTGGTCAACGTGCTGCGCGAGGGCTGCCAGCACCCGTGGCACTACGACACCAACGAGTTCATCGTCACCATGATGACTCGCCAGTCCCGCGGCGGCGGCCGCTTCGAGTATGCCCCGGGCATCCGCAGCCCCGAGGGCGAGAACTTCGAGGACGTCGAGAAGGTCCTCGACGGCGACCGCTCGCGGCTCAAGTCGCTGGACCTGGCGCCCGGCGACCTGCAGATCTTCTTCGGCCGCTACTCGCTGCACCGGGTGACCCCGGTCGAGGGCAATCGCGAGCGCCACACGGTGATCTTCGCCTATGCCAAGGAGCCGGGCTTCATCGGTCGCCCCGAGCGGGCCCAGCGCATCTTCGGGCGCATGGCCCCGGTCCACGAGAAGCTGCTGAAGCAAGGCATGCAGCGCAGCGACTCGCTGGTCGACTGATCTGGTTCTTGCCCTTCCTGCCTACGGCGTCGGCCCGGTCGGCGCCGCCCGAGGTGACCCTCACACCGACACCCCGAGAGACCTGACATGAGCATCGTGGATTTCGAGAAGCTGACCGACAACGAACCGGAACGGATTCCGGTGGTGCCTTCGGCGCCGATGGCCAACGGAGACAGCATCCCCACCGCCTTCGACCCGGTGCAACTGCGCGCCGGCCGCCTCGAGCGCCTGCGGGCGATGATGGCCGAGCAGGGCTATGCGGCCCTGGTGCTTTTCGATCCCTACAACCAGCGCTACGCTACCGGCTCGCGCAACATGTTCGGCTACTTCCTGCGCAACTCCACGCGCTATATCTACGTGCCGCTGGACGGCCCGGTCATCCTGTTCGAGTATCCCGGCAGCGCCCACGTTTCCACCTGGCTGGAGACCATCGACGAGTCGCGCACCTCCAAGGTGGTGTGGTCGGCGGTCAACCAGCGCGACAACCTGTCCTCCGACCCCTTCGGCGTCGAGATCGCCGAGCTGATGGAGGAGCACGGCCGTGGCAACAAGAAGATCGGCCTGGATCGCTGCGCACTGAACCTGGCGCGCTCGCTGGAGGCCCAGGGGCTGGAGGTCTTCGACTGCATGCAGGACACCCTGCACTGCCGACGCATCAAGACGCCCGAGGAGATCGCCTGCCTGGCCCAGTCGATGGCCGGCAGCGAGGCCGCGGTGGCCGAGGTGGAGGCCGCCATCAAGCCCGGCGTCACCGAGAACGAGCTGTTCGCCATCATGTACGGCGACGTCATCCGCCAGGGCGGCGAGTTCATCGAGACCCGGCTGCTGTCCTCCGGACCGCGCACCAATCCCTGGTTCAACGAGGCAAGCGACCGGGTGATCCGCCCCGGCGAGCTGGTGGCGCTGGACACCGATACCATCGGCTGCCACGGCTACTACTCCGACTTCTCGCGCACCTTCCACGTCGGCCCCGGCAGGCCCAGCGCCTACCAGAAGGGCCTCTACCGCATGGCCTACGACCAGGTGCACCACAACATGGGTATCCTCGAGCCGGGCATGAGCTATCGCGAGATCGCGGAAAAGGCCTGGAAGATCCCCGGGCGCTTCCTCGATCGCCGCTATCCGTCGATCATCCACGGCGTGGGCATGCACGGCGAGACGCCGCTGGTCGCCCATCACATGGACTTCGATCGCTTCTCCAAGGATGGCGTCCTGGAGCCCGGCATGGTGGTTTCCGTGGAGAGCTACATCGGTGAGGTCGGCGCCGCCGACGGCGTCAAGCTGGAGGAGGAGGTGCTGGTCACCGAGACCGGCATCGAGAAGCTCTCGCGCTACCCGTTCGACGAGGCCCTGCTCGACCGGGAGGTCTAAAGCAAACCGCCGTCCAGCGAATGTTGTGCCAACGAATCTAAGAGAGAACCCATGACCGATGTGAACTCGACAGAGGTAAGCCACTGGATCGCCGGCGAGCCCCTGGCAGGTGACCGCAAGCTCGACGTCTTCAATCCCGCCACCGGCGAGGCCGTGCGTCGCGTCGCCCTGGGCGACGCGGCCACCGTGGAACGGGCCATCGAGGCCGCCCGCGAGGCCCAGCCGGCCTGGCGCGATCTGCCGCCGGCCAAGCGTGCCCAGGTGATGTTTCGCTTCAAGACGCTGCTTGAGCGCGACGCCGACGAGATCTGCCGGCTGATCGCCGAGGAGCATGGCAAGGTGCTCGAGGACGCCATGGGCGAGCTCAAGCGCGGCATCGAGAACGTCGAGTATGCCTGCGGCGTGCCGGAGCTGCTCAAGGGCGAATACTCCCACAACGCCGGGCCGGGCATCGACACCTGGTCCAACCACCAGCCGCTGGGCATCGTCGCCGGCATCACGCCGTTCAACTTCCCGGCCATGGTGCCGCTGTGGATGTATCCCATGGCCATTGCCTGCGGCAACGCCTTCATCCTCAAGCCCTCCGAGCAGGTGCCTTCGGCCGCCATCAAGATGGCCGAGCTGCTCGACGAGGCCGGCCTGCCGCGGGGCATCTTCAGCGTGGTTCACGGCGATCGTGAGGCCGTGGATGCGCTGATCGACGCGCCGGACGTGAAGGCGCTGTCCTTCGTCGGCTCCACGCCGGTGGCACGCAAGATCTACGAGGGTGGCACCCAGCGAGGCAAGCGCGTGCAGGCCCTGGGCGGGGCCAAGAACCATGCCGTGGTGCTGCCCGACGCCGACCTGGACAACGCCGCCAGCACCCTGATCGGCGCCGCCTTCGGCAGCGCCGGCGAGCGCTGCATGGCGATTTCGGTGGCGGTCTGCGTGGGCGACGCCGCCGCCGACGCCCTGGTCGGCAGGCTCGCCGACCAGGCCCGCACCCTGAAGATCGGTCCCGGCACCGAGCCGGGCCTGGACATGGGGGCGCTGGTCAACGCCGGCCATCGCGACAGGGTGGCCGGCTATATCGCCAAGGGAGAAGAGGCCGGCGCCGAGCTGGTGGTCGACGGCCGCGAGCATCCGCTGGTCGAGGGCTCACCGGGCTACTTCCTTGGCGCGACCCTGTTCGACCGGGTGACCCCGGCGATGGATATCTACCGCGACGAGATCTTCGGCCCGGTGCTGTGCGTGGTGCGCGTCGAGACCTTCGAGGAGGCCATCGCGCTGATCAACGCCCACCAGTACGGCAACGGCACCTGCGTGTTCACCCGCGACGGCGAGGCCGGGCGGCGCTTCGCGGATGCCATCGAGGTCGGCATGGTCGGCATCAACGTGCCGCTGCCGGTGCCGGTGGCCTTCCACAGCTTCGGCGGCTGGAAGGAGTCGCTGTTCGGCGACCTGCACGCCTACGGTCCCGATGCGGTGCGCTTCTACACCCGCCGCAAGGCCGTGTCCCAGCGCTGGCCGCAGCGTTCCCGGCAGGAGCGCGCGCAGTTCAGCTTCCCGTCACACTGACCGTCTCGCACTGAGCGTGTCGCACTGACCGTCCCAAACTGAGCGTCTCGCACTGATCGTCGCGTACCGAGTGGTTTGCGAGACGTGAGCGCGCCCGTCCCGTTTCGCGGGGCGGGCGCAATGCGTTGCACGGGGCTTGTCCGTCGTCAAGGGAGCGGGCTCCATGGCGCTGCTAATCTGTGGTCATGGGAATGTCACCGGAGTGCCATGCCGGGATGAGCCGCACGCCTGCCGCCGAGCCGGATTCTCACGAGGACGCGCTGACGCCGCTGACGCTCAAGCGCGTCGGCATCGATACCTATCGCGAGAACGTGGCCTACATGCACCGCGAGTGCGATCGCTACCGGGCCGAGGGCTTCCAGGCGCTGGCCAAGGTAGAGATACGTGCCGATGGCCGGCGGATCCTGGCCACTCTCAACGTGGTCGACGATGCCACCATCGTCGGCTGCGGTGAGCTCGGTCTTTCCGAGGACGCCTTCGCGCTGCTGGGCGCGGGGGAGGGGATTCCCGTCAGCATCCGCCAGGCCGAGCCGCCGCCCTCGATTCCCGCCATGCATCGCAAGCTGGCCGGCGAACGCCTGACCCGGGACGACTTTCGCCACATCATTCGCGACATCGCCGAGCGGCGCTACTCCAAGATCGAGCTCACCGCCTTCGTGGTGGCTTGCGACCTGGGCGAGCTCGACCGCGAGGAGGTGTTCTACCTCAGCGACGCCATGAGCCGGGTCGGGCGACGCCTGGACTGGCACGAGCATCCGGTGGTGGACAAGCACTGCATCGGCGGCATTCCCGGTAACCGCACCTCCATGCTGGTGGTGCCGATCGTCGCTGCCCATGGTCTGCTGTGCCCCAAGACCTCGTCGCGGGCGATCACCTCGCCGTCCGGCACCGCGGACACCATGGAAGTGCTGGCGCGGGTCGACCTGCCCTTCGAGACGCTGAGTGGGTTGGTACGCACTCACCGTGGCTGCCTGGCCTGGGGCGGCACCAGCGAGCTGTCGCCCGCCGACGACGTGCTGATCTCGGTGGAGCGTCCGCTGTCGGTGGACTCGCCCGGCCAGATGGTCGCCTCGATCCTGTCCAAGAAGATCGCCGCCGGCTCCACCCACCTGCTGCTCGACATTCCCATCGGCCCCCATGCCAAGGTGAATTCGATGGCCGAGGCCAGGCGGCTGCGCAAGCTGTTCGAGTTCGTGGCCGGGCGCCTGGGGTTGACCCTGGACGTGGTGATTACCGACGGCAGCCAGCCGGTGGGGCGGGGCATCGGCCCCGTGCTGGAGGCTCGCGACGTGATGCGAGTGCTCACCAACCATCCAGAGGCCCCCATGGACCTGCGCCAGAAGGCGCTGCGCCTGGCCGGGCGGATGCTGGAGTTCGATCCGGACGTGCGCGGCGGCGATGGCTTCGGCCTGGCCCGCGACATCCTCGATGCCGGCCGCGCGCTGGACAAGATGCAGGCCATCATCGAGGCCCAGGGCAGGCGTCCCTTCGATCCCGACCGGCCTCCACTGGCGCCCCAGGTGCTGGAAGTGACCGCTCACTGCGCCGGCACGGTGATCGCCATCGACAACCTGCAGCTGGCGCGCATCGCCCGACTCGCCGGTGCACCGCGGGCGATCGGCGCGGGCATCGACCTGGCGGTGCGCATCGGCGAGGCGGTCGAGGCCGGCCAGCCGCTCTATCGCGTCTACGCCGCCTATGCCAACGAGCTGACCTTCGCCCGCCAGGCCTGCGAGCGCGACCATGGCATCGCCATCGGGCACCCCGACCGGATCACCCGACTCAATGTGGAGGGCTGATGACTGCCGTGCTGTTGTACTGCGATGACGAGAGCGCTGCAGGGCGACGCCTGGCCGAGGCCGCGGGCCTGGAAGCCGGGGCCGTGGCCTGCCACCGCTTTCCCGATCGGGAGCTGCGCCTGACGTTGCCCTTCCCGTGCGCCGACGAGTTGCCACGGACCCTGGTGGTCTATCGCAGCCTCGACCGGCCCAACGACAAGCTGGTCGAGCTGCTGCTGATCGCCCGACATGCCCGGCGTCAGGGAGTGCGTCGACTGGTGCTGGTGGCGCCCTATCTCGCCTACATGCGTCAGGACAAGGCCTTTCAACCCGGGGAGATCGTCAGCCAGACGCTGATCGGCGCGTTTCTGGCCGAGCTGTTCGATGCGGTGCTCACCGTCGATCCTCACCTGCACCGCATCGAACGGCTGGATCAGGCGATACCGCTCACCCAGGCGGTCGCCCTGTCCGGGGCTTCCCGGCTCGGCGAGCTGGTCGCCGTCCGGCGCGAGAATCCGCTGCTGATCGGTCCCGATGCCGAGTCCTACCAGTGGGTGCGGGAGGCCGCGGCGGCCGGCGGCTTCGCCTTCGACGTCTGCCACAAGACGCGACGCGGCGATCACGACGTGGCGATCGAACTGCCCGGAATTCCGGTGCGGGGCCGACAGGTGGTGCTGATGGATGACGTGGCCAGCACCGGCCACTCCGTGGCCCGGGCCGCCGAGGCGCTGCTCGCCGCCGGCGCCGTTTCGGTGGACCTGGCCGTGACCCATGCGCTGTTTGCCGGCGATGCCCTGGCCGTCGTCGAGGCTGCCGGGGTAGGGGAAGTGTGGAGCACCGACTGTATCGCTCATGCCAGCAATGCCGTCCCCATGGCGCCCTTGCTTGGGCCGGCGCTGATACGGGTGCTGGCGGCCCTGGGATGAAGGCAGGGGCCACCGAGGCAGCCAATGATGTCAAAACGATGAAATGGCGTCGTTCGTCGCCGATGTTCCGCGTCTGACGCAGTTGTGCCGCAGCGGGCTTCGTGTTTCCTTCATGAGTCATCAAGGAAGACGCGAGGGATCGAGGCGCGATGGACATAACGAGCGGTGCCATGCTGCTGGCCGGCGTGGCCCTGGCGATGGGTGGGTCGGCTCTGGGGCTGTCCTGGTATCTGCGACGCGGCGCGCGGCGGGAGCCGCCGGCTGAGCCGGATGCTCCCGCGATGACGCGTGAGGCGCCGCCAGCGGCCGAACCTCGATCCGCCCCGCCCCCGACGGCCTCCGGGCCGGAGCCCGAGGCCGTGGCCCGGCGCTTTCGCGTCGCTTCGGCCGACGACGTCAGGCAATGCCTGTTCGTGGTTCTCGACTGGCCCGGCCTCGACACCAATCGACGGCTGCGGCGCAAGCTCGAGGAGCTCGACGCGGTCTACGACGCCAGGCAGCGGGTCTACAACATCCGGCCACCGCGGACCGGCTATCGCATGGTGATCGCCAACAGCACTCCGCCCGGGGCATTGCCGCCTCTGCATGAGGAAGGTGAGCACCCGGTAGTCGAAGGCATCTCCATCCTGGTGCATTTCCGCAACAAGCGGCGGGTCGCCCACAGCCCGGACGCGCTGATCGATTTCACTCTCGGCGTGGCGGCGCTGGGCGGCAAGATCCTCGATGCCGAGCGCCGCGAGATCAGCGACGAGGAGTTCGAGCGGCTACGCCGCGCCGCGCCCTGAGTCGCAGCGCGGCGTTTGCGTTCATGCTGCCGGCATCGCTCGATGTCCTGAATCGGACGTCCGCTGAGGGGGCGGCCCGGGGAGCCGCAGGAATGCTATGGTCAATTCCTGATACCGCACACTAGTGCGTACCGACACTGTCCAGGGAGGGAATCATGGCGTTATTCGATCGTGACCGGCGCGAGGAGAATCCACGAACTCGCCGGCTCTATGCGCTCTGGGAACTGGTCTACACTCTCGTCGACTTCGGTGCCGCGGCCGCCTTTCTGGTCGGCTCGGTGCTGTTTCTCTATGAGAGCCAGCAGACGCTGGCCACCTGGTTCTTCATCGTCGGCTCGGCCATGTTTGCCTTCAAGCCGACCATCCGCACCGTCCGCGACCTCAAGCTGGCCTCCATGGGCGATGTGGAAGACCTGGAGCATGAAGCGCGCGGTGATTGACGTCGGGCCTCGCTAGCTGCGGCGCCGCCAATCGCCTGAACGCAGCGGAGGCGGTCGTCGCGGGATCGCTGCCCGTGTTGGCGTGGTCGTCAGCGGTGGCCCGTGGCGGTCGTCGTCGAGCTCGGCCAGCCGGCGGATGCGCTCGCGGGTGTCGGGGTGGGTGCGCAGCCACTCGAGCGCCGCTGGACGCTGACGCCCGAACAGGCTCGACAGCCAGCGTCCATGCTGACGTTCCAGCACCATCAGTGCCGACATCAGGCCCTTCGGGTCGCCGGTGAGCGCCGCGGCCTCGAGGTCGGCGGTGTATTCTCGCTGCCGGGACAGGGCCAGCGACAGCAGGGTGCTGAGCGTGGGGGCGAAGGCCACGACCAGCAGCGTCAGCCAGGGCATGGTGACGTCGCCGGCCAGCATCAGCGGCAGGCTGAACAGGATCGCCAGCTGGATGGCCGAGGTCAGCCACAGCGTCAACCGGGTCATGGTGGCGGCGATCGACATCACCCGGGTATCGCCGTGACGCAGGTGGCTCACTTCGTGAGCCAGCACGCCGGCCAGCTCGCGCAGCGTCAACGAGCGCAGCAGCCCTTCGGTGATCGCGATGCCGCCGTCGCGCGGGCCGCCCACCGCGAAGGCGTTGAGCTCCGGCGTCGCGGCATAGTAGAGCTGCGGCGGGCTTCTCAGGCCGGCCCGGGCATAGAGGCGGGCGAGCAGGGCATGGATTTCCGGTGCCTGGGACGGCGCCAGTCGGCCGGCACCGGCCTGGGTCAGGATCAGCCGAGCGGGCACCCGGCTCGTCGCCAGAGTGGCCACCGTGACCGCGGACAGGCCGATCAGCACGCCACCGAGACCGGCCAGCAGGTAGCCGGGCAAGGACAGCGTGAGCGCGAGTCCGCCCATGATCAGCGCCGTCTGGACGCCGTTGACCAACCGCTGTCGAGTGAAGCGTCTCTGCCCCGATGTCATGGCCCGCCTCGCGGTAGGTCTGTCCTCTATAACCTAGTCCGGATCGCATGGCGTCGACCGCTCCCGTACAGCGATGCGTCGGAGCTATACTTGCCGAGCAGGCGTCAGCCGACGATCCCGCTGCCGGGAGGACGTATCATGGCGGATATCGACGTGGCCGTGCTGCTGGGCGATCCTCGTCTCCCCTATGCCTACGCCCCCGATGGCCGGTTCGGCGACGAGGAACTGACCGCGGTCATGCGGCTGCGCGAGGCGTTGCAGCGGCTCAAGGGATATCGTTTCCGCTTCCTCGATGATCACGGCGCCTGGATCGACACCCTGCGTGCCGCGCCGCCGGACCTGGCCCTGAATCTTTGCGACACGGGATTTCGCAACGACTGGTTGCTGGAACGCGACGTGCCGGCGCTGATGGAGATCCTGGCGATTCCCTACACCGGCGCCGACCCCATGGCCATCAGCCTCACCACCGACAAGGCGCTGGTCAGGGCCCTGGCGGCGGGCCTCGGCATTCCCGTTCCCAACGAGAGCTACGTGGACCTGGCGGCGGATCCCCTGGTGTTGCCGACCATCTACCCTTGCCTGATCAAGCCCAACGGCAGCGGCGGCAGCTTTGGCATCACCCGCGACTGCGTGGTCGACGACGCCCGGGCGGCGGAGGGCTACCTGCGCTGGCTGGCCGGACAGCCCGGGGTCGACGATGCGCTGCTCCAGGACTTTCTCACCGGCCCGGAGTACACGGTCGGCCTGGTGGGCAACGCAGCGAGCGGCTTTACGGTGCTGCCACCGCTGGAGGTCGATTACTCGGCCTTGCCTTCCGGGCTGCCGCCGATCCTCACCCACGGCTCCAAGGCCGATCCCGACTCGCCGTACTGGGAGAAGCTCGGCTTCCGGCCCGCCCAGCTCGACGAGGTGACCTGGAGTCAGCTGGTCGATCACTGCGTGCGTCTGTTTCGGCGCCTGGGGCTGCGCGACTATGCGCGCCTCGACTTTCGCGCCGGCGAGGACGGCATGCCGCGACTGCTCGACGTCAATACCAACCCGACCTGGTACTGGGACGGCAAGCTGGCGCTGATGGCCGAGTGGGCGGGCTACCCCTATCATGCGCTGCTGCGGCTGATCCTCGAGGCGTCGCTCGCCCGACTCGGCCGGGGCGTCGGCGGTTGAGGCTCACAGCAGGCGGCGTTCCACCTCCTCGTCCCAATCCCGGCGGGCGAACAGCGTGTCGCCTTCGTAGGCCTTGAGCACGCCGCGAATCCGGAAGCGTTGCGGCGTGGCGGTCAGGCTGGTGCGGCATTCCAGGCGCGTGTGCCAGTGTCCCCGCCGATGGGTGGTGACCTGTTCGACCGTGGCTTCGGCGGTCTCGGGGTCGTAATCGTGGATGCGGTAGCTCTTGGCCAGGGTGTAGCCGACCGTCAGGTCGATGTCCTCGATGCGTGCCAGGGCGGCGTCGCCGAAGTCGCCGCCGGTGGTCGAGATGCGGTAGACCGTCATGCCGGTGGTCAGGTCGCGTTCGACCAGGCGTCGGAAGGGAGCGGCCTTGAGCGTCGTCAGCTCGGGCATCGGGCCTCGCTCCGGCGGCTCGAAGGGGCGCAGCTCGGTATCCTCCGGCCGCGGTGGACGCGCCGGCAGGGTCAGTCGGCTGGTGCCGGTATGCAGCTCGAGCTGAACGCGTTCGGGGGCCGGCCAGATCACCGGCCAGTAGCAGGTCGAGATCGCCAGCCGCAGGGTATGCCCGGCGGCGAAGGCGTAGGCGATATCATTGAGGCGGACGTCGACCTGGTAGCGCCGGCCCGGTATTACCGGCGCAGGCTCCGCGCGGCTGTCCCGCTGGGTCAGGTTGAGGATGCCGTAGCTGACCCGCGCCGACGCGCCGTCCGGGGCGACGTCGTCGAGGCGTACGATGACATGGGCCACCGGCCGGTCGACCGCGAGGTCGAGCGAGGCCACGGGCGCGCCGAGAATCTCCAGGCGCTCGATGAGAGGGTCGGAGTCGAACACCAGCGACTTGCCGTCGTCCTCTCGCTGGTCGGTGGGCGACTCGCCCTCGGCGCCGAACCCGTACCAGTCGCCGGCCGCCAGGCCGGTGGTCTGTGGCGAGGCGAGGCGCAGGCGGTCCGCCGGCTCGGGGCTCTCGCCCAGCGACAGCACGTTGAGGTAGAGCATCCGCGGGCGAATCCTCGGCGACGGCCAGGCGTCCTCGGCCACCCAGCGTCCCGGGCGTTCGACGTGCATCGGCGCCGGCGGCACGTATTCCTCCATCCATACCCGCAGCAGGGGCTCGTCCATGACCCCGGTATCGAGCCCCTTGAGCCAGTGATCCCACCAGCGCAGCGCTTCCTGGAAGAAGCCGATCGCCGGGCCGGGCAGGGCGGCATGGGGGAAGGCATGGGACCAGGGGCCGATCAGGCCCTTGCGCGGTACCTCGAGCCCGGCCAGCAGCCTCGGGATGGCGTTGACGTAGCCATCGGCCCAGCCCCCGACCGCGAAGACCGGGCAGTCCACGGCGGCGAAGGCCTCGCAGATAGAGCCGTGCCGCCAGTAGGCATCGCGATGGGGATGGCGCATCCAGGTCAACGGGTAAAGGGGCGCGCGCTCGATGCGCTGTCGCCACTGGTCGCGCCAGGCTGCGCCCACGATGTCGGGATCCGGCGGGGTCGTGGCGCACGACAGCAGCACCGATCCCCAGCCGAGATTCTCGTTGAGCAGGCAGCCGCCCTGGTAGTGGACGTCGTCGGCATAGCGGTCGTCGGTGGAGCACATGGTGATGATCGCCTTCAGTGCGGCCGGGCGCAGGGCGGCGACCTGGAGCGCGTTGAAGCCGCCCCAGGAAATGCCCATCATGCCGACCTCGCCGCTGCACCACGGCTGGTCGACCAGCCAGGCGATGGCCTCCACGGCATCGTCGAGTTCCTGGGGCAGGTATTCGTCCAGCAGCAGGCCCTCGGAGTCGCCGCTGCCGCGCAGGTCGAGGCGCACGCAGGCATAGCCGTGGCCGGCGAAATAGCGATGCAGGGGTTCGTCGCGCAGGCGCGTGAAGTCGCGCTTGCGGTAGGGCATGTATTCCAGGATCACCGGTACCGGGTCTCCCACGGCATCGGTGGGCAGCCAGACGCGTGCGGCCAGCCGAGTGCCGTCGGACATGGGGATCCACAGGTTCTCGATGACGCGCACGGTGCGAGGGAAGGAATGCACGATCTTCATGGACACCCCCGGTAGCATGGCCGGCGGCGGCGGGGTCTGTTCTCAGCATATACGACGATGCGCCTCTCGGCGTCGGTCTCGAGAGGCGCGACGGCCCCGGAGAATCGGGGTAAAACTTGACCGGCGTCATCGCCGCTTGCGGCCGCTCGCCTATGCTCATTCATGCGATCAGATCGGCTGATCGAGGTCCCGCCGGCGGAGCGTGTGGCAAGGCGTTTTCGCCGAGCGTTTACTCTCTACATGTCGCTTGTACCGAGGTGCAATGTCATGGCCGATAAGAAGTTAAAGGGGGCATCTGCCGCCGCCAGCCAACTGGCCAAGGCGCCCGAGACGAAGGCCGAGGAGCCCGCGTCTCGCCCGATCAGTCCCTTCCGGGAACTGGATCGCATGTTCGACGGCTTGCTGGCCCGGGACTGGATGCATCCGCTGCGCTGGGAGCGCATGTCGTCACTGGAGCCGAGGATGCCGCGGGTCGATATCCTCGACAAGGATGCCGAGGTGGTGCTGCGCGCCGAGATTCCGGGCATCGAGCGTGAAGATCTCGATGTCTCGGTGACCGACCGCACGGTGACCATCAAGGGCGAGAGCCACAAGGAAACCCGGCAGGAAGAGGGCGAGTACTATCGCTGCGAGATTTCACACGGCAGCGTGCTGCGTACCGTGGAACTGCCTTGCGACATCGATGCCGACAAGGCGGAGGCCAACTTCCGCAACGGAGTGCTGGAACTGACCCTGCCCAAGGTCAAGGAAGCGCATCGCCGCCGGTTGGATATCCAGGCGTGAACTGCGTGGCAGGGCGGGGCCTCCCGGCCCCGCCCTGCCATCGGTTGGCCGCGGCTTCGACCTTAGGGATCATGCCTGCCGGGCGTGGCCGGCATGGCATGCCATCAACACATCGCATTCGGCCGCCTTCTGGCGGGCATACTCCAGCAGCGGGCGTTCCAGCTCCGGCGTGCCGTTGACCGCCAGCAACCGCCGCGCGAAGCGCTGATCCTCGAGGGCCGCCTCCAGCGCCTCCTGCCACACGAGTTCGGCCGTGGCATCGTCGACGATGAAGAAGCCTCCCCCCTGGTTGCTCTCGCCCTGTCGGTCGGCAAGCGCCTCGGGAAGGGCCACGCAGGCGCCCAGCCCGAGACTCTCGGCGGCCCATTTCAGGGCGTCGATCCGGTGTTCGCAGGCGATACCCAGCTGGGTCATGCGTTGGCTGCGGTCGGCGTCGTAGGGCAGGAAACTCAGGGCCAGCTGTCGATAGCGTCGACCGGCCTCGATTTCGAGGGTACTGGCCTGCAGGAGCTCATCCTGCGGCAGAAGAGTGAGCGTCTTGATGTCGATCATGCTGTCAGCCTCGTGGAATTTCCCGGAAATTCCCTGCGTTGACGATGCTCTCGAGCACCGGCCGATGATGTTTGGGGGGGGGTGATGAATGGCGCTCGAGCGGGCATCGGCGGGGCCGCCGAGTCACCATCGGGCGTAGTCTATGGAGAGCCTTTGGCCCCCGCCTTGACCGGCATCAATATTTCCTGACGACGCTGCTGGCGGCGGGGGAGCACGCGCGCTATATGCTGAATGTCATCGTCGGGCGTCCGTGTCATGGGTCGGGGGAGGAACGGGATGGGGCGCGGGGTGAGGATCATCGAAAACGCCTGGATCCCCATGGCGGATGGCGTCCGGCTGGCCGCCAAGCTGTGGCTGCCGGCGGATGTGGCGGCGATGCCGGCCCCCGCGGTGCTCGAATACATTCCCTACCGCAAGCGAGATTTCCGCTCGCCGCGGGATAGCCAGGTCCATGGCTACTTCGCCCGGCACGGCTATGCCGCCGTGCGGGTCGACCTGCGCGGCAGCGGCGATTCCGACGGCGTCCTGCATGACGAATACCTGCCCCGCGAGCTCGAGGACGGCGTCGAGGTGATCCGCTGGATCGCGGCGCAGCCCTGGTGCAACGGCCGGGTCGGCATGATCGGCCTCTCATGGGGCGGCTTCAATGCGCTGCAGATCGCGGCGCTGCGGCCTCCCGCGCTGGAGGCCGTGATCAGCGTCTGTTCCTCTGACGATCGCTACACCGATGACGTCCACTATATGGGCGGCTGCCTGTTGACCGACAACCTGTCCTGGGCCTCGGTGATGCTGTCCTACAATGCCTGCCCGCCGGATCCGGCCATCGTCGGCGCGCGTTGGCGCGAGATGTGGCTGGCGCGTCTCGAAAGCAGCGAGCCGTGGCTCAAGACCTGGCTGGCGCATCAGCGGCGCGACGCCTACTGGCGTCATGGGTCGGTCTGCGAGGACTTTACCGCCATTCGCTGTCCGGTATTCGCGGTCAGCGGCTGGGCCGACGGCTACTGCAACACGGTGTTCCGGCTGCTCCAGCACCTGGGCGGGCCGCGCAAGGGGCTGATCGGTCCCTGGGGGCACAAGTACCCGCATCTCGGTGGCCCGGGACCCTCCATCGATTTCCTCGGCGAGTGCCTGCGCTGGTGGGATCGCTGGCTGCGTGATCTCGACAACGGCGTGGAGCGCGAGCCCATGCTGCGAGCCTGGATGCAGGACAGCGTCTCGCCGATCAGCGACGACCGGCCCGGTCGCTGGGTCGCCGAGCCAGGCTGGCCCGGTCCGCGGCTGAAGCCTCTGACGTTCGCCCTGACCCGGCAGGGGCTGGCAGCCGGTGGCGCCGGTGACGACGAGGAGGCCGACCTGTCGATCCGCAGTCCGCTGAGCGTGGGGCTGTTCGCCGGCAAGTGGTGCAGCTATGCCGAGAGCACCGACCTGCCCACGGACCAGCGGCTCGAGGACGGCGGCTCGCTGTGCTTCGATACGCCGCCGCTGGAGGCGGATCTCGAGATGCTCGGCCAGGCGGTAGTCGAGCTCGAGGTGGCTGCCGACCGCCCCCAGGCGATGGTGGCCGTGCGCCTGTCCGACATCGCGCCCGACGGCAGCGTGACCCTGGTGACCTATGGCCTGTTGAACCTGAGCCATCGCCATGGCCACCACCGTCCCGAGCCGCTGCGGCCCGGCGAACCCTGTCGCGTCCGGGTGCGCTTGAACCACGTCGCCCAGTGCTTTCCCGCCGGCAATCGGCTGCGGCTGGCGATCTCTTCCTCCTACTGGCCGCTGGCATGGCCCTCGCCGCTGCCGACGATCCTGACGCTTCGTCTTCGCCACTGCCGATTGTCGCTGCCGCAGCGCCCGCGCCCGGATCGGGAAGCGACGCTGCCTGACCTCGGCGAGCCGCACATGGCGATGGCGCCGGCCGTCACCCTGCTGGTGCCGGCGCATCGGGAATGGACGGTACACTTCAACCTGGCGACCAACGAGGCCAGCCTCAACGTCATCGACAACGATGGCAGCTGGCGTCTCGAGGAGCAGGGGCTGACGCTCGGCTACGATGTCACCGAGCGCTATCGCCAGGCCAACGATGACTACGCCACGCTGTGCGGCGAGGTCGTCAACCGGCGGTTCATGGCGCGGGGTGACTGGCGGGTCGAGATGACCAGTCGTACGCAGCTGACCAGCACGCCGAGCCACTTCCATCTCAATGCCACCCTGGATGCCTACGAAGGCGGCGAGCGGATCTTCTCGCGAACCTGGAACGAGACGCTCCCGCGCGATCATCTTTGACGACGGGCGACGGGCGACGGGCGACGGGCGACGGGCGACGGGCGACGGGCGACGGGCGACGGGCGACGGGCGACGGGCGACGGAACCCGAGCATTGGCGTAGAGTCTCATGACGTTCGATGGCTTCATGATCCGGCGCCGTCGGATCGCGATACACCGCGACCTTCAGAAGGAGAAAGCATGCACAAGTTCCTGTCTCGCGCCCTGGTTCCCCTGCTGGGGGCCGGTCTACTGTCCGGCGCTGCGGTGGCCGACGAGCCCGAGGTCTACGGCTGGGTGGAGAAGACCCTGATCGACCCCGGCTGGGGCGTGGAGGTGAAGGCCAAGCTCGACAGCGGTGCGCTGACCTCGTCCATGCAGGCCGAGCATATCGAGGAGTTCAAGCGCGACGGGGAAGACTGGGTACGCTTCGACGTCGAACTCGAGGACGAGGCCTCAGGCGAGGTGGTCAGCCGCGAGTTCGAACGTCCGATCTTTCGCCGGCTGATCCTGAGCGGTGCCGGCGGCGAGGACCGTCGTCCGGCGGTGCTGATGACCATCTGCATCGGCGACACCCGTTACCAGGAGCAGTTCAGCCTCCGGGATCGCGATGACATGCTCTACCCGGTGCTGCTGGGCCGCCGGACCATCCAGAGCCTGGGGCTGCTCGACGTGACGGAGACCTTTACGCACGAGCCGCGCTGCGACGACGATTCGCCGCTGAAGACCCATGACGACAAGGACTACGACGACGACATCGGCGCCTGATGCCGGCCGGTCCCGGCGGGGGCGATGCGCGCCCCGGGCAGGGCGCGCAGGGAACCCATATCGCCTGAACGGGTCTCCATGGTCGAGCCACGATCACGAGACCCGATGCCAAACGGAGATGGCGATGCCTCACATCACTCCCCTTGATCGCCTGCTGGCCGACCTGGAGGCCTTCGGCGAGCAACATGACCGAACCGTCACGACGCCCGACGATCGGCTGCGCAATATCACCCGCGACACCGGCCAGTTCCTCGCCGTGCTGGTCAGGGCCACCGATGCCCGGCGGATCCTCGAGGTCGGCACCTCCAACGGCTACTCCACCCTGTGGCTCGCCGAGGCGGCCCGGGCCATCGGCGGCCGGGTCACCACCGTGGAGTGGGCCGCCGACCGCTGGGGCATGGCTGGGGAACACTTCGCCTGCGCCGGCCTGGCGGAGGTGATCGAGTCGCTGCATGCCGATGCCGGCAAGGTGCTCGATCGACAGGCGCCGGCCTCGCTGGACCTGGTGTTCCTCGATGCCGACCGTGCCCAATATTCCGACTGGTGGCCGAGGGTTCGCGAGGCGCTGGTGCAGGGAGGACTGCTGGTGGTGGATAACGCCACCTCCCATGCCGAGGAGCTGGCGCCCTTCATCGACCTGGTGGAAGCGGACCCCGCATTCACCACCAGCCTGGTGCCGGTCGGCAAGGGCGAGTTCCTGGCCACCCGTTCCCCGGCGGCGACAGCCGCTTGACCCCACGCTTGCCGAAGATCTCATGAGCGAGCCAGCGACCCTCAAGGTCTACTACGATGCCGGCTGCCCCATCTGTCGGCGCGACCGGCGCCGCTATGAACGATGGTCCGGCGGTGCGGCGTCGGTGGAGTGGCTCGATGTCACCGACCATGCCGATCACCTGCGCGCACGAGGCATCGAACTCCAGGAGGCCTTGCGCTCCCTTCACGTGGAAGACGACGCGGGGCGACTGTGTCATGGCCTCGACGCCTACATCCTGCTGATGCGTCGTGTCACGTGGCTCAGGCCGTTGGCCTGGCTGATCGGCCTGCCTCTGGTCAAGCCGCTGCTCGGCGCCTGGTATCACCGCTGGGTGCGTCGCCGCCTGCGCCGCGAAGGGCGCCTGTAGGCGACGCATCGCCCTCAACGCGGCCGCCAGGCCGCCGGCAACTGTTCGACGAGATAGTCCATGAACGCCCTGACCTTGGGCGTCAGCGCCTGGCGGTCGGTCACGCACAGGTAGATGTCCATGGGTTCCGACACGGCATGTACCCCGCTCCCGTCGCCTGCCTCGAACAATGGCACCAGGCGGCCGGCCTCGACATGCGGGTCGGCGATGAAGGCCGCCAAGCGCGTGATGCCGCCGCCGGCCAGCGCCATGCGCGCCAGGACATCGATGTCGTCACTGAGCATGGTGGCCTTGAAGTCCGGTTCGAAGCGCAGTCCATCGCGGATGAACCCCCAGCTCATGAAGCGTCCGTCCAGCGGTGAGCGGAAGGCCAGGCAGTCGTGGCTGCGCAATTCCTCGGGGCTGTGCGGATGCCCGGCCCTGGCCAGGTAGTCCGGGGAGGCGCAGAACAGGAAGGGAATGGAGGCGATGCGGCGTGCTACCAGGCCTTCCTCGAGCTGGGGAGTGAAACGGATGCTGATATCCACGTCTTCCTGGATGTGGTCCACGCTGCGATCGGTGGTCAACAGCTCCAGCGAGAGGTGGCGATAGCGGGCGTTGAATCCGGGCATCAGCGGCGCCAGGACGTGGCGGCCGAAGGCGGCGGTGGAGGTGATGCGCAGCCGTCCCCGCGGTTCGGCCTGCAGCGCGGAGATGGCGCCGTGCGCGCGTTCCAGATCGCGGGCGACGTGGCGGACGTGTTCGTAGTAGATCGCTCCGCTGTCGGTCAGCGACATGCGGCGCGTGGTGCGCGCCAGCAGCCTTACTCCCATGGCGGCTTCCAGGCGCGCGATGCCCTGGCTGGCCGCAGCCGGGCTGATGCCTAGGCGTCGCGCGCCGGCGGCGATGCTGCCGGCCTCGACCGCCTTAACGAAGCTCTCGATGGCGCGCAGGGTATCCATTGGCTTTCTCGCAGAATGCTTGTCTGGATTCGTAAATAAATCTTTATAGTGAACCAAGGCCATGACGTCTACAGGCATGAGGCCGGGGCCACTAGGCTGGGGGCATCCCGATCGACAAACGACGACAGAGGAGAGTTGAGATGTCGACGCCTTCAAGCTCACAGCGCACCGCCGACGGAAACGTCACCAGGCCGCGTCGAGGCATCCCGCCGCGCTTCGCCCCGCTGGTCTTCGCCTTCTACATGTCCGCCTTGATGACGCTGCTGATGAGCCTGGTGATCACGGCGGTCAACGGGGGACTCGGCCCCGACTACCTGGCCGCCGTGGGCCGGGCCTACGTGCGGGCCATGCCGGTGGCCTTCCTTGGCGTATTGACCGTGCGGCCCCTGGTGCTGCGGCTGGTGAAGTGGACCCTGGCCGGCGAGGAGCAGCGCTGAGGGCGCCCTCGTCGACTGCCTCAGCCGTGCAGGCGCCCGAGGTCGTGCACCAGGCGCTGGCAGATGGCGTCCAGCTTGTCGCGCTGGCCGTCGTCGACCAGTTGGCCGTCGTCGGCGAAGGCGTCTCCCGCCTTGGCCACGGCCAACTGGTCCGGCAGCACCGTCACGCCGATGTTGCCCAGCAGCTGACGAATCAGTGCCAGGCCGCGCAGCCCGCCGAGCCCGCCCGGCGAGGCGGCGACCACCGCCGCCAGGCGCCCCTGGAAGAGCGCCAGGCCACTGGCGCCCTCGTGCGGACGGGTCAGCCAGTCGATGACGTTCTTGAGCAGCGGCGTGATGAAGCCATTGTATTCCGGCGAGGCAATCAGCAGGCCCTGGTGCTCGGCGAGCCGTTCGCGCAGGGCCAGGGTGGCCTCGGGCAGGCCCTGATCGGCCTCCAAGTCGCCGTCGTAGAGCGGCATGGGATAGTCGGCCAGGTCGATGAGGGTCGGGCGGCCGCCGTGGGCTTCGATGCGTTCGGCGGCCAGGTGTGCCAGGCGTTTGTTGAAGGAATGCCGGCGAGTGCTGCCGGCGAAGACCAGGATACGGGGAGAGGCGTGATCGCTCATGGGCGGTGCTCCTTGCTTGCCTTGGAAGAGGCTTCGATCATGGTGGTAATCGGCAAGCGGTACAAGCGAGGGAAAGTGACGATGTCCCGACACTACCCCCGGACGCCGGATGGCCGCTACTTCGTGGCCCGCCAGCGACTCTGGCGATGCACCGACCCACGGCTGGACGAGACGACGCGGCGCGACCGGGTGCGCGAACTGATGCGTGCCCGGCGAGCGGTGAAAGCGGCCTTGGGGGCGGATGATGACGCTGCACTGGCCGAGGCTCGGGCGGCGGTACAGGCCGCCAAGCTGGCGCTTGGCGAGCGTGGCCCGGTGTGGTGGGACGACGGCGCGCCCGATGAAGCCGGCCGGCACCCGGCCAACTCCTCTTATGCGGCCTGGTGGCGGGCCCACGAGGATGTCGACGCCCGCTGAACGGCCTGGACACGCCGACGCGCCTGGCCGACGCTCGTTAACGAGGGCAGTCATCGCCCATCCGGCGAGGAGGGCATCATGGCCCGCAGCAAGCGCGAGGCGCTGCAGGAGCACCATCGTCCCGAGGCGATTCGCCGCCGCCTGGAGACGCCCGAGCGTCCACACAGCATGCCGGATGCCATCCTCGGCGGCATCGACGGCTGCGTAACCACCTTCGCGGTGGTCTCCGGCGCCTTCGGAGCCGGCTTCTCGGCACGCGTCGCGCTGGTACTGGGCTTCGCCAACCTGCTCGCCGATGGCTTCAGCATGGCGATCAGCAATTACGAGGCGGTACAGGCCCAGCGCGAAGGGGTGGAGCGTGCCCGGGAACGGGAGTTCGAGCATATCGAGCTGGTGCCCGAGGGCGAGCGCGAGGAGATCCGCCAGATCTACGCCCGCAAGGGCCTGTCGGGAGAGCTGCTGGAGCAGGTGGTGGAAACCATCAGCCGCGACCGGGAAGTGTGGGTGGAGACCATGCTGACCGAGGAGCATGGCCTGCAGCGCGGCGGCCTGAGCCCGTGGCGCTCGGCCTGGGTTACCTTTCTGGCCTTCCTGGTGGTGGGCGCCATGCCGCTGCTGCCCTATGCGCTCCCGGGGCTGGCCGCCCGTGACCGCTTCTGGGCCAGCCTTGCGATCGCCGCGCTGATGTTCCTGTCGATCGGCATGCTCAAGAGTCTGGTCTATCGGCGACCGGTCTGGCAGTCGGGCCTGCGTACCCTGTCGATGGGCGCCGCGGCGGCGGGCCTGGCCTTCCTCACCGGAGTGCTGGCCCAGGCGCTGTTCGGGGTTTCCCTTTGACCCCGGTCTCGGTTGCCCCTGGCGCCGGGACGCCGAAGGCGCATAGGCTGGGTGGATGGCATGGTGACCCAAGGGAGAGAGGGAATGGAGCATTTCATGAGGGCGGCGCTGGAGGCGGCGCGCAGGAGCCTATCCGAGGGAGGCATTCCCATCGGTGCGGCACTGGTGCATCGCGGGGTGATCCTGGGAACGGGGCATAACCAGCGGGTGCAGCTCGGCAGCACGGTACTGCACGGCGAGATGGATGCCCTGGAGAATGCCGGTCGCCAGCCGCCCGGCACCTATCGCGAGTCGACCCTCTACACCACGCTCTCGCCCTGCGCCATGTGTACCGGCGCCATCCTGCTGTATGGCATCCCTCGGGTGGTGATCGGCGAAAACCGCACCTTCCAGGGCGAAGAGACGCTGCTGCGTGAACGAGGCGTCGAGGTCGAGGTGCTGCAGGATCCCGAGTGCATCGCGCTGATGGAGCGCTTCATTGCCGAGCGGCCTACGCTTTGGCACGAGGATATCGGCGACTAACCAGGCAAGGGCGTGGTGTGCCGGGTTCAAGCGTCGGGATCCAGGCCCCGGGCGGCGTTCTCCTGGGGCAGCAGGGCGGCGTGGATCATGGCGTTCACCGGGGTGGCAACATTGACGGACCGCCCGAGCCGCACCACGGCACCGTTCTGGGCCTCCAGCTCCGAGGGGCGCCCGGCCACGATGTCGCGCTGCATCGAGGCGGTGCTGGTCGCCGGCATGGCATCGATGAAGTCCATTGCCCGGGGCACGGCATCCGACGGCAGGGCCACACCCCGGGCGCGCGCCACGGCCTCGATCTCGCCCAGGATCTGCTCGATCAGCCGCCGGGTCTCCGGCAGGCGCCGGGTCACGCCGAGCGGGGCCCGGGTCAGGCTCCCGATGCCGCTCATGGCGCAGATGAAGAGGAACTTGCTCCACACCGCGGCCTCGATGTCCTCGGGCAGCTCGGCCGTGACGCCGATAGCGCGGTCGAAGGCTGCCTTGAGGCGCTCGGCGCCCGGGCGCTGTCCGGGCAGGCGCGTGCCGAAGCGTACGAAGGGAGACACGCCGGCGTGACGGATGTGGCCAGGCGCCTCGCGCCAGGCGAGGATGCCGCACAGGCCGTCCAGCACGGGAGCCTCGCCCAGTACCTCGCTCAGTTGATCGGCGGCCTCGACGCCATTCTCCAGCGGCAGCACCAGGGTGTCGGGGCCGACCAGGGGACGAATGGTCTCCGCGGCGGTCGGCACCTGCCAGGCCTTGACCGCTACGATCACCGCGTCGACCACGCCTGTCTCGGCGGGATCGTCGGTGGCCGAGACTCCCTTCAGGACCAGGTCGCCCTCGGGGCTCGAGACCTGGAGTCCCGAGCGGCGCATGGCCGCCAGGTGCTCGCCGCGGGCGATGAAGGTGACGTCCTCGCCGGCCTCGGCCAGGCGGGCGCCGAAATAGCCGCCCACGCCGCCGCTGCCCATGATCGCCAGTCGCATGCTGTGGTTCTCCCTCGTCTCGCTGGAAATGGCCGCTGAAGGGCATAGCGTGCCCGGCGGGCGTGGGCTTGTCGATGCTCCCGGCACGAGCTCTAATGGCGCCCTGGATGCACAAGGAGCCCTTCCATGATCGCCGAGACCCCCGTGCCGCCCTATTACGCCGTGATCTTCACCTCATTGCGCAGCGAGGTCGATGCCGGCTACGCCGCCGTGGCCGAGCGCATGATGGCGCTGGCCGCCGAGCAGCCCGGTTTCCTGGGCGTGGAGTCGGCCCGCGAGGGCCTGGGCATCACGGTGTCCTACTGGTCGGATCTGGAGGCGGTGCGGCGCTGGAAGGCGCAGGCGGAGCATCGCGAAGCCCAGCGAATGGGGCGCGAAAGATGGTACTCGCGCTACCGGGTGCGCATTGCGAGGGTGGAGCGCGAGTACGGCGCCTGAACGATCAGGCGTAGGTGTTGATCTGGGTGCCGAGGCTGCCGTCCCGAGCCAGTTGGGGCTCGACCGATGCGGACTCGACCAGCGCGGTGACCTGTTGCTGCTGGGTGTCCAGGGCTTCCTTGAATACCTGCATCTGGGCCTGCTGGGCGGTCTGGTAGTGCGCCAGTACCTGGGTCTGGGCGACCACGTTATTGACGGAAGTGTCCATCCGTTTCTCCTGAACAAGAGGTTGACGGTTTCACCCTAGCAGCTCGCCGGTCGGGCGCAAAGGCTCGACATGGCGCTCGTGCGGTCCGCCGTGTAGGCTTGCCGGCTTTCCCGTCCACGCGAAGAGCCTCTGCCATGAATGCCATGCCCCCGTGTCCCTCCTGTGCCTCCGAGTTCACCTACCATGACGGCCTGCAGTACGTGTGCCCCGAGTGTGCCCATGAATGGGCGCAGGCGTCCCCCGGGGAGGATGCGGATGATGCGCCGGCGATCCGCGATGCCAACGGAAACCTGCTGGTCGATGGCGATACCGTCACCGTGATCAAGGATCTCAAGGTCAAGGGCGCCTCCTCGGTGGTGAAGGTGGGCACCAAGGTGAAGAACATTCGCCTGGTCGAGGGCGATCACGATATCGATTGCCGCATCGATGGCATCGGGGCCATGAAGCTGAAGTCGCAGTTCGTCAAGAAGGCCTGACGTTCACGCCGTCGGCAGGCAGGCCGGCAGCGCCTCGCGCAGCGCGCGGGGCCTGATCTCCAGATCGCTGAAGGTGCCGACGCCGTCGCCGACCACGTTGTCATGCTGCATGAGGATGACCTGGTCGCGGGTCAGCGGCGGGTCGGGCCACGCCGACGCCAGCAGTGCCAGTGTCCGCCAGGCGAGGAAGGGCACCGGCACCAGGGGGCGTTCCCGGTGCAGGTGGCTCATCACCAGCGCCAGGATCTCCCGGTAGCGGAGCACGTCGTCACCCCCCAGTTCGAACAGCCGACGCCGCGGCGCCTCGCCGCCGGTCAGGTGCACCAGGGCCCGGGCCACATCCACCACGTGTACCGGCTGCAGGCGCGTCTGGCCGTGGCCGAACAGCGGAATCGCCGGTAGCCGGGTGAGGCGGGCCAGGGTGGCCAGGAAGGCGTCCTGTGCGCCGTACAGCACGCTGGGCCGCACGATGATCGCCTTGGGCATGGCCTCGAGCACCGCGGCCTCGCCCCGGGCTCGGGCGCGTACGTAGGACGAGGGCGAGCGGGAGCTGGTGCCGATGCCGGAGAGCTGCACCAGGCGGGTCACGCCGGCCTCCCGGGCCAGCCGCGCCAGGCGCTCGGCGCCCTCCACATGAATGGCCTCGAAGCTCAGATCGCGAGTTTCCACGTAGAGGCTCACCGCATTCACCACCGCCCCGGCGCCTTCCAGTGCCGCGGCCACCTGGTCGTCGCGCCGGATATCGGCGCCGATGATCTCCAACGGGTCGCCGGGCTCGGCCCAGTCCGGGCTCGCCGGCCGCCGTGCGACCAGGCGCACCGGACGTCCGGCCTCCACCAGTTCGCGCACCAAGGTGGCGCCGAGAAAGCCAGTGCCACCGAACACCGTGACCGGTCGCTCCGTCATATCGCCTATCCCCTATCCCCTGAGCCTGCGGTAGAGCATCGAGGCATTGTGCCTGACGGGAGGGTGGCCGCAAGCGCCGTTCCCTCCATGGCGTGGTCGCGTGCGTCGTCGGGAAAGGCCGGCGGCCGCAGGGAGAGACTGTCGGCTACGTTGAAGTGGCGCTTGCGGGGGCGCGGCGCCTGGCGAGTCGTAGGCCGCGGCGATACGCGGTGGGGGAAGAGGGAAGAGGGAAGGGGACCAAAGTCTAAAGGCATAAAGTCCGATTTTGTCCGAGTCTATGTCCGACATAGCAATCAGGGAGTCCGACAGGACTCACGCGAACCGGAACGCCGATCATGCCCCACGCCTCCGACAATGCCCGCCGCTCGCCGCGACCCGACATCGCCGATGACCTCGCCGAGGCCATCTTCAGCGGTCAGTACGGGCCGGGTGATTTCGTGCCCCGGGAGCTGGATCTCTGCGAGCGTTTCGGCGTCAGCCGCAGCACCGTGCGTAGCGCCCTGCAGACCCTGGTGGCGGCGGGCCTGCTGACGCGCATCTCGGGGCAGGGCACCCGGGTGCGGGCGCTACAGGAGTGGCACCTGCTCGATCCCCAGGTGAGCGCCTGGATGGCACGCTTCGCCCAGCCCAACCCGCGCATCCAGCGCGAGATCTTCGCCTTTCGGGTCGCCGTGGAGCCCTTCGTTGCCCGCCTGGCGGCGGAGCACGCCACTGCGGCCGACCTGCTGGCCATCGAGTCGGCCTACGAGGGCATGATCCGCGCCCTGGAACACGACGACCTGCACTGGCAGGGCATCTCCCACGACGACTACGACGTGGCCTTTCACGAGGCCGTCTTCGCGGCGTCGCACAACCTGGTCTGGGCCCAGATCAGCCATGTGCTGAAGCCGGCCATCGCGCTGCTGGTGGAGCGTTCCAACCACAGTGCCGACGAGCTTCACGACAGCATGGAACGCCATCGCCGGATGATGGAGGCGATCCGCCTGCGTCAGCCGGATCAGGCCGCCGCGGCGGCCCTCAAGGTGCTGGAGCGCACCGGGCGGGACCTGGGGCTCGAAGCCCTGATGCCGGCCCTCCCCACCCTCGATGTCTCGACAACCGACGTTTCAACAACAAGCAGCGATAAGGAAGCCTCATGATCACACGCATGCCTCTCAAGACCCTGACCGTTGCCGTACTCGGCGCCCTGGCCGCCAATGCCCAGGCCGCCGACTACGAGTGGACCTTCCAGACCTCCGAGACCGCCGGCGAACCCCAGTTCGAGATGAAGAAGGCCTGGGCGGATGATGCTACGCCTGGGCTATGACAAGCACCTGTCGATCGGCGTGGTCTGTGCCGGCGGCGCGCTGGGCACCATGATGCCGCCGTCGATCGTGCTGATCATCTACGGGCTGATCGC
>NZ_JACHXM010000024.1 GCF_014192055.1 Halomonas organivorans | reverse complement strand
AGCTGGAAGCTGGAAGCTGGAAGCTGGAAGCTGGAAGCTGGAAGCTGGAAGCTGGAAGCTGGAAGCTGGAAGACAGCATGAACCCCGCCATCATCAGGTCAAGGGTTTTCTTCAAGCTTAAGCCCGCGAAGCGGGCGTTCTTCCAGCTCCGGGCAAAGCCCGGCCGGGTTTTCTTCCAGCTTCCAGCTTATGACTTCAAGCTTATAACTTACAGCTCCGGGCGAAGCCCGGGTCAGTGCTCCCGCGTCGGATTGAAGCGAATATCCGGCCAGCGTTCCTGGGTCATCTGCAGGTTGACCCGGGTCGGGGCGATGTAGGTCAGGTAACCGCCGCCGTCGATGGCGAGGTTCTGGCTGGCCTTGCGCTTGAACTCCTCGAGCATCTTGGCGTCGTCGCAGTAGACCCAGCGGGCGGTCTGGACGTTGATCCCCTCGTAGATGCAGTCGACCTTGTACTCTTCCTTGAGGCGGTGGGCGACCACGTCGAACTGCAGGGTACCCACGGCGCCGAGGATCAGGTCGTTGTTGTCCATCGGCATGAACACCTGGGTGGCGCCTTCCTCGGACAGCTGCTGCAGGCCCTTCTGCAGCGCCTTCATGCGCAGCGGATCCTTGAGACGCACGCGCTTGAACAGCTCCGGGGCGAAGTGCGGAATGCCGGTGAAGCGCATGTCCTCGCCCTGGGTGAAGGTGTCGCCGATCTGGATGGTGCCGTGGTTGTGCAACCCGATGATGTCGCCGGGCCAGGCCTCCTCGACGTGGGCGCGGTCCGAGGCCATGAAGGTCAGCGCATCGGCGATCTTGACGTCCTTGCCGATCCGCACGTGACGCATCTTCATGTTCTTCTCGTACTTGCCCGAACAGACCCGCAGGAAGGCGATGCGATCGCGATGGTTGGGGTCCATGTTGGCCTGGATCTTGAACACGAAACCGGTGAAGCGGCCATCCTCGGCTTCCACCTGGCGCAGGTCGGTCTCGCGAGCCTGGGGAGACGGCGCGTACTCGACGAACCCGTCGAGCATCTCGCGCACCCCGAAATTGCCCATGGCGGTACCGAAGTACACCGGGGTCAGCTCGCCGCGCCGGTAGGCTTCCAGGTCGAACGGGTGAGAAGCCCCGCGCACCAGCTCGACCTCCATGCGCAGCTCCTCGGCGGCATCCTCGCCCAGCACTTCGTCGACCTCGGGGCTGTCGAGGCCTTCGATGCGCTTGTCGTCGGGGATGCGGTTGCCCTGCCCCTGGGTGTAGAGGTGGATGACGTCGTTGTAGAGGTGATAGACGCCCTTGAAGTGGCGCCCCATGCCGATCGGCCAGGTCATGGGCGCGCACTGGATGTTGAGCACCTCCTCGACCTCGTCCATCACCTCGATGGGGTCGCGGATGTCGCGGTCCATCTTGTTGACGAAGGTCAGGATCGGGGTAGTACGCAGCCGACAGACCTCCATCAGCTTGATGGTGCGGTCCTCGACGCCCTTGGCGCCGTCGATGACCATCAGCGCCGAATCCACCGCGGTCAGGGTCCGGTAGGTGTCCTCGGAGAAGTCCTCGTGACCCGGCGTATCGAGCAGGTTGACGACGCGTCCGCCGTAGGGGAACTGCATCACCGAGGTGGTCACCGAGATGCCGCGCTCCTGCTCCATCTTCATCCAGTCGGAGGTGGCGTGACGATCGTCGCGCTTGCTCTTCACCGACCCTGCCATCTGGATGGCGTTGCCGAACAGCAGCATCTTCTCGGTGATGGTGGTCTTGCCCGCGTCGGGGTGCGAGATGATGGCAAAGGTCCTGCGAAGCCCGGTTTCACGGGCCTGGGTGGCGTCTGACATTGGGGCTCTGTGCGATTGTATCCTCACCCCTCTACTCGCTCGGCGCGGTATCCCGGGTGATGGTGGGTGTGAATGTGGTGCGGATTGTACCGCCAGCCCCCTCGTCCTGTCTCGACCCTTCGCCCGCTGTGCTCGGCGATCGCTCTTGCAGCGCCGCCGGCCAACGCCGGCGACGGAATCGAATGAGGGAAGATCGGCATTACATCGTTATCGTCAGCGCCGGGCGATGATCCACACCGCATGCACGATGCCGGGAATGTAGCCCAGCAGGGTCAGCAGGATGTTGATCCAGAAGTGCAGGCCCAGGCCGACCTGCAGGAAGACGCCCACCGGGGGCAGCAGGATGGCAAAGATGATACGAATCACGTCCATGAGAAAGCTCCTCGAGATGATGTCAGTCCAAGCATGGACAATACACCACGAGGCTGCGTTCACGCTCCAAACGAATGACGGCCTGGCAGGGCAGCGGCATGCGCGTCTCTAGCGCATGGCCAGGGCGTCGAGTCCCGGGCCGTCGCCGTGGCGGGGATAAAGGAAGTCGGGACAGGCCAGGGATATCGGCGACCCCAGGGGATCGAGCCTGGGACAGGCCCCGAACCGGGGCTAGACGGCGGCGCCGAGGGCAAACCCCAGGCTATCGGTGACGAAATCGAGCACTCGGGGATCCCCGGCGTCGTCGACGTCCACCGCCAGGATGCGCATTCTCAGGATGTCGTCGCCGCGGCTGACATCATGCAGGGGATAGAGCCGGGCACCGGACTGCAGCATCAGGAAGATGCCGCGCCGCGGATCCAGCCCGACGCCGCGCAGCGACTCGCCGCGGGGTACGACGAACACCACGTCGGGAGCGGCAGCGCCGCGTTGGTTCAGCTGATGCAAGGGAAGCCGCTCGACCTGTACATGACACATGTGACCGCCTCCGGCTGACCATCAATGGACCTATACCATAGTCCAAAGGCAGGAGGGTGGTAGGTGACGAGTGGATGAAAATTTTGCGTCCATCGGGATATCGAACAGCGGTCGATATCCGGCCGCCCGGAACGGAGCGCCGGGCAGCGGTGATCCGGGTGACACGACCGCGGTGGCCTGGGTAACGCACCTCAGTGACTATAGTGTCGAGAGACGCCTTTTCTCGATCACGAGGCCAGCCACCATGGACAAGGCCCCTCTCTTCGGCGACGCCTTTCAGCCCCGGGAGATCGCCCATCGCGTCACCCGCATGGGGGTGGCCAAGGCCCGCGCAGACACCCTCACGCTGGGCGTACTGGCGGTCCTCGCCGGCGCCTTCATCTCGCTGGGCGCGCTGTTCTTCGCCGTGGTGATCACCGGCAGCGAGCTGGGCTTCGGCGTCACACGCCTGCTCGGCGGGCTGAGCTTCAGCCTCGGACTGGTGCTGGTGGTGGTCGCAGGGGCCGAACTCTTCACCGGCAACAACCTGCTGGCGATGGCCTGGGCCAGCGGCGAGATCCGCGGCCGCGAACTGTTGCGCAACTGGGCACTGGTCTATCTCGGCAACGTGGTCGGCTGCCTGGGCACCGTGGGGCTCGCCCTGCTGGCCGACCTGCCATCGCTCGACGGCGGCGCACTGGGCGAGACCCTGATCGGGATCGCCACCGCCAAGGCCTCGCTGTCACCGCTGGCCGCCTTCGCCCGGGGCGTACTGTGCAACGTGCTGGTGTGCCTGGCCGTGTGGCTGGCCATGGGCGGGCGCAGCGTCAGCGACCGCATCCTCGCCATCCTGCTGCCGATCACCGCCTTCGTGGCGCTGGGCTTCGAGCACTCGGTGGCCAACTGGTGCTTCCTGCCGCTGGGCTGGTGGCTGGCGCCGGAGAGCGTGTCGGTCGGCGGTGCGGCGCTCAACCTGGCGACGGTGACCGTCGGCAACGTGGTCGGCGGCAGCCTGCTGGTGGCCGGCGTTTACTGGATCGCCTATCTACGCTCGCCCGAAGGCAACGGCGCCCCCGACAGTAATGGCGCCCCGCCCGGCACAACGAAAGGCGAAAAGGACCAGGACAGAACGCCGCGCTGAGGCGACTCGGACGCTCTCTCAGCCCCCTCTCAGCTCCCGTCCCCGCTCCCATCGGCCTCGGCCAGGCTCGCGGCCAGCGCCTGCTCCCAGCGAGCGTCTCGGTGGCCGCAGACGATGAAGTCGGGATTGAGCAGCGACGCCTGGCGGTTGCAGCGCAGCGGCAGCAGGCTCCTGGCCGCCAGCACCTCGCCGCCGGCGGCCGTCACCACCGCCTGGCCCGCCGCCGTATCCCATTCGCAGGTCGGCCCGAAGCGGGGATAGAGATCCACGACGCCCTCGGCCACCAGGCACAGTTTCAGTGAACTCCCGCGCGAGAGGAACTCATGATCCGGCAATCGCGCGCGGAAGGCCGTCAGCGCCGCCAGCCCGTGCGAGCGACTGCCCACGATGCGCCAGGGCGTCTCATCCGGAGCCGGCAGCGGGCGGACCCGGATCGCCCTCTCTTCACCAGCCTCGCACCGCCAGGCCCCATCGCCGACCTGCCCGCACCAGCTCAGGCCGAGAGCCGGCGCATGCACGATGCCGAACACCGGCACGCCGTCCTCGACCAGCGCCAGGTTCAGCGTGAAGTCGTCGCTGCGCTTGATGAACTCCTTGGTCCCGTCCAGCGGGTCGACCAGCCAGTAGCGGCGCCAGCCACGACGAACGGCATAGGGCGCGACCGTCGACTCTTCGGAGAGCACCGGCACCCCGGGGGTCAGCTTGGCGAGCAGATCGTCCAGGGCATGATGGGCCAGCATATCGGCCTCGGTGACCGGGCTGTCGTCAGCCTTGGTCTCGACCGAAAAGCCGCGCCGATAGATCGCCAGCACCGACTCGCCGATGGTCTCCACGCCCGCCATCAGGCGCTCACGCAGCCCGGGGGCGACGAAGACGCCCCCGGCCGATTGGTCGGATATCACCACGGCAGGGGCTCGCCGTTGCTGTGCCAGAAGCCGCCGCTGGTCGACAGCGTCAGCGCCTCGATGCGCTCGGCCAGCCCCGTCGCGGCCTCCTCGGGGCTGATCAGGCCTCCGAAGTTGACCATGCGGGTCTGAACGTAGCCCGGGTGCAGCTGCGCGACGGCGATGCCCCGCGGCGCCAGGTCCACGGCCAGCGACTTGCCGAAGGCGTTCAAGGCCGCCTTGGAGGCGCGATAGCCATAGCGGCCCCCGGAATCGTTGTCGGCGATCGATCCCATGCGGCTGGTGATGTTGGCGATCTTGGCGCCCTCGCCCAGGCACGGCAGCAGCGCCTCCACCACCCGCAGCGGCGCGTAGGCATTGACCTCCATCTGCGCTCGAATGGCGTCGAAGTCGAGTTCGCCCAGCGCCTCGTCGTGCAGCATGCCGGCATTGTTGATCAACAGCTCGAGAGACTGCCCCTCCAACGCCTCGGCCAGTTTCCGGACATCTTCCTCCCGGGTCACATCGATGCCCTCGATGACCCGGGACGCTGCCTCGGCCAGCTCGAAGGAGGCCTCGCGGCAAACGCCGATGACCTCCCACCCCGCCGCGCGATAGTGACGCGCCAGCGCCAGGCCGACGCCGCGATTGGCGCCGGTGATCAAGACAGTAGACGTCATGGTTCTTACTCCCAGTGATACCACTTGGTACAGCGATGGCACTCAGTGCCAGGGTGACGCTGAATGCCTGATGACACTCGGTACGGCAGCGACACACCGTACGCGAGAATTCTACCTCACGCCCAGGCTGTCGCGGAGGATGACGCGTCACAGAGCGCGCGACGTCATGCCGACGCACGGCGATACCTGTACAATGCCCGCCGACACAAGGATTGAATGAGCACAGAAAGGACGACCCTTGGCTCCGCAACGCGACGCTTCCACCACCAGCAGGCGCCAGGCGCTCGTCGCCACGCGACGAATGCTCGAATTGCCGACGCTGCGAGCCTGCCTCACCGAATTCGACGACCTGGCTCTCCTGCGCCGAGGTCGCGTGCGCCGCGCCGATGCCATCCTGGGCTGGGGGCTGAAGCCCAGCGCGGCGCCTGCCCGGCGGTTGGCCGAACGTCACGAACGCCCCTACGTCGCCGTCGAGGACGGTTTCCTGCGCTCCTGGGGACTCGGCGTGCAAGGCCATGCGCCGCATAGCCTGGTCGTCGATCATCGCGGCATCTACTACGACGCGACCCGCCCGTCGGATCTCGAGCAACTGATCCTGGAGGCCCGTTTCGACGAGGCGGAGCTGGAGCGTGCCGACCGCTGCATGGCGCAACTCCGGCAACTGCGGCTCTCCAAGTACAACCACGCCCCGGACCGCGCGCTGGAACATACAGCGACGCCGCGCGTGCTGGTGGTCGACCAGACGGCCGGCGACGCCTCCATTCCGGCGGGGCTGGCCAATGCCGACAGCTTTCGTCGCATGCTGGATGAAGTGCTGCACGCCCATCCCGACGCCGAGATCCTGGTCAAGGTTCACCCCGACGTCATCGCCGGCAAGAAGGATGGCCACCTGGCCGACGCGGCTCGGCACCCGCGCTGCCGACTGATCGGCGAAGACCTCAATCCCTGGGCCCTGCTGGATGCCGTGGACAGCGTGCATGTGGTCACCAGCCAGCTCGGCTTCGAGGCGCTGCTCGCCGGCAAGCGCGTCGTCTGTCACGGCATGCCGTTCTACGCCGGCTGGGGGCTGACCGAAGACCGCATCGACTGCCCTCGCCGAGGCCATCCGCGCACCCTGCGCCAGCTGTTCGCCGCCGCCTACCTGCGCTACGCCCGCTACGCCAACCCCTACACCGGCAGCGCCACGACGCTCGAGGCCACCATCGACCTCATCGCCGACCAGAAGCGCCAGCAGGAGCGCCTGGCCGGACGCTGGGTCACCTACGAGCTGTCGGGCTGGAAGCGCGGATTCGTCCCCGACTTTCTCGGCGCCGAATCGACGTACCGCCATCGTCGCCGCGGACAGCCGCCGGAGGGCGCCATCACCGGAGAGCGGGTGCTGAGCTGGGCCAGCCGCACCCCGCCGGGCAGCGAGCAAGCCTGCCGGCAGCGCGGCACGCCACTGTGGCGGATGGAAGACGGTTTCGTGCGCTCGGTGGGGCTGGGCGTCGACCTCACGCGGCCGCTGTCCCTGGTCCTGGATGCCCGGGGCATCTATTACGATGCGGGCCAACCCAGCGACCTGGAGGCGCTGCTCCAGCACACTCGCTTCGACGACCCACTGCGTCAGCGAGCCGCCGCCCTTCGCCAGCGCCTGCTCAGCCTGAAGCTGACCAAGTACAACGTCGCCGGCGAGCCGCTGCCGGCGATGCCCGACGGCCAGCGCCGGCTACTGGTGCCCGGCCAGGTCGAGTCGGATGCCTCCATTGCCCACGCCACCCATGACGTGCGCACCAACAGCGACCTGGTGCGGGCCGTGCGCCGGGCCAATCCCGATGCCCTGCTCATCTACAAGCCGCATCCCGACGTGACGTCAGGCGCGCGCATCGGCGAGCTCGATGACGTCGCCCGCGCGCTGGTGGACATCGAGGCACGCCATGCCGATATCGCCGCCCTGCTGGACAGCGTCGACGAGATTCATACCATGTGCTCGCTGGCCGGCTTCGAGGGACTGTTGCGCGAGCGCAAGGTGGTGACCTACGGCTTGCCCTTCTATGCGGGATGGGGGCTGACCGAAGACCGGCTGCACTGCGAGCGGCGCGGCCGGCAGCTGACGCTCGACGAACTGGTGGCCGCCACCCTCATCCTCTATCCGCTGTACGTCGACCCGCGCAGCCGCCAGCTGTGCAACGCCGAGACGGCCATTGCCCTGCTGGAGCAGCAGCGCGCCCGGGGCCGCAGGCTCGCGTGGAAGACGCGTCTCTATCGCCATTACCGCAACATTTTCATCGGAAAGCATTGATTTGACCTCATCACGACGCTCCTTCCTGTTCCTGCAGGGCGTATGCTCGCCCTTCTTCCAGCAACTCGGCCAACGATTGACCGAGGATGGGCACCGTGTCACCAAGGTTCATTTCAATGGCGGCGACCTCGCCTACTGGTCACCCAAGAGCGGCAAGAGCCACCTGTTCCGGGGCAAGCTGAGCGAACTGCCGGCCTTTCTCGACACCCTGCGCCAGCAATGCGACGTGACCGACCAGGTGATCTTCGGCGACGAAAGGCCCGTTCATCGAACCGCGATTCGCGACGCACGCCGCCAGGGCGTGCGCAACCAGATCCTGGAAGAGGGCTATTTCCGCCCGTTCTGGGTCACCGTGGAACGCGAGGGCGTCAACGGCCATTCCCTGCTGCCGCTGGACGCCGACTGGTTCCGCGACGCCGCGGCCGCCCTACCGGCGCCCGAAGCTCCCCGACGCTTCCGCTCGCCCTTCCGGCTGCGTGCCGGCCACGACGTGCTCTACCACCTGGCGGGGCTGGGCAACCCGCTGCTCGCCCCGCACTACCGCAACCACGCACCGGTCACGGCCCCCATCGAATATGCCGGCTATCTCAAGCGACTCACCCAGCTACGCTGGTGGAAGCGTCGAGACGCCGCCCGCATCGCCCGACTGGTCGAGGCCAGGACCCCGTTCTACGTCCTCCCGCTGCAGCTCAACGGCGACGCCCAGATCCGCCATCACTCGCCGTTCTCGAACATGGAAGAGGTCATCGAGTGCGTCATGGCGTCCTTCGCTCGCAGCGCGCCGAGCGACAGCCTGCTGTGCATCAAGAACCACCCCCTGGACATGGGGCTCGAGGACTACGCCGGCAAGATCCGACGCCTCGCCCAGCGTTACGACGTGGCAGAGCGCATCGTCTACCTCGAGTCGGGCGATCTGAACGCCCTGCTCGCCGCCGCTCGGGGCACCGTCACCGTCAACAGCACCTCAGGCATCGTGGCCCTCGAGCATCGCTGTCCCACCATCGCCTTGAGCCAGCCGATCTACCGGCTCCCGGGACTCACCTTCGAAGGCGACCTGGACGACTTCTGGCGCCACGCCACGCCACCCGACGACACCCTGTTCCGCTGCTTTCACAAGGTCGTGATGCACACCACCCAGCTCAACGGCGGCTATTACTGTCGCACCGGCATGGCCCTGGCGATCGACAACGTCGCCCGCCGGCTGGAAGCCGAGACATCCCCCCTGGAGGCCCTGCTGTGACGTCGCAAGCCACTGACCGCACATTGCTCATCACCGGCGCGACCGGTGCCATCGGTAGCGCGCTGGCCCGGCACTATGCCACCCCGGGCACCCACCTGATCCTCCACGGCCGCCGCCTGGAACGGCTCGGCTCGCTGGGCGACGAATGCCGGGCCGCCGGCGCCGCCGTCACCCTCGGTGATGCGGATCTCACCGACGACGAGGCCCTGGCCCACTGGCTCGACGGCCTGCCGCTACCCGACATGGTGATCGCCAACGCCGGGCAGAATACCCATGCCGCCAAGGGCCAGCCCATGGAGGACTGGGACGCCTCCCGCCGGCTGCTCGACATCAACCTGCTCAGCCCCATGGCGATGGCCCATCACCTGGCCCCGCGCATGATCGAGCGCGGCAGCGGCCATCTGGTGTTCCTCAGCTCGCTGGCGGCCTGGCACGGCCTGCCGTTGACGCCCAGCTACAGCGCCAGCAAGGCCGGCATCAAGGCCTATGCGGAGGGCCTGCGCGGCTGGCTGGCGCCGCGCGGCGTCGATGTCAGCGTGATCATGCCAGGCTACGTCAGCTCGGCGATGTGCGACGCCATGCCCGGCCCCAAGCCCTGGAAGATGACGCCCGAGCGGGCCGCCACGCGCATCGCCCGTGGCATTGCCGCCAGGCGCGCCAGGGTCAGCTTTCCCTTTCCCCTCAACTGGGGCTGCTGGTGGCTGGCCGTGCTGCCGGCCGGCATCTCCCAGCGGCTGCTGAAACTGGCCGGCTACGGGAGGCGCCGATGATCGTGTCCCTGCTGCTACCCTGGCTGGCGGGCCTGGCCATCGGCCAGGCCATGGAACGGCTGCTGCGCCCGCGCGTCCCCCCAGCCTGGCGCCGCCATGCCAGCACCTGGATCGTCGAGCTGGCCACCTGGACGCTGCTGTTCGGCCTGTTCACCCTGGTCCTGCAGCGTCCGTGGTTCGCGATGGCCTTCGTGCTGTCGCTGCTGCTGGTCGTGGTGCAGTCCAGCAACACCAAGTGGGACACCCTGCGCGAGCCTTTCATCTGCCACGATTTCGAGTACTTCGTGGATGCCATTCGTCATCCGCGCCTCTATGTGCCCTTCTTCGGCATCTGGCTCGCCCTGGGCGCCACCATCGCCGGCGCACTCGCCATCGCCGCGTTCCTGTGGCTGGAACCCTCGCCGGCGAGCCGCTACGGGCTGCTCGCCAGCGTGAAGGCCGAACTGTTGCTGGTGGTTCCCGCCGGGCTGGCGCTGGCGCTCGGCGTGCCGCGCCTGCCCCGCTGTTCGCTGAACCCCGCCGACGACCTGCAACGCCTGGGCCTGTACGCCAGCCTGTGGGCCTACGGGCGACTCGCCGCCCGCCCCTGGACACCTCCCGACGCCACCGCGTTCGCGCTTCCCGAGGAGCCCGTCCCCGCGGAGACGCTGCCCCACGTGGTGGCGGTGCAGAGCGAATCCTTCTTCGACCCCCGCAGTTGGATCGACGGGCTCGCCCCCGAACTGCTCGAACATCACGACGCCCTGCAAGAGACGGCCACACAGCACGGCAGGCTGTCGGTTCCCGTGTGGGGCGCCAACACCGTGCGCACCGAGACGGCCTTTCTCACCGGCCTGGAAGGCTCGGCCCTTGGCATCCACCAGTTCAATCCCTACCACCAGTTGACCCAACACGCGGTGCCGAGCCTCGCCAACGCCATGCGCGAGCTGGGCTATCGCACGGTCTGCGTGCATCCCTATCCGGCCAGTTTCTACGGCCGCGACAAGGTCATGCCGAACCTCGGCTTCGATGAGTTCCTGGACATCGACGCCTTCTCCGACGACGACCGCTGCGGGCAATACATCGGCGATCTGGCGGTCGCCGAAATGGTTGGCGTGCTACTGCAGGATCAGGATAATAAGCCTTTATTCGTATTCGTGATCACCATGGAGAACCATGGTCCGCTGGACCTGGACACCTGGGGCGCCACCACCGACCTGGCCCAGCTGGCACCGGACGTCGCCACCTGGCCCGAGGACGGCAGCGAGCTGCACAGCTACCTCGCCCACCTGCGCAACGCCGATCGCATGATCGCCGGCCTGCGCCAGACGCTGGCCAGTACCGAGCGCGACGGCATGCTGTGCTGGTACGGTGACCACGTCCCGATCATGCCCAACGCGTATCGGCATTTCGGCGCACCGGTGGGCGAGACGCCCTATACCATCTGGTCATCGCGCCGCCCACGTCGCCCCCAGGACGAGACGCCACTAAGGGCCGATCAACTGGGCGCGGCCTTGTGGCAAAGCGTCCTCGCCGCAAGCCGCCAGGCGCCGATCACGGAAGGCCGGCAACAGAACCATCAGGAGCAAGCATGACAAAACGCGTTGCCATCATCGGCGCCGCCCATCGTTTTCCCGGCACCACCCCTGAACGGTTCTGGCAGGATCTGCAAGACGAGCGGGATCTCGTCACCCAGGTCGCGGAGGATCGCTGGAGCCACGACAGCTTCCTCCACGCCAACAAGCGACACCCGGGCACCAGCATCACCTTCGCCGCCGGCAGCCTGGGCGACATCGACGGCTTCGACGCCGCCTTCTTCGGCATTTCTCCCCGCGAAGCCGCCCATATGGATCCCCAGCAGCGCATGCTCCTGGAGCTCGCCTGGGAAGCCATGGAAGATGCCGGCCTCAAGCCCTCCGACATGCGTGGCAGCCGCTGCGGCGTGTTCGTCGGTATCGCCAGCCTGGACCACTCCTTCCGCATGGCCGACGACCTGGAGGCCGTCGACGCCTCCACCGCGACCGGCAACGCCTCCAGCATCGCCTCCAACCGGCTGTCGTACCTCTTCGACCTGCACGGGCCGAGCATGTCGCTGGATACCGCCTGCTCGTCCTCGCTGGTGGCCTTTCATCAGGCCTGCCAGGCGATTCGCTCCGGCGAGACCGACACCGCCCTGACCGGCGGCATCAGCCTGCACCTGCACCCCTACGGCTTCCTGGTGTTCTCCAAGGCCAGCATGCTGTCGCCGAACGGGCGCTGCCGCGTGTTCGATGCCGATGGCGATGGCTACGTGCGCTCCGAGGGCGCCGGGCTGTTCATGCTCAAGGACCTCGACAAGGCGCTGGAGGATGGCGACCGCATCCTGGCGGTGGTGGCCGGCTCGGCGGTGAACACCGACGGTCACAAGTCCGGCCTCACCGTGCCCAACCCCGAGGCGCAGATCGCCCTGATGCGCGAGGCCTACGACAAGGCCGGCATCGCCCCGGACGACATCGACTACCTGGAGGCCCACGGCACCGGCACCGCCGTCGGCGATCCCATCGAGACGCGCGCCATCGGCCAGGCACTGGGCACCCGCCGCGCCACGCCGCTGCCCATCGGCTCGGTGAAAAGCAACCTCGGCCACCTGGAGACCGCCTCGGGCGCCGCCGGCCTGGCCAAGGCGCTGTACAGCCTGCGCCACCGCGAGGTGCCCGCGACCATCGGCCTGAAGACGCCCAACCCGCGCATCGACCTCGACGGCTGGAATCTCGACATCGTGACCAGGGCGCGCCCCCTCAAGCCGGAGGGGCGCCTGGTCATCGGCGTCAACTCCTTCGGTTTCGGCGGCGCCAACGCCCACGTGATCCTGGAGAGCCCGCCGGAGGTCGTGCCCGCGCCCGCCCCGAGCGTGGATGCCGCGCTGCCCCTGCGTTTCTCGGCGAAAAGCGCCCCCGCGCTGAGAGCCATGGCCGGGCGTCTGGCCGAATGGCTGCGCGAGCGCGAAGACGACGACTTCTACGACATCGCCTACACCCTGCAGCACCGCCGCGAACGGCACCCCGAGGGTGCCCTGCTGTTTGCCCACGACAGGCAGGAGGCGGCCCGCATCCTGGCGGCCTACGCCGAGGCCGACGACACCAGCCGACTGGCCCTCGGCCAGCACGTCGAGAACGCCAGCGGTCCGGTCTTCGTCTACAGCGGCAACGGCTGCCAGTGGGAGACCATGGGCCGCGACCTGCTCGAGCACTCTCCCCGCTTCGCCGCCGCCGTCGACGAGGTGGATGCGCTGTTCCAGCAGCACGGCGACTTCTCCCTGCGGGCCGAACTGGAAGGCCACAACGGGCAGGAGCGGTTCCAGCGCACCGAGATCGCCCAGCCGGCACTGTTCGCCGTGCAGGTCGGGATCACCGAACTGCTTCGCGAGCAGGGCATCGAGGCCAGCGCGGTGACCGGGCACAGCGTCGGCGAAGTCGCCGCGGCCTGGGCCTGCGGCGCGCTGTCGCTGGCCGACGCGGTCAAGGTCATCCATCGCCGCAGCCACTTCCAGGGCCAGACCCGTGGCCTCGGCGAGATGACCGCCGTGGGCCTCGGCGAGGCCGACCTCGGCGCCTGGCTCGAGCTCCCCGAGTTCAATGAGCTGGTCATCGCCGGCATCAACAGCCCCAAGGGCGCGACGCTGGCCGGCCCGCCGGACAGCCTCGGACGGCTGGAAGCCCGGCTCGCCGCCGAAGGCGTGTTCGCCAAGCGCCTGCCGCTGGACTACGCCTTCCATAGCCCGGCGATGGATGGCATCGAGCAGGGCCTCATCGACGCCCTGCAGGGGCTCGCGCCAAGCGCCGGCGCCATCCCCTTCGTTTCCACCGTGACCGGCACCATGCTCGCCGGCACCAGCCTCGATCCGACCTACTGGTGGCGCAACATTCGCGAGCCGGTACTGTTCGGCAACGCCGTGGGCGAACTGGTCGAGCAGGGCCACAACACCTTCATCGAGATCGGCGCGCATCCGATCCTGCGTCGCTATCTCAACGAGATCCTGCGCGACAAGGATCGCCAGGGCCTGGTCATCGACACCCTCGATCGCCAGCGCCCCGGCGAGCAGTGCCTGCGCGACGCCGCCGGCAAGACGCTGCTGTCCGGCGCCTCCACGGCGCTGGACCGCTACTTCCCGGTGGAGGGCCGCCTGGCCGACCTGCCGCGCTATCCCTGGCAGCGCGAGCGCTACTGGGTGCAGGGCACCACCGATGGCCAAGGCCTGCTGAGTCGCCATTACGAGCACCCGCTGCTCGGCTATCGCCTCGCCCAGCAGTCGCATACCTGGGAGAGCCAGCTCGACACCGGCCGCCTGCCCTGGCTGGCCGATCACGTCGTCGGGGAAGGCGCGGTGTTCCCCGGTGCCGGCTTCCTCGAACTGGCGCTGGCCGCCGCCCGCCACGAGCACGACAGCGAGCTCATCGACATCGAGGAACTGGAGATCCAGGCGCCGCTGCTGCTCGACGGCGCCAACGGTCGCCGCACCCGCACCCGCCTGGCACCGGAAAGCGGCCACATCGAGGTGCTCTCCCGGGAGCCGGTCACCGGCCAGGAATGGCAGCGCCACGCCGTCGCCCGGGTCATGCAGCAGAGCCGCGGCTTCCAGCTGCGCCGCCGGCCTCCCGCGCTGCCCGAGCGCGACCCGGACTTCCGGCTCACCGACCATCTCGCCATGGCTGAGGCGATCGGCCTGCACTACGGCCCCGCCTTCCAGGCCATCGGCCATGGCTGGGTGGAAGGCCACAGCGTGATCGGCGAGATCAACCTCCCCGAGGTCATCGAGCGCGAGCTCGAACATGGCTACCTGCATCCGGGCATCCTCGACAGCGCCTTCCAGCTGTTCATCCCGCTGCTGGCGCAAGAGGGCCTGACCGACGAAGGGCTGGCCTTCGTCCCGGTACGCGTCGGCCGCCTGCAGTGGCGCGCCGACGGCGCCCGCCCGGCCCTGACGCACGCCCGCCTGCTCAAGCGCGCGCCGCACTCCTTCACCGCCGACTTCGAGCTGTTCGATGCCGAAGGTCGAGCGATCGCCGTGCTCAGCGAGACGCGCTTCAAGGCGATTCGCCTCAAGCCGCGCCAGACGCCGCACCTGAGCCATCTGGGCGTCTGCCTGACGCCGGCGCCGCGCCGCCAGGCGGCGCCCGACCTGTCGCCGCTCTATGCCGCCATGCCGCAGTTGGTCGATGCCTTTAGCGGCGAGGCGACGCAGCCCTATGCCCAGGAAGTGGACCCGCTGCTCGACGGCCTGGCCGAAGCCTTCGCCGAACGCACCCTGCGCGACACCTGCCATGACGGCGTTCTGACTCGAGCCGACTACCGCACGCTCGTCGGCACCCATCTCAACGCCCGGCCGCTGATCGACCAGCTGCTGCGCCTGCTGGTCGACGCCGGCCGCCTGGCCGCGGATGAACAAGGCTGGACGTTCACCGACGACGAGCAGGACGCCATCGCCCCGGAGCAGATCTGGCGCCTGCTGCAGCGCGACTATCCCGAACACTTCCCGCCCCTGCAGCGGCTCGGCCGCTTCGGCCGCCACCTGCCCGCCCTGCTGAAGGGCCAGGCGCAAGCCGACGACGTGGGCCTGGAGGCCGATGCCCTGAGCGCGCTCACCGCGAGCCTGGTCGGCGAGCGTGGCTGGCGTGCCATCGCCGATATCCTGCTCGACTGCCTGCCGGCGGTGCTCGCGGCACTGCCCGAGGGCCAGCGTCTGAGCGTGCTCGAAGCCGGCCCCACGGCGCCGCTGCTGGGGGAGCGCTTGACCGCGCTGTTCGACCCCGACCGCTGCGACTACCGCGCCATGACCGTGGGCGACGCCGCCCATCAGCACGCCGCGCGCCTGCAGGAGCGCTTCCCCACGATCGCGGTCGAGGCCCTCGACCCGCTCGACGATGGCGCGGCATCGCCGTCGCTGCCGTCGGCCCAGCTGGCGCTGGTCAGCCTGGATGTCACCCATGCCGCCGAGGTCGAACGACTGCTGGACGCCGTGGCGTCGCGTCTCGCCCCCGGCGCCGAACTGCTGCTGGTCGGCATCCGCCCCAGCGCCTGGCTCGACACCCTGCTGGCCACGCCGGGGCTGGACGACGACGCCAGCCCGCGCCGCGTCACCGAGCCCGACGCCGTGATCGACCAGCTGAAACGCCTCGGCGCCAGCGACGTACAGTGCCTATCGCCGCAAGACGACGAGCGCGGCGCCTACCTGTTGCATGCCCGCCTGGCGGAGAGCCCTCAGCTCCAAGAAAAGAGCCCTCAGCTAGGCGAAGAGAGCCCTCAGCTCCAAGAAAAGAGCCCTCAGCCAGGCGAAGAGAGCCCTCAGCTTCAGGAAAAGAGCCCTCAGCTCCCCAACACCGGCGCCGATATCCTGCTGGTGGCCGACGCCGAAGGCAGGCCCTTGGCCGACCAGCTGGCCGAAGGCCTGGCACAGCGTGGCGCCACGGCGACCATCGCCGACGCACCGCCGAGTCCTGAAGCTGCTTCCCCGCAGCGGATCGTCGACCTGCGGCGCGGCGAGGCACGCTGCGAGCAGGCCGCCGACTGGGCGAAAGCATTCGACGACGCCCAGGACGTGAGCCTGTGGCTCGTTACCCGCGGCGTGGCCGGTATGTGGGTGAGCGGTGAAGAGCCAGAAGTGAGTGGTGAGCGGTCAGCACAGAGCAATGGGCAAGTGCCCGGCCCGGATGCGGCGCTGTGGGGCTTCGGCCGGTCGCTGGCCAACGAGGCCCAGGGCTTCACGCTGACCCTGCTCGACCTTCCCGCCGGCGACCCTGCTGACGGACAGGCCGAGATCGGGGAGCCGGTGCTCGCGGCGCTGCTCGACGAGCTGCTGACCCCGGACAGCGAGACCGAAATCGTGCTCAACGAGGACGGCCAGCGCTACGCCACCCGGCTGCGCCCGCTGCCCGCGCCCGGCGCCCATCAGGACGGCAACCGGCGCCAGGCCATGACGCTCGGCTTCGACCTCCCGGGGCAGCTTCGCCACCTGCGCTGGAAGGGTCACGACCTGCCCGCCCCGCAGGCCGGCGAAGTCGAGATCCGCGTGAAGGCCACCGGGCTCAACTTCCGCGACGTCATGTACACCCTCGGCCTGCTGTCCGACGAGGCCATCGAGAACGGCTTCGCCGGCCCGACTCTGGGCCTGGAGTTCTCCGGCATCGTCGAGGCCGTGGGCCCCGAGGTGACCAACGTCGCGGTGGGCGACGCCGTCGTCGGCTTCGGCCCGGCCAGCTTCAGCGACCGGCTGATCGCCCGCCACAACGCCATCGCCCCGCTGCCGGAAGGCGTCGGCTTCGCCGCGGCGGCCACCATCCCGACCACCTTCTTCACCGTCTACTACGCGCTGAAGCACCTGGCGCGCCTGGCGCCCGGAGAGCGGATACTGATTCACGGCGCCGCCGGCGGCGTGGGCATCGCCGCGCTCCAGGTCGCCCAGTGGCTGGGGGCCGAGATCCTTGCCACCGCCGGCAGCGACGAAAAGCGCGACTTCCTGCGCCTGATGGGCGTGGAGCGCATCCACGATTCCCGCGCCCTGACCTTCGCCGAGGAGATCCTCGAGGAGACCCAGGGGCAAGGGGTCGACGTGGTGCTCAACTCCCTGGCGGGTGAGGCCATCCACCAGAACCTCAGGGTGCTGCGGCCGTTCGGGCGTTTCCTGGAGCTCGGCAAGCGCGACTTCTACGAGAACACGCCCATCGGGCTGCGTCCGTTCCGCAACAACCTCAGCTATTTCGGCATCGACTCCGACCAGCTGATGAAAGAGCTGCCCGAGCTGACCGGCGAGCTGTTCGGCGAAATGATGGAGCACTTCCGCGACGGCACCTTCACGCCCCTGCCCTACACCGCCTTCGACAACCACCAGGTGATCGAGGCGTTCCGCTACATGCAGCAGGCGCGGCAGATCGGCAAGGTCGTGGTCACCCACGAACGCTCGCCCGGCGACGCGCCTCATGTCTCGCCCGAGACGCCGCTGGCGCTGAGCGCCGACGCCAGCTACCTGGTCACCGGCGGCCTCGGCGGCTTCGGGCTGCGCACCGCCGAGTGGCTGGCCGAACGCGGCGCCCGGCACCTGATCCTGCTCGGACGCAGCGGCCCGGCCAGCGAGGAGGCCCAGGCCGGCGTGGCCGCCCTCGAGGCCGGCGGCGTGACGGTGTGGGCCGAAGCCTGCGACGTCACCGACCGCGATGCCCTGGGGGCCCTGCTGTCACGAGCCAAGGCCGAGCTGCCGCCGCTGCGCGGCGTCGTGCACGCCGCCACGGTCATCGACGACGGCCTGATCCGCAACCTCGACGCCGAACGCATCCAGCGGGTGCTGGCCCCCAAGATCGACGGCGCCCGTCATCTGGACGACCTCACCCGCGAGCTTGCCCTGGATTTCTTCGTGCTCTACTCCTCGGCCACCACGCTGTTCGGCAACCCCGGCCAGGCCAGCTACGTCGCCGCCAACCACTGGCTCGAGGCCCTGGCCAGCCATCGCCGGGCCCTGGGGCTGCCGGCGACCTGCGTGTGCTGGGGCGCCATCGACGACGTCGGCTTCCTGGCCCGCAACACCCAGACACGCGACGCCCTGCAGGAGCGCCTCGGCGGCAACGCCTTGCCCTCCGCCATGGCCCTGGCGGAGCTCGAGCGACTGCTCGTCCACGGCGGCGAAACGCGCGGCATCCTGGAGCTGGACTGGAGCGCCCTGAGCCGCTTCCTGCCCACCGCCCAGGCGCCGCGCTTCCTGGAGATCGCCCGCCACGGCGAAGACGACGGCCGCCACGACCAGGACGACAGCCTGCTCAAGGCCCTGGCCGAGCTGCCGCCGGAGGCCATGCACGAGGCCATCGTCGACCTGCTGCGCGCTGAGCTTGCCGGCATCCTGCTGATCGAGGAAGACAAGATCGACCCTCAGCGTTCGGTCTACGAGATGGGCTTCGACTCGCTGATGGGGGTGGAGCTGATGACCGCCATCGAATCGCGCCTCGGCGTCCAGGTGCCCGTCATGGTGCTCAGCGAAGCCTCGACCCTGGACAAGCTGGCCGGCGTGCTGATCAACAAGCTGACCCAGTCGGGCGACGCATCGGCAGAGGACGACACCCAGGACATCAACATCGAGACGCTCGCCGAACGTCACGGCGCCAAGGAGGTAGCCTCGTCATGAGTCAACATGCCCGCGACGATCTCAAGCGCCAGCTGCTCTCTCGTTCACGGCGGCGCAGCCGGCCGCAGCCGAGCGATGCCGCATCAACCGACGTTGCAACGAGCCAGCAAGTGCCCGAGCGGTTCGTGCGCTTCGAGGATCATCCCGGCTACCAGCAGATCGCCATGATGCGCGAAGGGGCACGCCGGCTCGGCCTGACGGACCCCTTCTTCAAGCAGCACGAAGGCAATGCGGGCGCCACCACGACCATCGACGGCCGCAACTACATCAACTTCGCCAGCTACAACTATCTGGGCTACTCCGGCGATCCTCGCGTCAACCGCGCGGCCGCCGACGCGGTGGCACACTACGGCAGCTCGGTCTCGGCCAGCCGCATGGTCGCCGGCGAACGCCCCATCCACCAGGCGCTGGAACGCGCCCTGGCCGACGCCTACGACGTCGAGGACGCCGTGGCGTTCGTCAGCGGACATGCCACCAACGTGTCGACGCTGGGCTACCTGCTGGGCCCTCGCGACCTGATCCTCCACGACGAGTACATCCACAACAGCGCCATGGTGGGTGCCCAGCTCTCCGGCGCCAAGCGCATCGCCTTCCCGCACAACGACATCGCCGCCCTCGATGACCTGCTGAGCCGCCATCGCGGCCAGTTCGAACGCGTGCTGATCGTCATCGAAGGTCTCTACAGCATGGATGGCGACGTGCCCGACCTGCCGCGCTTCGTCGAGCTCAAGTCTCGCCACCGGGCCTGGCTGATGGTCGACGAGGCTCACTCCTTCGGCGTGCTCGGCGCCCGCGGCCTGGGGCTGCGCGAACACTTCGATGTGCCAGCGACCGCTGTCGACATCTGGATGGGCACCATGAGCAAGACCCTGGCCGGCTGCGGCGGCTACATCGCCGGCTGCCGTGCCCTGGTCGAAACGCTGCGCCACCTGGCACCGGGCTTTCTCTACAGCGTCGGCATGCCCGCCCAGGTCGCCGCGCCGAGCCTCAAGGTGCTGGAGCTGATGGCCGAAGAACCCGAGCGCATCGCGCGCCTCCAGGACATATCGCGCTATTTCCTGGAACGCGCCCATACCCTCGAACTCGACGTCGGCGACAGCATCGGCGCCGCCGTGGTCCCGGTGATCGTCGGCAGCTCGCCGCTCGCCGCCGGGCTATCCCACGACCTGTTCGAGCGCGGCATCAACGTGCAGCCAATCCTGCACCCGGCGGTGCCAGAGAAGAGCGCGCGGCTGCGCTTCTTCCTGTCCTGCGAGCACACCCGCGGGCAGGTCGATGACACGCTCGCCGCCCTGCAGCAAGCCATGAACCGCCGAGCCGCGGCCCACGCATGAGCCAGGCCTGCATGACCGACGGCCCGCCCGCGGGGCGAATGCGCATTTTGTTCCTGCCGCTTGGCTGGGTGCTTGCGCACACCGCGCGCTGCATCGAGATCGCCAAGGTCCTGCGCCAACGCGGCCATGAGGTCGTGTTTGCCGGCGACGATCCCCGCCACCCCGCCTCTCGGCTATCCCTGGTCGAGCAGGCGGGCTTCCGGCTGGTCTACGCTCGAGAGCCGGACCTGCCCTACGCCTGGGAACGCTACAAGCAGCACGGCTGGCGAGCGGCCGCCTGGGATCTCGCCCACCTGCGCCAATGGGCGCCGCTCGGCAAGATCATCGAGGGGCAACTGGCGGTCATCGAGCGCGAACGGCCGGATCTGGTCGTCGGCGACGCCAGCGTCAGCGCCAGCACGGCGGCCTATATCGCCGGCGTGCCCGTGGCCGGGATCATGAACGCCTATGCGGCGCGCCTGCTGACACCGCGCTCCCCGCTTTATCTGGCCGCACGCGGCTTCGACCGCATCTCGCTGTCGCGCTTCCGCCGGCGCGTCTTCCACCGCCACGGAGTTCCGGAGATCGATGCCCTGGCGCTGCTGCACGCCATGCCGATGCTGTCGCCGGATCTTCCCGGCCTGTATCCGATGCCGGCCCGCTTTCGCGACTATCACATGGTCGGCCCGATCTTCCCCGACCATCCCGCCCCGCTGCCCGACTGGTACGATGAGCTCGACGACGGCACGCCCAATGTCTACATCACCATGGGTTCGACGGGCATGTTCGAGACCTTCCTGAAAGCCGTGTATCCCCGGCTTTCGACGCTGCCATATCGCTTCATCGTCACGACCGGCGGCCAGGTCAGCCAGGACGTCATCGACGCCGCACCGGCTAACTTCCGCCTCACCGACTATGCGCCGGGATCGGCGTTGCTGGCCCACTGCCGAGCCATGATCTTCCACGGCGGCAACGGCACCTTCTATCAGGCCCTGGCGGCCGGCGTGCCGATGCTGGCCCTGCCCTCGCACTACGAACAGCGCCTGAGCGCCCAGATCGCCGTGCGTCACGGCGTCGGGTTACGCATGAAGGCCCGCCGCTTCAGCGTCGACCGGCTGGTCACGTCCCTGACACGCCTGGTCGAGGAGCCTCGCTTCGCCGACGCCGCCGCGCGCTTGGCGCCCCAGGTGCGTGACACCGATGGCGCCGCCAACGCCGCAGATATCCTCGAGCGGATCGCACGAGAAGGCCGACCCGCGGGGATATGCAAGCCTGTGAGCGCCGCTTCGCGGCTGGTGAATGGTGAGCGCGCGACGCGCTTGTGAGTGGTGAGTGCAGCTTGCGGGCTTCGGGCTTCGAGCTTCGAGCTTCGAGCTTTCGGACTCTTCCCTCCTCCCACTCACCCTCCAATAACGAGAAAACTCACACTTACATTTTAAAAAACTCATTCTTGCCTGCGAACAAAGATGAGTTCGCTATGGCGAAATAGCGGTTTTTGTATCAACATGTAACACTATAGATAACTTGTGTGAACATTCCTTGCTAGCTTGAAACTCAACATTCCGGCCTATCGCATGATACTCGACGCTTAGCCGAAGTCGCGACATGGCCTGAATGACCTTCAATAACGGCTAGCAGGGAATCACCATGTCACATCGTATGTGGTTAGGTACTTTCGTGGTGGCATTCATGACCAGCGGTCCATGTGTCGCCGACCTTCGCCCCTATGTTTTCGTCGATGGCGGGATTGCCGACCCGGACCTTAACGGCATCGAGGCGCACTATGAGCGCATGAAGGATGAGGCCAGCAACGCGGGTGGCAATGGAAAGATAGATACCGATGACACGAGCGGTGCCTTTGCGATTGGCGTCGGTATCCAGCCGTATCGGCACTTCGCCATGGAAGTCGGCTACTACGATTTCGGCAGCTATGACATCGAGGGCGCCGGACAATATCTGCGCGGTGAACGGCAGATGTCGGCATCGGGCGATACTCGCACCACCATTGATGGATGGGGCGCACAGGGCATTTTCATCATGCCTTTATCGGAACGTTTCACCGTCCAACTGGGTGCCGGCGCCGCATGGCTCGACACAAGAATAGAGGGGCAATATACGCAATCCGCCACCACGCGGGCCGGCACGCAGACACGCCAGAACGATATCGACAAGACCATGCACGATACCGTGGCTCTGCTCGGCCTGGGAGCGCGCTACCGCATCACTTCCAGCGTTCAACTCAGGGTGGACTATCGATACTTCGGCGGGGTCGGCCAATATACCGACGAACATGGCAGCGAAGTTCAGCTCGTCACGGCGGGAGTTTCCTATCACTTCTGATCTTTCAATCATGTTTTATCTATCGACTTCGGCCCCATCACTCCTGGCGCAAGCCCCATCATGGTGATCCATCTCGGCTGGACAGTCGCCAGGTGCCTAGCCGACCGGGGCTTCCGAGGTTAAGCGCGACGCCATCTCCATCGGGAAATGCCAAGGAATCACCTACGGGGCACCCGCAGGGCATTCACCACTGCCTTGGCTGCTGATGTAGCCCATGGATAGCCAATGTCCTACACGTGCACCTCTTATATCTCAATTAAAAAACAATAAAACGCCACATTAAAAAATCAAACGTCATACTAGCAAATAATCCAAGAGCCTATTTTTATAGGCAATCTCCTACAAGATAACCCTCGCTTCTCTTAGTTTTCTACGTCTAGCCCACCACTAACTTCAAAGAGCGGGCCATATTAGAAAACGCACATGAGAAAAGTTCCTAGAGACTTGCAAAATCTCCGGGACTCCCTCTTGCGTCGCGCCCGCCAACCACAGGGAAGAGAAAGGGGGATGTAGAATGGCCATTCTCAACATCGCACTCGCTGATGGTGAAACTCGAACGATTACACAATCAGATACCGGCGGAGATGCCGACAACACTATCAATATCAATGGACTAGGAAATTCCGAGCTCATCGTCGATGGTACCTCTGCCACACTCGGCAGTATCCTGGATATCCAAGCGGGTGCATCACCGACATTTACCGCCACGAATGGCGGCAGCCTGACGGTTGATCAGGGTCTGCTGAATGTCAGTGGGCTGGATAGCTTTTCTTTCGGCATCGAGGGTAACAGCGATATCACGCTGGATGCCTCCAGCATCAGTACTTTGAGTGGCTTGAGCGATTACAACGTCGACTTCTCCGGTGCAGAGAGCGGCTCATTCACCTTCAACAAGCCAGACGTCGGCCTGCTGGATAGCTACAGCTTCAATGTCACGGGCATGGAAGCCGGCGACGGCCTGAACCTGGGCGGTGGCGACTGGAGCCTGGATGAAGGCGCTCTCGGCACCCAGGACGCCTACCGTGACGGAGCCCTGCATATCACCCAGGGCAGCGCCCTCGCCGGGACGCAGGTCAACGCCAGCATCGAAATGTCGTCGGAACAATACGCGGAGTTCGAGCAGGATCCGGAGGCGTTCCTCTCCGGTGGCACCTTTACCCAGGTCTGCTTCGCGGCCGGCACCATGATCGCAACACCCGAAGGCGAAAAAGCCGTAGAAACCCTGACAACGGGCGACATGGTACTCACCGCCAGTGGTGCCCAGGTGCCGGTGAAGTGGATCGGGCTGCAGACCATGTCCCGCATGAAGGCCGGTAGCCAGGCGCCGGTTCGCATTCGTGAGGGTGCCCTGGGAGCCGATAACCCCACACAGGATCTCATCGTGACGCCCAGCCACGGCATGATCATCGATGGCCTGGTCATCAACGCGGGCGCACTGGTCAACGGCGACACCATCGACTATGTGCCTCACAACGAACTGCCCGACACCGTGACCTACTACCACGTGGAAACCGATAGCCACGAGGTCATCATGGCAAACGGCAGCGCCACCGAAACCTACGTCGACTACATCACCCGTCAGGCATTCGACAACTACGCCGAGTACGTAGCCCTCTACGGTATCGAAACACGTGTCATCGAGATGCCGCGCCCGCGGATCTCATCCCGCCGCCTACTGCCCATGGCCTTGCGACAGCGCCTGGGAATCCAGGACGCCTTCATGACCGCCTGACCCGGCGACAAACAGAAGCTCCGCGACAGATCGGTCAGGCACTGCCTGGCCGATTTTTTTACGTCTATCCCCCGGATTCCAGTGCTGGATCAGGAGCGTCAACGCCATGAACATGATCAACGACACCATGAAAGGCCGGCCCAGTTCCCTGCAAGACACCGTCAATGAAATTCCCGATCTCCTCCAGCAGGCGCAGCAGGCGATGGCCGAAGCCGACCTGGAGCGCGCCGAAACACTGATCGATGAAGCCTTGCGCCAGCCATCCCGGCAGGCAAGGCGGCTGTGGGTACGTGTCGCCCTACAGCAAGACCGACTCGAGAGCGCACAGGCTCGCGTCGCAACAATGCTGCAAGCCGACCCCAGAGACCCTGTGCTTCGAGCGCTGGAAGCGCAGATACAACGAAGGGAGGGCCACCCTCGTCAGGCACTCCAGATAATCAATCAGGCTATCCCGGAATGGCCCAAGAACATTCAACTGAAGCTGCTTAAACTCAGGTTTCTGCAGGATCTTGGGCGTAGCCGACCAGCCTTGGCGCTAGTACGCAGGCTGCGTCGTCGCTGGCCTGAGCACCCAGGGGTGCTGATGGCAGTGGCCCAGTTCTACCGCGACCACGGTCACTTCAGGGCAAGCCGCCTCGTCCTCGAGCATTTACTGGCCCATCATCCCGAACACCAGCCCGCACGCCTGCTGAATCGTGCCCTGACTTACAGCAGGACGAGTGATGACACGAATGCTCCACTCGCCGAGCTCGTAAACCAACTCGCCCAGCGCGACGAGCTATCACAGGCGGACACCGGCGAACTGCTGCACGCCATCAAACTGTGTCCACTCCAGAAAGAGCTGATCAAAGGCTGCCAGGACGGCCTATCTCGGTTGGACAGCCAACTCGACATGATGAAAGAGCAGGAGAAATTTTTGCTATTCAGCCAGGCGGAGCGCTTCGGCATGGCCGACATCGCTCACCGAGCGCTCGAGGCACTGCTCGAGACAGGACCTCGCTCGCCCCAGGTAGCACGTCGCCTCTTCCTGAAGGCCATCGCCTGCGGCGTCAGCGAGCACGACATGCTCATCTCGCGTCTGCTACGCCATATTGCCCCGGACAAGCGGGGGCTGCTGGAAGCGGAATTTCTCCTACACACGCAAGGGCCAAAGGACGCCTGGGCACGCCTCATGCAGGAGCACCGCCCGCGACGCTCACGGGTCGAAGTCCAGCAGCTGGTTCCCCTGTTGAGAACGACTCATGACCGCGCCCTGTGCCTGCGCTATCTACGCTTCTGCCGTCGACGCTGGCCAAGGGATGCCGAGCTACGCCTGCAGCATGCCAATTTATTGGTGGAAGCAGGCTATCCTGGACGTGCGCTCTCCGTCTTGAAGGCACCCGTTCCTGCCAATAAGCGCCTGCTCAAGGCACGAATTCGAGCAAGCTGCCTGCTGGAAACCGGGCAGATAGATGCCGCAAAAGCCGAGATGGAGAGGGTCGGTCACTATGGCGAAGCTCAAGGAGCACTCCACTGCCACCTCGGCATACTACTGATGCTTGGCCACGAAGAGGACGCTCAGGCGTTTCTCGAGCAGGCTCAACGAGGCAATCAAAACCAAACCGTCACATCAGGACATTTTTCGATCTCGTCACTCGGTATGCAATTGAACGACCTGAAAATGTTTCACCGTGAACAAGCCTCTCTGACATCTCTCGCACCGCAGTCTCCCGGCAAGCACGACGCCTACCTGGTCGCCCACTACGTCTATCCGGCCAGGCAGGTGATTCAGCGCAACGTCAGGTATAAAGTGGCCGCCGGTGAGCGTGGCACACGCCACATTCCTCGCCGAGTGGTGCAGTTCTGGAACGATCGACGACCGCCTCATAGCGTGGCGGAGATCATGCAGTCCTGGTCATCCGTGCCCGGCATCGACTATCAGCGTTTCAACACCCTGATGGCACGCGATTTCTTGAGACATCACCTGGGAGCCGACTATGAGCGCGCCTTCCGGTTGGCCAACAACATCGCAGAAAGCGTCGACTTCTTTCGCCTCTGCTACCTCCGACACCACGGCGGCATCTATGCCGATGCCGATGACCGCCTGTCCGGTCGACTAGAGGCCCTGATCCCCCCCGATGTGGGGCTGGTGTGCTTTCGCGAGAACTACGGTGCACTCGCCAATAACGTGATCATCGCCGCCCCGGAACACCCAGCCATCGTGCTGGCATCGGAAATGGCCCTCGAAGCCCTGCTGGCACGAGACAACGAAAGCACCTGGAGCAAGACAGGGCCCGGCCTGCTGACGCGAGCGGTCGCCAGCCACCTGCTTCGCGGCAAGCCCGAGCGCCCCGAACAGCGCGTGGCCATCCTGCCGAGTTACCTGCTCCGCCGCCAGGTTCACATTCACATCCCACTACCCCACAAGAAAACCGGCCAATACTGGAACGCGGCCAACACGACCGGAGTCGATCTTCGCCCCTTCTTTTCGGATCATCACAAATCAGCGTGAAGCCATTTCCAAGCCAATGAGGCATGGTGAAAGCGACCTTCGTGGGAGCGCTGCTCCGCAGCGCGATCCGGCGCGCAGCGGCGGCGAGAACGGCACCGCTACAGGATCTACCCCGGGCGCCTCGAGGCGCCATTCGGCCAATGAATTGGCCTCCCACGAAGACCTGTACGGTGGCTCAGACTCGCTGAGGGAGCGCCCTTCGCCCAATGAATTGGGCTCCCAAGAAACCCTGTGCGGTGACTCAAACTCGCTGAGGAAGCGCCCTTCGTGGGAGCGCTGCTCCGCAGCGCGATCCGGCGCGCAGCGGCGGCGATAACGGCACCGCTACAGGATCTCCCCCGGGCGCCTGTCGGCGTCTTTCGCGCAGAAGATCCGGAACGCCGGACCGTGCGCTCCCACCAAACCCTGTGCAGTGGCTCAAACTCGCTGAGGGATGCCCTTCGTGGGAGCGCTGCTCCGCAGCGCGATCCGGCGCGCAGCGACGGCGATAACGGCACCGCTACAGGCTCTACCCCGGGCGCCTGTCGGCGCCTTTCGCCCAATGAATTGAGCTCCCACGAAGACCTGTACGGTGGCTCAAACTCGCTGAGGGAGCGCCCTTCGTGGGAGCGCTGCTCCGCAGCGCGATCCGGCGCGCAGCGACGGCGATAATGGCACCGCTATGGAATCTCCCCCGGGCGCCTGTCGGCGCCATTCGGCCAATGAATTGGCCTCCCACGAAGACCTGTACGGTGGCTCAGACTCGCTGAGTGATGCCCTTCGTGGGAGCGCTGCTCCGCAGCGCGATCCGGCGCGAAGCGGCGGCGATAACGGCACCGCTACAGGATCTCCCCCGGGCGCCTGTCGGCGCCTTTCGCGCAGAAGATCTGCGCTCCCACGAAACCCTGTGCAGTGGCGCAAACTCGCTGAGTGCTGCCCTTCGTGGGAGCGCTGCTCCGCAGCGCGATCCGGCGCGCAGCGGCGGCGATAACGGCACCGCGGCAGGATCTCCCCCGGGCGCCTGTCGGCGCCATTCGCGCAGAAGATCCAGAACGCCGGACCGTGCGCTCCCACCAAACCCTGTGCAGTGGCTCAAACTCGCTGAGGAAGCGCCCTTCGTGGGAGCGCTGCTCCGCAGCGCGATCCGGCGCGCAGCGACGGCGATAACGGCACCGCTACAGGATCTCCCCCGGGCACCTATCGGCGCCATTCGCGCAGAAGATCCGGAACGCCGGACCGTGCGCTCCCACGAAACCCTGTGCGGTGGCTAAAGCTCGCTGAGGGAGCGCCCTTCGTGGGAGCGCTGCTCCGCAGCGCGATCCGCCGCGCAGCGGCGGCGATAATGGCACCGCCACAGGATCTCCCCCGGGCGCCTATCGGCGCCATTCGCCCAGTGAATTGAGCTCCCACCAAACCCTGTGCAGTGGCTCAAACTCGCTGAGGGATGACCTTCGTGGGAGCGCTGCTCCGCAGCGCGATCCGGCGCGCAGCGACGGCGATAACGGCACCGCGGCAGGATCTCCCCCCGGGCGCCTGTCGGCGCCATTCGCCCAATGAATTGAGCTCCCACGAAAACCCTGTGCAGTGGCTCAAACTCGCTGAGGGATGCTCTTCGTGGGAGCGCTGCTCCGCAGCGCGATCCGCCGCGCAGCGGCGGCGATAATGGCACCGCTATGGGATTTCCCCCGGGCGCCTGTCGGCGCCATTCGCCCAATGAATTGAGCTCCCACGAAACCCTGTGCAGTGACTCAAACTCGCTGAGGGAGCGCCCTTCGTGGGAGCGCTGCTCCGCAGCGCGATCCGGCGCGCAGCGGCGGCGATAACGGCACCGCTACAGGCTCTACCCCGGGCACCTATCGGCGCCTTTCGCGCAGAAGATCCGGAACGCCGGACCGTGCGCTCCCACGAAACCCTGCGCGGTGGCTCTGATCCGAAGAGCCTGCCTTTCGCCAAAGACCACCCTCACCCACCAACGTTATGGCACATGAAACACCTGGGGCCATAACGAAAACGGCCACCGCTGACGCTATTCCCGACGGGAGATAACGTCAGCGGTGGCCGTGGATATTGGCACGATTGTTTCGCGACGTGATCGCGATCACGCCATGCGGCTATTCCTCCCTGGCGATCGAGCGTTCCACCCGATGCCAGGATGACTGATGCCCTTGCGCGGCCGCACGCGCATCCTCACGCTGTCGCATGCGCTGCAACACGCGGTACTGCAACCGATTCAGCGCCTCGAACCCCAAGCCTGGCAAGGGGTTGAACGGGTTCGTGCGGCTCATGCCCCAGATCGACAGCCGCGAGCTTCCGGGTTCGGCCTGGCCGCGCGCATGCACTCCAAAGGTGTTGGCAATCAGCAGGGTGTTGGCCGGTACCTCCATGGCCTCCGGCGGTGCGCTCCCCAGGCTGGCCGCCTGTTCTGGCGAAACCCGGAACGAGCCGCGCGAGGTGTAACGATTCTGGTGATTCCGCGCCTGCTGGCTCATGGTGAATTCCCACTTCAGGCGCGCCTTTCCCGGGCGATGGGAGCCGGGCACAAAGATGAAGGAGCCGTTGATCGCCGAAACATCCTCCAGATACAGCCAGAACTTCATGGTTGGCTGGAAGGTATCGACGTGCAGATGCTTCTGGGGGTCCACTGCGCCGTTCCGCTCGCCATTGAGCACTTTCTCGACGTGGCAGATGGGCATGCGCAGGTGCCCGGCGCAGTAGCGCAGCAGTCGCCGAAAACGCCGCTCCCGAAACAGCGCCGCCGTCTGCGGCATCTCCGCCAGAACCTCCGGGGCGAGCAGCATGCGCCGGGTACGCGCATCTCCCTGGCAGCACTGGCGCACCTCTCCGCGTGCGGCCGTCACCTCTTCCACCAGCGCCGCGAAGGCCTCGGGAGGCAGGAAGTTCTCCTTCTTCACATAGCCCAGGCGCTGGTACTGGTCGCGGTCCTCACGCGGCACGCCCCAGCCCAGCATGGCCATTCTCGCCCGCATGACGCCATAGGCGCTGGCCACCCGCGCCACATGCAGCCCGCAGCGATTCAGCCGCCGGCTGCCAATCACCGGGTTGGCGACAAAGGACTTGCTGCCGGTGAACAGCTCGCCAACCCACAAGGGCCAGCGCCACCACGTCTTGTTCATCGCTTGCTATATCCCTTCCCGGTCCTGCTGACATGCCGATCCTTCATGTATGTCTCTCCTATCATGCTTGCCCTGTTCGCCCAACGACTGCCAGAACACCGCTGCCCGAGCGGGATCGCCCAGTTGGCGTGCCGTCTCCGCCGCGGCATCGGCCATTCGACGTGTATCCTCCGGATGATTCAACAGCAGGCTCAGGCAGCGATGCCAATCGGCGGGATCATCATCGGCCAGCAACCCATTCACCCCATCCTGCACGATAACGGTATAAGGATAACGGCGGCTATAGATCCCCACCCCGCCCATGGCGGCAATATCCAGAAACTTGATCCAGGACTTGCCGCGGTTGAACGGCGTATCCCAAAGCGGTGCCAGGCCGATGTGCAGCCGCCGACGACGCTGATAGCGGCGAAACGCCGGCCAGGCCAGCGGAGCCGGCGTGGTCACCCCCTCGAAGGAAGCCAAGCGCTCTGGCGCATGCTCTCCCAGCATGATCTCCAGGCAAGCATCGCGGCGCGTTTCCATCAGCATTTCCAGCGCCGGCATCATGTATTCGAGGTCCTGCCGGTGCGCCCGGGTGCCGTGAAATCCGATCCGCCAGGGCTTGGCCTGCGTAGGACCGACCCCGAAATGCTCACGCGACGGCAGTGGCGCAATCAGCGGTGGCGGCAAGACCCGCACCTCGGGCGTCCATCCCGAGAGGCGATCGGCCAGCGCCTCGCTGCAGGCCACCGCGTCGTCGGCCAGATCCAGCAGCCGGGGCTGCAGCGCTACCGCCGAGGCCATTCGCTGCCGATAGGCCTCCGGCAGCGTCTCATCCTCGGCCGCCGCCGCCAGGTCGTCATCGATCAGATAGACGATGTGGCCGAAGCGCTCCCGGTGGTTCTCCAGCCACGTCACCCAGCCAGCAGGCAGCGTTCGGCACACCACGAGATTCGCCCCGAAGCGTCGCCTGACCCGCAGGCGCGCCGCGGCGGTGCGCCAGCCACGCACGTCGATACGCTCGACCACCATGCCGGAATCACGTAAAAAAGGCGCGACCGACTCGAGGAAGTAGATATCCTCGGTCGGCCGCGCCCCGTCGCTCAGCACCAACCAACGCTCACCCATTCATTCGCGGCTCCAGATTTCGCGGCTCCAGATACATGGGCAGCCCACCCGCCGGGCGCAGCGTCAGGCGGCATTCGATGCTCACCTCATGGCCCGGCACCACGCGCGGGGTGAAACGCTGTGCCAGCGTGGCCAGGCACAGGATGCCCTCGTACAGCCCGAAGCGCTTGCCCAGGCACACTCGCGGCCCGACGCTGAACGGCAGATAGGCGAACTTGTCGATGCGCGGCGCCCCCGGCAGGAAGCGCTCCGGCCGAAAGTGGTCGGGCGCGTCCCACAGCTTGCGATGACGATGCATCAGCCACGGCAAGGCCAGCATGATCGTGCCGGGCTTCACCTCTCGCTCCTGCACCACATCGGCCGCGCGAGCCTGGCGGCTGAGCAGCGGCACGGGGGGATACAGGCGCATGGCTTCCTCGAATACCGCGCGGGTATACGGCAGGTCGTCCACGTCATCGAAGGTCGGCGTGCGGCCACCCAGCACCTCATCCAGTTCCTGCTGCAAGCGCGCCATGGCCTCGCGATCGTGGTCCAGCAGGTACCAGCTCCAGGCCAGCGAATTGGCCGTGGTCTCGTGACCGGCCATGAACATCACGATCGCCTCGTTGCGCACCGCCTGTCGCGCGAACGGACAGGCCGCGGCCTCTGCGGCCGAGCCCTCCATCTGCTCCATGAAGCTCGCCACCAGGCTGAAGCGACGCTCGCCGGAAGGAGCGGCCCGGCGCTCGATGATGCGATCGATCACCTCGTGAACCTGCTGCGCCGAATAGCGCGTGCGCGCCTTGCGCCGCGGATTGCCCAGCAGCTCGAGGAACGGCAGGCCCAGCGTGCTGGCGAGATCGAGCTGGGCCACGTGGCGCTGATACTCGGTGAACCCCGCCACCACCTGCTCGGCCTCGGCGTCGGTGGTGTCATCGCCGAAGATGCTGCGCCCGATGATGCGTGCGGTGAGATGCGCCATCTCCTTGAGCATGTCCACGGGCTGCTCGGCCGGCAGCCTCGCCCAGTGCTGGGCGGTCTCCTCCGCCGACGACGTCATCACCTCGCTGAACGACGGCAGCAGGCGGTTGTGCAGCGCCGGGGCGCACTGCTGGCGGCGTTCCTGCCACAGTTCGCCGTCGCTGACGAAAAGCCCATCGCCCAGCAGCGGCGCCAGGGCCTGGCGCATCTGCGGACTCTTGCGGTCGTAGTTGTCGTGCTCCTTGAGGAACACGCGCCGTACGCTATCCGGCGAATTGCACAGCACATAGTCCTGCTTGCCCAACGAGAAGCGCAGCGAGCGAACGCCATAGTCACGCTCACGCCACACGGACAGCAGGTTGCGGTTGGCCATGCGGATACGCTGCCAGATGCCCTGCTCCGGATCGGCCATTGGCACCGCGACCGGTGCCGGTGATGCCATCACGGCGTCGTCAACCACGTTTTACTCCTTTCAAGGGCAGCCAGTTCCTGACCGCCAGCGCCAATAACACGCAACCGGCCAGCGGCGCCGCCACATCCAGAACCGAATCCATGTTCCAGTGATACACCAGACCGTAGTACCAGGGCACGGCGTTACCGCCCCCGCCCTTGGCTTCATGCTGGGCAATCTCGCGCCCCAGGAACACCGCCACCGACATGCCAGCCGCTGCCCAGCGCCCGAACACCGGCCACAGCAACAACTGGATGCCGATACCGATGGTGAAATGCTCCAGGTGGGTCGTATTCAGTTCGAACATGGGAAAGACCGCCCACGGTGGCGTGATACCGTAAAGGGATAGCCGCTAGCGTAGGGAAAAATCCTCATGCACTAGCGTCAGATTAGGGTTGTAAGCCGGATCCTGATCCAGCGCTTCGCCCCAGGTACGGCGCATATAGTCGGCTTCGGAATTCGCCCTGGCACGCTTGGTCGGATCGTCATCGGCGCCGCGAGAGATCGACTCGTGATGGTAAAGCTCGGCATAGGGTGTCCACAGATTGCGATATCCGGCTTCGCGCACCTTGAGGCAAAAGTCGACGTCGTTGAAGGCCACCGCCAGGTGCTCCTCATTGAGCCCGCCGACCGCCTCGAAGACCTCACGACGCACCAGCAAGCAGGCGCCGGTGACGGCCGATAGCCCATGCGCCAGATGCAAGCGGGTGAAATAGCCCGGCGAGTGCCGACTGAAATACTTGTGGGCATGCCCGGCCACACCGCCGATGCCCAGGATCACGCCGCCGTGCTGAAGCGTGTCGTTGGGGTAATACAGCTTGGCCCCCACGCAGCCGATCTCGGCGCGGCTCACCTGACGCACCATCTCGCACAGCCAGTCGGCGTTGATCGGTTCGATATCGTTGTTGACCAGCCCCAGGATCTCGCCCCGGGCATGACGCGCACCGAAATTGTTGATGGCCGAGTAGTTGAAGGGGTGGTTCCAGCGCAGCACCCGGACCCGCTCATCGCGCTTGGCGACTTCCTCCATATAGGCCAGCGTGTCAGCGCACTCGCTCTGGTTGTCGAGGATCAGCACCTCCAGGTTCGGGTAGTCGGTGCGCTCGAGGATCGCATCGACGCAGGGCTTGAGGATCTCGACCCGGTCCCGAGTCGGCACCAGCAGGCTCACCAGCGGCGCCGGCGACGGCAACGGCCACTGCACGCGGTAGGTGTTCGCGAAATGGCCATGTCGCACCCGCGCCTCCGGCGCATGCGCTTCCAGGTAAGATGCCACCGCCCTCAGGCCGGCCTCGCTGGTGTAATCCTTTTCTCCGCTGGCCAGCGCCGTGGAGCCCTCGCCCGCCCGCCAGTGATACAGCACATGGGGCACGTGCACGATCTGCTGCGCCTCGAGCCGCGCCGTGCAACGCAGAGCCAGGTCATGATCCTGGCTGCCCTCGAAGCCCTCGCGAAATCCCCCCACCTCACGCATCAGGGAAGTGCGGTACACGCCCAGGTGCGAGAGATAGTTCTGGGCCAGCAACAGGTCGGGATTCCACTGAGGCTTGAAGTGTGGATCGATCCGGTTGCCATCGTCGGCAATCTTGTCTTCGTCACTGTAGAGCACTCCCGCATCGGGATGACGATGCAAGGCCTCCACGACGTGGAACAGTGCCGCCTCAGACAGGCAGTCGTCGTGATCGAGCAAGGCGGTAAACTCACCCTCGGCCATCTCCAGCGCCGTATTGCTGGCCGCACAGATATGGCCGTTGCGTTCGCGTATCGCGACGCGAATGCGTGAATCACGCTCGGCATACTCCGCCAGCAGCTTGCCAACGTCCGGGTCGGTGGAGGCATCATCCGCGATGCAAAGTTGCCAATGGGGATAGACCTGATCCAGCACCGAGTCGAGGCACTTGCGAAGCCACTCGATGCGAGGGTTATACACCGGCACCAGGATCGAAATCAGCGGCTGACGAGGCAGCTTGTCGATGACACGTCGCATCCTGTAAGGCCCCAGCTCGCGGCGCGTTTTCAACCACTGGGTGTAGCTGTGACGAACCGTGCGCCGCTCGAAGGTCGCTTCATAGTGCTCCAGCGCCAGGTCACGCCAGTGGCAACCGTCTTTCCGAGCGTGATGCTTCAGCGCCGTAATGACATCGTTCTTGGTCACATCTCGCCAGCGGAAGTGCATATTCGACAGCCGCTGCGCGAGCCGGTCCTGGGCAAACCAGGGGGTCAACCAGGCAATACGCAGATGCTGCAGGGTGAAGCGCCCCTCACTACCCATGGGATCGAAGCGCAGCGCCTTGAGCCGCTTGGGAACGTAGAACATCCGCTTGGTCACTCGGCCACTCTTGAGCGGCAAGTAGATGCTTTCTTCCTCACTGAAACCATTACCGGTGTCAAGGTAGAGCTTCACCGCCACGCTGGGCTGATCATGGTCCATCGCCACTTCGAGCATCTGCCAGCCGGGTAATGGCAGTCGACGGCGAAGCAGAAACTGCGGATCAGCACCGGTCGCCTGCCAGTCAAAACCCGTGTCTTCCGCATTCTCTCGGCGTAGCTCACAGTGGGGGGTAAAGTAACGGGACGGCAAGCGCACCAAGGGCGTATCGTCCAATCGATCGGCCAACCAGCGTGAGCCTTGAACCAACCACCAGTGCTTCCAAGGCTTCATTGATCACTCGCTTCAGCAGTACGATCCGTCAAGGCCGTGAGTCCGGTCTCTCTGCTCTGCAACTTTTTCTCGATGCGTGCCTTGATATTCTGGATGCCAAGACCCGTTGGCCGCTTTTGCAAGGCGCGCTCGATGGCAAACAGCGCATCCTCCAGCAGCCCTTGCCGCTCCAGCAGCACCGCGAGCTCGCGCAGGTAATCCGCCTCACCTGCGTTGTCCTTGTTCAGCGTCTTGCGCTGATGTTCGGTCAGCCCTGGCGTCGGTTTCTCACCGGCGGGTTCACTGAACTCGATACCCAGGATGTCCAGTAGCTTGCAGAACGCATAATCCTGCCGCCCCTGATCACGAAGCTCCACGGCACGCACACGGATTTCCTGCACGGCCTTGGGAGCATCCGCTTGCAGCGCCGCCAGCGGTGCTCTCAGGTCCAGCACGCCAGCGCCGGCGGCACGCCCTCCCTCATGTGGCAGCTCGGCAGCAGCCTTGAGTTCGGGGAATCTTTCCACGACGGGGGTCATCTGCTTGAGCAGGTGCTGCTCCAGGCGCTCGCGCATCTCCGTGGTGAGATCGGCAACCGTATAGCCGTACTCATCTTGAGCGCGATCAGAGTAACCCTGGAGGCTCCAGTCGACTTGATGAGCCAGACTATCCGGCGCCTCTTCCAGCACGGTATTGAGCAGTCGCTTGAGCTCCAGTGCCGACTTCACGTAACTGCGGTTGGTGATTCCTTCCGAATGTTCCAGCAGCGAGGAAACGTCCTCATCTGAAATACCCAAGACTTGAAGGAAACGCCCCTGTACCGGTGCTCCACCCGAGCTTGGCGACTGGTAGGCCATGAAACAACAGTTCTCGTCGCCGAACGCCTCGGCCCACTGGAGCAGGGGCAAACCAGCCAGGTGCCCCGCTGACCGTCCCAGAAATTCAGGCAACAAGTCACCCAGCCGACGAGTACTATGATGGCGCTTGATGCCCTGATTGTGATTGGCCAGAAGATAATCCACTGGATGTCGCAGAAAGGCTATCACCTTGACGCGCAGCCCCTGGCAGATCTCTGCCATCGCCTCGTGCTGGCCATAAAAGGCCTCAGCGGACAGCATCAGGGTCGCTTGATGCCCGCGTGCTTCTTTCAGCCAACGCTGGAAAGTGGCACCTGCCTGCTCCTGCTTCCCACTTAATAGGGGGCCAGCCACTTGGGTATGCCCCCCCGACACCCCATTGATATCCAGGGTATGCTCGGGGTAGTAATAACCCAACGCCAGCAGCTTATCGCGGTGCGAAACACAGAAACGCTGAATGGCCGAAGAACCACACTTTGGCGCACCAATATGTAACACCACATCAACTGGATCGCCGGTCTTTGTGGAAGAACGCAGAGTTCGAATCACACGTTTGATCATGTAGATATTCAACCTAAAATAATACAGCCAGCACTATGCGTTACGTTAGTCGCCTTACAATTACACCCGACCGATCATTCCTATCAGCATCAACCACAACTGACAACACTATAATATGTCGCAAAATTAATCTAGCGAAGCCTGAAATCACTAAAAGCAACAATACTTGACAGAACTCTCACAGCCAGGTCTTTCTTATGATTGAAGGAAAAATACGCACCTGATAAAAACACGACCTAGCACACCAATAACACATTACAAAAAATTCACCCTTAGCAAAAAAAGTCACACTGAGACGCACTTAATGCCTAGGTGGGAAGGGATATCAGGCTCAACTGACGACAAGCGACCTCACCTCCGCTCTATATACTCATAGCTACGTTCGCATTATTTTCACCCAGACGAGTAGACACGCAGGCCCATCCCCGCAAACGTATAAATCTTAGTCATAAAAAATTATTTATATGACCTCCTAAAATCTCCAAAGAGTTAGCTGAAGGGTTTACTTACACACAGCAAGCATATGTTCCGAAGGGGCCACACCATTACTAACAAGAAATCTTTTCATTTTTCTAGCAAGGCGCTTTCGATTTTCATCGAACTGGATATAATCCCAAGACCTAAATTCCGACAAAATATCATCAAAACTAATGCCATCATGATAATTAGCAGCATCAACATGGGGCACCTTCATAAACTCACATAACTCTTTTGTCCTACTATCTATGCATAAGCATAATGCAGGGGTGCCTGCCTGAATTGCAGCTTGGACACCGTGAATTCTAGTTCCAACTACAAAACTTTTCTTAGACATTTCGAAAAGCCATTGAGGAACAGAAATAAAAACTGAAGAATGGTATTGGAACCAGCTTGGCAATAAATCTAAGTCAACATCCGGAAGCCAAGCTGTTTGAATATCTTGCAAAACTTTCTCCGGCACACCATCGCCCCAGCCACTGGACAATGAAATCAAATGCTTGGGGTTCTGAACGACATAGCTGGAGGACCTACCTTTTATAAGCTCAATAAGGCTTTGCTCTAACTTTGCCAAGTCTCTCCGATTGTAATTTCCAGCAGTCACGCAAATTCCATCACGCAACTGAGACCTTGTCAAAGAGTTGAATTTATTAAATAATTCTTCACCCAAGCTATCGCTTGGGTTAATGAAATTAGACTGACAACCCGTAACTTCGACACTATCTTCCAGACCAAGCTTTTTTAATAACTTATAAGTAAAGACACCTCTTACAGCTATGTTTTTTCCGCCACAAGACAGGTCTGCAGCTTTTTTCAGCCAACGAACACTCCCTTCTGGTATCTCATTAAAATGGGAAACTTTAGAAGATGAAAACTGTGACCCCAACCCTAAAACAACCACAGGAACATCAACATCATTCAAATTTGGACCTTTATTTGATAAATCAACATGTGTGCCAAGGTGGTTAGCCATCGGAATAATCACACCACCACACTTATTGTCTTTGCTGGCTCCTTTTAACGACCAGTTGTATTTTTTTGGGCTAAGCTTTACTATTTTTTCCGCCGCATAATGGAAAAGTAAGTTCCCAGAATTCATTGAAAAACTTGACCGGAATTCGTCAATATTTTTAGGAGCACACAAACTTGAAACATCTAACCCCGCAATACTGAACTTCATCACTTATCCTCCAGAGCTTTAAGCTTCCGTCGCAAACCTCTAATTTCAGCATCGTGCTTAACTAGAGCCATTAGCAACGCTGCAATCAAATCGTCTTGCGAGACGGGGTCTTCAGCTTTGTGCGCGCTAGAAAATTTGAGCGGTGGTTCTCCTGAATCAGCAAGAATCTCATTCAACTTGGTCAAGTCATCTGTGTAACTCTCTGCCAAGTCTTCTGAATCTGAAACAGAGGGCATAAGACTATTATAAGACACCCCTTTTATCTCAGAGTCCAACAGACCCGAGCGTTTCAAAAATGGTTGAAGCTGATCGGGCAGCACCTCGCCTTCGAACTGATTGTTATAGATAGCCCACAAAGTTAGCGGTAATTTCTGAGGTGTTTTATTCTCCAGTGAACGGCTATAACCAACAGAGCTTACATCAACACCGCATAATTCAAGAAACCCTAGAGCCAGATCATTTTCTGAGTCATAGTTTTTGACGATAAAGCTTTCACCAAACAAGCTTCTCCATCTTTTCGCAACAGATGAGAAGTTTATGCCACGACTACGGTGCCATTCATTGAATGACTGAATGCGTCCAGAATAGGTTTTGTGCTTTATACCCCATTGCTTGTAAGCAGACAAAGCCCACGAAACATGGTTTCTAAAGTAACAAACCACCTTGACATCAAAAGAAAGCTCAACACCCAGCTTTCTAACCTCTTCCAATAGATCAAATTGGCCAAAGAGAGACTCATTAGACCAGATTGCAGCTCTCCAGCCATTGCTTATCATCGATGAGATATTAACTCTTAAGCAATCTATCAGCTCAGCCAGATTCTTGGACGGGTTCTTTCTATAGATAGGCCATCCATAAGGCTTTTGCCAACTTGCAGAAGGGTTTTCAAAGCGCTCTAGCATTAACCCCAAATACTTCACACCTTGACTCTCTAGCTCTTTCGAGTGTTTAGCCAAAGTTTTTTGAATTGCCGAACTCCCGGCCTTACCGGAGCCAACATGAACATAGAGTGTAAAGCTCATCTTTTATCCCAAAAAACAAAAATAATTAAAAAAATATCTTCTTGTATTCTTCAGCGGCATCTTGATAACTTAGTGGTTCTTTAACACCAACATAAAACTCCATCCACTCTTCATCTGTCATAAATGCCGCTTTCCTAAGAGTCTCAGCCAAGCTTAACGAGTTACGTGCTTCAAAATGCAGGCCGTCCACACCATGTGTGACCTTCTCTTTCATGCCACCAATATCAGACACTATAACTGGGCGGCCGTTAACGAAGGCTTCCTGGATAACCATAGGTGAGTTCTCCCACCATATTGAGGGGATTATCACCCAGTCGACATTTCGCATCCGCTCACGAACCTGGAAAGGCTCGTAGGCACCGACCCAGCGCAGTGAGCCTTCCTCTATTAGCGTATCGGCCATTTCCATCACAGAGCTTTTAAAGTCATCGACCTGATGCTCGAAGTTAGCCCCATGAATCTCCACAACAAACTTGGCGCGCTCTTCCTCTTCCATGGAGAGCATGGCCTTGAGCAAGATATCGATTCCCTTGAAGGGATTGATTTGGCCAAAGAACGCCAGGCGGTTGCGCGTCGGCTTGTCGGCTTTTAGTCGAGATCCCTTGACCGAAGACTCATCGCGAAGTTTCGCTTCAGCGATGTCAACTCTGTCTTTCAGATCCGCTTCGTCGTTGTCTTCCTTGACTTTCAGTACAGCAGGAAGCGTTCGAGGAGGCAGCTTTTCTTCAGGCGACTGACCATTTTCGATAACGCTGACCTTGTCTTCCGGGATCCCCCACTCAACATAACGCTGCTTCAGAAAATGCGAGGGAGAAACAAAGTGGTCCACATAATCGAAGTGTTGACCAATAAAACTGCGACGGAGCCAGAACTGCTCTTTTGAAAACTCCGGGAAACAGCGATGGCAGTCCTCAAGCGATGAGCGGAAGCAAAGCTTGTTGGATCCTCGCTTAACCATCTGCCCCTGCTGGTGGCAAATCGCCATATATTCATGCAATGTGAGCACCACACGAATATCTGGATCTTCTTCCTTGATCACCCGCAGTAGCTCAATCCCCAGATGAAAATAGTGATGTAGATTGACCACTGTGGGTTTCAGCACGCGAATCAACTGGCGAAAATCATTCCACACGGCATAGCTGTTGGCAGCCTTGAGCAGAAAGGAGTTACCTAGCGACTGCTGCCACAGGTATTCATCTTCGCGACGCAGAGTCAGGGCACCAGTCGGGCCATTGCCGCTGTCATGGCGGGCTATGAACCAGGCCTGCTCGACACTCTCATCATCACGCAGCGCCTTGAAAACGTTGTAGGCAGCAAGTTCACCGCCCCCCAAGGAGAAGTCGGGGTGGCCGTGTGCCATCACTAAAACGCGCGATGGTCTACCCTGGGATGTTACTGAATCCATGTGATGTTCGCTCCTTAACCGAATCGCTGCATTACCGACTTGATCTGTTCTCCCCAGCGCTGCGTATGGCGCCAGGCATTGAAGCGAACCACCAACGTCCGGAACGACGTATCTCCCAGAGAAGAAAACGACTGGCGCTCCAGATGTACAAGTTCCACACCTGGCGCATAGCCTACCTTGTGACCGCCGGCTATTACCTTCAGGCAGAGATCCGAGTCTTCAAAGTCACCGATCAGATAGCCTTCGTCGAGCCCACCCACGCTGTCGAACAACTCCCGAGACATGATCACGCAAGCCCCAGTGACGGCGGGCTTCTCAGCAACCTCTACGCCGTCGGGGACCATGTCGAACTGAGGGTCCAGGCCAGCAAGCGGATGCTTGTTCAGCCATACCTGCCAGGAGCTCGAATAGAAGAACACCATGCCGGCATGCTGCATGCCTCCCTCAGGATTCAGCAAGCGCGCTCCCAGCATGCCGTATTCCGGATGGGCATCCAGAAGCTGACTAAGATGATTGGCCCACCCTGGGCTCGTCGGAAATGCATCACTATTGAGCAGCAGCACCTGCCGACCTCGACTGATGCTCACACCGAGATTGTTGGCACCGGAAAAGCCCCGGTTACGATGCCCCCATATCAGCTTGAAAGGCACATTATACAATTGGTGGAGGTTTTCCACTTCATTGCTGATGGCCGTTAGAATTCGCGGATCATCAACGACATAAAGAATCTCGGTGCTCTCAAGCAGCTCAGGATCCCGCGAAAAGGCTAACAGCTGATGCTCCAGGAAATCCCACCGGTTGTACAAGGGGATAATCAGGCTAAGGGTCGGATCCGAGGGAGGAGTCCCCAGTACCTGTACTTCTGGCTCAGTGCCACTGGCATCGAAGTAGGCCCTTCTCTCCACCAGCAGCTCCTCGATCAGTGCACCTTCCCACCGGTTCAGCCGCTCATCGAATTTCTCAGCCGGTGTGGGTACCGTGAAGGCCCAACGGGCATATCCTTCGGGATCGCTTGAGACCTCTTCCGGCGTGCCGCGAACAGCCTCAAAGGCCTGCGCCGTCTCACGGTGATAGGCCACAAGCCTGAGCACTGCTCCAGGCATCAGGGGAAAAGGCCAAGGCATGACGAACCCCGCATCCACCGTATGCTGGCCAAATTGGGCGCGAAAAAGCTCGACGATATCCTCGCGCTGATAGCGCAGGGCTTTATCCAGCGACTCGACGTTGCCTTCGCTATCGACCAACCAGAGCTCCCAGCCCGGCTGAGCGACCACCCAACCCGCCAACAGGCCGCTGCGCTGGGGCATAATTCCGAAACGATCCAGATGTGCGGACACTTTCAGCGGATCGGGCTCCCGCCAACGTGCTCGCTGCAGAAAGCCTGAGGGGGAATCCGCATCTTGAGGAGCAACTGTTTGCTCTGCTGGCCCAGGGCCAGGCTTATGCACTGAACCCGCTTGGGAAGGCAACGGAGCTGCTGCTGCCATGTCCGCAGCCGGAGCCTGTAAATCAAATAGCCTAGGCTCACGATCTTCGGCCAATTGCCACCCAAGGCGCAGCTGTTGCAATGAAATCGAGGGAATGGAAATCTTGAGCAGGAAGCCGTGGCAATTCAACTGCGAATTGGCATCCCGCATACTCGCCTCTACATCGCTGCGAGGTAGATAGGAGCATGCCATATCTTGCAGCTTGCCGCCTATCCACAGTGTCAATGTCGTCGCGGCAGTACTGGCTTCCCAACCTTCAATGAGCAAAGCGCCTTGCGATAAACGCACGCTGTCAATTTTCAGCGCCGCTTGAGGAGAGCCATCGCGCATAACGACATAGGGCGAAGCCTCAACATCGTGACTCTTGGCGTCTTTGGACTGGACGCTTGCCTTGGTTGATTTTCCTAGCTTGAACACGCTCACGTCCTTTCCGTTATGTTTGAACAGCACTTCTTAACAAAATACATATTAATCAAACATCGGCGCATTCATGAATGACTCTCCTTGTGCATCCTTGTCAGACACACGCGGTGGCCGCCCACTCATCAGCGGCCAATGGATAGCAAGCGTCGGGTCGTCCCAGCGAATGCAGTACTCATCGCCAGGATTATAGTAATCGGTACATTTATACTGAAACTCAGCCTCATCACTGGTGACATAGAAGGCATGAGCGAAACCGGGCGGCACCCATAGCATCTGCTTGTTTTCGGCACTGAGGGTAGCTCCCACCCATTGGCCGAACGTGGCACTGGATTGGCGAAGATCCACTGCCACATCGAACACCTCACCGCGGGTCACTCTTACCAGCTTACCTTGAGGCTTTTGCAACTGGTAATGCAGCCCACGCAGGATACCCTGCTTCGATTTACTGTGATTATCCTGCACAAATTGATAATTGCCGCAGTATTTTTCAAAATCGCTCTGTCGGAATGACTCCATGAAGAAGCCTCGTTCATCACCGAAGACTTTAGGTGTCATCAGTACGACTTCGGGAATGGCAAGTTTCTCGTAGTCCATAAGAATGCTCAGCTGTAGAGTTAGGCAAGAATGATCGGAGCTATGGTCAGGAAAACCACACCAACAGACCGGACAGGTTCCAAGGCCACTATTGAGGAACGAATCATTCCGTGGCTGTAGGGGTCTGCTGCTGCTGGCTTTTTCGCTGGACCAACCGTTTCAGGTATTTGCCGTAGCCTGTCTTGGCCAGACAGGTCGCCTTGTCGAACAGGTGGTCATCACTGATCCAGCCCTGAATCCAGGCGATCTCTTCCAAACAAGCAATCTTGAGCCCCTGGCGATGCTCGATGGTCTGCACGTACTGAGATGCTTCCATCAGGCTATCGTGTGTACCAGTATCCAGCCAGGCGAAGCCGCGCCCAAGTCGCTCCACGTGCAAGTCTCCACGCTGCAAGTAAGCGTTGTTGATGCTAGTAATTTCCAGCTCGCCACGATCCGACGGTTTGACTTGCTTGGCAATTTCCACCACGTCGTTATCGTAGAAATACAGGCCGGTCACGGCATAAGGAGATTTCGGCTCGGTAGGTTTCTCCTCGATGGAGAGGGCCTGGCCTTGTTCGTCGAATTCCACCACGCCAAAGCGCTCGGGATCCTTGACCAGATAGCCGAATACGGTGGCACCATTCGGCTGAGCAGCGGCACGCTTTAGCTGGTCGGAGAAGTGCTGGCCATGGAAGATGTTATCCCCCAGCACCAGGCAAACCGGATCATCCCCGATAAACTCTTCACCGATGATGAATGCCTGCGCCAGTCCATCGGGAGACGGCTGCTCGGCGTACTCGAAGTGCACACCAAACTGTTCGCCAGAACCCAACAGCTTCTCATACTGAGGCAAGTCGTCAGGCGTTGAAATAATCAGTATTTCCCGAATCCCCGCCAGCATCAGCACCGAAATCGGGTAGTAGATCATCGGTTTATCATAGATGGGGAGAAGCTGCTTGGACACACCGTGCGTAATCGGATGAAGACGAGTACCGGAGCCACCGGCCAGAATAATACCTTTACGAGCCATATTCATATCCTTTTGAAGAGGTGGAATCTGCCAGTGAACACTGCGGGCCTATTTACTCTCGAAAACCATGCCCGGCTCGACCTGAACTCCGGCAGCAGAAAGCAGCACTTTTGCGACAGCCACTAGCTTTCTTCAACGCTTCCATACCCCCTGCGCAAACCGCTTGTTATTAACGCAACCAACAGCAACAGCGAAAATCAAAAACAAAGCTGCCAACGATCAGAAACTCATTTCCTTCAACAACTCAATATAGCAAAAAGCTAACGACTAATATGTTCTTCCAGGGTCAGAGCCAACTGGGTGCGCCACTCCGGCATCTTTATGCCCAACGCTTGTTCCAGTTTTTCAACCGAGAGACGCGAGTTCAGCGGCCTCGCCGCTGGCGTGGGATATTCTACGGTGGGAATACCAACCACCTGAGCCGGATTGATCATCAGGGATTCCCCCTGACCTTCAGCTTGATGAAAGATCTCGGATGCGAAGCCATGCCAGCTGGTTTCACCGCGCGGGGCGAGATGATAGATACCGCTCCCCAAACGCGCTGAGAGTAACGGCGGAATGGCAAGCGTACTCACCTGGGCGATCAGGCGTGCCGGAGTGGGCGCGCCTATCTGGTCATCCACGATCTTCAGTGCATCGCGCTCATGGCCCAAACGCAGCATGGTCTTCATGAAATTGTGGCCACGAGCCGCGTACACCCAACTGGTGCGAAACACCAGATGAGAGCAGCCACTGGATTGAATGGCACGATCGCCTGCCAGCTTGCTGGCCCCATAGACCGACAGCGGCTCCGTGGGGCTATCCTCTCTCCAGGCCTCATCACCATCACCGGGGTAAACGTAGTCCGTTGAGTAATGTACCAGGGCAATATGATGCTGGCTGGCATAGCCCGCGAGCTGTTCGGGCAGCGCAGCATTCAGCTGGTAAGCGGCATCACGGGATTCTTCCGCCTTGTCGACTGCCGTCCAGGCCGCGGCGTTGACGATCAGATCCGGCCGGGACTGTTCCAGATACCCCGATACCGCTCGGGCATCACCGAGATCCAACTCATGGCGATTCGGCGCATCGACTTCACCGAGCAACACCAACGTCCTCCGCAGCTCGAAGCCGACCTGGCCCGAACCACCCAGCAGCAAAATCTTCATGTCAGGACTCCCAGGCGTTCTCCCTTGTAGCTGCCATCCAGCACGCGTTGCCACCATTCCTGATTGGCCAGATACCAGTCGACGGTCTTGCCTAGACCAGACTCGAAGGTTTCAACAGGTGTCCAACCCAGTTCCCGTTCGATCTTGCCGGCGTCAATGGCATAGCGAACGTCATGGCCCGGCCGGTCGCTGACGAAGGTTATCAAGCTGGAAGCTGGAAGCTGGAATCTGGAAGCGTCAGGTCGACGCTCATCGACCAGCTTGCAGATGGCTTCCACCACCTCCAGATTGGTTTTCTCGTTGTGGCCGCCGATGTTATAGGTCTCGCCGACCCGCCCTTCCATTGCCACCTTGATCAGGGCACGGGCGTGATCTTCCACATACAGCCAGTCGCGAACCTGCTGTCCGTCGCCATAAACCGGCAGCGGCTTACCGGCCAGGGCGTTGAGGATCATCAGCGGAATCAGCTTCTCGGGGAAGTGATACGGGCCATAGTTGTTGGAGCAGTTGGTGATCAGGGTCGGTACACCGAAGGTCCGCTGCCAGGCACGAACCAGATGATCGGAGCTGGCCTTGCTTGCCGAATAAGGCGAGCTCGGAGCATATGGCGTCGATTCCGTAAACAGATCGTCGGTGCCTTCCAGGTCCCCGTACACCTCATCGGTCGAGATGTGGTGGAAGCGAAACTGCTCGGCCTTCGAGGGATCGCTTTCCTTGAGCGCCAGCCAATAGGTGCGAGCAGCCTCCAACAGCACCGTGGTGCCCACCACGTTGGTCTGGATGAATTCGGCGGGCCCGTCGATGGAGCGGTCGACATGGCTTTCCGCCGCCAGGTGCATCACGACATCGGGCTGGAAGCGCTCAAAGGCATCGTGCATGGCCTTGGCATCACAAATATCCGCCTGCACGAAGTGGTACCGGGGGCTGTGCTCGACGTCTGCCAGCGATTCGAGGTTGCCGGCATAGGTCAGCTTGTCGACGTTGACGACAGTGTGCTCGGTGGAGCGGTTCAGCTCACGGACGACAGCGGAACCGATGAAGCCGGCACCACCTGTGATCAGGAAGGTCTTGGACATGGGCGATAGATTCGAATGGTGAGTGGTGAGTAGCGAATAGGCACGCTACCGCCGACCAAAGCCTCGATGAGCTTCGGCATGGCGATGTTGGGCGCTATCTTAACCTGCATAAATCCTGCGTCACCCCCTCCCCCTTGGAAACGGACAAATCCTGGCATGTCAATGGGATATCGGAGAACATTGTGGTGGAGGGCCTTTCCATGGATACGGGGAGCCCCAGCTGTGGCCAGGCGATGCAGGCAACAATTGCCAGCATCGTGGGGAGGCGTGCAAAACGGGATGGACAGGATTCGCCCGGGGTTGGGACCGAGGCTGAGCCCTCTACCGGGCGGCCACTACCTGCTGGTACAACTGCCAATAAGCCTCGGCCATTTGGGTAGTACTGATCTGCTTGTCCTGCTGCCAGTGCAAGACGCTTTCCGCCGCACAGCGCCACTCCTGTGGCTGTGAAGCCCGTATCAGCGTTTCTGCCGCCGCTTCTGCGTTGAGTGGACTCACTCGCCAGCCACCCCCGCTGGCCGCAAGGCGCTCGCCGACGGCACCGATATCGAACCCCAGCACAGGCACCCCCACTGACCAAAGCTCCGTCAGCGTGTGGCACCAGGTTTCAGGCCACAAGGAAAGCACTGCCCCCAGATGAGGTCGGATGCTTGCCACGTGCGCTGCAAAGGTATCGCGCGCATAGGGGCCGTGAACGATCACATTGGAAGGTAACGGCATGGCTTGGGTCCCTGCCAGGGTGCCCAGTACATGCCACTCCACGTGCGAGAGCTCCGGGTGTTCTGCCAGCTCGAGCAGAACGCCACTACCCTTCGACACCGCGATAAAGCCAGGCACCAGCACGCGCAGTGGGCCATCCGGCTCCGGGCATTCGGCCAGCGTGGCAAGCTCAGTGAAATCCCGACCGTGAGGGATGACCGCGAAGGGACGCGTCGCAAGAGCGGGAAATATCTCAAGCACCAGGTCGCGTGCGGCTTCTGTCGTGGTCACGAAACCATGGCACAGCGCCAATGCCCCGGCGAATTGCTGCTGCCATGAGTAAATACCTTCATGCTTCAGGGCCGGCATCAGCTCGGGCGCCCACAGCTCCTGGGCACATTCACCGCGTGAAGCGGTGCAACGTCCGCCACAGAACTGCTGATTCTCGTCCAGCAGCTTCACCGAGGGGCAAATCGCATAGTAGTCATGGAACGAACACACGACCGGCAACCCTAGCCTGTCTGCCGTCGCGATGAGTCCAAGCCCCTGCCACGCCAGATGCCGTACATGCACCAGGGTCACTCGATACGCCACCAGCCATCGCTCGACCACACGGTCGTACTCTGCCGACACATGCGGCAGAGGCTCCACCGGCTCTTGCAGCCGGTGCGTGGCAAGGCGCACATAGATGCCGGAGTGGAAGAGATAGAGCACCATCTCCTGGCCTGTGCACCTCAGCACCAGGCATTCCGCTCGAGCCTCCACTGCCCGCATCAGATCCTGATTGGTCTGCGGGGTGCCGCCACTCTGAATCGAGAGCACATAGAGAATTCGCTCTCCCTCAGCGGGCGGCACGTCAGTGGCAGGCGATTCCTTGTCCAGCCCCACCCAGTCGGGCAATCCGTTTGGCAACGGTGCTTCCGGCCAGGCCAACGTCCGAGATAAAAGCCGCCCCTCCTGCCTGCCCCACCTCAGGTAGTGCTCCATTGCAGGAAGCTCGGCCGCGCTGACATCGGGGTTGGCCGCCAGATACTCCGCCGGGGAAAAACCAGGGCCAGGGGCCCGCCCTTCCTGCAGGCCGTGCTGCAGGAAGTGCTCCCAAGGGGATAGAGGGCCATCTTCGATATCCGGATAGGTAGTGCGGTACCACTCAGCATCGAACAGGCCGGATGCTTCCAGAGCGTCGGCTAGCTGCCGATGCATCACGCCCCCTCAAGCGGGGGAAAGATACGCCGCCCTTCCTGGCGGCCATGCAGAAGATAGTGGACCAAAGGGTTCGCGCCGGCCTCGGCCACGTCAGGATACTGCTCAAGGTAATAGCTTGAATCGAATTCGGGGCAAGGATGGCGGCCTTCGAAGCCGCCGTAGCGCAGGTAGTGCTCGTGCGGCGCCAGGGCAAACTCTTCGGCAGCACCAACATCCGGATAGGTAGCCAGGTACCACTCCGCATCGAACAGGTCGCTGTCGCGCAGCAGTTGGCTGTGCTGCTGCAGCGTCTGTTCCTGCTCCTCTACGCTGGGCTGCTCGGATGCCGCCTGCCGAGCCGCTGCCTCAGCCAGCTCCTGGCGCAGCTCACTCAGTTGCTGCTCCAATGACGTTTTCTGCGCCTGCTCCTCTTCCAAGGCTTGCGTCACTCGGGCCACTTCATCGAAGCGCTGGGCAATGGCAACCTCACGCTCCTGCAGGCTCTGCTCCATCTCGCGAATGCGAGTTTCCAACTGCTCCTGGGGCACCTGCCCGCTCTGCTCGTTCACGTCACACAACTCCTTGATGAACCCTGTCTTGCATTATTTATCGTCATTCGCAGCCGATGCGGTACCCCCCCACGCCCGCTGCGACGACTCAAGGCAACACCGCCTCCGGCGCAGCAAAAGTCCGTTGTGCCGGCTCGGCGGGCAGATAAAGACGCTCGGGCCGCCCAGCTCCCGCGCGATGCCAAGCCTGGCTGGACTGGCGATAGTCAGCACGAACGCCGCTGAACTGGGTGACCAGATGCGTGGCCCCAACGGCCGTGAGCGAATCCGGCGCCGTCCGCCCGAAGGCCAACGGCACCCGAGGCATCACCTCACCCACTGCCTGGTCGCCGTAGGCGGCGCGAATGCGGTAATAGTACTCGGTATCCGCCTCCACTCGCACCCGATCCCAATAGCCCAAGGCTTCGAATACCCCGCGGCGGAACATCAGCGAGGAGACATTGCGATAGATCCACCCCTCTTCCATTCTCCAATTGCTGAAGATCAGCTCGGGCGTACAGCGTACCCAGTGTGAACAGCAGGCCATCCATTCGGGGTGCGCCTGAAGGCCAGCCAGTTGGATAGCCAACTTTTCGGGATGGGACCAGTCATCGCTGTCGTGCACGGTAATATAGTCGCCGCGCGCCTCGGCTAAGCCACGATTACGCGCCGCATAGGCGCCCTGATTGGACGGCTGGCGAAACACCTTGAAGCGCGCATCTTGCCCGGCGAAGGCCTCAGCCACACGAGCAGTCTGATCGGAGGAAGCGTCATCGACCACGATCACTTCCAGCTTGACCCCTCGCTGTTCGGCGAGACTACGCAGCGCCGTCGGCAAACCCTCTTCGGCGTTATAGGCCGGCACGATGACGGTCAAAAGCGGTGAGCGCGCTTCGCGCTGGTGAGGGGTAAGGCGTGATGAACGATAAGACCGAAGATCTTCTGGGCGTTCGGCGCCGGCAAGCGCCCTGTGGTGTTGCCCTTGTCCAAGGCCAACCAGATTATCCAGGTTCAACCCAACCATCGGGTCGGCCAGCTCGATTTGCGCCAGGCCATGGCGTTGCCATACGTCATTGATCCATGTCAGGCGTTGCCGCTGCCATTCGCCTTGCCGATCGGCGCCGGCCTCGGGGTAAGCCTCTGCTTGCCAGCCCAACAGATTGGCCACCGCAAGCGACGTATCCGCCAGCCCAGGCGCGTGTCGATGTAACGACGCCAAGCGACGCCAGGCTTCGGCAAACTGGCCGCTTCTACCGAATGCCTCCACCGTCAACAATGCCGGCCCCGCATGCTTGGGCAAGCAGCCTTTACCCTCAGGCCGACGTGCCAAGCAGGAGGCCGCCGCCTGCCAATCGCCCTGCCAGGCGTGCCATCGGCCTAGCGAAAAGCCGGCGTAGCTGGCTTCGAGCAGCGAACCATCAGTGAGCAATGCGACCAGTGAACTCAGACACTCATCCACCTGGCCGTGCTGCCCCCAAAGAGCGCGATCCAACCGAACTGCCTCGAGAGCACACGGCAACCGCCCTTCCTGCTCACCGTGGGAAATGAAGTGCAGCAGGGGGCTGATATCCGCCTTCGCAAGATCAGGATACTGCGCCAGGTACCAGCGCGGGTCGAAGCTCGGCCCGGGCCGCCAGCCCCTGGGCTCCCCAACCTGGAGGTAATGTACTTCTGGCGCCAAGTCCGATGTCGCGACCTCGGCATACTGATTCAGATACCAGTCGGCATCGAACCAGGGTGATTGCGCTAACTGCTCGATGCCCACTCCACACTCCTCAGCCGCGCTCCGCTCACTCACCACTCACCACTCACTTCTTCCAGCTCCCGACGCAGCCGGGTCACTCCACCGTCACGCTCTTCGCCAGGTTTCTCGGCTTGTCGACATCCGTGCCCTTGACCAGCGCGACATGGTAGGCCAACAGCTGTTGAGCCACGACGTGCAGCACCGGACTGAGCAAGCCGTAGTGTTCCGGCAAGCGCAGAATATTAATTCCCTCGCTCTCGGCCACCTTGCTGCAGCCGTCGGCGAACACGAACAGCTCACCGCCGCGGGCGCTGACTTCCTGCATATTGGCCTTGAGCTTCTCGAGCAGTTCGTCGTTGGGCGCGATCACCACCACCGGCATCTCGGCATCCACCAGCGCGAGCGGGCCGTGCTTGAGCTCACCTGCCGGGTAGGCCTCGGCGTGGATGTAGCTGATCTCCTTGAGCTTGAGCGCCCCTTCCTGGGCAATGGGATAGTGCCGCCCACGCCCCAGGAACAATGCGTGCTGCTTGTCGGCAAACCGCTGCGCCCAGGCTTCGATCTCAGGCTCCAGGGCCAGCACCTTCTCCACCGCTACGGGCAAATGACGCAGCTCGGCGAGGAAATCCTGCTCTTGTGAGGCGTCCAATCCATCATCGGAACGCGCATCGGTCAGGCGACCGTTGCCCTTGGCCAACAACAGGGTCAACAGGAACAGTGCCGAGAGCTGCGTAGTGAAGGCCTTGGTGGACGCCACGCCGATCTCCGGGCCCGCCCGGGTGATGAAGCGAAGTGACGTCTCCCGAACGATGGCCGATTCCGGCACATTGCAGATCGCCAGCGTATGACGATGCCCGAGTGACTTGGCGTGATGCAGCGCAGCCAAGGTATCCGCCGTTTCACCAGACTGGGAGATGACAACGACCAGTTGCCGCGGATTGGCCACACTCACCCGATAGCGATACTCGCTGGCAATCTCGACATTGCAAGGCAAACCCGCCAGCTGCTCGATCCAGTAGCGCGCCGTGTTGCCCGCATAGCTGGACGTACCGCAGGCAAGGATCAGCACGCTGTCGACGTCGGTCAGAACTCCCGCGGCATCCGCCCCGAAGATGCCCGGCTGCAAGCATCCTGCGCCGCTGAGCATCTCCAGCGTGTTACCAAGCGCCTGTGGCTGCTCGAAGATCTCCTTCTGCATGAAGTGGCGATACTGGCCAAGCTCCACGGCTTCCGCCGACAGGCTGGAGGTGATCACCTCACGAGTAACCGGCTGACCCTTGCCATCGATCAGCTCGATAGCCTCACGGGTCAACCGACCCACGTCGCCGTTTTCCAGGTAGACCATCTTGTTGGTGACCGAGAGCAGCGCCGAAGCATCCGAGGCGGCGTAGTGACCATGTTCGCCGACGCCGAGCATCAGCGGAGAGCCCTCACGAGCCACAACAAGGCTCTCCGGTTCTTCCTCGCGCACCACCGCCAGGGCATAGGCGCCCTCTAGATGAGACACCGCACAGCGCACAGCGGAGAAAAGATCGACACACGCTCCCTGGCTCTCGCCAACGAACCCCGACTCCCCCGCCAGGCAAGCTTGAACCAGGTGGGCAATGGTCTCGGTATCCGTATCGGAAGTGAACACATAGCCCAGTGCCTGGAGCCTATCCTTGAGCTCGGCGTAATTCTCGATGATGCCGTTATGCACCACGGCAAGCCCGCCCGATACATGCGGGTGGGCATTACGCTCCGCCGGCACGCCATGCGTGGCCCAGCGGGTATGGGCGATGCCAACCTGCCCCGTTACGCCTTGCTCGGCCACGCGAGCCTCCAGCTCCGCCACCCGGCCCTTGGCCCTGGCACGACAAAGAGCGCCTTCTTCGTTCAGCACCGCCAGGCCAGCAGAATCGTATCCTCGATATTCCAGTGTCTTGAGTCCTTCCAGCAAGAAGGAAATGATTTCCATTGCGCCCACGGCGCCGACGATTCCGCACATGATGGTTCCGGTGAATGGTGAATGGTGAATAGCGGACGCCCGCTTTATCGTTGGTCAGGCACCTCGGCGATGTCAGGCTCCACTACCGCCTCCGCCCCAACAAACGAAATGCGTCGCTTGTGTTCATCCTGTACATAGCAGCGAACCTGATAGGCTCCCGGTCCGGGCAGCGGGATCTCACGCTTTGGCTCAGGCCGGTACATAAACTTCTCTATCACTTCGCCATCACGAAAGAGATACCAGGCGAAGCGAAGTTTCTCCGGCTGTTTGCAGCGGTGTTCCAGTACCAACAGGTCTGGTCGCGGGCGAGAGATCTCCAACCCTTCCAGACGTAGCTCCAGAAATGCTTCCGCTGATACCCTAGGCCGTGGGTCCGCTTTATACGCGGCGATAACAAGGCGATAGAAGTTTAATAAGCGCCGGTTCATCTCCGACTCGTTGAAGCACTGGCGCACCACCTGGCGGCCAAAGTGCCCCAGCCCGCGGCGGTCGGCACGGGAGCGCATCAGTCGGTCAAGGTCTTTTTCCACCGCGCCCTGTTGATAGCTTTCGTGTTTATCGCCCACCCCACCGAAATTGCTGAATACCGCTTGCTGCCACGTCGCGCTATCCACCAAGCCGTTGTAGCCCTTGCTGCCTAGAGCGATAGCCGGAACTCCACAGCTCATTGCCTCCAGGGCACACCGACCCGGCGCGATCACCGCATCGCTCTGACAATAGGCGTCACGCAGTGCTTCCCCCTGTAGCCAACCGGCGTGGGAAACGGTGTTCTCGCCACGCAGCGCTTCTACACGTTCAGAAAATGTTTCCTGAAGAGTCCCCTGCCCCACCACCTGCCAATGGATACGACCGGGGTAGTGCTCAGCAGCGTGTGCCACTGCCTGGTAAAAAACGTCGAGGATAAAGGCCTTGTCCTGATCCAGCCTTGTCACCAGCGACACCACCACTTTACCGGTGGTTTCGGGCAAAGACGCCACATACACGGCTTTGAAAAGCTTGGCATCAGGGGTATTGGGCACCACATGCAACTTTTCGGGGTGCTGCACGCCACCTTCCGTCAATAGATAATGACGAATCCCCTCGGAGACAGTAAACACGGCATCCAAGTAATCAATCTGCGAAGGCAACACATCTGAATACTTGCCATGCATGGTCGCCACACAGGGTAAGCCCAGTATTCGGGAGACCATTACGCCCAATTGACGTGAAACAAACGGGTGAACGTGAACTAGGTCCAGCGGCTGCTGCTCATGCAGCTCCTGTATCGCAGTAAAAGCTGCAGCAAGTGAGTCCACTTGGTAATCCGTCTCGATGACTCCAACCCCAGATCCTCGTAGTTGCTCGGCAAAAGGCCCTGGGCGGCACACCACCGTAACCAAGTGCTTACGTGAGAGCATGAACTGAACGGTGGCCCGCACATTCTCATGCAGGCCGCCCTGTGGAGCGGTGAAGAAGACCGGGATTAAGAGGTGCAATGATGCTGACATAAGCCGATTAATCAACGAGAGGTGAGATTTAAAAATTGCAAGACATGTTACCAAATGACTCTAAAAAATGGGACGGCGAGGGGCACTCCTAACACCAAAGCATTAAACACTACCTTACAGCCCCATTACCTGACAATTCTTTTTATCTTCTGGACATTCCCCGCCACATCTTTCAAAAAAGCACAGACCACAACACTATCACAAACTTTTATATCCAATCCATCGGAAAAAGAGAAATCAAATTTGTTCGAATACGGCAATTTTTCAACAACAACTCCGTCTATTATTGCATAAAAAGAAACTCTTAGATAAGGAAAGTTATGGATAGCACACCTAACACTCCCCACCAGCCGACCTCTATCAATGCAACAAGTCAGCTCAAAACAGGCTAAATTATCGCTAGAGAGAATAGGTGACGAAGAAGACGCCAAATCACTAAGAACTGGTGGAACAGACACATCATCAGTTGAAAGAGAATGGCTAATATGCTTTATACATTCCACTATTATGCTTTTAGGGGGAGGGATATGCCCCTTACCCCAGTCACCGAAGACAATGAAATGCCTCTGACTCTCGCTTATAGAAAAAATACTCCTTGATATTTGGCTAATATTCTTTTTGTACAAAAAAGGGCCAGCATGTTTTTTTGTATGCGAATCAGTTATATTTTGGAGGTACAGAAGAAATGAAAAACAATCAAGATCAACATCTCTTACGTCATGTAACAAGCCATGACTTTCAAGTGCAGCATAGAGATCTTTTTCTTCTGCCCCACATCTAGAAAATGAATTATACAAATAGTTATGCACAGCCCACTTACTGTATGAAGATATCGAGGTTTGCGGCCCCCAAACCAATACAGATGGCTTACTAACCATATTCCTTCCTACATTCAGTGCAGCAAAGCCACCGCCAGACCCCCCCGCCAATATCAAATCAACTTTGAAAACCAGAGCCACAAAATCAAGCAACTTAGACAAAACCTTCGGAAGGTCCTCAAAACCCGTGTGGCCAGCATACCAACCAAGAGAGGTTTCTTTGCTCAATGCCAAACTGGGATCAGATATCGCTATCAGCGGCAGACCTGATAGCTCTGACACACCTGCACCAGAAAAAAAAGGGGGCATTTTATCCCCTCTATTAGAAACCGCTCCACTAAAGCATACCAAAACGACTTTTTTGCTTCCACCAACACCTTTTGCGTAAACGTCTAACGCCTTACCTTTATCTAAAAAAAACTTATGCCTCCCGTCAGCAGCAAGATTTTTGACGGAAATATCATCAATGCTTTCATGAAAAAAACAGCTATTTTCTTTTACAGCTTTAGCCACCTCCTCCGCCTTGCTCACCTTTCGTACCCCAACGTCTTGAAAGCCCCCTTAAATATATCATAGACCTGATCTTTAACATCATCATCCAGTATCTCGAAGGCATTAAAGTGCCTAGCATTGTTCTTCATATCTGGAAGCTCAACTTTTGAGCCACCCAATCCTACTTCAGAAAGAATCTCAGCCAGATCACGATTTATGTTTTCATACTTCGCCACTCTATCTACCATAACAACATCATCACGTGTATACATAGACCAATTTATCAGCGACCTAACGTCAGAACGACTCAAAAACTTCCTAGCCTTTTCATTTACAAGACCCTCATCAACTTCCAGCAACTTCTCGCCATGCACATTATATTTCTTATTATCATAAAGACAATTTGACAAAACCCATGAATAAGGATGGCGATCAATTGTGAACGTATAGAAATCCGCAATATCCAAACCGCGACTACTTAAAATCTTCTCAATTCTTTCATAGGTCATATGGCTTGAAGCCAGCTTCTTCTCTAAACTCAGAAATTTGGTCGCATCTTCAAACCTACCATCCAGGACAAGGCCGGTATAGACACTCTCTTTGCTACGATCCAGCAGATAGTTTTTTGAATAACAGCCATTCGCTGCTGAATATAACTCGTCCCTGGGCGTGACTGCTGGAACTATGTCATCATCTCCTACATAATTTCTAAGAACAGCCTCAACAGACGTTCCTGCAACCTTTCTGGTTTTCAGAAAAATAAACTTTTTCTCAAAACTTATAATTGCCATCTCACCACCTTCTTAGCCAAAAAATCAAGAAAACATCAACATATATTTTGAAAACACAGCCCAGCTCGAAAAACTAGCAACTTCCCAAATGAAATTCCAACCGACCAGAAAGATTATGAGGACAACTATCGCCCTCCTGAGCCAACTTGTCTTCAACTATTCTTGAGATAGAACTCACATCACCGACAATTCTAACGCCATGAGCACTGTTTGTTTTTTCAATCTCTTCATCACACCACGCTTCCACTAAGCTTGCATATTCCCGAGGCAGGGTAATTTTACTACCTAGACCTTTGCTAGCCGCCGGGAAAAAGTATTCTTCCAGCAAATACCTAACATAGGCTTCTCTTGCATCCTTGCTCATACCAGAGTTGAGTCTATTAACCCCCCTCAGTAGCTCTACATCTTCACGCATCAAGGATACATTCCCAGACATAGCATCCTTGCTGTTATAACAAACCCCTTCAACACCTAATATTTTAAAAAAGTTTTCCAGAACTTGATCGCCGCTCGTAACAAGAACAGTCACTTTAGCATGAGAGGACCAATTTTCTACTGTAGTGCCAAATGCATAGTTCCGCCAAAGACCATCCCCAGCTTTTTTGGTAGCCTTCAATCTTTCAAAAAACTCTGGCAACGAACTAGTCCCTCCCCCCTTAACACTTTGCTGCCAGGCAGATAGAAGCACACTATGAAAGTTTCTTATTGTCACAACAACTTCATCAACACCGCCTATTGTTTCGACAAAATCTTCCACACCATTTTTATTCAAACAGGACAGTGCTTCACAGGAAATCAGAGATGAACGATCACTTGAATCAAGCTGCCTAATCAATTCATCCCCAAGGCTTTCCCACAATGGCTTAACCTTACTTACCCACGGTATGTTTTTACCACATATTCCATAACAAGCATGCTGATGATTGAAGTTAGGGCCAGGATAAAAGACCCCTTGTCTAAAAAGAGCCTCCCTGTTAACACTACAAGCATTTTGCAAATATGTGGCCCCTGACTTCATTTGGCCAACATGAACTATTTTTTTCATTTTCCACCCAAAAGAACTGTTAATCTTCCGACCACATCCATATTTTTAAAATTGCGACTCTGCAGACCTGTGGACGTAAAAATATTTGATTTAGCCTGACTTATATTACTAACAACGGCTTCTTCCCCCCAAACTTGAACCGCACCCTCCCAGTCCCAGATGACAGGCATAGCTCCTGTTAGCATTCCTTCACCTATCGCCATATGAAAGGATTCGTGGTCTGATGGGGAAAGGATTATACCAATCATCGTAAACCATTCATTTACATCATCTCCGGGCGGATCAAAAATGACCTTGTGCCGCAACCTTGGATTACTATTGATACGTTCAAAGAGGTTGTGATAATAGACCAATTCGTCTTCACGCTTGAGTAACCACTCGTAATCTAGTGGGTGCTTACCCTTTACTCGCAAGGAATAGCGATTATCCTCTTCCAGCAAAGTCTCCAGCAGGTCCACTGCGCGGTCCAGGCGCTTGCTCTTGGGGGCGACCCCTACCATGCCCAAGGTAAAGCGGGCATCGCCGGTCTTCTTCTTGGGGGTGAACTTGGTGTCGTCCAGATAGTTGGGAATCACCGAGGTCTTGTCGAGGGGGAAACCTGTGAAAACCTCCAGCGCCTGTCGTCGAGTATGCTCACTGACGAAACTGATGTGGTCGATATTGTCCCAGTTGGCTTCACCCATGTAAGGCGTGCGGCTTTCCTGAGCATGAAACCGTGCCACCAAGCGCTGGTGGGGTTTCTTGTTATGGGAGTACCACTGGAGGTTGCCAAGGCACCATTCGCAGAAGATCACGTCCACCTGCTCCAACAGGGCATGACTCCTGGCTTCGTCGTGCTTGTTGTGCCCCTGCCATTGATCTACCAAGAATTCAAACTGGCCGGTGGCTTCCAGCTTCTTCTGCAGAAGGGTAAAGAACTTGAGATCGTGCCCGGCAACCAGCACCTTTGTCTTGGACTTGGTCACGGGCGCCTTGGGGGCATCCTTCAGCCACTGACGCATCTCGCTCACCCGTGTCGAGAAGGTGTGGCGCTCGGCCAGGTGCCTTAACGCGTCGGCGGCCTGCTGGGCAATTTGGGGCTCATTGAGGGCGCGTGTCAGCTGACGACGGAATTCGGCATCGCTGTTGGCAAATAGCGGGTAGTCGTGGCCCAGAAGCTGCTCGTGAAGCGGGTTGCGATTGAGAATGGCGGCACAGCCGGCCCCGCCGTACTCCAGGATCTTGGTGGAATACTCCACGGTATCGTTCATGCCTTCATGCCGCCAGGAGAGCCCTACGCGGGCCTGTAGAAGCTGCTGCTGAACGGCCTCGCGGGATTGTGCCCCTAACCACCTCAGCCCCGAAGTATGCCCTAGAACATCAAGCATCCGAGATTTGTAATCTGGACGATCAGGCTCACCGTGAATCTTGTCGCCGATCATCACCAGCTCGCTACCGACCAGCTCGCGGTGAATGGCGGGCCAAGCCTCGGCCATCTCCAGGGTCATCCAGTCGCCCTTGAACTTGCCGGCGTAGATGGCGCGCCTTGGGCGCTCGACGATGGGCGGCAAGGTGTCAGGCAGGTCCGGGATCACCGGGGTGTAGAGCCGAACCTTGTCAGCTTCCAGGTCCGGCACCAGGGCTTGCCAAAGCGCCTGGAAACCTTCGGTCTGACAGAGCAGCCGCTGGCAACCCTGTGCGAGGCGCTGCATGACCAGGCGTTGATCATGAGTATACTCGGCCACCGCCTGAGGAATGTCAGTGAGATACATCCAGCATTTGGCCAGCACGTCTGGCGCCTCCAGCAGCTGGGTGGCAATCTCCAGGCCGCGCACAATGATCACGTCATAGGGCGTTTCGCGATCCAGGCGGATGGCCAGCTCGCCCATCATAGCCGGAGTAATGCGGGCAAAGCCTCTGCCCTGCCAGTACTGACGGTCGCTGCCATCCAGAATGGTGACATTGGCATTGGCCTTCAGGGGGGCATAGAGCTCATCCCGGGCAGGAGTGCTTCTGGCCAGGAATTCGACCTGGGCGCTACCCGTTGCCGCGGTGGCCAACGCGATGGTCTGCGCCCAGATCGAAGAGCCATCGATGTAGTTGAGATCGGGGTTGCCGCAGATCAGAACACGCTTTGTCATGGTTAGCCTCCCACCACTTGCTGGGCCGCACCGGCGAGTTGGAACTGGTCGCTGTCGGCAAGGTAGAGATCGGCGCGGGTGATACGCGCCTCCGGGTGGGCCTTGATGGGTTGCTTGAGGAATTCTTCGGTTCGCCATAGGCCCCCACCCAGGCTCGCCTCTTTCCCATAGGCGAAACGGTCGTGATCCAGCGCCTTGGCCCAGCCACAAGCCTCGGGCTGATAGAGGCTGGCGTTGACCAGGTCGCGCAGGTACTGCTCACCGTAGTGGTGCTGGGGGCTGAGCCAGCCGGCCATAGGGGTAACGGTCTGCTGCTCGCTCAGCCAGGGGGCCTTCTCGCCCCGCTGCAGCAGGGTGATGTGCTCCGAGAGCGAACCGGCCAGCTGCGCCACACCCGGCGCGCAGGCGATGCCCAATTGAAAGCCGCGATAGCTCTGCTGGCGGGCGAACCGATCAAGGGCTTGCAGCTCGGCCTGGTTATGGGCTTCGGCCACCAGGCCAATGGCGGGGTCGGTGGGCAGGCGGGTTTCGATGCCCAGACGGTCGAAGATGTCGTTCAGCCGATGGGCATAGGTGTGCTTGGCAAACACCTCGCGGATACCGGCCAGACTGCGCCGGCGCCACTCTGCGTCGTCGTGCATCAGGGTATGCAGGGCCTCGTTGGCTTCTTCCTGGCTATTCACCAGCCAAACGGCATCGCTCTCGAACAGGTTCTCGATACCCTTGGCGTAGGTGCTGACCACAGGGGTGCCACAGGCCATCAGCTCGAACACCCGGCGCGAGAACATGGTGGGTGAATCGGTCACCGAGTTGACGTTGAGGAATACCCGGTAGCGGCTGTATTCGTCGCAGAGAGCCTTGTAGGGCAGGCTGCCCTTGATGCCGGCCTGGTATTCCTCGGGAAAGGGGAAGATGCCGGTGCCGTGATTGCGATCATAGATATCCAGGCCTTGCCGATTGGCCGCCTGCAACAGCCAACGCATGGCTTCGCCGCGTTCGGCATGGCGGTTGCCGTACCAGCTGCCGGCGAAGCAGGCGCGGGGCTTGCGGCCCGCCAGCGGTGCCGGCTTGTGCAGAGCCGGCTGAGCGGCGAAGGGCAAGGCGTTGACGTTAGGGTTACCGGTCTTGGCCTGGTATGAGTCCTTCATGTTGGCGTCAGTGGTGAAGATATGGTCCACCAGCTTGGCGCTGCACATGAATTTCTGATGATGCACCGGGTCTTCCTTGTTCCAGAACAGCGTGGGAATGCCTTTTTCCCGAGCGTACTGGCAAATATGCGCGACTTCCTGACCAGGCTTGTTGGCATAGTCCGCCACCCGGTACTGCCAGCTACCGTAGTTACCCTTCCAGGCACTTTCGATAAAGAAGAACTCTGGCCGGTATTTCTCGGCAAGGGCGTACCAGTTATCCGGGCGGGGCTGGATCAGGTTGACATCTTGCTCGAAACAGCCGGTGGTGAACTCGTCCATGATGCCAATCACATATGGCTTACCGTTGGGCGGCTGCTCCGGCCAGCCCAGAATGCTGATCTCGGCGGCCTGGGCGCTGGGCGGCACGAACTGGGTAGGCTGAGACTTGTCCGGCCTGGGCTTCATGCTCAGTTCTCGCAGCATGACCTGTTCATCGTCGGCCTTGTTGAAACCGCACACGCCCACGTGGATCTCGCTGACACCTTCCGGCACGGTAAAGCTGTGCAGCTCCTGGATCTGGTTCTGGGTGCAAGGCAGGTACTTGAAGTAGGCCTTGAGATGGCCGGACTTGGCCATCTTGCCGCAGGGCTTATCCACCGCCTTACCATCGGCGTCGAAGGCGTTGATCAGCAACACCGCCTTGCGGTTCTGGGCGCCCTTGACGTTGTGATACTCGGACGCGGCCTCAATGATCAGTGATTGCCCGGCCTTGACCGGTACGCGGTGCCAAAGCGGGTCTTTTTGGGGGAGCTCGACGGTTTCCGGGCGGCTGAGCGTGCCGAGACGAGACTGAGGCTGTGCCAGTGCGGCTCGCTTCGCCGCCGTGGTTTGTAACTCAGCTGCCGCCGGTTCGGCTTGCGCATCAACCGCAGCCTTCTGCACCGGCGCATTCTTCTCCCCCTTCAGCGCCCGCACCATCTGTTCGGTATGCTTGGAGAACAGCAGCTCGGTACTAGGCTTCGATACAGGCAACTTCATTGACCTCTGAAGTGCCCGGGCCAGGCTCTCGGCACTGCCGGCCTCGAAACTCACCACGCCCTCATACTTGTTAGCGTACTCCGCCAGGGGTACCACGTCGGATACCAATAGCCGCTTGCCATAGGCCAAAGCTTCGGCAGCCTTCATCGGCGGCACCAAATCACATACCGGCAGCTTCTTGCGCGGAATCACGATGGTGTCGATCAGTGCGTAATAGTCCTCGACTTTCTCATGCGGCACACGTCCCGCTTGAATCAGCCATGGATGATTTTCCAGATGCAGCTTGCCAGTTGCCTCGGTGATGGGCTGGTCATCGCCTACCAGCAGCAGCTTGATGCGCTCCCCCTGCTTGACCAGCTCGGCACAGGCTTCTACCAAGGTGTTCAGGCCTTCGTAGGCGTTGAAGCTTCCCACGTAGCCCAACACCGTGTCGGCTTCAGCAATACCAAGTCGCGCCTTGAGCACCGGATCAGCCGGTTTTGGTTCTGGCTGCTCCGTCACACCGTTGGGCACGATCTCGATGCGGCTGGGTTCCACCCCGCGCCCGGCCAGCTCGTGTTGCATGGGCTGGTTAAGGGTAAAGAGCCTGCGCGCCTGCTTGGCCACGAAGGTGTCGCGCTCGGCTTCGAGCTTGAAGGCAGGCGTATTGGCATACCCTGGCTCACGGGCATCGCGGGAAAGCTCCCAGAAGCCACGCACTTCGTTGTAGAACGGCAGGCCCAAACGCTTGGCCGCGATCCAGGCCGGCAGGCCCACGATATAGTTTGAGGCTGCCAGTACCGCCGATGGACGATACACGCGGAACAGTTCCAGATAGCGGGACACACTGGCTTTCAGATGCTCGAGCTCGTCATCTGGAACCTGAGCCTGTGGCCAGCGGCTATGAATATAGCGTACCCCCTTCACCACCACTTCCGGGGCGATCCGATCTCGCCTGGCGCCCAGCTCCCACGGTCGACCGGGGCGCACGAAGCAAAGCGTTTCAAGACCGTGTGCATTGAGCGCCTGGGCGATACCCTGGGTGCGTATGGCGTAGCCATTGCTGGCATAGCTCTGGCCATGGCTGACCACATACGCAACACGCCCCTGAATGGGCGCAAACAGGGGCGTGCTGGGTTGGTCGGCAAGTTCAGTGGCGTGTTGGAGCAGTGCGTCCATGGAATTCCTGATGCATCTGTCAAAGTCGTCAGGCCGATCCGATGCCGGCCATGCTATGTAGTCGTCTTGGCTGCTGAGGCGACTTCGCTCGGCGAGCGATAACGCCAAGCGAAGACGCTTACGGGTCTCTTTCAGCCTATCGCGGGCTTACCCCAGCAAACCGACAGCATCGATGACGTGGCTCTTGGCCTTTACCGCCTCGGCTTCCTTGATGAAAGGCTTGTGCTTGACGAGTACACAGACGACATCCGCTTGGGAGAGGGCCTGTTCCAAGGTCGCGAGTTCAACGTTGTCTCGCTGAATTGCCTCGGGCAACTGGCCGATATTGGGCTCGACCACCTGCACGCGGCACCCGAGCTCGACGACCTTCTGGGTAATGCCAAGAGCAGGGCTTTCGCGCAGATCATCGATATCTGGCTTGAAGGCGACGCCAAGACACGCCACCGTGAGGTCACGCCGCGTGACACTCGGATTCTCCCGATGCAGGCTCTCTAGTGCTTCGGTAACGCGCGACAACACCCACTCTGGCTTGCCGTCGTTGACTTCTCGGGCGGTGCGAATGAGCTGCGCCTGTTCCGGGCAAGCATCAACGATGAACCAGGGATCCACGGCAATGCAGTGGCCGCCCACGCCTGCTCCTGGGGTAAGGATATTTACCCTGGGGTGGCGATTGGCCAGCGAGATCAGCTCCCAGACGTTGATATCCAGCTCGTGGCAGATGGTCGAGAGCTCGTTGGCAAAGGCGATATTCACATCGCGAAAGCTGTTCTCGGTGAGCTTGGCCATCTCGGCCGTACGCGCGGTAGTGGCAATGCACTCGCCTTGCACCACGATCTTGTAAAGCTCGCATGCGGCTTCCGCGCACTTGGGCGTCATGCCACCGATCACCCGATCATTTTCCACCAGCTCGCGAACCACGTGGCCCGGCAGCACTCGCTCGGGACAGTGGGCAATGCGGATATCCGAGGCTTCGCCATGGGTCTGCGGAAAGGTTAGATCCGGGCGGGCCGCTGCCAGCCACTCGGCCATCTGCTCGGTAGCGCCCACAGGGCTGGTGGACTCCAGCACAACCAGGTTACCCGGCTTCAGCACCTTGGCCAGCGCTTCGCTGGCGGCCTTGATGTAGCGCAGGTCGGCCTTGTGGTTTTGGCCATTTTCATCGGTGTGGAAGGGCGTCGGCACCGCCACCATGAAAGCGTCCGCGGCTTCCGGGATAGTGGTCGCCCGCAGGTAGCCCTCTTTCACGGCGGCATGCACGACCATATCCAGTTCAGGCTCGACGATATGGATCTCACCCTTGTTGATGGTGTCGACGGCCATCTGGTCGATATCCACGCCAATCACCTTCTTGCGACGTGAAGCGAAGACGGCAGCAGTCGGCAGGCCAATGTAGCCAAGCCCGATCATGGAGATAGTATTGAAGTCCATTTTATGTCCCGTTAGGCAATATAAGTGAGCGTTGAATCGTCAAAGGGGAGCAGTCGGTGGCTACGCATGAGTCGTTATCTTTTTATCATCACTTCATGCGTTGAGTATCATCAGCCACAGGCCATCGTTTTCGGCGTCTATACTGCCGCCAAGGCATCACGAATACGCTGGCATGCCTTTCCATCACCATACGGATTATGGGCAAAGCTCATCGCGTTATAAGCCGTTTGGTCGGTCAGCAGACGGCGGAGTTCACCGGTGATGGCACCGACATCAGTACCTACGAGTTTTACCGTACCCGCACTCACGGCCTCGGGGCGCTCGGTGGTATCACGCATGACCAATACCGGCTTACCCAGCGAGGGAGCTTCCTCCTGAATGCCGCCGGAATCAGTGAGGATGATATCGGCACGATTCATCAGGTAGACGAACGGCAGGTAGTCCTGGGGTTCCATTAGGTGCACGTTGTCGATATTGCCCAGCAGTCGGTTAACGGGTTCGCTGACGTTGGGATTGAGATGCACTGGATAGAGAATTTGCACATCGGGATTTTCTTGAGCGGTATCGGCTAAAGCCTGGCAGATATTCTCGAAGCCGCCGCCGAAGCTTTCACGACGGTGACCGGTGACCAGGATCAGTCGCTTGTTGTCCTCCAGCATCGGGAAGCGCTTCCGCTGATCGGCGGCCAGTTGGCCGTCGTTTTCCAACTTCGCCACCACGTCGAGCAGTGAGTCGATAACGGTGTTTCCCGTCACGTGCACCGTGGCAGGATCAATACCTTCCTCCAGCAAGTTATGGCGTGAGGTATCGGTCGGTGCGAAATGCAGCTTGGCGAGAGCCCCGGTTAGCTTGCGATTGCCCTCCTCCGGCCACGGCGAATAGAGATTGCCGGTACGCAAGCCAGCCTCTACATGCCCAACGGGAATTTGCTGGTAATAGCAGGCTAGTGTGGTTGAGAAGGTAGTGGCAGTATCACCATGCACGAGCACGATATCCGGCCGAAAATCGTTCAGAACGTCTTTCATGCCCTGCAGGATGCCGGTGGTGACATCGTTGAGATCCTGGCCAGGCTTCATCAGATCGAGATCGTACTCAGGCTTGAGCTCAAAGAGGCTTAGCACCTGATCGAGCATTTCACGATGCTGTGCCGTCACGCAGACGCGGGCGTCAAAACGCTCATCGGCTGCCAACTGCAAAGCAAGAGGTGCCATCTTGATGGCTTCTGGGCGAGTACCGAAAACGGTAAGGACTTTCACGTGGTCTTTCCTTGGCAGCACCGAGCCACCTTTCCTGGTTTCAACGATCGACAAGCTGGTACTCAAGCTCCTGGCAGCGCAAGAAATAATGCTCCAGGAGACTCTGCGTTTCCGCTAGTTGTTCGGCAATATTGCTATCCTTAACAGCGTGCCTTTCTTGCGATTCCAATGCTGATAAAATTACTGGTTTGGTCGAACCAGTGCTGGTGGGGCGCCCATTTTTCAGGGCACGCTCACATAGTGTTAGATTGGCAGAAAAGAGGTGATGACCGTAACGATCGGCCGCCTGTTGATACAGCTCTCTTGCCGTTCGGTAATCACCTTTCTGAAAAGCGCTTGTCGCTTTCTTGACAATATCCATATTGATACTCATTCGGCTATTCAATGCGACATACGTTATATGTGATAGAAGCCATTGAAGTGCTTAGTCATTCCTGGAGCTGGATTACCTACCCGTTGCTGGTGCAGGCAAGGCTGGCCTACCAGAATGTGGTGAACGCCCTTCCTGATAGCCGTAGTGAATGTAATGCAGCAAAGGATTAACGCCACTCTTGACGACATCTGGATAGTTGAGAAGGTACCATACGGTATCGAACTCCGGTCCGGGGTCTCGCCCTTCTACGGCACCCGTCTTCAGATAGTGTTCAACGGGTTCAATACCAGCTTCGACCACGTCTGGATTCTGCTCTAGATACCAATCGTGATGGAAGAACCCCGAGTCGTGTACGACTTTCTTTTCTCGTTTAAAGAGGCGGCTTTCTCGCTTTATTTGTCCACGTACTCGTTGTTGATGAGCAGCGAACAAGGCCAGTACGTGCTGACATTTTTCCTCTTGCTGCTGCTCTTTCAGACTGGCCACCTGATCACGCACCACCTGCAAATCTCTGGCACGGCGCTCGCTCGTCTCGCTAAGTTTCACCAGACGTCTCTGTAACAGTAGATGCTTGCTGCTCAGCTCAGAATGCTGACTACTGAGCTGAGAATGCTCGCTATCACGTTGCTCTCCCTGTACCACATGTCGTTCCAACTCTTCCTGAACGATATGAAGTTGCTTGACTAACAGCTCATTCTCTTCGGACAACTCTTGATTAAGCTGGAAGCTTTGAGCAGCGTCCTGTTCCAAACGCTCTCGCTGGTCACTCTGCTGTTTTAGAGAACTTTTCAAATGTTCCAACTGCTTATCTAGAGTCGCCTTCTCGGATCGTAGCGATTCATGGCAGGCCTGCTGCTCTTGACGGCGTTGCACTTCCTTTTCCAGCTCTTGCTGTACCGACTGCAACTGCTCCAGCAGCATGGCGTTCTCTTTTTCCAGAGGCTTCGCGCCCAAGGCTTTAGTAGAGATATTCATCATTATGTGATGCCAGAAAAATCAGTTAACAAATACGCCGCCTAGAGGCATCAGGCTTTGGCTCATCACCGAAAGCTCTACGATGCGACAACACTCAATCACGATGATCGCGAATGATCAGCAGCAACATATTCAAGATAAACGCCAGGAAGATAGTCACCAGCGCAAACACCGTGGCGTTGTAGAGACGGTCCGGCTTGGTTGAGTATTCCGGCATCAGGGGGCTTTGCAGCACGCTTACCTGCTTGAGCTTGCGCGCGGCTTCGAGACGAGTGTTTTCCAGGGCCGACAAGGCACTGGAATAGGTTTCCTGGGCAAACTGGGCCTTGAGCTCCAGCGTCTGGTATTCGGAGGAAATACGATTCAGCGATTCTCCCGTGGCCTGGGCCAGGCGATCGCGCTGCTGCTGGATCTGCTCGCGCATGGCGTCGATTTCGCTCTGTATGCGCTGCATGTCGGCCGACCGACTGCTCTGGTAGCTGGAAATGGCCTGTCGCTGGGCCTGAAGCTCCGCCAGCTTGCCTTCCAGCGACGCCACCACCTGGTTGATGCTCTCCACGGTCTGCGTGGGCGAAACCAGCCCTTCGCGGTTCTGGAAGGCCAGCAGGTCTGCGCGCGCATCATCCAGCCGGTCGCTCAGGCGACCCAACTGGCGCTCGAGGAACTGTACCTGCTCGTCTGCCAGACGCTGGCCCATATCGTTCATATGCGCCTCGCCGGCCTTGAGCAGCAGCTCGGTCATGCGATGCGCGAATTCCGGGGTGTATGCCTGTACCTCGATATTCAGCACGCCGGCGTACTCGTCCATTTCGACGGTGACGCGCTTGAGGTAATAGTCATGCAGCTCCTCGATGGGGGCATCGGCATCCCACAGCCGCGCGAAGAGGTCGCCATGGGTGCTGTAGTGGCTGCGGAAATCGAGCTGCTGCTGCACTTGCTTGAGCATGTCCACCGAGAGCAGGTATTCGCGCAGCAGCAGAAGATCGCTATCGCCGCTGCCGCCCAACGAGATCACCGAGGAGAAATCCATCTCCGGGGCGGCGATCTGGGGACTTTCCAGTACGACGGTGGCGCGAGAGACGTAGCGATCTTGCGCCCAGACTGACCAGTAGAAGCTGACGAGTAGAATCGCCACGATGGCGAGAGCCCAGTGAGGCTGCTGTTTCAGAAGTTGTTTCATGAGATAAGCTGTAAGCCGTAAGCTATAAGCTGCAAGGACGACCACCATCGATGACGGGCAGGTTGCACGCCGCTGGTGGTGATCACGTTAGAGTTTGCTATCGGATCGAATCAGTCGTCTTCCGAAGACTGCATGGCTTGAACATGCCGGCGAGCGTCATGTAACCGTTCGCGGGCGGCGCCAAGGGCGTCACCGAAGACCTTGCGCTCGCGTGGAATCAGGTTATCGGCCTTGGCCTGCTCGAAGGCGGCCTTGGCGTCGTCGAATTCCTGCTTGCACAGGCGCAGATACTGCTGGGCTTCCGGCAGGTTCGTCGGCGTTGGCTGGCGGCGCGCCTGGGAGGTATCGGTGTCATCGTGGTAGGCGGCGATGGCGTCCTCGATGTCGTCGTACCAGATGGCCTGCCCCTCCTTGAGATAGACCCCCGCCTGGCACAGCTCCTTCAGAATGCCCTCGGTATGAGAGACCATGATCAGGCTGGCCTGCCCAACCTTGTCCTTGAAGGCCTTCTTGGCCTTTTCCTTGAACGCCCGGTCACCGACCGCCGTTGCCTCATCCGAGAGGTAGACGTCAAAGTCGAACGCCAGGGAAAGCCCGAAGTTGAGACGGGCCCGCATGCCGCTGGAGTAGGTCTTGATCGGCTCATCGAAGGCATCATCCAGTTCGGAGAATTCCTGGACCCTGTCGATCACTCCCTGCACATTGCCGCGCCCACCGTGCACCCGAGCCACGAACTTGACGTTCTGCCGGCCGGTCATCGATCCCTGGAAGCCCCCGGCCAGCCCGATGGGCCAGGAGACGCGGCAGCCGCGCTCGATCGTGCCCCGTTCGGGGCTATCCATACCGGCTATCAGCCGCAGCAGGGTCGATTTACCGGCACCGTTGCGCCCCAGCAGGCCCACGCTGACGTTGCGGGGAATCGTCAGGTTGACGTCCCTGAGCACCCAGTCGCTGCCGTGGTGGTTGTGGTAGCGCTTGTAGAGGCCGTTTATGTGGATCATGGAATCTTAGTTAGAAGCTGGAAGCTGGAAGCTGGAAGCTGGAAGCTGGAAGCTGGAAGCTGGAAGCTGGAAGCTGGAAGCTGGAAGCTGGAAGCTGGAAGCTGGAAGC
>NZ_JACHXM010000023.1 GCF_014192055.1 Halomonas organivorans | reverse complement strand
AAGCTGGAAGCTGGAAGCTGGAAGCTGGAAGCTGGAAGCTGGAAGCTGGAAGCTGGAAGCTGGAAGCTGGAAGCTGGAAGACAGCATGAACCCCGACATCATGAGGTCAAGGTTTTTTCAAGCTTCCAGCTTCCAGGCGCGAAGCGCCGCTCTTCCGGCTTCAAGCTAGCCGGCCACATCACCGGCCCAGTCAATCTCACCGAACTCCAATTCACCGCATAACTGGAACGCCCCCCTCGTGACCCCAGCCAAGCTGTTCGCCCTGCTCCAGTATCCCCTGCCCCACCACCTGCTCTCGCGGCTGATCGGCCGGCTGGCCGACTGCCGGGTGTCCTGGGTCAAGGACCTCGCCATTCGCGCCTTTATCCGCCAGTTCAAGGTCGACATGGGCGAGGCCCATGAGCCGGACCCGAGCGCCTATCCGAGCTTCAACGAATTCTTCACCCGGCCGCTGAGGGACGGAGCCCGCCCCATCGGCGAAGGGCTGGTCTCGCCGGCCGACGGCACCCTGTCGCAGTTCGGGCGCCTCGATCACGGCCGGCTGGTCCAGGCCAAGGGCCATGACTTCACCGCCGCCGACCTGCTGGGCGGCGACCTGGAGGCCGCCGGACGCTACCGCGACGGCAGCTTCGCCACCGTCTATCTCTCGCCCAGCGACTACCACCGCGTACACATGCCGGTGAGCGGTACGCTCCGCGAGATGGTCTACGTGCCGGGCCGGCTGTTCTCGGTCAACGCCGCCACCACCCACCACGTGCCCAACCTCTTCGCCCGCAACGAGCGGCTGGTGTGCCACTTCGACACCGAGCACGGCCCCATGGCGCTGGTGCTGGTCGGCGCCATGATCGTCGCCGCCATCGAGACGGTGTGGGCGGGGCAGATCACGCCCCTGCCCCGCGGCGGCGTGCAGCGCATCCGCTTCGACACCCCGGTGCATCTCGAGAAAGGCGAGGAGATGGGCCGCTTCAAGCTCGGCTCCACCGTGGTGATGACCTTCGCCGAGCCGGTGGACTTCGACGGCCTGGACGCGGAGCAGACGGTCAGGATGGGCCAGCGGCTCGGCGAGTTTGGCTGAAACACACCGCCCGGCTCTCGGCTTCACCATCGAGCCACCAACGAACAGGGCCCACTCGAGTGAGTGGGCCCTGTCGTTACCGGCCGATCATGTTACGTCACGATCGTCAGTGGCTCAGCTCGAGCGCTCCAGTTCGATCTCGACCGGCGAGCGCATGGCCCGTTTCGGCTTGCCGATGAGCTGAACGCCCATGGCGACGATGAAGATCGCCCCAAAGACCGGCGTCGGGATCTTGCCGAAGAAGTGCAGCGCCAGGGTGGCCAGGATGATCGGCACCGTCACCAGCACGATACGAGAATACTTCTTCGCTGCCTCCTCCATCTGGCGAAGATGACGGGACAGCGCCTCGCGCGACGCCCCCGCCATGAGATCATTCGCCCCGCACTTGGGGCACTCGGCCGTCTCGTGTCGCAGCAGGCGCAGCGCATGGCGATGCCGCAGGCCGACCCGTTCCTTGCATGCCGGGCAGACATAGGTGGCGACCTTGATACCCGAATCTTTCATGATGCGCTTTCCAGACGATGAATGATGGCCCCATTGTAACGGCCTTGCGGCGTCCATCGTGCAGATCGTTGCCTCTACCTAGACCCGGCAAAGGTGGAGGCACTGCCCGAGCCCTCGATGATGGTGGCGCCGCAGGCGGTCTTGTCGCCCACCCGAGCCACCGGCTGACCCTCGACGCGAGACTGGGGCGAGCCCGAGACGATCGGCGTGACGCCGTGGCCATTACAGGGGCAGCGGTGCAGGTCGCCCTGGCGTGCGATAGGTTTCATAGATTGGTTAACACATCGCCAACGTGCCATTTACCGTCCTGGGTGCGGTAGAAGGCGACGGGAAAGCTGGCGAAGTTTTCACTGCCTTCCGGCGGATGTTCCCACACGATCGGATTGGGTCGAATACGCACCAAGCGGTTATTAGCCATAAATTCCACCTTGTCCTCTTCAGGAGCGCCCTCCCAGTAGGGGGCTGGCAGCAGCTCCGCCCCATCCGGGCGAGTCTGGCTGAAGCGTGCTAGTCCTTGGCTGGAATTTTCGATAAAGCTTCGCCCATTTTCCTCAGTTGTGAGCATATAGGCCACTCGGTCCCAAACTGGCTTAACTTCTTGGAAAATAGTTTCAGTCTCACCGCGCTTGATCAGAGTATGGAAGCGACGATAAGCCTCACGCAGCTCGCGCCGCAGCTGCGGGCTGTCTTCCAGCTCGACGGCCTGCCCCTTCCAGTGTAGCGGTGGTACAGGATCATCCAGACGGAAGTCAATATCCAAACGGTAACCACTGAGAGTTTGCCCACCACTGAAGATGATGTTGCTATCGTACTCACTCAGCTGCCTGTCGCCGCTGCTTCTCATATGCGGTTGAGTAAGCTGACGGGGCTCACCGCCCGCGGTCTCGTCCAGCGACTCGAAGCGCCCCTTGTCCTCGCTATAGCGCAGCCGCAACAGATGCAGACGCTCCTGGCCCTGTATCTTCCAATGATTGCGCTCGATGGCGATATCGATCTCGACGCCATTATGCAGCGAGTACTCATACTCGCCCGTCTCATCGTTCTTTCCGGTCACCGGTGAAAACAAGAGGGAAAGCGTGTTACGTCCTTCGCGGACCTGCATACCGATGCTGGGCGAATAGTCGGCATAGGGCACATCGATATTATCGCGCACGAAGATATCGTTGACCCGCAATGACCAGGCCGATCCCTGAGTGTGGACATGAGCAAAATATAGGTTTTCCGCATTATCCGCCATGGCAGGGGCTTGAAAGCCCTGCCAGAGCAGGACGAGACAGAGGCCATACAGCCATCGTGGCCAGATTCTCATGAGGGCACCTCCCTGTGCCGTGGTGGGATTTAGCTCACGGCTCGACCATGGCCTGACTGGCGGCGGAAATGATCTCGCCGCCGTGGTCAGTCTTGCAGCCGAGGTACGCGGTGGGCTGGCCATCGGTGGTGGCACTGCCCGAGCCCTCGATGATGGTGGCACCGCAAGCGGTCTTGTCGCCAACCCGGGCCACCGGCTGGCCCTCGACGCGAGACTGAGGCGAGCCAGAGACGATCGGCGTGACGCTGTGGCCGCTGCACGGGCAGCGGTGCAGGTCGCCCTGGCGTGCGATAGGTTTCATAGGTTGTTGACCACTTCACCGACATGCCATTTACCGTCCTCGGTGCGGTAGAAGGCGACCGGAAAGGCGATGAAGCTCCCGCTGCCTTCCGGCGGCTCTTCCCACACAATCGGATTAGGCCGAATCCGCACCAAGCGGTTATTAGCCATAAACTCCACCTGATCGTGCTCGGGGCTTTCCTCCCAACGAGGTTCCGGTAACAGCACCGCACCATCAGAACGCTCTTTGACAAACCTGTCGTCCAAGCCACCCAGATCAGATTCGTCGATAAAACTACGTGCATTCTCCTTGGTGGTTAGCATATAAGTTGTACGCCCCCAGACGGGTTCGAGCTCCTGAAAGATGGCTTCGCCATCGCCGCGCTCGATCAACCCATGGATGCGGCGGTAGGCCTCGCGCAGCTCGCGACGCAGCTGCGGGGTGTCTTCCAGCTCGACGGCCCGGCCCTGCCAGTCGGGAGGAGGAATCGCGTCGTCCAGACGGAAGGCAATATCCAGGCGATAGCCATTGAGGGTCCAGCCACCACCGAAGATGATGTTGCGATATTCACCGAGCCGCCAGTCGCCGCTGCTTCTCATATGCGGTTGAGTAAGCTGACGGGGCTCGCCGCCCGCGGTCTCGTCCAGCGACTCGAATCGCCCCTTTTCCTCGCTATAGCGCAGCCGCAGCAGATGCAGGCGCTCATTTTTATTCTCGGTCCATTTGTTACGCCCGATGGCGATATCGATCTCGACGCCATCGTGTAACGAGTACTCATATTCCCCCGTCTCATCGTTCTGGCCGGTCACCGGTGAAAACAGAAGGGAAAGCGTGTTACGCCCCTCGCGGAGCTGAAGGCCAATATTGGGCGAATAGTCGGCATAGGGCACATCGATGTTATCGCGCACGAAGATGTCGTTGACCCGCAATGACCAGGCCGCACCACGTGTATGCACATAAGCGTGGTAAAGCATTTTGAAATTGGTACGCTCTTCTGCCATTGCCCTTTCCTGCCAGATCATGGTGATAAATAACAGGCCGACCAGGCCCTTCAGTAGGTTTCCCATGTACCCTCTTTCTTTTTCCATATCGTTACCTCCTCCTCGTCGGGATCGTCTTCCGTATCGGACTCGGAGGCGCTTTCGTCACGATCATCTTGTATCTCCTCGGATTTCGCTGTGGATTCTTCGATGTCTTCATCGACCCGCTCGAAGAGATCCTCCCACTGCTGCTCATCACTGGCTTCGCCTCCCATATTGGGACCGGTCTGTTCGGCGTTACCCTCTTTGCTTTCAGCACTAACTTCTGCGTGAGCCTTGTAGGCCACCACGACGCCCTCGAAGTCCCGGCGCCGCTGACGCTCGCCATCCTGCAGGCGCACCTTCCAGGCCCAGGACGTATGCAGGCTGCCGCTGACGCCGGCCTTGGCGATAATCACCCAGACCTTGGCTTCTATCTCGATGGCAATTTCCGCCTTGCCCGAGATCTTGAGCTCGCCCTCGAACTCCTGCTCGAGCCCCTCCATGGCGACGTCAGGGTCGCCATGGGCGGGCAGGCGAAGTGTGACGCCGCTGGCTATGCCATGCGTCAGGGTGCCCTCCGCGCCCAGTTCCAGATAAGCTTCCAAGGTGGCCTTGACATGCCGCCCCGATGCCATTTTTTCCCGGGCTTCCTGAATGGCGGCGGCGCCTATCTGGGTGGTGAAGGCCGTCGCCAGGGCGTCGATAAAGTCGAGCCGGCCCGTCACCCCGAGCTTGAAGGTCGATGTCAGGCCGCCGATCGCAAGCTGCAGGTCGGGGCTGCTCTCGACCGGCATCAACTCGACGGCTTCGGGGGCGAAGGTCAGAGACTGACTCATCACGATGCGGCTGGCATACTGGGTTCTATTCCGACTGGGCTGTTCCCGCGTATTGCCCTTCCCCAAGTAGAACTCGAGGGTCTCGATGACGTCGGCCATGGTGCCAATCAGCCCCGGGGCGCGACTGCCGCCGGGCTCGCGCGCCTCGCCGGTGCGGGCCGTATGATCCATCGATTGCTGCGCCCTCAACTGATAGGGGCCAAACTGGCCTTCGAACGATCCCTTGGCTTGGGCATTGACGTCGATACCCGCCGTGCTGAAAACGAGCCTAAGGGCCAGTTTCAGCTCGCCGCTCAGTTTGGCATAGGGCAGTGCAACGACCCGCAGGGTCTGCCCCATGGCATCGTCGGTGACGCACTGGTTGGGCGTGAAATGTGCGCCATCGCGCCCTTGCAACGTGGACTTGAAGGCCAGAATCGCATCCATGGCGAAGACGGCCTGGAGCACGTTCTCGGGCACGTAATTTCTCAGCGCCATGCTCATGTTGAGAAACTGCGGGTAGCCCAGCGCTACCTCGCTCGGCGGGGTATCCAGCCGCTGCTGTCCCTCGGTCAGGCCGCTGGTGATCAGGGAGGGACGATCGGTATGCCCGACCTGGCAGGTCGGTTGGTCCCACTCGGCCTTCACCTTGGCCGACAGGTGGCGCCCCTCGACCTCCTTGGCCACCACCAGTAGCGTCGTCGCCTTGCGGCACTCCCCATCCACCTCGATATCGGCGAGCGGCCAGGTGATCTTTCGGGTGTCGTCCGTGCTGTCGGTCACACTGCCAGACACGAGACAGCAGGGCTGGTTGGGCCTGCACTCCACGCAAGCCGCGGCGAAGTCCGGATCGAAGATCTCGCCGTCTCCGGGGGCCGGCGGAAGCGGGCTTTCGGTGAGCGGCTGGCCACCGTTACCACCCAGCGCGACCCAGCGATCCGCCCAGGCACGCATGACCGGCGCCTCCAGACCGCTGGCGGCATTATCCTGGCGGCGTTGCAGCGCCTTGTGAATTTCGCTCTCCAATTGGCGGCGGGCGGACGCCGAAAAGCGTTCATCGTGGCCAGATTCTCATGGGTGGCACCTCCCTGTGCCGTGATGGGATTTAGCTCACGGCTCGACCATGGCCTGACTGGCGGCGGAAATGATCTCGCCGCCGTGGTCGGTCTTGCAGCCGAGGTACGCGGTGGGCTGGCCATCGGTGGTGGCACTGCCCGAGCCCTCGATGATGGTGGCACCGCAGGCGGTCTTGTCGCCGACTCGGGCCACCGGCTGACCCTCGACGCGAGACTGAGGCGAGCCAGAGACGATCGGCGTGACCCCGTGGCCGCTGCACGGGCAGCGGTGCAGATCGCCCTTGCGTGCGATAGGTTTCATAGGTTGTTGACCACTTCACCGACATGCCATTTACCGTCCTCGGTGCGGTAGAAGGCGACCGGAAAGGCGATGAAGCTCCCGCTGCCTTCCGGCGACTCTTCCCACACAATCGGATTGGGCCGGATCCGCACCAAGCGGTTATTAGCCATAAACTCCAACTGATCGTTCTCGGGGCCTCCTTCCCAGTAAGGGGCCGGTAATAGATGAGAACCATCCGAAGGGGTCGCACTAAACTCATCGTTCAGCCCTCTTTCAGAATTTTCTCTCCAAGCTCGAGCGGAGGGTTCTGTGGTCAACATATAGGCCGTCCGTTCCCAAACTGGCTTGAGCTCCTGGAAGATGGCTTCGCCATCGCCGCGCTCGATCATCCCGTAGATGCGGCGGTAGGCCTCGCGCAGCTCGCGACGCAGCTGCGGGGTGTCTTCCAGCTCCACAGCCCGCCCCCGCCAGTCGGAAGGAGGAATCGCATCGTCCAGACGGAAATGGATATCCAGGCGATAGCCGTCTATCGTTTGGCCTCCACCGAAGATGATGTTGTGGTATTCACTGAGCCGCCAGTCGCCGCTGCTTCTCATATGCGGTTGACTGAGCTGACGAGGCTCGCCGCCCGCGGTCTCGTCCAGCGACTCGAACCGGCCACTGTCCTCGTTATAACGCAGACGCAAAAGATGCAGGCGCTCGCTGGTATTACCCTTCCAGTTATTGCGTCCAATGGCGATATCGATCTCGACGCCATCATTCAGTGCATACTCATATTCTCCTGTCTCATCGTTCTGGCCAGTAATCGGTGAAAACAAGAGGGATAGTGTGTTGCTCCCCTCGCGAAGCTTCAGACTGATATTGGGCGAGTAGTCAGCATAGGGAACATCGATATTATCGCGCACGAAGATATCGTTGACCCGCAATGACCAGGCCGTCCCCTGAGTATGCACATAAGCATTGTAACGTATGCCGAAGTTATCGGTTTTTTCTGCCATTGCCGCTTCCTGCCAGATCATGGTGATAAATAACAGGCCGATCAAGCCCCTCAGTAGGTTTCCCATGTGCCTACTTGCTTGTCCCATATCGTCAGCTCCTCCTCGTCGGGATCGTCTTCCATACCAGACTCGGATGTGGGTTCGTCACGATCATCTTGCATCTCCTCGGATTTCTTTGTGGAGGCCTCAATATCTTCATCGACCCGCTCGAAGAGGTCATCCCACTGCTGTTCATCACTGGCATCGCCACCCGTATTAAAACCGGTCTGCTCGGCGTTGCCCTCTTTGCTTCTAGCACTAACTTCCGCGTGAGCCTTATAGGCCACCTTGACGCCCTCGAAGTCCCGACGTCGTTGACGCTCGCCATCCTGCACGCGCACCTTCCAGGCCCAGGACGTGTGCAGGCTGCCGCTGACGCCGGCCTTGGCGGTAATCACCCAGACCTTGGCTTCTATCTCGATGGCAATTTCCGCCTTGCCCGAGATCTTGAGCTCGCCCTCGAACTCCTGCTCGAGCCCCTCCATGGCGACGTCAGGGTCGCCATGGGCGGGCAGGCGAAGTGTGACGCCGCTGGCTATGCCATGCGTCAGGGTGCCCTCCGCGCCCAGTTCCAGATAGGCCTCTAATGTGGCATTCACATTTTTACCCGCCGCCATTTTTATCCGAGCTTCCCGGATGACGGCGCCGCCTGCCGGGGTGGTGAAGACGCTCGCCAGGGCATCGATAAAGTCGAGCCGACCCGTCACCCCGAGCTTGAAGGTCGATGTCAGGCCGCCGATCGCAAGCTGCAGGTCAGGGCTGCTCTCGACCGGCATCAACTCGACGGCTTCGGGCGCGAAGGTCAGAGACTGGCTCAACACGATGCGGCTGGCGTACTGGGTTCTATCCCGACTAGGCTGCCCCTGCGTATTACCGTCCGCTACATAGGAATCGAGGGTCTCGATGACGTTGGCCATGGTGCCAATCAGCCCCGGGGCGCGGCTGCCGCCATCGCCATCGAGCGCCTGGCCGGTATTGGCCGTATGCCGCGCCGTCTGTTCCGACTTCAACTGATAGGGGCCAAACTGGCCTTCGAACGTTCCCTTGGCTTCAGCGTTGGCGCTCACACCCGCCGTGCTGAAAACGAGCCGCAGGGCCAGTTTCAGCTCGCCGCTCAGTTTGGCATAGGGCAGTGCAACGACCCGCAGAGTCTGCCCCATGGCATCGTCGGTGACGCACTGGTTGGGCGTAAAATGTGCGCCATCGCGCCCTTGCAACGTGGACTGGAAGGCCAGAATCGCATCCATGGCGAAGACGGCATGAAGCACGTTCTCAGGCACGTAATTTCTCAGCGCCATGCTCATGTTGAGAAACTGCGGGTAACCCAGCGCTACCTCGCTCGGCGGGGTATCCAGCTGCTGCTGTCCCTCGGTCAGGCCGCTGGTGATCAGGGAGGGACGATGGGTATGCCCGACCTGGCAGGTCGGTTGGTCCCACTCGGCCTTCACCTTGGCCGACAGGTGGCGCCCCTCGACCTCCTTGGCCACCACCAGTAGCGTCGTCGCCTTGCGGCACTCCCCATCCACCTCGATATCGGCGAGCGGCCAGGTGATCTTGCGGGTGTCGTCCGTGCTGTCGGTCACACTGCCAGACACGAGACAGCAGGGCTCGTTGGGCCTGCACTCCACGCAAGCCGCGGCGAAGTCCGGATCGAAGATCTCGCCGTCTCCGGGGGCCGGCGGAAGCGGGCTTTCGGTGAGCGGCTGGCCGCCGTTACCACCCAGCGCGACCCAGCGATCCGCCCAGGCACGCATGACCGGGGCCTCCAGACCACTGGCGGCATTATCCTGGCGGCGTTGCAGCGCCTTGTGAATTTCGCTCTCCAATTGGCGGCGGGCGGACGCCGAAAAGCGTTCTCCGTCGCTTTCCAGAATGTACAAGAGATCATCTGCTGTGGGGCTGTAACTCATGCTGGCCTCCCTGGCTCATGATGCGTCGATGGCCAGGCCTCGAGCTCGTGTTCGGATACTGGCTGACGCGCCAGAAAGTCTCTCTGCAATCGGCCTCGCGGGCGCCAGGCCTCAAGGTGATTGCGGCGTTGCCAGGCCAGGGAGGAGCCATCAGTGAGCAACCGCCCTGCCTCCGGATAATCCCGTGGAAAGTCGTCGCCGAACTCCATCAGGCACTTGGTCAGGGTCGTCACCTGCTTCTTCGAGGTCATCCCATGCCGCTGGCCCAGCCGCTGGGCCGCATCGACGGCCGCCAGCACCTCATCGGGAGGGGTTTCGGTGAACTCTTCCAGGACATTGCGTGCCAGGCCTCGCTGAGCCCTGACGCGCTGCAGGCGACTGAAGTCATCGAATTCCGTCCGAGTGATGGCAAATCGACGCGACGGTGCGGCATCGGCCCCCTGGCGATGCGGCAGGGCGATCTGAATCAGGCGGCCCTGACAGATATCCCGTTCGCTGGCAAAGGTCACGCCGGGCACCAGCGACAGGTCGTCCGGCCATGTCATCGACGGGGATATCGGTAGCGTCAACGTGTCGATCAACGCCAGCCACTGGGCACTTTTCCACTCCGGCAGCACCTGGGGAAGCTCCAGCGCCACCCGCGGATCGTAGAAGCGGAAGTAGACCGGCGCCTGGTCGTTGGCCGGGGTCCAGAGCATGGTGAACTTGCGCAGGTGGGTACGCAGCTGCTTCAGGGTGGCCGTGGACTGCAGCAGGATGCCCCAGTGCTGGTCCTGGGGCAGGCCCTTGAGCCAGGTGACCAGTTCGCTGTCGGGCTCCAGGCGCACCAGCCAGGGGGCCATGGCGCGGGTGTCGGCGTCCGTCGAGGCGTAGAGGCAGGCGCTTTGCACATCGGTCTCGGCGAGCCGTGCCATGACCTCGCGGCAGTTCACGCCATCGATGACGGCCCACAGCGGGGGCTGAGTGGCGCCGAACAGATCGTCCCAGCCGATCTCGGCGTAGGTCGGCGCCGGGGGCGGAGCTGCCTCCTGCGCCGGTGGCGCCGCCTCTGGCTCGAGCAGGATCGGCAGCATCTCGCCGAAGGCCACGGGTGAGGCGGTGGACGTGCGGTCGGCGAGGTCCACCAGGGGCTGTGACATGCCCTGCTCGCGGAAGCGCTGCAGCAGGGTCTGCACGTGTTCGAACGTCAGCAGGTCGAGCCCGGCTTCCTCGAGCCGCTGCGCCACCAGTGCCTGCCCGGTCGCGGCGTCGCTTGCCGTCACCACGGCGACCAGCACGGCCTCGTCGACTGCCGCCGACCATTGGCGGGCTTCGGGATAGCGGGCCTTCACATGGCAGCGACCGACCCACAGATCACGCTCTGCCATGAGTCATTCCTCTTCGGCCGGGCAGTGTGAGAGAAATGGCGGGCGCTTGAAAGCCCTGCCAGAGCAGGGCCATACAGCCATCGTGGCCAGGTTTTCATGGGGGGCACCTCCCTGTGCCGTGATGGGATTTAGCTCACGGCTCGACCATGGCCTGACTGGCGGCGGAAATGATCTCGCCGCCGTGGTCGGTCTTGCAGCCGAGGTACGCGGTGGGCTGGCCATCGGTGGTGGCACTGCCCGAGCCCTCGATGATGGTGGCGCCGCAGGCGGTCTTGTCGCCCATCCGGGCCACCGGCTGACCCTCGACGCGAGACTGGGGCGAGCCCGAAACGATCGGCGTGACGCCGTGGCCGCTGCATGGGCAGCGGTGCAGGTCGCCCTGGCGGGCGATAGGTTTCATCGGCAGATTTCCCACTGGCCGTTGCGGCGGATAAAGTAGAGACGAACATTGGAAACATGGCTTTCATTTCCAACATGTTCAAACCGAATGGGTACTGCAACTCCTTCCCTAGTCAACCAGGCCACTCGATTATCCGCCGCCAGGTTCAGCGTCATGGGATCTTCGGGGAAAGAATCTAGTTGAAAGACATCCGGCTTATCGAAGAACATGTCGAAGCTGGCCCGCTGGCGGACATAGGCCTCGGACTCACCTGAGGCCTTGGCGAGTTCCTGAATCATCGTCGCAGAGGCATCCATCAGAGCATTGTTGTCGCCAGCCTGAAACAGCTTGTATATCCGCCGGTAGGCCTGTGTCAGGCTATCACGGGTTGCTTCGTTGTCACGCAGCACATCGCCTTCCTCCCAGCACCAGGTAGGCATCGGCTGGCGGTTGACGAACCGAACTTTCAGGGAATCGTATTCTTCATAGCGATGAAAACGGATTCCCTCTTTTCTCGGCTGCAATGGCGCATCAGGATCACGAGATACCACCTCTGCCACTGCCTGTTCCTGGCCGGGCCTCATTACCACTTCAAATGCAGTCTGCGCTTCGGTGTTGGGGTTGTCGCCGGGCAGCCAATAAAGCAAGGACACATGCAGTTCATCTTCAGATTGGTACTCCAATGGCCAAGAGTCCAAGTTTACTGTATTTTCGCCCTGCTTGATGTACTGTGTGATGGGTAGCCTGGTATCCAGATGGCTATGGGAGCCAGTAAAGTTCAACATAATATCCTGGACACCTAGCGAACTGGGGAAGCCGTTCACCGACCAATGAACCCCAAAATGATACTTTGTTTCTTGGTCCATGGCGGGCACCTCCATTGCCATAAAAAAAGCCACCAAAAAGATTCCGATTTTTTTCATGAAAACTGCCTAAACTCTCCGTTATAACCGTCGGCAAGACGGTAGGTATTAATGTTGTCTCGATCCTCAGCCCACCGAGTAGTTTGAGTCGACTGTGCAGCTTGGCTTTTTCGGCTTTTACCTCCACTATCATTTCTTTTCTCCGACTCTTCTACATTGACTTTTTTGTAACCCATGACTCGCAACATAGCGCCATTATGAAATAGCTCATAGCCCCACTCGCCAGCCTCATTGGTCTTAATGGTAATGCCACCGGTGGTCGAGATGTTGGCCTCATACTTGAACACGCGGCGGTCCGTAAAAATACTGTCGAAGTAGCCACTGACGCCACCGCCTGCCAAGGCCGTCAAACTGCCGGTGACATGGCCATCGCACTCAACCTTTCTGGCAAGAAAATCGTAATTCATCACGGCATTGGCATTCCCAGTGGTATCCGCCGATGGGCGAGAGCCAATGCCGATGGAGACATCGATGAACAGGCTGGGTGAGATCTGGTATTCGGCGACCCCCAGGTTTCTTCCGTCCTCGGCATCCTCCATGAACGCCACTAGGGCTGCGCCGGCTGGATGCCGCCGGGCGGCCTGTTTGAGCGCTTCGTAGATATTGACGTGCACGCCAAATCGAAAGTCGACCGAGATGCCCGCCGATAGCATCCAGCTCAGTCCCGGCCCCCCCTGCTCCTCGGTTTGTTCGGTCACCAATGCCAGCCCGAGTTTCGGCCCTTCGGTATAGAGATCAAAGAGTTTGTCATCATCCCGCTCATTGCAGAGATCTTGTGACAGGCGCTGTGCGGCATTGGTGAGCGCTCCCAGAAAGCGCGTCACTCCATCCTGCTGGCGCCTGGCATTCTCCCGCCGACGTAGGGAGGGGGCACTATCGTAGGTCGTGGTTTCGCTGCTATGCGAGCCCACATCGACTCGCTTGGTGGTAGTGCCGCAGACAATGTCGAGCCCTGCACTGATCTGCCAACCCTGCTCGTGTGTCACCTGGCGCGGATTGCTGCTCATGCCGAGCCGCTCTCTCTCCGCACGACCTTCACTGCGCGAGAGTCGGCTTATGCCTTTCCTGGGCGGCATAACACTCACGCTGCCACCGAATTTCAGCAACGGTACCGTTACAGAGGTAAACGAAAAGCAGCCAGAGCCATCCAGGCTGATCGAAAAGACATCCTCCCGTACCATCGTGGCGCGGTTCATCAAAATGTCCAGCGTGATCGCGATGACTTCATAAGCCAGGTGTGGCGGCTCGAAAACATCGGTATTGAACAGCGTAGGGCGCGGATTGGTTTCTACCGTGAAATCACTTTGGGTGACGCCAGGGGATGCCGAGGTCCCGCTTATTTCATCGGTCCAGAAAAGGGTATGATGACCATGCGGGCAGTTTTTTGCCAGCGTCACTATTACCTGACCAGAATCCGCAAGAGGCGCCCCCCGCAGGAAGCCCTCAAAGCCGCTATCGCCCGATAAAAAATGCTCTGCCACGAAATAGATCTTGCCATCGGTATCTAGCAACTCGCCCTCACCCTGCAATGCAATCCTGGAATTGTCTCCCTCGTGGCAAACAATTTCGACCTTTTTGATGCAGGGCGTCAGTGATGCACACTCGACACAAGCGGAGCCCATCACGGAGTCATGTTGCCCGCCCTCCTCTTCTTCCGGCATGGCTGGAGTCGGACTTTCCGTGAGCGGCTGGCCGCCGTGGTTCAGGTAATCCTCGTATTGGGCACGTACCGTATTCTCCTGCACGACCTGACCCACCGCGTTGTCACCCTGCTGCAGTGCCGATCGAAGGGAGCGCAGGGTCTGCACCGGGCTGGAAAAATGCTCCGGCTGTTGCTCCACCAATACCGCCATGTCTTCAAGGCTCGGCTGATAGCTCATGAGCGTTCCTCGTCCGTGATGGGCCGATAGTTATCCAGGCTTGCCGCGTCATCTTCGGCATTCATCAGCGCATGCCGGACTCGGCCACGGGGCAACCAGGCCGCCAACAGCTCACGCTTTCGCCAGCCGGCGGTGCGCGGGTTGTCGAGTATCTGGCCGGCCTCCGGATGGCGCTGCGGGAAGTCCGGTCCCACTTCCATCACGCACCTGGCCAGCGTCTCGATCTGCCGGGTGGAGGACAGTCGATAGCGCTGTCCCAGTTGAACCGCCTCCTTGGCAACGCGCCGCCGCCTGTCCTCAGAGGATTGGGGATAAGGCTCGGCAAGCGACCGGGCCAACGCCTGTCGTGATCGAGCCTGGGCCAGCTCACCGAAGCGCCGGTACTCCTTGTCGCCAATTACGAACTGGCGACCCGGGGCGTTGCCGACAGGCGTGTCTGCATTGGCCGTGACGCGCAACAACCGCCCCTGCACCTCGTCGGCGCCGGCATCCAAGCCAATCGCCGGCATCGGCTCCAGATCGGCCGGCAAGGTCATCGAAGGCGAAAGGCTCATCACCAGGCTGTCCATGGGCGCCATCAGGGCGGTCAGCTTCCACCACGCCAACGCCTGGCTCATGTCCAGCGCCACCCGCGGATCGTAGAAGCGGAAGTAGACCGGCGCCTGGTCGTTGGCCGGGGTCCAGAGCATGGTGAACTTGCGCAGGTGGGTACGCAGCTGCTTCAGGGTGGCCGTGGACTGCAGCAGGATGCCCCAGTGCTGGTCCTGGGGCAGGCCCTTGAGCCAGCTGACCAGTTCGCTGTCGGGCTCCAGGCGCACCAGCCAGGGGGCCATGGCGCGGGTGTCGGCATCCGTCGAGGCGTAGAGGCAGGCGCTTTGCACATCGGTCTCGGCGAGCCGTGCCATGACCTCGCGGCAGTTCACGCCATCGATGACGGCCCACAGCGGGGGCTGAGTGGCGCCGAACAGATCGTCCCAGCCGATCTCGGCGTAGGTCGGCGCCGGGGGCGGTGCTGCCTCCTGCGGCGCTGGCGCCGCCTCCGGCTCGAGCAGGATCGGTAGCATCTCGCCGAAGGCCACGGGTGAGGCGGTAGACGTGCGGTCGGCGAGGTCCACCAGGGGCTGTGACATGCCCTGCTCGCGGAAGCGCTGCAGCAGGGTCTGCACGTGTTCGAACGTCAGCAGGTCGAGCCCGGCTTCCTCGAGCCGCTGCGCCACCAGTGCCTGCCCGGTCGCGGCGTCGCTTGCCGTCACCACGGCGACCAGCACGGCCTCGTCGACCACCGCCGACCATTGGCGGGCTTCGGGATAGCGGGCCTTCACATGGCAGCGGCCGACCCACAGATCACGCTCTGCCATGAGTCATTCCTCTTCGGCCGGGCAGTGTGAGAGAAATGGCGGGCGCTTGAAAGCCCTGCCAGAGCAGGGCCATACAGCCATCGTGGCCAGATTGTCATGGGGCACCTCCCTGTGCCGTGGTGGGATTTAGCTCATGGCTCGACCATGGCCTGACTGGCGGCGGAGATGATCTCGCCGCCGTGGTCGGTCTTGCAGCCGAGGTACGCGGTGGGCTGGCCATCGGTGGTGGCACTGCCCGAGCCCTCGATGATGGTCGCACCGCAGGCGGTCTTGTCGCCCACCCGAGCCACCGGCTGGCCCTCGACGCGAGACTGAGGCGAGCCCGAGACGATCGGCGTGACCCCGTGGCCGCTGCACGGGCAGCGGTGCAGGTCACCCTGGCGTGCGATGGGTTTCATAGATTATTAACCACATCGCCGACATGCCATTTACCGTCCTGGGTGCGGTAGAAGGCGACCGGAAAAGCGATGAAGTTCTCGCTACCCTCTGGCGGGCGTTCCCAGAGGATCGGGTTGGGCCGGATTCGCACCAGGCGGTTGTTGGCCATAAACTCCACCTGATCGTCCTCGGGGCTTCCCTCCCAATAGGGTTCCGGTAACAGCACCGCACCATCTGGACGATTCTGACGATATCGGGCTAAACCCAATTCACCTTCTTCAATGAAGGCTCTCGCAGAAGATTCTGTTGTCAACATATAAGCTGCTCTTTGCCAAATCGGCTCTAGCTCCTGGAAGATGGCTTCGCCATCGCCGCGCTCGATCATCCCGTAGATGCGGCGGTAGGCCTCGCGCAGTTCCCGACGCAGCTGCGGGGTATCTTCCAGCTCGACAGCACGGCCCCGCCAGTCGGGAGGGGAAATCGCATCGTCCAGACGGAAATGAATATCCAGGCGATAGCCGTCGAGGGTCCAGCCACCACCGAAGATGATGTTGCGGTATTCACCGAGCTGCCAGTCGCCGCTGCTTCTCATATGGGCTTGACTGAGCTGACGGGGCTCGCCACCCGCGGTCTCGTCCAGCGACTCGAACCGCCCACTGTCCTCGTTATAACGCAGCCGCAACAGATGCAGGCGTTCCTGGTCCTGTGTCTTCCAATGATTGCGCTCGATGGCGATATCGATCTCGACGCCATCGTGCAACGCATACTCATACTCTCCCGTCTCATCGTTTTTTCCGGTCACCGGTGAAAACAGGAGAGAAAGCGTGTTACGTCCCTCACGGACCTCCATGCCAATGCTGGGCGAATAGTCGGCATAAGCGACCTTGCTGTTATCGCGTACGAAGATATCGTTGACCCGCAATGACCAGGCCGACCCCTGAGTGTGGACATGAGCAAAATATAGGTTTTCCGCATTATCCGCCATGGCAGGGGCTTGAAAGCCCTGCCAGAGCAGGACGAGACAGAGGCCATACAGCCATCGTGGCCAGGTTTTCATGGGGGGCACCTCCCTGTGCCGTGATGGGATTTAGCTCACGGCTCGACCATGGCCTGACTGGCGGCGGAAATGATCTCGCCGCCGTGGTCGGTCTTGCAGCCGAGATACGCGGTGGGCTGGCCATCCGTGGTGGCACTGCCCGAGCCCTCGATGATGGTGGCACCGCAGGCGGTCTTGTCGCCGACGCGGGCCACCGGCTGACCCTCGACGCGAGACTGGGGCGAGCCCGAGACAATCGGCGTGACGCCGTGGCCGCTGCATGGGCAGCGGTGCAGGTCGCCCTGGCGTGCGATGGGTTTCATCGGCAGATTTCCCACTGACCGTTGCGGCGGATGAAGTAAGGCCTCACCTTGCTTGAAACGCCCTTTTCGTGCACATGATTAAACCTGAGAGGGACCTGAACCCCCTCCGTTGTCAGCCAAGCTACTCGATTATCTGCCGCCAAATTCAGGGTTAATGGCTCTTTCGGAAAATCATTTAATTGATAGATATCAGGATTGTCGAAAAACATGTTGTAGCTGAAGCGGTGTCTCACATAGTCTTCCGGGGTACCCGAGGCCAGGGCGAGTTCCTTGGTTCTTGTCGACGCGGCCGCCAACAACGCATCGTTGTTGCCCTCGGCAAACAGCGAGTGAAGGCGGCGGTATTCGCGAGTGAGGCTATCGCGAGTTGCCTCGTTGTCACGCAGCATGTCACCCTCTTCCCAACACCAGGTGGGCATCGGCTGGCGGTTATCAAAGGATATATGTAACGTATCAAAGTCTTCTTTCCTGACAAATCGTATCTCACTTTCCCGTGGCTGCAAGGGAGCGACTAAGGCTCTCGAGACGATCTCGGGATCAGCACCTTCCACTCCAGGCCTCATCACGACTTCAAAGGCGGTACTGGCGTCGGTGTTGGGATTTTGTCCCGGCTCCCAGTACAATAGTGAAATTCGCACTTCGTGCTCGGAATCGTACTCATATGGAAAAGTATTTAAATCAATAAAATTCTTACCACTTTTGATATACTCACTAACCGGCTGACGACGATCAAAATTACTTGGAGTTCCGGCAAAATCGAGCATAATACCATGCATGTATAGAGATGATGGCAAGCCGTTAACACTCCACCGAACGCCAAACTGATACTCTTCACTCTGTGCCATTGCCTGTGCCCCCATACTGAGTATAAGCGATAAAATAAATGCAGTCAGCGATCTCATACGGCGCCGTAAACCTTCGTTATGTAAATGCATGAAACTCTCCTTCCCAGGATTCGGCCAAGCGGTAGGAGTGGGTGCTGCCATCTTCTTGCCAACGACTACCATCGGCGGTCTCAATTACTTGGGCGCTGCGACGCCTTGTATTACCACCACTAGCCGACTCGTCCTCACTAGACTCTACATCCGCTTTTTTATAGCCTTGCACGCGAAGCATAGCGCCGGCATGGGAAAGCTGGTAACCCCATTGCCCATCCTGAATAGTAATATCGATGCTGCCACTGGTAGCCACTTCCACGCTATACTTGAAGACGGTTTTTTCGGTAAAAAGGCTATCAAAATAGCCCATCATTCCGCCACCGACAACAGCACCCAACTTGATGCTGATCTGTCCTGCCTCATTCTCAAAGCATTTTTTCTTCACACTGTAATCGGCTCGTAGCATATGGCTTCCGAGCGTATCTTCCGTGGGCGATGGGCCAATACCCAGCCCCACTTCCATAAACAACGAGGGAGTAAAACCATATTCTATTACCAACAAATCACGGCCCGATTCGGCATCTTCCAGAAAAGCAAGCAGGGACCGTCCGGCAGCACCCGCGGGGGTCGTCAAGGGCAGCGCCTCTAACACCCTCTTGAGGGCTTCATAGATATCCAGCCTGATGCCACATTCATAGGCGATGGAAAGTCCAGGTGTGATCTTCCAGCTGGCCCCGGGGGTGCCTTCTTCTTCGGCCTGTTCGGTCGTGGCACCGAACATCAACTCTGGCCCGTGGCTATAGAAGCTGAACAGCTTACTGCCATCACTTTCTGTCGCACTGATATTTTGCGCGATACGCTGCGATGCATCGCTCAAGGTGCCGATGAATCGCCCAATCATGCTCTGCTGTTGCCGTTGGTTTCGCGCTTGATGAAGCGAGGGGCCGGTATCATAGGTTATGGTGTCACTGGGGCTTGTCCCCACTTTTAGCTCTTCATTGTGTGCACCACACACGACGGTAAGTCCGGCATGGATCCCCCAGCCCTCCCGCGCCGTGACCTGTCTGACCCGCGGCCCCATGTTCTGTTGGGCAGCCAGAGCGCGACCTTCGCGTTTTCCCACGGGGCGTGTATCCACGCTGGGCGGCGCCACCGTCACCAGACCATCAAATTTGAGTTGCGGCAACGTCACCGAGGTAAAGCAGAAATCATTGGTGCCATCATGACTGATACGGAAGCGCTGCTCGCTTATCATGGCGGTGCGATTCATGATGATACCCAGCAGCATGGTGGCTGCTTTAACGGCGAGCCCCGCTTCCGGTGGTATCACCCCCATGGGCGGAATGGTGATGGGCGAAACTGGCTCAGTCATCAGCGTAAAGTCAACGGTCGTGGTCGTTCCTGGGCTGAGCACAGTGCCGTCGATTTCGTCGGTCCAGTACACTCGGTGCTCTCCGTGTGAGCAGTTGTCGAGCGTGATCGCTACCTGGCCCTCGTCCTTGAGCTGCGTCCCCTCCAGGAAATCCTCTAACGTCCCCTCGCCTGTCACAAACTGATGGGCCACGAAGTAGATCGTGCCGTCTGTATCCTCAAGCTCATTTCCTCCTTGCAGGGTAACGCGGTGGTTGTCTCCACCATGACACACCACCTCGACTTTCTTTATGCAGGGCGTCAGTGATGCGCACTCGACACAGCTGCCACCGAACTCGCTATCGTGCGTGGGGGCATCGGGTTCCGGTGTGGTCGTGATCGGACTTTCCGTGAGCGGCTGGCCGCCGTGGTTCAGGTAATCCTCGTATTGGGCACGTACCGTATTCTCCTGCACGACCTGCCCCACCGCGTTGTCACCCTGCTGCAGTGCCGATCGAAGGGAGCGCAGGGTCTGCACCGGGCTGGAGAAATGCTCCGGCTGCTGCTCCACCAGTACCGCCATGTCTTCGAGGCTCGGCTGATAGCTCATGAGCGTTCCTCGTCCGTGATGGGCCGATAGTTATCCAGGCTTGCCGCGTCGTCTGCGGCGTTCATCAGCGCATGCCGGACTCGGCCACGGGGCAACCAGGCCGCCAACAGCTCACGCTTTCGCCAGCCGGCGGTGCACGGGTTGTCGAGTATCTGGCCGGCCTCCGGATAGCGCTGCGGGAAGTCCGCTCCCACTTCCATCACGCACCTGGCCAGCGTCTCGATCTGCCGAGTGGAGGACAGTCGATAGCGCTGTCCCAGTTGAACTGCCTCCTCGGCAACGCGCCGCCGCCTGTCCTCTGAGGATTGGGGATAAGGCTCGGCAAGCGACCGGGCCAACGCCTGTCGTGATCGAGCCTGGGCCAGCTCACCGAAGCGCCGGTACTCCTTGTCGCCAATCACGAACTGGCGACCCGGGGCGTTGCCGACAGGCGTGTCTGCATTGGCCGTGACGCGCAACAACCGCCCCTGCACCTCGTCGGCGCCGGTATCCAGGCCAATCGCCGGCATCGGCTCCAGATCGGCCGGCAAGGTCATCGAAGGCGAAAGGCTCATCACCAGGCTTTCCATGGGCGCCATCAGGGCGGTCAGCTTCCACCACGCCAACGCCTGGCTCATGTCCAGCGCCACCCGCGGATCGTAGAAGCGGAAGTAGACCGGCGCCTGGTCGTTGGCCGGGGTCCAGAGCATGGTGAACTTGCGCAGGTGGGTACGCAGCTGCTTCAGGGTGGCCGTGGACTGCAGCAGGATGCCCCAGTGCTGGTCCTGGGGCAGGCCCTTGAGCCAGCTGACCAGTTCGCTGTCGGGCTCCAGGCGCACCAGCCAGGGGGCCATGGCGCGGGTGTCGGCGTCCGTCGAGGCGTAGAGGCAGGCGCTTTGCACATCGGTCTCGGCGAGCCGTGCCATGACCTCGCGGCAGTTCACGCCATCGATGACCGCCCACAGCGGGGGCTGAGTGGCGCCGAACAGATCGTCCCAGCCAATCTCGGCGTAGGTCGGCGCCGGGGGCGGAGCTGCCTCCTGCGGCGCTGGCGCCGCCTCCGGCTCGAGCAGGATCGGCAGCATCTCGCCGAAGGCCACGGGTGAGGCGGTGGACGTGCGGTCGGCGAGGTCCACCAGGGGCTTGGACATGCCCTGCTCGCGGAAGCGCTGCAGCAGGGTCTGCACGTGTTCGAACGTCAGCAGGTCGAGCCCGGCTTCCTCGAGCCGCTGCGCCACCAGTGCCTGCCCGGTCGCGGCGTCGCTTGCCGTCACCACGGCGACCAGCACGGCCTCGTCGACCGCCGCCGACCATTGGCGGGCTTCGGGATAGCGGGCCTTCACATGGCAGCGACCGACCCACAGATCACGCTCTGCCATGAGTCATTCCTCTTCGGCCGGGCAGTGTGAAACGAACGGCGCGCCTTCGCCGGCGGCGGCTTCCAGCACCGCCGGGATGGCGGGCGTGGCGGCGGCCCCGGGAGACGCCGAGCCGACGTTCAGCGCCGGTGTGACGTCGACGCTGCCGTTGGCGACCACCAGCGCCGTGCCTCCGGAGACCAGGGTGATCTTGCTGGCATCGAGCACGATCTCGCCGTCGGCCTTGAGGGTAAGATCACCGCCGATCCGTGCCTGGCTGTCGCCGCCGACCGTCTGGCCGTGGTTGCCTTCCACCTTCTCGGTCAGGTCGGAGACGACGGTCACATCCCGCTTGCCCTCGATGGTCTCGACGCGGTCCTTGGCCACGGCCAGATAGGAGTTGTTGCCGATGGAAGCACTGTCATCGAATTCCACTCGCTTCTGGCGCGAGTTGTTGACCTGGAGCTCGAGATTTCGCTGGGCGTGCAGGTAAATGAACTCGGCGTCCGACTTGTCCTCGAAGCACAGCTCGTTGAACCCGTCCCCCTGATGGGTCTGCGTCTTGAAGGTGGTACGCGTCTTGTGCTCGGGCAGCGGGTACGGCGGCGTGTTGACCGCGTGGTAGGTGCGCCCGGTGATCAGCGGCTGATCGGGGTCGCCCTCCAGGAAGGAGACGATCACCTCGTGGCCGATCCGGGGGATGGCCTGGAAGCCGTAGCCGCCGCCGGCCCAGCCCTGGCTGACGCGCAGCCAGGCGCTGCTGGTCTCGTCCCCTGGCGCGTAGCGGTCCCAGGGGAACTGCACCTTGACCCGGCCGTGCGCGTCGCAGTAGATCTCCTCGCCTTCGGGGCCCACCACGAAGGCCACCTGGGGGCCGTCGACCCGCGGCCTGGGCTCGGGTTCCGGGCGCCAGGTGGCGTCGTCCGGGGTCAGCGTCAGGCTGTTGTGGTAGCGGGTCATGCCGGCCCCATCGCCCTGGACAACGCTGTCTTCCTCCAGCGCCTGGGGCTGCTCGCCCTGATGGACCACCTTGACGACCTGCCAGCCGCGGTTGAACTCGCCGACGTCGTGGTCGGCCAGGCTGAAGCGCGTGCCAGGGGCCAACTCCGGCAGGTCGCTTTCGCCGCCCAGCGTCAGGGCGTCGTGGCGCAGGTGCTCGAGGCGGTGGCGGGTGAAGGCCTGGCCCGAGGCATCGGCCTTGTAGCGCCCCGGATAGTCGTAGTGCTCGTAGTCTTCCCGCTGGCTGTGCTGCTCCAGTCCGTCGCCCTGGCGCTCGTGCAGTTGCGCATAGGCCGGGCGCTTGAACGAATAGTCCTTGAGCTGGGCGCGGGCCGGGCGCACCCGGGCGGTCTGTGTCAGCCGCCGCAGGTGGCGCTGGGGCGGCGTGCCGCCGGCGCGATGGTGGTAGGTGCGCTCGCCGAGCCCGGTGAGCACCTGAGGGTCGTCGGCGAACACCAGCCGATGGGCGCCGAGGTCGGAATCCTCGAATTCATGGAAGTAGAACAGCCCCTCCTCGGCGGCCAGGCGTTCGATGAAGGCCAGGTCGGTTTCACGATACTGCACGCAGTACTCGCGTTCGGCGGGCTCACGGGTCACCGCGAAGGCCACGTCGGTCAGGCCGCGCTCGTCGCACAGCGTGTTGAGGATGGTCAGCGGCGAGACGCGCTGAAAGATCCGCGAGTTCTGGCGCAGCGAGAGGCGCCACAGCGACGGGCGGATGACCACATCGTAAAAGCTGCGACGATGGCCGCGGTCGCCGCGGCCGAACTCGGCGACGATGCCGTGGACCCGGCGCTGGGCCACGCCGTGCTGCCACACGGTCAGGCTCGCCGGCCGGTCGAGCAGCGCCTCCGGCGAGAGGTCGCCGGCGCGGCTGGCGAAGCGCACCCGCAGGTGGAAGGGCGAAGAGAGCGCCTCATCGAAGGTGAAGTCGATCACCGAAAGCGCCGCCTCGCCGGCCCCGGCGAGGCTCAGGGTGAACTGCAGTCCGCTACGGTCGGCCATGTCAGCTGCCCTCCCCGCTGGCGCTGCCGATCACCACGCCGCCGCCGTTCACGGCATGGCCGGTGAGCACCATCGGCTTGCCGTCGACCATCGTCGTCGGGCTGCCGGCCATCACCGGCGTGGGGGGAATGCCCTCGTGATCGGTGCCGAGATCCCCCAGCCATACGAACTTGCGTCCCATGCGTCGTCCTCCTGCCGATGCGGGCGCCGTTCAGGCGCCGCGCGTGCGTTGGCGTTGATCGTTCCACTGTACGGGCGCCTCGAAGCTGGCCACGCCACCGGCGTCCACGTGCATGCGCCGGAAGCCGGCCGCTTCCAGGCTGGCCGGCGCCGCCCCCGCCAGCGGCAGCCGGGTCTTGAGCGGCGTGCCCTGCAGCTCGCGGCGGGCGGCCAGCAGCAGCCGGGCGCCGTGGCCACGGCCCTGCCACTCCGGGGCGATGAAGAAGAAGCGCAGCTGCCAGGCGGCCTCGTCGTCGCGCCGGCACACCAGCAGCATGCCGAGCACCGGCCCCTCGCCGTGGCGCAGCGCCAGCAGCCGGCCCTGCCAGTGCGCCACCTCGCCGGCCTCGCGCTGCAGCCAGAGGCCGCGGTGCACCACGAACTCCAGCGAACGGCGCAGGGTCTCCAGGCGCGCCTCGTCGCGCAGCACCCAGGGAGAGAGCCCCTCCCCCTCGGCGCGCCGGGCGGCCTCGAGCAGCAGCGCGATGTCTTCCTCACCGGCGGCCACCAGTGCCGGCGGCACGTCCTGCGGCGCCGATTCACCGCTGTCTCCCTTGGCGGGCTCGGCCGATGCCGCGCCCAGCCAGCGCTTAAGCGTCGCCAGCATCGTCCTGCCCTCCTTCGGCGTAGAGGGCCGTGGGCAGGCGGAAGCCCGCCACCAGCGACCGGGTGAAGGGATTGCGCGGCCCGTCGGCGACCAGCCGATAGCGCATGCTGCCGCCGTCGACCTCGAAGCTGAGCTCCAGCTCACTCTCGCCGGCACCGGTGAGCTGGGCCTCGTCGAGCAGACGGAACCAGGCCCAGGGGCCGTCGCGGCGCAGGGTGCGCGGCGAGCGGTTGACCTCGCTCGGCACCAGGGTGACCCGGCTCTCGTTGGTGTCGCGCAGGCCGTTGGGCCAGATCATCGGCACCCGGCGGCTGGCGCCGTGGGCGTAGTCGATCAACTGGCCGTCGACGCTGATCACCCCGCGGCGCTTGTCGGCGCTGAGGCTCAGCGGCTCCAGGCTGAAGGGCACGTCGAGCACGCCGTCGCGGCTGAGGTAGGCCTCGCGGATGCGCTCGGCGCGCTGCACGGCGTCGAGCACGCCCTGGCGCAGCAGCGAGTCGCCCTCGGCGTTGCGCAGGGCCTCCGGCGCGCCCTCGATGAACGGCTTGAGGTTGCGCTGGTAGAAGGCGTCCAGGGTGCCGTCCGGGGCGAAGAAGGCCTCGAAGTCGGCCAGCGCCACCTCGCGGGAGGCCTGGGGCGCCAGCGGATAGCGGCCGGCCAGGCGCTGCTGGAAGGGCACTACCACCTCATCCATCCACTGGCTTTCCAGATGGCGAATCGCACTGCCGATCAGCAGCTGCCAGCTCTGGTCGGCCAGGCTCTCGAGCATGCCGCCCACCGGTGCCGGGGTATCCTCGGCGATGCGCTGGAGCCTGGCGATCGGGTCCTCGCCCTGCAGGGAAAGGCGGTCGCGGGCCAGCAGGAAGGCCCGCTGGCCGCGGTCGCTGGCCTCGTCGACCTGGCGCAGGTAATCGCGCAGGTCACCGATGGCGGCCTTGATCTCGTCGAGGTTGGAGGGATTGTCGCCGCGTGCCTCGCCGAGCTCGTTGAGCGCGGCGAAGTGGCGCTCGATCTCGCTGGCCAGCCGATAGCGCGGCGACTGCTGCAGGGCCTGGCGGGCGGCCTCGTCGTCGGCCGGCAGCTCCGGGTAGAGCCGGGTCTGCTCGGCCACCTCGCCAAGCAGCCGGTCCAGCGGGCGGCTGGCGCCGAGCAGGCCGTCGGCCACTACCACCGCCTGATGCAGGTCGGGCAGCGGCACCAGGCGAATGTCGGCCAGGGCCTCGCGCCAGGTGACGTGATAGTCGCTGATGTAGCGCTCGCGCAGGGCATCCTGCAGGCGGCGACGATCGGCGTCGCTGAAGTCGATGTCGTCGCGCTGGCCGAGCACCCAGGTATCGATCAGCGCCAGCTCGGTGGCCTGATCCAGCTGGTCGAGGAAGTAGCCCTCGAAGCCGTTGCGGGTCAGCAGCGCCGGGATGCGCACCCGCTCGGCCTCGTCGTTGCGGGCCATGAACACCAGGCTGAAGGACGAGCCGACGCTCGAGCGCAGGTCCAGCTGGGCGGCGCTCCGTCGCGCCATGCCGGCCTTGAGCGAGGCGTAGACGCGCTCGGCCATGGGCTGGCGGGCGAGCTCCCGCTGGGCGGCATCGATGCTGCCCTCGAGCGGTGCCATGGCCTGGCGGGCGCCGGCCAGCCCCGCCGCGGCGTGGCCCGACAGGTCGGTGTAGGCCAGGGCGTAGTCGAGATGACCGAGCAGCCGACGCTGGACGTCGCCGCGGCCCGGGAAGGCCTCCTGCCAGCGATCCTCCATGAAGTCGTGGACGCGCTGGGGCTGACGACCGCTGGGGTCGGCCATCATGCGCAGGATGCGCAGCAGCGCCAGCTTCCGGTTGCTGCCCTCCGGCGCGCGGTTCATCTCATCCATGATGCCGATCATCAGCGCCGGCAGGAACTGCTGCTCGAGCAGGCGCAGGTAGGCGTTGTCGACCTCGACGCCCAGCTCGTGGCCCTGGTAGAGCCCCATGTCGGCCAGCAGCCAGGGCCGCGAGCGATAGTCGCCGAACTCCTGGGTGGCGCCGAGCAGGCGGTCCAGCGGCTCGAGCTGCGCGTAGCCGGTGGGATCGTCGCTCTGCCAGTTGCCCGGGCGCACGGCGAGGAAGGCCTCGGCCTTGTCCTCCACCGCGGCCAGGGCCTGGGTGTTCTTCTCGTAGAAGTGATACCAGCCGCCGACCAGGGCCGCGCCGACGAACAGGCAGGCCAGGGCGCTGGCACGATGTATCCGGTGCCGGCGGCGCGCCGCCCGGGCGTTGTCGCCGGCCAGCCCCGATTCCGGATAGATGATGCGCTCGAACAGTTCCTCGGTGAAATAGAGCGCCGAGCGGGTAGCCCGGTGGGCCGGCTGTACGCCGTCGGTCATGCCGTAGCGGCGCGCCGCGGCGTCGACGAAGGGATCCTCCGGCACGCCCTGCTGGTAGACCGAGGTGAAGTAGGCGCCGCGGACCAGCGCCGCGGTGGAGAATCGGTCGCTGGACAGCGCCTCGCCGAGGAAGCCCAGCAGCACGTCGCGCAGCCCGGCGAGCTGGCGCACGAAGCGGAACACCGCCTCGCGTTCGTCGCGGTCGCGGCACTCGGCGAGCAGGCTCGGCAGCGTCTGGTTGAGCCGTTCCAGCATGCCGTCGTAGGCCTCGGCGAACTCCTCCTCCCAGCGCCCGGGGCGCTCGAGGGAGGCGGCGGAGAAGGTGAAGCCGAGCGGCGCCCGCCGGGCGGCTCGCGAGTAGTGGCGGAAGAAGTCGTCGAAGCCGTGCAGCAGGTCCATCTTGCTGAAGGTGACGTAGACCGGCAGCCGGCTGCCGTGGCGTTCCATCAGCTCGCGCAGCCGGGCGCGCAGCAGCGAGGCGTAGGCCTTGCGCACCGCCACCTCGGCGTCGCTGAGCCGCGCCAGGTCGAGCACCAGCACCACGCCGTCCAGTGGCCGGCGCGCGCGGTGGCGCTCCAGCCAGTCGACGAAGTGATCCCACAGCCGGCTCTCCAGCTCCGCCGGTTCGCCGCCCTGCAGCGCGCCCTGGGTCAGCAGCTCGCCGTCGGGATCGATCAGCACCGCCTTGTCGCCGATCCACCAGTCGAAGCCCAGCCGGCCGCGCTTGCCCTGGCCGGAGGCCTTCATCACGTGGGTCAGGGCAAAGTTCTGCCCCGAGCGGTTGACCAGGCTGGTCTTGCCGGCGTTCTCGACGCCCATCACCAGGTACCAGGGCAGCTTGTAGCGGGCGTTGGCGCCGCCACCGAGGCTGTCGGTGAGCTCATGCAGGGTGGCGTCGAGGCTTTCCTCCTGGCGCTCGAGCTGGGCGATCACCGGGTCCTGCAGGCGCTGCTCGTCGTGGAGGCGTTCCTCGTCGATGGCACGCAGCCGCCGCGCCAGGCGAATGCCCCATACCACCGCCACCACGCCGGCCAGCGCCAGGCTGGCCAGCAGGCGGTTGACCCAGGGCCCCAGCGGGCGGCCGCCAAAGGCCTGCCACTGCGGCCCCAGCCACCAGATCGCCACCAGCAGGGCGATCGCCGCCAGCCCCCACAGCCAGGCGCCCAGGCGCTTCAGGCCCTTGGCCTTGTTGGCGTGTCCGCGTGCCTGGTTGAGCTGGCTTTCCGCCCGGGACATGCCCGGCACCCAGCGGCTCAGCCCGGCCTTCACTTGTTTCCACATGAGCCTTGCTCCCTCGTCCCTGTCGATTCCGTCGGATCGCCGTGTGTCATGCCTCGAGCGCCGCCGCGAGGCGAGCCGGCAGCGCCGGCTCCCAGCCTTCCAGCGCGAGATTCGCCACGGCATCCTGCAATGCTTGATAGTGCTGCCGGGCCAGCGCGGCGAGACCGGCCTCGTGCAGCAGGTCGGCGCTGGCCAGGCGCCAGTAGACGCCCTCGCGGGGCGACGCCGCCGCCGCCAGCCCCTGGTCGAGCACCGCCAGCGCCGGCGCCAGCCCCTCCTCGGCGAGCCGTTCCCGGGCCGTGTCCAGGCCGGCCTGCCAGGGATCGCCGCCGCCCATGGGCGCCGCCGGCGCCCCGGGGCCGGCCACGTCCGCCAGCCAGCCCTGGGTGGCGCCATCGAGGAAGGCGGTGCCGTCGCTGAAGGTCAGCGCCTCGATGCCCGGCATCCGCTCGACGAAGCGCGCGGCCTCGTCGCGGATCGCCTCGGCGCAGCGCGGATGCTCGAGCCGGCGGGCCACCTCGGCGCTCAGCCGATGGCCCTCGAGCCAGTAAGGGGCGAGCGCCAGGCTGTTCTCGATGCGCCGCCAGTCCTCCGCCGTCGGCCGGCCCGCCGCGGCCTCGCGATATTCCGCGACCCGGTCGGCGGACACCGGTGCCAGCTCGGTGCGCTGGCCGTCGCGGGTCATCGGCAGGCCCTGGATGGCGTGCCAGACCGCATGGCGCCGCAGCCGGTAGCCGAGCGCCTCGCCGGGCGACTGTTCGTTGAGAAAGTCGGCCATCTTGAGCAATGCCTGGCGATTGCCCCGCTCGTTGCCGGACTCGAGCCGCGCCTCAGGCGCCCGGGTCGCGGCGGGCTCTGCCTCGCCGACGGATGGCCCGGTGGTCGTACCGCCTGCGCTGGCGGTGGCGGTTGCCTCGGAGCGGGTCGACGGCGCCGGTGCCGAGGGCGCAGACTTCTCGAACAGCCGCGCCAGCTCCGCCAGCGGCTCGTCCGGCAGTTCATGGCCTGCGGCCCGGTCGCGCAGCCGCGCCAGCGCCTCGCGGCAGGCCTGGTGCTCCTCGGCGGCGCCCAGGAAGTCCAGCGCGCCGGCCAGGCTCAGCGCCCGCTGGGCGAACTGCTGGAACAGCTTGGGGCGCGCCCGCTTGCCGCGCGGCCCGGCGAAGGGATAGGCGTCCTCCCACCAGGCGTCCAGCGCGCCGGCCAGCAGCGACAGCGACAGTGCGAAGCGCGCCGGGTCGGCATCGTGCTGCAAGCAGTGCAGCAAGTGGCCGAGCACCTTGAGGTCCTTGCCGGTCTCGGCCAGCAACCGCGCGGCCCGCGTCTCGGCGCCGGCCCAGTCGACCTCGCCGTGCTGCAGCGAGCCGACCTTCATCATTTGCTCGTCGAGCCAGTCGTAGTACTCGTGGTCGGCGACCGGGACGCCGACGCCCTCGCCGAGCGGGGCGAGCAACGGCTCGAGCTGGGGGGGCTGGGTGATACGCATGATCCTCCTCGCTACCAGCGACACATGGTGCGCAGCGGCTCGATCGCCGCGCGCCAGCCGTCGAGATCGAAGCGCAGCCCATCGATGGCGGGCAGCTCGCTGCCAAGTTCCAGACTCTCGCCGCCCAGCAGGCGCTTCAGGGTGCCGATGGCCGGCAGTCCTCGCCCGCCGCTGACCACGTGGCCGTCGTCGAGCGCCCGCCAGGTCTGGTCGAGGGTGACGCCGTCACCGCGCAGCCTGAGCGGCGCCCGCGTGGCCTCGATGGGCTCGTGCAGATGGAGCTGGAAGCGGGTGATGGCGTCGTCGCAGCTGATCACCAGCAACGGACGCGGCGGCAGCGTGCCCAGCGCCGGGGCGCTCATCAGCACCCGGTCGGGGCTCTCGCGCACCAGCACGCCGACATCGTCGGGGCCGCGCTCGGTCTCCTGGTCGGCGACCGCCTGCCACAGCGTCGAACGCGTGGCCGATGCGTCGGCCGACACGGGGCGATCGCGAAACAGGCCGTCGTAGCACTCGAGCCGTCCCAGCCGAGAGGGCTGCTCGGCGCAGGCCTCGGCCGCCTGCAGGCGGCTGTCCTGGTCTTGGGCCAGAGCCGGAGCCGGCGACAGCCCGGCGGCCAGCAGCAGGGCCAGGCCGGCCAGTCGGCGCCGCGGGGCGCGCGAACCGGAGAAAAGGTCTGTGGTGTTCATGGGCTATCCAGTTGCAGCTGTCGGCACTTGTGGGCCAGGGTCCGCTTGGGCAGGCCCAGGCTCTCGGCGGCCAGGGTGCGATTGCCGTCGAAGCGGGCCAGGCGCTGGCGGATCAGCGTCGCCTCGTAGTCGCGCAGCGCCCGGCGCAGGTCGAAGATCTCCTCGTGACCGGCGCCGGACGCCTCATCGTTGTCGCCGAACGGCGCCGTCCCGGCGACGGGCAGCGCCTCGGGCGCGATGTCCTCGCCGTCGCGGGTCATGGCGCAGGCGTAGTCGACGAGGTTCCTGAGCTCGCGCACATTGCCGGGAAAGTCACGCTCGGCGAGCGCGCGCAGCGTGGCGCGGCCGAGGCCGATGTCCTCGCGGCCTTCACGCCGGCAGAAGTCATCGACGAAGGACTGGGCCAGCGCGGGGATGTCCTCGCGCCGCTCGCGCAGCGCGGGCAGCGTGAGCGGGAACTGGCCGAGCCGGTAATAGAGATCGGCTCGGAAGTCGCCTTCGCGGATGCGCCGGTGCAGCGGCTGATGGGTGGCCGCCACCAGGCGCAGGTCGACCCGACGCTCGTGGTCGCCGCCCAGCGGGCGATAGCAGCCCGACTCCAGCACGCGCAGCAGCTTGGCCTGCAGCGCCAGCGGCATGTCGCCGATCTCGTCGAGAAACAGGGTGCCGCCGTCGGCCTCGCCGAACAGCCCCTCGCGGCTGCGCTCGGCGCCGGAGAAGGCGCCCTTCACGTGGCCGAACAGCTCGGCCTCGAGCAGGCTTTCGGGAATCGCCGCGCAGTTGATCGCCATGAAGGGGGCCTCGTGGCGCGCCGAGACCTCGTGGATGCCCCGCGCCACCAGCTCCTTGCCGGTGCCGGTCTCGCCCTGCAGCAGCACCGCCAGATGGGTCTCGGCGGCGCGCACCAGCTGGTCGCGCAGCGCGCGGATGGCCGGCGACTCGCCGAGGATGCGCTGGGCGAGGCGTTCGCCGAGCGTGCGCCGGCGCGCGCCGTCGTTGAGCTCGGCCAGGGAGTCGCGCAGCCGCGCCTGGTCGCGGCGCTCGTCGTGCTGGCGAGCCAGCCAGGCCCACAGGCGACACAGCAGCGACTCGAAGGCCAGGAAGTCGTCGCACTCGCTCAGCGCCTCGACGCGCTCGGCGGGACCTGCGAAGGCCAGCGCGCCGAGCCACTCGCGCTTGCCGTCCTGGGCCCGCAGCGGGCGCACCGCCAGGCGCCAGGCCGCGGGCAGCCCAGCGATGGCCGCCTGGAACGCCTCGTGATCCAGCCGGATTCGGGCCTCGCCGAGGCCCAGCACGAGCGGCTTCCCGCCGCGGATGGCATGGGCATAGGGGTGACGAAAATCGTCGCAGGCAAGCCAGGCGTCGTCGCCGTCCTCGCCCAGCCAGCGGCCGCTGGCATCCAGGAACAGGCAGCGTGCCCAGGCCACGCCCAGCCGCTCGCGCAGCAGCGCGAGGCCGCGCTGGCGCAGTTCGGCAGGCGAGTGGCCCTCGACCAGCCGCAGCGCCTCGGCCATGCCGGCCAGCGCCGGGGCCTCGCCGTGGGCCACGTCGAGCACGCCGTCGCCGCTCACTTCAGTCCACCTCCGCGGTGAAGCCGTGCTCGTCGGCGCCGAGCGCGACGCGGCTTACCGGCTCGCGGCGCGCCAGGCGCTCGAGCAGCGCCCGGGACACCGGCGGCAGCAGCTCGCCGTCGATCACCGACTCGAGCATCCGCGCGCCGTTCTCGCTGCGCGTGGCGCGGGCACAGATGGCCTCGGCCAGCGTCGGCGACAGCGTCACCTCGGCCTGGCGATGGCGGTCGCGGATGCGTCCGGCCAGGGTCTCGAGCTTGGCGCCGACGATGTCGTGGAGGATCTCGCGGGACAGCGGCAGGTAGGGCACCACTTCCATGCGCGCCAGCAGCGCCGGCTTGAAGAAGTCGGCCAGCACCGGGTAGAGCGCCGCGTCCATCGCCTCGCGGTCGTCGGCGTGGCGCACGATGGCGTCATAGCCCAGGTTCGAGGTCATGAAGAACAGCACGTTGCGACAGTCGATGGCACGCCCTTCCCCATCGGCAAGTTCGCCCTTGTCGAAGGCCTGGTAGAACAGGTTGAGCACGTCCGGGTGGGCCTTCTCGACCTCGTCGAGCAGCACCACCGAGTAGGGCCGCTGGCGGATCGCCTCGGTCAACAGGCCGCCCTCGCCGAAGCCCACGTAGCCGGGCGGAGAGCCGATCAGCCGCGAGACGGTGTGCTTCTCCTGGTACTCGGACATGTTGATGGTGGTGAGGAACTGGCGGCCGCCGTAGAGGCTCTCGGCGATCTGCACCACGGTCTCGGTCTTGCCCACGCCGCTGGGGCCGACCAGCAGGAAGGCGCCCAGCGGGCGCCCGGGGCGGCGCAGGTCGGCGCGGGCGGTGAGCAGGTGTCGGTGCAGGCGCTCGATGGCCAGGTCCTGGCCCTTGATCAGCCGGCCCAGCTCCTCCGGCAGCTCGGTGAGGCGCGCCAGCTCGTCGCGGGTCATGCGCTCCACCGGCACGCCGGTCCAGTCGCCGATCACCTGGGCGATCTGGGCCTCCTCGACGCTGGCGTTGACCAGCGCGAACTCGTGCTGCAGCTCGGCGAGCCGCGCCTCGTGCTCGGCCAGCGCGGCCGTGCGCCGGGTGCGCGCCTGGTCGGCGCTCTCGCCGCCCTCGTTCTCCCCTTCTTTCTCGCCTTCTGTCTCGCCTTCCGCCTCGCCATCGCTCATTTCGTCTTGCGCGCCATCGAGCAGCTCACGATGCAGGGTCAGGATGGCGTCGACGCACTCGCGCTGCTCGCGCCAGGCGGCCTCCAGCGTCTCGCGCTCTTCGTCCAGCCGGGCCAGGCGCTCGGCCAGGGCGTCGCGGTGGGCGGCGTCGGGATGGCGGCCGAGCAGCGCCTCGCGCTCGAGCTGCTCGTGCTCGCGCCGGGCGGCCAGCTGCTCGCTCATCAGGTGGCTGAGCCGGCGCGGCGGCGTGTCCAGGGCCTGGGCAAGGCGAGTACCGGCGGTGTCGAGCACGTCGATGGCCTTGTCGGGCAACTGGCGTCCGGCCAGGTAGCGGGCCGAGAGCTCGGCGGCGGCGCGCAGGCCGCTGTCGCCGATCAGCACGCCGTGGGTCGACTCGTAGACGTCGCGCAGGCCGCGCAGGATCACCAGCGCCTGCTCGACGCTCGGCTCACCCAGGGCGACCGGCTGGAAGCGCCGCGACAGCGCCGGGTCCTTCTCGATGTGCTTCTTGTACTCGCGCCAGGTGGTGGCGCCGATGGTGCGCAGCTCGCCGCGGGCCAGCGCCGGCTTGAGCAGGTTGGCGGCATCGGCGCCGCCCTCCGGGTTGCCGGCGCCGATCAGGGTGTGGGCCTCGTCGATGAACAGCAGCGTCGGCACGGCGGCGTCCTTGACCTCCTCGATCACCGCCTTCAAGCGCTTCTCGAACTCGCCCTTGACCGAGGCCCCGGCCTGCAGGGCACCGAGGTCCAGCGACACCAGCTCCACGCCGGCCAACGCGTCGGGGACCCGGCCCTCGACGATGCGCGCGGCCAGGCCCTCCACCACGGCGCTCTTGCCGACCCCGGCGTCGCCCACCACGATGGGATTGTTCTTGCGCCGGCGGCCGAGGATATCGAGCATCTGGTCGATCTCGGGGTCGCGGCACAGCACCGGGTCGAGCTCGCCGCGGCGCGCCTGCTCGGTCAGCGAGGTGGCGAAGCGCGCCAGCGCGCTGTCGTCGCCGGCCGCGCCCCGCGCGGGGGCCGGGCGCTCGCCCTCGGGATCGGCGGCCTCGGCGGACTCGCGGGTCAGCCGCGCGAAGTCGCGACGCAGCCGCTCGCGGTTGATGCCGGCCAGCAGCCGCTCGCCGCGCGGCCCCAGGTAGCGCCCCGCATGGTGCAACAGGGCGGTGAAGATTACCCCGGTGCGCAGCTCGCGATGCTCGAGCTCGGTGCTGGCCAGCAGCCAGGCGTCCTGCAGCAGCTCGACCAGCAGCGGCGAGAAGCTCGGCGTGGCCACTTCCAGGTCGCGGGGCGGCCGGGCGTCCTCGGTGAGCGCACGGCGCAGCGCCTCGGGCTCGATCGCTTCGGCGTCGAGCAGCACCCGCAGGTCACACAGCGGCTGGTCGAGGCCGGCCAGCAGCAGGTGGGAGACGCCCACCTCGGCGGCCTGCTGCTCGGCGCACAGCGCGGCGGCCCCTTCCAGTGCCTGGCGGGCGATGGCGTTCAGTCGGCCGATCAGTGCCGGTAGCTCTACCCTGAGCATGGTCTCTCCCTCGATATCGTAAGCAAGCGGTGGTTCGAGCCGCCCGGCGGCTAGTCGATGATGCGTTCCAGCAGCAGGCCGACCTGGTCGGCCTGCTCCTCCAGCGACAGTGAGAAGCCGGCATAGACCAGCGCCATGGCCAGCGCGAACAGCGCGAAGATACCCCACAGCGGCAGGCCGTCGCCCTGGCGGCGACCGGCGGCGAGCACGTTGTCCAGCGGATGGGTCAGGCCCTCCTCACCGGGTTCGTCGAGGGCCACCAGCTGGTCGCCGAGCTCGCGCAGCACCTGCTCGTACTCCTCGCGTCCATGGGGCATGACCTTGTAGCGACCCTCGAAGCCCAGGCACAGGCACAGGTAGATGAAGGCCAGCAGGTCGCGGTAGCGGCGCGGTTCCTGGCGCAGCCTGGCGAGGATCGAGAACACCTTCTCGCCGCCCCAGGTCTCGTTGTGGAAGCGCGCCAGCAGCGAGTGGCCGGCCCACTGGCTCTGCTGCCCCCAGTCGGTGCTCATCACCGCCTCGTCGATGAACGAGCACAGCACGTAGCGGTAGGCCAGCAGGGTCGGCCGGTCGTAGCCCTGCTCGGTGAGCTCGACCTCGATGGCGGCGATCTCGTCGACCACCTGGCGGTAGAGCCGCTCGATGTCGTCGAGACGGTCGAGCTGACGGACCCGCACCACCATCCCCAGCAGCGAGCTGGCGGCATCCACCAGCGGGTTGAGGTTGTGGCCGCGCAGCCGGAACCAGTAGTCCTCATCGGCGTCCAGGTGGTTGGCGTGGCTGTGGATCAGCCGCTCCAGGCCCTGGACGTCGATGCTGTCCTCGTGGCGACGAGCGTCGTCGCGGGTGGCGAGTTCGTTCATGGCTTAGCTCCTGATCGCCCAGAACTGCATGGCAAGCCCCGGGAAGTCGCCGGCGACGTGGAAGGCAAAGCCGCTGGCCCCGTTCAGCATGCTCCAGGCCTCGCTCTGGCGGTCGAGGCGGAAGTAGGTGTAGCCGGCATGGAACGGCAGCTGGCGCGGCGCCACCGGCAGCGGCTCGAGCGGGATGCCCGGGAGCTGCAGGCTGATGAGGTCGCGGATGCGCTCGACGCTGGCCACCTTGGTCTGCTGCACGAACAGCTTGCGCAGGCGCTCCGGCGGCAGGTCCGCGCGCACCGCCAGGATGAAGTCGGCGTCGTCGAGCAGGCTGCGGTCGGCCAGGGTGGCGACCTTGAGCCCGAAGCGGCGCGTCTGCAGCTGGATGGCCATGGCGCGCGGCTCGAGCACCGTGGACAGCGACTGGCGCAGGCTCTGCATCAGCGGGCGAAAGGCGGCCTCCGGCCGGTCGTGGTCATAGGCCGGAAATTCCGGCGGCAGCCGAGACTCGGCGGTGAAGGTGGTCAGCTCGCAGCAGATCTCCAGCATGTCGGCATACAGCCGCTCGGGATGCAGGTGGCCGAGCCGCGCCAGGTGCTGGAAGCGCGGCTGGGCGCGGTTGAGCGACTGCAGCAGCATGAAGTCGGTGACGTCGGCGACCCCGGACTGGTTGGGCGTGGCCAGGCGCTGGGCCAGGTTGCGGGCCCGCTCGCGCATCAGCCCGGCCATCTCGCCGACGAAGCGCTGCAGCACCGGCGCGGCCTGGACGTTGAGCAGGGTCGGCAGGAAGTCCTCGTCGAGTACCAGGCTGCCGTCCGGACGCCACTCGAGGATGCGCGCCACCGCCAGGCAGGCGTAGGCGCTGCGATCCTCCTGTTCGAGCAGCAGCCGCGGCGCCACCCGCGCCAGGTCCAGGTCCGCCAGGTCGCCGACCCGCGAGTGCAGGTCGCGCACGCCGCGCGACTCGGCGCGGTAGCGCGAGGGCAGCGAGGTGGCCTCCCAGTTCACCTCGGCCACGCCGTCGGTGGCCAGCGGCACGCCCAGGTAGACCACCTGGTTGGCCACCGAGGCGTCGTCGATCTCCAGCGCCGGCGGCTCCAGGTCGTCGTCGGGCAGCCGGAAGGGGGTGCCGTCGGGCAGCACGCCGCTGGCCTCGCTCAGGGCGATGCGCCCGAAGCTCAGGTATTCGGTGTTGAGCGTCAGGGTCAAGAAGCCGTGCAGGTAGCCGCCGACGCCGCGCAGGCGGGTGTCGACCAGCCCCTCGAGGCTGCGCCGCTGCTGCTGGAAATGCTGGGGCTTGATGAACAGCCCCTCGCTCCAGACCACGGGGTTGCGACTGGCCATCAGGTCTCCTTCCTCAGCGCGGCCTCGCGCTCCAGCAGGTGCACCAGCAGGTGGTAGTCGCGCCCGCGGGCGTCGACTTCCACCACCTTCTTCCACTGCGCCTGGTTGGGGTCGGCGTAGAAGGCGATGATGCCGATGTAACGGGTGTCTTCCTCGACCTCGAAGGGCTCGTAGAACTTGAACTGACCGGGCAGCAGGGTGAAGTCGTCATGGGCCAGGTAGTTGGTGCCGAGCGCCTCCTCGAGGTCCTTCTGCAGCTGGCGGTGATCGGCCGACATCAGCATCGAGTCGTCCTTGAGCTGGAGGATCTGGAAGCGCAGCGGCGTGCCCTCGCCCTCGACGTTGGGGTTGATATCGGAGGCGGCCAGCATGCTCAGGTCGACCCGCGAAGGGCGATCCTCGGGGTAGCCCACCGGGATCGAGGGGTCCTTCATCACCTGGTAGGTCTTGCCGGCGGCCTCGAAGGTGGAGGCGCAACCGGCCAGCCCCGCCAGCAGGCCAGCGAGCACCAGGCACCGCGCCAGCGACGCGGCCCCGGCCCACCGGGGGATCATGCGCCCTCCCGCTGCTGGCGGCGCACCGAGTGGTCGTAGGCCTGCTCGAAGACCTCCCAGAACAGCTTCTCGAAGCCCTGCTGACGACCGGAGTTGAGCTCCTGGTAATAGTGGCGATACATCTCCCAGGCCCAGCCGCCCTCGTCCTCGCCCTGGCGACCGGCGCCGCGGTAGGCATGGAAGCGCTTGAGCAGGGCATCCGGCGAGAAGGCGTCGAGGATCGACTTGAGGGCCATGCCGATGGCTTCCTCCACCGCGGCCTGGTGCTGCTGCTGATGCTCGAGGCACTCCGCCACCGCCGCCGGCGCGGAGAGGTGCACCGGGCTGCGCTGGGCGGCAAACAGGGTGGTCAGGGTCTGCTCATAGGACTGGCCGAGGCGCAGCGGGTTGTCCTCGATGGGCTGCAGGCGCCGGTCGCGCAGCGGATAGCGACTGCCGTCGTGGGCCTGGTGCAGCGCCAGCAGGCCATCCACGGCGGCCTTGAGCGTGCGCCCGGCCTCCTCGAGGAAGGCGTGCTGCTCGGCGCTGTCGCGAAAGCGCAGCTCGCCGCCCAGGGTCTGCAGCAGCGGCGAGGCGCCGATATGGCCGACCTCCCCCGCCGCCGGCTCCTGCCAGCGCTCCTCGAGCTGCTCGCCGACCGAGCGTTCCAGATCGTTCAACAGGCGTTCGTCCATGTCAGGGTCCTCGTAGCGTCGGTTCCTCGGCGCGGCCGGCTCACCGGCGGTCGCGCCCTGCCCTTCCAGGGCATCGAGCAGTGGGTGATGATCGTCGTCGCCGGCGATGGTCTCGTCGCTCAGCGCGGCCATGGGGTCCTGGTGGCGCTGGGCCGGCGACGCCTCGCCCAGGGCCTCCAGCGGATCGTGCTGGGCCCGCGGGGCGCCGGCCGGCAGGATCTCGGTCGCTTCCAGCGTCTCGTGTTCCTCGTCGACCAGGGTGGCCAGCGGCTGCACGCCGGTGGCGTCGGCCTGCAGGTCGCCAAGATGCACCCGCAGCCGATACTCGCCCACGCGCAGCTCGTCGCCATCGCGCAGCGCCACCCGGCGCCCGCGGCCGACGGGCAGGGTCGCGTGGTTGACGAAGGTCTGGCCGCTGCGATCGATCAGGCAGAAATGCCCGTCGATGCGCTCGAGTTCGGCGTGACCGGGGCGCACCCGGCCGGCATGGTCCTGCAGCAGCCAGTCGTCGACCGCCGCGCTGCCCAGGGTGCCGCCCGCCGCCGGAAAGACGTGGCTGCTGGTGGAACGGCCCTCGAGCCGTTCGCTGTTGGTGACCACCAGGGTGATGGCCTGCTGCTGGGAGAGCGTCGCGTTCATGGATTCACCGTGTCATCTGAATGCGTACCCGGCGGCGCCGGGCCGCCGCGTCGGCCTCGGGCTTGACGAAGGTGGTCCAGCCCAGCTGGCAGCTGCCCCCTTCGCCCAGGCGCATGGGTCTCACTTCGCGTTCCAGGAGCTCGAGCTCCAGGTCGTAGGCCAGGGGCTCGCGCAGCACGAATTCCATCAGGGTGCGCAGCGCCTGGTGGTCGCGGCCGTCGGGCAGGAAGTCGCGGAAGCGGGCCAGGTCCAGGCCGCGCAGGCAGAGCGCGAACTTGCCGCTGATGTCGTCGACCCGGCTGCCGGCGACCATGTCCTGCCCCAGGGTCGAGGCGCCCAGGCCGGTACGGGTGCGCTGGTCCGGCGGGATCTCGACCCGCCGATGCACCCAGGACTCGATCTCGACCCCGTCGAGGTCGAAGCAGTGGCCGACGATGCCCGCCACCACGTCCGGCGAGCGCGAGCGACCGGCCAGCAGGCCGGCGTAGGCCAGCATCTTGCTCCAGTTGATCGGCGTCTCGCCGCGCAGGCGCTCGTCGGCCAGGCCCACCAGGGCGAAGATCGCGGACGAGAAGCCGTCCTCGGCCCCGTCCTGGTAGCGCACGTGATGGCGGTACTTGCGCCAGCCGCGATGCAGCAGCGACAGCACCCGATGGTTGAAGAGGTTCAGGAAGTCGCCGGCCGCCCCTTCGCGATGGGCCTCGGCGTGGGCCATGGCCTCCAGGTAATAGCCCGGCAGCGGCGACTGGGCGCCCTGCAGCCCCAGGAAGCTGACGCGCATCGCATAGCGCCCGTCATCGCGGGGCGCCAGGGCCAGGATGTCGCTGCCCGGAAAGCCCAGCGAGGCCGAAGCCTCGAAGCGCACGCGCTCGGCGGTCGGATCGGCCTCGCGATCGCCTTCGAGGTCATCGCCATGGTGCCGGTGAAGCAGCTCCACCAGCTGGTAGAAGTCGTAGCGTCGAGCCCTGTCGACCAGGGGGGCGAGCGCTACATCAGGGGCTGCTGGCCCGGCTGCAAGGTCCATGCGTAGCGCTCGCGGTTATGGAGGTTGGTGACGTGCAACTCGTGGAAGGAGTTGATGCTGGCGTACAGCGAGAAGAACCGGGACAGCACGCTGGCGAACAGGAACAGGCTGCCCTCGTCGCCGAACGCTTCCTGGTCCAGGGTCATCGCGGAGCGCAGCCCGCGTACCGGCAGGCCACGATGCAGCCGGTCCACCGGCTGGGTCTGGATATCGACGATGCCGGCCAGGCGCTTCTGGGCGATGCGCTCGGCCTGGCGGTCGACCAGCGCGCGGAAGTCGTAGACCCGCAGCACCGAACACAGGGCGTCGCGGTCGAGCAGCGACAGGTAGTTCAGCGACAGGTTGGAGATCAGCGTCCACAGCAGGCTGCCGTCCAGGGTCGGCCGCATGGCCGGCGTCGGCCGGGTGATGTTGCGAAACTCGGCGAAGGCCGGGCTGTCCTGGGTGGGCACGCAGATGTCACCCACGGTCAGCCGCTCGGGCAGCTCGCGATTGCTGCAGGTCAGGCGCAGCGAGATGGTCTCGCGCAGCCCCAGGCAGGCCTGTTCGTCGCCGCGCACGAAGCCGATGTCATGGTCGAAACCGTCGCCGCGCAGGCTGTCGCGAACCCGTACCCGGTAGTAGCGAGCCTCGCGGCCGCGGTCACGCTCGATCTGGTGCTCGAAGCTCTCGAAGGGCACGTAGCGGCGCGGCTCGCCGCGGATGCGCCCGCTCTCGCTCTCCAGCCAACCCTCCACGCCATCGACGCTGAACACCTCAAAGTGGGCCGGAAAGCGGCTGCTGGGGCGAATGCGGTACTCGCTGCGCTCGCCGCTGAGGTCCACCGGGTCGGCATCGTGGGCGAAGAGGTTGATCGCCGGGGTGCAGTACAGCGCCAGGCTCTCGTCGCCGATCCGGGCATCCGCCGGCAGGGTACGCGAGAACGTGAAGCGCAGCGTCACCCGCTCGGCCAGCCGCGACGGCAGGAAGTCGCCGAGCCGCTGCAGGTCGAAGAACTGGAAGGCCTCGGGGAAGCACAGGTATTCCTGCAGGATGCGGTAGCCCTGGTAGACGTTGCGCGGGTACGGCAGCAGGGCGTCCTCGGCGGCGAACCCCACCGGCGCCAGCAGCCGGGTGGGCAGCGCCAGGCGCTGGCCGTCGACCTCCAGCTCGAGCCCGGCCAGGTAGTGGCTCAGCCACAGGTAGAGGGTGCGGGCCGTGTAGCCGCTGCCGCCCAGGTGCAGGCGCAGGTCACCCACGCCCAGGGCGTCCAGGGGCTGGTCGCTGTGTACCGCCAGGTCCAGTTCCACCACCGACGACTCACGGGAGTGATGGGCCGAGACCCCGTCGTGGGCCAGCGGGTAGAGCGCCAGCTCATGGCAGGTACGAAACTCGCAGGCCGTGCCCTCCACCTCGCGGCTGGCCAGGGTGGTGCCGCGCGGCACCGCCTGGCTCCCGCTCAGGCCGTGCCAGTGCGGGGTGAACTGCACCACCGTCATGCTGGGCACCGGGCGCAGGTAGTTGGGCCACAGCATGCCGATCAGCGAGTGGGTCAGCTCGGGGAACTCGTCGTCGACCTTCTCGCGCAGCCGCCCGGACAGGAAGGCGAAGCCCTCGAGCAGGCGTTCGACGTCGGGGTCGGTGCTCTGCTCGGACAGGAAGCGGCTGAGCCCGGGATTGCCCTCGGCAAATTCCCGGCCTTGGCGCTTCAGGAAGTCCAGTTCGTCCCGGTAGTAGCGGTTCAACATGTCGGCCTCAGTTCAGGCACTGGTAGCGCTTGTCGTTGAGCAGCAGATCGATGGTGGTCTGGGTCGAGTCGCGCCCCAGGTCCAGGGTGGCCTGGACCTGGAAGCGCAGCTGCAGCGGGGTGTCCTCGTTGGGCATCGCCTCGACCTCGACGCGACTCACCCGCGGCTCGAAGCGTTCGATGCACTCGCGGATGGCACGCTCGACCTTGAGCTCGAGGTCAAGCACCCCGAGCGTGGCGTCGTTGAAGTCGAGGAGCCCCAGCGCCGGGGCACATTCGCTGTGCCCGGGGTGGCTGTTGAGCAGGTCGACCAGATGACGCTTGATGGAGGTCAGGGTGGCCTCGACCGCCTCATCGTCGGTCGGCACGGGCCGTGCCGGCGACGACAGGCGTTCGAACAGCCGAGCCCCGAGCGGTCCGCTTCGATCCCTGAAGGCGGTCATGGGCTCAGTCCTTGTCGAGGCGTCCCACCAGCGACAGCTCGAAGTTGGCGCCCATGTACTTGAAGTGCGGACGCACCGCCAGCGACACCTGATACCAGCCCGGGTCGCCCTCGACGTCGGAGACCTGCACCGAGGCGGCGCGCAGCGGACGACGGCTGCGCACGTCGGCCGGCGGGTTCTCCTGGTCGGCGACGTACTGGCGAATCCAGGTGTTGAGCTCGCGCTCGAGATCCTGGCGCTCCTTCCAGGAGCCGATCTGTTCGCGCTGCAGCACCTTGATGTAGTGGGCCAGGCGATTGACGATGAACATGTAGGGCAGCTGGGTGCCGAGCTTGTAGTTGGTCTCGGCCTCGCGCCCTTCGGGAGTGTTGGGGAAGGACTTGGGCTTCTGCACCGAGTTGGCGGAAAAGAAGGCGGCGTTGTCGCTGCCCTTGCGCATGGTCAGCGAGATGAAGCCCTCCTCGGCCATCTCGAATTCCCGCCGGTCGGTGATCAGCACCTCGGTAGGAATCTTGCTCTGCAGCTGGCCCAGCGCCTCGTAGGTGTGCACCGGCAGGTTCTCCACCGCCCCGCCGCTCTGCGGGCCGATGATGTTCGGGCACCAGCGATACTTGGCGAAGCTGTCGTTCAGGCGCTCGGCAAGCAGGTAGGCGGTGTTGCCCCACAGGTAGTGGTCGTGGCGCTCGCTGACCGATTCCTCGTAGTGGAAGGACTTGACCGGGTTCTCCACCGGGTCGTAGGGCATGCGCAGCAGGAAACGCGGCGCGGTGAGCCCCAGGTAGCGGGCATCCTCGGATTCGCGCAGGCTGCGCCAGCGGGCATACTTTGGCCCCTCGAAGATCGCCTTGAAGTCCTTGATGTTGGGCAGCTCCTCGAAGCTGTCGATGCCGAAGAAGCTCGGCGCCACCGAGGACAGGAAGGGGGCGTGCGACATGGCACCCACCGAGGCGGTGTACTGCAGCAGCTTGATGTCCGGCGTCGAAGGGGTGAAATCGTAGTGGCCGATCATCGCCGCCACCGGCTCGCCGCCGAACTGGCCATACTCGGCCGCATAAACGTGCTGGTAGAGCCCGCTCTGGCTGATCTCGGGGGCGAACTCGAAGTCATCGAGCAGCTCTTCCTTGGTGGCGTGCAGCACGTTGAGCTTGATGTTCTCGCGGAAATCGGTGCGGTCGACCAGCAGCTTGAGGCCACGCCAGGCCGATTCCAGATGCTGGAACTGCTGGTCATGCAGGATCTCGTCGACCTGGTGGCCGATCTTGCGATCGAGTTCGACGATCATGCGGTCGACGACCGACTTGTTGACCTGCTGCTGGCCGTCGTCGCTCTTGAGCAGCTCACCGATGAAGGCGGCGACGCCCTGCTTGGCCACGTCGTAGCCTTCGTCGGCCGGCGCCATGCGGGTCTGGGCCATCACCTGGTCGAGCAGGGAAACGTCCTCGGTCTCGGTGTTCTTGGCGGACTGGGCCTGAGTCTGGGTAGATTCGGTCATGGTACGTGCCTCGCTTCCGTGCGTGGAAATCAGGAATCGCTGGCGGGAGACTCGCCGTCGAGCAGCTCGAGCTCGCTCAACAGCTGGTCCCGGGCTTCCGGGTTCTCGATCAGGGCCTGCAGGCGTTCGCGAAACGCCGGCACGTTGCCGAGCGGGCCCTTGAGCGCCACCAGCGCCTCACGCAGCTCGACCAGCTTGCGCAGCTCCGGCACCTGGCGCGCCACGCTGTCCGGTGCGAAGTCCTGCAGGGAGTTGAACTCGAGCTCGACGCCCAGTTCGCGGCCCTCTGCCTCGGCGCCTTCCTCGAGGCGATTCGGCACGCTTGCCTGCAGCCCCAGGCCAGCCTCGCGCATCACGGACTGGAAGTTGTTCTTGTCCACCGAGACCGCCTCGCGCTCCTCGATGGGCGTCTCCTCGCCCCCGCCCTTGAAGTCGCCGACCACCAGCAGCTTCTGGGGCAGCTCGGTCTCGGCCTGTTGATCACCGGTAGCGGGAACGTACTTGATGTTGATGCGCTCTTTGGGCGCAACGGAGCCTTCCTTGGACATGGCGAACCTCTCCCTGCGAATGACGACTCGAACTCGTATGGAGCACGACGAACCACCTCCGAATTCAAGCGAAGCAAATCGCATGAAACGAACGTGGTTAGCCAGCTGAATTCGGCGGCGAGTGGAATGCTTGAACCATCGACCGGCCTGTGAAAGTGCGTGACGCTAACACCCAACCAAAGACCATCGCAGCCTGACGCCAGATGGCGACAGGTGATGTTACAAAGAGTTTCAAAGAAACTTCTCCGGGAAATATCCTCAAAAAAAGCCACCATCTGTCGTCAATTTCGCACAAGGCGATATCTGGGCGTACAACGATGCCATATATGTAAGACTTTTCTTACATTAAGGGCCTGCGATCACGCACATTGCGCATCGAGCGAATAAGACACAAGACGACAAATGAGAATCACTTTTTTCGCGTGGAGGGGGCTGCCGGTTTCATTCCAGGGCGGCGTACCTGGGCAGGCCTGCAGGATGTCCGCTCCAATTGGACGACGTCACCTGGGGTGCAGGACCGCGATAATTGCGATAGCAGGTTGCGCGAATGCGTCTTCAGCGCAAGGCAGCGGCGGCATGCATCAGCGCTCACTCACCAGGAAGTCGCCAACGCTGACATATACCGCCGCCAGGGCCTCGGCCCTGGCGGCGAAGACGGTGCCCGCCAACGCGAGCATGGGCGGGACACCGCCAAGGCGCGAGGCGATCAGGCCTCGATCGGGGCGCGCCAGTCGTCGGAACCGGAGGTGCCGGCGACGGTGTGCTCCCAGTCGATCTTGCGATAGGCCAGGGACACGTCCATCAGCTGGGTGAATTCAGCGCTGTTGGAATCCTGGGCGTGGGGCATGCGCAGGTTGATGTCGACGATGGTGGCGTCGGTCAGCGCGGTGGTGAAGAAGTGCTCCTGCTTGCCCTCCACGGAGGTGCGATACCACTTCAGCTCGACGTTGGGCAGCATCTCACCGGAGGCCAGGGCGTTGTACATCAGCGGCACGGCCTTGTTCAGGGCCACGGTGAAGATGAACGGCTTGTGGGCGCGCTGGCCGGCGGGCTGGCCGGACTGCGGGTCGGTCGGCACGGTGACGATGTGCTTGAACTCCTGCACCAGCATCTCGTCCTCGTGGCCCTCGACGTAGATGTTGCCGACGGACTCGGGGGTGAAGGCTCCGGCGGTGATGTTGCCCTGGGTCTGGCCTTCGATGCTGATATAACACGGCGTGGGCATGGGTCTGCTCCTTGACGTTGAATGATAATGTCCGATGGACACCCTAAAAGGAGCACGCGCTGTGCCAATAAACACATTTTATTTATAAATCAATGATTTGTAAAAATACTCACTATAATGATTAAGTTTGTTTAGGCAAGATCTTGCCCAGATCGAGCAAAAAGTTGCCCAGCGGGCAAAAAGTTGCCCGCTCCTCTCAGGCCCTTGGCGTGGCGAAAGCCATCACCTCGGCCACGCCAGCCTTTGCCAATGCCAGTTGAATCAGGCGGTCGAGGCCCAGGGCCACGCCGCTGCCTGCCGGCATGCCGGCCTCGAGCGCAGCCAGCAGACGCTCGTCCACATCCACCTCGGGAAGGCCAGCCGCGCGGCGGGCGGCATTGTCCTCCTCGAAGCGAGTGCGCTGTTCCTCGGCGTCGGTGAGCTCGTCGTAGCCGTTGGCGAGCTCGATACCGTCCCGGTAGACCTCGAAGCGCGAGGCGACCCACTCGCCGTCCTCCGGGTCGCGATGGCGGCGGGCCAGCGCCGCCTGGCTGGCGGGATAGTCCACCACCACGTCGATGCCGTCCCGGCCCAGATGCGGCTCGATGGAAAGGCTGATCAGCAGGTCGAGGCAGTCGTCGCGGGTGGCCTCGGCCATGCCGAGCCCACCGGTCTCGGCGGCCAGGCGGCGCAGCGCACCTAGCGGCTCACGAAAGGGGTCGAGTGCGAGATGCTCGCGGAACAGCTCGCGATAGCGGCGTCGGCGCAGCGGCCCGGGGTCGGACGGCAGCACCCGGCGAATCAGCGCCTCGGTCTCGGCCATCAGGCCGTCCAGCTCGAGCCCCGGGCGATACCACTCCAGCATGCTGAACTCGAGGTTGTGACGGCCACCCACCTCGCCGTCGCGAAAGCTGCGGGCGATCTGAAAGATCGGCCCCGCGCCTGCGGCCAGCAGTCGCTTCATGTGGAATTCCGGCGAGGTCTGCAGCCACAGCCGCTCGCGGCCCGAAGGCGTCACGGCCTCGCATGACAGCGACGCCAGGTGCACGTCGGTGCTGCCGCCGTGACCGAGCACCGGCGTCTCCACCTCCCACACCCCACGTTCGGCGAAGAAGGCCCGCACCTCGGCCAGCAGCCGCGCCCGCTCGCGCAGCGTCGCTATCTCGGCCGTAGGCCGCCAATCAACCGTCATCGATACATCTCCTGAGACAACAAAGGCCACACCCGAGAGAGTGTGGCCATCGGAGATGGAAGCTGGAAGCTGGAAGCTGGAAGCTGGAAGCTGGAAGCTGGAAAACAGCTTGCCACCCAACCCTGGCGTCAGGGTTTTTCCTCCCGCTTCAAGCTCCCGGCGAAGCCGGGTCGGGTTGTCTTCCAACTTCCAGGCGCGAAGCGCCGCTCTTCCAGCTTCAACCTCCGGGCAAAGCCCGGCTCAGGCGCGGGAGACGTACTCACCCGTACGCGTATCGACCTTCAACACTTCACCCTGATTGATGAACAGCGGCACGCGCACCACGGCACCTGAGGACAGGGTCGCCGGCTTGGAGCCGCCCTGGGCGGTGTCGCCCTTGAGGCCGGGGTCGGTCTCGGTCACTTCCAGTTCGATGAAGTTCGGCGGGTTAACGGCGATGGCGTTGTCGTTCCACAGGGTCACGGTGTAGACGACCTGCTCCTTGAGCCACTTGTCGGTATCGCCCAGGGCTTTCTTCTCCACGGCGTACTGCTCGAAGGAGCCGTCGGTCTTCATGAAGTGCCACATGTCGCCGTCGGTGTAGAGGTACTCCATGTCCAGCTCGAGAACATCGGCGCCTTCCAGGGACTCGCCGGACTTGAAGGTGCGCTCCCAGACGCGGCCGGTCATCAGGTTGCGCAGCTTGACGCGGTTGAAGGCCTGGCCCTTGCCCGGCTTGACGTAGTCGTTCTCGAGGATGGCGCAGGGGTCACCATCCAGCATGACCTTCAGACCGCCCTTGAATTCGTTGGTAGAATAGTTCGCCATGATGATCGTTCCATATTCCAGCGCGCCGGCGGCCGATGCCGCGGGCGCGAGCAAGCAAATGACAGTGGCCGAGGGGCTATCCCTCGCTCGCCTCGAAGTGTGCCCCGCATGATAACCCGAAGCCCGATTCCTTTGCAGTGCCACCCCGCCGAGCCCGCTCCCGGCGCCTGGCAGGCCCAGTTGGCCGGCGCTATCCGCGACCCGCACGAACTCTGCCGCCGCCTGGGCCTAGATCCCGAATGGGTGCCCGGCGCCGAGGCCGGCCATGCGCTGTTCGAGGTGCGCGTACCCGAGTCCTACCTGGCCCGCATCCGCGCCGGCGACCCACACGACCCGCTGCTGCGCCAGGTGCTGCCGCTCGGTGAGGAGGCCGAGGCCACGCCCGGCTACGTGGCCGACCCCCTCGAGGAAGCCGACCACACGCCCCGCCGCGGGCTGATCCACAAGTACGCCGGCCGGGTGCTGTTGATCGCGAGCCCCGCCTGCGCGGTGAACTGCCGCTACTGCTTCCGTCGCCACTTCCCCTATGAGGAGAACGCGCCCTCGCGGGCACAGTGGGAGGAGACGCTGACCTACCTGCGCGATGACGCTTCCATCGTTGAAGCGATTCTCTCCGGCGGCGATCCGCTGGCGGCCAGCGACCGCCAGCTTGCCTGGCTGGTCGAGCGCCTGGCCGCAATTCCCCACCTCAAGCGACTGCGGATCCACACCCGGCTGCCGGTAGTGATCCCCGACCGCATCGATGGCGCCCTGCTCGACTGGCTGGGCGGCACGCGGCTGCAGAAGGTCATGGTGCTGCACATCAACCACGCCCAGGAGATCGACGCGACCGTGATCGAGGCCTGTCGGCGGCTGCAGGCGGCGGGCGTGACGCTGCTCAACCAGAGCGTGCTGCTGCGCGGCGTCAACGATGACGTCGAGTCGCTGGCCGCGCTCTCCGAGCGGCTGTTCGAGGCCGGCATCCTGCCCTATTACCTGCACGTGCTCGACCCGGTGAGCGGTGCCGCCCACTTCGACGTGGCCGACGACGCGGCCCGCACGCTGGTCGCCACGCTGCGCACGCGACTGCCTGGCTTCCTGATGCCGACCCTGGTGCGCGAGGTGCCGGGCGAGGCCAGCAAGACGCCGCTCTGAAGCCGAAAGCTGAAAGCTGGAAGCTGGAAGCTGGAAGCTGGAAGCTGGAAGCTGGAAGCTGGAAGCTGGAAGCTGGAAGCTGGAAGCTGGAAGCTGGAAGCAATGCTGAACCCAAACCTGGTGGCAGCAGGTGTTTTCTTCCAGCTTCCAGCGGCGCCAGCCGCGCTCTTCCCGCTTCAAGCTGAAGTCCCGCTTCGAGCTGCAGCTCACGGTTCCTCGAGGAACGCCAGCGCCGCCCGGGTCGCCGGCCACATCACGCTGCCGTGATCCTCGCCGGGGAAGTTCATGAAGCGCACTCGCCAGCCGTCGTGGCGCTCGGCGAGCCAGTCGGCGAAGTCCCGGGCGTTGTCGACCATGGCCCGCTCGCGCAGCCGTTCGGCGCGCGGCGTGCCGCAATCGACCTCGCGCGGCGTCTGTTCGTCCCCGCCGACGCCGATCAGCACCCGTGGAGCCGCGCCCTCCACCGCCTGCGTCGTCTCGAGGTCGACCAGGGCCTCGAGGGGATGTTGCCCGTACCACCACAACGACGGGCTGATCGCGATGAAGCGCTCGAAGCTCGCCGGCCGTGTCATGAGGGCATGCAATGCAAACAGCCCACCGAAGGAGTGGCCAAACAGCGCTTCTCGGTGGGTATCGACCGAGAAGCGAGCGGCGATCTCCGGCTTGAGCCGTGCCTCGATGAAGTCCAGAAAGGCTTCCGCCCCACCGTAGTTGCCATCGACATCGTCACTCCCCGCCACCGTCGGCGTGTAGTCGAGGGCGCGTCGCTCGAGGGCAAAGCGTTCCACTCCGGGATAGCCAATGGCCACGATCAGCAGCGAGCTGCCGTCCTCATCGGGGCTACCTCGGGTCAGGGTATCGCGTGCAGCCTGAGCCAGCGGCAGGCGCGCATTGCCGTCGAGCAGGTAAAGCACCGGATAGCCCTCTGCCGGCGGCGGCGCTTCGGGCAGGGCCACCTGGATCAGGTAATCGCCACCGCTCTCGGCCGAGCTCAGGGTGAACGTGCGTGTATCGGGCAGAGTAACGCCATGGGGCGTCGCGCATTGGGCCATGACCGGTACCAGGCAACAGAGCGACAGCAGCCCTCGCACAAGCACTGCTCGCAGGAAGGGCGGGCGCCACGACATGCCGTGGCGCCACTGGTTCGTCAACGTGAGACTCGGATCAGAAATCATAGCGCAGCGAGGCGACGGCGCTGGCCGGGGCACCGGCCATGTTGAAGGTGTTCACTCCACCGACGCGGTTGTAATAGTCGCGATCCAGCACGTTGTTGACGTTGATCTGGCCACTCAGATTGGCGCTGAAGTCGTAGCCGATCATGGCATCGACCACCGCATAGCCGGGCGCCTCGACGCCGCTGCTCGAGGCGAAGTCGCTCATTGCCATCACCCCGCCGCCGATGCTCAGGCCGTCCAGCGCCCCGTCCGCGAAGGCGTATTGGGTCCACAGGTTGACGATATTGTTCGGCATCAACAGGAAGACGCCGTCGTCACGGGTCGTGGAAGCCCGCTCGATCTCGGTGTCGAGATAGGTGTAGCCGGCGATCAGGTCCCATTGGTCGGTCAGGCTGCCGGTGACCTCGAACTCGGCACCCTGGATGCGCATCTTGCCCACCCCGACGGAATAGTCGGCGCCGGGATCGTCCGGCGTGGCCGCCCGATTCTCGTCATACAGCCGGAAGGCACTGGCCCGGGCGTTCAAGGCGCCGCCCAAGTAACTGCCCTTGATCCCGGCTTCATACTGCTCGCCTTCACGCGGCTCGAGCAGGTCTCCGTCGGCGTCGTAGGATGTCTGCGGCTTGAACACCTGCGAATAGCTGGCATAGAGGGAGTGGTTGGCGTCGAGGTCGACGACCAGGCCGGCATAGGGCGTGAACTCATCGTCGCTGCGGCGCTGCCGGTCGTCGGCCACCCGATCCGTCAGCTCGACATCGTAGTGGCTCAGTCGTCCCCCGGCGATCAGCGCCAGCGACGCCACGGGACGTAGCGTCAACTTGCCGTAGAGCCCGGTCTCCTCGAGGGTGGTCTCGGTATCGCCGTATCCCCTCCCGCTGGCACGAGCGTTGCCGAGTACGTCGACGAAGGCCAGGTCGTGGAGCTCGTCGCGGGTCACGCGGCCGGACACCACGCCACGCGAGCGACCGGACCGGGTATCGGTGTCGTAGCGCTTGTGATCGGCGCCGACCACGAACTCGCTGACGTTGCCGAACGCCGAGAACGGCTGGCTGTAGCTGGCATCCAGCGATAGCGCCTGCTGGTCGACCTCGCCGGCGGCCCCCGCCACCGACAGCGTCTCGTCTTCGTCGAGGGCGCTGCCGCCGAAGGCGTAGTTATAGTCTGCCTCGCGATCGACGTAGCGTGCGGCGAATCGGCCGATGCCACCACCATCGAAGCGATGGGTCAGCTCGGCGACCCAGTCGCTGGAACGGCTCTCGAAGTCGTTCCAGTCGGCGCCGTAGAAGTCCGAACGCGACCCGTATAGCAGCTCTCCCTCGCTACCCACCGGCTGGCCGTTATTGACCACGATGTCCTTGCGGTTGTGCAGGTAGCCGAGCCCCAGGGTGGTTGCCTCGTCGAGGTCGATGTCCAGTGCCGCGTAGATGTCGTCCTGATCGTTGTCGTTGTGATCGACGAACCGGGCATGCTCGGTGTGGTCGACCACCAGCCGGCCTCGGATGCGCCCGTCGGCATCGATCGGTCCCGACATATCGACCTGCGCGCCTCGCCGGTCGTCGCTGCCGAGACTGCCGGTAGCATGTCCCTGAAACTCGCGTGTGGGTCGCTTGCGCACCAGATTGACGATGCCGCCCATCTCGCTGGTGCTGTTGAACAGCCCCGAGGGGCCACGCATGATCTCGACCCGGTCGAAGGCGGCCAGCGAGGGCACCGAGCCGGTGATGCTCGACATCGGCGCCGGCAGGCCATCGATGTTGTACTCGTCGTATTCGTAGCCGCGGGCATAGATCGAGGAGCGACCGTTGTCGTTGGACAGCACGCGCATTCCCGGGGTGCGCCGACCCAGTTCGTCCAGGGTGGAAAAGTTCTGATCCTCGATGGCATCGCGCGTCACCACGCTCACCGACTGGGGAATGTCGCGCAGCGCGGCCGGAGTCTTGGTGCCCACGGTAGCGGCATCGACGCCATAGCCGCCGGTCGTCTCGGAAGGCAGCATCTCATAGAGCCGGTTGCCCTCGACGGTGATGGTCTCGAGGCGCGTGGCCTCTTCGATCGATTGCGCCAGGGCGTTCTGGGTGAAGCTCAACACGGCCACCACGCCACCGACCACCGTCGTCGAGCGACGGATGCCTCCTTCTCGTATCGTCATGCTGCGTTCCCTTGTCGTTTCGATCCACCGCCGGCGCGCCGATTCAAATGAGAATGCGTTACAATCACGAAAGCGGCATCGCATTATGCCAGCCGCGGGGGAGCGGCCGCCTTTGCGAATACGGCGGATGCCTTTGCCGATGCTGCGAATGACCTCGGCATCGGCGTCCGATCGACATCGACGGGAGAGTGACGTGGGCCAACCAGCGTTCAAACACGGGATCGGCGCTCGAGAACTGCGGGAACTGTCCAAGCCGCTGGTCAATCGCCAGCGCCTGGAGGCGCCCGCCTGGGATCGACGCACTGCTTTGCTCGACGGCCATATGAGCGTCGCCGAGCTGCAGCCGGGCATGCGGCTGCGGCTGGCCGACGTTCGCGACCGCTTCGGCCTCACCAGTCGGGCGGAGCTACCGGCCGGTCTCAAGATCGCCCTGGTCATCAAGGGAACAGCCCGGGTGCGCTACGGCCCCCATGAGGTCCATCTGGGCCCCGAGGCCGACAGCACCGGTCTAGTGGTTGCCCTGCCCACAGCCACCGAATTCGCCCGACTGGGCCGGCCCGGAGGCTTCGAGCGCACCCTGACCCTTGGCCTGTCGCCACACTGGCTGGCACGCCATGGCCTCAAGGAGCTGCTGGAAGCTGACAGCCCTCGCCTGGTGCGCTGGAACCCTACACAGGGCCTCCTCGCCCAGGCCTCGAGACTCTTCACGCCCGACGTCCTGGCACGCGACGATACGGCTCATCACCTGCAGTTGAGCGGCGTCGCTCTCTCACTGGCGGGCGAGGCGCTTACCTCAATAGCGTCGGGCCCCCTTACCCGCCAGCGATCGCTCACAGCGCGTGGTGCCCCGGGCGATCGCCGCCTGACACTGCTGATGGAGCTCATCGACAGCGGCCAGGCGGGGGGCAGCACCCAGGCCGAGCTGGCCCGCCGACTAGGCATGAGCCTGAGCAATCTGCAGCGGCGCTTCCGTGCCCAGCGGGGCGAATCCCTGGGACGCTTTCTGCGACGCTATTACCTGACACTGGCCCGCGATGCCCTGACGCGCGATGCGGTCGGCATCGAGAGCGCCGCCGAGCTGGCCGGCTACAGCAGCGCGCCCAACTTCGCCACCGCCTTCAAGCGCGAGTTCGGCCTCACGCCCAGCGAATGCCGCGCCGCCACCCGAACCGGGCCGGCGGCAGCCGAGGCCGATCCACGCTTGTAATTGCTCGAAGCCCTTAGCCCGTAGCCCGCAGCCGCTGCCAATAGTCCGTAGTCCGTAGTCCGTAGTCCGTAGCCCGTAGCCCGTAGCCCGCAGCCCGCAGCCCGTAGCCCGTAGCCCGTAGCCCGTAGCCCGCAGCCCGCAGCCCGCAGCCCGCAGCCCGCAGCCGCTGCCAATAGCCCGTAGCCCGTAGCCCGCAGCCCGCAGCCCGCAGCCCGCAGCCCGCAGCCCGCAGCCCGCAGCCCGCAGCCCGCAGCCCGCAGCCCGCAGCCCGCAGCCCGCAGCCCGGCATATTAGCGCCCCATAAAGAACAACCCCACCGGGAGGGCCCGATGGGGTTGCTCTTTCTTCGAGCTTCCAGCTTATGGCGTCAAGCCAAGGAGGCGGCGGTCACGTTGGCCGCCGGCGCTTCGGTGGAGTGCTTGCGGTTGATGGCACTCAGCACGCCCTTGATGGAGGCGCTGGTGATGCTCTCGTCGGTGCCGACGCCGAACACCGCCTCGCCGTTGACGCGCACTTCCACGTAGGCGATCGCCTCGGCGTCGGCGCCCTGGCCCCGGGAATGCTCGTGGTAGTCGATGATCTCCACGTCGTGGCCCTCGGCGGCCAGCGACTTGATGAAGGCCGCCAGCGGCCCGTTGCCCTGCCCCTGGATGACGCGCCGCTCGCCGCCCTCCTCGATGGTGGCCTCGAGGCTTACGGTGGGGCTGTCCGGCTCGGAAGACATGCGATGACTGATCAGGCCGAACGGCACGCGCTGATCGAGATACTCGTCCACGAACGCCTGGTAGATCATCTCGGAGGTGATCTCCTTGCCCAGTCGGTCGGCCACTTCCTGTACCACCTGGCTGAACTCGATGGACAGCCGGCGCGGCAGTTCGATGCCGTGTTCCTGCTCGAGCAGGTAGGAGACCCCGCCCTTGCCGGACTGGCTGTTGACGCGGATCACCGCCTCGTAGCTGCGACCCACGTCGAGCGGATCGATCGGCAGGTAGGGCACGGCCCAGACGCCGTCCGGGTTTTCGCGACGTTCGGCCATGCCTTTCTTGATGGCATCCTGGTGGGAGCCGGAAAAGGCGGTGAACACCAGGTCGCCGACATAGGGATGACGCGGGTGCACCGGCAGCTGGTTGCAATACTCCACCTCACGCATGATCGGCGTGATGTTGGAGAAGTCGAGCCCCGGGTGTACGCCCTGGGTGTAGAGATTCATGGCCAGGGTGACGAGGTCGACGTTGCCGGTGCGCTCGCCGTTGCCGAACAGGCAGCCCTCCACCCGGTCGGCGCCGGCCATCACCGCGAGCTCGGCGGCGGCGACGCCGGTGCCACGGTCGTTGTGCGGATGGACGCTGACGATCATGTGGTCGCGACGAGCGATATGACGGCAGAACCACTCGATCTGGTCGGCATAGTTGTTGGGCGTGGCGCATTCCACGGTGGCCGGCAGGTTGACGATCATCGGCTTGTCGGCGCTGGCCCCGAAGGTGGCCTCCACGGCATCGACGATCTCGACCGCGAAGTCCATCTCGGTGGTGGAGAACAGTTCCGGGGAGTACTGGAAGGTCCAGTTCGTCTCAGGGGCCGCCGCCATGTGCTCGCGGATGCGAGTGGTGGCATCCACGGCGATCTGGATGCACTCGGCCTTGTTGACGTTGAACACCACGCGGCGGAACACCGGATCGGTGGCGTTGTAGACGTGAACGATGGCATTCGTGGCGCCCTTCAGGGCCTCGAAGGTGCGGTCGATGAGATGCGGACGGGCCTGGGTGAGCACCTGGATGGTGACGTCGTCCGGCACCTTGCCATCCTCGATCAACGAGCGCACGAAGTCGAAGTCGGTCTGGGAGGCGGAGGGAAAGCCGACCTCGATCTGCTTGAAGCCGATCTTCACCAGCAGGTCGAAGAAGCGCTGCTTGCGTTCCTGGTCCATGGGATCGATCAACGCCTGATTGCCATCGCGCAGGTCGACCGCGCACCACTGGGGGGGCGTCTCGATGCGGCGGCTGGGCCACTGGCGATCGGGCAGGTCGACGGCCACAAAGGGGCGGTACTTGGCGGAGGGGTTATCGAGCATCATGGCGGCGTTCTCCCAGGGACGGTTTGTCGGATTCAGAAACGGCGACGCCCCGGCTGCCGGAAGGCAGACGGGGCGTCGTCGAAGTGTTCGGTCATGACCATCGCGACCCCACGAACCGGTCGGGCGGCGCGTACGACACAGGCAGCGGCGATGTTCATGGGAATAGCGTTAGCGGTGTGGGACATGTGACAACCTCGGTTCGACGAAACAGACGACGATGCAAGCGGCATCGCCCAGCGCACTCAGCGGCGGGCTAGTAGTCGTAGGTCGAGAACGAGGTTGTACGATGTCGTGTTCATGGCTCTAGCAAATCAGCCCGGAGACGGCTTGTCAACTCCTGCCTGCCTCCGGGCCGCTCCGTGCGAGGCTCAGGTGCTCAATTCCGCCGAGCCGAGGATGGTCATCAGGTCGCGGGCATGCTCGGCCGCTTCCTGCCCGAGGGTGGTGAGATAACCGCCATCGGCCTGGGTGACCAGCCCCTTGCGATGCAGGCGTTGGGTGGCCTCGATCATCTCCGGTTCGGCATTCGAATGCACCTTGATGCCTTCCTGATGATTGACCGGGTTGAACAGGCCGAGCACCTTGAGTTCGTCGAGCAGTTCCGGGGTATAGCTGGGCTGTGGCATGGCGCTTTCCTTGGCGTTGTGGTGAGCGTCCCTCGACGCTACCCCGCCTGGCCCGACGACGCCAGCGAAAACCGCCTCAGCCCTCCTCGAGATCGCCCTGCCGGTAGCCGATCAGGTACAGCACGGCATCCAGCCCCAGCGTGGAGATGGAATGCCGGGCCCTCTGACGCACCAGCGGCTTGGCGCGAAAGGCGATGCCGAGCCCGGCGGCGGCCAGCATCTTGAGGTCGTTGGCCCCGTCGCCCACGGCGATGGTCTGCTCCATGGCCAGCCCCTCGCGCTCGGCGATCTCGTGGAGCAGCGCGGCCTTGCGGTCGGCGTCGACGATCGGCTCGCGAACCTCTCCGGTGACCTTGCCGCCCTCGATCACCAGCTCGTTGGCATGCACCTCGTCGAAGCCAAGCTTGTCCTGCAGGTGACGCGCGAAGTAGGTGAAACCGCCGGAGAGGATAGCCGTGCGGTAACCCAGCCGCTTGAGCTGGCCCATCAGGCGCTCCAGGCCGTCCATCAGCGGCAGCTCCTCGGCGATCTCGGCGAGCACCGACTCGTCGAGCCCGCGGAGCTTCGCCATGCGTTCGCGAAAGCTCTGCTGGAAGTCCAGCTCGCCGCGCATGGCCCGCTCGGTGACCTCGGCCACCTCGTCGTAGACGCCGTGGCGGCGCGCCAGCTCGTCGATCACTTCGGCCTGGATCAGGGTCGAATCCATGTCGAAGCACACCAGGCGCCGGTGCCGGCGCCAGATCGAATCTTCCTGCAGGGCGATGTCGACGCCGTGCGCCGCCCCCAGCGCCAGGGCCTTCTCGCGCAGGGCTTCGAGGTCGATCTCCTCGCCGCGCAGCCAGCACTCGACGCAGGCGCCCTGGATGGCGTCATGCTCGCCGGGGACGCCACCGTCCAGCGGCTCGCGTCCGGAGAGCCGATGGATCAGCTCCACGGTCAGGCCGTGCTCGGCGGTCAGCGCGCCGACTTCGGCCAGGATGCCCGCCGGCAGGTGCGGCGCCAGCAGGGTCATGATCAGCCGCGGCTGGCTGGCCTGCACGCTCCAGCGGTGATAGTCCTCGGCGCTGACCTGGATGGCCTGGACATCGAGCCCCAGGTGATCGCCGGCCGCCGCCAGGGCCCCCTCCAGGTCCACGTCATGATCGAGCCCCACCAGCGCCTCCAGCGACACGATGCCGAAGGTCACGCTCTGGTTGATGTCGAGCAGCCGCGCGCCGCTCTGGGCCAGGGCCCGGCCCAGGCCGGCCAGTTGGCCAGGCCTGGCGGGACCGCTGGCGCGGATCAATAGTCGTCTAGTCATTGCAACCCCGATAGCTAGAAGCTCGAAGCTGGAAGCCGGAAGTGTGCCGGTTGCCAGCGCCGAGCCGGGTTTTCTTCACGCTTCAAGCTTCCGGCTTCAAGCTTTCCAGGCGGTCGACCTTCTGCAGGCCTCGGGGCAGCTTGCTGCCACGGCGGCCGCGTTCTCCCCGATAGTAGTCGAGATCCTCGGCCTTGAGCGTCAGCTTGCGCTTGCCGGCGTGCACCACCAGGGCCTGGCCGGGTGACAGCAGCGCCAGGTCGCGCAGGAATTCCTCGCGTCGCGCCGCCCGCGCCCCGGGGATGTCGAGCATCTTGTTGCCCTTGCCCTTGGCCAGCTCCGGCAGTTGATCCAGTGGGAAGACCAGCAGCCGCCCCTCGTTGGAGACCGCCGCGACGCTGATGCCCTCGCCGTCCGGCACCGCCAGGGGCGGCACCACGTTGCAGCCCTTGGGCACGCTGAGCACCGCCTTGCCGGCCTTGTTCTTGCCGGTGAGCGCCTCGAGGCTGGCGACGAAGCCGTAGCCGCCATCCGAGGCGAGCAGGTAACGGGTGGTCGGCAGCGCCAGCATGACGCCTGCCATATGCGCGCCGGCCGCCACGTTGACCCGACCGGTGACCGGCTCGCCCTGGCTGCGGGCGCTGGGCAGGTTATGCGCGGCCAGCGTGTAGGCGCGGCCGGTGTCGTCGAGCAGCACCAGCGGCTGGTTGGTCTTGCCTCGTGCAGCCAGGGCGAAGCGGTCGCCGGCCTTGTAGGAGAGCCCCGTCGGGTCGATGTCGTGGCCCTTGGCGGCACGGATCCAGCCCTTCTCGGAAAGCACGACCGTAATCGGATCGGCGCCGAGCAGCTCGACCTCGGACAGCGCCTTGGCCTCCTCGCGTTCGACCAGCGGCGAGCGACGCTCGTCGCCGTAGTCCTGCGCGGCGGTGCGCAGCTCCTCCTCGATCAGGTCGGTGAGCGCGGCCTCGGAGCCGAGCAGCTCTTCCAGGCGGGCGCGCTCGGCCTCGAGGTCGTCCTGCTCGCCGCGGATCTTCATCTCCTCGAGCTTGGCCAGGTGACGCAGGCGCAGCTCGAGGATCGCTTCGGCCTGACGCTCGCTGAGGCCGAAGGCCTCGATCAACGCGGCCTTGGGCTCGTCCTCCTCGCGGATGATGCGGATCACCTCGTCGATGTTGAGGTAGGCCGCGAGCAGGCCCTCGAGGATGTGCAGGCGATCCTGAACCTTGCCCAGTCGGTGCTCGAGGCGCCGGCGTACCGTGCTGCGCCGGAAGCGCAGCCACTCGCCGAGCAGGTCGGGCAGCGGCATGACCCGCGGCCGGCCGTCCAGGCCGATCACGTTCATGTTGATGCGGATGTTCTTCTCGAGGTCGGTGGTGGCGAACAGGTGCGCCATCAGCGCCTCGATATCGACGCGGTTGGAACGCGGCTCGATCACCAGCCGGGTGGGCTCCTCATGGGTCGACTCGTCGCGCAGGTCGGCGACCATGGGCAGCTTCTTGGCCTGCATCTGGCCGGCGATCTGTTCGAGCACCTTGGCGCCGCTGACCTGGTAGGGTAGCGCGCTGATCACCACGCTGCCCTCCTCCAGGCCGTAGCGGGCGCGCATCTTCACCGAACCGCGGCCGCTCTCGTAGACCTTGCGCAGCTCGGCCCGGGGGGTAATGACCTCGGCGGCGGTGGGAAAGTCCGGCCCCGGCAGGTACTCCACCAGATCGCCGGTGGTGGCCTCGGGATGGCGCAGCAGATGGCAGGTGGCCTCGACCACTTCGCCCACGTTGTGGGGCGGAATGTCGGTGGCCATGCCCACGGCGATGCCGGTACCGCCATTGAGCAGCACGTGGGGCAGCCGCGAGGGCAGCACCACCGGCTCCTGCATGGTGCCGTCGAAGTTGGGCGTCCAGTCCACGGTGCCCTGGCCGAGCTCGGCGAGCAGCACCTCGGCGAACTTCGACAGCCGCGCCTCGGTATAGCGCATGGCGGCGAAGGACTTGGGATCGTCGGGGCTGCCCCAGTTGCCCTGGCCGTCCACCAACGGATAGCGATAGCTGAACGACTGCGCCATCAGCACCATGGCCTCGTAGCAGGCGCTGTCACCGTGAGGATGGAACTTGCCGAGCACGTCGCCGACGGTACGCGCCGACTTCTTGTACTTGGCGCTGGCGTTCAGCGCCAGCTCGCGCATGGCGTAGACGATGCGCCGCTGGACCGGTTTCATGCCGTCGCCGATATGCGGCAACGCCCGGTCGAGGATGACGTACATCGAGTAGTCGAGGTACGCCTTCTCGGTGTACTCGCGGAGGGACAGGCGCTCGACGTCGCCCTCCGCCACCTGGATATCCATGGTCATAGCACGGTGACCTTCTTATACGATCGTGGGATCTTTGAGGAGAGTGCCCTCTTCAACCTCTGTGATGAGCTGGAAGCTTGAAGCTGGAAGTTTCCCCCGGAACATCGCGGGTTTTCTTCAAGCTTCCGGCTTCCAGCTTAAACTTCTATCTCAGCGAGGTTGCCGTAGTCCTCGAGCCAGCTCTTGCGGTCGGAGGCGCGCTTGCGGGCCAGCAGCATGTCCATCATCTCGAGGGTGCCGTCGCCTTCCTCGCGGGTCAGCTGCACCAGGCGACGGGTGTCGGCGGCCATGGTGGTCTCGCGCAGCTGCAGCGGGCTCATCTCGCCCAGGCCCTTGAAGCGCTGGACGTTGGGCGTGCCACGCTTGCCTTCCAGGCGCTTGAGAATCGCCGCCTTCTCGCTCTCGTCCAGGGCGTAGAAGACCTCCTTGCCCAGGTCGATGCGATACAGCGGCGGCATGGCCACGAAGACGTGGCCGGCGTCGACCAGCGCCGGGAAATGGCGCACGAACAGCGCGCACAGCAGGGTGGCGATGTGCAGGCCGTCGGAGTCGGCGTCGGCGAGGATGCAGATCTTGTGGTAGCGCAGCTTGGAGAGGTCGTCGCTGCCCGGGTCCATGCCGATCGCCACGGCGATGTCGTGGACTTCCTGGGAACCGTAGATGTCGTGGGACTCCACCTCCCAGGTGTTGAGGATCTTGCCGCGCAGCGGCAGGATCGCCTGACTCTCGCGGTCCCGGGCCTGCTTGGCGCTGCCGCCTGCCGAGTCGCCCTCGACCAGGAACAGCTCGCTGGCGGCGGGATCCTGGCCACTGCAGTCGGCCAGCTTGCCGGGCAGAGCGGGGCCCGAGGTGACCTTCTTGCGCGCCACCTTCTTGGCGCTTTTCTGGCGCCGCTGGGCGGCGCTGATCACCAGCTCGGCCAGCGCCTCGGCCTGGTCGACGTGGTGGTTGAGCCACAGCGAGAAGGCATCCTTGACCACCCCGGAGACGAAGCCGGCCACGGTGCGCGACGACAGCCGCTCCTTGGTCTGGCCGGCGAACTGGGGATCGAGCATCTTCACCGAGAGCACGAAAGCGACCCGCTCCCAGAGGTCCTCGGCGGTCAGCTTCACGCCGCGCGGCAGCAGGCTACGGTAGTCGCAGAACTCGCGCAGCGCTTCCAGCAGGCCGGCGCGCAGGCCGTTGACGTGAGTGCCGCCCTGGGGCGTGGGGATCAGGTTGACGTAGCTTTCGAGCAGCGGCTCGCCGCCCTCCGGCAGCCACTGCACGGCCCAGTCCACGCCGTGCTCCTCGTCGGCGAAGTGGCCGACGAAGGGTGAGGACGGCAGCACCTCATAGCCGTCGGTGGCCTGGGCCAGGTAGTCGCGCAGGCCGTCCTCGAACTGCCACACGCTCTGGGTGCCGTCGGCTTCGGTGAGAGTGACCTCGAGCCCAGGACAGAGCACCGCCTTGGCACGCAGCAGGTGCTTGAGGCGCGACAGGGACAGCCGCGGCGAATCGAAGTAGCTTCCTTCCGGCCAGAAACGCACCAGGGTGCCGGTGGCGCGCTTGGCGGCGGAACCGATGACCTCCAGCGGCGAAGCCGTCTCGCCGTGCTCGAACGCCATGCCGTGGCGTTCGCCCCCCTTGAGCACCTCGACTTCGAGACGCTTGGAGAGCGCGTTGACCACCGAGACGCCGACGCCGTGCAGGCCGCCGGAGAAGCGATAGCTCGAGGAGGAGAACTTTCCGCCGGCGTGCAGCTTGGTCATGATCAGCTCGACCCCGGAGACGCCGTGCTCCGGGTGGATGTCGATGGGCATGCCGCGGCCGTCGTCGCTGACCTCGACGCCGCCGTCCTCGAACAGTCGCACGCCGATGCGCTTGGCGTGACCGGCCAGCGCCTCGTCGACGCTGTTGTCGATGACCTCCTGCACCAGGTGGTTGGGGCGCGCGGTGTCGGTGTACATGCCCGGGCGCTTGCGCACCGGTTCGAGCCCGGCGAGCACCTCGATCGAGCTGGCACTGTATTGGGTCATGGCGTCGTCTGTTTCCTATGCATGTTCGAATCCACGCGTTCAGCCGCGGGCTGCCACTCGGCCAGGCGCCAGGGCATGACCGCCCTGGGCGAGGATCGCCGGCAGGTAGTCGGCCAGTGACGAGAAACCGTGGTCGCCGCCGGGGTGGAGGATGGTCCTGGCCCCCTGATAGAACGCGAAGGCGTCGCGGCAGTCCAGCGTCTCGTCGGCGGTGCCCAGCAGCAGCAGGTAGCGCTCAGCCGTGATCCGGGTCGGCGTCATGTGCTCCAGCGCCCGACGATGGGCGGCCTCGACCACGAAACGCTCGCCGCTGTACGGGTTGACGAAGGCCTCGCCGATCCAGGCGTCCACCAGCCGTGCCGGGGTGACCGCCGGATTGATCAGCGCCCCCGGCAGATCGTGGCGCTCGGCAATCACCGTGGCCAGGAAGCCGCCCATGGAGCTGCCAACCACCAGCGGACGATCGCCCAATGCGCCGAGCCGGGCGGCGGCTTCGTCCAAAGCCTGTTCGGGACGATGCGGCAGGTCCGGCGTGGCACAGGGCAAGCCGAGTCCCGCGCAGGCCTCGCGCACCAGCGCCGCCTTGGGCGAGGCGGCGCCGCTGTTGAAGCCATGCAGGTAGAGCACCCCGCTGGTCGGCACCCGCGGCAGACCGGCGCTCAGCATACCCGACACCCTGTATAAATGGCCAGCCCGACACCGATCATGGACCTCGAGCGGATCATGCGTCCGCCTGCGGTTCGGCCGCCCACACCGCCTCGATCAGCCCGCGCGTGGAGTCGTCCATGCCCTCGAGGCCGGCCTCGCGCTGGAGGATGCGCTGCGTCTCTCCGGCCAGGGTCTTGCCCAGCTCCACGCCCCACTGGTCGAAGGGATTGATGTCCCAGATCGTCGCCTGGACGAACACCTTGTGCTCGTAAAGGGCGACCAGCGCTCCCAGCGTCTGGGGAGTGAGCCGGTCGAGCAGCAGGGTGCTGGACGGCTGATTGCCGCGATAGCGGCGATGGCCGGGTCGCGGACCGTCATCGGCCACGGCGGCGTCGCCGAGCATCAGCGCCCGGGACTGGGCGAAGCAGTTGGCCAGCGTCAGGCGATGCTGGCCCATCAGGTGATCGCGGGTCGCCGGGTCGGCGACATCGTCGTAGCGCACCCGGGGCGCGATGAAGTCACACTCCACGGCCTGGGTGCCCTGGTGGAGCAGCTGGTAGAAGGCGTGCTGGGCGTTGGGGCCGAGCTGCCCCCACAGCACCGGGCAGGTGGAGTAGCCCACCGGCTCGCCGTCGTTGGTCACCGACTTGCCGTTGGACTCCATCTCGAGCTGTTCCAGGTAGGCGGCGAAGTACTCCAGTCGGCCGTCGTAGGGCAGGATGGAGTGGGCGCGGATATCGAGGAAGTTGACGTTCCAGATCCCCGCCAGCGCCAGCAGCACCGGCAGGTTGTCGGCCAGCGGCGCCTCGTGGAAGTGGCGATCCATGGCATGGGCCCCGGCCAGCAGGCCGCGGAAATTCGCCATGCCCACCACCAGGGCGATGGGCAGCCCGATGGCGCCCCACAGCGAGTAGCGTCCGCCCACCCATTCCCAGAACTCGAGCTGGTGCGCCGGGGCGATTCCCCATTCGGCCATCTTCTCGGGGCTCGCCGAGACCCCGATGAAGTGCTGGCGCATCACCAGCGACTCGTCGACGCCCTCCTGGCGTGCGCCGCCCAGCAACCGCGCCTTGAGCCAGTCGCGGGCGGTGCGGGCGTTGGACAGGGTGTCGATGGTGGTGAACGACTTCGACGACAGCACGAACAGCGTGGTCTCGGGATTGAGCCGCGCCAGATAGTCGGCGAGCTGCGAGCCGTCCATGGTCGAGGCGAAGTGCACGTCGACGCGATGGACATCGTCGGGGCGGTAGTCGGCCAGCGCATGGGTGACCATCAGCGGCCCCAGGTCGGAGCCGCCGACGCCGAGATTGACCACGTCACGGATCGGCTTGCCGGTGGCACCGCGCCACTGGCCGGCATGAAAGCGCTCGACCATGTCCTCCATGCGATCCAGGGTGGCATGCACCGAGGCCACCAGGTCCTGCCCCTCGACCTCGAGCCGGGCATCCGCCGGCAGCCGCAGGGCGGTGTGAAGCGCCGGCCGGTCCTCGCTGCGATTGACACGCTCGCCGGCCAGCAGCCGGTGAACGGCCTCGGGGACCTTGGCATCCCGGGCCAGGTCCAGCAGCATGTCGAGCGTCTGCTCGCTCCAGCGCTGCTTGGAGAGATCCAGCGTCAGTCCGGCGGCGTGCCGGGTGAAGGTGGAGTATCGTCCCTGGTGCTCGGCGAAGAGCTCGCGCAGGTGGCGTTGCCCCATGCTCGCGGCATGGTCCTTCAGGGCGCGCCAAGCACCCCGCTGATCGACGGGGGGGTGGCTCATGGTGGCCTCCTGGGTCTTTCGTGCAGCCGACGGCAGGGAGGCGTAGAATGGCGGCCTTTCAGCCCACTTCCCCAGCCCTGCCCATGTGTGACGCATCTTACCGTGACGCCATCTTTTCCACACCCCTGGACCGGGTGGCACGATTTTCGTTCGACGAGCGGGTAGTGGCCTGCTTTCCCGACATGATTCGCCGCTCGGTGCCAGGCTACGGCCAGATCCTGGCCATGCTCGGCCCGCTGGCCCGTCGACACCTGCGCCACGGCGGCCATGTCTACGACCTGGGCTGCTCGCTGGGTGCCGCCGGCCTGGCCCTGGCCGGCCAGCTGCCACCGGCGGCCTTCCGCTACACCGGGGTGGACCTCTCCCCCACCATGGTCGAGCGGGCCCGCGAGACGCTGACCACCGAAAGTCCGGATCACGACCTGACGGTTACCGAGGGCGATATCCGCGCCCTCGACTACGAACCCTCGGGGATGATCCTGCTCAACTTCACCCTGCAGTTCCTGGCGCCCGAAGATCGCGACGCCGTGATCGCAAGCCTCTATGACGCCCTGGAGCCCGGCGGCGTGCTGGTGCTCTCCGAGAAGATCAAGGCCGCCGACGAGCAGGACAACGCCTGGCTGGTGGAGCGCTACCACGACTTCAAGCGCGCCAACGGCTACAGCGAACTGGAGATCAGCCAGAAGCGTACCGCGCTGGAGAACGTGCTGGTGCCGGACACCCTGGAAGCCCACCAGGCGCGGCTGGCCCGTGCCGGCTTCTCGCGCTCGCTGGTGTGGTTCCAGTACCTGAACTTCGCCTCGCTGATCGCCTTCAAGGAGGATTGAAGTGCCGATTCCCGCCGCCCACCGCCCGCTCTACCAGGCCTTCCTCGACCGCGGCCTCGACGCCTGGCTGGCCCGGCTGCCCGAGCAGCTGGCTCGTGGCCTCGACCGCTCGCGATTCGGCGACCTGCCGGCCTGGGAGAAGGCGGTGGCCAAGCTGCCGCCGCTGCCGGAGGGCCGCGAGGTGCGCCTCGACGCCGACCACGTCACCGTGGACGTCGCCCTCGACGCCTCGCGACGCCGCCAGAGCGAGAGCCTGCTGCGCGTGCTGGCACCCTGGCGCAAGGGCCCCTATCGACTCGGCGGGGTGACCATCGACACCGAGTGGCGCTCCGACTGGAAGTGGCAGCGAGTGGCCCCGCACCTGGCACAGCTGAGCGGCCGCAAGGTGCTCGACGTGGGCGGCGGCAATGGCTATCACGCCTGGCGCATGGCCGGCGACGGCGCCGACTTCGTGCTGGTGATCGATCCCTCGCCACGCTTCTACTGGCAGTTCCAGGCGGTGCGCCACTTCGTCGGCGATGCCGACGGCGGCGCAGTGCACTTCCTGCCGGTGGGCATCGAGGACGTGCCGGAAGAGCTGGCCTTCTTCGACACCGTGTTCTCGATGGGCGTGCTCTACCACCGTCCCTCGCCGCTCGAGCACCTGGCTCAGCTCAAGGCCGCGCTGCGCCCCGGCGGCGAGCTGGTGCTGGAGACCCTGGTGGTCGAGGGCGACGCCACCACGGTGCTGCTACCGGGCGAGCGCTATGCCGCCATGCCCAACGTCTACTTCCTGCCCTCCTCCGCCGCGCTGTGCCAGTGGCTCGAGCGCGCCGGCTTCGACAACGTGCGGGTGGTCGACGAGGCCGACACCTCGCTGGACGAGCAGCGCGCCACCGACTGGATGACCTTCCAGTCGCTGGCCGACTTCCTCGACCCGGAGGATCCGTCGCAGACTCGCGAGGGTCACCCGGCACCGCGCCGCGCGGTGCTGATCGCCAACCGGCCGGGCTGATATCGGCTACCGCGGACATTGGCTGCGAGGAAGTCGCTTCACATTTATTCAGCGCTTCCCTGGAAAGCGGTGTGATACCGTGGTGGCCGGCGCCACACGCCCACTCCCACCTTGTCGGCACCTGCCGCACGGGAACGGGGCCTGTGGCCGTCATCGAGACGGACCACTACCAAGCAAGGAGAGCCATCATGGGATTTCTATCGTGGATTCTGTTCGGCCTGATCGCCGGCGTCCTCGCCAAATGGATCATGCCGGGCAAGGACCCGGGCGGCATTATCGTGACCATCCTGATCGGTGTCGCCGGGGCCTTCGTGGGCGGCTGGCTCGGCTCCCTCGTCGGGGTCGGCTCGATGGGTGACTTCAGCCTGGGCAGCTTCGTCACGGCCATCGTGGGCGCACTGGTCCTGCTGGCCGGCTACCGGATGCTCAAGAAGGCCTGACGCGCCCTCGGGGTCGTCCCATCCACAGGGCAGACGCGAGAAAGCCGCTCCGAAAGAGCGGCTTTCTCGTTGTGCGGCGAACCGGCAGATCGGTGTCACCGCCACATGATGCCACCCGATGAGACGCCAAGGGCCCGGCGACCGAGGTCGCCGGGCCCTTGATGGCAGGAGCATACGCTTACTTGAGCAGCTCGCGAACGTCCTTGGCCTCCCAGTGCGGGAAGTATTTGCGCACCAGGGCATTGAGCTCGACCTCGAAACCGGCCCAGTCGACCTCGCCCGACGCCACGCCGTCACCGGCCTCGGCCGCGCCGCGGATCATGCCCGCCCCCACGGTGACGTTGGACAGCCGGTCGATGACGATGAAGCTGCCGGTACCCGGGCTGCGCTCGTAGGCGTCGATCGGCACTTCGCCGGTCAGCGCCACACGGCAGCGGGCGATGGCGTTGAGCTCGAGACGTTCGGCGTCGTGATGCTCCAGGGTGTTGACGTCCACCTGGTAGTGGATGGCCTCGATCTGACCGGCCACGGAGCGCCCGGCGAGGCGAATGTCGACCTGACGGCCCGGCTCGAGGGCCTGCTCGTTCATCCACACGAGATCGGCATCGAAGGCAATGGCTTCGGCCACCTCGGCGTCGGCGGCGACGATCCAGTCGCCACGCGAAATGTCGATCTCGTCAGCCAGGGTCACGGTGATCGCCTGACCCGGCCAGGCATCCTCCAGATCGCCGTCGAAGGTGACGATGCGCTCGACCGTGGAGGTCTTGCCGGACGGCAGCACCTTGATCGCCTGACCGGGGCGCAGCACGCCCGCCTCCAGGGTCCCGGCGTAGCCGCGGAAGTCCAGGTTCGGGCGGTTGACGTACTGCACCGGCAGGCGCAGGTCGGTCAGGTTATGGTCGGCACGCACCTCGACGCTCTCGAGCAGTTCCAGCAGCGCCGGGCCGGCGTACCAGCTCATCGCCTCGCTCTTGTTGACGACGTTGTCGCCCTTGAGCGCCGAGAGCGGCACGAAGCGGATGTCATCGGCACCGAGCTGCTCGGCGAAGGCGCGATATTCGGCGACGATCTCGTCGAAGCGCTGCTGGCTGTAGTCCACCAGGTCCATCTTGTTGATCGCGATCACCAGGTGGCGGATGCCGACCAGGTCGGCGATGAAGCTGTGCCGCTTGGTCTGGGTCTGCACGCCGTAGCGGGCGTCGATCAGAATCACTGCCAGACCCGCGGTGGAAGCCCCGGTGGCCATGTTGCGGGTGTACTGCTCATGTCCCGGGGTATCGGCGATGATGAACTTGCGCTTGTCGGTGGAGAAGAAGCGATAGGCCACGTCGATGGTGATGCCCTGCTCCCGCTCGGACTGCAGGCCATCGACCAGCAGCGCCAGGTCCACCTCTTCGCCGGTGGTGCCGCTCTTCTTCGACGCCTGGGTGATGGCCGCCAGCTGGTCGTCGAAGATCATCTTGGAGTCGTGCAGCAGCCGGCCGATCAGGGTCGACTTGCCGTCGTCGACGCTGCCGCAGGTGATGAAGCGCAGCAGGTCCTTGTTCTCGTGCTCGTGGAGATAGGCTTCGATATCGTCGGCTATCAAATCCGATGCATGTGCCATGTAACACACCTGTAGCTGTAAGCTGTAAGCCGGAAGCTGGAAGAACCCCGGAGTTCCCCGACTCACCGCTGAATATCTTGCGTTGGATAACCTTGCCGGTGACCTGCATGCCTGAAGCTTCCCGAATCCTGCCAGGAATCCCTCCTGGGGTGTCTTTCAGCTTCAAGCTTAGGGCTTCCGGCTTTCTAACACGCCGGAGGCGCGTTAGAAGTACCCCTCGCGCTTCTTCTTCTCCATCGAGCCGGCCTGGTCGTGATCGATGGCGCGGCCGCTGCGCTCGCTGGTGCGGGTCAGCAGCATTTCCTGGATGATCTCGGGCAGCGTGGTAGCCCTGGACTCCACTGCGCCCGTCAGCGGGTAGCAGCCGAGCGTGCGGAAGCGCACCCATTTCTCTTCGGGCACCTCGCCCTCTTCGAGCGGCATGCGGTCGTCGTCGACCATGATCTGCATGCCGTCGCGCTCGACCACCGGACGCGGCGCGGAGAAATACAGCGGCACGATGGGGATCGACTCGAGATAGATGTACTGCCAGATGTCCAGCTCGGTCCAGTTGGAGAGCGGGAAGGCGCGGATCGACTCGCCCTTGTTGACCCGGGCGTTGTAGAGGTTCCACAGCTCGGGGCGCTGATTCTTGGGATCCCAGCGGTGATACTTGTCGCGGAACGAGAACACTCGCTCCTTGGCGCGGCTGGCTTCCTCGTCGCGGCGCGCGCCGCCGAAGGCGGCATCGAAACCGTACTTGTCCAGGGCCTGCTTGAGGGACTGGGTCTTCATCACGTCGGTATAACCGCTGGAGCCATGATCGAACGGGTTGATACCGGCGGCCCGGCCTTCCTCGTTGATGTGCTCGATCAGCTCCATCCCGGACTCCGCGGCCATGCGGTCGCGGAACTCGATCATCTCGCGGAACTTCCAGGTCGTGTTGACGTGCATCAGCGGAAACGGCGGCGGCCCCGGATAGAAGGCCTTGCGCGCCAGATGCAGCATCACCGAGGAATCCTTGCCGATGGAATAGAGCATCACCGGGTTGGAAAACTCGGCCGCCACCTCGCGGATGATATGGATGGACTCGGCTTCCAGCTGCTGCAGATGGGTCAGCCGCCGCGGCGTCAGGCCGGCGGGGGCGCTGCTGCCCTCGGCCTGGACGGCGCTCTCGCGTGTCGGTGCATGAAGACTGTTCATGGCCCGGCTACCTCGCATGACGTGGGCGGAAAGGGAATCATGCGACAGAGGGTACCGTCTTCGCGATAATAACGTAAAAGAATTAATATCTATCTTTTTAGACGTAATAGAGCTATCAAGGCGCAACGCGCTCGACCCAGGTCTCGAGTTTCCCTACTCCCAGGTCGATCACCCTGAAACCTGGCCAGGCGGCCTCGTCCACGGCGAAGTCGATGGAGCCCGGCAGGAACTGGTCGCTGGTCGAGGGACAGCCGTAGACCGGCACCCTGCCGGCCGATGCGGGGCCGTGGCCGCTGAAGGCTTGGTGAATATGGCCACACAACACCGCCTCGACGTGCCGGTGGCCGGCCAGGCAGTCCCAGAAGGCCGCAGCATCCCTCAAGCCTAGTGCGTCCATCCAGGCGGAGCCCACCGCCACGGGCGGATGGTGCATGGCCACCAGGGTCGGACGGGTATCCTCGGCGAGCCGCTCGTCCAGCGCCGCCAGGCGCGCCACGCCGAGTTCGCCGGCCTCCTCGCCAATTCGCTGGGTGTCGAGCAGCAGCAACCGACGCTCGCCCAGCGCCAGGGTCGCGTCGAAGTGGCGGCACTCGGCCATCAGGCGGGGCTCGTCATGGTTGCCGGGCAGCCAGCTCCATGGGCAGCCGAAGCCCGAGAACAGGCGTGCCGCCTCGGCATAGGACGCCGCAGAGCGATCCTCGCTGACGTCTCCGGTAACCAGCACCAGGTCGGGGCGCAGGCGCAAGGCAGCGGCTACCACGCGCTCGAGTTGTCGCTGCGGCACGCCGATGCGCGAGCGTGCGTGGCGGTCGGCATGCAGGTGGCAGTCGGTCAGTTGGATCAGTCGCATTGGACCAGGCGGCTCATCGGTGAAGCTTGTCGAGGAAAGGCGTCAGGGAAGTTCGGGCAGATCCAGGGAATGGCCGTGGGCCAGCCCGTGGTCGAGCCACTCGCCGAGGAAGCGGTTGAGCTGGAGCTTTTCGTCGGGCTGGTGCATGCGGGCGTTGGGGTAGCGATAGCGACCATCGAAGTGCCGCTGGCGCTGGAAGTCGTTGACCTCGGCCATGCGCACGTCGTGATAGAGGTGCACCCGCATGCGCGGCGTCTCGAGCACCCCATCGAGCACACCGCGCTGGGAGACCCGCACGATGCTGGTGTAGGGCGCTCGCTCCAGGAGCTCCAGGCACAGCGCGCCGACCCGGCGCCCATGGCTGACCAGCTCCACTTCACGCGTCTCGCCGACCTCCATGTCGCCCAGCAGGCGGCTCAGCCGCACGTAGTTGGCGGTGCACTCGCCCTGCAGGGTCTTCAGGTCAGTCACGTAGGCGTTTCTCGACACGCTACCTCCTCGCTCTCAATGAGGCCCGCTCCGCCGCCAGCCAGTGGAAGGCGATCAGGCACATGGCATTGTCGAGTCGACCGGCCATCAGGAGTTCCCAGGCGCGGGCGAAGGACAGCACATGCACGCGAATATCCTCGTGTTCCTCGTCGAGGCCATGGATACCGCCCAGGCCGCGGCTGTCGACGAGGCCGCAGAACAGCGTGACCCGCTCATCGCAGGCCCCGGGGCTCGGATAGTAGGTATGCAGCTCGATCAGCTCGCCCACCGTACAACCGGCCTCTTCCTCGGCCTCCCGACGGGCCACCTCGGCCAGACTCTCGCCATGCTCGACCAGCCCCGCCACGATTTCCAGCTTCCAGGGCGAGTCGGGATCGGCCAGGGCACCGGGGCGAAACTGCTCCACCAGCGCCACGGCGTCTCGTTCCACATCGTAGAGCAGGACGCCCACGGCGTCATGGCGGTGATGCACCTCGCGCACCATCGGAGCACTCCAGCCCCCCTCGAAGAGGCGGTGCCGCAAATGCAGCTCATCGAGGCGAAAGAACCCCTGGTGCAGGCAGCGGCGCTCGGTCAGCTCCACGTCGCCGGCATCGAAAGGCGCGGCGGCCAGGGCATCGAGCGGCTGGGTGCGATCGGTGTCCGACATGGCCCCTCCGGTGAATACGAAAGGGTCCATTATCAGGGTCCGTGGCAGGCCTGCCAACCTCGCGGCTCATCGAACCGTCGTCAGCCGCCCTGAAATCCGCCGCGGGCTATTCGTTCCCCAGGCGCTCGACCATGGCCCTTGCCTGGGCGCGCAACGCGGCGTCGGAGGCCTCGCGCCCCTCTCGGATCGGGCCATTCAGGGCGCGCCGCGCATGGGCCAAGGCCTCGGCGTCCCGCCCCTCGTCCTCGAGGAAAGCCGCGTAATAGGTATTGACGTCGATGCCGTCGGGACGTATCGCTTCGGCACGCTGGAACATCTGTGCGGCGGTATCGTCGTCGCCGAAGGCCACCGGCCACCCCGGCGCCCGATCATAGAGCGCGCCGAGGGTCACATAGGCCGAGCCATGATAGCCCTGGGGATCGAGCTCGAGGGCCGATTCCAGCACCCGACGCGCTTCCTTGGCCGCTCCCAGGGCGTCCAGGCCGCCGCTCTCCCGGGCCAGAGATGCCAGGATGATGCCTTGCCAGACCCTCACGGCCGCGGCGTCGGGATTGACCTGCGCCAGCGTCTTCGCCTCCGCGGCGAGGGCCTCCAGGGCGTCGGCGCGCCGTGCCTCCGGCATGGCGGTGGTGGTGTGCTCCCAGCGGCTGCGTAGCGAGAATAGCTCGTTTTCCCAGGCCAGGGCCGAGAGCGTCGGTGCGAACACGAGCCCTATCCCGAGAACAAGGGAGAGCAATCGATGTGTGGGCATGGCGGTTTCCTCGTGCATTGTGGTTATTGGGCGTCACCACCAAAATGTAACGAACGTTTGAATTAATCGCCAGCCGGATATGGATCATCCTCTCGCCTGCTCGACGCCGTTTGCGATGCGTCATAAAAAAGGCGGCCCGAGGGCCGCCAAACACTTACCGCTTGCCAATCTGTACGTGAACGTCTGGCCTCAGGCCTCGCGCTTGCCGCCGACCAGGCGGCTGACGCCGGCCGGGTTGCCGTCGCGGATGGCCTCGGGCAACAGGCCCTGGGGCAGGTTCTGGTAGCACACCGGGCGCAGGAAG
>NZ_JACHXM010000022.1 GCF_014192055.1 Halomonas organivorans | reverse complement strand
AGGCGCACCACGTCGACGCCGGCGGCGATCATGGCTTCCAGCACGCCCTCGCGGTCGCTGGCGGGGCCCAGGGTGGCGACGATCTTGGTGCGGCGGACGGGGGCGGGGCGATCAGACATGCCGATTCTCCTGTGAGCGCGGGCGGGTGCGTCGGACAAGGGGTCAAGATAGCGCAATGGTGGTGATATTACGAAACTATACGCGTTCGACCAAAGTCTATCCTTTGCCGTGTGTCGCGCCCTTTTTCGAAATAAACCCTTTATTCCAGGCGATTTTACCCGGATGCCTTCAGGGTGGCGAGCCCTGCTGTGTTGTAAAATTACTAAAAAATACCTTGTCTCACGACACATCCTGAGCCACATTGAGGGAAAGACGAGCCGTCGGCCCGCCTATCCGGTCGATGCGCGGCCCCAGCGAGGGCACGCTGCCCTTCGGCTCGATCCTTCCCAATCCGACAAGACGGCAACAGGTTCGAGAGGAAGACGCCATGACACTCAAGATCGCCATCAACGGTTTCGGTCGCATCGGTCGTAACGTATTTCGCGCCCTCTATGAGGGTGGATATCGTGACCGGGTACAGGTCGTCGCCATCAATGACCTGGGCGATCCGGCCCTCAACGCCCATCTGCTGCGACACGATACCGTGCACGGCCATTTCCCGTTCGAGGTCTCCCATGACGAGAGCAGCCTCACGGTAGACGGCGACCGTATCGAGATCATTTCGGAGCGCGATCCGGCCCGGCTACCCTGGGAGCGCCTGGGCGTGGATCTGGTGATGGAGTGCACCGGCCTGTTCACCAAGCGTGCAGACGCGGGCAAGCATCTCGAGGCCGGTGCCGGTCGCGTGCTGGTCTCGGCGCCGAGTCCGGATGCCGACGCTACCGTGGTCTTTGGCGTCAACGAGGACGTGCTGACCGCCGAGCACAAGGTGGTGTCGAATGCCTCCTGCACCACCAACTGCCTGGCGCCGGTGGCCAAGGTGCTGCACGAGACGGTGGGCATCGAGAACGGCCTGATGACCACGGTGCACGCCTACACCAACGATCAAAACCTGTCCGACGTCTATCACAAGGACCCCTACCGTGCCCGCAGCGCCACCCATTCGATGATCCCGACCAAGACTGGGGCCGCGGCAGCGGTGGGGCTGGTGTTGCCGGAGCTCAACGGCAAATTCGACGGCCTGGCGGTGCGTGTGCCGTTGATCAACGTCTCGCTGGTGGATCTGACCTTCACCGCGAGTCGCGACACCACCAAGGAAGAGATCAACGCCATCGTCGCCGAGGCGGCCCAGGCGTCACCGGTGCTGGCGGTCAATGCCCAGCCGCTGGTGTCCATCGACTTCAACCATGATGCCAACTCTTCCACCTTCGACAGCAATCACACCCGAGTGAACGGTCGGCTGGTGAAGGTCATGGCCTGGTACGACAACGAGTGGGGCTTCTCCAACCGCATGCTGGATACTGCGCTGGCGATGCACGCCACGGGCTGATCCCCCGTCGGATGTCGCACCGAAGGACGCCGGGCCATGTGAGTGGCCCGGCGTCGTCGTGTCTGGAGGTTGCCGCTCGATGCCGCTTCGATCGAGGGTGACATGCTCGATCAGAGCTGACGCCGCCAGCGGCTCTCGATGGTATCCAGCTCTGCTGGCCCGTAATACGCACTGTCGTGGCCACCATAGTAGGCCCAGAGTTGGTCGCCGAGATCGAAATGCCACCACTCGCTTGGCAAGTTGGTGAAGCCCTGGGCAAGCATGGCGTGGTAGAGCAGGCGCCGGTTTTTCCGGGCCTGGTGGCGCCTATCGCTTTCTTCCAGCTCGATTTCCAGCGCAGCGGCATGCGATGCGGGAACGGCTTCATCGAACAGCGTGCCCATGTCCAGTGGCAGGCCGTCGGCGTCACACAGGGTCACGTCCACGGCGCCGCCGGTCAGATGCGGGCTGGGCGCCATGGGTGCGGTGCTGGGTTGGGCAACGAACTCGCGAGTGCGTTCCAGCAAGGCTTGATCATCCAGCTCGGGATGATGGGCCTGGATCGTGGCCTGTAGAGTGTCGAAGAGGTATTGCTGGACCCGCCAGGGTCGCCAGCCATCCAGCACCAGCAGGCTCAATCCCTCAGGCAGGGCGCGAGCCACCGCCAGCAGGCGCCGATAGACGCCCTCGCGAACGTAGCACTCGTTAACGGCGCCGGGGATACCCATGCGGGCATAGGCCGGGAAGACCTTGATGGGGGGCGGCGCGAGACTCATCGGTACCAGCGGCTCGTCGTTGCCCTCGATCGACAGTCGTTCGACCGCTGCCCAGTCGGGCTCGGCATAATGGGATATGGGCGTGTCGGCGTCAGAGGTCGCGCGGTCAGGGTGAGTCATTGAGTTATCCAAGAATCGTTGGGAGCCACAGGGTGAGCGAGGGAAACAGGATCAGGGCTGCCAGCACCAGGAGCGCGGTGACCACGAATGGCCAGATGGTGCGAAACAAAGCGGTGATCTCCAGCCGGCTGACCGCTGCTGCCACGAAGACGCAGGCGCCCATGGGCGGCGTGATCAGGGCAATGGTGATATTAAGAGTGATGATGATGCCCAGGTGCACAGGGTCGATGCCCGCCATCATTGCCACCGGTGCGAAGATAGGTGTGAGCAGCATCAAGGCCGAGACTTCCTCCATGAACATACCCGTGATGAAGGTGATCGCGCTGAGCAGCAACAGGATCACCACCGGCTGGTCGATGTAGGGTGTCAGCAGATCGACGAACTGACTCGGGACCTGAGCATAGGAGAGAAGCCAACTGACCGTTGCCGAAGCCGCCATGATGATGAAGATGGCGGCCGTCAGTCGCGTCGTGTCGACGATGGCGCGCCAGAAATCGCGGGGGCCGAGGTTGCCCATTGCCAGGCCATAAAGTGCCACATAAAGGGCGGTGAGTGCGCCGGATTCGGTGGGCGTCACCAAGCCCATGACGATGCCGGCGACGATGATGAAGGGAGCGATCAATGCAGGCAAAGCTCCCAGGCTGGCGCGCGCGAGTTCGGCGCCGCCGGGCCAGCCGCCGCGCTTCTCGAGCCCGCGGCGCCGGGCATACCAGGCATTCATGGCCATGAAGGCGGCGCCCAGCAGCAGGCCGGGAATCACGCCGGCCAGGAAGAGGTCGCCGACCGAGGTATTGGTCAGCGAGGCGTAGAGAATCATGAAAATGCTGGGAGGGATGATCGGCCCGATCAAGGAACTGCCTGCCGTGAGGCCGGCGGCGAAGGCCGTGGAGTAGCCTTCCTTGTGCATGGGTGGCACCAGCAGCGACCCCAGCGCCGAGGTGTCGGCCACCGCCGAGCCGTTGACGCCGGCGAAAAAGACACTGGAGACCACATTGACATGGCCCATGCCGCCGCGCAGGTGGCCGACCAGCAGGCGAGCCAGTGCCATTAGCCGATCGGTAAGGCGGCTGGCGTTCATCAGGTTGCCTGCGAGGATGAATAGCGGAATGGCCATCAGCGAGAAGGCATTGATGCCGCCGAAGAACTGTTGGGGCATCATGCGCGGGATCATTGACGGGTCGACGAACAGAAAGCCAACCGCGGCGGTGGCCAACAGTGCGATGAACAGAGGGAGTCCCAGCAGCACGTGTGTCAGGAATACCGCGAACATGGCCAAGGTCATCATGCGGACGGTTCCTCCTGGGTCGGCAGCGGCGCCGGGCCATGCCACAGGGCTTGCCATGCCAGCAGGGCGAAGCCGATTGGCAGGGCCATTACCGGTATGGTGCGGCTGATGCCGAGCCCCTGGCTGGTGAACATCGAGACCGACTGCGCGTAGCGATAGCTGAAGATCGCGCCGGCCACGGCCAGGGTCAGCGTCAACAGCCATTGATAGACATTGAGCAGGCGACACAGAGGGCGCGGCAGCAAACGCTCGATCAGCGCCACGCGCATGTGGCCGCCTTCGACCCAGACGGCCCCGGCCGCCAGCATGACGCCGCCGATGATCAGGTAGCGGGCCAATTCATCGGTCCAGATGGGAGCGCCGCCGGCCAGGTAGCGCATGACGATGCCATACAGCATTGCTAGCAGGTCGATGAGCAGCAGGGTGCCGGCCAGCGTCAGGGCGGCCCGCCGGGTCAGATCCGGCAGCCGAGAGAGATGCGAAAGCATAGGAGTTTCCGTGCGACGGGCCCGGGCTGAGTGCGCCCGGGCCGGAGTGGGACGTTATTCGCCTTGCGGCTCCAGGCCGGCGTCCTCGAGCGCCATGTCGATATAGCGGGGCGAGATGTCCTGCTGCTCGAGCCAGTCGAGATAGGCCGGCTGCCCCTGTTGACGGAAGGCATCGAGCTGCGCTTCCTCAGGACGAATGATCTCCATGCCCTGTTCTTTCAGGTAGGCGATGCGCTCATCCACCCTGGCCTCATTGTGATTGCGGGCCATCTGATTGGCCTCGGTCACGGCCTCCCTGAAGGCGTTTCGCATTTCTTCGTCCCAACCGTCGATCATGGCGGCATTGCCGACCAGAAACTGGTCCGAGTACTGGATGTTGGCCAGGGTCAGGTAGTTCTGCACTTCATAGAGGCTGCCGAGAATGATGTACATCGGTGGATTCATCTGCCCGTCGGCCACGCCGGTCTTCAGTGCCATGTAGACCTCGGTCCAGGGAATCGGCGTGCCAGAAGCGCCAAAGGCTTCATACAATGCCACTTGGCTGGGATCCATGGCGCGGAAGCGCAGGCCCTCGAAATCGTCAGGCGAGGCGATGGGGCGTTCGTCGTTGGTAAAAGCCAGGAAGCCGCCTTCCTCGACCACTGCCAGGAGTTCCAGGCCGGCCCTCTCCCGTAGATCGTCTTCCACTGCCTGCCAGTAATCGCCATGATCGAAGAACTGTCGGGCCTCGGGGAAGTCGCTGAACAGGAAAGGGATGGCGCTGACATATATCTCCGGCACGACCGGGGACATGCCGGCGAAGGAGGCGATGTTGAGTCCGGGCGAACTCATGACCTGCTCCATGCGTTCCTGCTCCTCGCCGAGCATGCTGTTCGGGTAGAGCTTGAGCTCGATCTCGTCGTTGGTTTTCTCTTCGACGAGCTTCTTGAGGTTGGTGGCGAAGACGTGGACCGCATTCTTCTCGGGATCCGGAGCGCCGTTATAGCCAAGGTTGACAGTAGTAGCGGCTTGGGCGCTGCCGCTCAGGATGGCGGCTCCAAGCAGGCAGGCGCTGATGATCGGCGTAGGGCGAAAGGCGTTGGGGGAAAGGACAGCCATGAAATTCTCCTGCAGGGTTTGTTGTTGGTGCTCTTATCGGTACGCGACCGACATGCAACGAGACTAGGCGTTGTCTCGTTGACTATTCAAACCCGCGAGTGTTGTCATTGCGGCAACGCATGTGCAGTAGCCTGGGGGAATCGTCCCGGAAGAAGCGCATGCCACGTCTCAAGTGATCCAGGCAGGCGCGGCCGGCTACCGTCAGCTCGCGATCGGCATGACTGACGATCTGTGCCCTGGCGCCATTCAGGACCCGGTGGGCGAGGGGGAGCACGGCGATCTCGCCCTGGCGGATTTCTTCGGCCACGGTCAGTTCGGGCATGAAGGTTACACCGATGCCTGAGCGAACGAAGTTCTTCAGGACTGCCACAGAGTTAGTGTGCAACCGCGCATGCAGATGCAGTCGCTCCTGATGAGCCACGGCGTTGACCATTTGACGCATGCCGAAGGGATTATCCATCAAAGCCAGAGGCCAGTCGGCGAAATCGTGTAGAGAGACCGGTGAGGTGCGATCAGCCAAGGGGTGTCCCGCAGGAACGATCAAGTCTAGTGGCTGGCGAGTCTCGACATGACAGAGCAACAGGGGATCGATGGGCGGCGCATAAAGAAGGGCTAGATCGACCTCGCGGGCTTTGACTAGCGCCATGGCCTCGTTGACACCGGCCATTTCCACGGTGATGTCGATGCCGGGATAAGCCGTCATGAAGGTTTGTAGCGGCGCATCAATCAGGTCGGCAATGAATCCCTCTCCCACTGCGATTCTCACCTGGCCGCTGACCAGCTGCTGCAAGGCGCGCAGCCGGGAGATAACGGCATCCTCGGCGCTGCGTTGGGTATGATGATGATCGACCAGCAGTCGTCCCGCTTCCGTGGGTTTGACGCCGCCGGCATGCCGCTCGAGCAGGGAGACATCGAGTGTTTCCTCGAGCAGCTTGATCCGTCGGCTGACGGCCGATACGTCGACATGAAGATGCGTTGCTGCGCCACGCAGGGAGCCGCGGCGGATCACTTCGCTGAGATAGGCCAGAGCGCGAGGGTTGAGCATTGAGCCTCCAAGACACTTGGTAGATGGTCACGCTACTCGCTACGATCATGGCAAACACCACGGAAGAGAGAGGTGGGCATGAGGCCATTGTATCGAGTGTTGCCGGAGGCCACCTGGCGAGCGGCCGAGGGGGCTAGGGTGATGCCGCGTTGTGGCAACGACCATCGCGCCGATGGCGTGAACCTGAATCTCGCTGAGGCCGTGCCCTATACCGTGCACAAGTATTTTGTCGCGGAGGAGCGGCCTGTAGTGCTGGAGGTTGATCCCCAAGACTTCGCCGAGCATATCGAGTGGCGTGCGCCGTTGCCTGATGAGCCATGGGAGCGGCCGTTGGCACGGATTCCGGGTTTGCCGGTCGAGGCGGTGATCTCGGTCCGCCCAGCGAGTGCGGCGGAATTGGCGGGGCGCCGTTAGATACTGCGCATGCGAAGACACCATCTGGGTGTGTCTAAAACGAGCAACGCCACCCGGCTGGGTGGCGTTGCTCTGGTGTTGGTGGAGGCGGCGGGGATCGAACCCGCGTCCGCCGACACTCGCCCATCGGCTCTACATGCTTAGTTCCGTCATTTGCTTTAACGTCGCTGGCTCCGACGGGCAGGATCCAGAAACGCGATTCCTCTAAGATTTAACGGTTGACGCGAGGACGGAGCCAACCGCGATCCCATCAGTCTGAGCTCGTGCCCTTTGGCGATGAATGGGCACATCGCCTCCGGGTAGGACTAGAAGCTAGCGGCGTTTAAGCTGCCAGCGCGCCCTGAGCGTAGTTGTCGTCGTTTGCGACTATTTAATCGTGATGTTGGATTTACGAGATACATCACGCTCTCGGCATGCACCTCAGGGGTTGTCATCGGCGTCGAAGCCATGTCGCCCCCGTAACGTGACCATCTTATCAGGATGGTCGGATCTATGACACCTCAGCCGCGGTTTTGTTCGCGCATGATGCGCCCCTTCTGGCGCTGCCAGTCGCGGTCCTTCTCGGTGGCGCGCTTGTCATGCAGCTTCTTGCCGGTCACCAGCGCCAGCTCGCACTTGACCAGATTGCCCTTCCAGTAGAGCTTCAGCGGCACGCAGGTGTGCCCCTTGTCCTGGGTGCGCGAGAAGATCCTGGCGATCTCCTTCTTGTGCAGCAGCAGCTTGCGCGTGCGGGTCGGGTCGGCCACCTCGTGGGTGCTGACCGTATTGAGCGGCGTCACGTGACTACCCAGCAGCCAGGCCTCGCCGTTCTTGACCAGGATGTAGGTGTCGGTGAGCTGCGCCTTGCCGGCCCGCAGGCTCTTGACCTCCCAGCCGGACAGCGACAGGCCGGCCTCGAAGGTCTCGTCGATGTGATATTCGAAGCGGGCCTTCTTGTTGAGGGCGATGACGTTGTTGCCGGGACCCTTGCCCTTGCCTTTCTTGCTGGCCATGGAACCTCGTGTCTTTGCTTGCCGGTGGCGGCCTGCCCCCTCCGATGTGGGGGGAAGCGTGATACCATTCAAGGCCGAAATAACCGCTCATGATACGCCTTGGGCCCCTTGAAGTCAGCGGAGAGGTCAATGCCAACGGTCAATCGGTCCGCCTTGGTGCGGCACACCCCCCAGGAGATGTTCGATCTGGTCAATGATTTCGAACGCTACCCGGAGTTCCTGCCCGGCTGTCGTCGGGCCCGGTTGATCGAGCGTGATTCGTCGCACCTGGTCGGCGAGATGACGCTGGGCCGCGCTGGCATCGAGCAAAGCTTCACCACGCGCAATGACCTGCATGAGCCAGAGCGAATCGAGCTGTCGCTGGTCAATGGGCCCTTCAAGCGGCTGCGTGGACGATGGCTGTTCCTGCCCATGGGCGAGGGTGCCTGCAAGGTGAGTCTGGAGATGGAGTTCGAGTTCGCCAGTCGGCTGCTGGGCATGGCCTTCGGCAAGCTTTTCCAGCAGGTTGCCGGTCAACTGGTCGATTCCTTCACCCGCCGCGCCGACGAGCTCTATGGCCATGGCCGCTACTGATATGCCGACCCTGGGGGTCGAAGTGGCCTTCGCCCTGCCGTCTCGGCAGCGTATCGTCGAGCTGTCGGTGCCCGAAGGCACCACGGCGCGTCAGGCGGTGGTCTTGGCGAGGCTGGAAGAACAGTTCCCTGAACTGTCGGCGGCGACCTTTGCCCAGGCGGATCTGGGGATCTTTGGCAGGGCGCTGCGCGATCCCGATGCCCATGTGCTGCGCGAGGGAGATCGGGTCGAAGTCTACCGAGGTCTAGAGGTCGACCCGAAGGCAGCGCGGGCGGCCAGGGCCGCCCGCGCCAGGCAACGTTGATCCTGAGGCGTCGAGACTACTCTTTCTCGCTGGGCGATACGTTAAGCAGATTGCCGCGGTTCTCTTCGTTGTCGCCGGAGGGGCCGATGCCGCGCTCGGAGATCAGTGCCGGCGGACGCGAGAAGTCGCCGTGATGCTCGACGGACGCCAGACGATTGCCGTTGAAGGTCAGTGTCAGGCGACGCTGTTCGATGCCGCCGTAAGCCTCGTCCAGGCGATAGACATAGTCCCACTGGCTGGCATTGAAGGGCGCCTCGAGCAGCGGGCTGCCCATCAGGTCGATGACCTGCTGGCGGGTCATGCCGGGGTGTAGCTGGTCGGCCATGGCGGGTGTCACCAGGTTGCCCTGGGCCAGGTCGCGCTTGTAGACCCCGAAGTAGCTGCAGCCGCTGATCAATGTCAGGGCAATGGAAAGGGTGACAATTCTGCTCAGCTTTTGCATTTGCGGCCATTCTTCACTATCGTGGTTTCGGTCGATCATAACCGACCCTACCCGATACTGCGAAGAGCAACCATGGCCGACCAGAACCATGAACTGCGCAAGGCCGGTCTCAAAGTGACCCTGCCGCGCGTCAAGATCCTGCACATTCTCGAGAACGCTACCGGTCAGCATCACCTGAGCGCCGAGGATGTCTACAAGACCCTGCTGGACTCGGGCGAGGACGTGGGGCTGGCGACCGTCTACCGCGTGCTGACCCAGTTCGAGTCCGCCGGCCTGGTGACGCGCCACAACTTCGATGGCGGCCACGCGGTCTTCGAGCTGACCCAGGAGGAGCACCATGATCATATGGTGTGCCTGGACAGCGGCGAGATCGTCGAGTTTTTCGATGAGACCATCGAGCGTCGCCAGCAGGAAATCGCCGAAGAGCATGGCTACGAACTCGTCGACCATGCGCTGGTGCTCTACGTGCGGCCCAAGGGCTCCAAGGCGACTCGCCAGGAGTTGTCGCACAAGAAGTGACCGCCATCGCCGGCGCGAGACATGACGGCCCCGATCCTCAGGATCGGGGCCGTCTTCGTTCGGGCGCTGTTGAAGGGTTCAGTGGCGAGAAGGGGGTCAGTGGCGAGGGCGCTGACTGGCGTCGAGCATTTCCCGGGCGTGGGCGAGGGTCTGGTCGGTCAGCTTCATGCCGCCGAGCATGCGGGCCAGTTCGCCGACGCGCCCTGCCTCGTCGAGCAGTGCCATGCGCGTCAGGGTGGTGTCGTCCTCGGCCTGCTTGGCGATGTGGAGGTGCTGATGGGCCTGGGCGGCGACCTGAGGCAGGTGGGTCACGGTCATCACCTGTCCGCTCGCGCCCAACCGACGCAGCAGCTGGCCGACGATCTCGGCGGTGGCGCCGGAGACGCCCACGTCGACCTCGTCGAACACCAGGCTGGGAATGGTGGAGTGCTGGGCGGCCACCACCTGAATGGCCAGGCTGATGCGTGACAGTTCGCCGCCGGAGGCCACCTTGGCGAGCGGGCGCGCCGGCTGGCCGGGATTGGCACTGATCAGGAAGCGTACCCGGTCGAGTCCTTCGGGGGCCGGAGCCTCGCGCTCGCTGACTTCGGCGGCGAAGGTTGCCTTGCCCATGGCCAGGAAGGCCAACTGATCCTGTACCGCGGCGCCCAGGCGCTCGGCGGCCTCGCGCCGAGCGGCACTTACCGCCAGCGCCTGCTCTCGCCAGCGTACTTGCAGGGTTTCCGCCTCGGCGGACAGCGTCTCCAGGTCGTCGTCGCCGCCGTCGAGTTCGGCGAGTTCTTCGCCGAGGCGCTGGTGCAGGTCGACCAGTTCCTCGGGCGGCACGTGATGCTTGCGAGCGATGCGATGCACCTCGCCGAGGCGTTCCTCCACCCAGGCCAGGCGTTCGGGGTCCAGCTCGACGCCGGCGGCGAAGTGGTTGAGCTCGCGGCCTGCCTCCTCGACCTGGATGCAGGCGTTGCCAAGCATCGAGAGCGCCTCGGCCAGGGCGCCGCGCTCACTGCCGGGCAGGTCGGACAGTCGGCTCACCGCCTGGTTGAGCAGCGGCAGGGCGCCGCCGCTCTCGCCATCACAGCATTCAACGGCGAACTGAGCCTCGCGCAGGCGCTCCTCGGCATGGGCCAACTCTTCCTGCTCGGCCTCGAGCCCTGCCAGCTCGTTCTCTGCCAGGGCCAACTGGTCGAGTTCCTCCACCTGGTAGCGCAGCAGCTGGCGGCGAGCACGCTGTTCGTCGCCATCCTCGGCCAGCCGCTTCAGGCGGCGACGCACCTCGCGCCAGGCATGAAAGGTCTCGGCCAGTTCGGCCACCGTGTCGGCGTGACCGGCGAAGTCATCGAGCAGCCTCAGGTGCGTGTCCTCGCTGAGCAATGCCTGATGGGCGTGCTGGCCATGGATCTCGATGAGGTGGCTACCGAGGGCCTTGAGGTCCGCCACCGTGGCGGGTTGACCGTTGATCCAGGCCTTCGAGCGCCCGGCGCGCGTCACCACGCGGCGCAGCAGGCAGTCGTCGGTGGGCAGTTCGCGCTCGGCCAGCCAGGCGCGGGCGGCGGGCAGGGACCGGATATCGAAGCGAGCGCTGAGATCGGCGCGTTCGCGGCCGTGGCGTACGCTGCCGGCGTCGGCGCGTTCGCCGAGGCATAGCCCCAGGGCGCCGAGCAGGATGGACTTGCCGGCCCCGGTCTCACCGGTGATGGCGGTCATGCCGCCGCCGAGCTCGAGCTCCAGATGGTCGACGATGGCGAAGTCACGAATGGCGAGCTCTGTCAGCATGGTGCCTCCCGGTGGCCGGTGCGGAACGACTGGCGAAACTACTGGTTATTCATCCACTGTCTTGTGCGTTTATACAGTAGTTCAGGGGGCGGAACAACGCACGCACCGATTCCCTCAGCCTGCTTCCCTTGAGATCGACGTGGCCAGCCCCATATACCTGGCAACACCGTTTTGACACCGACATTCAGTCCTGCAGGCGGCCCGGGGGCCGCCGGTTGGCATTCAGGAGAACAGCATGGCCAAAGACCCGCAGACCCCGCTGGACGACGAGCTGGCTCGTCAGCAAGACGAAGCCGATACCCAGGTGGAATCCGAGCCTGTCGAGGGCGAGCTGGAAGACGCCGTCGAGCAGGCCGAGCAAGGCGCCGAGACGGCATCGGACAACCCGGAGGCCGAGGTGTTGGCGGCCAAGGTCGAGGAGCTCGAGCAGGCCTTGAGCGATGCCAAGGACCAGTCGCTGCGTGCCGCCGCCGAAGCTCAGAACGTGCGTCGTCGCGCCGAGCAGGAGACCGACAAGGCGCGCAAGTTCGCGCTGGAAAAGTTCGTCAAGGAGCTGCTGCCGGTGGTCGATAGCCTGGAGAAGGCGCTCGAGGCCATGGGCGAGGATGCGACCGAGGCCCATCGCGAGGGCGTGTCCATGACCCTGAAGATGCAGCTCGACGTGCTGGACAAGTTCGGCGTCGAGGTGGTCGAGCCGGCCGGTGAGCCCTTCGACCCGCAGTATCACGAGGCCATGGCGATGGTGCCGAACCCTGAGCTGGAGCCCAATACGGTGATGGACGTCATGCAGAAGGGCTACCTGCTCAACGGCCGCCTGGTGCGCCCGGCCATGGTGGTGGTCAGCCAAGCCGCGGAGTGATATTTCGCGGCCAAAAGCGACCGAGGCCCTTGAAAAGGCGTCGAGGGCCCCCAGATAGACGGCAACCCCGCGGCAAACGCCGCACATGAACGAATTGGCAACCGAATTTTCGAGGATTTCCTATGGGACGCATCATCGGTATTGACCTGGGGACCACCAACTCCTGTGTAGCCGTGCTCGACGGCGATCAGTCCAAGGTGATCGAGAACGCTGAAGGCGCGCGCACCACCCCGTCCATCATCGCCTATACCGAGGACGGTGAGACCCTGGTGGGCCAGGCGGCCAAGCGCCAGGCGGTCACCAACCCCCAGAACACCCTGTACGCCATCAAGCGCCTGATCGGTCGTCGCTTCAAGGACGACGTGGTGCAGAAGGACATCAAGATGGTGCCCTACACCATCACCGAGGCCGACAACGGTGACGCCTGGGTCGAGGTGAAGGGCAAGAAGCTGGCACCGCCGCAGGTCAGCGCCGAAGTCCTGAAAAAGATGAAGAAGACCGCCGAGGACTACCTGGGCGAGACCGTCACCGAGGCGGTCATCACCGTGCCGGCCTACTTCAACGACAGCCAGCGTCAGGCCACCAAGGATGCCGGCCGCATCGCCGGCCTCGAGGTCAAGCGCATCATCAACGAGCCCACCGCGGCGGCGCTGGCCTATGGCATGGACAAGGCCCGCGGCGACAAGACCATCGCGGTCTATGACCTGGGTGGCGGCACCTTCGATATTTCCATCATCGAAGTCGCCGACGTCGATGGCGAGACTCAGTTCGAGGTGCTGGCCACCAACGGCGACACCTTCCTGGGCGGCGAGGACTTCGACCTCAAGCTGATCAACTACCTGGTCGACCAGTTCAAGGCCGACAGCGGCATCGATCTGTCCGGCGACAACCTGGCCATGCAGCGCCTCAAGGAAGCCGCCGAGAAGGCCAAGATCGAGCTGTCCAGCGCCCAGCAGACCGAGGTCAACCTGCCCTACATCACCGCTGACAACACCGGTCCCAAGCACCTCAACGTCAAGGTGACCCGGGCCAAGCTGGAAGCGCTGGTGGAAGAGCTGGTGACCCGCTCGCTGGCGCCCTGCAAGACCGCGCTGGCCGACGCCGGCCTGTCCGCCTCCGAGATCGACGACGTCATCCTGGTCGGCGGCCAGACCCGCATGCCGATGGTCCAGTCCAAGGTCGCCGAGTTCTTCGGCAAGGACGCCCGCAAGGACGTCAACCCGGACGAGGCCGTGGCCGTGGGCGCTGCCATCCAGGGCGGCGTGCTGGGCGGCGACGTCAAGGACGTGCTGCTGCTCGACGTCACTCCGCTGACCCTGGGGATCGAGACCCTGGGCGGCGTGATGACCCCGCTGATCGAGAAGAACACCACCATCCCGACCAAGAAGACCCAGACCTTCTCGACCGCGGATGACAACCAGACCGCCGTGACCATTCACGTGCTGCAGGGTGAGCGCAAGCAGTCCAGCGGCAACAAGTCGCTCGGCCGCTTCGATCTGGCCGACATTCCGCCGGCGCCGCGCGGCGTGCCGCAGATCGAGGTCGCCTTCGACCTGGACGCCAACGGCATCCTGCACGTGTCCGCCAAGGACAAGGCCACCGGCAAGGAGCAGTCGATCGTCATCAAGGCCTCCAGCGGCCTGTCCGATGAAGAGATCGATCAGATGGTCCAGGACGCCGAGGCCCACGCCGACGAGGACAAGAAGTTCGAAGAGCTGGTGCAGCTTCGCAACCAGGCCGACGGCATGGTCCACGCCGCTCGCAAGACCCTCGAGGAAGCCGGCGACAAGGCCACCGAGGAAGAGAAGCAGGCCATCGAGAGTGCTGCCTCCGACCTCGAGGAAGCCCTCAAGGGTGACGACAAGGACGACATCCAGGCCAAGCTCGACAAGCTGACCGAGGCCTCCGGCAACCTGGCACAGAAGATGTACGCCGAGCAGGGCGAGGCCGCCCAAGGCGCCGACGCCGCCGGCGAGACCGGTGCCAAGCGTGAGGAAGACGTGGTCGACGCCGAGTACGAGGAAGTCAACGACGACCAGAAGAAGCAGTAAACCACGACGCCTGAATCAGGGATGACGCCAGCGCGGGGGGATGACTCCCGCGCTGGTGTTTCCGCAGCAGCGTCGCTACGGAGGCGGACAGACACATGTCCAAGCGTGATTACTACGAGGTGCTGGGCGTCGAGCGAGGGGCCGACCAGAAGGACATCAAGAAGGCCTACCGGCGCCTGGCCCAGAAGTTCCATCCGGATCGCAATCCGGACGATGAGACCTCCGCCGAGAAGTTCCGCGAGGTCTCCGAGGCCTACGAGGTCCTGACCGACAGCGAGAAGCGTGCGGCCTACGACCAGTTCGGCCATGCCGGCGTCGACGGTCAGGCCGGTGCGGGCGGCTTCGGCGGCGCGGGAGCCGGCGGCTTCAGCGACATCTTCGGCGATGTGTTTGGCGACATCTTCGGCGGGGGCGGCGCGCGACGCCATCCCAATGCCCCGCAGCGCGGCAGCGATCTGCGCTACAACCTCGAGCTCGATCTCGAGGACGCGGTGTCCGGCACCAGCGTCGACATCCGCGTGCCGCGTCACGTGGAATGCGAGCGCTGCGACGGCGACGGCGCCGAGCCAGGCTCCAGCAAGGAAACCTGCCCGACCTGTGCCGGCCACGGCCAGGTGCGCATGCAGCAGGGCTTCTTCGCCGTGCAGCAGACCTGCCCGACTTGCCACGGCAGCGGCCAGCACATCAAGGTGCCGTGCCACAAGTGCCACGGCGAGGGACGGGTGCGCGAGACCCGAACTCTGTCGGTGAAGATTCCGGCGGGCGTCGATACCGGCGACCGCATCCGCCTCAACGCCGAGGGCGAGGCCGGCCTCAACGGCGGGCCGCCCGGAGATCTCTACGTGCAGGTGGCGATCAAGCCGCACGCGATCTTCGAGCGCGACGGTCGTCACCTTCAGTGCGAGGTGCCGATCAACTTCGTCGACGCCGCCCTGGGCGGTGAGCTCGAAGTGCCGACCCTGGACGGCCGGGTCAAGCTGAAGATCCCGCCCGAGACCCAGACCGGCAAGCTGTTCCGGCTCAAGGGCAAGGGCGTCAAGCCGGTGCGCGGCGGCCCTGCCGGCGACCTGCTGTGCAAGGTGGTGGTCGAGACGCCGGTCAAGCTCAGCGAAGAGCAGAAGGAGCTGCTGCGCCGCTTCCAGGACAGCCTGGAGGGCAGCAACAGCCACCACTCGCCGAAGAAGAGCAACTTCTTCGACGGCGTGAAGAAGTTCTTCGAGGACATGAAGCCGTAAGGCTCGCCCCTCGTCTGAACGCACGAGGCCCCGCGCTCCATCAGGAGGCGGGGCCTTGTCGTGTCCGTGCCGATGTGACGGGCGCCAACAGGCAGGGGAATTGGGATAGGAATCATTCCCGTTAGTGGCGTATCATGGTTGGCTTGGTCCAGGTATCGGGGGCTGTCCTCGCGTGCCGAGGGGCGTCGATGCTCAAGCGGGCGCGCCAGAATGAAAATTTCGAATCACGGGACAAGGACACGCATGGACAACGTCGCGGATCGGCCGCTGGCCGGCATTCTGCTCAGGCTGCTGTCGGGCATTCTGTTCACGGGGATGATGGTGTGCGTCAAGGCGGTGAGCGCGGAGGTGCCGCTGGGCCAGACGGTGTTCTTTCGCTCGGCCTTTGCGCTGCTGCCGATCGTGATCTTCATGACCTGGCGGCGGGAGTTTCCCCGGGCACTGGTCACCCGCAAGCCCCTGGGGCACCTCGTGCGCTCGGGGCTGGGTGCGGCGGCGATGTTCGCTTCCTTCGCGGCGGTGGCGCGGTTGCCGGTCGCCGAGGCGACGCTGCTGGCGCAGCTGTCGCCGGTGGCCATGGCGATAGGCGGCGTGCTGCTGCTGGGCGAGCGCTTCACCCTGCATCGGGCGGCGGCCTTCGCGCTGGTGCTGGCGGGCGTGGCGGCGCTGGTGGTGCCCGACCTGGGCGAGTCCCGGGGGCAGGTGCTGGGCTACGGCCTGGGCGTCCTCGCCGCCCTGCTGACGGCCGGGGCGCTGGTCACGGTGCGGCGCATCTCGCGCACCGAGACGGCGGCGTCCATCGCCTTCTACTTCGTGCTGGTCACGGCCCTGGCGGGGCTTGCCACCTTGCCGTTGGGCTGGGTGGCCGTATCCGGGGAGACGCTGGCACTTCTGGTAATGGCGGGGCTGTTCGGCGGTGCCGCCCATATCTGCATGACCCTGGCGCTGCGCTATGCCGAAGTCTCCCGCCTGGCTCCCTTCGAATACGTGGCACTGGTCTGGCCGGTGCTGGCCGACCTGCTGATCTTCGGTCTGGCGCCATCCAGCGGCTTCCTGGTGGCCCTGCCCCTGGTGCTGGGTGGCGCGGGCCTGGCGGCGCTCGAGGGGCGTCGCTTCAGACGGCCGCTTCGACAATGAGCTGGGGCTCGCCCCTCGAGCAGCGTTCGATGCGGGCGGCCACCCGGTAGACGCGATGCAGCAGCTCGGGGGTGACCACGTCCTCGGTCGGCCCGCAGGCGATCAGCTCGCCGCGCTTGAGGACCATGGCCTGGTCGGTGAAGCGCAGCGCCTGGCCAAGGTCGTGCAATGCCGCGATCACCAGCATTCCGCGTTCCTGCGCCAGGCGGCGCAGGATCGACAGCAGCTGGATCTGGCGATGCAGGTCCAGCGCCGAGGTGGGCTCGTCGAGCAGCAGGATCTCGGGTGCCTGTACCAGCGCCTGCGCCGCCCCGACCAGTTGTCGTTGCCCGCCGCTGAGGTCGCCGATGTCGCGCTCGCCAAGCTCGGCGATGCCCAGGTCATCCAGGGCGCGGTCGACCTCTGCCATGTCGTCGGCCTGGACCTTCAGGCGGCGCCCCTGCATGCGTGCCAGCAGCACGGATTCATAGACCGTCAGCACCGCGTTGGCGCCGGTGTCCTGAGGCATGTAGGCCAGCGGGCGCTCCGTGAGGGCGCCATCGATGCGCACCGAGCCGTCGCCCTCGAGTAGCCCGAGGATGCGGCGGAAGAGGGTGGACTTGCCCGCGGCGTTGGGGCCGAGCAGGGCCACCACCTGGCCGCCCGCGAAGCTGGGCGTGCTGATCTCGGAGAGAATCCGGCGGCGGCCGTAGCGGGCCGACAGGCGGTCGAGCGTGAGCGTTACCATGAGGCCTTCTTGTGGCTGAGGACGAGGAACAGGAAGAAGGGGATGCCCACCAGCGAGGTGATGATGCCGATGGGAATGATGGTGCCGGGCAGGATGATCTTCGACAGCACCGAGCCGACGGAGAGAATCAGCGCGCCGCAAAGCGCCGCCCCCGGCAAGAAGAAGCGCTGATCCTCGCCCAGCAGCAGGCGAGCGATATGCGGACCGACCAGGCCGATGAAGCCGATGGTGCCGACGAACGCTACGGCGATGGCGGCCAGCAGCGAGACCAGCACCAGGACTTCCAGGCGAAGCCGGCGGGGCTTCACCCCCAGGCTCTCGGCCTTGGCGTCGCCCAGGCGCATGGCGGTCAGCGCCCAGCCGTGGCGGGCCAGCAGCGGCATGACCGCGGCCAGCACGCCCAGCGCGATCCACAGCTTGGGCCAGGTGGCCTTGGTCAGGCTGCCCATTGTCCAGAACACCACCGCGGACACCGCCTGCTGGCTGGCGAAGAACTGGATCAGCGCCATCAGGGCGTTGAAGATGAACACCATGGCGATGCCCAGCAGCACGATGGTCTCGATGGTCACCCCGCGTCGCATGCTCAGGGCGTGGATCGCGAAGGCGGTCAGCATGGCCATCACGAAGGCATTGATCGGAATCACGTAGTCGACCGCGGCGGGCACGATCGCTACGCCGAAGGCCAGCGCCAGGGCGGCACCGAAGCTGGCCCCGGCGGAGATGCCCAGCGTGAAGGGGCTGGCCAGCGGGTTGCTGAGGATGGTCTGCATCTGGGCGCCGGCGACCGACAGGCTGGCGCCCACCACCAGGGCCATCAGCGCCACCGGCATGCGGATCTCCCAAAGGATCACCCTTGCCTGCTGGCTCACCGACTCTGGGGTGAGCAGCGCGGCGATCACCTCGCTGAGGCTGAAGCGGGCCGGCCCCAGGGCCAGGTCGACGCACAAGCTCAGGAACAGTGCCAGTGTCAGGGCGGCGAGGATCAACTGGCGGCGCAGCACCAGGGCGCGATAGAAGCCTCTTCCCCGCGGAGCAGGGGACGCGGTGTCGGTGGTCGAGGCATTCATGCCGGCATGCATCCTAGCGGTCCTTCAGCGAGAGCCAGTAGCCCGGGGCGTAGTCCACCGGCAGGAAACGCTCGTGCAGCGTCTGCAGGGTGGCCTCGGGATCGAGGTCGCCGAATAGCTCCGGGTGAAACCACTTGGCCAGCCGCTGGACGGCGACGAAATAGTAGGGACTGTTGTAGAACTGGTGCCAGATAGCGTGGAAATTACCGCTCTCCACGGCCTCGATGCCGGTCATGGCGGTGCGCTCGGTCAGTGCCTGGAGCTTGGCCCGGGCGGCGTCCATGTCGGCGCCGGGCCCCACGCCTACCCAGGCGCCGCCGGGCACATAGGCGTCCCAGTTGCCGCCGGTCACCACCACCTGCTGCGGGTCGGCGGCGATGATCTGTTCGGGGTTCAGTGTGCCGAAGGTGTTGGGAATGATGTCGCCGGCGATGTTGGTGCCGCCAGCGATCTCGACGTATTCCCCGAAGTTGCCCGGGCCGAAGCTCATGCAGCATTCCTCGGAGTAGCCACCGGCGCGGTCGATGAAGACTCGCGGGCGCTCGGGGTCGGCGGCGGCGATCGTCTCGGTGACGCGCGCCATCTGCTCCCGGGCAAAGTCGATGAAGGCCTCGGCGTCGTCCTCCTCGCCCAGCAGCTCGCCCATCAGCCGCATGGAGGGGATGGTGTGCGCGAGCGGCGCCTCGCGAAAGTCCACGTAGACGATGGGGATGCCGAGCTCGGCCAGCTTGTCGTCATAACCGGCGTCCTCGGTGGCCGTTCTGGCCTCGAGGTTCATCAGCACCACATCCGGCTGCAGCGCGGCGGCCTGCTCCACGTCGAAGGTGCCGTCCTTGAAGCCGCCGAAGGTGGGAATGTCCTTCAGCTCGGGGAACTTCGCCGCGTAGCGGGCGTAGTTGTCCGGGTCGGCCTGGGAGAAGTCCGCGCGCCAGCCCGCGACATGCGCGAAGGGGGCGTCGGGCTGCAGGGCGCCCAGCAGGTAGATCTGGCGGCCCTCGCCGAGGATCATGCGCTCTACCGGAACGTCGACGGTAACCTCGCGGCCGGCGACATCGGTGACGGTGATTTCCTCGGCCAGGACGGCCGAGGATGCGAGGGCGAAGGCCGTGCCGCCGACGGCGTTGAGCAGGGAGTTCAGCATGGGGTGGGATCTCGTTGATGGCCGTGCTGCGAAGGCCGGGCGCGTCTGGCCGGCACGGAGGCGCGGAGGCCGTCGCCGTGTCACGGGCGTGCGTCTCCCCGAGGGCTTTCGCAAGCCTTTCTCGTTGGCCGTTGCGTATCGTTACTATTCGCAGGCGGCGCCAGTATGGCCGAAACGTCGAGTGCCGTCGAGGTGCGGTTACAGCCAGCCGGTGCGCCGGAAGCGCCGGTAGAGGGCGCCGCATGCCAGCCCCATCATCAGCAGCGCCAGGGGATAGCCGTAGCGCCAGTCGAGCTCCGGCATGTGGGCGAAGTTCATGCCCCAGACGCCGGCGAGGATGGTGGCCACGGCGAAGATCGCCGCCCAGGCCGCCAGGCGCTTGTGCACCTCGCCCTCGTCGATGGCCACCATCGACAGGTTGACCTGGATCGCGGTGATGATCATCTCGCGCATGGTGTCCACCGCCGCCTCGAGGCGGTGCAGATGGTCGTAGACGTCGCGGAAGTACTCGCGGGTCTTGCGGCACAGCGCCGGGACCCGCCCGCCGAACAGGTGGCTGACGGCGTCGCCCAGGGGCATGGCGGCATGCTTGAGCTGCATGGTCTGGCGCTTGAGCTGGTAGAGGCGCTCGAGGCTGGCACGCGCGGTGCCGCGCACGAAGATCTGGTCCTCGATGCTTTCCAGTTCCGCCTGCAGCGCCTCGACCACCGGAAAGTAGCGGTCGACGACGGCATCCAGCAGGGCATAGAGCACGAAGGCCGGGCCCTGCTTGAGCAGCTTCGGCTCCCGCTCGCAGCGGCGGCGCACGGCGGTGAAGCCCTGGCACGAGCGCAAGCGCACCGAGAGCACGTAGCCGGGGCCGGCGAACACCGCTACCTGCCCCGACTCCAGCCGCTCGTCGCGCATGGTGATCATGTGCATGATGACGAACAGCGTCTCGCCGTACTCCTCGACCTTGGGGCGCTGCTCGCCGCGCAGGGCATCCTCGATGGCCAGCTCGTGAAGACCGAAGATGTCCTGAAAGGGGGCCAGTTCCTCCGGGTCGGGGTCGTGCAGGGCCACCCACACGAAGCAGTTCGGTCGGGCCATGTGCTCGGCGACCTCTTCGGGCCGGATGTCGCGCAGTCGGCGCCCCTGCTCGTAGGCAACGCAGTTGACGATCATGACGCTTCCTCCCTGTCGTGAACGGAGCCTCCTGCTAGAGAGCATAGCCGTCTCGCTACGTCGAACGCGTGGTTGTCGGCATGGGGCTGGCGCTGGGAGGGGGCGACGTCATAGGCTGGAGGCCCATGACCAAGGAACACGGAGTCCGATATGCCGATTTCACGTGCCGAGATTGCCACCGAATCCGGCGACAAGCTGATCAACCGGCTCTGCAAGCACTGGGCCCACAAGCTGGAGGTTGAGCAGAGCGAGGGCGAGGGGCGGGTGACCTTCGACGCGGGGAGCTGCCTGATGCGGGCCGAGCCCGGCAAGCTGCACGTGGCCGTCGAGGCCCTGGACGAAGAGGCCCTCGATCGACTCGAGGGCGTGGTGGCCAGCCACCTCGAGCGCATGGCCGGCAAGGAATCGCTGGAGATCGTCTGGGAGAATTGACGATCGAGCAGCGGTCGGCGCGCGGCGCCCACCTCGGCCTGCTGGCGTGGTCGGTGCTGGTGGGGCTGTCGTTTCCCGCCGTGGGACTGCTCAGCGAGCTGCCGCCGCTGTCGTTGACCGCGCTGCGCTTCGCCATCGCCTGCCTGGGCCTTTGGGGGCTGGTGCGTCGAGCGCCGGACGTCTGGCCCGGCTGGCGAGCGCTGCTGTGGTTCGCCGCCATGGGGCTTTGCCTGGCGGGCTTCTTCGGCGCCATGTTCTGGGCGGCCCATCACGCCACGGCACTGTCCATGGCAACCCTCTACGTCAGCGTACCGCTGCTGGCCTATGGCATGGGACGGGGGTTCGGCGTGGAGCGCCCGAGCTGGCAGTTGCCGGCGATCCTTGCCCTGGGGGCGGTTGGTGCCCTGGGTCTGGCCGCGGCGGAGGCCATTCAGCGCGGCGGCTCGTGGCGGTTCGGCACGGGCGAGGCCGTGTTCTTCCTTGGCTGTGTGTGTTCGGCGCTCTATCCGGTGCTGTCGCGGCACGGCCTTGAGAGCGGCCGGCTGCCCGCCTCGGCGGCGGTGCGGACCTTCTGGAGCCTGGGGCTCGGCGGCCTGCTGATCGGTGCGCTGGGGCTGGCGATTGAGCCGGTTGGTCAACTCGCGGCGATGACCTGGCGCGACGGCCTGCTGATCGTCTACCTGGGGCTGTGCTCCAGCGCATTGACCTTCTGGCTGATGCAGCGGGCCACCGCGTTGCTGGGTCCGGGTACCGTCACCGCCTATGGCTACCTGGTGCCTTTCGTCTCCATGCTGCTGCTGTTCCTCGAGTCGCCGTCGCGCATCGGCTGGGTCTGGCTGCCGGGTAGCGCCCTGGTGCTGCTGGCCATCGTCCTGCTGCTGGTTCAGCCCTCCGCGCCTGCCGAGTCTCCCGGTGGCGCGCGACGGGACGGCTGACAGGCGGCGTCGAGCTCGGCATACAGGGCCGCGGTATCGCCGGCGTGGCGTCGCGAGAAGTGAAAGGGCACCAGCTGCGCCACGCCAGCGGCGGCGGCGATCTCGCCGCAGGCCCTGGCGGTGAGGTGGCCGGTGTCGCGAGCCTGGTCCGCCTCCCGTTCGAGGAAGGGCGCCTCGCAGACCAGGGTGTGTGCCCCCCGCGCCAGTGTCACCAGGCGCGTTCTATTGTCCGGCGTGTCGGCCAGGTCGGTGGCGTAGACCAGCCGCTGGCCCGGCAAGACGTCCAGCAGCTCGCTGGCCAGTTCGGCTGCGGGGCGCATCCGGCCGTTGGGCAGGACGATCGGCGCCTCGGGCTCGCCGGCCAGTACCCGGCGCTTGAGCTCGCCGAGCCACGGGCCCGGAGAAACGCCGCGGGCCGCCAGTTGTTCCCGGCGAACTCGGGCATGGGCCCCAGGCTCCAGGGCGAAGGCGAGCACTGGCGTACCGTGGTCCAGGGTGACGGCGCGCACCCGGAAGCCTGGCTCGGCGAGCAGCACACCGTCCGGCGCGGGAGCGTCGGGCAGTCGGCGAGGCTGGCGGCCGGCGACGATGGACCAGCGTTCGAGCCGTTCGCCGTGCAGTTCGGCGACCTCGAAGCGCGGCGCCTTGTCGCCGACTCGATCCCAGAGTACGCCATCGACCTGTGCCGCCACGTGGCCGGCGAGCCCCGGCGGGCCGAATAGCCGGCAGGGTGGATAGGCGCCGATTCGCGAGCGCAGCAGCCAGGGAAAGCCGCCGATGTGGTCGAAATGGGCGTGGCTGATGAAGACGTCGCCAACCCGGTGGGCGAGTCGCGCCGGCAGCCTTCCGGCATCGCCGAGATCGAACAGCAGTTGGCGACGCTGCCGATGCAGTCGCAGGTGCAGCAGTGGGTCGCCGAACATGCCGTTGATCAGGGTGGCCGTGGCCGCCTCGAGGCGGATCACCGGGCGATGATTGTCCGGACGGGCCGTCGACGGCAGGGCAACGCTCAGCTCAGGGTGTGCGGGAGCCGCAGGGATCGGACGATAGGGCGCTGCGGTAGCCAGCCGGTCCTCGTCGTCGCGATGCGCATCGCGGACGACGAGGGCGTGAACTCGCCCCTCGAAAGGTGGGGCGCGCAGGCGCAGCCGATCGCCCTCCAGGGCGACGCTCTCGCCCAGAATCAGGGTATCGCCGCGGGCGTCCAGCAGTCCGATCTGACGCCCCCGCCAGGCCGCGGCGGCCTCTCGGGGCGGCGGGGTGCCGAGCACCGCCAGGTCGTCGAGGAGTAGCGTGCTCTCGATAGCGTCGGCCAGCCAGGCATTCCAGGCCGCGCTGCGGTGCAGCCGCCGCTGTCGCTTGCCCGGAGGGCGCGCCGCGGGAGCAGGCGGCAGCCGCACGAGGGGCATGCCCAGGGCGCGACACTCGTCTGCCAGCGGCAGTGGGGCGTCTGACGGGGCGATCACCAGCAGGGCGCGGGTGTCGGTGGCAATCGTCAGGGCCATCAGCAGTTCGGCGGCCCCTCCGCCGCGGACCAGGCCCGGGGCGTCGATCAGCAGCGGGCCGGGCGGCGCCTCCCCGGCCAGGCGGTGGGCGGCTTCCGCCAGTGGCAACCGAAAGCGCGACGCGTCGAGACTGCACAGCGCCACCAGTGCCTCGAGGCGCCAGTGATCGCCGTTCCAGGCGCCCAGCCCCAGCGCCCCCGGCGGGCCGACGCCCGGCAGGCCCGGATCGGCGCTCAGGCAGCGGCAGGGCTGGCCGGTCGCCGCGAGTCTCGCGGCGGCCGCAGTGGCCAGGGTGGTCTTGCCGCTGCCGGGGGCGCCAAGCAGCAGCACCCGCAAGTGGCGGCGCAGCAGCGCGGGTAGCGGGTGGTTGGTGGGTAGCGGGGCGAGGGAAGGAGTCATGACGCGTCTCCTGTGCGGCTCTTTCCAGTGTGGGTGAAGACCCGGCCGCCCCCAAGCGGGTTTGCACGGCCGGTCGTCAGCCACCGCGCCTTGACTCGTCGCCCCAGCCGCCCTCGGGCCTCTGGTATACTTCGGGCATCTTCAGGCCAGTCACTTTCAGGAGTTCCCGCATGACTCGTATCGCCATTGTCGGTGTCGCCGGCCGCATGGGCCGCACCCTGGTCAACGCCGTGCAGCAGGATGCCGAGGCCAGTCTGGCCGGCGGTGTCGTCGAGCCGGGCAGCTCGCTGGCCGGCGCCGATCTCGGCGAGCTGGCCGGGCAGGGCAGGCTGGGGGTTGCCGCCGCCGATTCCCTGGCGGCTATCGTCGACGACTTCGACGTGCTGATCGACTTCACCGCCCCGAAGGTGACGTTGGCCAACCTGGCCTTCTGCGCCGAGCACGGCAAGCGCATGGTGATCGGCACCACCGGGCTGTCCGACGAGGAACTGGCCGAGCTGGACGGCTACCGTGATCGGGTGCCGATGGTCTTCGCGCCCAACATGAGCGTGGGGGTCAACCTGACGCTCAAGCTGCTCGAGACCGCCGCCAAGGCGCTGGGCGACGAGGGTTACGACATCGAAGTGATCGAGTCTCACCACCGCCACAAGGTCGATGCCCCCTCCGGCACCGCCCTGAAGATGGGCGAGGTGATGGCCGAGGCCCTCGATCGCCCGCTCAAGGAGTACGGGGTGTTCGAGCGGGTCGGCCAGTGCGGGCCGCGCACCAACAAGGAGATCGGCTTCGCGACCGTGCGTGCCGGTGACATCGTCGGCGAGCACACCGTGATGTTCGCCACCGAGGGCGAGCGCATCGAGATCACCCACAAGGCCAGTAGCCGCATGACCTTCGCCAAGGGCGCGGTGCGCGCCGCGCGTTGGGTGGCCGGCCAGCCGGCGGGACGCTATGACATGCAGGATGTGATCGGGCTGAACTGAGCCATTGTTCTGCGCCAAGGGGTAGCCGAGCGGCGCTCGATGCTTTAAAATCCCACAAATTTTGGCCGGGCGACGGCCCATCGCCGCGCAAGCGCTTGTTGCGTCGGCCCTGCGTTCCGAGCGAATGACAACAAGCGGGATGAAACCGGTCTTTACTGTCGGGTTTCGTCCCGCTTTTTTACGGGCCGAAAAGCCGTGGGTCGAATCGCCCGTCGGGTGCCAGCCGAGCCCTATTCCTGACGAGCTGTCTCTTAACACCTGGGAGGACGTTGCATTGAACAAACCCGCGATACTGGCCTTGGAAGATGGCAGTGTGTTTCATGGCACCGCCATCGGTGCCGACGGACAAACCAGCGGTGAGGTGGTGTTCAATACGGCCATGACGGGCTACCAGGAAATCCTCACCGACCCCTCCTATACCCGTCAGATCGTCACCCTCACCTATCCCCATATCGGCAACACCGGCATCAATGCAGAGGACGTCGAATCCGGTGCCATCGCCGCCGCCGGCCTGGTGATCCGCGACCTGCCGCTGCTGGCCAGCAACTTCCGCTCCGAGCAGTCGCTCTCCGACTACCTGGCCAGCCAGAACGTGCTGGGCATCGCCGACATCGATACCCGCCGACTGACGCGCATCCTGCGCGACAAGGGGGCCCAGAACGGCGCCATCCTGGCCGGCGCGGAGGCCGAGGGCGAAGACGCCGTGGCGCGCGCCCTGGACGCGGCCAAGGCCTTTCCCGGGCTCAAGGGCATGGACCTGGCCAAGGTGGTGTCCTGCCAGTCGCCCTACGAGTGGAGCGAGGGCGAGTGGGCGTTGGGCGCGGGCTACGCCGATGCCGGCGAGAGCGAACGGCCCTATCACGTGGTCGCCTACGATTACGGGGTCAAGCGCAACATCCTGCGCATGCTGGCCTCCCGCGGCTGCCGGCTGACCGTTGTGCCGGCCCAGACCCCGGCCAGCGAGGTCATGGCGCTGAACCCTGACGGCATCTTCCTCTCCAACGGCCCCGGCGACCCCGAGCCCTGCGAGTATGCCATCACCGCCATCAGCGAGCTGCTCGAGACCGGGGTGCCGATCTTCGGTATCTGCCTGGGTCATCAGCTGCTGGCGCTGGCCAGCGGGGCCAGCTCGGTGAAGATGAAGTTCGGCCATCATGGCGCCAACCATCCGGTGCAGGACCTCGACACCGGGCATGTGATGATCACCAGCCAGAACCACGGCTTCGCCGCGGACGAGGCGACCCTGCCCGACACCCTGCGCGCGACCCATCGTTCGCTGTTCGACGGCACCCTGCAGGGCATCGAGCGCACCGACCGTCCGGCCTTCAGCTTCCAGGGCCATCCGGAGGCGAGTCCCGGGCCGCGCGACGTCGCGCCGCTGTTCGACCGCTTTATCTCCATGATGAAGGAACGCCGCTAAGCGTTGATCCTCAGTCACCATCGAGTCCGTCTTTACACCGATTAGCCGCGGGAACCGTCATGCCAAAACGTACCGACATCCAGAGCATCCTGATCATCGGCGCCGGCCCGATCGTCATCGGCCAGGCCTGTGAGTTCGACTATTCCGGCGCCCAGGCCTGCAAGGCCCTGCGCGAAGAGGGTTACCGGGTCATCCTGGTCAACTCCAACCCGGCCACCATCATGACCGACCCGGTGATGGCCGATGCCACCTATATCGAGCCGATCACCTGGCAGGCGGTGGAGAAGATCATCGAGGCCGAGAAGCCCGATGCCGTGCTGCCGACCATGGGCGGCCAGACCGCGCTCAACTGCGCGCTCGACCTGGACAAGCACGGCGTGCTCGAGAAGCACGGCGTGGAGATGATCGGCGCCAACGCCGACGCCATCAACATGGCCGAGGACCGTGATCTCTTCGACCAGGCCATGAAGCGCATCGGCCTGGAGTGCCCCAAGGCCAAGGTCGCCCACACCATGGGCGAGGCCTGGGAGATCCAGGGCGAGCTCGGCTTCCCGGTGATCATCCGGCCCTCCTACACCATGGGCGGCTCCGGCGGCGGCGTGGCCTACAACAAGGAGGAGTTCGAGGAGATCTGCACCCGCGGCTTCGAGCTCTCCAACAACCACGAGCTGCTGATCGACGAGTCGCTGCTGGGGTGGAAGGAATACGAGATGGAGGTCGTTCGTGACAAGAACGACAACTGCATCATCGTCTGCGCGATCGAGAACTTCGACCCCATGGGCGTGCACACCGGTGACTCCATCACCGTGGCACCGGCCCAGACGCTGACCGACAAGGAATACCAGATCATGCGCGACGCCTCCCTGGCGGTGCTGCGCGAGATCGGCGTCGAGACCGGTGGTTCCAACGTCCAGTTCGGCGTCGACCCGCAGACAGGGCGCGTGGTGGTCATCGAGATGAACCCGCGGGTGTCGCGCTCCTCGGCGCTGGCCTCCAAGGCCACCGGCTTCCCGATCGCCAAGATCGCCGCCAAGCTGGCCGTCGGCTATACCCTGGACGAGTTGCAGAACGACATCACCGGTGGCCGCACACCGGCGTCCTTCGAGCCGTCCATCGACTACGTGGTCACCAAGATTCCGCGCTTCACCTTCGAGAAATTCCCCCAGGCCAACGACCGCCTGACCACCCAGATGAAGTCGGTGGGCGAGGTGATGGCGATCGGCAGGACCTTCCAGGAGTCGCTGCAGAAGGCGCTGCGCGGCATGGAGACCGGCAACGACGGCCTCGACCCCAAGGTCACCCGCTTCACCGATGAGGCGATGGCCCACATCAAGGGCGAGCTGCAGGCCGCCGGCGCCGACCGCATCTTCTATGTCGCCGACGCCATGCGCGCTGGAATGAGTCGCGAAGAGGTCTTCGCGCTGACCAACATCGACCCTTGGTTCCTGGTCCAGCTCGAGGACCTGGTGGCGACCGAGGCCGAGATCGCCAAGCGCTCGCTCTCCGAGCTCGACGCCCGCGAGCTGCTGCGACTGAAGCGCAAGGGCTTCTCCGATGCTCGCCTGGCCCGGCTGCTCGGCGTGGCCGAGAAGGAATTCCGCAAGACTCGGCAGAAGGCCGGTATCCGCCCGGTCTACAAGCGGGTCGACACCTGCGCGGCCGAATTCGCCTCCGATACCGCCTACATGTACTCCACCTACGAGGAGGAGTGCGAGGCCGAGGTGAGCGACAAGCAGAAGATCATGGTGCTCGGTGGCGGGCCGAACCGCATCGGCCAGGGCATCGAGTTCGACTATTGCTGCGTCCACGCCGCGCTGGCCATGCGCGACGACGGCTATGAGACCATCATGGTCAACTGCAACCCGGAGACCGTCTCCACCGACTACGACACCTCCGACCGCCTCTACTTCGAGCCGGTGACGCTGGAGGACGTGCTGGAGATCGCCGACAAGGAGCGTCCGGCCGGCGTCATCGTGCAGTTCGGCGGCCAGACGCCGCTCAAGCTGGCCCGCGAGCTGGAGGCCGCCGGCGTGCCGATCATCGGCACCACTCCGGACGCCATCGACCGCGCCGAAGACCGCGAGCGCTTCCAGCAGATGATCGACAAGCTGGGGCTCAAGCAGCCGCCCAACGCCACCGCGCGCAGCTTCGACGAGGCCTTCGCCAAGGCCGAGACCATCGGCTACCCGCTGGTGGTGCGCCCGAGCTACGTGCTCGGTGGCCGGGCCATGGAGATCGTCTACGACGCTTCCGAGCTGGAGAACTACATGACCCACGCGGTCAAGGTCTCCAACGACTCGCCGGTGTTGCTGGACCACTTCCTCAACGCCGCCGTCGAGGTGGACATCGACGCCGTCTCCGACGGCAAGCAGGTGGTGATCGGCGGCATCATGCAGCATATCGAACAGGCCGGCGTGCACTCGGGCGACTCCGCCTGTGCGCTGCCGCCGTACTCGCTGCCCGCCGACGTGCAGGACGAGATGCGCGACCAGGTCAAGCGCATGGCGGTGGAGCTTGGCGTCAAAGGCCTGATGAACGTGCAGCTTGCCTGGCAGGACGGCGAGATCTACGTCATCGAGGTCAACCCGCGCGCCTCGCGCACCGTGCCTTTCGTCTCCAAGTGCATCGGCACCTCGCTGGCCCAGGTGGCGGCGCGCTGCATGGCCGGCATCAGCCTGGCCGACCAGGGCTTCGTGGCCGAGATCGTGCCGCGGACCTACAGCGTCAAGGAGGCGGTCTTCCCGTTCAACAAGTTCCCGGGCGTCGATCCGATCCTGTCGCCGGAGATGAAGTCCACCGGCGAGGTGATGGGCTCCGGCGAGACCTTCGCCGAGGCCTTCTACAAGGCGCAGTTGGGCGCCGGCGAGGCGATTCCGGCATTGACCGGCGAGCGCAAGGCCTTCCTCTCGGTGCGCGAGCCGGACAAGGAGGGTGTTATCGAGGTGGCCCGTTCTCTGTTAACATTGGGCTTCACCCTTTGCGCGACCCGTGGCACGGCATCGGCCCTTCAAGCGGCCGATCTGCCCGTGGAGATCGTCAACAAGGTTTATGAGGGTCGTCCGCACATCGTCGATCTGCTCAAGAACGACGAGGTCGCCTACATCGTCAATACCACCGAGGGCCGTCAGGCCATCAATGATTCCTCGGTGATCCGCCGCACCGCACTCGCCCGCAAGGTTCCCTATGCCACCACCCTGGCAGGGGCCAAGGCCGTTTGTCTGGCGCTCGAGTACGGCAATGCCATTACCGTGCGGCGGTTACAGGAACAGCATGCAGGAGTCAGTCAATGAACAAGGTTCCGATGACCGTCGTCGGTGAGCAGCGTCTTCGCGACGAGCTCGATCACCTCAAGAGCGAGGCCCGCCCGAACGTGATCGCGGCCATCGCCGAGGCTCGCGAGCACGGCGACCTCAAGGAGAACGCCGAGTACCATGCGGCCCGCGAACAGCAGGGCTTCATCGAGGGGCGGATCCAGGAGATCGAAGGCAAGCTCTCCAACGCGCAGGTCATCGACGTCACCAAGCTGCCCAAGACTGGCAAGGTGATCTTCGGTGTGACCGTGGGGCTGCTCAACCTGGAGACCGACGATGAGGTGACTTACCGCATCGTCGGTGAGGACGAGGCCGACATCAAGGCCGGCCAGATCTCCGTCACCTCTCCCATCGCCCGTGCCCTGATCGGCAAGGAAGAGGGCGACGTGGCGCTGGTGCGCACCCCCGGCGGTGAGGTCGAGTACGAGATCTCGAGCGTCGAGCACCTGTAAATCAAGCTTGAAGCCTTAAGCTGGAAGCTTGAAGAAAAACACCCCCGCAGCGCCGCTGCGGGGGTGTTTCCATTTCTGAAGCCGTTGATTCTGCTGTTCTTCCAGCTTCCAGCTTCCAGCTTCCAGCTTCCAGCTTTAGCGCCGCCCGTGGTGCTCCTCGAAGCGCTTGATGTTGGAGAGCTTCGGGTTGACCTTGGGGTTGTGGCGGTAGAAGAGTGCGACCTTGCCGATCTTCTGCACCAGCTCGGCGTCGCTCTCGGCGACCAGGGCCTCGAGCATGGCGGCGCGATCCTCTCGTTCGGGCAGGGCCAGCTTGATCTTGACCAGCTCATGATCTCTCAGGGCCCGCTCGAGTTCGGCGAGCACGCCCTCTGAGAGGCCGTTCTCGGAGACCGTCACCACGGGGTCGAGATGGTGGCCGATGCTGCGAAATGCTTTCTTTTGTGCCTGTGACAAGCTCATGGTATCGTGCTTCTTCCCGGTTGGCGCGCAGCGTTCCATGGTACGGCGAATTGCCGCGCGGCGAAAGCACGGCCGCCACATGGCCTCCCCCGGCCGGGTCGCAGGTCAGCACCCCGTCCCCCGATGTCCGGAATCCGCTCGACCGCCTGTCATCCAGACCATTCACAGGTGATGCCGTGGCCTCTTCCCATGATTCCCGCAACAAGGGCGGCGCCAAGCGGCGCAGCGCCAGCAAGAGCAGTGCCGGCTGGCTGAAGGAACACTTCGACGATCGCTACGTCCAGCAGAGCTGGCAGGATGGCTACCGCTCGCGGGCCAGCTACAAGCTGCTGGCCCTGGACGACAAGGACCGCCTGCTGCGCCCGGGCATGACGGTGATCGACCTGGGCGCCGCCCCGGGCGGCTGGAGCCAGATCGCCGCCGAGAAGGTCGGCGACCGGGGCGTGGTCATCGCATCCGACATCCTCGAGATGGACGCCCTGGCCGGCGTCGACTTCGTGCAGGGCGATTTCACCGAAGACCACGTGCTCGACGAGATCCTCGCCCGCCTGGGGAATCGCCCTGTAGACCTTGTGATGTCGGACATGGCCCCCAATATGAGTGGTATGGCCGCCATCGACCAGCCCCAGGCCATGTACCTGGTGGAGCTGGCGCTGGATCTGGCGCGCCAGACCCTGTCGCCCGGCGGAACCTTCCTGGCCAAGGTGTTTCAGGGTGAAGGCTTCGATGCCTACCTCAAGGAGCTGCGCGGCAGCTTCCAGCGGGTGGTGACCCGCAAGCCGGAAGCCTCCCGGGCGCGCTCCCGCGAGGTCTACCTGCTGGCGGAAGGATTCCGCGGCTGAGTCGGCCTATGGATGCCGGTTCGGCCCTCCAGGGCGCCGCGGCGCCCTGATAGTGTCAGCCTAACGATGCAATGGCCAGACACGGTGGCGTGTCTGTGTCACAGTGTGGGCAGGTGCGGGCATCTCGCCCGCTGGCCGAACATGTACTGCTAGGGTAGTGTCGAAGGGCCAGGCCTGTTCGGCCGACAGATTCTTGCAATTGAGGGTAGTCCCTTGAACGACATGGCGAAGAACCTGATTCTGTGGTTGGTCATCGCGGCGGTGCTGCTGACGGTGTTCAACAATTTCAGCGTCGAGAACACACCGCAGACGATGAACTATTCGCAGTTCGTCCAGCAGGTGCAGAACGAGCAGGTCAAGAGCGTGACCATCGATGGCTACACCATCAATGGCGAACGCACCGACGGCTCCCAGTTCCAGACCATCCGGCCGGCGGCGGACGATCCCAAGCTGATGGATGATCTGCTGGCCCACGACGTCACGGTGGTGGGCAAGGAGCCCGAGCAGCAGAGCCTGTGGACGCGGCTGCTGATCGCCAGCTTCCCGATCCTGCTGATTCTTGCCATCTTCATGTTCTTCATGCGCCAGATGCAGGGCGGTGGTAGCGGCAAGGGCGGGCCGATGAGTTTCGGCAAGTCCAAGGCCAAGCTGCTTTCCCAGGACCAGATCAAGACCACCTTTGCCGACGTGGCCGGATGCGACGAGGCCAAGGAGGAGGTCGAGGAGCTGGTTGACTTCCTGCGCGATCCGACCAAGTTCCAGCGTCTCGGCGGCACCATTCCGCGCGGCGTGCTGATGGTGGGCCCGCCCGGGACCGGCAAGACGCTGCTCGCCAAGTCGATCGCCGGCGAGGCCAAGGTGCCGTTCTTCTCGATTTCCGGCTCCGACTTCGTCGAGATGTTCGTCGGTGTTGGCGCATCAAGGGTGCGCGACATGTTCGAGCAGGCCAAGAAGCAGGCGCCGTGCATCATCTTCATCGACGAGATCGATGCCGTGGGCCGCTCTCGCGGTGCCGGCATGGGTGGTGGCAACGATGAGCGGGAACAGACGCTGAACCAGCTGCTGGTGGAAATGGATGGCTTCGAGGCCAACGAAGGCATCATCGTCATCGCCGCCACCAACCGTCCCGACGTGCTCGATCCGGCGCTGCTGCGTCCGGGTCGCTTCGATCGCCAGGTCACCGTGCCGCTGCCCGACATCCGCGGCCGCGAGCATATCCTCAACGTGCACCTGCGCAAGGTGCCGCTGGCCGATGACGTCAAGCCGTCCTACATCGCTCGCGGCACTCCGGGCTTCTCCGGCGCCGACCTGGCCAACCTGGTCAACGAGGCGGCACTGTTTGCCGCACGCGGCAACAAGCGCCTGGTGGGCATGGACGAGCTGGAGATGGCCAAGGACAAGATCATGATGGGCGCCGAGCGCCGTTCCATGGTCATGACCGAGAAGGACAAGCTCAATACCGCCTATCACGAGTCGGGCCACGCGATCATCGGCCTGGTGATGCCCGAGCACGATCCGGTCTACAAGGTCACCATCATCCCGCGCGGCCGGGCGCTGGGCGTGACCATGTTCCTTCCCGAGGAAGACCGCTACAGCCTGTCGCGCCAGCAGATCATCAGTCAGATCTGCTCGCTGTTCGGCGGCCGCATCGCCGAGGAGATGACCCTGGGGCCGAACGGCGTGACGACCGGCGCCTCCAACGACATCAAGCGTGCCACCGAGCTGGCCCACAACATGGTCGCCAAGTGGGGCCTGTCGGAGGAGATGGGGCCGATCATGTACGACGAGGACGAGTCCCACCAGTTCCTCGGCGGGCCCGGCCAGAGCGGCGGCAAGCTCAAGTCCGGCGAGACGGTCACCAAGCTCGACAAGGAAGTGCGCCGCGTCATCGACGAATGCTACGCCCAGGCCAAGCAGATCCTCGAGGACAACCGCGACAAGCTGGATGCCATGGCCGAAGCGCTGGTGCAGTACGAGACCATCGACGCCGACCAGCTCAAGGACATCATGGCAGGCCGCACGCCGCGTCCGCCCAAGGACTGGGACGAGGGTGGTCCCGGCAGCGGCGCGCCGGTCTCCGAGGCGCCCGAGCAGCCGGCCTCGAGTGCCGATGACGGCGATGACGAGGAGTCGCCGAGCCGACGTCCTTCCGATCCTCTCGGCGGGCCAGCCGGCAGCTGACGCCATGCGGCATCGATGATCACCGGGCGCCCCGCGGGGCGCCCTTGCCGTGGCGGGGGCGTCTCCGGCCCCCGTCGATCCCAGAACGCTTCCAGGACGACGATGCATAACAGCGCCCCGACTTCCCTCCAGTGCGGCCGGCACCGGCTCGATCTCTCCTTTCCCCGCGTCATGGGGATCCTCAACGTCACTCCCGACTCCTTCTCCGACGGTGGCCGCCACGTGGCCCTCGACGACGCCTTGCAGCGTGCCGAGCAGATGCTGGCCGAGGGAGCGGCGATCATCGACGTCGGCGGTGAGTCCACGCGCCCCGGGGCCGACCCCGTCTCGGCGCAGCAGGAGATCGATCGCGTGGTGCCGGTGGTCGAGGCCCTGGTACGCGAGCTCGACGCCTTGGTGTCGGTGGATACCAGTACGCCCGAGGTGATGCGCGAGTCGGCGCTGGCCGGCGCCGGGATGCTCAACGACGTGCGCAACCTGCGCCGTGAAGGAGCCCTGCGTGCGGCAGCCACCAGCGGGCTGCCGGTGTGTGTGATGCACATGCTCGGCGAGCCGGGCGACATGCAGGAGGCGCCTCACTACGACGTGCCCGTGGAGGAGGCGGTGGCCGAGTTTCTCGAGCAGCGTCTGGCGGCCTGCGAGGCTGCCGGGCTGCGTCGCGAGCGGCTGATCCTCGACCCCGGTTTCGGCTTTGCCAAGACCGTCGAGCATAACCTGCGTCTGCTCAATCGCATGGAGCGTCTGCAGCGGCTCGGCTTGCCGCTGCTGGTGGGCATGTCGCGCAAGAGCATGATCGGCAAGGTGCTGGAGCGGCCGGTCGAGGAGCGCCTGTCCGGCGGACTGGCGCTGTCGGCGCTGGCCGTCGAGCGCGGTGCACGGATACTGCGTGTCCATGATGTGGGGCCCCACGTGGACGCGGTGAACATGACCTGGGCCGTGCTTGAGGAAGGATGCGAGAATGACTAAGCGTTACTTCGGAACCGACGGTATTCGCGGCACCGTGGGTGAGGCGCCCATCACCCCCGACTTCATGCTCAAGCTGGGCTGGGCCACCGGTCGGGTGTTGGTCCGCGAGAACGGTCGGGCCCGAGTGTTGATCGGCAAGGACACCCGCATTTCCGGCTACATGTTCGAGTCGGCCCTGGAGGCCGGCCTGTCCGCGGCCGGCGTCGATGTCATCCTGCTCGGTCCCATGCCCACCCCGGGGATCGCCTACCTGACGCGGACCTTTCGCGCCGATGCGGGCATCGTCATCTCGGCCTCCCACAATCCGTTCGCCGACAACGGCATCAAGTTCTTCTCCGCCGCCGGGGCCAAGCTCGACGATGCCGTCGAGGAGCGCATCGAGGCGATGCTCGACGAGCCGCTGACCACCGTGGCACCGGATGCTCTGGGCAAGGCGCGCCGGGTGGACGATGCGGCCGGCCGCTACATCGAGTTCTGCAAGTCGACCATTCCTGACCGGGTCGATCTGCATGGCCTGAAGATGGTGATCGACTGCGCCCATGGCGCCACCTACCACATTGCGCCCAACGTGTTTCGCGAACTGGGCGCCCGGGTGGACGTCATCGGCGCCGAGCCCGACGGGCTCAACATCAATCATGAGGTCGGTTCCACCCACCCCGCGGCACTGCGGGCGGCGGTGATCCAGCGAGGCGCCGACCTGGGCGTGGCCTTCGACGGCGACGGCGACCGGGTGCTGATGGTGGATGCCGACGGTCGCGAGATCGACGGCGACGACATCCTCTACCTGATCGCACGCGACCGCCACGGGCGAGGCGACCTGGGCGGTGGCGTGGTCGGCACCCTGATGAGCAACTTCGGCCTGGCCGCGGCGCTCGAGACGCTGGGCATCCCCTTCGAACGGGCCAAGGTCGGCGATCGCTATGTCATGGAGCGCCTGGCGGCCAATGGCTGGCAGCTGGGCGGTGAATCCTCCGGGCATATCGTCTGTGGCCATGTGCAGACGACCGGCGACGGTATCGTCTCGGCCCTGCAGGTGCTGTCGATCATGGTTCGCGAGGGTCGGGCGCTGGGGCAGTTGCTCGATGGCCTGGAGAAGGCGCCGCAGTCGCTGGTCAACGTGCGGCTGACGCCGAACGCCGATGCCCGGGCGCTGATGGACGAGCCCGCGCTCAAGTCGGCGGTGGCGGCGGTCGAGGCAGAGCTCGGCGATCAGGGGCGGGTGCTGCTGCGTCCTTCCGGCACCGAGCCGCTGATTCGGGTGATGGTCGAGGGGCGCCCGCACCTCGACGTGGACGGCCTGGCCCGTCGCCTGGCCGGTGACGTCGAGGGGCTGCTGTCCTGACCGAAAGGGTCGGTGTGATCCGACCCGGTCTCGGGGGCGTCCGGATGTCGAGACATGTGGATCGATCTCACGAGGTGAATGGCCCGCCATTCAGCGAGCAGGATCGAACGATCCCGGCCGCAAGCCATGTGTCACCCTGGATCGGCGTTGAGATCGACAGGCTCACGGCCCTGGTTGTGTTGACAGGGCCGCTCCTATACCATTTCGCTCCACCTTGAAAGAGGGAAGTTGCATGCCTACGCCGCTGATCGCCGGCAATTGGAAGATGAACGGATCCCGGGCACTGGTCGAAGCGTTCGGCCGGGCCTTCCATGATGCCGACCTGCCGGAAGGCGTGGCAGTGGCATTGATGGTGCCCTTTCCCTATCTGGAGGCCGCAGAGCGCGCCTTCGATGGCTCGTGCCTGACGCTGGGCGCCCAGACTCTGAGCGATCAGCCCGCGGGGGCCTTCACCGGCGAGGTCAGCGGCGAGATGCTGCGCGAATGCGGTGCGCGGATGGTGCTGGTGGGCCATTCCGAGCGTCGCACCCTGTTCGGTGAGGACGATGCCGCCGTGCTGGCTCGAGTGCGGGCTGCCCTGGCCGTTGAGCTCACCCCGGTGCTGTGCGTGGGCGAGACCCTTGAAGAGCGTGACGCCGCACGCACCGAAGCCGTGGTGCTGGGCCAGCTCGAGGCGGTGTTCGACGCCCTGCAGCCTGCCGAGCGTGCCCGCCTGGTGGTCGCCTACGAGCCGGTGTGGGCCATCGGCACCGGCCGCACCGCGACGCCCGAGCAGGCCCAGGTCGTGCACGCTGCCATCAGGGAGCGCCTGGTCCGCTACGACGCCGAGCTCGCCGCCGCCATGCAGGTGCTCTACGGCGGCAGCATGAAGGCCGCCAATGCCGCCGAACTGCTCGCCCAGCCCGATATCGACGGTGGCCTGATCGGTGGGGCTTCCCTGAAAGTCGACGATTTCCTAGCCATTTGCCAGTCAGCAGGTTGATTCCATGCAAGTTGCCATTCTCATGATCCATGTGGCGATCGCCATCGCCCTGGTCGCCCTGATCCTGCTGCAGCAGGGCAAGGGTGCCGATGCCGGCGCCTCGTTCGGCGGCGGTGCCTCCCAGACCGTGTTCGGTTCACGCGGCAGCGGTAGCTTCCTGTCGCGGGCCACTGCCGTGCTGGCGGCAGCCTTCTTCGCCACCTCCCTGACCCTGGCGTATTTCGCCTCTCGGGCCGGTGAGGCGCCCGAAGAAACCGGCATTCCCGATGCCGAGTTGATCGAACAGCAGCAGAATGCCGTGCCGGCCCTTGACGAAGAGGGGCAGGGTATGGATAATACTGCGCCAGTGCTGGAGGAGAGCGGCAGCAACTGAGCCGCGAATCCGGCCTCCCCTGATGCCGAAGTGGTGGAATTGGTAGACACGCTATCTTGAGGGGGTAGTGGCCTTACGGCCGTGCGGGTTCAAGTCCCGCCTTCGGCACCATCTTGAAGCCGGTCCGGCGAATGTCGTTCGTCGCGCATCGGGCCTTCATAGCAGGATTGGCGATACGGTGTGATGTGGCTTGACGCAATCGCCGAGTCGACATAGAATCACCGACCTAGATTGATGCGGGGTGGAGCAGTCTGGTAGCTCGTCGGGCTCATAACCCGAAGGTCATCGGTTCAAATCCGGTCCCCGCTACCATCTTCCTGGCAGGCATGCAGGTACGCATAGGGGCATGCCAGACCTTAGAAGTGGTATACAGGTTTCTTGTAAAAGCCCCTTCCTGTGAAGGGGCTTTTTGTTAGCGGCCAGCCCGCCGGCCGTGGTCGGCGGGCTGATCCGGGCAACGCCAATCAGCCACCTGACTTTCCTGTTCACTCCCGGCCAGGTGCCTGATGCAACGGCTGTAGGAGCTTTCTTCCGTGGCAACCAAGGATGCTGCGCTGCACGCGCTGATCGAACCGGTGGTTTCGGCCATGGGCTTCGAACTGTGGGGCATCGACTACCTGTCCCAGGGCAAGCACTCGCGTCTGGTGATCTTCATCGATCATCCGGATGGTGTGAGCGTCGATGACTGTGCCGACGTCAGCCGTCAGGTCAGCGCGGTGTTCGACGTCGAGGATCCCATCCACGGCGAGTACCGACTCGAAGTTTCCTCCCCCGGGATGGATCGCCCCCTGTATACCCTCGAGCAGTTCGCGCGTTATGCCGGCCATCAGGTGGCCGTGAAGCTGCGTGTGCCCTTCGACGGGCGGCGCAAGTTCCAGGGGCTGCTGGCCGGGGTCGAGAACGACGAGGTGCTGGTGCGGCTCGACGGCGAGGAATATTGCTTTCCCATCGAGAGCATCGATCAGGCGCGGGTCGTGCCGCAGTTCGAAGACTGAGGTCGATGCACAAGGACGGGTTTTCTGGCGAGGCTAAGGCATGAGTAAAGAGATTCTGGCGGTCGTCGATGCGATCTCCAACGAAAAGGGGGTCCCCCGCGAGGTGATCTTCGAAGCCGTCGAGGCGGCGCTGGCCAGCGCGTCACGCAAGCGCTTCGAGGACGAGGAAGCCAGCGTGCGGGTGCATATCGATCGCCGCACCGGTGACTACGACACCTTCCGTCGCTGGGAGGTCGTCGAGGACGACGACTTCGACGGGCCCGATGCCCAGATCAAGTTGTCCTTCGCCGAGCGCCGCGATCCGCCGCTGGGCCTGGGTGACGTCGTCGAGGAGCAGATCGAGAATGCCGCCTTCGGGCGCATCGCAGCGCAGACTGCCAAGCAGGTCATCGTGCAGAAAGTGCGCGAGGCCGAGCGTGCCGAAGTGGTGCGTCTCTACGCCGACCGCGAAGGCGAGCTGGTCGCGGGCATCGTCAAGAAGACGACACGCGATGGCCTGATCATCGACCTTGGCGACAACGCCGAGGCCTTCCTGCCGCGCAGCGAGATGATTCCCGGCGAGCGCTACCGCATGAACGAGCGGGTTCGGGCGCTGCTGGTCAAGGTCGACCCGGAGGCTCGCGGCGCACAGCTCATCCTGTCGCGAACCTGCCCGGAGCTGATCATCGAGCTGTTCAGCATCGAGGTGCCGGAAATCGCCGAGCAGCTTATCGAGATCAAGGGCGCAGCCCGCGATCCGGGCTCGCGGGCCAAGATCGCGGTCAAGACCAACGACCGTCGTATCGATCCGGTCGGCGCCTGCGTGGGCATGCGCGGTTCGCGGGTCCAGGCGGTGTCCACCGAGCTGCAGAACGAGCGGGTGGATATCGTGCTGTGGGACGACAACCCCGCCCAGCTGGTGATCAACGCCATGGCACCGGCGGATGTCGCTTCCATTCTCGTCGACGAGGACGCCCACGCCATGGACGTGGCGGTCGCCGAGGACAATCTGGCCCAGGCCATCGGCCGTAGCGGCCAGAACGTGCGCCTGGCCTCCGAACTCACCGGCTGGCGTCTCAACGTCATGACCGAGGACGAGGCCGAGGCCAAGCGCGACCAGGAAATCGACAGCCTGGTCGAGCATTTCATTCAGCACCTGGACATCGACGACGATGTGGCGCGCCTGCTGGTCGAGGAAGGCTTCACCTCCCTGGAGGAAGTCGCCTATGTCCCGGCCGAAGAAATGCTGGAGATCGAAGAATTCGACGAGGATCTCGTCGAGGAGCTGCGCGCTCGCGCCAAGGACGAGTTGTTGAACCTGGCCATTGCTTCCGAAGAGGAACTCGATGGGGCCCAGCCGGCCGACGACCTGCTCGAGATGGAGGGCATGGAACGTCACCTGGCCTTCATTCTGGCCAGCCGGGGCATCAAGACCATGGAGGACCTCGCCGAACAGTCCGTCGACGATTTGACGGATATCGAGGAACTGGACGAGGAGCGCGCCGCGGCACTGATCATGACTGCCCGTGCGCCATGGTTCGAGAGCGAACAGTAAACGGGTCACGGGCTGAGGAGGGTCGTAATGTCAGAAATGACCGTTAAGGATTTTGCAGTGAAGGTGGGGCGCGATGTCCCCCGCCTGCTGGAACAGATGAAAGAAGCCGGGCTTGAGCACAAGGCCGAGGGCGACGCCGTGTCCGAGGAGGACAAGCGCCAGCTGCTGGATTACCTGACCAAGAGCCACGGCGGCAGTGCCGAGCAGGCCGCGCCCAGGAACCGCATCACCCTGACGCGCAAGACGCGCAGCCGCATCAAGACCGGTGACCGCGGCAAGAGCATCGAGGTGCAGGTGCGCAAGAAGCGTACCTACGTCAAGCGCGAGGAAGAGAAGCCCGCCGAAGAGCCGAAGGTCGAGGATCACGGTCCACGCCAGCTGGTCGGTGACATGGCCGAGGCCCAGGCCAAGCGCGAGGCGCAGGAGGCCGAGGAGGCCAAGCAGCGCGCCGCCGAACAGGCTGCCCGCGAGGCCGACGAGAAGGCCAAGGCGGAAGCCGAGGCCGCGGTGCCGGCCGAGCCGGAGATCCCGGTGCCCGACCTCGAGGCCACGCCGTCTCCGGCGGACGCGCCGGCCCCGCCCAAGGAGGGTCGTCCCGACCGTCGCAGCGCGCCTGCCAAGAAGAGTGGCAAGAAAGGGCGTCATGACCGTGACGAAGATCGTGGCGATCGCGAAGAGCGCCGTCGCGGCGGCAAGAAGGCCAAGCGCGCCGAGCGTCGCGGCGGTCGCCGCGGTGGCAGCCAGGGCGGCGGCAAGCACGGTTTCCAGAAGCCGACCCAGCCGATCGTCCGCGAGGTTTCGATCCCCGAGTCGATCAGCGTCGCCGATCTGGCCGACAAGATGTCGATCAAGGCGAACGAGGTCATCAAGACCATGTTCACCATGGGCGCGGCGGTAACCATCAACCAGACCATCGATCAGGACACCGCGGCCATCGTGGTCGAGGAGATGGGCCACAAGCCCAAGCTGGTCAAGGACGATGCGCTGGAGACCGAGGTTCTCGAGAACATCTCCTACGAAGGTGAGGAGATCACCCGCTCGCCGGTAGTGACGGTGATGGGTCACGTCGACCACGGCAAGACCTCGCTGCTCGATTACATCCGTCGTGCCAAGGTCGCCACCGGCGAGGCCGGCGGCATCACCCAGCACATCGGTGCCTATCACGTCGAGGACGACCACGGCGGCGTGACCTTCCTGGATACCCCGGGCCACGCGGCGTTCACCGCCATGCGTGCCCGCGGTGCCAAGGCCACCGACGTGGTGGTGCTGGTGGTGGCCGCCGACGACGGCGTCATGCCCCAGACCATCGAGGCCATCGAGCACTCCAAGGCCGCCGGCGTGCCGCTGGTGGTGGCGGTCAACAAGATCGACAAGCAGGGCGCCGATCCGGACCGGGTCAAGAACGAGCTGTCCCAGCACGGCGTGATCTCCGAGGAGTGGGGTGGCGATACCCAGTTCGTGCACGTCTCCGCCAAGTCCGGCGAAGGCATCGAGGGCCTGCTCGAGTCGATCCAGCTGGTCTCCGAAGTGCTCGAGCTCAAGGCCGTCCCGGAAGCGCCCGGCAAGGGCGTGGTGGTCGAGTCGCGTCTGGACAAGGGCCGTGGCCCGGTGGCCACCGTGCTGGTCCAGAACGGTACCCTGAAGAAGGGCGATATCGTGCTCGCCGGCCTGCATTACGGCCGCGTGCGCGCCCTGACCAACGAGCTCGGCAAGCAGGTCGACGAGGCGGGTCCCGCCATGCCGGTGGAGATCCAGGGCCTGGACGGCACCCCCGAGGCGGGTGACGACTTCATGGTCCTCGACGACGAGAAGAAGGCGCGTGAAGTGGCCAACTTCCGTCAGGGCAAGTACCGCGAAGTGCGCCTGGCTCGCCAGCAGAAGGCCAAGCTGGAGAACATGTTCTCCCAGATGGGCCAGGAAGAGGTCGCCAAGGTCAACATCGTGCTCAAGGCCGACGTCCAGGGTTCCCTGGAGGCCATCAAGGGCGCGCTGGAAGAGCTGTCCACCGATGAGGTGCAGGTCGCCGTGGTGTCCTCCGGCGTGGGCGGTATCACCGGTACCGACGCCAACCTGGCACTGGCCAGTGACGCCATCGTGGTCGGCTTCAACGTGCGTGCCGACGCCGCCGCTCGCGAGATCATCGAGCGCGAAGGCCTCGACCTGCGCTACTACAGCGTCATCTACCAGCTGATCGACGAGGTCAAGCAGGCGATGAGCGGTATGCTGGCGCCGGAGTGGAAGGAGGAGATCGTCGGCGTGGCCGAGGTTCGCGACGTCTTCCGCGCACCGAAGATCGGCGCCGTGGCCGGCTGCATGGTGGTCGAAGGCACCGTCTATCGCCACAAGAAGATCCGCGTGCTGCGCGAGAACGTGGTGATCTACGAGGGCGAGCTCGAGTCCCTGCGCCGCTACAAGGACGACGTCAACGAGGTTCGCAGCGGTATCGAATGCGGTATCGGCGTGAAGAACTACAACGACGTCCAGGTCGGCGACAAGATCGAGGTCTTCGATCAGGTCAAGGTCGAGCGGACGCTCTGACCGCGAGGAGTCGATCATGCGCGAGTTCAAGCGTACCGACCGGGTAGCCGACCAGCTCCAGAAGGAGCTGGCGGTACTCATCCAGCGCGAGATCAAGGATCCGCGCCTGGGCATGGTCACCGTCAGCGGGGTCACGGTCAGCCGTGATCTCGGCTATGCCGACGTCTACGTGACGCTGCTCGGCGAGCAGGATGCCGAGCGCATCAAGGAGAATCTGGCGGTGCTCAAGCGTGCCGCCGGTTTCCTGCGCAGCCAGATCGCCCGTCGCATCAAGCTGCGCCATGTGCCCGAGCTGCGTTTCCACTACGACGAGAGCGTGGTGCGCGGCCAGCACCTCTCCTCGCTGATCGACGAGGCGGTGGCGAGCGATCGCGACCGTCACGACGATGAGGTCGAAGGTGACGACGGCGAGCGCGGCGAGGGAGAGCGCGACTGATGGCGCGTCGGCGTCGCGGATTGCCGGTCAACGGCGTGCTGCTGCTGGACAAGCCCCAGGGTGCGTCCAGCAATCATGCGCTGCAGCGGGCCCGGCGCCTGTTCCAGGCACAGAAGGCCGGCCACACCGGCACCCTCGACCCGATGGCCACCGGCCTGTTGCCGGTGTGCTTCGGCGAGGCCACCAAGTTCTCGGCCTTCCTGCTCGATGCCGACAAGACGTATCGCACCCGGGTCGAGCTCGGGACGATCACCGACTCCGGCGACGCCGAGGGCGAGGTGGTCGAGCGCCGCGAGGTGCCACGCCTCGTGGAGGCCGACCTGCGCGGGGTTCTCGAGCGCTTCACCGGCGAGATCGACCAGGTGCCGCCGATGTACTCGGCGCTCAAGCACCAGGGGCGCAAGCTCTACGAACTGGCTCGCGAGGGCAAGACCGTGGAGCGTGCAGTGCGCCGCGTGACGGTGTATGATGCGCGCCTTCTTGCGTTCGAGGGCCACGCCTTCGAACTGGAGGTGCGGGTGAGCAAGGGCACCTACATCCGCACGCTGGCCGAGGACATCGGCGAGGCGCTCGGCTGTGGCGCCCACATCAGCGCCCTGCGGCGGCTGGCCACCGGCCCCTTCGGCGCCGACGGCATGCTGAGGCCGGAGGCTCTGGAGACGTTGCCGGACCAGGCGGCCCGCGAAGGCGTGCTGCTGCCGGTGGACGTGCTGGTGGCCGACCTGCCCAGGCTGGCTCTGGACGAGCAGGCGGCGAGTCGCCTGCTGCACGGCCAGGGTGCCAGGTGTGACACCGGCGAGTTGCCGGTCGACGGCCTGGCCAGACTCTATCGCGACGAGACCTTCCTGGGGCTCGGCGTGGTGAGAGCGGCGGGGGAGATCGCCCCGCGCCGCCTGCTGAGCACCGCCGAGGCGGACTCGGCATGATCCGACCCTTCGGGGCCGGCGTGGAGACTGCAAATATGCGTGGTCTCCGACATTCACATCATTCAGGCATATTGCTGAACTGGAGAGACAGATGGCACTGACCGCTGAGCAGAAGGCCGAGATCGTCAACGAATACGGCCGTGGCGAGAACGACACCGGTTCCCCCGAGGTGCAGGTGGCCCTGCTGACCGCCAACATCGACGGCCTGCAGGATCACTTCAAGACCAACAAGCAGGATCACCACTCCCGTCGTGGCCTGATCCGCATGGTCAACCAGCGCCGCAAGCTGCTGGACTACCTGAAGCGCAAGGACTTCGAGCGCTATCAGTCACTGATCCAGCGCCTCGGCCTCCGTCGCTAAGCGACGGCGTCCAGGACGACGTGAAACGGGCAGCCCTCCGGGGCTGCCCGTTTTGCGTTTATGGTCGGTGCACTGTTTGACCGGTGGCCCTCGCGAGCGTCAACCCCTAAAATGGTCGCCGAGTCGAAACGACCCGAACATGAATCGAAAAGTTGAAGGAAGTCGCCGTGAACCCGGTCAAGAAAACGTTTGAGTACGGTCGCAGTACCGTCACCCTGGAAACCGGGCGCATCGCCCGCCAGGCCTCCGGTGCCGTGATGGTCACCATGGACGACACCGTGGTGCTGTGCACCGTGGTGGCGAAGAAGGACGTCAATCCCGCCCAGCCGTTCTTCCCGCTGTCCGTCCACTACCAGGAGAAGACCTACGCGGTCGGCAAGATTCCCGGCGGCTTCTTCAAGCGCGAGGGGCGTCCCACCGAGAAGGAAACCCTCACCTCGCGGCTGATCGATCGCCCGATCCGCCCGCTGTTCCCGAAGGGCTTCATGAACGAGGTCCAGGTCATCTGCACGGTGCTCTCCACCGACCGTAACCAGGACCCGGACATCGCCGCCATGATCGGTACCTCCGCTGCGCTGGCCGTCTCCGGGGTGCCCTTCAACGGCCCGATCGGCGCCGCTCGCGTTGGCTTCACCGAGGACAAGGGCTACTTCCTCAACCCCACCGTCGAGGAGCTCACCACGTCCGAGCTCAACATGGTCGTCGCCGGCACCGAGAAGGCCGTGCTGATGGTCGAGTCCGAGGCCAACGAGCTGCTCGAGGACGAGATGCTGGGCGCCGTGCTCTATGGCCACCAGGAGATGCAGGTCGCCGTCTCCGCCATCAACGAGCTGGCCGCCGAGGCCGGCAAGCCGCGTTGGGACTGGCAGCCGGCCGCCGAGAACACCGCTCTCAAGGACGCCGTGGCACTGGGCTTCGAAGCCAAGGTCGGCGAGGCCTATCGCATCACCGACAAGATGGCCCGCCAGGACGCCCTGTCCGCGCTGAAGGACGAGGCCGTAGCGCAGCTGGCCGGTGAGGAAGAGGGCCAGTTCGCTGCCGACGAGGTCAAGGGGGCCTTCGCCGGCCTCGAGAAGCGCGTGGTGCGCTCCCGGGTCATCAAGGGCGAGCCGCGCATCGACGGCCGCGATCACAAGACCGTGCGTCCGCTCGACATCGAGGTCGGCAGCCTGCCCAAGACCCACGGCTCGGCGATCTTTACCCGCGGCGAGACCCAGGCCGTGGTCGTGGCCACCCTCGGCACCCTGCGCGACGCTCAGCTGATCGAGTCGCTGGAAGGCGAGCGCAAGGACCGCTTCCTGCTGCACTACAACTTCCCTCCCTACAGCGTGGGCGAGGCCGGCTTCATGGGCGGCCCGAAGCGTCGCGAGATCGGCCACGGCCGTCTGGCGCGCCGCGGCGTCCAGGCCATGCTGCCCGCCGAGGATGAGTTCCCCTACACCATCCGCGTGGTTTCCGAGATCACCGAGTCCAACGGCTCCAGCTCCATGGCTTCCGTGTGCGGCTCCTCGCTGGCGCTGATGGATGCCGGCGTGCCCATGAAGGCCCCGGTGGCCGGCATCGCCATGGGCCTGGTCAAGGACGATGACGGCTTCGCCGTGCTGACCGATATCCTCGGCGATGAGGATCACCTCGGCGACATGGACTTCAAGGTGGCCGGCTCGGCCTCCGGCGTTACCGCCCTGCAGATGGACATCAAGATCGAGGGCATCAACGAGGAGATCATGGAGCAGGCGCTGCAGCAGGCCAACGAGGCCCGCCTGAGCATCCTCGAGCAGATGAACGCGGTGATCGCCCAGAGCCGTGCAGAGGTCTCCGAGAACGCGCCCTCCATGGCCACGATCAAGATCGATCCGGAGAAGATCCGCGACGTCATCGGCAAGGGCGGCGCCACCATCCGCAAGATCTGCGAGGACACCGGTGCCTCCATCGACCTGGACGACGACGGCACCGTGCGCATCTACGCCGAGGATAAGTCGGCGGCCAAGGCGGCTATCGACACCGTGCTGGCGATCACCGCCGAGCCGGAGATCGGCAAGCTGTATCGCGGCAAGGTGGTGCGGATCGCCGACTTCGGCGCCTTCGTCAACATCATGCCGGGCACCGATGGCCTGGTGCACATCTCCCAGATCGTGCCCGAGCGCGTCAACGACGTGCGCGACTTCCTCAACGAGGGAGACGAGCCGGTGGTCAAGGTGCTCGATATCGACAATCGCAACCGGGTGAAGCTGACCATCAAGGAAATCACGCCGGAAGAGAAGAGTGCTTTCGAGGCCGAGGAAGCCGCGACCGAGCTCTGATCGCACGATAAAAGAGCCGAACGCCCCCGTGGCTCACGCCGCGGGGGCGTTCTCGTTCCGGGGCCGGCCCCGCCATCGATCAAGGACGACCCATGACGCGCCACGATTCCGACCCATCATCATCCGCCGCCAAGGCCATGACCCAGCGCCGCGACTGGCTGGGCGTGGGCGCGGTGATGATCGGCATCTTCCTGCTGGTCACCGCCGAGCAACTGCCCATCGGGCTGCTCTCCCAGGTAGCCGATTCGCTTGCCGTCACACCGGGTATCGCGGGGCTGTTGATCACCGTGCCCGGCGTGGTGGCGGCGTTCGCCGCACCGCTGCTGCCGGTAGCGGTGGGCCGTTTGGATCGTCGTTGGCTGCTCACCGGGCTGATGGCGTTGATGACCCTGGCCAGCCTGCTTGGCGCGGTGGCCGAGGGGTTCGCCATGCTGTTGGCCACCCGGGTGCTGGTGGGCGTGTGCATCGGCGGCTTCTGGGCCATCGCCGGTGGGCTGGCCGGGCGTCTGGTGGCACTGCCACAGGTGCCTCGCGCCATGGCGCTGATCTTCAGTGGTGTGGCAGGGGCGTCGGTGCTGGGCGTGCCGGCAGGCACCTGGCTCGGCGAGCATACCGACTGGCGTATCGCCTTCGGCTCGCTGTCGGGACTGAGCCTGGTGGTGACGATCGCGCTGTGGCAGCTGCTGCCATCGCTGCCGGCGCAGCAGCCGGTGCGGCTTTCCAGCCTGGCCGGCCAGTTCGCCAGCCGTGGGGTGCGGGTCGGGGTGGCCGTCACCGCACTGATCGTGATGGGGCACTTCGCTGCCTACACCTTCGTCAGTCCGATCCTGCAGCATATTGCCGGCATTCCCCTGACCAGCGTCAGCACCCTGCTGCTTTGCTACGGCGGGGCGGGGCTGGCGGGCAACTTTCTCGCCGGCAGCGCCGCCGGGCGGCGGCCCTATGCCACCGTACTGGTGATTCCGCTGCTGCTCGCCGTGGCGACCCTGGCGTTCCCCTGGCTGGGGCAAGAGCCGGCCACCGCGATCGGGCTGCTGATGCTGTGGGGGGCCGTGTTCGGCAGCATCTCGGTGAGCCTGCAGACCTGGATCCTCAAGAGTGCCCTGAATACCGAGGCGGCCACCGCGCTGATGGCCTTCGTCTTCAACCTGTCGATCGGCATCGGTGCCATGGCCGGCGGCCGGGTGGTGGATGCCATCGGCTTGACCGGCGTGCTGCTCGGCGCCGGGGCGCTGTTTACCCTGGCCGCGGCGCTGGTGGCGTGCACGCCCTCCCGGGTGGTTGGGCCACCCCAGGGCTGAGGCCGAGGGAGGCCAGGCTGAACGAAAAAGCCCCCGCTCATCTGAGCGGGGGCTTTTCATTCAGCGGTTGGCACCCTTCATGCGAAGTCGCCGAGCGCCGGTACTTCCACTCTTAGCGTTCGATGGCGAGTGCCACACCTTGCCCGCCGCCGATGCACAGCGTGGCCAGGCCTTTCTTGGCATCGCGGGCGATCATCTCGTGCACCAGGGTCACCAGGATACGGCAGCCGGAGGCGCCGATCGGATGGCCCAGCGCAATGGCGCCGCCGTTGACGTTGATCTTCGAGGCGTCCCAGCCGAGCTCCTTGTTGACCGACAGCGCCTGGGCGGCGAAGGCCTCGTTGGCTTCGATCAGGTCCAGGTCGTCGAGGCTCCAGCCGGCCTTCTCCAGGCAGCGACGGGTAGCCGGTGCCGGGCCGATGCCCATGATCGCCGGATCGACGCCGGCGTTGGAGTAGGCCTTGATGCGGGCCAGCGGCTCGAGGCCAAGGGCCTTGGCCTTCTCGGCGGAGCACAGCATCACCACGGCGGCGCCGTCGTTGATCGATGAGGCGTTGCCGGCGGTGACGGTGCCGTCCTTCTTGAACGCCGGGCGCATGCCGCCGAGCTTGTCGGCGGTGACTTCGCGGGGGTTCTCGTCGGTGTCGAAGACCACCGGGTCACCCTTGCGCTGGGGAATCTCCACCGGAACGATCTGGCCCTTGAACTTGCCCTCGCGGATGGCGGCGGCGGCCTTCTGCTGGGAAGCGGCGGCGAACTCGTCCATCGCCTCGCGAGTGATGCTGTACTTCTCGGCCAGATTCTCGGCGGTGATGCCCATGTGGAAGTTGTTGAAGGCGTCCCACAGGCCGTCGTGAACCATGGAGTCGATGGCCTTCCAGTCGCCCATGCGCTGGCCGTTGCGCGAGTTGGGCAGCACGTGCGGGGACAGCGACATGTTTTCCTGGCCGCCGGCCAGGATCACCTCGGCGTCGCCGAGCATGATCGCCTGGGCGCCCAGGTGCAGCGCCTTGAGGCCGGAGCCGCAGACCTTGTTGATGGTCATGGCGGGCACCGCGTCTGGCAGTCCGCCCTTGATGGCGGCCTGGCGAGCGGGGTTCTGGCCGACCCCGGCGGTCAGCACTTGACCGAGCAGTACCTCGTCGACCTGATCGGCGGCGACGCCGGTGCTGGCCAGGATGTCCTTGATGACATGGGCGCCCAGGTCGCTGGCGGGAATGCCTGCCAGGGAGCCGCCGAAGGCACCCACGGCGGTACGACGGGCGGCAACGATCACCACTTCTTGCATGAGGCTTACTCCTGAAGTTCGCGGACGAGCGTCCGCTCAGCATAGGGGACTTTTGTGCGCTGCGGCAATCCCCGCTGAGGTAAAAGAAATGGAACTTCAGTATAGGCGAGTGAGCGGGAGGCAGCCGGAGCGATACCCTGGCGCGGATCAGGCGAGCTGGACGGGAATGGCGTTGCTGGTGTGGCTGACGACGTTGCCTTCCTGCAGGTAGACCAGGGAGGGCTCGTGGGCGTCGAGCTCGGCTTCCGTGTACTGGGCATAGCTGCAGATGATCACCCTTTGGCCTTCGCTGGCCAGGTGGGCGGCGGCGCCGTTGACCGAGATCACCTTCGACCCTTCCTCGGCGCGGATCGCGTAGGTCGTGAAGCGCTGGCCGTTCTCGACGTTGTAGATCTGGATCTGCTCGTTGTCGCGGATGCCGGACATGTCCAGCAGTTCGCCATCGATGGCGCAGGAACCCTCGTAGTTCAGGACGGCGTGGGTGACGCGGGCCATGTGCAGCTTGGCCTTGAGCATGGTGGTCAGCATGGACGGGCAACTCCTGTGGTGGCGGTGGCCGGGCCTTTAGCGAGGGAGGGTCAGCGACAGGTTGTCGATCAGCCGGGTCGGGCCCAGGCGCGCCGCGACGAGCAGCACGGCGTCGCGTGTGGTCTCGCCGACCGGGCCCAGGTCGGCGGCACGCAGTTCCAGGTAGTCGGGGGCGAAGCCCGCCTCGCGCAGGCGTGCAAGGCCGTGCGCCAGGCTGTCTTCGACCGGCTCGCCGGCCTCCAGGGCCTTGCGCAGCCCGCACAGGGTGCGATGGAGCTCGGGTGCCAGGGCACGCTGTGCCGGATCCAGATAGCCATTGCGCGAGGACAGCGCTAGACCGTCTTCGGCGCGCTCGATGGGCACGCCGACGATCTCGATCGGCAGGTGCAGGTCGGCCACCAGGCGGCGGATCACTGCCAGCTGCTGGTAGTCCTTCTCGCCGAAGCAGGCGAGATCGGGCTGCACCAGGTTGAAGAGCATGGTGACGACGGTCGCTACTCCGTCGAAATGACCGGGGCGATCGCCGCCGCACAGGCCTTCCGAGACCTCGGGCACGCTGATCCGGGTCTGGACGGCGAGGCCGCGCGGATAGATGGTGGCCACGTCGGGGGCGAACAGCAGGTCGCAGTCGGCCGCCTCGAGCTTGGCGCGATCTTCCGCCAGGGTGCGCGGATAGGCGTCGAGATCCTCGTTCGGCCCGAACTGCATCGGGTTGACGAAGATGGTCGCTATCACCACGTCGGCGCGGCGGCGCGCGGCGGCGACCAGCGCCAGGTGACCGGCATGCAGATTGCCCATGGTCGGCACCAGGCCGATGGTGCGACCGGCCCGACGATGCGTCGCCAGGGCCTCGCGCAGTGCAGCGATGTCGTGCAGGGTGCGCATCAGAAACAGTGCTCCTCGGCGGGGAAGCGCCGCGCCTTGACGTCCTCGTGATAGCGGCGGAACGCCGCCTGGATGTCATCGGCTTCTGCCATGAAGTTTTTCACGAAGCGCGGGGTGCGCCCGGCGGTGATGCCGAGCACGTCGTGCATCACCAGGATCTGGCCGTCGGTGTCGGGGCCTGCGCCGATGCCGATCACCGGCACGTCCAGGGCCTCGGCCACGGCGCGACCCAGGCTCGCCGGCACGCACTCGAGCAGGATCACCGAGGCACCGGCCTCGACCAGCGTGCGGGCGTCCTCGAGGATGCGGCTGGCCTGATCGGCGTCGCGGCCCTGTACCTTGTAGCCGCCCAACTGGTAGACGGTCTGGGGCGTCAGCCCCAGGTGGGCGCACACCGGCACGCCACGGCGCGTCAGTTCGCGAACGCCGTCGGCCATCCAGGCTTCGCCCTCCACCTTGACCATTTCCGCCCCGGCACGCATCAGCGCCCCAGCATCTTCCAGCAGGCGCTCGGTGCTGGCATTGCTCATGAACGGCAGGTCGGCCATCAGCAGGCTCGCGCCCTTGCCGCGGGCCACGCAGCGGGTGTGATAGCAGACATCTTCCAGGGTGACGGGCAGCGTGCTGGCGTGACCCTGCAGGACCATGCCCAGGGAGTCGCCTACCAGCAGCACCTCGATACCGGCCTGGCTGGCGGTATGGGCGAAGGTGGCATCGTAGGCGGTCAGGCAGCTGAAGGCCTCACCGGCGCGCTTGGTGGCCTGCAGCGTGCTCAGGGTGACGGTTTTCATGGCGTGCTCTCGTGTCGTTATCGGGGCGGCATCGGCGGGCCGGGCCCTCGTGTAACCCGCAATTGTTACCCGATCCGGGCAAAGGTGTCGATAGGTAACACTGTGGCGTCGGTCTCAGGGCCAGGGTAACACCCGGCGCAGGCCGGTCTGGTCCAGCGCTATCGCCAGGGTAGCGACGTGTCGGCCGTCCGGCAGCTCGAGCTCGGGATCAAGCTCGGCCAGCGGTACCAGCACGAAGGCGCGTCGGACCATTTCCGGATGGGGCAGCGTCAGGCGTGGCGTTGCCAGTCGGCGTTGATCGAACAGCAGCAGGTCGAGGTCGAGGGTGCGTGGCCCCCAGCGTCGGCCACGCACTCGACCGTGGCGCTGTTCCAGAGCCTGCAGCTGGTCGAGCAGTGCCAGCGGCGACAGTCGGGTCGAGAGCTCGGCCACGGCGTTGACGAAGTCGGGCTGATCGGCAGGCCCCACCGGGCGGCTGGCATAGCGCGACGAGGCTTGACGACGTCGCGTCAGCGGCAGGGCGTCGAGCTCGGCCAGGGCGCGCTCGACGTGGCCGTGGGGATCGTCGAGGTTGCTGCCGAGCCCGATCCAGGCTCGATGCGGGCGGCTCATGAGTCGTCGTTGGACGGCTTGCGACGGCGACGGCGTCGGCGGCGCTTGTTGCGTGGGGCCGGGGTGCCGGCCGGATCGGCGTCGACCTTGCCCAGCAGGCGGCGCTGTTCGTGCTCGTCGGCATCCTGAAAGGCGGTCCACCAGTCGCCGAGGCCGGGAGACAGCTCGCCGGCGGCCTCGCGGACCAGCAGGAAATCGTAGGCGGCACGGAAGCGCGGATGTTCGCGGGTCTGGAAGACTCTCTTGCCACGGCGCAGCGGCAGGCGCTGCTGCAGGTCCCAGATATCGCGCATCGGCAGGCTGAAACGCTTGGGAATGGCCACATGCTGCAGCTGGCGCGAGATGACCTGTTGGGAGGCGGCCTGCAGCGCCGGGATGGGAGGCATGCCTTCGGCCTCCAGGGTCTGCTGGCGCTGCTGCACCGGGCCCCACAGCAGGGCGGCGAACAGGAAGGCCGGCGTTACCGGGCGCTCTTCGTGGATGCGTCGATCGGTGCTGGCCAGGGCGCGCTCGATGACCGCCTCCGCCCACGGCAATTCCTCCATGGCTTCATCGGCCTCGGGGAACAGCATGGCAAACAGGCCGTAGTCGCGTAGCAGACGGAAGGTCTCGACCCCATGGCCACCCATGAACAGTTTGAGCACTTCGTCGAACAGTCGCGCCGGGGGCACCTGGAGCAGCAGTTCGGCGAGCTCGGCGATCGGTGCCTCGGTGGCCGGCTCGATGTCGAAGTCGAGCTTGGCGGCGAAGCGCACCGCGCGCAGCATGCGCACCGGGTCCTCGCGATAGCGGGTCGCCGGGTCGCCGATCAACCTCAGGGTGCGCGACTCGATGTCCCGCACGCCGTCGGCGAAGTCGTGGATCGAGAAGTCGGCAATGCTGTAGTAGAGGGCATTGATCGTGAAGTCGCGTCGGATGGCGTCTTCCTCGATGTTGCCCCAGACGTTGTCGCGCAGCAGCATGCCGTCGTCGGACTGCTGGGCGATGTGGTCGGCATGGTCGTCGCCGGGCTTGCCGCGGAAGGTGGTGACCTCGATCACTTCGCGGCCGAAGCGCACGTGGACGATACGGAAGCGGCGGCCGACGATGCGTGAGTTGCGGAACAGCTCACGGACCCGCTCAGGGGTGGCGTCGGTGGCCACGTCGAAGTCCTTGGGCATGCGACCGAGCAGGGAATCGCGGATGCACCCTCCTACCAGGAAGGCTTCGTGGCCGGCGTTGTGCAGCCGGTACAGCACCTTGAGAGCGGCATCGCTGAAGTGCTGGCGCGAGACCGGATGCTCCTGGCGGGGGATGACGCGCAGCTCGGGGCCGGCGGCCGACGCGTCCTGAGGACCGAACAGTGACCGGAGATGCTCGCCCGGACTCTGCAGAAAGCGGGTAAAACCTTTGATCATGCGGCGTTGTCGACTCGCGAGGATTCGAAAAGCGTTGAGTGTAGCGAACACCCGACACCTTGCAAAGCATTGGGCCTTCTGGCAATCGGCCCTAAAGTAGAAAGGGGAGGCCACTGGCCTCCCCTGTCAAGCAGGATGCAGCATCCCTGCTGCTGATTCTTCTTCGTGATGGCGCATCGCCTTGAATACGCACCACAGTCACCAAGGAATTCAGGCAAGCAATGTTGTTGTCTTTGTAAACGTTCCTGAAGGCGACCGCCTCGTATTCAAAACAATAATCCAACCACGACGGCAGATGATTGCCTCCCCCCGACGTGTTGTCGTTGTTGACGGGGGTGCACCTCTGACGGCCCTTGTTGTTGTTGGCGGCCGGTATGGTGCGTCGCGTCCTGATTCCGGACTTCGAGCGTCTTGTTGTTGTTGCCTCGAAGGACTCGCGCCTGCTTGCCGCTGTTGTTCTTGTTGTCGGCATGGCGCTCAGTGTCTGTGGCCCGGGGTCTTGTTGTTGTTATCGGGTCGGGCCTGTCACCGCTCGCGAGCCTTTTTGTTGTTGTTGGCCGCGGGTGGCATCCGGCGTTGTTTTTCTTGCCCTGTATATAGCAGAGGGCGTGCCATTTCTAGAAAAATACATATAAAACAATGGTTTGTTTTTATGATGCATTGTGGCGTCTGTCGGAGCTGGGTGGAGTGTTACCCAATATGCCCCTCCATGGGGCAGTGGTTGTGTGGGAAGGTAACAAATGGTGCGAGAACGCCATCGAACGTGCCAAAAACGGCGCCCGCGGCCGAGGCCGCGGGCGCTAGTGCTTTGGTCGTAGGTGAGGCGGCGCCTAGCCGGCATTGCGCCTCGGGCCCTTCTTGCGTGGGATCCCCAGGCGCTGGCGTCGCTCCCAAAGACACTTGCGGCTGATCCCGAGCTTCTGGGCCAACTCGGTCTCGCTCATCTGGTCCTGGTGTTCGAGCACGAAGTGCTGGAAATAATCTTCCAGCGACAGATCCTCTTCCTCTTCGTCCGCTGCCGTCTCGGCGGTCTGTCCGTGGGGCGCTTCATCGCTCCCCGGGGCTATCGGTTCGATCGCTGGCGGCGGCGGCGGGCTGGGCCGGGGCGTCGTTGGCCCGAGCCCCAGGTCGTCGGGGTGGATGAGATGGCCCTCGGCGAGGATGACGCCGCGCTCCAGGGCGTTCTCCAGTTCACGCACGTTGCCGGGCCAGGGAAAATCGCGGATTACCCGGCGCGCGGCACGCGACAGGCGGAGGCCGTCGCGCTCGTGCCGGCGGCAGGCCTTATCCAGCAGAACGTCGGCGATCTCCAGGATGTCGTCCTCGCGGTCGCGCAGCGGCGGCAGGTCGATCTGCATGACGTTGAGACGGTAGTAGAGATCGAGGCGGAACTCGCCGGTTCTCGACAGGACGCGTAGATCGCGGTGGGTGGCGGCAATCAACCGTACGTCCACGTGGCGAGTTTCCACCGAGCCGATCTTGCGAATCTCGCCCTCCTGGAGGACCCGCAGCAGGCGGGCCTGGGCGTCGAGGGGCAGCTCGCCGATCTCGTCGAGGAACAGGGTGCCGCCGTCGGCGGCTTCCACCAGGCCAGTGCGCGCGGCGCTGGCGCCGGTGAAAGCCCCTTTCTCGTGACCGAACAGCTCCGATTCGATCAGCGTCTCGGGGATGGCCGCGCAGTTCACGCATACCAGCGGGGCCGCGGCACGCTGGCTCTGCTGGTGAAGCGCGCGGGCCACCAGCTCCTTGCCGGTGCCGGATTCGCCCTGGATAAGCACGGTAACGTCGGCCGGTGCGGTCTTGCGGATGCGGGTATAGACCGCCTGCATGGCCGGGCAGTTGCCGATCATGGTCTGGCGTTCGCCGCCGGGGTCGGTGACGTCCGGGGGCTCGCCCTGCTGCAGCGCGCGTTGGTGAAGCACCCGGGCCACGGTCTCGAGCAGCTCGTCGTGGTCGAAGGGCTTGGCCACGTAGTCCACGGCGCCGAGCTTCAATGCTTCCACCGCCGAGCGCATGCTGGCGTAGCTGGTCATGATCAGCACCGGTACCGGGGCAGCGCGGGCGATCAGGTCGGTGCCCGGCTCGCCCGGCAGTCGCAGGTCGCTGATCACCAGGTCGAAGCCCTGGGGATCGAGGGACAGCGCCTCGTCCACCGAGCCGGCCTCGCTGACCCTGTGGTCATGGCGTTCCAGCAGGCGCCTCAGGGCGCTGCGGATGATGGCTTCGTCTTCAACGATCAGGATCCGGCTCATCGGTACTCTCAGCATCCTCTCGGTTGAGGGGCAGCCACAGCTTGATGCGGGTGCCGTTGGCCCGCCCGGCGGGAGGGGACTCGATGTCGATCTGGCCACCGTGCTCGGCGATGATGCTGTAGACCAGCGGCAGGCCGAGTCCCGTGCCCTCACCGGCCGGCTTGGTGGTGGTGAAGGGCTCGAAGAGGTGGTCGCGCACGCGCTCATCGATGCCGTGCCCCTCGTCGGTAACGGTGACCAGCAGCGACTCGCCCTGGGGTTCGGCGTCGACGATCACGCGTCCCCCCGGCTCGCTGGCGTCCCGGGCGTTGCCGAGCAGGTTGATCATCACCTGCTGAAGGCGCTGGGCGTCACCGTCCACTCGGGGGGCGGGCGGGCAGTGGTTCACGTATTGAATATCCTCCCCCGAGCGGGCGAGGTGGATCAAGTGCAGCGCCTCATCGGTGACCTCGGCCATCGACACTGCCTCGAAGGCCGCCCCGGTGACGTGGCGGCCGCCATGGGCGAAGCCGACCAGCGAGCCGACGATGCGCGACACCCGATCGGTGAGCTGCTGGATCTGATCGGCGGTCTCCAGCAGGGCCGGATCGTCGGTGTCGTAGCGCAGATTCTGGGCCAGAGACGAGATGCCGGTGATGGGGTTGCCGATCTCGTGGGCGACGCCGGCCGCCAACTGGCCGATCGAGGCCAGTCGGGCGGCATGCACCAGCTCGTCTTCCAGCCACTTCATCTCGCTGTGGTCCTCGACCAGGATGACGTTGCCGCCGGGGTCGCCATGGTCGCCATGCAATGCGGCCTTGTGCAGGCTGAGGAAGCGCTGGCCGCGGGCCAGGGCCACCGGCTGCTTGTAGAGCTGGCTATGGGGTTCAGCGAGGATGCGGCCCAGCAGTTCGTTCCACGGGGGCGGCAGGGTGTCGCGGTGGGCGCCGATCACCGATTCCCCGGGGATGCCGGAGAGCTCGGCCAGAGCGTCGTTCCACATCAGCAGCTCGCCGTCCTCGCCGAAGGCGCACAGCCCTACCGGCAGCCGGGTCAGGGTACGGCGGTGATAGCGGCGCAGGCCGTCGAGCTCTCGAGCCAGGCCGGTGAGCCGCGAGCGGTAGGCTTCCAGACGGCTCTCGACGAAGTGGATGTCCTCTGTGGCGCCAGGGCCGTCCTGCCGATAGGGCAGGAAACGGTCGACGATGTCCTGGGCTACCGAAGGGCCCATCAGGCCCGAGAGGTTGGCCTGGATGCGGTCGCGCAGACGACGCAGGGCGTAGGGGCGGCCGTCCAGCGGCGACATCTTCAGCGCCGCCAGGGCTCGTTCCACCTCGCGCTCGGCGACGTCCTCGCCCAGCGCGCGCGCCAGGTGCTGCTTGATCTCCATGCCGTTGCCGGCCACCAGCGGCAATCGCATCGGGCGCACCACGGCGTCCACCGAGCAGGCCTCGGCGGCGGCGCGCTCGCCGGCCGAGGTGCGAGTCGCCAGCGAAACCAGAATGAAGCTGAGCACGTTGGCCGCCAGCGAGACCAGCGTGATCAGGTACCAGTCGGGTTCGTCGGCCAGCACTTCGAGACCGGGCGGGAGCAGTACCACTCCGGAGGGCGCCCCGAGCAGCGGCGGCCACAGGCCGGCCAGCCAGATCGACACGCCGACCACGAGCCCGGTGACCATGCCCTTGCGGTTGGCACCCGGCCAGTAGAGCAGGGCGAGCATGCCCGGCAGACACTGGGCCATGCCGACGAAGGAGGCCATCGCCAGGGTCGAGAGGTCGTGATGCACGCCCACGGTGCGGTAGAACAGCCAGCCGCCGACGATCACCGCGGCGATCAGGCCGCGTCGCAGCCAGCGCAGCCAGCGGTAGAGATCGGGCTGGGCGATCGGCGGATGGGCCACCAGCACCAGGTGGTTGAGGATCATCCCCGACAGCGCCAGGGAGATGATGATCATGGTGCCGCTGGCCGCGGCCAGGCCGGCGATGAAGGCCAGCGCGCCGACCCACCAGGAGGATGACAGGCCGAAGGCCAGGTAGGCGGTGCCGGTGGCGGAGGCGTCGATCCCGAGGCGTTGGGCGCCCCACAGGATCAGCGGCACCGGCAGGGCCATCAGCAGCAGGAACAGCGGCAGCACCCAGCCGGCACGCAGCAGGGTACGTCGGTTCAGAGGCTCGGCGAAGGTGATGTGGAACATGTGCGGCATCAGGAAGGCCGCGGCGAAGAACAGCATCAGCAGGGTGCGCCACTGGGCCGGGGCCAGCGGATGCGTTTCGGCCTGCTCGAGGTGGCCGGGGCCGTCGAGCCAGGCCTGGAGATCGCCGGGGCCGTCGAAGATGCCATAGAGGGCGAAGGCGCCGAGCGCCAGCATGGCCCCGAGCTTGACCACCGACTCGAAGGCGATCGCCGCCAGCAAGCTGTCGTGGCGGGCATTGAGATGGGTATGGCGGGCGCCGAAGAGGATCGCGAACAGCGCGATCAGGCCGCTGAATCCCAGTGCCAGCCACTCCTGCGACCCGCCGCCGGACAGCAACTGGATGGCATTGCCCATGGTCTGCACCTGCAGCGCCAGCAGTGGCAGCACCGCCAGCAGGCTGACCAGGGTGATCAGGGTGCCGACCCAGCGCGAGCGGAAGCGGAAGGCGAACAGGTCGGCCAGCGACGCCAGCTGATAGGTGCGCGCCATGCGCTGGATCGGTACCAGCAGCACTGGCGCCAGCAGGAAGGCCCCGGCCGCGCCGAGGTAGTAGGCCAGGTAGCCGTAGCCGCTGCGTCCGGCCTGTTCGAGACTGCCGTGAATCGCCCAGGCGCTGGCGTAGACCCCCAGCGCCAAGGTGTAGATCGCCGGATGGCGGGTCAGGCGTGACGGCAGCCAGCCGCGCTCCACTGCGAGGGCGCACAGGAACAGCACCAGCATGTAGCCGATGCCCAGGACCATGAGGCCGGTCAGGCTCATCGCGAGGACCCCCTAACGTCGTTCATCGAGCTTGCGCTTGCGTTCCAGCCACAGGGTCAGGGCGATCAGCACGCCCCAGATCAGGAAGGGCCGATACCAGGCGGCCCCTGGGCTGCCCCAGCCGCTCATCAGCAGCGGCGAGAGCAGATAGCCGCCGAACACCAGGAACAGCACGATGCGATAGACGTACACGGTGCCTCCTCAGTCGACGGTGTCGTGCGTCAAACGGCGTTCGGGGTCGGCGCGCAGCCGGCCCGGGTCCCAGTGGGCGATGGCCCAGGCAAGCTGCTCTGCCACCGGCGCCATGGCGAGCTCGGCGGGGGGCGCCTGGTCGAGCAGGGCCAGGGCGCGATGCAATAGCGCTCGGGCCTCGGTTTCGGTGTCCGGCAGCGCCGGAGCCAGATTCTGCTTGGACAGCTTCTGGCCGTCGTCGCCGAGGATCAGCGGCAGGTGCAGGTAGCGGGGCTCGGGCAGTGCCAGGGCGTGCTGCAGCTGGCGCTGCCAGGGCGTGTTGTCGAGCAGGTCGGCGCCGCGCACCACCTCGTTGATGCCCTGGTCGGCGTCGTCCACCACCACGGCGAGCTGGTAGGCCCACAGGCCATCCTTGCGCTGCAGCACCACGTCGCCGAGCTCGGCGGGGTCGAAGGCCTGGGGGCCGAATAACCGATCCTCCCAACGCACCGGGCGCAGGCCGAGGTCGCTGCGCAGCCGCCAGGCCGCCGGCTTGTGCGGCTCGCACACGCCGTCGCGACACCAGCCGGGGTAGACGGGATGAGCGCGCCACTGCTTGCGCGAGCAGCTGCAAGGGTAGGCCAGGCCTTGGATCTCGAGGCGGGCCAGGGCGGCGGCATAGGCGTCGTGGTGTTTGCTCTGCCAGACGACCGGGCCGTCCCACTGCAGGCCGAAGGCCTCAAGCTGGCGCAGGATGGTGTCGACGGCGCCAGATGGACAGCGCGGTGGATCGACGTCCTCGATGCGCAGTCCCCAGTGGCCGGCCGCATGGCGGGCGTCCAGGAAGCTGGCCAGGGCGGCGATCAGCGAACCGAAATGCAAAGGGCCCGAGGGGGTCGGGGCGAAGCGGCCACGGTAGGGACGCATGGACGGCTCCGGGGCGAGGGACGAACAGGCGGATGGGCACCCCAGGGTGCCCATCACGGGAGCGGTGCGAACCGGGGCTTAGCCGCCCAGCTGCTTCTCCTTGAGCTCGGCAAGGGTCTTGCAGTCGACGCACAGGGTAGCGGTGGGACGCGCCTCCAGGCGACGGATGCCGATCTCCACGCCGCAGGCCTCGCAGAAGCCGTAGTCGTCCTCGTCGATCTTCTCGATGGTCTCGTTGATCTTCTTGAGCAGCTTGCGTTCGCGGTCGCGGGTGCGCAGCTCGAGGCTGAAGCCCTCCTCCTGGGTGGCGCGATCCGCCGGGTCGGCGTAGTTGTTCGCCTCCTCCTGAAGATGTCGCACCGTGCGATCCACTTCCTCCATCAGCTCCTGTTTCCAGCCCAGCAGGATCTGGCGGAAGTGCTCGAGCTGCTTGTCGTTCATGTACTCTTCACCCGGTGCCGGCTCGTACGGGGTGAATTTCTTGGGCGCTTCCATCTTCTTTTCTGCTACTGGCATGGGACTGCCTCGTTACTTGTGTGACTGCTGATCAATACCCGATGAACTGCTCAAGGTATCTCACGCCAAAGGGATGCTTGTTTAGCGAAAAAACGCCGCCTTTGCAACACCCCGGCGGCAGCGGACTGCGTCGTCGCGCCAAAAGTCGTAACATGCGGCCTTTGACTATGGCAGGCCGAAAAGATGCCCGCCATGTGTTGCCGTGCAGAGGAGACATCCATGTCCTGGAGCTCGCGACTCGATGCCGTCGCCCCTTTCCGCGTGATGCGCCTGCTGGAGGCTGCCCAGGCCCGGGAGGCCGCCGGCCACGACGTCATCCACCTGGAGGTGGGCGAGCCCGACTTCCCCACGCCCGAACCGGTGCTGGTCGCCGGCCAGAGTGCGCTGGCAGAGGGGCGCACCCGTTACACCCCAGCGGCGGGCCTGCCGGCATTGCGCGAGGCGATTGCCGATCACTATGCGCGGCACTTCGGCGCCGACGTCGATCCGGCGCGGATCATCGTCACGCCGGGGGCTTCCGGCGCGCTGCTGCTGGCCAGCCAGCTGCTGGTCGAGGGCGGCGACCGAGTGCTGATGGCCGACCCTACCTATCCCTGCAATCGCCACTTCATGGCGCTGGCGGGTGCCGAGGTCGATGCGGTGCCGGTGGGGCCGGAGAGCGGCTGGCAGCTCGACGCCGAGGGCGTCGCCCAGCACTGGCGCGACGACACCCGGCTGGCGATGCTGGCAACGCCTTCCAATCCCACCGGGCACATGCTCGATGCCGCCGGGCTCACCGCCGTGGCGAGGACGGTGTCCTCCCGCGGCGGCCATCTGCTGGTCGACGAGATCTACCAGGGGCTGTGCTATGACCTGGCGCCGCTGTCCGCGGCGGCAGTGGCCCCGGAGGCCTTCGTGGTCAACAGCTTCTCCAAGTACTTCGGCATGACCGGCTGGCGTCTGGGCTGGCTGGTGGCGCCCGAGGCGGCTATCGAGCCGCTGACCCGGCTGGCCCAGAACGTTTTCCTTTCGGCCCCCACTCCGGCCCAGCACGCCGCCCTGGCGGCCTTCGAGCCCGAGTGCCGCGATATCCTGGAAGGTCGACGCGCGGAACTGGCTCGGCGCCGTGATGCCCTGCTCGCGGGGCTCGAGACACTGGGGCTGGTGCCCGACCTGCCGCCCCAGGGGGCCTTCTACCTGTGGCTGGACATCTCTCGTTACAGCCGCGACAGCGAGGCCTTCTGCCAGGCGCTGCTCGAGGAAGAGAACGTCGCCATCACCCCTGGCACCGACTTCGCCCTGGCGGGCGGCGAGCATCACGTGCGCATCGCCTTCACCACCGGCATCGAGCGGCTGGAGGAGGCCGTGGCGCGGCTGGGGCGGTTCCTGTCTCGCCGCGAGGGCGCCTGATGGACTATCCCGAGCCGCTGGTGTCCGGCGTGCTGCTGCGCCGCTACAAGCGCTTCCTGGCCGACGTGCGCCTCGACGATGGTCGTGAGGTGGTCGCCCACTGTCCCAACACCGGTTCGATGCGGGCGGTCAACGTGCCGGGATGCCGGGTGTGGCTGGCGCCCAGCGACGACCCGCGGCGCAAGCTGGCCTGGACCTGGGAATTGATCGAGCTGCCCCAGCCGGACGGCACCACGGCGCTGGCCTCGGTGCACACCGGTCGTGCCAATCGTATCGTCGAAGAGGCGCTGGCGGCCGGGAGGATCCAGGAACTGGCTGGGGCCGGTAGGCTGAAGCGAGAGGCCCGCGTGGAGGGCGCGCGATTGGACTTTCGGCTGGATGGCGATGCCGGCGCGACCACCTACGTGGAGGTCAAGCAGGTCACCTTGCGCGAGGTGGACGGCCACGGCTATTTCCCGGACGCGGTCAGCGAGCGAGGGCGCAAGCACCTCGAGACCCTGGCAGGGCTCGCCGCCGAGGGCCACCGCGCCGTGCTGCTGTTCTGCGTGGCCCACGAGGGCATCGCGGCGGTCGCTCCGGCCGCCCACCTGGATCCCACCTACGCCGCCACCCTGCGTCGGGTGATCGGGGAGGGCGTGGAGGTGCTGGCGCGGGCATGTCGCTTCGAGCGTGCCGAGGGGCGGCCGATGGGCGTCGCCCTCGGCGGGGCGCTCCCGGTCGTCCCCGGACGCGACCTGGCGAGATGATGCCGCGGGCCAGCCACGGGCATCAGGCCGGCGGAGATGGCGTCAGCGATCGATATAGAAGCGCTGGATGAAGCCGATTTCGGTCGGCGGCCGGTCGGGATCCGGCGTCACCACCAGGGTGAACTGCATCGGCTCGCCCTCGCGGATGCGGAAGGTGGCGATGTGCGAGATCCCGCCGCCGTCGCGCACGGTGCGGAAGTCCAGGGGGCGGCCCTCTCCGCCCAGGATGCCGACCCTGCCGTCGACTCGGGCGTTGACCGCCCGCGACGTGCCGTCCTGGCGCGACTCCAGCACGCTGACATTGAGCAGGCCGAGCCCCGGGCTACGCTGGATGCCGGCGGCTCGGGCCATCTCGGGTGCCAGGAAGGTGGTGTTCAGGGCGTTGTAGTGGATCTGGACGTCGCCGACCTGCTCGTACTGCTGGGCCTCGGCCGCCGGGGCGGCCAGCAATACGCCGGCCAGCAGGGCACCGAATAGTCGTCGAATCCTCATGCCGTACCCTCCCTTCGAAGCCGGGAAGCGGCGTTGCCCGGTCAGCGTTGGCGCCGCGTCACCCGGAAGATGGCGATCTCGCCGAACAGGTTCGGCCAGCGCCGCGATGCCCAGTTGCCCGAGCGTCCGCCGATGCCTACCGCGCGGTCGATGATGATCAGACCCTTGTCCCGGCACAGCCGTTCAAAGTCGTTGAAGGTCGACAGGTGGATGTTGGGCGTGTCGTACCAGGCATGTGGCAACGACTTGGAAACCGGCATGTAGCCGCGCAGGCCCAGGTAGGCGCGATGGCGCCAGTAGGCGAAGTTGGGGAAGGTGATGATGCACTCGCCGGCCACCCGCAGCATCTCGTCGAGCATGCGGTCCGGGCGGCGCAGCGCCTGAAGGGCCTGGGTCATCACCACCAGGTCGCAGGCATCGTCCTCGAAGTTGGAAAGCCCCTCGTCGAGGTTCTGCTCGATGACGTTGACGCCGCGCGCCAGGCAGGCGGTGATGCCGTCGGGGTCGATCTCCAGGCCGTAGCCGGTCACGCCCTTGTCCTGTGCCAGGGCGGCCAGCAGGGTGCCGTCGCCGCAGCCCAGGTCGAGCATTCGGGCGCCTGCGGGTACCCAGTCGTAGATCCGTTGCAGGTCGGCGCGCATCATGAGCGGTCCTCCAGTCCCTGGTCGCGGGCCACGCGGCCCATGAAAGCGGAGAAGATCGCCTGGTAGCGGGGCTCGGGCAGCAGGAAGGCATCGTGGCCGTGGGGCGAGTCGATGTTGGCGAAGCTGACCGCCTTGCCGGCGCGCACCAGAGCGTTGGCCAGTTCCTTGGAACGCGACGGCGGGAAGCGCCAGTCGCTGGAGAAACTGACCACCAGGAAGGGGCAGTCGGCCGGGGCCACTGCCGCCGCCAGGTCGCCGCCGTGGGCCGCCGCCGGATCGAAGTAGTCCAGCGCCTTGGTCATCAGCAGGTAGCTGTTGGCGTCGAAGGAGGTGGAGAAGGTATCGCCCTGGTAGCGCAGGTAGGATTCCACCTGGAACTCCACGTCGTAGCCGAAGTTGAAGTCCTCGCTGCGCAGGTCGCGGCCGAACTTGCTGCCCATGGCGTCTTCCGACAGGTAGGTGATGTGACCCACCATGCGCGCGAGCTTGAGTCCGCGGCGGGGCAGCGCGCCGTGCTCGGCGTAGTGGCCGTCATGGAACTCGGGGTCGGAGCGGATGGCCTGGCGGGCCACCTCGTTGAAGGCGATGTTCTGTGCCGACAGCTTGGGGGTGGCGGCGATCACCGCGGCGTGGGCGATGCGTTCCGGATAGCTCAGCGCCCACTGCAGCACCTGCATGCCGCCCAGGCTGCCACCGACCACGGCGGCGAAGCGCTCGATGCCCAGCCGATCCGCCAGGCGGGCCTGGCTGTGGACCCAGTCGATCACCGTCATCATCGGAAAGTCGGGGCCCCAGGCCGTACCCGTCTCGGGATTCTCGCTGATGGGCCCGGTGCTGCCGTGACAGCCGCCGAGGTTGTTCACCGACACCACGAAGAAGCGCTCTGTGTCGATCGACTTGCCGGGCCCGATATGGGCGTCCCACCAGCCGGGCTTGCGCTCGTCCATCGAGTGGAAGCCGGCGGCGTGGTGGTGGCCGGACAGGGCATGGCAGATCAGCACGGCGTTGGTGCCCTCGGCGTTGAGGGTGCCGTAGGTCTCGTAGACGAGGTCATAGGCCGGCAGCGTCCTGCCGCAGGCCAGGTCCAGGGGGTCGTCGAAGTGCGCCGTCTCGGGCGTCACCAGGCCGACCGAATCACGGGGCAGCTCGGTCATCTAAAGTATCGTGTCCAGTCGTTTTCGTTGGTGTTTGGAGCGTGCCGGGAGACGCGATGCGAACATCGTCGGGGATGAGCCGACGCGAGGGGGCCATGGATGGGGTCATGGCGCCCACGCGACGGCTGGTCGCCGGACATCACCGCGAATCCCGCATCAGGGTGATGCGTCTTCTTAGAGCCCGACCAGGGCGCCGACGACGCCGGCGGCGCGGATCAGTGAGCCCACCACGATACCATCGAGCAGGCTGATGGCGATGAACACCACGATCGGCGAGAGGTCGAGCATGCCCAGCGGCGGAATCACCCGGCGCACCGGAGCCATGATCGGTTCCACCAGCTGCATGACCAGAATGGCGCCCGGATGGCTGGCGCGCGGCGCCACCCAACTGAGGATGATCATCACGATCAGCGCGAAGAAGTAGATCTTCAGGATGGCGTTGGCCAGCGATGCCACGGCGCCGATCGCCAGGTTGTCGATCGGCGCCATGCCGTAGCCGGCGATCTGCAGGATCGCGATGATGGCCACCAGCTTGAGCACGAATCCGGCGGCCAGCGTGGCCAGGTCGAAGCGCCCCATCACCGGCCCCAGGAAGCTCTGGAAGGGGCGCACCACCGGCTGGGTGATCTTCACCACCGACTGGCTCAAGGGATTGTAATAGTCGGCCCGGGATGCCTGCAGCAGGAAGCGCAGCATCAACAGGAACAGGTAGATGTTGACGAGGGTGTTGACCAGCAGCAGGCCGGCGTTTCCCAATTGACTGCCCATCGGGGCTCCTCCGTGTCTTGTGAACCAGCCCGGTTAGCGCTTGCCGAGTTCGGCGGCCATCTCGCGGGCGCGTTCGGCGCAGGCGTCCATGGCCTCGGCCATGATGCGGCGCAGGCCGGCGTCTTCCAGATGGGAGATGGCGCGCTCGGTGGTGCCGCCGGGCGACATCACGTTGCGCTTGAGTTCGCCCGGCGTCTTGTCGCTGTCCATGGCCATCCGCGCTGCGCCGAAAGCGGTCTGCATGGCCAGGCGGCGCGCGGTGTCGGCGGGCAGGCCGAGCTTGGCGCCGGCCTCTTCCATGGCTTCGAACATCAGGAAGAAGTAGGCCGGCGCGCTGCCGGACACCGCCGTCACGGCCTCCAGCAGGGCCTCCTCATCGACCCACTCGACCAGCCCCACGGCTTCGAGAAGCTCCGTGGCCAGATGGCGCTGTGCGTCGTCGACGCGTGCATTGGCATACAGGCCAGCGGCGCCGGCGCCAACCAGCGAGGGGGTGTTGGGCATGCAGCGCACCACGGCGAGCTCGCCGCCCAGCCAGGCTTCCAGCGTCTCGGCGGACAGGCCGGCGGCCACCGAGATGATCAGTGGCTTGCGCGCCTGGACGGCCTCTCGCATGGCGCGGCAGACGTCCTGCATGATCTGCGGCTTGACCGCCAGCACTACCACGTCGGCCTGGGCCACGGCGGCGGCGTTGTCGGTGGACGTATGGATGCCGTACTTTTCCCGGGCCGGTGCGAGCATCTCGTCGCTGGGCGAGGTGGCGGTGATGGCATCGCGCGGATAGCCGCTGTCGATCATTCCGCCGATGATGGCGCCGGCCATGTTGCCGGCGCCGATGAAGGTGACTTGGCTTGCCATGCGTTCAGTCCTGTCTGTGTCGACGTGGAGGCGCCGTCGACATGCCGTCGGCGCCGTGGTTGCTCAGGCGGAGCGGTCGCGTGCCCCGAAGATGGCGGTGCCGAGCCGCACCTGGGTGGCGCCTTCTTGAATGGCGGCCTCCAGGTCGCCGCTCATGCCCATCGACAGCGTGTCCAGCCCTGCCTCGGGGAAGCGTTGGCGCAGTGTCGCCAGGGCCTCGCGCAGTCGCGCAAAGGGCGTGCGCTGTGCGATCGGGTCGTCAGCCGGGGCCGGAATCGCCATCAACCCGCGTAGCCTCAGGCGAGGCATCGCCATCACCGCCTCGGCCAGCGACGGCAGTTCGGCGAGGGAGACCCCGGACTTCGAGGTCTCATCGCTGATGTTGACCTGCAGGCAGACGTTCAGCGGTGGCAGATCGTCGGGGCGTTGTTCGCTGAGACGCCGGGCGATCTTCTCCCGGTCCAGGCTGTGTACCCAGGCGAAGTGGCCGGCCACGTCGCGGGTCTTGTTGGATTGCAGCGGCCCGATGAAGTGCCAGACGATGTCGTCCAGATCGGCGAGTTCGACCTGCTTGTCCAGTGCCTCCTGCAGGTAGTTCTCCCCGAAGTCGCGCTGGCCCAGCCGGTGCGCCTCGCGGATCATGGCCGCGGGTTTGGTCTTGCTGACCGCCAGCAGCCGCGCCGCGTCGGGCGCACGGCCGGCATCGGCCAGCGCCGCCTCGAGTCGGCGTCGAGCGGCGGCGAGCGAATCGGAAAGTACCAGATCCGTCATGTCGTGAGGTCTGTCATACTGAGAACACCTTATCCCGGGAGCAGGGGAACCGCATGGATATTACCGAACTGCTGGCATTCTCGGCAAAGCAGAACGCCTCGGACCTCCATCTCTCGGCGGGACTGCCTCCGATGATCCGGGTCGACGGTGATATCCGCCGGCTCAATGTGCCGGCCATGGAGGATCGCGAGGTTCGCAGGCTGATCTACGATATCCTCGCCGACCGCCAGCGTCGTGACTTCGAAGAGTTCCTGGAGACCGACTTCTCCTTCGAGGTGCCCGGCGTCTCGCGCTTCCGCGTCAACGTCTTCCACCAGGCCCGTGGCGCTGGCGCGGTGTTTCGCACCATCCCCTCCCAGGTGTGGACCCTGGATGACCTGGAGCTGGGCGAGGTGTTCCGTCGCCTGGCCATGCTGCCGCGCGGCCTGGTGCTGGTGACCGGGCCGACCGGCTCAGGCAAGAGCACGACGCTAGCGGCGATGATCGACTACATCAATGACAACCGTTTCGAGCACATCCTTACCATCGAGGATCCGGTCGAGTTCGTGCATCGCAGCAAGCGTTGCCTGATCAATCAGCGTGAGGTGCATCGCGACACCCACGGCTTCGCTCCGGCCCTGCGCAGCGCGCTGCGCGAGGATCCCGACGTCATCCTGGTCGGCGAGATGCGCGACCTGGAGACCATCCGGCTGGCGCTGACCGCGGCGGAGACCGGCCACCTGGTGTTCGGCACCCTGCACACCACTTCGGCGGCCAAGACGATCGACCGTATCATCGATGTTTTTCCCGGCGACGAGAAGGCCATGGTGCGCTCGATGCTGTCCGAGTCGCTGCAGGCGGTGATCTCCCAGGCGTTGCTCAAGCGCCAGGGCGGCGGGCGGGTGGCGGCCCACGAGGTGCTGATTGCCACCTCGGCGGTGCGCAACCTGATCCGCGAGGACAAGGTGGCGCAGATCTACTCGGCGATCCAGACCGGTGGCAACCTGGGCATGCAGACTCTGGATGCGGCCCTGTCACGGCTGGTGGCCGACAATGTGGTGGCCCGCGAAGAGGCACAGGCCAAGGCGAAGGCCCTGCTCCCCGGCTGATGATGCCCCGCAGTAGGAGACGCTGGATGACCGCAAGAGAATGGCTGTATCAGTTGCTCGACATCATGATCGACAAGGATGCCTCTGATCTACTGATCTCGGTGGCCGCGCCGCCGACGCTGAAGATGGCCGGCACGCTGGTCCCCATGGGCGAGGAAGGGCTGTCCATGGCCCAGGTCGACGAGCTGGTGGTGGCGGCGATGCCGGACAGTCACCGGCAGCGCTTTGCGGACGAGCAGGAGGCCAATTTTGCCCTCAGCCTGTCGGGGCGTGGCCGCTTCCGCGTCAGCGCCTTCCGCCAGCGCAGTCAGGCGGCCATGGTCATTCGGCGAATCGCCTTCGAGATCCCGCACCTGGAAGAGCTGTCGCTGCCGGAGGTGCTTGGCGAGCTGGTCAACATCAAGCGCGGCCTGGTGTTCGTGGTCGGTGGCACCGGCACTGGCAAGTCGACGACCCTGGCGTCGATGATCCAGCGGCGCAACGAAACCGTCGGCGGCCATATCATCAGCGTCGAGGACCCCATCGAGTACGTGCACCCGCATCGCCGGGCGATCATCAACCAGCGCGAGGTGGGCATCGACACCGAGTCGTTCGAGGTGGCGCTGAAGAACACCTTGCGCCAGGCGCCGGATGTGATCCTGATCGGCGAGATTCGCACCCGCGAGACCATGGAACATGCCCTGACCTTCGCCGAGACCGGCCACCTGTGCCTGGCGACGCTGCATGCCAACAACGCCAACCAGGCGCTGGACAGGATCATTCACTTCTTCCCCCACGAGCGCCACGACCAGGTGTGGCTCGACCTGTCGCTCAACCTGCGGGCCATCGTCGCCCAGCAGCTGCTGCCCACGGTGGACGGCGGCCGCTGTCCGGCCATCGAGGTTCTGCTGAAGTCGCCGCTGATGGGGGACTTGATCCGCAAGGGCGAGGTTTCCGAGGTCAAGACCCTCATGGCTCGTTCCCGCGACCTGGGGATGCAGACCTTCGATCAGGCGCTCTACGATCTATACCAGCAGGGGAAAATCAGCGAAGAGGTAGCGCTGGTGCATGCCGATTCGGCCAACGACCTGCGCATGATGATCAAGTACGGCGATGGAGGCGGCCAGGAGCTGGCCGAGGCCAAGGAAGCGGCCAGTCATCTGTCCCTGCGCGGCGAGGATGACTATTGAGGAGGGCGGCGAAGGGAGGCCGAAGAAGGGAGCGGCGTGCCGCTCCCTTCTTCATGTGAGAGATCGGGTTCAGGGGGCGAACAGTCCGCCCAGCACCCGCGGGCCGGCCGCGCCAGTGACCGAGGGCAGGTTGCCGGGCAGCCCCTCGAGGCGGCGCCAGGCCAGCCAGGCGAAGGCCGCCGCCTCGAGCCAGTCCGGCGGCCAGCCTAAGCTCGTGGCGTCCTCCAGCGGCGTGTCGGGCAGGCGGCGGGCCAGCCGAGCCAGCAGGTCCGGGTTGTGGGCGCCGCCGCCGCAGGGGATCAGGCATTCGGCGCTCGGCGCCGCATAGCGTTCCCGGGCCATGTCGATGCCAAGGGCCACGCTGGCGGCGGTGAGCTCAGCCAGGGTCGCCTGCACGTCCTCGGGGCGTTCGTCCCCGCGCAGGTGTGCTTCGAGCCATTCCAGGTGGAAGACCTCGCGCCCGGTGCTGCGTGGCGGCGGGCGATGGAAGAAGGGCTCGGCGAGCAGCCGCTCGAGCAGGGCCTCGTCCACGCGTCCTGAGGCCCCCCAGGCACCGCCCGCGTCGAAGTTGCCGCCGCGATGTCGGGTGTGCCAGGCATCCAGCAGCGCGTTGGCCGGGCCGGTGTCGAAGCCCAGCGGGTCGCGGCCATCCTCTACCGGCGGGAGCAGCGTCAGGTTGGCGAAGCCGCCGAGATTGAGCACCAGGCGCCACTGGCCGGGGGCGCGAAACAGCGCCTGGTGAAAGGCCGGCGCCAGGGGCGCGGCCTGGCCGCCGGCGGCCAGGTCGCGGCGACGGAAGTCGGCGACTACCGTGCAGCCGGTGAGCTCGGCCAGTCGGCTGGGATCGTCGAGCTGCAGGGTATAGGCGGGGCCGCCGTCGTGGCCCCAGGGCGCGTGCTCGATGGTCTGGCCATGGCTGCCGACGGCAGCGATATCGGCGGCCGCCAGGCCCGTCTCGGCCAGTAGCCCGGCCACGGCCTCGGCCTGCAGGGCGCAGAAGGCGTCTTCCGCCGCGGCCAGCTCGGCGAAGCTCGCCTGCTCGGCGTGGCACAGCCGCCACAGGCCATCGCGCAGCGTCGGCGGCATCGGCGCGCCGCGGGTCGCGACCAGGCGCGGCGGGCTCGAGGCCGATATGTCGACCAGGGCGGCGTCGATACCGTCGAGGCTAGTGCCGGACATCAGGCCGATGAAGTAAGGCATAAGGGCTCCCGGTGGGGCTCAACCGTTGGTGGCTGGCATGGTAACATCCTCGACCATTCCCAACGTCCATCGTTGGCCCGGACGGGCCGCCCTGCCGAGTGGAGAGGAGAGCATGACCGATGTCGCCGACGCGCTAGCGTTGCTCAAGCGTGGTACCCACGAGATCCTGCTGGAAGACGAGCTGGAGAAGAAGCTGGCCTCCGGCCGTCCGCTGCGCATCAAGGCGGGCTTCGACCCTACCGCCCCGGACCTGCACCTGGGGCATAGCGTGCTGCTGACCAAGATGCGTCAGTTCCAGGACCTCGGTCACACGGTCATCTTCCTGATCGGCGACTTCACCGGCCGCATCGGCGATCCCACCGGCAAGAACGTCACGCGCAAGCCGCTCACCGAGGAGGAGGTCAAGGTCAACGCCGAGACCTACAAGGCCCAGGTGTTCAAGATCCTCGACCCTGAAAAGACCGAGGTGCGCTTCAATGCCGAGTGGTTCTCCGCCATGAGCGCCGCCGACATGATCGAGCTGGCCGGGCAGAGCACCGTGGCGCGCATGCTCGAGCGCGACGACTTCGAGAAGCGCTACCAGGCCGGTCAGTCGATCTCCATCCATGAGTTTCTCTACCCGCTGGTGCAGGGCTATGACTCGGTGGCCCTGGAGGCCGATGTCGAGCTGGGTGGTACCGATCAGAAGTTCAACCTGCTGATGGGACGCGAGGTGCAGAAGCATTTCGGCCAGTCTTCCCAGGTGGTCATCACCATGCCGCTGCTGGAAGGCCTGGACGGCGTGCAGAAGATGTCCAAGTCGCTGGGCAACTATGTCGGCGTGGACGAGGCACCGGGTGCCATGTTCAGCAAGCTGGTGTCGATGCCCGACAGCCTGATGTGGCGCTACTTCGAGCTGCTTTCCTTGAAGAGCAACGAAGAGATAGAAGCGCTCAAGCGCGACGTCGAGGCCGGGGCCAATCCTCGGGACGTGAAGATGGAGCTGGCGCGCGAACTGATCGCTCGCTATCACGGCGAGGAAGCCGCCGCCAATGCCCACCGCAGTGCCGGCAACCAGTTGGCCGACGGAGAGCTTCCGGAGGACATGCCCGAGGTGGCGGTCGACTTCGAGGGTAGCGAGCAGGCGCCCATCGCGGCGGTGCTCAATCGTGCCGGTTTGACCAAGAACAGTGCCCAGGCCAAGGACATGCTCAAGAATGGTCGGGTCAAGGTCGATGGCGAAGTCGTGGAGCCGAGCGCCATGCTGGATACCGGCAAGAGCTTCGTGATCCAGGCCGGCAAGAAACGCTACGCCAAGGTCTCCATCGCCTGACCGACTGCTGGGTCAGGCCAGAACGAACGCCCGCCTCGTGCGGGCGTTCGCGTCTCCGGCTGGGGCGTACGATTATCCACAGCCGGTTCGTTGTCGGGGTGGTTGTGGATAGCCAGGGCGGGGCCGTGTCACCGGCTTCTCATGCTTTCGACACGATTCGGTAAAAAAGTCCTTGCGCGGTGCCGGGAGAATCCGTAAAGTACGCATCCGCTGCCGGCGACGGGCAACGTTGCAGGCGGTGATGAGTGGCAAAAGTGCTTGTTTTGCCGAGGGTTTTTCGAAAGACATCGAAAACGCCCGGTTGACAAGCTCAGCGGATTCGGTAGAATGCGCCCCACTCGATCGGAAGTTGGCTCGAACAGCTTGAGCCGATGCCTCGGTCGCCCGGTTCGCTTCGAACGCAGCGAGCCGCAGGGTTGACACGAAGCGCCGATCACGTAGAATACGCCTTCCTTGCGAGGCGCCGGGGCAGCCGCCACGGCAACGCAAGACGCTCTCTCCAAGCGGAAGAGCTGCTCTTTAACAATCGATCAGGTAATT